>DASWNP010000040.1:0-160478 GCA_036399175.1 Pyrinomonadaceae bacterium | reverse complement strand
GGCCGCCCGCGCCCGCGCGACCACCTCGTCGCGATCCGCGTCGAACGCTTCCCCGTCAATGTGCGCGTGTGAATCGACAAACATAAAAAAGATGGGGAAAGGTTAAAGGGGAAAGGTTAAAGGGAAATTCCTGATTCCCTTTAACCCTTACCCTTTCCCCGTTCCTATTTCAGCCTCGCCCCGTTCGGCACGTCTTCGGTGAACGTGGCGAGGACGGGGCGGCCTTCGTCGCCGACGGAGGCGGCGAGCACCATGCCTTGAGATTCGAGGCCGCGAAGCTTGCGCGGCTGGAGGTTGGAGACGACGGCGACTTTGCGACCGACGAGTTTTTCGGGGTCGTAGTATTGCGCGATGCCTGCGAGAATCTGCCGGGGCGTGGGCTCGCCGAGGTCGATGGTGAAGCGCAAAAGCTTGTCGGCTTTGGGGACGCGCTCTGCCGTCAGAATCTCGCCGACGCGCATCTCGACTCTGGCGAAATCTTCGATGCCGATGAGCGTCGTAACGCCTTCGGTTGGGGCAGTGGGCGCGGGCTGCGGTGTCGGTGTTTGAGAAGGCTGCTGAGCGGGCGTCGCGGCGGCGTCCGTCGAGGTCGCGGCGGCTGTTGGAGCCGCGGCGTCTGCGGTTTGAGTCGCGGCGGCGGGGTCGCCTTCGGTAGCGTGGCGCGAGGGCGGCGCGGGTTGCGTTTCGGCGGCGGTCGGCGCGCCGGGCTGTGCGGCCTGAGTCGCATGTGTGCCGGAGTGTGCGGCGGTCGAGGTCGTAGTTTGGTTATCTTTCTCTTTGTCGATTTCAGACATGATTTTCGCTTTATCAAGACGCGGGAAGAGCGGCGTGATTTCGCCCGTCTTCGTTCCGGCTTGTAAGCCTCCCCAGTTGAGTTGTGTCGGGTCAATCGCGGCAGGATCGCCCTTGAGGCCGAGTTGCCGCCAGATGCTCGCGGCGGCTTCAGGCATGGTGGGATAGAGCAGGACGGCGAGCCAGCGCAGCGATTCGGCGGCGCGGTAGAGCACGGCTTGCAGCGTCTCGTGTTGTTCCTCTTTTTTGGCAAGCTCCCAGGGCTTCGACTCCGAGATGAGCTTATCGATGCGCGCGATTGTGCTCCAGGCCACTTCGAGCGCGCGATGAAAAGCTAGCTCTTCGAGGTGTGCGACGAACTGATTTCTGGCGTGTTCGAGCGCGGTGGAGAGCGACTGAGCATCGGCTTCGACGCCCGCGCGCTTGGCTAAGAGACGCTTCTCTTCGGCGATGTCAGGCGGAGGGATGAGGCCGTCGCAGTAGCGAGCAATCATCGTGAGCGTGCGGCTGACGAGATTGCCGAGGCCACTTGCGAGGTCGCTGTTGTTGCGGTCGATGATGGACTCGTAGCCAATCTTCGAATCCTGTCCGAAGGCCATCTCGCGCAGGCAGAAGTAGCGAACGGCGTCGGGGTCGAGATAGCGACGCAGCACGAAGGGGTCGATAGTGTTGCCGAGGGTCTTAGATATTTTCCGACCGATGGGGTCGAGCCATGTGCCGTGCGCGACGACGCCTGCGGGCTGCTCGATTCCGGCGGCCATGAGAAAGGCAGGCCAGTAGATGGCGTGCTGCCGAAGGATGTCTTTGCCGATGAGATGCAAGCCCGGCCAGAGCTTCTCGAACAGCTCAAAGCGTCGGCGCTCGTCGTTGCCCCAGCCGAGCGCCGTGATGTAATTGGTGAGCGCGTCGAACCAGATGTAGACGGTGTGCTGCTCGTCGTCAGGCACGGGGATAGCCCAACTGACCGAAGTCTTGAGACGACTGACGGAGAGGTCTTGCAGGCCGCTTTTGACGAAGCTGACGACTTCGTTGCGCCGCGCTTCGGGACGGACGAAATCAGGGCGCGACTCGTAAAGCTCAAGCAGCGCTTCGTCGTAATCGGAGAGACGGAAGAAGTAGCTCTCTTCGGAGACGCGGTCGAGCGGCGTCTCGTGAGTGGGGCAGCGCGGCGCGTCGCCCTCGCGCTCCGGCTTGACGTACTGCTCTTCGGTCTTGAACTCGGCGCAGGCCGCGCAGAACCAGCCCTCGTAGAAACCTTTGTAGATACACTCGCGCCCCTTCGGCGTCCGGGCACGCGCCACTCGCCGCCAGAACTCGCCGACGGCCTCGTAATGAAAAGGCTCGGTCGTGCGCATGAAGATGTCGTAGCCGCCGTGCTCCGCGTCGAGACGAAAGGCCGCGAACATCTGCTTGAGTCCGGCGACGATTGAGTCAACGTGCTCTCGCGGGCTGCGGCCGCCGCGAGCCGCCGCGCGCTCGACGTTCGTGCCGTGCTCGTCCGTGCCCGTCAGAAAATAGGTCTCGAAGCCGCGCTGCCGCTTGTAGCGCGTCAAGCAATCGGCCACCGCCGTCGTATAGAGATGCCCTATGTGCGGCATGCTGTTGGCGTAATAAATCGGCGTCGTGATGTAGAAAGATGTCATGGCTGGTGAATAGTAAATCGTAAATCGTAAATAGTGAAAGACAGGATTTATCTATTCACCATTTACGATTTACGATTTACCGGGTTTTTCTATTTACGATTTACGATTTACGATTCACGAGCTTTTTATCAGCGACATGGCTTCGGCGCGTGTGCGCGGGTCGTTGAGGAAGCCGCCGCGAAGGGCGGAGGTGATGGTGGTCGAGCCGGGCTTTTTGACGCCGCGCAGAGTCATGCAGGTGTGCTCGGCTTCGACGACGACCATCACGCCGACCGGCTTCAATCCGTCATAGAGCGTGTCGGCTATTTCGGAGGTCAGTCGCTCCTGTACTTGCAGGCGGCGCGCGAAGGTCTCGGCGAGGCGCGCGAGCTTCGAGAGACCGAGGATGCGCCCGTCCTTCGGGATGTAGGCGATGTGGCACTTGCCCACGAAGGGCGCAAGATGATGCTCGCAGACCGAAGCGATGTTGATGTCTTTGACGATGACCATTTCGTGATGACGGTCGCCGGGCAAGGGCTGAACGTGCTGCTGCGGGTCTTCGCGCATCCCTGCGGTCAGCTCCGCGTACATCTCCGCGACGCGGCGCGGCGTCTCCTGCAAGCCCGCGCGGTCGGCATCCTCGCCGATGCCCTCCAGTATCAGCCGCACGCCGCGCGCCACCTTCTCCAAATCGACATCCTTCATAGCATTCTCTCTAAACAAAATGCGGAATGCGGAATGATGAATGCGGAATGAAAAGCAGAAAGCAGTTTGTCTTTAGTAATTCATCATTCCGCATTCCGCATTCATCATTTCTCTTCCGTCCTGTCCATCCCTGTTAATTTCTTTCCTGCATTTCCAGTAGGCGCGCGAAGGCTGTGCGCGCCGCCTCTTCGACCGTGCGCAGGGGCACGTTCGCTCGCGTCGCCGCCTCGCGGCATCGGTCGTACTCGGGCGTGTAGCCTTTGACCTGCCCGTTCATGCGCGCCACTTTCACGTCGATGCGCCCGTAGACGGTCTCGACAGTGACGATTTCACGTTCGAGCGCGCGGCGCTCGACTTCATAACAACGCACGCCGAGAGTCGGCGTCTCGGCAAACAGCAGCTCGAACATCTTTTCGCGCCGGCGCAGCTCGCACAGAATCGAGACCAGCACGCCCGGTCGATTCTTCTTCATCTGCACCGGAGTAAAATAACAATCGAGCGCGCCGGACTCGAAGGCGCGTTCCATCACGAAGCCGACGAGCTGCGGCGAAGCGTCGTCAAGGTTCGTTTCAACCATCAGCAGCTTTTCATACTCCGCAGCGCCTTCCGTCTCGCCGACGAGCACGCGCAGGACGTTCGGGAAACGCTCGTACTCGCGCATCCCTGCGCCGTAGCCCGTCTGCTCGACGCGCATCGGCGGCATCTTTCCGAACTCTTCGCAGACCGTGCTGATAATCGCCGCGCCCGTCGGCGTCACAAGCTCGCCCGCAATCCCGGTCGAGTAAATCGGCGCTCGCTTGAGCAGCTCCGCGACGGCGGGCGGCGGGACGGGAAAACGCCCGTGCGCCATCTCGACCATCCCGCTCCCGACGTGCAGCGCCGAACAACTGAAACGCTCCACGCCCAGTAGCTCGAAGCCGATGCACGCGCCCACCACATCGACAATCGCGTCCAGCGCGCCGACCTCGTGGAAGTGGACGCGCTCTACGGCCATGTTATGCACGCGCGCTTCGGCCTCGGCCAGCCGCAAGAAGATTTCGCCTGCGCGCTCCTTCACGCCGCCGCTTAAACGCGAGTCCTCGATGATTCTCCTGATGTCCGACAGGTGTCGATGATGATGCTCTTCGCCCGTCCGCACGAGCGCACGCGTCGCGGCGATACCGGAGCGTTCAACCTGCTCGAAGCTCAGCTCGTAGCCCTCGACGCTGAGCGAAGCCAACCCCTCCAACAGCGCACGCTCCTCCACCCCCGCGCCCACCAGCGCGCCCAGAATCATGTCGCCGCTCGCCCCGGCGAAACAATCGAAGTAGAGAATTCTCATTGGTCAAGCGGGGATGGGGACTAGAGGTTGGGGGATGGGGAAGAAAAAGACCGAAGCTTTTTGCTTTCACCATCCCCTATCCCCTAACCTCCATCACCCAACAGTGGTAGCAGTTCTCCGGCGCGCCCTTGTATGGTCTCGTCGCACCAGTCGGAGAGAGGCGTCAGCTCGGGATTTATCTCGACGATGTAAGCGCCGACGGCGCGTGCGATTTCGGGCAGGCGCATCGCCGGATAGACGAGCGCGGAAGTGCCGACGACGAAACAGATTTCCGCGCGGGCGGCTCGCTCAGCCGCGCGCTCGAAGACGCCATCGGGAAGCATCTCTCCGAAGAGCACCACGTCGGGACGCATCCATTCGCCGCACGTCGGACAGGTGGGCGGACGCTCGCCTTCGTCGCTTTCGCGCCGGAGGTCGAGCCGCGCGTCGCAGCGCGTGCAGCGTGCGCGCCAGATTTGGCCGTGAAGCTCAAGCACGTCGCGCGAGCCTGCGGCGGCGTGAAGGCCGTCGATGTTCTGCGTCGCCAAAGTAAAATCGGGAAAGCGTTCCTGCCAGCGCGCGAGCGTCGTGTGCGCGGGGTTGGGCTGCAAGTCTTTGATAACTCCGCGACGGTAGTCGAACCACCGCCAGACTTCCGGCAAATCGCGCTCCAGCATCTGCGCCGACGAGATGACTGTGAAGGGCATTCCCTTCCAGACGCCCGCGCCACCGCCGCCGCGAAACGTCGGCACGCCGCTTTCAGCCGACACGCCCGCGCCCGTCAGCACGAAGACCCGCCGCGCCGCACAGAGACGCGCCCGCAGCTCATCCGAAATCGCTTGTCCTGCTTCAGTCTTCATCGAATAAAAAGCGATGGTAACAGAGCGCGCCCGATGAGTGTCAAGCAAACGCGCCCGCGAGCGTTGGCAACACTGAAACGCGCTGCGCTATACTCCTTTTTTGTCGTACCGGAAAATTTCCGAGCATGAAAACGTTTATCGACCAACATGGTCGGGCAGCGTAGAAGGACGCATTCACTTTTGAAGTTGATTGAATTGCAGGAGCGTCTGCGCGAGCGCGTGCGCAGGACGGCTGAAGAGAAATTCGGCATCGAGCTTGAACAAGTGAGCGGCGAAGTTCCCCCGCGCACGGAGCTGGGCGATTTGGCTTTCCCCGTCGCTTTTGAATTGGCGAAGCGCATCAAGCAGGCGACGGGGGAGAAACGCCAGCCGCGCGCCATCGCCGAAGAGCTGCGCCTCGCGCTCGAAGCCGACGAGATGGTCGCGCGCGTCGAAGTCGCGGGCGCAGGTTACCTCAACCTTTTCTACAACCGGTCGGCTCTGCTCGCTCGCTTTGCTTCGACGAGCGCCGATGCCGAGCAGCCGCGCGCCGATGCGTCTTCGCCGAAAGTCATCGTCGAGCATACGAACATCAATCCGAACAAGGCGGCGCACATCGGCCACGTCCGCAACGCCGTGCTCGGCGACGCTTTCGTCAGCGTCATGCGCGCTGCCGGCCGTCGCGTCGAGGTCGAGAACTACATCGACAACACGGGCGTACAGGTCGCCGATGTCGTCGTCGGCTTCATGCACATCGAGCACATGACGCTCGAAGACGTGCGCGCTCTCGACCGTTCCCTTCCCGCCGAACGCCCCTTCGACTATTTCTGCTGGGATTTGTATACGAAGGTCGGCCTCTTTTACCGGCACGGCAACGCGGACGCGAAGGAAGACCCGGAGCGGCTACGACTGAGAAGCCAGACGCTGCATGAAATCGAAGCTGGCGGAAACCCGACCGCCGAGCTTGCCGATTACGTCGCCATGCGCATCGTCAACTGCCATCTCGACACGATGGGGCGTCTCGGCATTCGCTATGACGTGCTGCCGCGCGAGTCGGAGATTCTTCGTTTCATGTGGCAGCGCGCCTTCTCTCAGCTCAAGGAGACTGGCGCGATTCGCTTCGAGCCGGAGGGGCGCAACGCCGGTTGCTGGGTGATGCCGATGGACACGCATTCGAGCACCGACGAGCACGAGGCCGACAAGGTTATCGTCCGCTCGAACGGCACGATTACTTACACCGGCAAAGACATCGCCTATCAACTCTGGAAACTCGGCAAGCTCCAAATCGACTTTAAGTACAAGCCCTTTCGCACCTACCCGGACGGCCACACCGTCTGGGTGACGACCGCCGAACAATCAATCGAAGATGAAGGCGCTGCTGCTCCGCACTTCGGCGGCGGCGAGGTGGTCTATAACGTCATCGACTCGCGTCAGTCTTACACGCAGGAGGTAGTTCGGCGGGGCGTGGCGGCGGTCGCGCCCGAAGTCGGCGAAGAGGCGAGCGTGCATCTGGCTTACGAGATGGTCGCGCTCTCGCCCGCCGCATGCGAAGAGCTTGGACTGGAGCTGAGCGACGAAGACCGCGCGCGCCCCTTCGTCGAGATGAGCGGGCGGCGCGGCCTCGGCGTCAAAGCCGACGACCTCGTCAATCGCCTCGAAGCGGGCGCGCTCAAGGAAGTCGAAGCCAGGCACGCCGCGCTCTCCGACGCGGAAAAGCTTGAGACGGCGCGCTCCATCGCCGTCGGCGCGCTGCGCTACTTCCTCCTGAAATGGACGCGAAACTCCGTCATCGCCTTCGACTTCAAAGAGGCGCTCTCCTTCGAGGGCGAGACCGGCCCTTATTGCCAGTACGCCGCCGTTCGCGCCAATTCCATCTTCCGCAAGCTGGACGAGTCGGCGCGCGAACGCGCCTTCGCGTTCGTCAGTTCGACTTCGGAGGAAGCAGCCGCGACGCAGGTCGGGCGTGTGCTCGAAGGTGAAGGCGGCGACGAGCTTTGGTCGATAGTGATGCTCTCGGCGCGGCTCGACGAAGTCGTCGCGCAGTCGGTCGCGCAGGTCGAGCCGTCGCATCTCGCCAAGTACGCGTTCCAACTGGCGCGCGCCTTCAACCTCTTCTATCATCGACACAGGATTATCGGCGAAGAAGACGTTGCGCGCCGCGCCGTCCTCGTCATCATCGCCGACCTCGTCCGACGCCAATTAACCGCCGCGCTCTCGACGCTCGGCATCAGCGTTCCCGAACGAATGTAAATGCTGGTAAATCGTGAATCGTAAATCGTAAATAGAAAGACCGGATGAACGTTGAATGCTCAATGGTGAATAGAAAGAACTGGTTTTAACTATTCACGATTTACGATTTACGATTCACGAGTTTTTTTGGAGAGTTGAAATGCTCATCGTTATGAAGTCCGACGCGACGGAGGGCGACATCGAGAATGTCGTGCGCGTCGTCATGGATTTGGGGTTCAGGGCGCACGCGCTGCCGGGCGCGCAACGCACCGCCATCGGCGTCACGGGTAATCAGGGTGCTATCGACCCGACGCATTTTGAGACCCTGCCCGGCGTGGCCGAAGCGATTCGCGTGAGCAAGCCTTACAAGCTCATCACGCTCGATTTGCGTCCAGAGCGAACAATCGTGCGGGTCGGCGACGCGACTATCGGCGGCGACGAGTTGGCTATCATCGCGGGGCCGTGCGCCATCGAGAGCAGGACGCAGGCTTTGGCCGTCGCCGAGACCGTCAGGCGCAGCGGCGCGCGTTTCTTTCGCGGCGGGGCGTTCAAGCCGCGCACTTCGCCGTATGCCTTTCAGGGTCTCGGCGAAGAGGGCTTGAAGATTCTGGCCGAGGTGCGCGACACCTACGGATTGAAAATCGTCACCGAAGCGATGGACGAGCACGGCCTCGACATGGTCGAGCGCTACGCGGATGTCATCCAAATCGGCGCGCGCAACATGCAGAACTTCTCTCTACTCAAACGCGCGGGGCAGGCGCGCATCCCCGTTCTTCTCAAACGCGGACTCTCCGCCACGCTCGACGAGTGGCTGCTCGCCGCCGAGTACGTGATGTCCGAAGGCAACTACAACGTCATCCTCTGCGAGCGCGGCATTCGCACCTTCACGCAGCACACGCGCAACACGCTCGACCTCGCCGTGCTTCCGGCCGTGCGTCGCATCTCGCACCTGCCCGTCATCGTCGATCCTTCGCACGGCACTGGCAAAAACTACATGGTCACACCGCTCGCGCGCGCAGGCGTCGCCGTCGGCGCGGACGGACTCATCATCGAAGTCCACGACCAGCCCGCACGCGCGCTCTGCGACGGCGCGCAGGCTCTCACTCCCGAACAGTACGAGCATCTCATACAGGAAGTGCGCGCCATCCATGAAGTGATTGCGCCCGCCGCCGTCGGTTGAAGCATGCGTAAGAAAGGAGAGCGTTGTCGCATGTTGATGCAGCAACTCTCTCCCTTCCAGCGTCTACCTTGTATCACTCCAGACGACTCTGGTGCATCTCGGTAAGATGTACCTCAACCAGAGTGAGAGGCGACCCCGGTCGGTGTTTGGCAAGCATCTAGAGAATACTATGACGCAACTCCAAGCGGCCAGATAATCATTGAGTGACATCCAGCGATGTACGTCGGGATGCACGTTGGCAGGCAAAATGACTTGCCGTGAAGGATTGTAGTCTCTGTAAGGGTGCAGGGCAGATGCAACGTGCGCCATCTGTGAGTTGGGTGGGAAGAGCGGCCTTACATCCAAATCACGGAAGGCTAAGATGCTGAGACTGGCTATTTCCCAGAGTCCCGCCTGCAAGATTCCTCTGACGACAGATTCCGAATTGGGGGCGACGTGTACGAGGATTGAATTTGGCGAGTGAGGGTCTCGACATATCAAACCGCCGCCGCTCCCCTGCTCGACGTGAACATCTACTGCCATCGAATTAGCCTCCTTTGGTGAGGTATTGCTAATCCGGTGACGCATTCTCGCCCGCCAGTTTGCCCTGCAATATCTCGGGAAGTTTTTTTGTGAAAGCCGAACGCGGTAGCACTCGGTCGAAGCCGGAGGCGAGGGCGCGGTTTTGGAGTTCGGTCTGGACGTGTGAGAAGAAGCCGAGGATGGGGACGGAGCGCAGGCGCTCGTCGGCCTTGAGGCGTTCGGCGAGGGCGAAGGGGTCTGTGCGTTGGGCGTTGAGGTCGATGATGAGAAGGCTGGGCGGCTCTTCGGTCGCCGTCTCGAAGATGGCATCTGCGCTGCGCGCGAAATCTACACGGACGCCGTACTGCTCAGCCGTGCCGCGTATCTTGGCGGCGAAAAACATGTCGTCAACTACGGCCATGACGCGATTATTCATCTATAATTCCCTCCTGCGTTGATTCATAAAAAGAATGCTTCAGGGAGATTCTGCGTCGGCTGTAGGAGTTTCGTAAAGGTTCGAGATGCGTTCGAGTTTAAATGAGCGAGCGGAGGCGTCGGGCGATGCAGTCGCCGAGCCGGAAATCGAGCGGGGCAGCTTCGCGCCGCCCGGCGCGCGGCTCGCGCGTGCGCCCGACAGGCTCGTCGTCGCTACCTTCAACATACGCTACGCCGTCGGCTCTTTTCTCATCACGGGGAGTCTCTTTCGTCGCGTCGGGATTCGTCGCCCTGGTCGTCGCCCGTCGCTCGTCGCGGGCAACGTCGAGCGAGCGGCGCGTGCCTTTACTGAAGGCGAGTTGATGCCGCCGGCCGACCTCGTCGCTTTGCAGGAGGCCGACCGGGGGACGGTGCGCGCGGGCGGTCGTCACGTCGCGCTTGAGCTGGCGCGGGCGATGCGCTGGCATTATGCGCACGCGTCGATGCGGAAGCCGAAGGACGAGCCGCCGAAGTCGAAGCAATGGTGGCTCGATTTTGAAGAGCCTTTGAGGATGAATGAAGAGGGCGAGACGGGCGTGGCGCTGCTCGGGCGCGCGCAGATGTCGGAGGTCGAGCGGGTGGAGCTGCCCTGGTTCGAGTGCGCGTGGAGGCCGCGCCTCGCGCTGGCTGCGACGCTTGCGCTCGGCTCGGGCAGCGTCCGCGTCTTCAACTCGCACATCGACCCGCACGCCAAAGTCGAAGGCCAGCTTGCGCAGCACGCGGCCATCCTCGCACGCGCCGAAGAGCACGCGGGCGAGCCCGTCGTTCTACTCGGAGATTTCAACACGCTGACGCCGGAATCGCGCATGGCGACTTGCCGCTTTCTCGAAGAGCACGGCTACACGTCGCCGATTCCGACGGGCACGCCGACGTGGCGCGCGGGTCTCTACCGTTTGCACGCCGACTGGATTTTCGTGCGCGGCCTGCGCGTCGTGCGCTGGGGAGTGGCGCGGCCTCTGAGCGTCTCCGACCATTGGCCTGTGTGGGCTGAAATCGAATTGGAGCGGACGGAAGGCGCGGAGACACAAAGAACAGAGGCGTGAGGAACGGAGACGGAGGGAGCATCGAAGAGTGCGGAGTGAGCGTATCAAGAGCCGAAGCAATCCTCTGCTCAAGCTGGCGCGGGCGGCGCGCGAGGGACGAGAGCGCGAGCTGATGTTCGTCGAGGGCGTGCGGCTGTGCGAAGAGGCTGCGCGCTCGCCGGTCGGCATCGAGGATGTGCTCTACACGGAGAGGCTCTTGAGCGACGAGCGCGGGGCGCGTCTCGTCGAAGAATTGAGCCGGAGGGCGCGGCGCACGGTCGCGGTCGATGAAGATGTTTTCGCTTCTCTCTCCGATACGAAGACGCCGCAGGGCATCGTCGCCCTCGCTCGTCGCCCGCCGACCGAGGCTTCAGTCCTCGAAAGCAACGTGAGAGAGACGCCTCTTCTGGTCGTCATGCACGGCGTCGGCAACCCGTCGAACGCGGGGGCGATGCTCCGGGTGGCGGAAGCGGCGGGCGCGACCGGCGTGATTTCGACGACAGGCTCGACCGACCTGTTCTCTCCCAAAGCTCTGCGCGGAGCGATGGGCTCGAGCTTTCGCCTGCCCGTCTGGACGGGCGCGAGCCTGCGCGAAGCCGCGCACTGGTGCGCCGAGCGTTCGATTCCGACCGTCGCAACCGACGTGCGAGCCGGACGCGAGCACACCGCCCTCGACTGGACTGAGCCGCGCGCCGTCATCCTCGGCGCGGAGGCCGCAGGGCTCGACGAGACGGAGACCTCTCAGGCAGACTTCCAGATAAAAATTCCCATGCGTCCACCCGTCGAAAGCCTCAACGTCGCCGTCGCCCTCGCCGTCCTCCTCTACGAAGCCAACCGGCAAAGAGCAAGCAGGAAGGCGGAAGGATGAAGGCGGAAAGCCTGCTGCTCAAGCTTGAATGGCTCTCTTTCCGCCTTCCGCCTTCATACTTCCTACTTGCTTTTCTGTATGGTCGTGCTACAGCAATCTGACGGGTCGTGTCGTTTATAGAAACGGCTTTGAGCAATCCGGCTTCTCAGGCGCGTGCGGTTTCGGCTAGAATAGCTCAGCGCCGAATAAAGATTTCAGTTTTCTCTCCTCCGGCCTTCCCTCGAAGGGAAGCAGCGCAGCGCTTTGGCGCGCAAATTGTTTGCATCAACCTTCGCAGCTTTGAGGGCGTATCAATTCTTATGGAGAAGACGGACAAAAAAGAGCCGCCGAAGAAACGCGACGAGGCGCTGGTCGAGCGACTGATGCATCGGGTTTTAGAGGGCATGGGTGCGGTCGTTGACCGTAAGCTCGGGCGCGAGCCCGAAGCGCAGAGCGGCTTTACCACCACCCGTCTCATCGAGCGCATGAAGCGGCTCATCGAGGAACGCGCGCGGACGGAAGAGGACGGAAGCCGCATCGCGCCGCACCTGCTGAAGATAAAAGTGGAGTGGGGCACCCATTCGGAAGCTCCGACCGAGTTTATCAAAGAGCTTGAGCACGAAGTCCTCGCCGCCGCCATCGACTTTATCAACGACCAGCGCATGCGCACGCTCGCGCCCGTCAAGGTCGAAACGGCGGTCGATATTTTCACGACCGGCATCGCCGTCGACCCGACCTTCGGAGAGTTCGAGGAGGATTTGAAGCAGAAGGACGAGGAGCGCCGCCTGGCCGAGAATCCGATGCCCGCGCCGCCCAAAGGTCTGCAACCTCCGCCGCGGCAGCCGAAGGACGAGAAGGTTCAGGTGACGGCGCGCGTCACGCTGCCCGGAGGTACGCGCGAGACAGTCCTTCTCTTCAAGCCGGGCGGGCGTCGCGTCAACGTCGGGCGCGTCGCCGACAACGACCTCGCGCTCAACCATCCGAGCGTCTCAAAGATTCACGCGGCTCTGATGATGAACCGCGAAGGCACGCTTTTGGTCGCCGACACCGGCTCGACCAACGGCACATACGTCAACGGTCGCCGCATCGCCTACGGCGAAGCGCGACAGATAGAAGACGGCGATGTCGTCAGCTTCGGCGACATCGAAGTCAGATTCAGAAAAGCCGTAAATCGTGAATCGTAAATCGTCAATAGTGAAAGACAGCTTTTCTCTATTCACCATTTACCATTCACCATTTACCCGCTCTTATCTATTCACGATTTACGATTCACGATTTACTAATTATGTTACTTCTTCTTCAAGGGATACCGGAAAAACAGCCCGCGATAATGAGTCTGGTTTACGTCGGGGGCTTCGCGCTGGTCGTGTTGCTGCTGGGCATCTCGCTCGTCAGGCGGATGAGGCGGCGTCATTCGGCGCTGGCGGCCGTGGCTTCGAGAGATTTGCCTGATGAGGTGCGGCAGCGCCTCGGCGCGACTTCGACGAATCGAGGCTTGAAGGGGCTGCGCGTCATCTTCGTGCTACTGGCGCTCGCGGTCTTCGGCTTCCATGTCTACTGGGCGCGCTACGCCGAAGAGAAGAACGAGCGGTTTCAGGAGTTGAGCTACAAAGACCTGCGCAACCGTCGGCTCGCCGAATCTACCCTGCGCGGCTGGATTACCGACCGCACGGGCACGCTTGAGCGCGCGCTCGCTCTTTATCGCCGCGTGCCCAACGGTCAAATCGTCCGCGACTATCCTCTGGACGAAGCCTTCGCGCAGCTTTTCGGCACGGACAGAGGCGACGCCGGACTTGAGCGCGCCCTCTTCGGCATTCAGAGCGGCGCTGCGCCCGAAGCCATCGACGTTGTGATGGAGCGCGACATCAAGCAGCCCGCCAACCTCGACGTGCGTTTGACCATCGACAGCGAATTGCAGAAGGCTGTCGTCGAGCAGTTGAAGGGCAGGCACGGCGCGGTCGTCATCCTCAATCCGCAGACCGGCGAAGTGCTGGCGATGTACAGCAACCCCTCCTACAGCATCAAGGAGGCGCAGGACGCCGAGACGTGGATGCGTCTCGAAGCCAACAAGCGCGACAACCCGCTCGTCAACCGCGCGCTCGGCGCTTACTACATCCCCGGCTCGACCTTCAAGACCATCACGATGGTCGCGGCCTTCAACGCCGGTTTGCAGAATCAGGAACTCCTGTGTAGCGGCAGCGGCTACGTCGCCTCGCCGGGCTCAAAGCCCATCTTCGACGACCAGGGGCCGAGCGAAGTTCACGGGCGCATCCGCGTCGATAAGGCATACGAAGTTTCGTGCAACCAGTTCTTCGCACAGATGGCCGTCAAGCTCGGCCCCGAGCGGATGGCCGAATCGGCGCGTCTGTTAGGCATCGTGCCTTACGAGCGACCGGCGCAGGCTGTGGTCGGGCGCAGGCAGCCCGACATCTGGAACGCGAGCAGCCCGGCCATCGCACGCGCGCTCGCCCCGCGCGAAGCGACCGTCGTCCTCTATCCGAAGATGCGCGCTTTCGACCTCGGGCTCATCGGCTACGGGCAGGGCTACGCCGGACAGATGACGCCCTTCGAGATGGCCTTGTCGGCCTCAGCCGTCGCCAACCTCGAAGGCAAATTGATGAAGCCGAAGATTGAATACAATCTGCCTCCGGTGGCCTTCGCGCAGGCCACCTCGCCGCAGCACGCCGCCGAGATGCGCCGCATCATGGGACTCGTCACGGGCGGCGAGTCCGGCACGGCGCGCGGCGTCTTCGGCCCCGTCCATGCCGCGGGGATTCTGACCGGCGGCAAGACCGGAACAGCCGAGAAGGAAGTGCCCGAGTATGACCCGAAGACGGGCGAGCCGAAGACGGTCAAGAAGGTTGAGCGCGACCGTCGCGGCAACGTCATACGCGAATACCAGCAGCTTGTCATCTCTCCCGAACACAGAATCGATAGCTGGTTTCTCTGCATCGCGCCGCTTGAACGTCCGCAGTTGGCGATGGCCGTCATCGTCGAAGGCGGCGGCTACGGCTCGAAGGTGGCCGCCCCGATTGCCGCCGCGCTGGTGCTCAAGGCTCGTGAACTCGGATTGCTCGGACTGCCGCCGCAGCCCGCGCCGCCAGCCGGACAGCAGCAGCAGCCGCAGCAGCAATCCACGCCCGGACAAGCCCAGCCCCCGACACCTGCGCGGCCAAATCAGCCGCGCGCGAGAAGGACGCCGCAGCAAACGGCAAGAAGGTAAAAAAAGTCTGGAGTCTGAAGTCTGGAGTCTCAAGTCAGAAAACAGAAGACTCCAGACTTTAGACTTCAGACTTCAGACTCTTTCTTATGAAGAACCGTGCATCATCTCATCTACTGATACTGCTGCTCATCGTCGGCTTCGAGATAGTGGGCTACGTGGCGGTTTATCGTGCGGCGCTGCTCAGAGGCTACGAGCCTTCGGTGGTGGTCGCCGTGCGCGACCTGCTTTTGTACGTGCCGATAGTTTTTCTGGTCTTCTGGCTGTCGCGCCGGATGAAGTTCGCGGGCAACTGGGCGCTCTTCACAACCGCCGTCTTTCTCTTCTCCATCGGGATGCTCGTACAGTACAGGCTCTACAGCGACCCGGAATACGGTTCGAGAAACAAGGCCGAGGCGCGAGCCGACAAGACGCAGACGCTTCGGATGCGCTACATCAACCAGTATTACGACGCCGAGAAGAAGAAGATGATGGGGTTCAACCCCGACGCGCCGCAGGCGGCTGTCCCCGCGCCCGAAGAGCGTCGGCGCTCAACCTTCACGGTCGGGCAGGCTTTGACTTCAGTCAACACGTGGATTCCTCTGGTCTCCTTCTTTGCGATGGCCGCCGCCTTCTGGTTCTGCGTGCGCGACCAGTCGCTCAACTGGCTTCAGCGTCATAGCTTCCTCATCGTGCTCGTCACGATTATTCCGCTCTCGGCGGCAGTGGCAACGTCGAGCGCAGGCAAGGCGCTCGGCAACATGACGCCCTGGGAGCCCTCGAAGATTCCCTTCCTGCTCGGCTTCGCAGGGATTCTGACGGCGCACTACCGCGAGCTTTCGCGCACCTACTGGGGCATGCCCCGCGCGCGCGACGTGCTGCCTCTGCTTCTGATGGCCTTGATTCCCTTCATCCCATTCTTCGCGCTCAAAGACTTCGGGCAGATGCTCGTCTTCAGCGGCGCGTATGCGACGCTCTACCTCGTCGCCGTGCGTCGCTGGCCGCAGCTTCTGCTTTTCGTCGGGTCGATGGTTCTGGCCGTCGGCATCCTCGTCGTCGGCGCGCTGCCGAGAGACGTGCAGGAGAAAGTCCCGCTTCTGCCGACGCTGGCTTCGCCCGTGCAGGCGGCGCTCCCGGCGCGCATCAAGCAGCGCTTTCATCTCTGGCTCGACGGCTTCAACCCGCCCTCGCCCGACGTGGAATGGTGGAAGAAAGATTATCAGGAGGCGCTCGACGATAACCCGAGGATGAAGGAACTGGCCGAGGCGAGCCCGGCCATGCAGCACACGGTCAACGTCGATGTCTGGTTCGACCGCATCGCGTTTCAGCCCGCGCAGGCGACCTTCGGCATCGCGGCCGGCGGAACTACCGGGCGAGGGCTCGGACTCGGCTTTGCGGAAGTGATTCCGGTGGCCGATTCAGACTATATTTACGCGGCCATCGGCGAAGAACTCGGGCTTCTGGGCGGCGCGCTCATCATCCTCGCCGTCATCGTCTTCGTCAACGCGGGCGTGCGAACGTCGCTTGAGTCGCGCGATATGTTCACGAAGCTCTGCGCCGCAGGGCTCTCGGCCTTTATAGGCTTTCAGGCGCTCGTCAACATCGGCGGCACAACGCGCGCCCTGCCCATGACCGGCATCACTCTGCCTTTCGTCAGTCATGGCGGCTTCAGCCTGATTACAAGCTTCGCGATGCTCGGAATGCTGCTCGCCTTCTCGCATCGCAACGCGCGCGACGCCGAGAATCTGCCCGCCACGCAGAAGGCGCGACGCCCGACGCGCCGTGCCGGCGAGACGGAAGAGGAAGAGATTCTAGTGCCGGAGGCAGTTGAATGACCGAACACTCTACGGAAGTTCCAATCACGATTGCATCCGTGACCGACCGGGGTCTCAGCGAGAAACGTCCGCTCAACGAAGACTCTTTTCTCGCGGACGAGCGACGGCGCATCTTCGCCGTCGCCGACGGAGTGGGCGGCGCAGAGGCTGGCGAAGTCGCCTCGCAGACCGCCATCGAAGTCCTCGACGAAGCCTTCCGGCATCACCTCGACGGCGACGACGTTGAAGACCTGATGGAGATTGCCATTCAGCGCGCCAACACTTCCATCCACCAGATGTCGCGCGAGCATCCGAAGCTCTCCATGATGGCGACCACCATCGTCGCCCTCCATCTCGACGGGCGACGCGCGACCATCGGCCACGTCGGCGATTCGCGTCTCTATCGTCTCTCGCCCGAGGGTCGTCTCTATCGTGAGACGGCTGACCATTCGGTGGTCGAAGAGGAAGTCAGAGCCGGAAGGATGACGCCCGAGCAGGCGGCGAATCATCCGAGCCGCAACGTGATTAGCCGCGCGCTCGGCGCGGAAGCGAGCGTCGAAGTCGATATGAAGACGATGGAAGCGGAAGACGGCACTCTCTTCCTGCTCTGCTCCGACGGCATCACTCGCCACATCCCCGACGAAGAGATACGCGAACTCCTAAGCAGCACGCCCCAACTCGACGCGGCCTGCGCGGAGATGAAACGTCGCTGCTTCGAGCGCGGCGCGGAAGACAACCTGACGGCGGTCGTCATTCGCGTCGGCGAGCGAAGGGACGCGGGCGCGTCCGGCGACGCGGGACACGACACCGAATCCGATTGGGACGAAGAGCGCACGATGATTGCCGAGCGCCCCTCTTCGATGGCTACGGCCAAGACCATCTCGATGGAGATTCCCATTCCGCCCGCACACTTGCAGAAAACGCTCGGCGACCTTGAGACCGCCGCGCCGCCTCCGCCGCCGCTCAGACAACAGCCGCAGCCTCCGCAGCAGCAAAGTAAGTCGGCCTCATCCGTCGCCGGTGATTCATCTTTCGCTTACGAAGCTGACGCGCCGCGTGCCGCCGTCGCCAGCAGCGTCGAAGCGCGTCCCGCCGCCGCGCCTCCGACACCCGAGCCCGCGCGGCGCTCGAAGGCCGCGAGCCTCGGCAGGATTCTCGCTTTCATGCTCCTGCTCGTCGGCGCATCTGCGGCGGCCTTCCTCGGCGGATTGCTCTATCACAGCTACGTCGTCGATAAGCCGAGCCAGAACCTCTCCTACGAAGGCGACGGCTCGCCATCGCCTTCGCCCGACGCGCCGCTTGAGTCGGCGAGCGCCGGATACGAGCGGCGGCGGCGCGAAGTTGACCGCGCTCCCGCAGCCGAAGCCCGCCGCATGTCCGAAGAGATGAGCGGCCAGCCTCTCACCTCGCGCAACGCAGAGTTTCTATACCTCTACGGACGCGCGCTGCTGCTCTCCGGCAAACCGAAAGAGGCCATGCCCGCCTTCGAGCGCGCCATCGCGCGGATGCAGGAAGAGCAGATGACGCCGGAATACGGGCAGCTCAAAATCGAGACGCGTCTGGCGACAGCCGCCGCCGCCCTGAGAGCCAACGACCCGGCGGCGGCGCAGAATGCAGCCCGCGCCCTCGACGATGTCATCCAAGCCGAGACAAGTCCGGCGCAGGCGTCGGATGCCAACGCCGCCGCGCCGTCTTTGACGACTTCGCCGCAGCCCTGACGAACAAATCAGGGGAAGCGCACGTAGAGGGCAAAGGAAAGGGGTTTTGAAAGCTCGAACGAATGAGTGAACTCAAGCTTCAGCAATGCAGGCTCGACGGCCGCTATGATGTCCGGGAATGCCTCGGTCGCGGCAGCTATGCCGAAGTTTACGTCGCCGACGACGTGGCCGCCTCGGACGGACAGCCGCGCACCGTCGTCATCAAAGCCCTCAACACGCACTTGCAGGGCGTCCCCGACGAAGACCTCGAACGCACGCTCATCGAGAATTTTCGCAACGAAGCGATGGCGCTCGACCGCGTCCGCCACCCCAACATCATCAGCCGCCTCGGACACGGCACGGCCATCGACCTCGCGGGCAGAACCTTTCACTACCTCGTCGTCGAATACCTGCCCGGCGGCGACATGCAAGCGCTCTGCCGCCACCAGCCGCTTCCGCTCGCGCGCGCCATCGACTACATCGAACAGGTCGCCGCCGGACTCCAGCACGCGCACGAGCACGGCGTCATTCACCGCGACGTGAAGCCCTCGAACCTTCTGCTCACAGCCGACCACTCGACGGTCAAGATTGCCGATTTCGGCGTCGCCAAAATCGAGGCCGCCGAGGGTGCTATCACGCGCGTCGGCACGGATGTCTACGCCGCGCCCGAGCATCACCCGCTCGCGCACACCGGCCCGCTCGACCCCTCTGCGCTTGAGCGCAAGAAACAGTTGACGCCCGCCGCAGACGTTTACTCGCTCGCCAAGACCGCTTACATGCTGCTCACGGGCGAAGCCCCGCGCCGTTTTTCGCAGAAGCCGATTTCGGAGCTTCCCTCGCCCGTCTCCGAAGAGCCCTGGGCGGCCTTCGTGGTGAGAGTGCTCCGGCGCGCGACGCAGACCAATCAGTCCGAACGCTATCAGACGGTGCGCGAGTTTCACGACGAGCTGCGCGACGCGCTGCTGCCGCACACGCGGCTGCTTACGCCGCCCAACGGACAGACGCGAAACTCGACGAACAATACAGACGGCTCGTCTCAACCGCCGCCCGCCGGCTTGAAAGCTTCAGGCGCTGACGGGGCGCTGCCCGCCGCCCCCGCCTTCGAGCTTCCCCTTCGACCGGCGGCGACCGTGCCCGGCGTCAACGCCTCTTCTCTGCATCCGCGCATCGTCGTGCCCGTCGCTTCGCCCTCGCCGCCGCAGCCGTCTCAGCCCGCAATGCATGTGCCCGAGCCGCACATCGTCAGGCAGGCCGAACAGCTCGTCCCGCCGCTCCCGCACGTCCCGCCCGGCGCGTACCCGTCGGACGGACGAAATCTCTCGCGCGGCTTTCAGCTTTCGGGACGCGCGCGTCGCTGGCTCGTCGCGCTGCTCCTGATCGCGCTCTTTGCGGGGATGCTTCTGGCGACCCATAATTACGTGCGCGGGCTGAGAAACAACGCGACGCCCGCCGCACCCAGAACGACGACTGCCGCGACGGCAAACGTCAATCCGCTTGAGCGCGAATACCTGGCGCGGACTGACATCAACCTGAGAAGCGGCCCCAACCGCAACAGCCCTAAGATTGGCGAGGTGGACAGAGGCGCGCGCGTGCGCGTCCTCGACGTGGACGGCAACTGGTTTCTCGTCGAAGTGCTTGAGCGTCAGCGCCCGAAGCTCGACCCGGCCGAGGCCGACCAGGGATGGGCTGACCGCGATTATTTTCGTCTGAAATAGAATCTGTCTGAAATAGAATCTGTCTGAAATAGATTCTATCCCGACACCGCCGCGAAGGAGAGAGGTAACATCAAAGTGGGATTACTTGAATCCATACGCAAGTGGATTGACGGCGAGACCGTAGACGACCCTCTCGCCGAAGTGGACGAGCACGCGCAGCCGCGTCGCGTCTGGGAGGAATTTCTCGTCAAGGTGGCGCGCGAAATCGAGCACGTCATGCAGCGCGAGATGTTCACGCCGCCCGGTGGCCCCACCTACATTCCGCCCGAGTACATCGTCTATCTCTCGAACGACGACGACAAGGAATGGCAGGGCGAAAAGCGTCGCGGACTCGAGCAGGGGCTCTTCTACGTGCTCTCGGAACGCGCCAAAGAGCTGAGCGGCGCAACGCAGCTCGCCACCAAGTCTTTCGCCGTCGAACTGAGGGTTGACGGCACGCTCAACAAGGGCGAGTTTCGCGTCCAGCCCGTCTGGGACGCGACCGAATCCGGCCACACGACCGTCACCGCACGCCCCTCTGAAGTAGCCGAGGCGGCGAGCGCCCTGCTCGGCGCAGCAGACGCGGGCGACGCAGACCAGACCGACTCGGAAGTCACCAGAGTTTCGGCTCGCCCCGCCGAGCTTTACTCAATCGAAATCTGGAAGGGCGGCGTCCGGCAGAACGTCGCGCCCATCCTGAAACCGGAAATCACCATCGGGCGCGGCTCGAAGTCGGTCTCCGTCGATTTGCCCATCAAAGGCGACCCCGAAGTCAGCCGTCTGCACGCCATGATCACGCGCGAGCCCGACGGGCGCTACTTTCTCACCGCCAGAGGACGCAACCCCACGCTCGTCAACGGACGCGAAGCGCCCCGCGACGAACGCTTCCCCGTCGGCCCCGACGACAAAATCGAGATGGCAAGCTACACACTACGGATTCAGCCCTAACAAAAGGGGAAAGGGAAAAGGGAAAAGGGCGAAAAGGATAAGACAGAGCGCGGCCTTCACGCTCTGCTTTCCCTTTCCCCTTTCTCCTTTCCCCTTTCCCCCTTTTGTCTTTTTCAGGCGTTGACGGCGCAGGCGTCCGCTTCCAGCTCGGAGATGAGCTGGGAGATGAGGGGCGCGGCCTGTTCGGGCTGGATGTAGTCTTTGCCGAGGAGTCGGATGATTTTTCGTGGCTGCGTCTGGCCGTTTATCTCTTTGAGGAGCGCGCGACAGAAGGCGATGACGACCTGCGCGTCGAACTGCTTGCCGGTGTTGCGCCGGAAATCTTCGATGACCTCTTCGATAGCGCGCCGACGCTTGTAGGGGCGGTCGGTCGTCATGGCGTCGAAGGAGTCCGCGAGCGAGACGATTCTCGCGCCGAGCGGAATCTCGTCGCCCTTCAAGCCTTCGGGGTAGCCGCGCCCGTCGATGCGCTCGTGATGATAGCGCGCCATGAGCGGGATGTCGGCGTAAGGGTGGTTGATGGGCGCGAGGATTTCGTAGCCGGCTGCCGGGTGGCGGTTAAGCTCCGAAGATTTCTTGGCGTCGATTTTGTAGGGCGCGTTGATGATGTCGCGGTCAACGACGAGCTTGCCGATGTCGTGCAGGTATCCGGCGACGGCGATGCCCTCCACCTGCTCGGGACTCCAGCCCATCTCGGCGGCGATAATCTCGCAATACTTCCCGACGCGCTCGGAGTGTCCCTGCGTGTACTTGTCTTTGCAGTCGATGGCGGCGGCGAAGGCGCGCACGGTGTCGCGGTAGATGGTGCGCAAATCGTCGTAGAGGCGCTGGTTCTCTTCGGCGCGACGCTCGACCTCGCGGAGCAGACGGTGATTGTGCAGGCCGATGCCGATGTGACGCGCCAGCGCACGCACCACCTCGCGGTCGTCTTCGTCGAAAGGCTTGTCGCTCGCCTTGCCGCCGAGCAGGAGCGCGCCCACCAAATCGCCGCGCACGACGAGCGGGGTCACCAACTCGACGCCGAGATGAGCCAGCATCGTTCGCAGCTCGTCTCCGAGACGGGGCGAGCCGGACGCGCGCGAGGCGTCTGTATAGGCAGAGGCAGAAAGAAAGATGCCGCCCGCCCTCTCTGAGCGCAGCGTCTCGGCGTCTCCTTCGGAGAGGGGCAGACCGGAAAGAAGCGTGTTGCCCATGCCGCGCGTGGCGACGAAATCCAGACGCGATGCCTTGCGCCTGAACTCGGCCACCCCCCCGCGCCTCACTCCCAGCGTGCCGAAGACCACGTGCAGCGCCGAGCGCACCATCTCCTCGAAGTCGCGCGTGTCGGCCATCTCCTCACCCAAATCGGCGAGCGCCCCGAAAGCGTGAAGCACTTTTCTCAGGTTGTCAGACATAGCCCTCGTGAGTGACAAATTCGTCAATCGTGAATCGTAAATCGTGAATAGTGAAGAACAGGTTTTAACTATTCACGATTTACGATTCACGATTTACTTCTTCAGTGTCCGGGAGGTTGAGGGGCAGAGACGTTAAATTCGTTCAGAGTTGAGAGCGCATCTTCTTCGCTGTCGGCGAGTGCGACGTGTCGGGTGAGCCCAAGCAGCTCGAAAAGCTCGCAGGTGTGGGGGTTGACGCCTGCGAAGATGAGCCGGACGCCCGCCTGCTCGGCGATGTCGATGACGCCTAAAAGAATCGAGATGCCGATGCTGTTGACCAGCTCCGTGTTTCGGAAGCTGATGAGGATGGCGCGGCATCCGGCTTCAAGCTGATTTCGGCATTCGCGCTCGATGCGCTCGCCGCTCAGCTTGTTGACGTAATCGTCGGCGTAAACGATGGCGACGCCGCCCACGCCCCGCGCCGGAGCGGCGGGTGCGCCCGTCAGAGATTTAATCATCTAAGTAAGTCCCTTCTTACTTACGTAGATATTTGGTCATGCGCAGGCGGGTTCCGTCATCGACGCGCTCGAATTCCACCTCGTCCATCAAGGTGCGAATCAGCTTCAGACCCCACCCACGACGGTTTTTTGTGCCGCCGTTCGCTTCATTACCGTTTAAAAGTTCGTAACCAGGGGGCGTAGGGGGAGTGACTGCAATGCCCCTGCTTGATACTGTGACTACTAATTTATCACTTTCCAGACGAAAACGCTGATAAATTTTTCGGTCGGGGCTCAGGCTGTGTTCGGCGGCGTTGATGCAGGCTTCGACGAGCGCCGTCTTTATCTGATTAATCGCCTCGGGGTGAAACTCCAGACGGCGCGCTATCTGCTCGACTGTGTGCGCGGCGATTAGCTCCGTGTCGTCGCCCATCGGGATGACCATCTCAAACTCGTTCAAGGCCGACTGTGCCTCGTCGCGCACGCGCGCCGCCTCTTCGGGTCTGAGGCGCGCCGTCAGAAGCTCAAGCTGCTGGCGGCTGGAGCTGAACGCCTCGCGCTCGTTCAAAAGCTCGGAGGCTTCCTGTGAAAAGCCTTCGGGGGCGACGAGCCAGAGGCGCACGCGCTCGAAGCCGCAGGCGTGTGCGAGCTGAGAGAGGCGGTCGCACCAGGTCTCGGTGAGCGCACGACCGGCTTCGAGTTTTGATTCTATCTCGACGGCGAGCCAGATGACGGCGCTCGAATCGGTGTAGGGCGTGGCGTCGAAGCCGTGAGCGATCATGCAGCGCTCTTCGTCGCAGATGCTGAGCATCGACGGCTGAAAGGAAGCGCAGCTCGCCGTGTGAATTGTCTGCGGCAGACGCACGAGGTCGGTCTCGGCTTCGAGGCCGGAAGCGATTTCGTCGGAGCTGACGCCCCTGTACATGCGCGCGAAGCGGTCGTTGTGCAGAAGGCTCGTGGGCACGCGCTGGAAGTTGAAGCGTGCGAGCAGGTCGCGCAGCTTGAGCGCGGCCTCGCGCCGGTAGTGTCGCGCCATCGTCTGCGGCGCGCGCTTCAAGGAAGAGACGAGCGTTTCGGCGACGACCATCGCGCGCGGCTCGGCCGAAACGTGCAGACGAAAACTGGCTTCGAGGTAATCGCGCCAGACGAGGCTGCGACCGACTTCGACGAGCGTCGCGTTGAAGCTCGCCAGTTCGTAGACGTGCAGCGCGCCGACGACGCGCTGAAGCTCTTCGCCCGCGAGGTTGAGCCGGCGTCGCCATGCTTCGGCGGGCGACTTGCCGCCGACGTTGGCCGTCGATTCGTGCAGCGCGCGGATGAGCGCGCGTCGCGTGGAAATCTCCGGCGCAATCTCTTCCAGAAGCGCGTTGAAGCGGCGGTTGATGCGCCCGCCCATCAGCTCGTCCACGTAGAGCTGCTGGCACTCGCGGAAGCTCGTCAGCGAAACGCCGCCGGTTCTCGCCGCGCGCAAAAGCGCCGTGATGTAGAAGGGACTTCCGGCGAACTGCTGCGCGATGAGGTCGCGCGTCTCGTCGCCGAGCGGAACGCCGAGGCCGGAGGCGAGGCGTTCGACGAGCGTGCGCGCCTGCACGTCGCTTAAATCTTCGAGGTGTATGAGCGACATGCCGTCGGAGGGCGAGCGCTCGTCGGATTCGTTCACCATGTCGAGCAGGCGACGGCGGAGGCCGCAGAGCACGAAGGGCGCGTCCGAGTGCGCGGCCGTGCGCGCCAATTCCGCGCCGAGCTTCACTTCACCCGAGAGAGTGTCTGCGAGGTGCAGGTCGTCGAGCATGACGACGGAGCGCGCACCGTGCCGGGCGGCCTGCTGCGGCGCGCTCAAACAGAGGCGGACGAAGGCGCGCTCGTCGCCCTGTTCGCGCGCGCTCCTGTAGGCGCGTATGAGGCGCTCGACCCATTCGTAATCCGAAGGCGCGACGAGGTCTAAAAGTTCCTGCAAAGAGGGCGGCGCGGTGACGAGCTTGGCATCGTTGCGCCTTTCGGCGACGAGTTGCAAAAGGAAGGTGTGGAGGAAGCGGCGAGCCGCGCCCATCGTAGTACGGTCGCTGCGCGAGAGGGCGAAGTAGATGGGCAAAGCGTCGGCGCGCTGCTGGAAAATCTGGTCGAAAGCCTGGCGCAGAAGCTCTGATGCGCCCGACATCGGCGAGGCCAGAAGCAGGAGGCCGCGCCCCTGCGCGCTGTGCGGCGCGAGACTCGTGAGCTGCCGGAGCGCCTCTGCGCGCCCGACGAAATCCTCCGCCGCGACGCGCCCTAAGATGCTTGGCCGATTCTTATTTGGTTTCTCGGTTGGCATCGCCGGCGGGGGGGTTGGGCGTGTTGGCGTTGAAGGAGTCGATGCAGTTTTTGCCGCGACTCTTGGCGAGATAAAGCGCGCGGTCGGCGGCGTGAATGATGCTGGCGGGCGTGTCGAGGTCGGGGCCGAAGGAAGAGATGCCGATGCTGACGGTGACGGCTCCGAGCGGCTGCGCCTTGCCGTGCGGGTAGTGCGTGCGCTCGACGCGGCGACGGATTCGGTCGGCGATGACGAGCGCCTCCGAAAGATTGGTCTGCGGCAGGAGGATGCTGAACTCCTCGCCGCCGTAGCGCGCCGCCACGTCGGTCGAGCGCAAGGCCGACTTCAAACACTGAGCCGTCATCTCAAGGGCGAGGTCTCCGGCCTGATGGCCGTTACGGTCGTTGTAGTTCTTGAAGTCGTCGATGTCTATCATCAAAAAGCTCATCGCAAAGCGGTGGCGCTTGGAGCGCTCAAGCTCCTCGGAGAGACGCTCTTCAAGGTAACGACGATTGAGCAGCCCCGTGAGCGGGTCGGTGATTGAGAGCAGTTGAAACTGCGTCGCCTTCTGATGCCACTCGGCGCGGTCGAGCGCGAGCGCCATCTGCGGCGCAATCATGTCGAGCAGTCCGAGGTCTACCTCGTCGTAGACGCCGCCGCCCGCTTTGTCCGTGATGTTCAGGACGCCGACCCTTCGCCCGCCGACGATAATCGGGTAGCTGATGAAAGAGCCTGTCTTGTAGCTGCGCTCGCTCGGCGCGGGATGATGCCCGCCTGCGCTCGCCCCGTTGATGTCCTGCACGACGAGCGGGCGGCCTTCGCGCATCACAGCGCCGGAGACGGCATCGCCCAGACGCACGCGCGCCTCTCGCGCAAACTCCGCGCGTGGCCCGATGACGGCTTTGACGGCCAGCTCGTTCGCGCGCTCGTCGAAAAGCAGGAGCGAGCCGCGCTCGGCGTGAAGCAGCTCGGTTGAATGGCGCAGGATGGCCGAGTAGGCTTCGCCGGGCTCGACCGAGTTGATGCTCTCTGTGAAGGCTTGGAGGTGAGTAGTGGCGAGCATCCGCCGCTCAAGCTCTTCGCGCAGGCGGACTACTTCGAGCGGCAGTGCGATGTCGCGGCAGTAGTCGGAGATGGCGCGTCGCTGCTCGACGCTGAGGTCGGTCTCTCCTATCAGCAGCGCGCCTTTTATCTCCTGCCCGACCGTCAGAGAGAAAAGCTCGACCGTCGCCGAGCGCATCGAAGAGGAACGACCGCCGAGCGGCACGGCGACGGATTCTCCGCCCGCGTTCGTTTGAAGCTGCTTGAGTTCCTTCGGCTTGAGCGCGAGACGCGGCGGCGTCTTGATGAACTGCCCGGTCACGCAGTAGGGCACAAAGCTCTCGTTGTCGCGCAGCATCAGCGCGACCGACTTGATGCCGTAGCCTTCGACGAGCAGGGGTACGACCGTGCTGCAAGCTTCGTGAAGCGTCATGCCCGGCACGAAGTAGTCTCTTCGAGGTCGAACGAGAGAGCGCGGCTCGTCCGTCTCTTCGTCTCGCTTCGACTGTGAGGCTTCTGCCTTCGCGGCGGGCGTGCCGCCTTCGTCGTCGCCTTCTTTCCTGCCGCGTCTGGCGGGCGCGCGAGTCGGCTCGGCAAACTCCGCGGCCAGCTCCGAGACGGCTGTGCTCAGCTCTTCCAAATCCCGTTGGGAAGCGAAGATGACGTTGCGGAAGAGGTCTTCGGAGAGAAGGTCTGCGAGATCTCCGGCGCGGATGCGCTCGGCGAGCGCGCGATAATCGGCGCTGCGCAGGAACGTGCGACCGCCGATTACGGCCAGAGGACGCTTGCGGTCTCCGATGCCGATTGGCATGCTGAAGCAATGAAGACCCGCGTGGCAGCGATAGTAGCTCGCTTCGCCCGCTTCGAGGGCGCGCTTGTGTGCGCGCCCGCAGAAGGGCTCGCAGAGGTGCGCGTGCGCGGGCGACGACTGAAAGGCGGCGCAGAGAGAGTTGTTGTTCGACGTGACGAGCGAGGGCGGCTGATGGCCTGCGACGAGCAGGATGGCGAGGCCGGTCGCCGTCGCCAGCGACTCCTGCGCCTCCGCCCAACCGGCGGGCAAACGATGTTCGGGTGACTGGATCACGGCACGCTCTGGGGCGGCAGCGGCTTTATCCATTAGCTGAAATGACACGCTTGTTCAGACTCGAAGTGCGGCTGGAGGGGCTAGTCCACACAGTGAAGACTTAGGCGCGTCCGCACACGCGCCAACGGATTCTAGCCGGACGGTCGAGGCGTTTCAGGGACGCCTGCGCCCTTACGAACCGCAGCAGTATAAGCATCTACATTTAAACAGACAAGTGTCGCAGCCTGATAACTTTAACACCTGCCCGCCGAAGCCCGGCACGAGGTCTTCCGAGCCTCTCACACGCGTTTTCGTAACTATCTAAACAATCAATACGCCCTTTCTTTCACTCTACGGCGGCGTCCCTTTCGGCGACGACCCGCCCCGGATTCCTCAAGCCCGGCGCATCGCCCGGCGCGACCCGCTCGATGTACGGCTCTTCGGGGCTGATGCGGATGCAGGCGGCGTAGTGTTTCGGCTTTATCTCTGCAAGCGGCGGCACAACTTCCTTGCAGGACTGAATCGCCCAGGGGCAGCGCGTGTGAAATGGGCAGCCGCTCGGCGGATTAATCGGCGAAGGCACGTCGCCCTGCAAGACGATGCGCTGGCGCGTCGCCTCGATTTCCGGGTCGGGCACGGGCACAGCCGAGATGAGCGCCTTCGTGTACGGCATCAGAGGGTCGTCGTAGACCACCTTCGCGTCCGCTATCTCGACGAGCCTGCCGAGATACATGACGGCCACCCGGTCGGAGACGTGACGGATGGCGCGCAGGTCGTGGGAGATGAACAGGTAGGTCAGATTGCGCTCGCGCTGGAGACGTTCCATGAGATTCATAATCTGCGCCTGTATGGAAACGTCGAGCGCGGAGATGGGCTCGTCGGCGACGACGAAATCGGGGTTGGCGGCGAGCGCACGCGCGATGCCGATGCGCTGGCGTTGCCCGCCCGAAAACTCGTGCGGATAGCGCTTGATGAAACGCGGGCTCAAGCCGACCGTCTCCATCAGCTCGCGCACGCGCACGTCTCTCTCCGCGCCGCGCGCGAGGCCGAAAGTCTCGATGGGCTCGCCGATGATTTGCCCGACCGTCATGCGCGGGTTGAGCGAGGCGTAAGGGTCTTGGAAAATCATCTGCAAGTGGCGACGCTGGGCGCGCATCTCCCTCTGGGAGAGACGCGCGAGGTCGCGCCCGTTGAAGAGCACCTGCCCGCCGGTCGGTTCCGTCAGACGAAGCAGCGCGCGTCCGAGCGTCGATTTGCCGCAGCCCGACTCGCCGACGAGTCCCACAGTCTCACCCGGAAAAATATCGAGCGTCACGCCGTCCACCGCCTTCACGACGCGCCGAACCTTCGAGCCGCCCATGAGCTTGTCCCAGGCCGTCCCGCCGCCGAGGCCGAAGTGAACCTTCAAATCGCGGATGGCGATAAGAGGCTCGTTCCCTATCGCGCCTCTCGAAGCCGACATGACGGCCAACCCCTCAGCGCCCGCCGCCGCGCCCGACTGAACACCGCCCATACTCATCGCACGTCTCCTTCCTGCTCTCGCGCGCCCGCGTCCTCGTGTGCGACAGACGACGCGGAAGTGTTCGAGCCAGCATCCACTTCAAGCGACGCCGACGAAGCGACATTCGCCCTAGCCGTTCCGGCTTCTGCCGCTTTTCCGGCCTGACGCTCGTCGCGCTCGCGGCACGACTTCGAGTAGACCTCTTCGGCGAAGTGGCAGAGCGAATGATGGTCTGCGTTCAGTTCGACGAAGGGCGGAAACTCTCTGTGGCAAATCTCTTCGGCGCGCTCGCAGCGCGGTGCGAAGGGACAGCCCGGCGGCAGGTGCGCCACGTCGGGCGGAAGACCCGGAATCTGGTAGAGCGATTTGCCTTCCTCGTGCGCCGGGTCGGGCACGGAGCGCAGCAGCCCGACCGTGTAGGGGTTGCCCGGACAGGCGAACAGCTCGCGCGTCGGCGCTTGCTCGAAGACCTTTCCGGCGTACATGACGATGATGTGGTCGGTCATCCCGGCGACTACTCCGAGGTCGTGCGTGATGAGAATGACGCTCGTGCCCGTGTCGATTTTGAGCTGCTTGATAAGCTCAAGAATCTGCGCCTGAATCGTCACGTCGAGCGCGGTCGTCGGCTCGTCGGCGATGAGCAATTCCGGCTCGCAAGAGAGCGCCATCGCAATCATCACGCGCTGCCGCATGCCGCCCGAAAACTCGTGCGGGTAGCTATCCACTCGCGCGCGCGCGTCGGGGATGCCGACCGTCTCAAGCATCCTGACGGCATGCTCGTAAGCCTGCTCCCGCGTGTGGCCGAGATGCAGTTGAGTAATTTCCATCAACTGCTTCGAGATGCGCATGAACGGGTTGAGCGAAGTCATCGGGTCTTGAAAAATCATGCTGATACGCTTGCCCCGAATACGTCGCACCTCGTCTTTCGACAGATCGAGAATGTTGAGGCCGTCGAAGATTACCTCGCCCGAGACGATTTTCCCCGGCGGTTCAGGAATCAGACGAATCACAGACAAATTCGTCACCGACTTGCCCGAGCCCGACTCGCCGACAATGCCTAGCGTCTCGCCCCGCTTCAGGTCGAACGTGATGCCATCGACCGCCTTGACCGTCCCGTCCTCCGTCTCGAAGTAGGTTCTCAGGTCTCTCACCGAAAGAAGATTTCCGTTCTCTCTACTCATAATTTAGTAGGTGTTGGGGGTTAGGGGTTGGGGGATGGGAAAAACCAAAACCGCTCAACTTTTACTTCGAGGGTTTTCCCTGCTGTTTCTTCCCCATCCCCCAACCCCTAAACCCCCATCCCCTTTCAGAATTTCCGCATCTGCGGGTCGAGGGCGTCGCGCAGGCCGTCGCCGAGGAAGTTGAGGGAGAAGAGCGTCAAGGCCATCGTCACGCCGGGGAAGATGAGCTGCCAGGGGAAGACGGCGATGTTCTGGATGCCTTCGGCGGCAAGGCTGCCCCACGAAGCGAGCGGCGCTTGCACGCCGAGGCCGAGGAACGAAAGAAAGGCTTCCTGCAACATGACGGAAGGGATGGTCAGCGTCGCGTAGACGATGACGGGGCCGAGCGTGTTCGGCACGAGATGCCGAAAGATGATTCTCCCGGTCGAAACTCCGGTCGCACGCGCGGCCAAAACGAACTCCTGATTCTTCAGCGAAATCACCTGCCCGCGCACGATGCGCGCCATCGTCAGCCAAGAGACCGCGCCGAGCGCGACGAAGAGCAGGATGAGCTGTCCCATCGCCGACTCGCCGCCGAACATCGCCAAAAGCACGATGACGATCATCATGTAGGGAATCGCGTAGAGCACATCGACGACGCGCATCATCAGGTCGTCGATTTTGCCGCCGAGATAGCCGGCGGTCGCGCCGTAGCTGATGCCGATGATGAGCGAGACGACGGTCGAGATGAGCCCGACCATCAGAGAGATTCGACCGCCCAGAAGGACGCGCGCGAGCATGTCGCGCCCGGCGCTATCGGTTCCCATCGGGTGTTGCCAAGAGAAGCTTTTCCCGTCTGAGGCGGTGAAGGGCGGGAACGAGCGTATGAGCTTCGAGTCCGAGGGGATGTCGTCGTAGTCGAAGCCGGTCGTGGCCTTGATGATTGGCGGCCCGACGAGCGAAATCAGGATGATGAGCGAGACGACGACGAGCCCGAAGACGGCCAGCTTGTTTCTCAGCAGACGCCGCCACGCGTCCTTCCACAGCGAAGTGCCGGAGAGGATTTCGAGTGTGCCCTCTTCAGCCGTCCGCACGTCGCCTTCGCCGACGGCCAGCTCCGGCGAGGTGTGGATGATGTCGCCTTCGCGCGAGCGCACGGGCGGGCGCGGCGGCGTGCCGAGCGGAGTGAGCGCAGGCTCTCGGGCGCTCGCGCTCGATTCGGAGCGCCCCTCTTCGGTCGGGACTTGCGGCGTAGGTTCTTCCTTCATGGCTTTTTTAGTAGCGGATACGCGGGTCGATGAAGCCGTAAGCGATGTCAACCAGAAGGTTGAAAAACAGAATCATCACCGAGATAAAAGCGACGATGCCGATGATGAGCGGCTCGTCGCGGTTGAGGTTGGCGTTGATGAAGTAATTCCCCAAGCCCGGCAGCGCGTAGATGCGCTCGACGACGACCGTGCCCGTGACGAGAAACGCGAGCGCCGGGCCTGTAAAAGAGACGACGGGCAAAAGACCGCCCCGCAGCGCGTGGCGCAAAACCACGTCGCGCTCCTTCAAGCCTTTGGCGCGAGCCGTGCGGATGTAGTCCGAGCGCAGGACTTCGAGCATGCCGGAGCGGGTCAGACGCGCGATGTATGCCGAGTAGAGAGCCGAAAGCGTCAGGACGGGCAGCACCAGATTCCAGCTCGGAAAGCCGCCCCAGCGCGCGGGCGGAAGCCAGTAGAGCGTGAGCGAAAAGACGAGGACGAGCAGGGGGCCGAGCACGAAGTTCGGGAGCGAGATGCCGAGCATCGCCAACGCCATCGACGCGTAATCGAGGCGCGAGTTCTGCCTGAGCGCGGCGAGCGTGCCCGCCGCGATGCCGAGGACGAGTGCGACCAGATAGGCGAGCAGTCCGAGCGTCGCCGAGACGGGAAGCGTGCGCTTGAGGATGTCGTTGACCGACTCGCTTTCGTATTTCAGAGACGTGCCGAAGTCGAGGCGGACGACGTTGCCAATCATCTTGAAATACTGCACGTACCAGGGCTGGTCGAGTCCGTACTTTTCGCGCAGGTTCTTCTCGACGGCGGGCGGCAGCTTCTTCTCGCTCGTGTAGAAGTTACCGGGCGCGAGCCGGATGAGCCCCCACGTCAGCGTCACGACGATGAGCACCATCGGAACCGTGACGAGCAAACGACGAATGATGAAGCTGAACATCTCGTGCGTGCTCCTTCGAGAATCTTTGAGACCCAATCAAGGCAATTCAAACAGGGATAGACAGGATAGACAGGATAAAGACAAATGCGGAATGAGGAATGATGAATGCGGAATGAAAGAGAACCTGCTTTCTGGTTTTAATTCATCATTCCGCATTCCTAATTCATCATTTCTTTCCATCCTGTCCATCCCTGTTAATTCTTTCCTGAATATCTCTCTCAGTCGGCCACGTCGTCTTTCAGGCTCGGCATTCCGTAGTCCCACTTCGAGCGGTCGTGTTCGATGTAGACATACTTCCACGCGTGAAGCGTGCCGGGATTCGGATAGAGCCCTTTGACGTAGGGCTTCTTCATAAAGTTGGTGGCGTTGGTGACGAGGGGGATGACGGGCTGCGCTTCCAGAAAGTAAGCCTCGGCGCGTGCGAGCATCTCGAAGCGCTTCTGCTGGTCGGCCTGACTGTTGGCTTCCTTGAGCATGGCGACGTATTTCGGGTCGAACCAGCCGGTGCCGTTGTCGCCCGCCTCGGTGCTGAAGAGGGCAAGAAAGCTGTAGGGGTCAACGTAGTCGCCAATCCAGCCGGCGCGCGCGAAGCCGTTGTAATCGCGCTTGGAGCGCATCGTCAGAAACGTCTTCCACTCGGAATTTTTGAGCGGGACGGTCAGGCCGAGATTCTGCTTCCACTGCGCCTGCACGAACTCTGCGGTCTGACGGTTTGACTCCGAGGTGTTGTAGTTAATCTCCACCTTATCGACGGGAAACTTCTTCGGGTCGAACTTGCCGGAAGCATCCTTGTAACCGGCCTCGGCGAGCAGTTGCCTTGCGCGCTCGGGGTTGAAATCGTCGCCTTTGGGCTGCGGGTAGCCCGGGAAGATGCCTTCGGGCGTGAAGTTGGTCAGAGGCTTGACGACGACGCGGTAGTCGGCCAGAGCACGCTTGTCAATCGCTATGTTGAAAGCCTTGCGGACGCGCAGGTCGTTCATCGGCGGGCGCTGCGTGTTAATCATGTAATACTCGATGGCGTTTTCGGGCGCGTCCATGTAGTCCTTGACCGAGCGCAGGCCGCTCTTGAGCCAACCGTGAGGGACGGTGTGGTTGTAGGTGGCGTCCACCTCGCCCGCCTTGTAGAGATTCATCATCGTCGTCTGCTCTTCAAACGGGTAGAAAGAAATCCGGTCGAGCTTGACGTTGGCCGCGTCCCAGTACATCGGGTCGCGCACGACGACCAGCGCGTGATACGGCCTGTGAGATTCGAGCTTGAAGGGGCCGCAGGTGATGATGTTGCCCGGCCTCGTCCAGAGGGCGTTGCCGTATTTCTCGATGGCCTTGCGCGGGACGGCGCGGAAGAGTTGATGCGGGATGAGACCGATGAAGTAGGGCGCGGGCTGCGCGAGCGTCAGGCGAAGAGTGTAATCGTCAACGGCTTCGACGCCGATGTCCTCAGCCCTGACGGGCACAAGCTCCTTGCCCGCCAGCAGAGTCTTCAGCTTCGGATTCGCTTTGAAAGCCTTCTCGCGTCCGGCCTCGTCGCCGGGCACGACGAGGCGCATCGGCGAATGAATGTAGTCGTGAAAGGGTGTGTGAGCGGCCATGTCTTCGCCGCGCTTGGCAAGCTCGCCCTTCAGGGCTTCTTCGTCCGAGAGGGGCGTCAGGCCGCCCGCCGACTGCGCGCCCGACGCGTCGTCCGGTTTAGCATCTCTCTCAAGCACAAACTTTCCGGTCTGCGGGTCGCGCACGAACGCGCCCGCCTCGTTGTAGGCTTGAGCGTACTTGATTTCGTATGCGAGGTAGGCGTTGCGGGAAGCGAGTTCGGGAGCGAGGCCGCGCCGGATGGTGTAGACGAAGTCGTGAGCGTTGAGCGGGTCGCCGTTCGACCAGCGCGCGTTTTTGCGTAGGAAGAAGACGAACTCGGAGGCGTCCTCGTCTATCTCCCAGCGCTCGGCGGCGGCGGGCTCGGGCAGTTGCGTCTTCGGGTTGTACTCGGCCAAACCCTCGAAGAGCGCCATGTAGATGCGCGCTTCGGGCTGGCCGCTGCTCATCTGCGGATCGAGCGTTTCGGGCTCCGAGCCGGAGATGTAGCGCAAGGTCTGCCCTGCGGGCGGCTCGACCTTGCCGAAGAACTCGTCGTTCTGCTGCTCTCTGCTGATGCCGCACGCCGACAGCGCGAGCGCCGCGAGTGTCACGGTGACGAATGCGACCCTCACCCTCCTGCTGCTACTGCTACTGCGCCCGCGACGACTGCCCGAATAAATCATAGCCTTCCACTCCTGTTGCTTTGCAGAGAGCATCGACGCTCTGTCGGCCACTGTTTGCGGGGAGAGGTTTTACGGCGAACCTCAGGGAGCAGACTGTTTTGTTAGAGGCGCGAAAAACGCTTCAAAAGGGGAATGAAGCTACCAAACCGAGAAGGACGGGGAGAACGCTTTTTCGTTCGGCGGGGGTTCCAATTTTCGTACTGAATTTCGATAAACGAAACTTACCACGCGCCCGCCCCTTTTTCAAACACGTCTCAATCGGAAGCTCTCAAAGGTTTCTACTCTCAACGATGCGCCGAGCCGCGCCTCTCGTTGCTCGCCGCCATCGAAATCTTCCGATGCCGTGCCGTTACTGCTTCGAGGCCGCGCCGCTACTCGTTGCCGATAACCTCGACCGTCTTCGTCTCTTCGGGCATCTTCCAATCGGTGTCGATGCGAACGTGCTTGAGCGAAGGAGCGTCGAGCAGATTCGTGTCGAAGCCTCGAACGTAGGGCTTGACGACGGCGAAGGAAGAGGCGAAGTAGACCGGAATCGCGGGCAGCTCGCGCAAAGCCTGCGCCTCGGAGAGAATCGGCTGCGGCACTGAAGCTCTGTTCGCAGCAGACGAAGATGCGCCGCCATCGCTCGACGCGGCATCGTCCGCGCGCGGAGAAGGCGTCGGCGTCTCGGACGCGCCCGGCGTCGCGGTAGCGGCGGTCTCGTTCGCCCCTGAACCGGCGAGCGCCGCCTGCGGCTGTCGCTCGAAGATGGCGAGCATGTTGCTTTCGGCGTCGGTCGTCTGCATCACCATGCTGCGCCGCGCGATGTCGTAATCGCCCGTCCAGAGCGCGGCTTCGTATTCCTCCCAGCTACGCACGACGACTTCTGTCTCGACGCCCAAAACGCTTCGCCACATCGCCGCGACGGCCTGAGCCATCATTCGATGCTGCTCGTTACGATTAACCAAAAGACGTATGCGCGGAAAGCCCGCGCCGCCGGGAAAGCCCGCTTCGGCCAGCAGCCGACGCGCACGCTCGGCGTTGAACTCAAGCGGAGCGACCGTCTGCTCTTCGTCAGCATTCAGTTCTAGCTCGTCCGCTCTCTCGGCGCTCGACTCCTGCGCGCTCTCGGCCTCGCCCGACTCTTCATGTTGCAGGGGCAGAAATCTCTTGGCCGGCTCGGTCGCGCCGCTCATGGCGTCGGCGCTCAGGCGGTCTCGGTCGAGCGCGATGGCGAGCGCTTCGCGGACGCGCCGGTCGTTGAAGGGCGGACGCGAGAGATTGAAGCTGTAGAAAGTGAGCGCGCCGTAGGTGGCGCGGCGGAAGTCTTTGTAGGGAGCGAGCAGCTTGAGCGCCAGAGGCTCGAAGGCCGCGTTGGTGACGGCATCGACCTCGCCGCGCTCGTAAGCCGCGAGCGCCGACTCGGCATCGCGCGCGGCGATGAAGCGCACGCGTTCGAGCGCCACCGCGCCCGCGTCCCAATAACTGCTCGCACGCTCAAGCACGACGCTATCCGAAGCGAGTCCCGACAAACGAAACGCTCCGTTCGAGACGAACCCTCGCCCGCTTCTTCCTTCCTTATCTTCAAGCTCTTCCTGCGCGCCCTCCGCTTCGCTCTCCCTGTCCGAAGCATGAACCGGACGAAAGACCGGATGAGCCACGAGCGCCGGAAAACTCCTGTCGGGGCGTCTCAAACGAACTTTCAGAACGTAGTCGCCGACCGCCTCCGCACCGAACTTCGGCGCGACGACCGGAGCAGGCGTCGGGCTCGCCGTCGGCGTCGGCTTTAACGTCGGCGACGCCGAAGTAGCGGGGGGTTTCGGTTCAGCATCCTCTTCAAGCGACTCCTCTGCCACTTCGCCCGTCTCTTCCGACGCCGCTTGCGAAGGATCGACGACGAGCGCGACAGCGCTCTGCGCGCCCTCTATGTTCTCCAGCAGACGCGCGTGCGGCGCGCGGTCGCCGAGCCTGAGCGTGCGCTGCCATGAGCGCACGAAATCCTGCGCCGTCACCGCGTCGCCGTTCGACCAGCGCGCGTCGCGTCTCAAATGAAAAGTCCACTGCCTGAAATCCGTCGAAGCCTCCCAATGCGTCGCCACCGCCGCCACCGGCTCAAGCGTGCGCGGGTCGTAATCGGTCAAACCCTCGAAGAGAGCGCGCACGGCATCGGTGTCGGGCGGCGCGGCGGCCAGCGCAGGGTCGAAGACGCGCGGCAGCCCGCCGTCGCTCCAACGAAACTCCTGCGTCTTCGGCGTCGCCACGCGCCCGTAAAACGGCTCGCCCTTCTCCGTCTCGAAACACGCGACGCCGAGAAGCGACAGAGACGAGATGAGCAGCCAACGCGCGCAGAGGGCGAGCGAAGACGACGAAGAACGACGCGACGGGACAGCCGGATGCGCGCCGCTTCGTCCGGCGTCGAGCCTCGCGCCGCCTGCGAACGACCTCGCTTCCCTGCCGCTCTCTTTCGCCTTCATTCGCATCACTACTGTTCCGAACTCTCTGCGACGCCCTTCTCTTCGCTCAACTCGCGCAGAATCGCGTAGACCTTCTCCACCTGCCGCCGCGTGTCCTCGAAGCCCTCCGAAGTGTCGATGAGGAAATCGGCGTAACGCTTCTTCTCTTCCTGTGGCATCTGCGCGTCGATGCGTCGCTCTGCTTCCTCGCGCGCGAGCCCGTTGCGCCGCATCAGTCGCTCCAACTGAATTTCGGGTCGGCAGTGAACGACAATCAGCTTATCGAAACGCCGGTATCCGCCCGACTCAATCATCAGCGCCGCATCAACGACTGCGACTCCGCGCGGGTCTCGCTGCTCGAAGCGCTTCAGCTCCTCATCCTGCGCTTCAATGATGAGCGGATGAAGAATCGAATTGAGCAGCGCGCGTCGCTCGGCGTCGGCGAAGACCAGCGAGCCCAGACGCGCGCGGTCGAGCCTTCCGTCCGCCTGCAAAATCTCCGCCCCGAAAGCCTCCAGGAGCGCCCGCAGCCCCGCGCTCCCCGGCTCGACCACCCTGCGCGCCACCTCGTCCGCATCCAGCACATGACACCCAAGCTCACTCAATACGCCCGACACGAAACTCTTCCCCACCGCAATCGACCCCGTTAACCCGACGCGCAACATAAATCGTCAATCGTGATTAGATAAAAGCCGGTAAATGGTAAATCGTCAATCGTGAATAGATAAAACCGTCTTTCACTATTGACGATTGACGATTGACGATTGACGAGTTCTCGCTGCTTTGAGCGTGTTTTTCATCAGCATGGCTACGGTGAGTAGGCCGACGCCGCCGGGGACGGGCGTGAGTCGGCCTGCCACTTCTTCGACCTCTGAAGGATGCACGTCGCCTGCGAGGGTGCAGCCGCGTCGCCTGATGATGTCGATGCGTCGCTCGGCGTCTCGTCCGAAAAGCTCGCGCGCCTGCGCTTCATCAGTAATCTTGTTGATGCCAACGTCGATGACGGTCGCGCCGGGTTTAACGTGCTCGCCCCGGATGAAGCCCGCGCGTCCGATGGCTGCGACGAGGATGTCCGCCTCACGCGTGATTGCGGCGAGGTCGCGCGTGCGCGAATGGCAGATGGTGACGGTGGCGTCGTGCCGCAAGAGAAGCTGCGCGGCGGGACGCCCGACGATGCGGCTTCTGCCGACCACGCAGGCGCGCGTGCCCTCGATAGTGATGCCCGAACGCACGAGCAGCTCGACGATTCCTGCCGGCGTGCACGGTACGAGCGACGGCTCGCCGCAGGCCAGCCGGCCGACGTTGACCGGATGAAATCCATCGACATCCTTCGAGGGGTCAATCGCCTCCAGCACGCGCGACTCGCTCATATGCGCGGGCAGAGGCAACTGGACGAGGATGCCGTCCACGTCGTCGCGCGCGTTCAATTCCGCTATCAGGTAGAGAAGCTCTTCGGTCGTCATCTCGGAAGGAAGCGCGCGATGCTCGGAGCGCAGCCCAAGCTCCTCGCAGGCGCGCACCTTGTTTCGCACGTAGACCGCCGAGGCCGGGTCGTCTCCCACCAGCACCGTCGCCAGGCAAGGGACGACGCCCGCCTCGCTTTTCAGCCGCGCCGCTTCCTCCGCAACCTCGCGTTTGATACGCTCGGCGATGCGTCCGCCGTCGAGCAAAGTCGCGCGCTGCCGCTTGTTCTCCGCCAGAGTGTTCATCATGCAGATGGGCGCATCCTAACACAAATCCACGCCCTTCGGCATCCAACCCGGCTCGCCCTCGCCCAAACGAACCCGTCGCACACGCACGCGCTCGAACCGCACGCTCGAAGACCATAGCAGCGTCCAAATCCGGACGGAGTTTTCCTGTCTGAACGCTGCTCGGCGCGTTTGGCCGTCGCAGGTCGAACCGGGTATCTGCGGGTTGGAAGTTATAGGGAGCGCGTCTTAGCTGCTGTTTTTTGAGTATTGCTGGTCGTTGAAGGGGTAGGAGATTTCCTGATTGCCGAGCAGGTGCTCGATGGTGGGAATCAAATCTCGAATGCCGCTCGGTTTTTTGAGGAAGGCGTTGGCTCCGGCGGCGTAGGCATCCTTTTCGCAGTCGGTGGCCGTGAACATGATGACCGGCGTGCGGCGTCGGTGCGTCATGGAGCGAGCCCGCTTGAGCAGTTCGAGGCCGCGCATGCCGAGCATCTCCGAGTCGAGCACAATGATGTCGTAGTTGTCGCCGCTTTCGAGCCTCTTCAGCGCCGTGGCGCCGTCGCGGCAGATTTCGACATTCCAGCCCTCTAGCTCAAGCAACTGCTTGACGGTGAAGAGTACCAGATCGTAATCCTCGACATAAAGGATTTTGAGCTGCGCCAATGTAGTATGCCGCCCTTCGAGTGTGAGTATGACGCTTTTCGAGCGTCTCGAACTTGTCCAGCCGTCTGAGAGAGTGATCTCTGTCAATGGGGTAGCAAGTGCCGTTCCCTCTCTCGGCTGAATCGAGCGCCCGCGTGAGGCCAGAATCGTCCGGATGGAGTTTTAGAAGAGGTTCAGACGGCAGAGGTCGGCGAAATAAAAATCCGAAAATTCAGACGCCACCCCGGAAGGCTCTCGCACAGGGAATTTTTTACATTCGCCGTTTTCTCCGACGACGATTAAGTTTCTGAAAACGCGGCTTTTAACTCTTTAGTAAAATTTCTTGCAAGGCGTGTACGCCCTTCGCAGCGCGGCTTTCGATTGCATTATTAACGGTTTGCGATTCCCTTCCGCGCCGACGCGTCCGGATGAGAATTTATGATTCGCGCTCCTGTGTCCTTTTGCCCCAGCATCGACGCCTGCACGACGCTCGGCGCGTTTACTGGCGACACAAGTTGCGCCCGCACCTTTTTTAACGGACAATTTCGACGTATGAATCCTGACAATAAATTTGCAATTGGGTCGAGATTCGGCCAAGCGCTTGCTCTCATTTTTGCATCTCTGGCCTGCATCCTCCTTTTGTCCGCCTGCGGCGGGGGCGATGCGGAGGCGGACGACCCGAGCGCGCAGCGTTACGAGTTGCGCGGGAAAGTGGTTTCGGTCGATAAGTCGAAGCGAGAGGTGGTGATTGACCACGAGGCCGTCGAGGGTTTCATGGAGGCGATGACGATGCCCTTCGTTTTGAAGGACAGAGACGCCCTCGAAGTAATCGGCGCGGGCGACCGGATTCAGGCGACGCTGGTTGTGGCGAACAGAGGCTCCTGGTTGGAGAATCCGATTATCACGAAGGGCGGCGCGGCAGGCTCGGCGGCATCAGACGCGTCGAGCGAGCCGCAGACGGGCGCGGAGGTTCCCGATTTTTCGCTCGTCAATCAGGACAATCGCCCCTTCAGGCTGTCGAGCTACAGAGGCCGCGCCCTGCTCCTGACCTTCATCTACACGCGCTGCCCGCTGCCCGACTACTGCACGCTGATGAGCACGAACTTCGCACAGGCTGAGCGCGAGCTACAGAAAGAGCCCGAGCTTTACCGAAAGACTCGCCTGCTCTCCGTCACGCTCGACCCCGCCTACGACACTCCGAAAGTCCTTCGCAGCTACGGCGCGGCGCACACCGAGCGATACAGTGAAGAGCGGTTCGACCACTGGGAGTTTGCCACCGGCCAGCCCGAAGAGATAAAGCGCCTGGCGGAGTTTTTCGGTCTCTCTTACTACACGGAGAAAGACCAGATTATTCACGGCCTGCGCACGGCCATCATCAGCCCCGAAGGGCGCATCTACAAAATTTACAGGGGCAACGACTGGAAGCCCGAACAGCTTCTGCGAGACCTCAGAAGCCTGCTCAAAGAAGGACAGGCTTCCCAGTAACCGAACACCCAAAAAGCGGAAGGGCAGCCGTCTCTCTCTGTGAGACGCTGCCCTTCCGCTTTCATTTCAAGTCGGTTGTTGTTTCCTTAGCCCTTCAGCTTCTTCACCTCTTCGGTCAGGACGGGAATCACCTCGAAGAGGTCGCCGACGATGCCGTAGTCGGCGATGTCGAAGATGGGCGCTTCCGGGTCTTTGTTGACGGCGACGATGGTGCTTGAGTTTTTCATGCCGACGAGATGTTGAATCGCGCCGGAGATGCCGAGCGCGATGTAGAGCTTGGGCGCGACGGTCTGGCCGGAAGAGCCGATTTGCCGGTCGATGGGCAGCCAGCCCGCGTCGCAGATGGGACGAGAGGCTGCGATGTCGCCGCCGAGAGCCGCCGCCAGTTGTTCGACGAGCGCGAGATTTTCCTGGCTCTTGATGCCGCGTCCGACGGCGACGATGGTATCCGCCTTCGTCAAATCAACCGCCTGCTTCACCTCCTGGAAAGCGGGCTCGGGTTTCATGCGAACTTCGCCCACTTCGACCGTCATCGACTCGACCTGCGCGCTCGACGCGCCCCGACGCGCCTGCTCCGAGCGGTACGCGCCCGACTGGAAGGTTGCGAAGACGGGCGGCTCGCCGTCGGTCTGAACGTCTGCGTCAATCTTTCCGAGGAAGATTCGGCGCGCGAAAGTGACAGCGCCGCCCTCGACGCTCGCGCGGATGCAATCGCTGACGACGCTTCTGGCGAAACGCGCCGCCAGCTTCGGCGCGAAATCGCGCACGAGGTACGTGTGCGGCATGATAACGTAGGCCGGGTCGAGCGAGCGCACGACGCGTTCCATCGCGTCCGTGTAAGCGTCGGGCGTGTACTCCGAAAGCTTCGGGTTCTCGGCCGAAACCACACGGCTCAAATCGTAAGCCGCAACCTCCTGCGCCAGCCCCGCGTCCGTACTCAGCACCACCGCCGTCACGCTCTGTCCAAGCTCCGCGCCCAACTGCTGCGCGGCGGCGACGGCCTCAAACGAGGTCTTACCAAAAACCCCGTCACGATGTTCTGCGAAAACTAAGATTCCGTTTGCCATAATTAGTAAATCGTGAATCGTAAATCGTAAATAGTGAAAGACGGTTTTATCTATTCACTATTTACGATTTACGATTCACGTCCTTAAATTACCCTTGCTTCGTTGCGGAGTTTTTCGGCGAGTTGAGTTGCGCCGGCTTTGGCGTTGCCGTCGCCGAGAAACTGCGTCTGCTTGGTTTTTTGCGGGAAGTAAATCTTGTTGATGCGCTGGTGCGCTCCGGCCTGCGAAGCTTCGGCGGGCTGCACTTCCTTTATCTCTTTCTTCTTGGCAGCCATGATGCCTTTGAGCGACGCGTAGCGAATCTGGCTGATGCCGGATTGAATCGTCAAAAGCGCCGGGCGCGGCATCGTGTACCACTGGTACCAACCGTTCTCCAGCTCTCGCTTGACCCTCAACTGCTCGCCCGACGCATCGACTTCGATGACGATGGTCGCATGCGGCAGACTCAGAATCTCCGCGAGGATGACGCCCGTCTGCGCGAAGCCGTAGTCGTCGGATTGCAGCCCCGTAAAGATGAGGTCGGGCTGCTCGGGGCGGATGGCTTCGGCGATGATTTGCGCAGCGCGATAAGGGCCAACGTGTGCGAGGTTGTCGCCGACGATGTGGATAGCGCGGTCAGCGCCGCGCGCCAAAGCATCTTTGATGACGCTCTTGACGCGCTGCGGCCCCATCGAGCAGACGACGACTTCGCCCCCATGCTTCTCCTTCGTCCGAAGGGCTTCTTCGAGGGCGTAGCCGTCCGACTCGTTGACCTCGAAGGTCAAATCGCCCTCCTCAATCCAGTTTCCCTCTTTGTTGATACGCAGAATCGCATCCTTGTTGGCGACCTGCTTCATTAAGACGATGATTTTCATATTTAAGCTTTCAGCAATCAGCATTCAGCGGTCAGCAAAAGCTTTCGGCTGATTGCTGACCGCTGAATGCTGAACGCTTCATTCCTCGTAGCGCTTGAAGAGCAGGGCGGCGTTGGTGCCGCCGAAGCCGAAGCTGTTGGAGAGCGCGAAGCGAATGTTTGCTTCGCGCGCCTCGTTAGGAACGTAGTCAAGGTCGCAATCGGGGTCGGGGTTGACGTAGTTGATGGTCGGCGGAAGCATCCCGCGCTGAATCGCCAGGACGGAGAAGACGGCCTCGATGCCGCCGGCTGCGCCGAGCAGGTGGCCGGTCATGGATTTCGTGGAGCTGACGGCCATCCGGTAGGCGTGCTCGCCGAAGGTCTTCTTGATAGCAGCCGTCTCAAACTTGTCGTTGTAGGGAGTCGATGTGCCGTGCGCGTTGACGTACTCGACCTCGTGGGGCTCGGCCCCGGCATCCCTCATCGCCATCTGCATGACGCGAATCGCGCCCGAAGCCGTCTCGTCGGGCATGGTGATGTGAAAGGCGTCGGCGGTCATGCCGTAGCCGACCAGCTCTGCGTAGATGCGCGCGCCGCGCCGACGCGCAAACTCCAGCTCTTCGAGAATCATCAGCCCCGCGCCCTCGCCGATGATGAAGCCGTCGCGGTCACGCTCGAAGGGACGGGAGGCGTGCGTCGGATCGTCGTTGCGCGTCGAGAGGGCGCGCATGGCGGCAAATCCCGCGACGCTCATGGGCGTGATAGCGGATTCTGCGCCGCCGCAAATCATCACGTCGGCGTCGCCGCGCTGGATGATTTTGAAGCTGTCGCCGATGGCGTGCGCGCCTGCGGAGCAGGCCGTCGCCGTCGCCGAGTTAGGGCCTTTCGCGCCGAAGCGAATCGAGACCTGACCGGCGGCGAGGTTGACGATGGCCGAAGGGATGAAGAAGGGCGAGACGCGATGCGGCCCGTCGTTGAGGAGCTTGGAGTGCTCGCGTTCGATAGCCCAGAAGTCGCCGATGCCGCTGCTGATGTAAGTTCCGATGAGTTCGGCGTTCTCGGGCGTGACCTGAAGGCCGCTGTCGCGCATGGCCTCGTCGGAGGCGGCGATGGCGTAGTGAATAAACGCGCCCATCTTGCGCGCCTCTTTTTTCTCGACGTAGTTGAGCGGGTCGAAGTCTTTGACTTCGGCTCCGATTTTCACGGGGAACTTCTCCGTGTCGAACTTCTTCAGATAATCGACGCCGCTCCGTCCCTCCATCAAAGCAGACCAGGTGGCCTCGACCGTATGCGCCAGTGGCGTGACCAGACCGAGACCCGTGACTACAACGCGCCGCTTCAAGATGAGTACTCCTCCTGCTCCGAACTCCACAGATTTCGCTGCCTGACAACAGGGACGCGCCAGCAAGCCCGACCCGAGCTTCCAAGCCCTCGCCGCGCGGGCGCGACCTCTCGGCGACAAACAGCCGAACGCGAAATATGGACGACGAAAGCGCCGGGAAGCGTCCGCACGCTCCCTTCCCTTCAGCCGTCGGCAACTAACCCCGCCGCTACTTGTTCTTCTGCGTTTCGATGTAGTTATAAGCGTCGCGCACGCTCTGAATCTTCTCGGCGTCCTCGTCAGGGATTTCGATGCCGAACTCTTCTTCAAAACGCATGACCAGCTCGACCGTGTCCAGAGAGTCTGCGCCCAGGTCGTCGATGAAGCGCGCGTTGGGCGTCACTTCGTTTTCGTCCACGCCGAGTTCATCGACGATAATCTGCTTCACCTTATTCTCGATCTCTTGATCGGGCATGCTCTTTTACGCTCCTCTATGATTGAGAGTAAATAAAACTTCAAAAGACGATGGCAAGCGACGAACTGATAAGAATTGATTCATTGCTTCATTGATTCATCGGTTCATTGATTCAATGAAGCAATGATTCGATGAATCAATCTCTTTTCTCTTGCTCGTCACTCATCACTTGTCACTCGTCACCGCATTCCTGACGCTCGCGCTGTCCTCGACGTTGAGACAACGAATTTCGGGGACGGTTTGCCTCATGAGCCCTGCGAGCACTTTGCCGGGGCCAATCTCGACGCAGGTCTCGACGCCCGCCTCGGCCAGAAACTCAAGCGTCTGCCGCCAGCGCACGGCGGAAGAGACTTGGCGGACGAGGCTCGCGCGCGCCTCAGCGCCGCCTGTGAGTGGTCTTGCGTCCACGTTCGAGACGAGCGGCACGCGCAAATCCTCGAAAGGGAGTTTCTCCAAATCCGCCGCCAGACGCTCCTGCGCCGGAAGCATCAAAGCGCAATGAAAGGGCGCGCTCACCTTGAGCATCATGGCGCGTTTCGCGCCGCGCGCTTTGAGCAGCGCGGCGGCACGCTCGACCGCGCCCGCGTGCCCTGCGATAACCACCTGCCCCGGCGAGTTGATGTTGGCCGGGCTACAGACTTCGCCCTGCTGCGCCTCTTCGCACGCCGCCTCGACCGTCTCCAAATCAGAGCCGAGGATAGCCGCCATCGCGCCGACGCCGACGGGGACGGCCTCCTGCATGTAACGCCCGCGCGCACGCACCGCACGCACCGCCGAAGCGAAACCGAGAGCGCCCGCCGCGACGAGCGCCGAGTATTCGCCGAGGCTATGGCCTGCGACGTAAGCGGGCACAGGAAAACCTTCGCCTTCGAGCGCGCGCAGAGCGGCGACGGAGACCGTCAGAATCGCGGGCTGCGTGTTCTCCGTCAGTTGCAGCTTTTCGGCCTCGCCCTCAAAGCAGAGGCGCGAGAGCGCGAAGCCGAGCGCATCGTCAGCTTCTTCAAAGACCGCGCGCGACACGGGGAAGTTCTCCCAGAGGTCGCGCCCCATCCCCGCGTACTGCGAGCCCTGACCGGGGAAAATGTATGCCAGAGTCATAGTTTTCAGTTTTCAGTTTTCGGTTTTCAGTAATTCAGCTTTTATCCTGCTGACAACTAAAAACTGAAAACTGAAAACTCTCTCACCACTTTATCAGAACTCCGCCCCATGTGACGCCGCCGCCGAAGGAGGCCAGGAGCACGAGATCGCCGTCTCGGATTTTGCCCATCTCGATGCATTCGTCGAGGGCGATGGGGATGGATGCCGAAGAGGTGTTGCCGTGCATGGCGATGTTTGAATAGACGCGCTCGCTATCGACCTTGAGCTTGTCGGCTACGGCATCGGTGATGCGCTGGTTGGCCTGATGCGGAATGAAGAGCTTCACGTCGTCGGCGGTGTAGCCCGCCTCTTCGAGCACTTCGCGCGAAACGTCGGCCATCGAGCGGACGGCCACCTTGAAAAGCTCGTTGCCGCGCATCTTGAAATAATGCTGGCCGCTACTGAGGGTTTCAGCGCTCGCAGGGATGCGCGTTCCGCCGCCGGGCGAAAAGAGTTGTTCGGCGAAGCGTCCGTCCGAGCGTATGCGCGAGGCGAGGATGCCTCGCTCGCTCTCGACGGGCCCGAGGATGGCCGCGCCCGCGCCGTCGCCGAAGATGACGCACGTCGAGCGGTCTTTGTAATCGACGTAGCGCGTCAGAACTTCCGCGCCGATGACGAGCGCGTAGCGCGACTGGCCTGTGCGTATCATCTGGTTGGCGAGAGTCAGGCCGTAGAGAAAGCCGGAGCAGGCGGCGGCCAAATCGAAGGCGGCGGCGCGATGTGCGCCGAGTTCGGTCTGAATCAGGCAGCCGGTTGAAGGGAGAATCTGGTCGGGCGTGACGGTGGCGCAGATAAGGAGGTCGATCTCCTGCGGGTCGATGCGCGCACGCTCGATGGCCTGGCGCGCGGCTCGGACGGCGAAGAGCGAAGTGTACTCGCCCTCGGCGGCCTTGTGTCGCTGCTTGATGCCGGTGCGAGAGGTAATCCACTCGTCGGAGGTTTCGACCATGTGCTCAAGGTCGGCGTTCGTCAGAACGCCCTCGGGATAAGAGCGACCCGTCGCCAGAATGCCGCCGTTTTTATCTGCCATTCGATTCCTGCCTTCATCGAAAGCTTTCAGCAATCAGCAGTCAGCTTTCAGCCAAACAATTCGTCTCCGTAATCTCTCGAACGTCACTTAGCTACACACGGCTTTTGTCCGGCTGAAAGCTGAACGCTGACAGGCTGACAGCTAAAAGCTTACTCCGCTACTGCTCGCAGAGATTGATATTCGCGCGCATTGGTTTCGGCGATGCCCTGTTCGATGCGCTCGATAGCACCGTGCCCGGAAAACTCCTTGACGCTGCGGATGGCATTGCGGATGGCGCGCGCGTTGGAGCTGCCGTGACCGATGACGACGATGCGCTGGACGCCGAGCAGAGGCGCACCGCCGTACTCCGAATAGTCGAGCCGCTTCTTCAAATTCTGAAACGCCGGACGGGCGAGCATCGCGCCCGCCTTCGTGATGGTCGAGGCGCTCAGCTCCCGTTTTATCATCGAGATGACGGCCTCCTGCAAGCCTTCAGAGAGCTTGAGCATGACGTTGCCGGTGAAGCCGTCGGTGACGATGACATCGTACTCGCCCGTGAAAACATCGCGCCCCTCGACGTTGCCGACGAAGTTCAATCTCGACAAATCGCGCAGCAGAGGAAACGCCTCTTTCGTCAAAACGCTTCCCTTCGCTTCCTCTTCGCCGATGCTCATCAGCCCGACGCTCGGCTTCTGTGCTCCCAAAACTGCACGCGCGTATGCGTCGCCCATAATAGCAAACTGCGCCATCTGATGCGGCTTGCAATCGCTGTTCGCACCCACGTCGAGCAGAAGCGTCGGCTTGCCTGTCTTGGTCGGTATCTGCGCGGCTAAGGCCGGACGGTCAACGCCTTCTATCATCCCGATGACCATTTTGGCCGTCATCATGGCCGCGCCGGTGTTGCCCGCAGAGACGAAGCCGTCAGCGAGGCCGTCGGCCACAAGCCGCGCCCCGACTCTCAGGGAGCTGCGCTTCTTGCGCCTGACCGAGGTGGCGACGGGCTCGTCCATGCCGATGACTTCTTCGGCCTCGACGAACTCGATGCCTCTATCGCCCTGCGCGCGCCAGCCGCAGCGCCGAAGCTCGGGCTCGACGCGCTCGCGCTGGCCGACGAGGATGACGCCTACACGGAAGTCGCGCGCTGCGGCCAGCGCACCGTCAACTTCCGGGTGCGGGGCGCGGTCGCTGCCCATCGCGTCCAACGCGACTTTGCCGGTCAATCCCTGTCCCTTCATCTCAAACGGATGCGCTCACGACCGTCCACGCGCCCTCGGCAACCGAAGAGCCGAAGCGCCGCGCCTCGCTTCGACTAAACTTCCTGCTCGACGCGAATGACCTCTCGGCCTTTGTAATGGCCGCACTTGGGACAAACTCTGTGCGGGAGCCTGGGCTCCTGACAATTCGGGCAGGCCATAGTCTGCGGCGCGCGCAGAGCATCATGCGCCCGGCGCTTGCCCGTGCGGGCTTTCGAGTGACGACGTTTTGGATTAGGCATAATTACTCCGAGTGTATTAGTGAATCGTAAATCGTCAATCGTCAATAGTGAAAACCTGCTTTCTTCTATTCACGATTGACGATTTACGATTCACGGTCTTTGAGTGCCGCGAGGCCGGCCCAGCGCGGGTCGATCTCTTTTTGCTCGCAGGCGCAGGTAGTTTCGTTCAAATCCGCGCCGCAGGTCGGGCACAGACCTTTGCAATCTTCGCGGCAGTGCAGACGCGTCGGCAGCGCGAGCAGGATTTGCTCTCTCACCAGCTCATCGACATCCACCGAATCGCCCTCATAGACGGAAACGTCCAAATCTTCCGGCTGCAACTCGGCCAGCTCTTCGTTTTCTGTCTCCATCTCGGCGGGCTCAAGCCGCGCGTTGAAATCCTCTTCGACGCTGAAGGGCACGGGGCGCAAGCAACGATCGCAGGCCACTTCCACAGTCGTCCCGATGCGACCGCGCAGTCGCACCTCGCTGCCCTTGCGCGCCGCACGCCCTTCGACGCTCACGGACGTTGTCAAACTCACGCCTTCTTCGTCGAGCGTCAGCTCGTCGGGCGCGTAAGTGTGCGCGAAAGCTTCGCCCCGTTCGCTGAGCCTGTCAACCTCGATTCGCATAACCCCTCTGTCAGATAGGCCGCCCGCTAGCGGCCTGAGCACAAAAGGTTCAATTATAGTGTTCGGGCGGCGACTGTCAACGCGCCAGCACCCTCTTCAGCGCATCTTCTTGCACGGCAAGGGCTAAGCGGCTATCGTCGCCGCTCATCAAGCGATGCTTCAGCCTCTTGAGAGCGTCGAATAGGGGCGCGGGCGGCACGTCGCTCGTCGGACGCCGACGGCGCTTGGCTGCAAGGTAGCGAGGCTCTTTGCGGTCGGCGGCGTGCGCCGCAGAGAAAGCCTCGCGGGCGCGCGCGTGCTCGCCGAGCCGCAGGTAGACGAGCCCGAGAACGTAATGAGCCTCGGCATAGCGCGGGTCGATTTCCAGAGCTTTGAAGAGATGACGCAGGGCGACGCGCGGGCGCTCGAGCTGATGATAGGCCGAGCCGACGACGTAGTGCGCCTCCGCCGAAGGACGCGCCGCCAGCGCCCTTTTGAACTCGACGAGCGCGGCCTTCCAGTTCTCTTCCGCCGCGAAGAGGCTGCCGAGCGCGTAGTGCGCCGCGAAAGACGACCCGCCGAGGCGAACGGCTTCGATCAGTAAATTTCTGGCGCGCTCGGAGTCGCCCTCGTCGCCGCAGACGAGGCCGAGCAGCAGTTGAACGCGCCCGTCGCCTTCAGACACGCCGAGCCCGCGCTCAAGGTAGTCGCGCGCCAGCGTCCACTTGCGGGCGCGAAAGAAATGCTCGCCGAGAAAGGCGTTGAGAGTCGAGTTGTCGGGCGCGAGCGCGGCGGCGCGCTCAAGCGTTTTGACGGCGCGTTTCTCGTCCTTCTCAAGACCGCCGAACCCTTCCCTGACGAGTCGCGCGAAGGTCTCGTTCTGCGAGCCCCTGTACGTGTCGAGCACGCGACTGCGCAGCTTGCGCAGACGGTCGCTTTGTTCGACCTCCTTCGAGTCGCGCTCGCAGCGCTCGCGCCACTCTTTCTGAAGTCGCTTGTAGTCGATAGCGCGCGTCTCGCCGAGAGCCTCGATGAGAGTTTCGAGCAGCAGGTGATCCATGTAAGAGGTTCGCACCTGACGGAAGAGAAGGTCGATGCCCTGTTCCAGCTTTTCCACGACGCGCGCAAGCTGGCTCTCAAGCGTCGAGACTCGTTCTAGCAGATGCTCGTCGTGCGCCGCGCCCGCGCCCGTCTCCTCCTCGTAACGCAGTGACGAGGGCTCGACCACCAGCATCAGGCGCGTCCCGCAACGCCCGCACAACTCCTGCCCCAAAGCATTCGCCGCCAGGCATCTCTGACAATAAATCTGTCCGAACTTCTCAGCCATCGTAAAAGCAAATGATGAATGATGAATGCGGAATGATGAATGAAAAGCAGAAAGCAGCTTGTCTTTCATTCATCATTCATCATTCATCATTCCGCATTAGTATTCATAGAATCCGCGCCCGGTTTTTTTGCCGAGCCAGCCGGCATCGACGTAGCGTTTGAGCAAGGGACAGGGGCGATACTTGGGGTCGCCCAGTTCCGTGTGAAGGACGTTGAGGATGGCGAGGCACACGTCGAGGCCGATGAAGTCGGCGAGCGTGAGCGGCCCCATCGGGTGATTCATGCCGAGCTTCATAATACCGTCGATTGACTCGCGCGTGGCGACGCCCTCCTGAAGCGTGAAGATGGCTTCGTTAATCATCGGCATGAGGACGCGGTTGGAGACGAAGCCGGGCGAGTCGTTGCATTCGAGCGCGGTCTTGCCGAGTTTTTCCGTGAGCGCGCGCGTGCGCTGCCACGTGTCGTCGGAGGTGGCGATGCCGCGTATGACTTCCACGAGCTTCATCACGGGCACGGGGTTCATAAAGTGCATGCCGATGACTTTTTCCGGTCGGCGCGTGGCGGCGGCGAGCTTGGTGATGGAAATTGAAGATGTGTTGGAGGCGAGAATGGCGTCGGGCTCGGCCAGTTCGTCGAGCGCGCGGAAGACCTCCGTTTTGACCGGGAGGTTTTCCGTCACCGCTTCGACGATGAAAGACGCGCTCCTGAGAGCCCCGATGTCGGTGGTCGGCTGGATGCGACCGACGACGGCGCGCTTCTCTTCCTCCGACAGACGCTCCTTGTCCACGTCGCGCTGGAGACTTCGCTCGACCGCCGTCATCCCGCGCGTCAGAAATTCCTCCTGCACGTCGCGCAGCACGACGTTGTAACCGGCTCGCGCCGCCACCTGCGCGATGCCGTTGCCCATCGTCCCCGCTCCCACCACGCCGATGATTTCCGTCACAACAAACACTCCTTGAAAAAGCCGTAAATGGTAAATCGTAAATCGTAAATAGAAAGAACAGGTTTTAACTATTTACGATTTACGATTCACGATTTACGAGTTATGAATCGCGCCAGTCGGGCGGCTGTCGGGGCGGCACGTAGGCGGCCTCGCGGTCGGACGCTCTGTCGGAGCGAGTCTCCCAGCCGTATGTGCCCTGAAAGTCGTATGCGTCGTGAAGCTGGCCGCGTCGTGCGCTCGCGTAGTATTCGTCGCTGTCGTAGAAGCGTTTGCCTTCGCCGAAGAAGAACCAGAAGGAATAGACCGCCAGCGCCGTGCCGAAGGGAAAGCTGAGGGCGGAGACGACCGACGCCACGATGCCCGCCGTCTTCGCCCAGGACTTTCTCTTGAGCAGAGCGTAACCGGCGAGGAGGCCGGGCACGGCGAGCAGCGCGTAAATCAAGAGCAAAATCAACATGACGACCAGCAGAATCCCGAAGACGAACTCGGGCGGCGCGTCTCCGGGAGGCGCGTTGCTCAGCGCCGCGCCGAGGATGCCGGCCATGAAGAGGTAGAGAACGACCACCATCAGGAACACCAGCGTGTGAAAGCCGCCGTAAATCAGGTGCATGATGCCGAGCGCCTTGTTGTGGTCTTGGGGGGTCATAGGCGTTGCGCCCTTTCTTTCGGAAACTGTCTTTGAGACTATCCTCGCAGAGGACTATCTTTCGACCGCCATTGCGACGGCGTTTCCGCCGCCGAGACACAGCGCGGCGAGTCCGCGACGCGCGCCTCTGCGTTTCATCTCGTAGAGCATCGTCGTCAGCAGGCGCGAGCCCGATTGCCCGATGGCGTGGCCGAGGGCGACCGCGCCGCCGTTGACGTTGACGCGCTGCGGGTCGAGGTCAAGCTCGCGCATGATGGCGACGGCCTGCACGGAGAAGGCTTCGTTCAGCTCTATCAAGTCAACTTCGCTCAGAGACCAGCCCGCCTTCTTTAAGACTTTGCGAATCGCTTCGACCGGAGCCATCATCACGAGTTCCGGCTGGATGCCGGAGGTGGCCTGCGCCGCGATGCGAGCCAACGGCTCGACGCCCAACTGGCGCGCCCGCTCAAGCGAAGTCACGACGAGAGCCGATGCGCCGTCGTTGACGCCGGGCGCGTTTCCGGCCGTCACCGTTCCGCCCTCGCTCTTGAAGGCCGGCTTGAGCTTCGAGAGGGCTTCGATGGAAGTATCTTCGCGCACGGGCTCGTCCGTGTCGAAGACGACGGGCGCGCCCTTCTTCTGCGGAATCTCGACGGCGAGAATCTCTTCCTTGAATTTTCCGGCCTTGATGGCGGCCGCCGCCTTTCGGTGCGAGTTCAGCGCGTATTCGTCCTGCTCGGCGCGCGTCACGTTGTAACGCTCGGCGACGACCTCGCCCGTATTGCCCATGTGATAATTCTCGAAGGCGCACCAGAGGCCGTCGTGAATCATCGCATCGACGAGCGTGGCGTTGCCGAGGCGAAAGCCTTCGCGCGCCTTCGGCAGAATGTAAGGCGCATTCGACATCGACTCCATGCCGCCCGCGACGACCATCTCCGAGTCGCCGAGCGCGATGCCCTGCGCCGCCATCATCACCGACTTGAGACCCGAGCCGCAGACCTTGTTAATCGTCACGGCCGAGACGCCGAACGGAATGCCGCCCTTCAAGGCCGCCTGCCGCGCGGGGTTCTGCCCGAGCCCCGCCTGTATGACGCAGCCCATGATGACTTCATCGACATCTTCGGGCGCGACGCCCGCACGCCTGACCGACTCGCGCACCACCATCGCGCCCAAATCGGTCGCCTTGAAATCCTTGAGCGCGCCCTGAAACTTCCCCGTCGGCGTGCGCACGGCGCTGATAATCACGGCCTCTCTCGTATCCGGCATAAGCTCCCTCTTTCTCCGGCGCGGCGCGCTCAAGCTGGAGTGCGCGCGCTCATCTCAGATGATGACAGTTTATCTATTGATTGATGCTTTGTTATCCGACTTTCGATTATACGTTCGTGCAGAGGGCTGTCAAGCAACGGGTTCGCGGCGCAAGCGAGCGTCGTTTGGCCGCTTCGTCGCGCGTTCCGAACCGGCCTCCGGCGAAGGCCGGATTGACACCGCCGACGGTTCTCTCTATTTTAAGCTTCTGTCTGCGGGAATCACCTTTGAGAGCCTCCGAGTATGAATCAGCTATCGCAGCTCGCCGCCCACTATTCTCTTCTGCTCTACGTCGATCCGGGCGCGGGCTCGCTCATCTGGCAACTGCTTTTGGCGGCCTTTTTCGGCGGCCTCTTCTATTTCAGAAAGCTCATCGACGCGTTTCTCTTCAGGCGAAACAGCCGGACGAAGAAAGAAGAAGCGACGCCCGCGCCGGACGACGCCGACAAGGCACGCGACCTGCTTCTGAAGTAACTTCCGGGCGAATCGTCCGGTCTCTCCTTCTCTGAAATTCCGCCTTCAGAATGAGCATCTCATTTCGAGACCCGTCGGGGCGTGTCAGAATCGTCGCAGGGCGCGTTCTGCGCTTCGTCAACCCGGCGGGCGAGCCCGACATCCGCGCGGCTCTCGCGTCCGCGACTCTGCAAAAATTCATCGACGAAGGGCGCGTCGTCGGCACACGAGTCGTCGAAGCGACGGAGGCCGCTCTCCTTTCTGAAAAGCTCGCGGACGAAGGCGAGACAGACGAGGCAGTTGAGACCTATTCTGCGTCGCCCGCGCTCGTGCTTGAGCATGAGAGGATTGCTTTTCAGAGTTTCCCTTACGAGTGGCCGCCGGAGATGCTGCACGCGGCGGGCGGCCTGACGCTCGACCTCACGGAAGCCCTGCTCTCGGAAAATCTCGGACTCAAGGATGCGACGCCCTACAACATCCTCTTTCGCGGCGCGGAGCCCGTCTTCGTCGATGTGCTTTCGTTCGAGCGGCGCGAGGCGGGCGATGCCGTCTGGCTCGCTTACGCGCAGTTCGTCCGAAGCTTTCTGCTGCCCCTGCTGGTCAACGCTCATTTCGGCATGACGCTCGGCCAAATCTTCACGACCAGCCGCGAAGGCTTGCAGCCCGAAGCGGTCGCGCGCATGTGCAGCCCGCTCAAAAAACTTCGCCCGCCGTTTCTGACGCTCGTCACGCTGCCTTCGCGCCTGAGTTCCGCGCCGACGGCACAAGACGATTCCATCTACCGCAGGCGTCTCTCCGCCGATGCGGAGAAGGCGCGCTTTATTCTCCGACGCCAATTCAAGGGTCTGCGAAGGAAGCTCGAAGGGGTCGGCGCGCGGGCGAAGCGTCGTTCGTCCTGGTCTGACTACATGACGAAGGAGGGGCATCTGACCGAGAGTTATGTGAGGGAGAAGCGCGGCTTCGTCGAAGAAGCGCTTGCCGAGTTCAGGCCGCGCCGGGTTTTGGACGTGGGAGCCAACACGGGATATTTCAGCCGCACGGCGGCGCGAAGCGGGGCGCGAGTGGTCGCTATCGACAGCGACGAGGCTTCGGTCGGAGAAATCTTTCGCGGGGCACGCGCCGAAGAATTGGACGTGCTGCCGCTCGTCATAGACATCGCGCGTCCGAGTCCCGCGACGGGCTGGCGCAACCGCGAGCAGCCCTCGTTTCTCGAACGAGCGCGCCGAAGCTTCGACGCCGTCCTGATGCTCGCCGTCTGTCATCACCTGATGGTCTCGGAGTTGATTCCGTTGGATGAAATCGCGGAGCTGGCCTCGGAGCTGACCGAGAGGTTTCTGCTCGTCGAGTTCGTCGGCGCGGACGACCCGATGTTTCGTCGCCTGACGCGCGGGCGCGCCGCTCTCTTCGAGCATTTCACGAGAGAGACGTTCGAGGCCGCTTTCGGCAGACGCTTTCGACTCGTGCGCTCGCGCCCATTGGCCGAGAGCGGGCGCTGGCTTTATCTCTACAGCAAAGGCGGAGACGCATAAATTTTTAAGGCGAAGGATTTTTTCAAAGACTGGCTCGTCGCCCTCTCGCTCGCCAACCTCTGCTTCCTGCAAGCGTGGCGTGGCGTGCTCGACCCCGCCTCCGTCTTCTACTACTACCACTGGAAACGCTATCCCGGCTGGGCTGTCCTCGCCGCCATCACGCTCAACGTCCTTGCGCTTGCGACTCTCTTCCGGCTCGGCGCATATCTCGCGCGCCGCTCGCCTCGCCCGCTTGTACGAAGCTTGATGCACGCGGCCTTTCTCGTCGCCGTGCTCTTCGCGCTCAACAGCATTCGCCTGCAACTCGACAGCCTTCTGGTGTCAAGCCTGCTTCAAAGACTCGGACGCGCGGGTCTCGTCGTCCTCCTGCTCCTACTCGGCGTCGTCGCCGTCTACCTGCTCAGGCGTTTTCCCCTCCGCCGCCTCAGCCGCTTCGCGCAGACGCTCGTCCTGATTCTCTCTCCGCTCGTGCTCTTCAATTTCGCGCAGGGCTTTTGGCTGACGCTTCAATACGCCTCGATGCTGAGCGACAAACCAACGGCTTCGATGCTTCCGCCGAAAAGCCCGAACAGAGCGCGCGTCCTCTGGCTCATCTTCGACGAGATGGACGAGCGCATCGCGTTTCCCGAAGGCGCGCCGAGGGTCTCGCTGCCTGAGTTGGAACGCCTGCGCGCCGAGTCGGTTTATGCCACCAATGCTTACCCTCCGGCGGGCGAGACGCTGCTCTCCATGCCCGCCTACATCACCGGGCGGCTCGTCTCAAAAGCCAAACAGCTTCGACCCGACGAGCTTGAGCTGCGTTTTACCGACAGCGACGAGCGCGTCTTTTGGAGCAAATATCCGAACGTCTTCTCGCGTGCGCGCTCGCTCGGCTACAACACCGCGCTCGTCGGCTGGTTTCACCCCTACTGTCGTCTTTTGAGCGAGAGCCTGACGACATGCTCATGGCAGACCGGAATGGCCGTCACCGACGACGAGAAGCTGACCGTCGTCCAGAACATGCTCTTTCAGTTACGCACGCTCGTGCTGTCGCTTCCTTTCTGGAAACGCGTCGAGTCAACCCAACAGCTTGACGACCTTCTTTTCAGAAACCGAGCCCGCAGGAATTTCAAGGCGAGCTTCATCGCCCGCCATCAAGCCATCCGCGCCGAAGCTCTCAAGACAATCACGCGTCCCGAGTTGGAGCTGACGATGATTCATTTGGCCGTCCCGCACCCGCCCGGCATCTACAACCGACGCACGGGTCGCTTCTCGACCGAACCCGAAAGCAGCTATCTCGACAACCTCGCCCTAACCGACAAAACCTTCGGAGAACTGCGCCGAACTTTGGAAGACGCGCGCCTCTGGGACTCGACGACCATCGTCGTCACCTCCGACCACTGGCTGCGCTTCGACACCCTCAAGTCACTCGCGCACTGGCGCTCACCCGAAGACCAGGCCCTCGTCGGCCTCAACTCTCACCGCGTCCCCTTCATCCTCAAGCTCGCAGGCCACACCGAAGGCTTCCGATACGATTCCACCTTCAACACCGTCGTCACACACGACCTCATTCTCGCCCTGCTCAGAGGCGAGCTAAACAACCCGCAACAAATCGTTCGTTGGCTCGACGAGCACAAGAGCAAGTAGGAAGTAGGAAGGCGGAAGGATGAAAGAGAGCCGTTCAAGGTTGAGTGGCTAGCTTTCCGCCTTCCGCCTTCCTACTTCCTACTTGCTTTTCTACCAGGGCACGCAGATGCAGTTGCGGCAGTTGGGCAGGAGTCGGTAGAGGGTTTCGCGTGCGAGGGCGTAGGCTTCGGTCGAGCGCAGAAGCGCGTCCTGTCGCTGGGCGTCGCGCCCGACGAGCTGCTTGAGCTGCGGCTCGACCCAGATGTACCAAACTTTGTTGGCGCAGAAGGAGGCACCGCCGTCGTCTCTGACGGCCTTGACCTCGCCTTCCAGGTGCGCGAGCGCCGGCTCGCGCCGCAGCAGCGTCTCCCAGATGACGGCTGAGGCGAGGTGCGCTACTGAATCCGGTGTTGATTCAGATGGCGCGTAACTACGTTCGGCACTGACGGCGATGTTTCGATGAGGTGGCCGCTCTCCCTCTGGGAGAGCTGTTCGGACTTTTTTGGGCTCTCTTCCTCCGCCGAAGCTTGCGCCTCCACCTTCCGCCCGCGCACCATGTCGAGACTGTAGACCTCGACCTGGCTCTGCGTCAGCGATTCAACCTGGTTGGCGAAAGTGGCGAACGCCTCCGAATGATTCGCGTAAGACTGGTAAGCTCCGCTCATCTGTAGGAAGCGCCATCCTTCGGTCTTCAGACGCTCGACGAGTCGCTCGGCCTTTCGAGAGCGTTCCTCGTAGTTGAAGAAATGCTCGACGGCGACGCTCGAACAGACCACGAGGCTGAAGAAGATGGAGAAGAAGGGCACGTAGCGAGCGACGCCCGCCAGTTTTTCGCCCGCGAGATTGAGACTGACGAGCATCAGCAGCGTGATTGAGCCGACGACGGTCGCCATGCGCAGGATGCGCTGGCGGCGCGTCGAGCGCGTAAGCTCGCGCTCGGTGCGCACGACCTGTTCGAGCCAGCGCAGGCGCAGATAACCCTTTTGCAGGTTCGAGAGTCCGAGTTCCTTCGATTCGATGATTGCGCCGAGGTCTTCGTTGAGCCCGGTGCGGAAAGAGGCGCTGTGGTGAGAGCCGACTTGGGACACTTGTTACTCCTTGGAGAAGCTTCTGACCGAAATTGACAAATTAAAAATTGGATTGCAACACAGACGTTTGCGGGCAGATGTCTTTCTATTTTAAATCACGAGATAAGTCAACGTCCTTCGGTCGAAATTCGATTTTGAAACGCCGACGAAGCATGGAATTGAAACTCGCCCGCGCGGGTGTTAGACTCCCCGTCGCTTTTCAGCTTGAAATAATCTCTTAACTGATTCTTTAAAAAAATGCAGGCACTAATTCTCGCAGGGGGCAAGGGGACGCGGCTGCGACCGCTGACGGTCTACACTCCGAAGCCCATCGTCCCGATTTGCAACCGTCCCTTCCTGCTCTACCAGATTGACACGCTGCGCCGCGCCGGTATCAAAGACATCACGCTTTCACTCTCCTACCAGCCCTCGAAAATCGAGCAGCAGCTCGGCGACGGCTCTGACTACGGCGTCAAGATAAACTACACGACCGAGCCGCAGCCGATGGGCACGGCCGGCGCTTACAAGTTCGCCGAAGAGTTGATACGCGAGCCGACGGTCGTCTTCAACGGCGACATCCTCACAGACCTCGACCTCGAGCGCGTCATCCGCGAGCACGACGAGCGGAAGGCGGCGGCGACAATCGTCCTGACGCCGGTCGAGAATCCAAGCTCTTACGGTCTGGTCGAGACCGAAGCGGACGGGCGCGTCCGCCGCTTTCTTGAGAAACCGAAGGCCGACGAAATCAGCGTCAACACCATCAACGCCGGGACATACATCCTTGAGCCGCACGTCCTCGACTTCATTCCTGCCGGCGAGAACTACTCCTTCGAGTACGGCCTCTTCCCGGATCTCCTGCGGCGCGGCGAAAAGTTCTACGCGCACATCCCAGAGAAAACCTACTGGATAGACATCGGCACGCCCGTCCGCTACCTGCAAGCTCATCAGGATTTGCTTCAGAACCGCGTCAGCCGCGTCCAACTCACGGAGCGGCGCGGCGCGTTCGACTCCGCGACCGCCGCCGAAATCGACGACTCGTCCATCATCGGCGACGATTGCACCGTCAAGCCCGGCGCGCAGATTATCAACTCCGTGCTCGGGCAGGGCTGCTACATCGAAGAGCGTGCGCGCGTGGAAAACTCGGTCATCTGGTCGCACACGCGCGTCGGCTCGGGCGCGCAGGTATCGAACGCAATCGTCGGTCGCGGCTGTCACGTCGGGCGCTCGGCGCAGGTCGGCGCGGGCGCAGTCCTCGGCGATAAATCTTCCATCACCGACTACACGCAGACCGGAGGCGCGCTGTGAGCCGCAAGCGTCCTGAGCTTTCCCCCATTCGCTTCGGAACCGACGGCTGGCGCGCACTCATCGCCAACGAGTTCACCTTCGCCAACGTCGAACGCGTCGCGCAAGCCTATGCCGATTACCTTCTCCAGCGACGCGACGAAGCGACGCGCGACGAAGAGACCCGCCGCACCTCTTCGGCGACTCGCCACGACGCGGACTCTCGCCAGCATCTATCTCAGGAAACAGCCAGCTACAAACGGCGCGCACCCTCAGTCGTCGTCGGCTACGACCGACGCTTTCTCTCCGAGCAGTTCGCCCTGCGCGCGGCAGAAATCCTCGCCGGGAATCAGTTCGACATCTCTCTCTTCGACGGCGATGTGCCCACGCCGCTCGTCTCATGGGCTGTCAGAGAACAAAGCGCGTCGGGCGGCGTAGTCATCACCGCCTCGCACAATCCGCCGCTCTTCAACGGCTTCAAAATCAAAGCCCCTTTCGGCGGCAGCGCCACGCCCGAGATGACCGTCGCCGTCGAATCGCTCGTCGATGAGACGCCGCCTCGACGAGGACAATTAACGACGGGAGCACAAGCCGAAGCTCTCCGCTCGTCCGTCGAGAGCTACCGCGCGCAGATTGCCGCTTACGTCGATTTGGAGAGGCTGCGAGCGACGCGTGCGCGCGTCGTCATCGACCCGATGCACGGCACGGGCGCGCGTTGGGTCGAAAGCTTCCTCAAAGGCGGGGCGCTCGAAGCCGAGACGATTCGCGCCGAGCGCGATACGCTCTTCGGCGGCGTCGCGCCCGAGCCGATTGACCGCAACCTCGCGCCCTTGAAGGCGCGCGTCAGCGAGACCGGCGCGCTTCTGGGTCTGGCAACTGATGGAGATGCAGATAGAGTCGGAGCGGTCAACGAAGCGGGCGAGACGATGACGATGCACGAAGTCGTTCCGCTCATCCTGCTGCATCTGGCGCGTCGTCGCGGGATGACGGGCGGCGTCGTCCGCACCTTCTCGCAGTCGGTTCTCCTCAAGCGCATCGCCGCCGCGCACAGTCTCACGCTCTACGAAACGCCCATCGGCTTCAAGTACATCGCCGACCTCATGCTGAGAGAAAAGATTCTGCTCGGCGCGGAAGAATCGGGCGGCATCGGCGTTCAGGGACACATCCCCGAGCGCGACGGCATCCTCAATTCACTGCTCCTGCTCGAAGCCGTCGTCGCATCAGGCCAGACGCCGACCGAGATGGTCAAAGAGATGCACCGCGAGTTCGGCGAATTCTATTTCGGGCGGCGCGACCTGCACATGCCTGTCGCAAGCGGCCTCTCCCTCGTCGCACAGCTTGCCTCCGACCCGCCCGCCGAAGTCGGCGGCATCAGTGTCCGCGATGTAGAAAAACTCGACGGCACGAAACTTCTCTTCGACGACGAATCATGGCTCCTCTTCCGTCAATCCGGCACAGAGCCCGTCCTTCGTATCTACGCCGAAGCCACCTCCATCGCCAAGATGAACATGCTGCTCGAACACGGAGCGGCGAAAGCAGCCACTTCGTAAAGGCAAAAGGTAAAATGCAAAAGGCAAAAGTGACGCCGGGAGTCGATTCTTTTCACCTTTGCCTTTTACCTTTTGACCTTCGCCCTTTGTTTTATGCCTGAGCTTCCTGAAGTCGAGTTGGTGGCGCGTGCGTTGGATAAACTCGTGGCGGGGCGGCGTATCGTGGCGGCGGAGCTTTTGCGTGCGGGGCTCGCGCCGGAGAGCGCGCCGGAAGATTTTGCGAGGATGCTGCGGGGTGCGTCGATTGAGCGTGTCGGGCGTCGGGGCAAGCACATTCTCTTCGAGCTTGAGGGCGGGCTCGTGCTCGTCGTTCACCTGCGGATGACAGGCAGATTTCTGCTGCTACCCTTCGATGCGCCGCTTCCGAAACACTCGCACGCCGTCTTTCATCTCGACGAATCGCGCCGCCTCGTCTTCTCCGACCAGAGACACTTCGGCATGATGAAGCTCGTCGGGACGGACGCGCTCAACCAGGCGAAAGAGCTGCGACGACTTGCGCCCGAACCCTTCTCCGCAGAGTTTACGCCGCACTATCTTTCGAGCGCGCTCTCGCGCTCTCGACGCACTCTCAAGGAAACGCTTCTCGACCAGACGAAAGTGACCGGCCTCGGAAACATCTACGCAGCCGAAGCAATGTTCCTCGCCCGCGCCAATCCCTTCCACGTCGCCGCCGACTTTTCACGCCGCCGCATCCCGCGCCTCCACCGCGCCATCCTCGACGTGCTCCGCGAAGCCATCGCGCACGGCTCGACGCTCAACGTCAACCCGGAAGACATCGACGGCAGCTACTACAGCGGCGGCTACCAGGGAGGCTGGCGCGTCTACGACCGCGAAGACGAGCCCTGCCCCACCTGCCGCGCACCGATTCGCCGCGTCGCCCACGCCGGGCGCTCGACCTACTTCTGCCCTCGATGCCAGAAGAGATAGCCGGACGATGGACGATAGACCATAGACGATAGCCAATCCGTCTCTTTCAGTCGTCCATCGTCGATGGTCTATCGTCCATCGTCCGAACCTACAGGTTCGCCGTGATGAAGTCGGTCATCAGCGTCCGCATGTGTTTGATGAGGAGGGGGTCGCGGAAGCCGTGACGCTGTGTGGCGTAGGTCATCAGTTGGAACTGCTTTCCGGCCTTTTGTAGCTCGTAGGCGAGCTTGATGGTGTTTTGCATGTGGACGTTGTCGTCGATTGTGCCGTGAATGAGCAGGAGCTTGCCGTGCAGATTCGAGGCGGCTTTGATGACGGAGCTGCGGTCGTAACCTTCGGGGTTGCGCTGCGGCGTCTTCATAAAACGCTCGGTGTAGATGCTGTCGTAGAGACGCCAGTCGGTGACGGGCGCACCGGCGATGCCGAGCTTGAAAGTTTTGCTGTGAGTGAGGGCGTAGGCGGTCACGTAGCCGCCGAAGCTCCAGCCCCAGATGCCGATGCGCGCGCCGTCCACGTAGGGCTGGCTCTTGAGCCAACTGATGCCGTCTTCGAGGTCGCGCAATTCAAGCTCGCCGAAGTTGCCGTAGAGCGGCCAGGCCGTCTCGACGCCTTTGTTGCTGGCCGTGCGGTTGTCGCAAATCCAGATGATGTAGCCCTTCTGCGCGAGCATCTGATGCCACATGTAGGTGACGCTGCCCCAGCGATTACGCACCTGCTGCGCCTGCGGGCCGCCGTAGGTGAAGCTCATCACCGGATATTTTTTACGCGGGTCGAAGTCGGGCGGGCGAATCATCATCGCTTCCATCGTGAAGCCGTCGCGCGTTTTGACCTGTAGAAACTCGGTCTGGCCGAGACGATACTGCTTGAGAGCATCGACGCGGTTCTCGTCAATCGTGCGAACGAGCGAGCCTTCGGTCGTGTAGAGACGCGCCTGAGTCGGCGTGTTGATGTCGCTCCAGTAGTCGATGAAATGATTACCGTTCGGGCTTAAGGAGACTTTGTGATGGCCTTCGGCCGGCGTCAGGCGTTTAAGACCTGTGCCGTCGAGACGTATGCGGTAGAAGTGCTCGGCAATGGGGCTCTGCTCGCTGGCGATGAAATATGCGAAGCCTCTCGCCCTATCGACTCCTTCGAGTGTGCGTATCTCCCAGGCGCCTTCGGTCACCTGTCGAATCAGCTTGCCGTCCGCCGCGTAGTGATAGAGATGCCGGCGGCCTGTGCGGTCTGTGAGCCAGAGGAAAGAGCCGTCGGCGAGCCAGGTCGGGTTGTTATCGACGGCTTCAATCCAGGCTTTCGAGGTATCGCGCAGGATGGTCGTGGATTTGCCGTCGGCGGGCGAGGCCGCGTTGAGGTCGAGGAAAGTCTGCTCGCGGTCTTGCAACTGGTAGACGACTCTCCGGCTGTCGGGCGTCCAGCCGACGCGGACGATGAGAAAGTCAGTGTCCGAGTATTTCGAGGTATCGACGAAGCGCGTCTCGCCGCCCGCAGCCTCGACGATGCCGAGGCGGACTTTCGGGTTCGGGTCGCCCGCCTTCGGATAAGGCGTCACCTCAAGCTCCTGTGTGCTCGGAAGATGGTTGACGACCGTAAACTCTTTGACCGGCGACTCGTCGATTTTCAGGTAGACGATTCTCTTCGAGTCGGGACTCCACCAGTAGCCTTTGAAGTTGCCGCGCCCGTAGACCTCTTCCTGATAAATCCAGTCGAGCCGCCCGTTAAGGAGTTTCGGATTTCCGTCGGCAGTGAGCGCGCGTTCGCGCCCGGTTTCAAGGTCGAGGACGTATAGATTGCTGTTGCGAACGAAGCTGACGAAACGTCCGTCGGGGCTGAACTCTTCGCCGACCTCTTCGTCGTCCGCGTTGTTCGTCAGGCGCAGGGCGCGTCCGGTGTCGAAGGAATAGAAGTAGAGGTCGTTCGCGTGATTGACGAGCGCGGCGGTCTGCGCCGGGTTCAGCAGATAATCGTCGAGACGTGCGAGACGGCGCGCGTCTTCCGCCTTCATGCCGGGGAGCGCGGCGAGCGCACGCTCCATCCGCGCGGCGTCGTAGAAGGGCGCGGAAGCTCCGCTCGCGGCGTTGACACGCAGGATGCGCGCAGCGCCTTTGGCTTCGTCGGCCTTGACGGGTTGCAGGTAGTGAGCGCCGTCGTTCAGCCAGCGCAGGTTCGAGACGGGCTCGCCGTCGAAGGCGACCTTCCGCTCGGGGTCGTAGATGTCGTCGATGGTCAGAAGCTTATTCTGCGCATTTGCGGACGAGGCGGAGAGGATGAGCAAGAGAACAAGGGCGGAAAGAAGATGTCGATGTCTCACGAAAGAGGATTCTCCTATCGGTTTACTTGAGCGAACGGGCTCGTCTAAGACCTTCGATTCGGATAGAAAGTTGATGGCGTCTCACTTCGTATCTTACAGCAAAATCAAATTTCGGTGCGAGCGGCAAAGTAATCAGCAATCAGCAATCAGCAATCAGCGGTCAGCAATCAGCCAATCCGCTTCTTATTCTCTGGCTGATTGCTGACCGCTGATTGCTGACCGCTTGACTCTGTCTGCTTGACAGAGCCGCGCCCGCAGGCGTATAAGCGGCTGTCAGGAAAAACGTGGTGAGTTAAGGCGACTTGCGGCCACGCAAAATAAACAGCTAAACAGCTCGGCGTCGTCAAACGCCAAAAACTTCTGGCTCGCTTTGAAGTCCCGCGTTGTTTAGCGCGGGATTTTGTTTTTCAAGCTTTCAGCAATCAGCAATCAGCATTCAGCCGGAAAACAACGACCGGCTCGGCTGATAGCTGATTGCTGACGGCTGACAGCTTATTTATGGACAACTTCAGAAATCTTTTAGAGAGCGACCACATCACGGTCTTTGATGGCGCGGTGGGCACGATGCTCTATGAGAAGGGCATCTATATCAATCGCTCGTACGACGAGCTGAATCTGACGAACCCCGACCTCGTGCGCGAGGTTCACGAAGAGTACGTCCGCGCCGGGGCGGAGGTCATCGAGACCAACACGTTCGGGGCGACCACTCCCCACTTGCAGCAGTATGGTCTGGAAGGAAGCCTGCGCGAAATCAACATCGCCGCCGCGCGCCTCGCACGCGAAGCCGCCTGTGAGAGATGCTACGTGGCGGGTGCGGTCGGGCCGTTGGGTCTGCGCATCGAGCCCTACGGCCCGACCTCTTTCGACGAAGCCAAAGACCTCTTCAAAGAACAGATGTCGGCGCTCCTGGAAGGCGGCGTTGACCTCTTCGTACTGGAGACCTTCTCCGACATCTCCGAGATGCGGCAGGCCATCCGCGCCGCGCGCGAGCTTTGCGACCTCCCCATCGTCGCCCAGATGACGATTCAGATGGACGGCAACACCTCCTTCGGCACGACTCCCGAAGTCTTCACCGCGCGGCTCGACGAATGGGGCGCAGACGTTATCGGCCTCAATTGCGGCGTCGGCCCGGCCATCGTCCTGTCGGCCATCGAGAAGATGCGCGCGGCCACGACCCGTAAGCTCGCCGCACAGCCCAACGCCGGTCTTCCGCGCGACGTGCAGGGGCGGCAGTTCTACATGTGCTCGCCCGAGTACATGGCGAAGTATTCCAAGCGGCTCATTCAGGCGGGCGTCAAGTTCATCGGCGGCTGCTGCGGCACGACCCCGAAGCACATCAAGCTCATCTCCGACGCCGTGCGCGCCGTCTCGCCGCGCCGCCAGCGCTCGACTCCTTCGACGGCTGCGCGCCCCGTCCGCATCGACGAGCTGAAGCCCGCCGACATACAAGTCGTCCCGCCCGAAGAACGCTCGAATTGGAGTCGAAGGCTGGTGCACGGCGAGTTTGTCACGACCGTCGAGGTCTTGCCGCCCAAAGGCTGCGACGCTGCCAAGACGCTCGAACAGATTCGACTTCTGAAGGACGCGGGCGTCAACGCCGTCAACATCCCCGATGGGCCCCGCGCGCAGACGCGCATGAGCGCACAGGCGACAGCCCTTCTCGTCGAGCGCGAAATCGGCCTCGAAGCCGTCCTGCACTACTGCTGCCGCGACCGAAATCTGCTCGGCATGATGTCTGACCTGCTCGGCGCTGCCGCGCTCGGCCTCAGAAACCTCCTGCTCATCACCGGCGACCCGCCCAAGATGGGGCCCTACCCGGACGCCACAGCCGTCTTCGACATCGACTCCATCGGTCTGACCAACATGGTCAGCAAGCTCAATCACGGCCTCGACCTCGGCAACAACCCCATCGGCTGCCCGACCGCCTTCTGCATCGGCGTCGGCGTCAATCCCGGCGCGCTCAATCTCGACGAAGAGATAAAACGCTTCGAGTACAAGGTCGAAGCCGGGGCGGAGTTCGCCATCACGCAGCCCGTCTTCGACTCCGACCAGCTACGCGATTTCCTCAATCGCATCGAGCACGTCCGCATCCCCATCGTCGCCGGAATCTGGCCGCTCGTCTCCTATCGCAACGCAGAGTTTCTGCACAACGAAGTGCCCGGCGTCCGCGTCACGCCCTCCATCATGGAGCGCATGAGAATCGCCTCCGACAAAGGCAAAGAACAAGCTCGCGACGAAGGCTTGAAAATCGCCCGCGAGCTGCTGCTCGACGTGCGCGACCGCGTCCAGGGCGTACAGGTCTCCGCGCCCTTCAACAACGTCAAGTACGCCCTCGAAGTCTTCGAGGCGCTCCCCGAGTTCAGCACCGGACGCGAAGCAGAGCGGGCGGTCGGAGATTAAATTCTGACTGCACGTTTTTTGTCAGCGACGCCTAAGCAGAGCGGCATCAGGCGGCTGCCCGTAATGTTGCGACTCCGCGCACATTTTCGTTAGATTTCCTTTCAAACTTTGTCTTGCCTTTCATCCCTGAAGATGTAGAATGCCGCGCGTTCTCGTGGGGGCTGGCGGCGAATTTTGGCTGAACGAGCAGCCGGACTCGCCGCCGCAGGCCGGAGAGACGAGCGCAGAGACGGCGAGAGAGATGAATGACTCTCTCTATGTTCTCTGTGTCTCGTACCCTCTGTGTCAGCCCCCTCTTCCGACGAACGTACCCCTGCACTTTTAATACTCTCTCTTTCGCTTCCTCAACGAGCCCCTCTTCGGATTGACGGCGCGAGAAACGGAGCGACGTCTTGTTTTCTCACCCGAAGACGTTTGCCGTCTTTCTTCTCCTGGCGCTCGTGTTGTGCGTGGCTCGCGTCGCGGTCGTGCGCTCGGAGTCGGGCGCAGTTCTTCGCTTGACGGTGACGCCGGACGAGCGCCTGAGCCTGAACCCTTCCATCAGCGGCGACGGGCGTCGGGTTGGTTTCGAGTCGTCGGCGGACGTGGCGGAGGCGGGCGGCGAGGGTTTCCACGCCCTGCTCGCAGACCTCTCTCACAACTCGCCCCGGTTTCTACGGATGGCTCTTGCGCGCGCCTCTGCGCCGGCGCTCTCACAGGACGGCTCGCGCGTCGCCTTCTCAAGCAGGGACGACCCGCTCGGCACGAACCCCGACGGCAACTCCGAGATATTTCTCTTCGACGGCCAGCGGCTCGCGCAAATCACCGACACGAAGCCGGACGATGCTTCCCGACGCGCGTCGGACGGCAGCTTCCAGCCCTCCATCTCCGACGACGGTCGTCTCGTTGCCTTCTCGTCCAATCGTAATCTCGCGGGCTCGAACCCTGACGCCAATCTGGAAATCTTCGTCTACGACACGGAGACGTTAGCTTTTCGACAATTGACCGAAAGCGTCGGGACTGTCGGCGCGACGGATGCCAAGCTGAGCGGCGACGGCTCGCGAGTCGCCTTCATACGCGACGCGGGCGCGCACGGCTCGCTCGCGTCCACACGTCGAGACCTCGTCCTCTCCGACCTCTCTTCGGGCGAGACGCGGCTGCTCGCCGCCGCCCTCGACGGCTTCGCATTCACCTACGGTCGAGCCGTCAGCGACGACGGAGAGCGCATCGTCTTTTCCGCACGCACCGCCACGAACGCGAGCCAGGTCTTTCTCTACGACGGGCGCAGAAACATCCTGCGCCGACTGACCTCGCTCGGCTCACGCGCGAGCGACGTTCCGCTTCATCCGACCGTCAGCGGCGACGGCTCGCGCGTCGCCTTCGCCACGCGCCGCAGCGTCACGGGCGCCAACGCGGACGCGAGCGTCGAGCTTTACGTCTACGATTTACCGACCGACCAATTCACGCGTATCACGAGCGCGCCCGCTTCGGCCACAGCCGAGGTCGTCTCTTCTCTGGACGACGCAGGGATAACCGTCGCTTTCAGCTTCCCTCGCGTGCTCGCCAGCGCGACTGCCTCAAACGAGCTTGCCAACAATTCTGAAATCTACGTCGCCGACCTCGCTCCGCGTCCGGCCTTCTCGACCGACCTGCGCGTCTCGAATGCCGCCGCTTCAGACCGCGAACCCGCCTCTTTGAAATCAATCGCGCCGGGCTCCATCGCCGACGCCTTCGGCGCGAATCTCTCCGACGAGTCGTTGCAGGCCGCGCGTCTGCCCGACCGCTCCTTTCCACGAAGCCTCGCGGGCGTAACGGTCAGCGTCAACAAACGCGCTGCGCAGCTCTTCTACGTCTCGCCTGAGCGCGTCAACTTTCTCGTCCCCGAAGAGACCGAACTCGGGACGGCCGAGGTCAGCGTGCGAAACGCCGAGGGCTTCGAGTCGCGCGCTTCCGTCCTGATAACGCAGGTCTCTCCCGGTCTCTTCACGCACAGCGCCGACGGCAGAGGCGAGACAATCGCGCTCAACGCTTCGACCCTCCAACGCACGCCCTTCGATACGCTCGACGCCGCAGGCAACCCCGCGCGCCTCATCATCTTCGCCACCGGCCTGCGCTACTCTTCCGACGCGAGCCTCTCAATCGGTCGTCGCACGCTCAAGATAGAATCTATCGTTCCGTCGAACGACTTGCCGGGGCTCGAACAGATTCACGTCGCACTGCCGCGCGCTCTCAGGGGCGCGGGCTCGCAGACGCTCGTCGTGCGCGCGTCGGGGCGCGAAAGCAACCCTGCACGTATCAGCATCACGAACGCCGCAGGCGTCCCGCGCCCGGCTGCCATCAGCATCAAGCCCGCCTCCGCCACCATCCCCGTCGGCGGCACTTTGAAGCTCAGCGCGGTTGTTTTCGATGGGCTCGGCGACGAAATCGGCGACGCGCCCGTCACGTTCAACTCAAGCGCCGCTGCCGTCGCCTCAATTGATGGGACGGGGCTTGCGCGCGGCGTCGGCGAAGGCGCGTCGAGCATCACGGCTATCTCGGGCAGCGTCTCCGCGTCGGCGCAGCTTCGAGTCCTTGCGCGTACACTCGTCGTCAACGAAGTCCTCGCCGACCCGCCTGACGGTCTCGCCGGCGACGCGAATCAGGACGGCATACGAAGCGGCACGGACGACGAGTTCGTCGAACTCGTCAACGCCTCCGGCTCTACTCTCGACCTCTCCGGCTGGACGATTCGCACGCGCTCTTTGACCAGCACGAACGAAACGACGCGCCATACTTTCCCGCCCGGCGCAACCCTCGCGCCAGACGATGCGCTCGTCGTTTTCGGCGGCGGCACTCCAGACCCGCAGCATCCTGCCTTCGGCGGGGCGCAAATCTTCAAAGCCACTTCTGCTTCCGGCCTCTCACTCACAAATAGCGCCCTCTTCATCTTCCTGCGCGACACGGAAGGAAACCTCGTCTCGCAGATGTCCTACGGAACGGCGGGAGAGAACCCTGCCGGCGCTTCCATCAACCAATCGCTCACGCGCGAGCCCGATGTGAGTGGCCATTTCGTCCCGCACCAAACGGCTCGCGCGAGCGGAGGCAAAAGATTCTCGCCCGGCACGAAACTCGACGGCTCTTTCTTCCTCGCGCGCGAGAGACATCTCAAGAGCATCAGTCTTCAGCCCGTGTCGCAATCCGTCTACGCGGGCGAGCCGGCGCTCTTCACCGCCGAGCCGCTCGACCAGTTCGGCCACCCGCTCAAAGGCATCACGCTGACCTTCACTTCCAACGCGCCCGCCGTCGCGTCGGTCGCCTCTCAAACGACAGATGCCGAGACCGGCATCGTCACAGCCACCGTCGAAGCGCACGCGCAAGGCGTCGCCGAACTCGTCGCCACATCCACCGACGGCGTATCCAACGTCAACAGCAATCCGGCCACACTCAATGTTCTCTCTCCCACACCAACCCCGACTCCGACACCCTCGCCGACTCCCAGGCCATCACCAACGCCGACGCCTTCGCCCTCGGCATCTCCCACGCCGAAGCCTTCACCCTCCCCCGCGCCTTCGCCGAGCCCGTCGCCGACGCCTTCGCCTCCGACGGCGCGTTCCGTCCGTATCAGCCAAATCTACGGCGGCGGCGGAAACTCCGGCGCGCCCTTCAAAAACGATTTCATAGAGCTTTTCAATCAAGGCGACGTAAGCGTCGGCCTCGACGGGTGGTCTGTGCAGTATGCAGGAGCGACGAGCGCGACGTGGTCGAAGACAGAGCTTTCGGGCACGCTCGCGCCGGGGCAGTTCTACCTCGTGCAACAGTCGGCGGGTACGGCCGCCGCGTCGCCTCTCCCGACGCCCGACGCGACCGGAAGCATCCAGATGAGCGCGACGGCCGGCAAAGTCGCGCTCACTAACAACAACACGCTGCTCTCCGGCGCATGCCCCTCGGGCGCGAATCTCATCGACCTCGTCGGCTACGGCGCGGCCAACTGTTTTGAAGGCGCTGCCCCGGCCTCCGCGCTCAACAACACCACAGCCGCTCTCAGACGCGATGGCGGCTGTACCGACTCAGACCAGAACTCTTCCGACTTCGACGCGGCTGCGCCCAACCCGCGCAACACCTCATCACAGCCGACGCCCTGCGCGAGCAATCCAAATTCGGCGACGCTCGCAAAAGCCTTCAAACGCTTCCTGAGCGAGACGCTCCTACACGTCGGCCTTCATCTACAATTCACGCGTCTTTCACCCGCCGCCAAAAAGCAATCGCCCGTCGCGGATTCCGTTGTATCCGCGACGGGCGAATTTTTCGACGATGTTTTCAGACTGAATTTTTCGGATAGTTTCGGATTGATTTTGTCTCGAAGGCTTCAGCGGACGACGCCCTTGAGCGGGCTCGAAGCGCTGGCATAAAGTCGCCTGGGCATGCGTCCGGCCAAATATGCGAGGCGTCCGGCTTCGATGGCGAGGCGCATGGCGGTCGCCATCTGCGCAGGATTCTGCGCTTCGGCGATGGCCGTGTTCATCAGGATAGCATCTGCGCCGAGTTCCATTGCGATGGCGGCGTCGCTCGCCGTGCCGACTCCGGCATCGACGATGATAGTCGCATCCGGCAACTGCTCGCGCATGATGCGCAGGTTGGCAGGGTTTTGCACTCCGAGACCTGAGCCGATGGGCGCGGCCAGAGGCATCACCGCCGGACAACCGGCGTCGAGCAGCTTTTTAGCCATGACGAGGTCGTCGGTGAAATACGGAAGAACGATGAAGCCTTCGCGGACGAGCACGCGCGCGGCTTCGAGCGTCTGCTCGTTGTCGGGAAAGAGCGTCGTCTGGTCGCCGATGACTTCGAGCTTGACGAGGTCGGTCGAGAGAGCTTCGCGCGCCAGTCGAGCCGTGCGGACGGCCTCTTCTGCCGTGTAACAGCCGGCGGTGTTCGGCAGAATCGTGAGTGACGGGTCGAGGTAATCGAGGAAAGATTCGGCGCTGCGGTCGAGCGGCACTCGCCTGACGGCCACCGTCACCATCTCCGCACCCGAAGCCCTGTGCGCCGCCTGCATCTCCTCAAAGCTGCGATACTTCCCCGTCCCGACAATCAGGCGCGAGCCGAAACTGCGCCCCCCAATTACAAGCCTCTCCGCTGATTCCGAAACGACGCTCGACATAATTCAACTTAACTTTCGATTTAAAAGATTCTTCGATGCCCGTCGAAAACTTTACACTGTAACGTGTCGAAAGGAAAAGCAAGTAAGCGGTGAGCGGTAAGCAGTGAGCAGTTAAAAAAAGGCGATGAGTTGCAGCACCGGCCTCCTACTGCTTACCGCTTACAGCTCACCGCTTACTTGCTTTCAGCCGCCGCCGACGAAATGGACTATCTCGATTTGGTCGCCTTCGGAGAGGAAGGTTCGAGACCAGTCGGCGCGGCGAACGACCTGGCGGTTGTGCTCGACGGCGAGACGTTCGGGCGCGAGCTTGAGGTAGGCGATTAGCTCGACGAGATTCATCGCGCTCGGCAGGTCGGCTGTCGAAGCTGGCAAGTCGTGCGGCTCGCCGTTAATCTGGATACGCAAGGTCTTTCAAACTCCCGACGCTCTTTAATTCTGCTTGATGATGCGGCGCAGCTCTGCTTCGTAGCCGTCAGAGCGTGCGCGTATGAGTATGGCCGCACGACCGGAGGTGAAGCGCGGCAGGAGCGCGCGGACGACGGCGATGCCCTGCTGGTCGGTCTCGGTCGAGACGATGAGCGGGCGAAAAGTCGTGCCGAGAACTTTGATTGTGACGGCGGCTCCCGCAATCGGAATTTTTCCGTACTGGCCTCGACCGACGTACACGCGAATCATCACCAGCTCGCCTGCGCGAAACTCCCCCTCGTCGTCGAGCAGTCGAATATAGAAGGCCGCTTCCGGCTCTCGCGCTGCCTGGACGGCCTCCGGCACGGCGGCGCTCTCGGAGAGCGCACTGGTCGTCGGAGAAGGCGGCGGCGGTTCGGGCGGCGGCGCGACGACGGGCGCGGGCGTCGGCGGCGACGACGGAGGCGCGGTCGGGATGATTGGGTCGAAGGTTTCGGCGTCGCTCAGCGAGAGAATTTCCAACTCGTCTGAGCGGGACGCGCGTCTGGCCTGCTGCGGCGGCGGTTCTGACCTTGGAGGCGCGACGGGCGCAGGAGTTTCGCGCGGCGCTGTAGGTGGAACTACCACAGTCGGCGGAGCGGCAGCGGCGACGGACTGCGTCGGCGCAGCGGCTGAGGCCGTTGGGACGGCGGGAGCTTCGCGCCCGCTCATGCGTTTGAGGTCTTCGATGCGGCCGGCGCGGATGGCTGCGCAGATGAGCTTATGCTGGCGGTTGAGGCGCTCGGTCAGCTCTTCGAGGTTGAATCCGGTTTCGAGGAGGTCTTGATAGCTTGTGCGCTTGCTGGCGAGAATCGCGCCGCCCACGTAGACGAGCGAAAGAATCAACGGTGTGTCCAGCCCCTTATCTTCCGTCTGTACGTGGTAGGTGATGCCGGCGTGCTCGATGTCCGTGTTGAATCCGGTGATCACAAAAGCCTCAGGCTCAACTCTCCGCTCTCACGGTGGGGAAAAAATACCCGGAAAACAACCTCGCGGCGGGATGCCCCTCGCACAGTAGCATAGCCCTTCGGAAACGGTCAATCTCCTTGCAAAAGAGGCTTTTGCGCTCGCTTGAAGACCTGCTTGACACCCGTCTCGGCATGGACTAGGATAACTTTGTACCATGATTCTCAATCTCTAAAGATGGCGTTTCGAGGCCATGCTCAGCGCAAGCTGACGGGAGGAAGGTGTGCTTAATCAGAACGCCTTTGACGCGAGCGCATACGTGCCCATCCTTTTGATGTTCGTCGTCGCGGTGGGCTTCGCCGTCGGGAACGTCTTTCTGTCGTCGATAGTCGGACAGCGCAAGCGCACGCGCACGAAGATGATGCCCTACGAGTGCGGCAAAGACCCCGTAGGCTCCGCGCGCGAGCGTTTCTCGGTCAAGTTCTACTTGATTGCGATGATTTTCATTCTGTTCGACATCGAGCTGATTTTCCTGATGCCCTGGGCGGTGGTCTTCAAGACACTCTCCAGCCCCGAATACGGACTGCGGACGCTCGCCTACGTCGAGATGATGCTCTTCGTCGCGCTGCTTCTGGTCGGCTACGTCTACGTTTTGAAGAAGGGGCTCTTTGATTGGGGAGAGCGAGCGCGAGTCGAGGCCGAGGCTGAGGCGCGCCAACTGCACGAAGCCGAGGAGAAGCTGAAACACACTGCTCCTGTGAAGGCCACGACTACCCCGGCGCGCGCCGCCTGAGCAGTTTTCAGGGAGGGTTTGATGGGTTTAGAAAACAAGATAGCCGAAGCTCTGCCGGAGGTTTTGACCACACGCCTCGACGCGCTGGTGAACTGGGCGCGCAAGTCGAGCCTCTGGCCTGCCACCTTCGGCCTCGCCTGCTGCGCCATAGAGATGATGGCCGTCACCGACTCGCGCCACGACCTCGCACGCTTCGGCTCGGAGGTGTTCCGCGCAAGCCCCCGCCAGGCCGACGTGATGATTGTTTCCGGTCGCGTCTCGCGCAAGATGGCTCCCGTCCTGCGCCGCATCTACGACCAGATGCCCGAGCCGAAGTGGGTTATCTCGATGGGCGCGTGCGCCACTTCGGGCGGCGTCTTCGATAATTACGCCATCGTGCAGGGCGTCGATAAGATCGTCCCCGTCGATGTCTACATCCCGCGCTGCCCGCCTCGCCCCGAGATGTTGATTCATGCGGTGATGATGCTTCAGGAAAAGATTATGAAGGAGTCTCTGCGCGAGCGCCGCGACGTGCCCGAAGAAGATGCGCGCGAAGCCGTCCCGCCGGGGACACTGCCCGGCTCGGGCATCTCCGCGACCAACGAAGCGGCTGCGCAGGAGACGCCCTCGCGTCCCTACACCATCGCCTCGCGGCACGAGCGCCGCCGTTCATCCTAAACTAGTAAGCAGTGAGCGGTGAGCTGTAAGCAGAAATGCTTCTCACCGCTCACTGCTTACCGCTTACTGCTTACTCTTGAATTATGTCGAAGGACGTTGAGCGCGAAAAGCAGATTGAGGAGGGGGCGGCGAGGACGAACGCGACCTACGGAGCGCCGTCGCCGTTGGTGACGGCGTTTGAGCGTGGCGAGCGACCCGAGTGGGCGAGCGAGTTGATACAGGCTTTCGGCGAGCTGACGATAATCGTCCCGCGCGAGCGCATCGTCGAAGCCTGCACGTATCTGAAAACGACGCCCGGCCTCGAATTCAACTTCCTCGCCGACATCTGCGGCGCTGACCGGGGGCCCGAAGAAGAGCCGCGCTTCGAGGTCAATTATCATCTCTTCTCGACGACGAAATATCATCGACTGCGTCTGAAAGTTCTCTTGAGCGACGAAGACACGCATGTCCCGACGGTGACGGGCGTCTGGCGCACGGCCAACTGGCACGAGCGCGAAACCTTCGATATGTTCGGCGTCATCTTCGACGGCCACCCAGACCTGCGCCGCATCCTTCTGCCCGACGATTGGAAAGGACACGCGCTACGCAAAGATTTCCCCCTGCGCGGCTACGAGCCGTACAGCCTGACCTGAGCCGCGAGCAATGCCCGGCGAGAGGTGAGCCATTCCGATGAACCCGCAACAGCAGTACGGAAGCGCGCCCTGGATGCAGCAGCAGCCGAAGAAAGGCTGGCTCGGTAGAAACTGGAAGTGGCTGGTTCCGACGGGTTGCCTCGGGTCGCTCCTGCTGCTCGGCGGCTTCGTCGCCGTCATCGTCCTTATCGTGTTCTCGGCGATCAAGTCAACGGAGGTTTACCAGAGCGCGGTCGAGATGGCGAAGGCGAGCCCCAAAGTCCAGGAGCAGCTCGGCACACCGATTAAGGAAGGCTGGTTCGTCAAAGGCAGCGTGAAGACCAGAAACGGCGGCGGATACGCCTCGCTTTGGATACCCATTTCGGGGCCGAAGGGTTCGGCGGAGATTTACGCCGAGGCTTGGAAGAGCACGGAGACGAACGCGGGCAACTGGACTTGGGAGTCTCTGCTCGTCAATGTCAAAGGCGGCGAGACGTTCTCCATTCTCGAACGGCCGACGGAGGACGCGACATCGACTTCGGGAGAGGAAAACCTCTCTGCGCCCATCCCGGACATCACTGTCCGAGAAGTGCCTCCCAGACTCGAACGAGCGCCCGGCGTTGTGAGGGAGTTGCCGGTCGCGCCCGACATAGAATTAGCCCCCGACGAAGAGGATGAGCCTCCGCCGCCGCCGAAGCCGACGCCCAGCCCTTCGCGTCCCAAAATTATTTCGGGCGGGGTTTTGAACGGCAAGGCTATCAGCAAGCCGCAGCCGCCCTATCCGCCAGTTGCGCGGGCGGTGAAGGCGCAGGGGACTGTCACCGTGCAGGTCACGATTGACGAGGAGGGGCGCGTAGTGTCGGCCAATGCTGTCAGCGGACACCCGCTTCTCCAGGCGGCTGCCGTCGCGGCAGCGCGACAGGCGCGCTTTTCGCCGACGCAATTATCAGGACAGCCCGTAAGAGTTTCCGGCGTCATCACCTACAACTTCGTGCTTGAGTAGCGGAACGCCGCAGACGGAAAACGTTTTCCGAAATCGAATAAAAGATGAGCACTTCGACCACCAATCTACCGCCGCAGTTCGAGGTTGTTGACCGTCCTCTGGACACGCAGATGACCATCTCGATGGGGCCGCAGCACCCTTCGACGCACGGCGTTCTGCGTCTGGAGCTGGTGCTCGACGGCGAGATGGTCGTCAAGTGTACGCCCGACATCGGCTATCTCCACACGGGGATGGAGAAGCTTTTCGAGTACAAGAAATTCCAGCAGGGCATCGTCATCACCGACCGGATGGATTATCTCAATCCGCTCGGCAACAACCTCGCCTACTGCATGGCCGTCGAGAAGCTTCTCGGGCTGGAGATACCGGAGCGCGCGCAAATTATTCGCGTCATGTTCTGCGAGTTGCAGCGCCTCGGCTCGCATCTCGTCTGGCTCGGCACGCACGCCCTCGACATCGGCGCGATGACCGTCTTCTTCTACTGCTTCCGCGAGCGCGAGAAGATTCTCAACATGATTGAGGCGGCATCGGGCGAGCGCATGACTCCATCTTATTTCCGCATCGGCGGATTGATGATGGACTTGCCCGCAGGCTTCGAGAATCGCGTCCGTCAGTTCATCGAACACTTCCCCGACGCGCTCTCGGAGTTTCACACGCTGCTTTCGGGCAACAAGATTTTCCAGCGCCGCACGAAGGGCGTCGGGCGCATCAGCGCCGATGACGCCATCGACTGGGGACTCTCCGGCCCGTGCCTGCGCGGAAGCGGCGTCGGGCTCGACATTCGTCGCGCCAATCCTTATTCGGGCTACGAGACTTACGATTTCGACGTTCCGGTCGAGCCCGACGGCGACGTGTGGGCGCGTTACATGGTGCGAATGCGCGAGATGGCCGAGTCTCTGAAAATCATCCGTCAGGCCGTGTCGCGTCTCAAGCCGGGGTCGATTAAGGCCGACGCGCCGAAGGTCGTGCTGCCCGAGCGCGAAGCCATGAAGACGCACATGGACGCGCTCATCCATCATTTCCTGATTGTCGCCGAAGGCTTTAACGTCCCTGCGGGCGAGGTCTATCAGCCGATTGAGGGCTCGAAGGGCGAGCTTGGCGTCTACGTCAAATCCGACGGCGGCCCCAAGCCCGCGCGCGTCCACGTCCGGGGCCCGAGCTTCGTCAATCTCTCGGCGCTGCCCCACATGTCCGAAGGCGAGATGATCGCCGACGTGGTCGCCATCATCGGCTCAATCGACATCGTGCTCGGAGAAATCGACAGGTAGCATTCAGCATTCAGCAATCAGCAGTCAGCTTACAAACGTGTAAGTGATGATTTGCTGAATGCTGATTGCTGAATGCTGAACGCTTAAATATGAGTCAGCAGTTTACACCGAACAACCCTTTGCCGCAGGAGGCGAAAGTTCCGGAGGAGATTGCCGTCTTCTCGCCGGAGGTGGAGGCGGAGGTGGACGGGCATCTCGCCAAGTATCCGGTGAAGCGCTCGGCCATCCTGCCTTTGATGTTCATCGTGCAGCGCGAGCGCGGCTATCTCGACCCGCCGGGCGTCGCTTATCTGGCCGACCGTCTCGGCGTGCGCATCACGGACATCTGGGAGGTGGCGACCTTCTACTCGATGATTAACACCAAGCCTGTCGGGAAATATCACCTACAGGTTTGCCGCACGCTCTCCTGCAAGATTCGGGGCGCGGGCGCAATCGCCGAGCGTTGCGCCTCGAAGCTCGGCATCAAGCCCGGCGAGACGACGCCGGACGGCCTCTTCACGCTCTCCGAAGTGGAATGCCTCGGCTCCTGCGGCACAGCGCCCATGATGCAGATAGGCTTCGACTACTACGAAGACCTGACGCCCGACAAGGTTGACGAAATCATCGACCGTTGCCAGAGCGGCGGTCTCGGGAACGGCGTCAGATGAAAAAGACCGTAAATCGTGAATCGTGAATCGTAAATAGTGAAAGATGGGTTCTTTCTATTGACGATTGACGATTCACGATTCACCAGCTCTTATCTATTCACGATTTACGATTCACGATTTACGAAATTATGTTTATCGGAGCGATAGGTTGCGAACCGTTACAGCTTGCGCGCGTGGGGCTGGAGAACTCGGCGTCTCTGGAAGTCTACCGGAAGAACGGCGGCTATGAAGCTTTGCAGAAAGTTCTGACGACGATGTCGCCGGACGACGTGATTGCGGAGGTCAAGAAGTCTGCCCTGCGCGGTCGAGGCGGCGCGGGTTTCCCGACGGGGATGAAGTGGAGCTTCGTCCCCAAAGATTCGCCGAAGCCGAAGTACGTCGTCTGCAACGCCGACGAATCCGAGCCGGGCACGTTCAAAGACCGCTACCTGATGGAACGCGACCCGCACATGCTCATCGAAGGGATGCTGATTGCCGCCTACGCGCTCGGCTCGAAGGCGACATACATCTATACGCGCGGCGAGTATCGCTATCTCATCGAGATAATGGACAGAGCCATCGCCGAGGCGCGCGAGGCCGGGCTGGTCGGCGATAAGATTTTGGCGACGGATTTCGCCTGCGAGGTCTACACGCATACGGGCGCGGGCGCTTACATCTGCGGCGAAGAGACGGCGCTCCTGAATTCCCTCGAAGGCTTGCGCGGACACCCGCGCATGAAGCCGCCCTTCCCCGCCGTCGCCGGCCTCTACGGCTGCCCGACGGTGGTCAACAACGTCGAGACGCTCACAGCCGTCCCCGACATCATCAAGATGGGCGGCGAGGCTTATCAGCGACTCGGCACTGAAAAGAGCGGCGGCACGAAGGTCTGGTCTGTCTCAGGCCACGTCAATCGTCCGGGCGTCTACGAGCTTCCGATGGGCTACGACGACATGGAAAAGTTCATCATGGAAGATTGCGGTGGGATACTCGGCGGGCGCAAGCTCAAGGCCGTCATTCCCGGCGGCTCAAGCGTCTACATCATGCCCGCGCACGACATCATCGGACGTGACGTGCGGATGGATTACGAAGGACTCGTAGCCGCAGGCTCGATGGTCGGCTCCGGCGGCTTCATCGTGATGGACGAGACGGTCGATGTCTTCGAGTCAACGAAGAACCTCATCGAGTTCTACAAGCACGAATCCTGCGGCTGGTGTACGCCCTGCCGCGAAGGCACGGACTGGCTGGTGAAAGTCTTCAAGCGCATCGCGCGCGGCGAGGGACGCCCCGAAGACGCACAACTCCTGCTCGACCTCTGCGACAACATCGAGGGCAAATCCTTCTGCCCCCTCGGCGACGCCGCCGCCTGGCCGATTCAGTCAGCCGTCAAGAAATTCCCCGAAGACTTTCGCAGGCATCTTACGTCGCTCGCCGAAAGCGAGCCGAAGATAGAAGGGCTGCCGACCGTCTAGCCTGAGTTTTCGTTTTTTGATTTCAATCTTGTAGAGCGAGGCTCTCAAACACGAACGATGAAGAAGCGACTGACAAACATTCTCCTGCTCGCCGCGAGCCTGACGCTGCTCCCGACAACGGCTGACGCACGACGTTTGCGCACCGCGACGCTCACGCTCGCGCCCGTCTCCGCGCAATGCCGGACGACGGATACGACCGTCCCCAAGCGCATCCGCTTCGCGCGCGGCAGAACGACGGCGGTCGTCAAAGACGCGATTCGTCTCTGCACGAGCCACGAGTACAAGCTGCGCGCCCGCGCCGGTCAGACCATGAACGTGAATTTAGTGACCGGCAAGCGCACCTCGCTCACCATCTCCGCGCCCGACGGCAACAACCTGCTCGACGGCGGCAAAGACTGGACGGGCGAACTGCCCACGAGCGGCGAATACATCATCACCGTCGGCACGGACGCGACCGCGCGCTACACGCTTGAAGTCACCATCAGGTGACTCTGATGGAGAAGAAAGTGATGATTTTCAACGTCACCCTTGATAGAGATGAAGACGGCATTTGGATTGTCGAATGCCCTTCCATCCCTGGCTGTGTCAGTCAGGGAAACACCAGAGAGGAAGCCCTGGAAAACATCAAGGACGCCATCCGCCTCTGTCTTCAGGTGCGCGCTGAGAAGGGCTATCCGCTATTCATTTAAGGGAAGAGATAGGTTTTATCGAGCATGTCAACTGAGCTAATCAAAGTCACGATTAACGGGCAGCAGTTCGAGGTGGAGAAGGGCGCGCGTCTCATCGACGTGTGTCGGGAGAAGGGTTTTGCGATTCCTTCGTTCTGCTATTACGCAGACCTCGCGCTTCAGGCGTCGTGCCGGATGTGTCTGGTGCGTATCGAGAAGATGCCGAAGCTTCAGACCTCCTGCACCGTGACCTGCACGGACGGCATGGTGGTGACGACCGAGAGCGAGGAGATAGAGAAGGCGCAGCGCGGCATGGTCGAATTCCTGCTCGCCAATCATCCGCTCGATTGCCCTGTGTGCGACAGGGGCGGCGAGTGCGAGTTGCAGGAGATGGTCTTCGACTGGGGCGGGCTCGAAGAGCGCTTCACCGAGCGCAAGAACTACTACCCGGAAAAATTCCTCTCGCCCATCGTCGCCAACGACACACAGCGCTGCATTCTCTGTAAGCGTTGCACACGAGTCTGCGACGAGTGGATGGGCGAGGATGCCATCGAAGCGGGCGGGCGCGGCGCGAACACCGTCATCGGCACATACGGAGGCTGGCTCAACTGCTCGCAGTGCGGCAACTGCATCGAAGTCTGCCCGACAGGCACTCTGCTCGACGCTACCTATCGACACCAGACGCGCCCCTGGGAACTCTCGCGCACCGTCTCGACCTGCACGTTCTGCTCTGATGGCTGCGAGCTTTCGGTCGGCTCGCGCGCAGGAGAAGTGATGCGCGTCGTCGCGCGCGACCGCTACGTCAACGGTCACAATGGAGAATTTCTCTGTATCAAGGGACGCTTCGCGCATCCGTTCGTCAATCACGAAGAGAGGCTGCGCACGCCCCTGATTCGCTACAAGAAAGGCGGTCGCTTGATTCCTGCGACGTGGGACGAAGCCATTCGTTTCACCGCCGCACGGCTACAGGAAATCAAAGGGACGCACGGCGCGGATTCAATCGGCATCGTCGGCAGCCCACGTCTGACGAACGAGTCGAACTACGCGCTGCTGAAGTTTGCGCGCGAAGTCGTCGGCACGAGCAGCTACACGGCGACCGATGCCTTCTCGCTCATGCCCTTTTTCGAGAACCTCTCCGCGCCGCTCGCCACCAGCCGCGACATCCGCCACGCCAAGACCATCATTCTCATCGGCGGCGAGCCCGAAGAGCTTCAGCCTTTGACCGGGCGCTGGATTCGTCAGGCGGTGAGAAACGGCGGCGCGCGTCTCTTAGTCGTCAACTCCGTGCCGATTCGTCTCTCAAGGCAGGCCGCGCAGTTCATACACGTCCGACCCGGCGCGGAAGGTGCGTTCGTGCTCGCGCTCGCCTCCGAAGGCGATTCGGCGACGGCCGTGCGCAAGGCCGGAATAGAAGCGCGCGAGCTGGAAGATTTTCGACGCACTCTCGACGAGACGAAAGGCGACGTGGTGCTGATGTTCGGCGGCGAGCTGAGCGCGGCGGCGCAGGCCGCGCTGGCGCAGCTTCCCCTCTCTCTCGGCGAGCAGGAAGGACGCCGTTTCCTGTTTCACCCGCTCCCGCTCTTCAACAACAGCGTCGGCGCACACGACCTCGGCCTGATGGGCAACTCGCAGACCGGAGAGCTTCCGCCCGCGCATCTGCTCGACGCCGCAGGCAACGAGCTGCGCGCTCTCTACGTCGCCGGAAGCTTCCTTCCACACCACCTCGAAGGTCGAACGGATGCGCTCTCGCGCCTCGACTTCCTCGTCGTGCAGGAGATGTTCCCGACCGCGACGACCGAGCACGCAGATGTCGTGCTTCCGGCTGCCTCCTTCGCCGAAGTTGACGGCACTTTCACGAACAACAACGGGTTCGTTCAACGCGTCCGCCAGTCGATTCCGCCCGTCCATCAATCGAAGCCCGACTGGGTAATAACGTCGATGCTGGCCGACGCGCTCGGTGTGAGCTTCGATTTCCAGATGTCCGCGAGCGCCGTCTTTCGTGAGTTGGCCGAGCGCACCCCGGCCTACAACGGCCTGCGCTACCCTCTGCTCAAAGACGAAACCAAGCCCGTGCAGGCCAAGCACGCGCTCGCCGGGCGACGCGACATCACGGAGGATTTGAACGCTCTGCGCCGGAGCGTCGAAGCTCTCGAAGAGACGGCGGAGAAGCTGACGGGGACGCCGCCCGTCGGCCACGAGCTATTTCGCATCGGCACGCTGACGGGCAAAGTTCCGCAGTTCCACCTGCTCGCCGCAGGCAACCCGGAACCCGAAAACGTGCTCGTCTCGCCGCTCTACCAAATCACGATTGACACCAACCTGCGCCGCGAAACAACCGCAGCAGCAGGAGACTGAACAGCAAGTAGGAAGTCGGAAGGATGAAGGATGAAAACTAAGAGCACTGCTTTCATCAATCATTCTTTCATCCTTCATCCTTCATCCTTCATCCTTTGACGCATATGGATTGGCTAAACACACCTCTGGGACAGGCGGCGACGAAGCTTCTGGGCATCAACATCGCGTTCGTCGTCGTGCTGATGATTGTGGCTTACACGGTTTTGGCCGAGCGGCGGATTCTGGCGTTCATACAGGGGCGCTTAGGGCCGAACCGCGTCGGCTACGGCGGCATCCTTCAGCCGTTCGCAGACCTTCTGAAGTTTATTCTGAAGGAAGAGATTGTCCCTGATAAATCGACGAAGTTCATCTACGTGCTCGCGCCGATTATCGCCATCACGGCGGCGCTGATGACGATTATCGTCTACCCGTTCGGCCCAACCGTCAATCTGCCCTTCTTCGGCCCCGTCTCTCTCGTCATCACGCGCTTCGACATTGCGCTGCTCTACGTGCTCGGCATCACTTCGGTCGGCGTCTACGGCATCATGCTGGCCGGTTGGTCTTCCAATAACAAGTACAGCCTGATGGGCGGATTGCGCGCGTCGGCGCAGATGATTTCCTATGAGTTGTCGCTCGGGCTTTCGCTCGTCGGCGTCGTGCTGCTCTCGGGCACGCTCGACCTCTACAACATCGTCGAGCAGCAGAGCCCCTGGTTCGGCCTGCGCTGGAACATCATTATCCAGCCCATAGGCTTCGTCATTTACCTGATTTCGGCCATCGCCGAGACGAACCGGGTGCCTTTCGATTTGCCGGAAGCAGAGACGGAGCTGGTCGCGGGCTTCCACACCGAGTACAGCGCCATGAAGTTCGCCTTCTTCTTCATGGCCGAGTACGTCAATATGTTCACGGTCTCGATGCTGGCGACGACCCTTTTTCTCGGCGGCTGGAACGGCCCCGGCGTGGCGACCTTCCCCATCCTCGGCGTCTTCTACTTCTTGGGCAAGGTCACTTTCTTTCTGTTCCTCTACATCTGGCTGCGCGGCACGCTCCCGCGCTTTCGCTTCGACCAGTTGATGAACTTCGGCTGGAAGTTCCTTCTGCCCGCCGCCATTCTCAACGTGATTCTGACGGCGACCTTGTTGTTCTTCTGGCCGAATCTTATGAGATGAAACAGTAGTCAGTAGCCAGTAGTTTTTGAATGCTCAAGATTCTTGAATGCTGCTCCGGCTGCTGAACGCTTCAAGACGGTTTTTCTACTGGCTACTGACTACCGGCTACTCATTTTATGTTTACCGTTCTCCTCTTCGTGCTGTTCGGCGGGCTGGCGCTCGGTTGCGCCGTCTCGATGGTAGTGCAGCGCAATCCGCTCTACAGCGCCATTTCGCTCATCGGCGTCTTTGTGTCGCTGGCGGGGCTTTATATCCTTCTGGCCGCGCCGTTCATCGCCGCCGTGCAGGTCATCGTTTATGCGGGCGCGATAATGGTTTTGGTCGTCTTCGTCATCATGCTTTTGAACGTGGAGGAGGAAGAGCAGAGGCCGTCGAACTGGCGCTTCATGGCACTCGGCGTGGTGCTCGGCGCGATTCTCTTCGGCGAAGCTGCTTTCGTGCTCTACTCGGTGGGGACGCCGCGCGGCGCTCAGGTGGAGACGAACGTCGGGCTGACGGCCTCCATCGGCACGGGACTCTTTACGGAATACCTTCTGCCGTTTGAAATTACTTCGGTGCTGATTCTGATGGCGATTGTCGGCGCGATGACGCTCGCGCGGCGCGACGCCGTCGTTCGATTCGATTCGGGGGCAGCGGAGATGGCTGCCGGCGGCGGCGACTTGCGGCAGCTTGATGCGGGCGAGGTCGTGCCCGGACAGACGGCGGCGAGCGGCGTGGCGATGGCGCGAATGCAGATTGAGAAGGGTGAGGCCGCCGCGCCCGCAAGCGAGGGGCTCGGAGGAGCAAAGATCGACGATGAATGAAACGTCTATGATTCCCCTGTCGTGGTATCTGGCTTTGTCGGCGATGCTGTTCACCATCGGCGTGGTCGGCGTCATCATCAAGCGCAACGTGATTGCGATGTTCATGTGCATCGAGCTGATGCTCAACGCTGTCAACCTGACCTTCGTCGCCTTCTCGCGCTACTTCAACGATGTCACGGGGCAGCTCTTCGTCTTCATCGTGATGACTGTGGCTGCGGCCGAGGCGGCTGTGGGCTTAGGCATCATCATCACCGTCTTTCGCAACCGCGAATCGCTCGACGTGGACGATGCGAGAGTTCTCAAATTCTAGGAGCGGACGACGGACGATAGACCATAGACGATAGCCAGCCGAAAGCCTGCCGTCGTCCATCGTCCATCGTCCATCGTCAATGGTCTAATCCGTATGCTTCGCTACATCATTTTCGCGCCGCTGGTGGGTGCAGCCGTGAACTGGCTGGTAGGTCGGCGTGTGCGCGACGAGAGGTTTATAGGCATCGTGGCGTGCGCGTCGGTCGCGGTCTCGTGCGTGTTTGCTTTCGCGGCGGCCTTCGGCGGGCACGGCGCTTTGCATAGCACGACGCCTGTGCTCGACCACCTTTGGACATGGATGCAGGTCGGGAGTTTTCGCGCCGATTTCGGGCTGGCGATGGACAGGCTCTCCGGCATCTACGCCTGTTTCATTACCTTCGTCGGGCTGCTCATACACATCTTCGCCACCGGCTACATGCACGGCGATAAGGGGTTCTATCGGTTCTTCGCTTACCTGAACCTCTTCATGTTTATGATGCTGACGCTGGTTTTGGCCGACAACCTTTTGTTGATGTTCGTCGGCTGGGAGGGCGTCGGGCTCTGCTCCTACCTGCTCATCGGCTACTACTTCGACCGGCAGGAGGCGGGCGACGCGGCGAAGAAAGCTTTCGTCGTCAACCGCGTCGGCGACTGGGGCGTCGTCCTCGGCATCATGCTCGTCTTCTTCCTGACGGGCTCGATAAGCTTCTTCGACAAACCGGCGGCGCTCGTCGGCTCAGCCGAAGGCGTAAGAAGCGCGCTTTCGATTATCGCCACGATGCCTGTTGACCCGTTCACGGCGGGCGCTATCGTCGCGGGCGGGCTGACTTCGGCTGCGGTGCTACTGTTCATCGGCGCGACAGGTAAGTCTGCTCAGATACCGCTCTACGTCTGGCTGCCGGACGCGATGGCGGGGCCCACGCCCGTCTCCGCTCTGATTCACGCCGCGACGATGGTGACGGCTGGCGTTTACATGATTGTGCGCTGCTCGCAGATTTACACGCACGCCCCGACCGCCATGTTCGTCGTCGCCGTCGTCGGCGCGCTGACGGCCATCTTCGCCGCCACCATCGGCCTCGCGCAGAACGACATCAAGAAAGTCCTCGCCTATTCGACCGTCTCGCAGCTCGGCTACATGATGCTGGCCTGCGGCGTCGGCGCGTTCGTCGCGGCGATTTTTCACGTGATGACGCACGCCTTCTTCAAAGCGCTGCTCTTCCTCGGCTCAGGCTCGGTCATTCATGGCATGCATCACGAACAGGACATGCGGCGCATGGGCGGCCTGAAGAAATACATGCCTATCACCTTCGCCACGATGCTGACGGGCTGGCTGGCGATTAGCGGCATCCCAATCTTCGCGGGCTTCTTCTCGAAGGACGAAATTCTCTGGAAGACCTGGAGCGCGCAGACGGTCGCTATTCCCTTCGCGGCGAGCAAAATCCTCTGGGGCATCGGCGCTCTGACGGCGCTCCTGACAGCCATCTACATGACGCGCATGATGGTGATGACCTTCTGGGGCGAAGAGCGTTTCCTCGAAGCGGCGGCTGGAGGTCAGGCCGACGAAGCACACGCGCACGCCTACGACGAAGGCACAAAACCGCACGCCGCACGCGCCGACTCGGCAGGCGACCGCCCGCATCACGAAGCCGGAGAGCACGTCTCCGAAACGCAGACGCACGCCGGAGCTTCGCACGGCGCTACAGCGACTCACGACGCGCATGGCGACGACGCGCACGGACATCACGGGGCGCACATCCCGCACGAATCGCCCTGGACGATGACCGTCCCGCTCGTCGTGCTCGCAATTCTTTCGACGCTCGGCGGCCTCGTCGGCGTCCCCTACGCTCTGAGCGGTGGCGCGATTCCGAACTACTTCGAGCACACGCTTGAGCCTGCGGTCGCCCGTGCGCCGGAGAACAAGGCCGGAAGCGGCGGCGAATCGCACGGCGCGGCCGACACGGGACACGGCGCACAGGGGCCGGAGTTTCTTTCGCGCGCTCCGCAGGCGCACGACGGCGCGACGCCGCTCACCGTTGGCGAAGGCGCGCAGGGAGCGGGCGCGCACCCGGCTGAGCACGCGCACGACCCCGAGGAAGTGAAATGGGAGAGAATCTTCAGCGCCATCTCCGTCGCCATCGCGCTCGCAGGCATCGGTATCGGCTGGACGATGTTTCGTCGCAGGCCGCTACTTGAGATGCCGCGCATTCTTGAGAACAAGTATTACGTAGACGAGGTTTACGACGCTGGCATCGTCAATCCCATCAAGGTCGGCTCGCGCGAGGGGCTTTGGCGTCTCTTCGATGTCGGAGTAGTGGACGGCATCGTCAACGGCCTCGGGCGCGCGGTCTCGAATATTGGCGGCCTTTTGCGTTACCTGCAACCGGGCTTCGTCAGAAGCTACGCGGCCATCATCCTGATAGGCGCGCTGGCCGTCATCGCGTTTTTCGCTTACTCGGCCTACAAGGCTCTCCTGCTCGTTCGTTGACATCGCTGACCTGAAAGCTTATGCAATCCTACCTGCTCACCATCCTGATACTGCTGCCGGTCGTCGGCGCTGTGGCGCTCGCGGCTCACGGCCTCGCGCCCTACCGGCGCGAAAGCCACTATCGCTGGATTGCGCTCGGCGTCTCGACCGCCACTTTTCTGCTCTCGCTGCTGCTGCTCGGCGGAGGCATCGGCGAAGGGACGATTAACGACTTCCGTTTCGTGCAGAACACGCCCTGGATTGGAGCAATCGGCGCGCGTTATCACGTCGGCGTTGACGGAATGAGCCTCTGGCTCGTGTTACTCACGACGCTGCTCGTGCCCATCTCGGTTCTCTCGACGTGGCACGCCGTTGAGAAACGACCGCTCGCTTTCTACACCTTCATCCTCCTTCTCGAAGGAGCGATGATAGGCGTCTTCGTCTCGCTCGACCTTCTGGTCTTCTATCTCTTCTTCGAGGCGTCGCTCGTCCCGATGTTTCTGCTCATCGGCATCTGGGGTGGCGAGAAGAGGGTCTACGCGGCGGTCAAGTTTTTCATCTACACAGCGGTCGGAAGTCTCCTGATGCTGGTCGGCATCATCGCGCTCTACTTCATCTCGGCGCAGCAGATGGGGGCGGGCACTTTCGATTACCCGACGCTCTTCAACGCCCTGCAATCGGGCGCGATGCATATCGACGTGCGCCCGACGGGCTTCTGGCTCTGGCTCGCCTTCGCCGTCGCCTTCTCGATAAAAGTTCCGCTCTTCCCTTTTCACACCTGGCTGCCTGACGCGCACACCGAAGCGCCGACGGCCGGGTCGGTCATCCTCGCGGGCGTGCTCCTGAAAATGGGGACTTACGGCCTGCTGCGTTTCAACTTCGGACTCTTCCCCGAAGCCTCGCGCGAGTTTGCGCCCTACATGATTACGCTCGCCGTCATCGGCATTATCTACGGCGCGCTCGTCGCAATGGTGCAGCCCGACGTGAAACGTCTCGTCGCTTATTCCTCCGTCAGCCACATGGGGTTCGTCGTGCTCGGCCTCTTCTCTTTCACCGAACAGGGCATGCAGGGCGCGCTCTACCAGATGCTCAATCACGGCGTCTCGACCGGCGCGCTCTTTCTGCTCGTCGGCATGATTTACGAGCGACGACACACGCGCATGATTGCAGACTTCGGCGGCCTCGCGCACCCGATGCCCTGGTTCGCCACTCTCCTCGTTTTCGCCTCGCTCTCGTCGGTCGGCCTTCCGCTCCTGAACGGCTTCGTCGGCGAATTTCTTATCATGCTCGGCATGTGGACATCCGGCTTTCGTTATTCGTGGATTGCGACAATGCTGGCGGCGACGGGCGTTATCTGGGCGGCGGTCTACATGCTCTGGATGCTTCAGCGCGTGGTGATGGGGCGCGTCCACAACGAGAAGAACGCGCGGCTGACAGATTTGAACGCGCGCGAAATCGGCTTGCTCGTGCCGCTTCTTCTCCTGATGATTTACATGGGCGTCTACCCGCAGCCGTTCCTCAAACGCTCGCGCAACAGCATCGAGCAGGTGCGCGCACGACTCGTCGAAACAGCGCCCGGCGCAAACTTTACGGCGGACAGAAAATGATTGGTGAATAGTAAATCGTAAATCGTGAATAGTTAAAACCAGTTCTTACTATTTACGATTTACGATTCACGATTTACGAGCTTTCGATATGTTGAAGCGACTTTTAATTTTGGTAATTTGCGCGGCTGTGATGCTCTCGGGGTTTGCGCCTTTCGCGTCGGCGCAGGAGGCATCGCAGGGCGCAGGTGCAGCAGAGGCGAAAGCGTTCGGGCTGAGGTTGAAGGGTCTGGACGGCAAAATGTACGACATCGCGCAGATGCGGGGCGAGGTGGTGCTCGTCTCGTTCGGCGCGACGTGGTGCGCGCCGTGCGCGTGGGAATTGTTTGCGCTCGAAGAATTGAAGGAAGAATACAAGGGCAAGCCCGTGCGCTTTCTCTGGGTGAGCATCGAGGATGAGAAGCAGACTTCGAACGCTTTGCTTCGCCATTTCACGAAAACCTACAAGGTGAGTTTTCCCGTTCTCCGCGACCCGTCGAAAGAAGTCTTCGCGCAGTTTACGAGCATCACGCGGATTCCGCTCGTCGTCTTCTTCGACAAGGAGGGGCGCTTCGTCGCCCCCGTCCATCGAGGGATGTCGAACGAGACGATTGTCTACAAACAGCACATGCGCCGCAGACTCGACGCGCTTCTGAACGCGACGACGCCAAGCGAGGCGACGACCGGCGCGACCGGCGCAAACCGCTCGACGAAATAGAACCTGTTTTAACTATTCACCATTTACGATTGACGATTTACCGCCTATGAATCTCTGTCTGGCATTTCAGACCGCCGCCACCGCCGCGTCAGCCGCCGTGCCGCCCGACGTTAATTTCGCGCTGATATTGCCGGAGATTATCGTCTCGCTCGCGGGCGTCGTGGTGATGCTGGCCGACGCCTTTCTGCATCGCACGCGCCAGAGATGGACGACAGGCGCGCTCTCGCTTCTGGGACTCGCGGCGGCTGCTGGCGCATGCGTCTGGCTCTGGCAGGGCGGCGCTTCGGGGCGCGATTCGGCCTTCAACGGCATGATTGTCCTCGACCGCTTCCGGCTCTCCTTCACGTTCGTCTTCATCGTCGTCGCAGCCCTGACCGTCCTCGTCTCGATGATTTGGATGGAATGGGAAAGGCTTCCGGCCGGCGAGTTTCATTCGCTGCTCCTGTTTGCAACGGCAGGGATGATGCTGATGGCGTCGGGCGGCGACCTCGTCATCATCTTCCTCGGCCTTGAAGTGCTCTCCATCGCAACTTACGTGATGGCCGGTTTTCGTAAGACCGACCGGCGCTCGAACGAATCGTCGATGAAATATTTCATCCTCGGCTCGTTCTCGTCGGCCTTTTTGCTCTACGGCATCGCGCTTACCTACGGCGCGACGGCCACCTCCGGCGGCGCCGGCACGACCAACATCGCCGAGATTGCCTCGCGCATCGACGAAGGACTCTATCCGCCGCTGCTCTTCGCCGGGGCGGCGCTCATGCTCATAGGCTTCGGCTTCAAAATCGCCACCGCGCCCTTCCACGTCTGGACGCCGGATGTTTACGAAGGCGCGCCCACGCCCGTCACAGCCTTCATGGCCGCCGGGCCGAAGGCCGCAGGCTTCGCCTCTTTCATGCGCGTCTTTCTTTTCGCCTTCCCCTTCGTCGCCGCGACAGGCGCGCTCAGTCGCGGCACGCAGATGCACGAGGCATGGATTCAGGCGCTCTGGCTGATAGCTGTTCTGACGATGACGATAGGCAACGTCGTCGCCATCGTTCAATCGAACGTCAAACGGATGCTGGCCTACTCGTCCATCGCGCACGCGGGTTACGCACTGGTCGGCTTTATCGCGGCGGGCGCGACCGGCGACCAGATAGAACAACGCGAAGCCGTCGCCGCCGTCGTCTTCTATCTGCTCGCCTACGCCGTGATGAATCTCGGCGCGTTCGCCGTCGTGACGATGATTGCGAGAGGCGGCGACCGCCGCACCGAGTTTGAAGACTACAACGGCATCGGCTTTCGCGCGCCCGCTCTCGCCTTCACGCTCTCGCTCTTCCTCCTCAGTCTCATCGGCATCCCCCTGACCGCCGGTTTCATGGGCAAGGTGATGGTCTTCAGCGCGGCTCTCCGGCAGGGCTACGTCTGGCTTGTCGTCATCGGTGTGCTCAACAGCGCCATTTCGGTCTACTACTACCTGCGCCTTATCGTCGTGATGTTCTTCCGCGAGCGCACGACGCAGTGGAGCGCGCCGCCTCTGCCTGCGAGCATCGCCGTCGCGCTCGTGCTGACGACCATCGGCGTCTTTTATCTCGGCATCTTTCCGGGGCGCGTCCTCGATGCCTTCCGCGCCGCGCAGCCGCCCTCGATTAGCAGAACAGTGAAATAGTCTGGAGTCTAAAGTCGAAAACCTTTTCTCTGTCTTTGCTTCTGACTCCAGACTTTAGACTCCAGACTCCAGACTTTTTTATGACTTTGAAGAAGGAGCGCACAGGGTCGGTCGAGGCGTTGACGGCCGAGGTGAAGGAGACGCTCGGCGAGGCTTGGCTGCCAAGGCTCTACCGCGAGCGGGTACTGACCTTGAGGACGCGCTCTCACAATTTGCCTTCAGCCGCGAGGAAGGCTTCGGTCGAGGTGCAACACACGCTTTTGGGCATCGAGTTGAAGGTTGGCCGCACGCGCATCTCATGTCCGGATTTGGCGACGGCTCGTTACCTTTCGGTCTTTGCGCGTGCCGGGTGCGCGAAAGTCGCCGTCCCCTACGACATCACGAAGATTTCGGCTCTGGCCGACGAGCTTGAGTCGGTTTGGCAGAGAGCGCTTTTGTTAGTCGAGCATCTGACGGAGGGACGCAGCCGCTCTTTACGCTCGCGCGTGCGAGCAGGTATTATCGAAGATGTCCGGCGCGAGATTGAAGAGGCCGGAGCGGGCGCATTGATTCCGCAATTTAATCAGAATACAAAACAGCGCCCGTCGCGCATCTAAACAATGGGAGACACAGGCGCGATGGAGCGCGACAGTCAAGGAATGTTAGAGATTACAGAACAAATCGCAATCGACCAGCCGGAGCCGCTACCGTTTCCGTTTAACCAGCAAACCTTCTGCCGTTACGAGCCAATCGAAAAACGCATTGAGTCTATCCGCGTGCTCGTCATCGACGACCTGCTGCGCGACGAGCGCGACATCTCCGAGAGCGCACACAGAGAGTGGGGCGCGAGCGCGCGCACTCATCTCGCGCGCGAGAGACACATCGCCGGTCTCGCCGTCGAGAACATTCTCAACAACGTCAAGCGACTCGTCCGTGCCCCGGAGACGGAGGTCGCGCACCTGTCGGAAGTAGCCGAGGCCGTCGAGCGTTTTCGCCCCCAGGCAATCGTGCTGAGCGGCACGCTCCGCGACTTCGACTACTACAATTCGCAGATGCTGGAAGAGTTCGGCAAGTTCGCACGCTCCACTCGCACGCCCATCCTCGGTATCTGCGGCGGTCACCAGCTCATCGGCATGTCGTTCGGCGCACGCATCCTGACACTCGATAATCGTGAGCCTGCGGAACGACGCGATGGTCGCCCTTTTGAGTACCAGTATCGCTTCATCCGCATCATCCGTCCCGACGACGCCATCTTCGAGGGCATCTACGACCGCGACTCCGGCATCTGGCAAACCTACACGACCGAAGCACGCATCCTGCGCGTCTGGCAGAATCACGGCTTGCAGCTCGACCACGTGCCCGAAGGCTTCGAGCTGCTGGCGACCGCCTACCTCTGCCGCAACCAGATGATGGTCAAGCGTAGCGCCGAACAGCTCATCTACACCGTGCAGTTTCACCTCGAAAAATCCTTCGAGGATTGGAACAAAAATCGAACTCGTTGGGAACACCCCAACGAATCGCGCGACGGACGCATCATCTTCGAGAACTTCCTCCGCGAAGCTCTCCAGCACACGCAGGCCGCGAGCTAAAACAGCGATTCCTGTCTAACATCGTCTTCAGCATTAACTGGCAAGAGGCGTCGAGAATTTGAGTTTTCGACGCCTCTTCCGCTTTAAGGCTTCACAGTTGATGGTGGGCGATAGCCGTAACGCTCAAGCGTCGCCTGTCCCGCCGGACTCAGCACGTACTGTAGAAATCGCCGCGCCGCGTCCTGTTTGGTCGAAGCGCGCACGACGGCCATTGCCTGGTCGATTGGACGGTGCAGGCGCTCGTCCACTTCGACGAACTGGCCGTCATTCTCTTTAACCAGAGAGCGCGGAAGGAAGGCGGCGTCGGCGTTGCCCGTCGCGGCGAACTGTCGCGCCTGCGAGACGTTTTGCGCGTAGACCACCTTCGGCTCGATTGCTTCCCAAAGATTCAGTGCTCGCAGAGCCTCTATGGCGGCCTTCCCGTAAGGCGCGATGTCCGGCTTGGCAATAGCGATTTTGCTCACCTCGGGCTGCGCCAAATCTTCGAGACGCGTGAGATGAAGCCGACTCGCGGGCGGCGTCCAAAGAACGAGTCGCCCGCGCGCGTAGAGAGAGCGCGTCCCTTCTGTCAGAAGATTCGCACGCTCAAGCTCTTCGACGTGCCGCTCGTCCGCCGAGGCGAAGACATCAAAGGGCGCGCCGTTCCTGATTTGTTTGGCGAGGTCGGCCGTCGCGCCGAAACTGTAGACGACCCGCACGCCCGTCTGCGCCGTGAAATCTTTCGACAGCGCCTCGAAAGCATCCGTCAGGTTCGCGGCGGCGGCGACAACTATCTCGTCCATCTCGCCCGCACGCTTCTCGGTCTCAGTCCGCCCGCAGCCACCCAGCGCGACGCACAGCACGACCGTCATTAACATCGCCGCCAGGCGTGGAAAGTCGTCTCTTATAATCTTCGACATAAAACTCATCCTACTACGCGCGATCAATTTCCAATCTTAAATCCATGCGAACTTTCCGCCTCGTTGATGCTGGCCGACGGGCGGTGTTATCTTCGCTGGCTGATGAGAGAGATAGACTGGTTTCCACTGTTTCTGTCTTTGCGCGTCGCTCTGATTTCGACGGCGCTGGTCGTCATGGTCGGCGTGTGTCTGGGATGGGTGCTGGCGAGGCGTCGCTTTCGTGGGCGCGAGATGCTGGACGCGCTGGTGACGCTGCCGCTCGTCCTGCCGCCGACCGTGCTCGGCTATTACCTGCTCGTGCTTCTCGGTCGCAGCTCCCCGACCGGGCGCGCGTTTGAATGGCTGACCGGGATGCAGCTCGTCTTCACCTGGCGCGGAGCCGTCGTCGCGGCCTCGGTGGGCGCGCTGCCTTTGATGGTGAAGACGGCGCGCGCCGCCATCGCGGGGGTTGACGTGGAGCTGGAAGACGCGGCGCGCACGCTCGGTCGAAGCGAATGGCAGGTCTTTCGTCTGGTGACGCTGCCGCTCGCGTCGAAGGGCATCGCCGCCGGTGCGATGCTCGCCTTCGCGCGTGCGCTTGGCGATTTCGGCGCGACGCTGATGGTCGCGGGCAACATCCCCGGTCGCACGCAGACCGCTGCCATCGCCATCTACGACGCCGCGCAATCAGGCCGCGACGACTACGCGCTGCTGCTCGTCGTCCTGCTCTCGGCAGTCGCCTTTACGCTCCTTTACCTGACCAATCGCCTCGCCGCCAGAAACGCCGGATGGTAAATAAGGCTTGACCATTTCAGCCCGTGCGGCGAAGCAAACAGACGGCGCAGGCTTTCATTCACGCCCCTCAATCTAGTTTCACGTTCATCTTCAACATCAAACGCCGTAACTTTGACGCATGCTCTCGGTGAAGATTCGCAAGCGATTCGGAAACGCCTCGAAGATTGAGTCGAGCGCGACGGAAGCAGGAGCGGCTTCGCGCGCAGACTTTCTGCTCGATGTCGAGTTCGACGCGCCGCCCGGCGTGACGATTCTGTTCGGCGCGTCGGGCTCCGGAAAAAGCCTGACGCTCAAATCCATCGCCGGTATCATCCGACCCGACGAAGGCCGTATCAGCGTCGGCGAACGCACACTCTTCGACTCCGCGCGCCGCATCAATCTTCCCATACGCGAACGCAAAACCGGCTACGTCTTTCAGAACCTCGCGCTCTTTCCGCATCTCTCTGCTCTCGGCAACGTCGAGTTCGCGCTTCCCCACTTGCTGCGCCGCGAGCGCCGGGAGCGCGCCCTTGATCTGCTCGAAGCTTTCGGCATCCGTCACACCGCCGAGCGCGGCACGCGCGACATCTCCGGCGGCGAAGCTCAACGCCTCGCCCTCGCACGCACGCTTGCAGGCAATCCCGGACTGCTTTTGCTCGACGAGCCGCTCTCAGCCCTCGACCATGCTACCAAGCTCGGCATCATCGACGACCTGCGCGAGATTAACCGGAGGCTTCGCCTGCCTATCATTTACGTCACCCACAGCCGCGACGAGGCCGTCGCGCTCGGCGAGCGTGCGATTGTCTACGAGCACGGGCGCATCGTCGCGCGGGGCGAGCCTCTGGACGTCTTCGCTTCGCCCGTGAGCGCGGGCGTGGCGCGACTGACCGGAGCCGAGAACATTTTCGAGGCACGCGTCGTCGGCAGGAACGAGGAGGGGGGAACGATGACGCTGGAAGTCGGCGGCGCTTCGGAGGGCGGCGTGTGTCGGCTCGAAGCACCGCTCGGCGGAGCATCGCAGGGCGAGCGCGTGCGCGTCGCGATACGCTCCGGCGACATCCTTCTGGCGACCGTCGAGCCGCGCTCGACCTCGGCGCGAAACATCCTTCGCGGCCAAATCGAATCTATCGAAGAGACCGGAAGCCATGTGCGCGTGCGGGTGAGAAGCGGCGTCCGGTGGACGGCGAGCGTCACGCGCGAGGCGACGCGCGAGTTAAAACTCAAGCCGGACATGGAAGTCTGGCTCGCCTTCAAAACTTACTCGTGCCACCTGCTCGACAGCTAAGAGGCGCGGAGAAGACAGAGAATTTGCTCCCTGTCTTCTCCGCGCCTTTGATGTGTTCTCTGCGTTAAATCGCCTCTCGTCCCGAACTCAATATCGCTTTGCGGTTTTTACCGACCCATGCTCTCGGCGCTGAGACTCCAGTCCTGCGGGACGTGCTCCATCGTCCGTTGCATGAGCATATCGACGACGGCTTCGAGGCTGTTTGTCTCCTGAAAGACGCGGAGCTGTTCGTCGGCGGAAGTTCCGCGCTGAAGGATGGTGTGAATGTGTTCGACCTCCTTGCGGGAATCTAGCTCGTCGAGCACGTCGTCCACGAAGTCGAGCAGTTCGAGGATGAGGTCGCGCACGGGCACTTCCTTCTGCTTGCCGAAGTCGATCATCTTGCCGTCGAGCCCCCAGCGCACGGCTCTCCACTTGTTCTCTTGAATGAGCATGCGGCGGTAGAGGCGGAAGCCGAGGTTTTTGTCGATGAGGCGTTCGAGCTTGCAGACGATGGCCTGGAAGAGCGCGGCGATGGCGATGGTATCGTCAACGCGCGTCGGGATGTCGCAGACGCGAAACTCAAGCGTCGGGAAGAACGGGTGCGGGCGCACGTCCCACCAGATTTTTTTGCCGTTGTCGATGCAGCCCGTATTGACGAGCAGATTGACGTAGCGCTCGAAGGAAGCATAAGAGTCGAAGTGGTCTGGGATGTCTGTGCGCGGAAATTTCTTGAAGACCTCGGAGCGATAGGACTTGAGCCCCGTGTTGATGCCGAGCCAGAAGGGCGACGAAGTAGTCAGCGCCAGGACGTGCGGGAGGAAATAGCGCGCGGCGTTCATAATGTGGATGCGCCGCTCGTTGTCGGCCACGCCGACGTGGACGTGGAGGCCGAAGATGAGCAGAGAGCTTGCCACCATCTGAAGCTCATCGACGAGCAGCTTGTAGCGGCTGTCGTCGAAAATCTGCTGGTCTTTCCAGTGCGAGATTGGGTGCGTCGAGGCGGCGACAATCGCCAGTCCCTTCTTGCGCGCGAGCGACGAGATGATGGCGCGCAGGCGCGTGATGTCGGCGCGCGCCTCCTGTATGTTTTTGCAAATCCCCGTGCCGACCTCAATCATCGACTGAATCATCTCGGGCTTCACCTTCTCGCCGAGAATCATGATTCCCTCTTCGAGGAATTCGGAGACGTGCGAACGCAGCTCGCGCGTCTGCGGGTCAACTATCTGGAACTCTTCTTCGATGCCGAGTGTGTATTGGTCGAACATAAGCTCTCATCTCCGGGTGTGCTCTAGAAAGGGGGCTCGAAAACTCCGGACTCGCATGGAGATTGCCCTAGCGCGTCGCTTCGCGGTCGAAGGCGGCGGCGATAGCTCGCCAGTCGGGCGTCGATGAGCGAAGCGACTCGTGATAAAAGTGACGCCAGGCGCCGACGAGCGATGCGAGCGGATTGTAAAGATCGAAGTGAACCGTCCAGACGCGTCGCGGCTCGTCGCCCGTGTAGAGGAAGTGGAGCGTCGCGCGTGCGCGTCGGCGTTCGCGGAAGCCGCCCGAAGTGCCCGCGTGCGCCGCCCAGAGCGCGCTGAAATCCTCTCTCAAACGCAGCACCGAAGCCAGAAGCGGCCTCGCGCGGAAGTTCATGCCGACGCCGCCCGTGCCGTAGACGTTCTCGACGCGCTCGACTGCTCCCCAAAGCTTCAAACGCTCCATTCGCCGCGCGAAAATCAGAAGCGCCTGCTGCTTATCGACGGCGAGCCCGTCGAAGGCTCGCTCGTCGCACTCGGCTCCGTAGAGACCGTCGAGCTTGCGCGCGAGCGCGGCGCGAATCTCCGGGGAAAGCTCTCGCCACTTGCAGGCGCGCGTCTCCCGCATCTCTTCAGCGTGCTCGCCTCGGGCGCTCATTGCCCCGCCAGCGCCCTCTCCATCAGCGCGCGGTTCTTCTCGCCGAGCCCGTGAAAACGCACGCCCACTCCGCGACCCGGATTGCTGTAGATGACCTCGCCGTTGACGATGCAATCGCCCTCGTCGAAAGGGATACGCAGCGTGAGCAGAGCGCCTTCGGGAATCTCGGCCTGCGTGTTCATGTAGAGGCCGCCGACGCTGATGTCTTTCGTGCTGGCGACGCCCGTCATGTCCGCGCCGTCGAAAAAGACATCGACGATGAGGCGCGAGCGGTCGAAGGAGCGACGCTCTTCCTGCCGCCGCCCGCCGCCGCCGGAATTAAGCTCGTCGTCTTCGTACATTGCTCAGCTCTTTTCGTCGATGATGAAGGTCGGAACCATGCCGCCGCCCGAAGAGACGTTGGCAAGCTCGGTTGACGAAAGCCGCGTGAAGGCCGAGCCGACCTTGCCGTTGAAAAGCAGAGGGTCGAGGTCAACCAACTGTTCGGCGAAGGCGACCGAGCCGTCGGCAAGAAGCGCCGGAAACATCTCTCGCGCCGTCTTGACGCGCTCCTGCACGAGGTAGTCGCCGTTTGCGAGCGCGCTCTTGAGAGCCTCGCTCCATGCTATCTCGTCCGTGTTCCAGCCGATGTAGATGCCGTGCCCGCCGTAGTCGTCGTTGGGCTTGAGGACGAGCCGGTCGCGCGCGTCGGCGACGAATTCGAGCAGGTCGATGGTCTCGCCGTTGCGCTCGGTTCGCCCTGCCCGGACGAGGCGCGTCCAGGGGACGTGTGCATGGATGGCCGCGCGCTCGGCTTGAGAGAAGAGGCGCGCGTAGCGCTCGTCGGTCAGCACGGCGAAGAGAGCCTTCTTGTGAATGAGCTTGGAGCGGAAGCTGTTGACCATGCAGACGGCGCGCGCGCGATAGGCTTCGAGAAGCGCCGCGTGCTCTTTAATGACGGGCAGATACTCGTTGACGAGCAGGCGCTTGTAGACGATGTCTATCTCGAACGCGCCGCTGCGCAGACGCCCGCCGCTAAACTCCAGCTCTTCCGGCGCGGCGACGATTGAAGGATAACCCTCGCTCTCGAAATACTCTTTGAATAGCTCGAACTCCTTCTCGGTCGGCAAGCCCCGGAAATCGACGATGGCGATGTGCGGCGCTCTGTCAGGACGCCGACCGAGGAATTCTTCGTAGGCTTCGAGCAGCGTGTCGAGCATGAGGCGACGACCGTTGAAGACGCGCAGGTGATAATCCTCGGCGAAGCGTCGCATGACGGGGAGCGCGGAGAAAATCTCGAAGGCGGCGTCGGCGAAAGCTATCCCTGCGGGGCTCTCGCCGTTCAGCTCGACGAAGCTGTAGGCGTCGTCTGTCAGAAACGAATCGAGGCGAGCGGTCGGCGAGACGGCGCGATAACCGGGGTCGATTGAGACCAGCTCGCGCTCGATGTCCGTGAGTCCCAGCTCGTCCAGCAGCGAATCGTCTTCGATGGCCGCGTCTTTAACTTTTTGGATGGCGCTCCAGATGGTTTCGCAGATTTGCGTGACGCGCGCGAAGTCCGTCTCGGTGACGAAGTGCGGGCGCAGGTAGGGCGAAAGCCTTCGTCCCCCGAAAATCAGCTTGGCGCGCTCCAACCCTTCGTCGAGCATCGCGCGTGAAGCTTCGGCGAGGTCTGCGTCGGCCAGCAACTGGTGATAACGCTCAACAGCCTTGTGCAGCATCGAGTAGTAGGATAGACCTTTCCGCGAGCAATTTGCGATTTGAAACCAGGAGCTTTCGGGTGCATTTAGATTAGCACAATTGCGGGCGGAAAGGCGCGGAAAAAAGCGGGCTAGAAGTCTGGAGTCTGGAGTCTAAAGTCTTGAGTCAAAGACCAGAAGTCTTTGGGTTTTGACTCCAGACTCCAGACTCCAGACTTTAGGAGTCGAAGTTATTTCGGCGAGCTATTGGAAGGAAGCTGGAAGGAGATTTTCTGTCCGCCGCGCACGACGCCGAGACGCTTGAGAGCGCCGCTTTCAAATTTGAACTCGAAAGCATTGTTTTCAGACGCCTGCACGGGCGCGGGGATTAAATCGTCGTTGACGGTTTCGATGACATCGCCGGCGCGTAAGCCCAGTCGTTCGGCCGCGCTTCCCGTGCGGACGGAGACGACGAGCAGGCCGCCGCGCGCTTGAAAACGCTCGGCGAGCTTACGCGAGATGCCGATGGCGTCGAGCCCTTCGACGAGAGGTGTTCCGGCGAACGCGCCGAGGCGCGCACGTTCAAGCTCGACCGCTCGCCGCTCCGCTTCCGTGACGAGCTTCATGCTCGCTTCAACTTCTCTCGAAACTCCGGCGACGCGCGCCTCCGCCTCAGAGACCTTGCGCATCGCTTCGGTCAACAGCTTTTGAGCTTCCGAGACGCGACGCCCATCGTTCGCTGCACGTGCATCGCTCTCGACGCGACGCGCCAGCGCCACTTCGTTTCGCGCTTCGGTCTCGACGAGTCGCGCCTTTGCGAGCACCGCTCGCCGCCCGGCCATCTCCCGCCGAGCCTGCTCAAGCGCCGCTCGCGCCTCGGCGCGCTGCGTCGCGCTGGCCGGGTTTTGCGCTTCGCTGAGCTTGACGGAGAGGCGAAGCGGGTCGTGCTCGGCGGCGCGCAGGATGGTGAAGCTGAGCGTCGAGCCGCTTCCGGCTTCTCCGAGAAAGAAGGAGAAGTCGTCCATGTTTTTCACTTCGCGCGCGTCGATGCGTGCGACGACATCGCCCGTGCGTAGTCCGGCCAGAGCAGCGGGCGTGCCCGGCACGACCGAAGTCAGGAGCACTCCGAGGCGCTTGTTGACGAGGGCGGTCGCTTCGGCGCGCGGCCAACCGTTGGCGAGCAGGCTGTCGAGCGGCGCGTTCGAGACAGCCGCGCCGCGCGCTCCGAGCCAGGGACGCAGCACGCTCGAACGCCTCGCGAGCACGCGCGCCTTCGCGCTCCTGATGACTTCGGCGGGCAGCAGACGCGTCGTGCCGTCGTCGTCGCTGCGAGTCAGGATGCCGACGAGCGCGCCCGCGTCGTTGACGGCGATAGCGCCCGTCCATTCCGGCGAGAGACTCTCCGAGCGCACGCCCGCTTCAATCGCCGCGCCCGACGGCGCGCGCTTTATCTGCGTCAGCCGACCTTCGAGCGTGCCCATTCCCGCGTAGATGAAACCTTCGTCGCCCGACGTTTGACGAGAGACGACGGGAGCGACGGGCGCAACTGAAGGCTGCGGCGCGACGGCTGGCGTCGGCGGTGGCGGCGCGCTGATGACGGGGCCCGGCGCGAAAAGGTGCACGCGTTGACCTTCAACTATCGGCGTGCGCAACGGACGCAGCGCCTGCATCGGCGGCAGCAGAGGCTCGGCAACTTCGAGGAAGGAAAGCCCTGTGCTCGCGTCGAGGCCGACGAACTTCGCTTTAACCTCCGTCCCGTCGTTCCTGACGACGACCAGTTCCGACTCGCCCGCCATGCCCGCCGGAAAGCCCTCGAAGCTCGGCGGCACGCTCACTGTTTCCGCTTCGGCTTCGGCCTGCGGCAGACGCGTGATAATCGTCCGCCCGTCGCTTGAGACGTAACCAGCGACGATGTTTGTATGCACGTCCGCGCTGAAGGAGAGGTCTTCGACGCCGACGACGCGCGCGGGCTGCGCGGAGGTCAGATGCGTCAGAAGCTTCCAGCCGCTCAGGCGATGGACGACGGTAATCACGGAGGGCGGCGCGAGAGGCGCGAGCGGCGCACTCACGCGGCTCAGGGCAGAGGCCGCCCTCGGCGGAGTCGCAGCCGTCCTCGGCGTGCGCGGAGTGCGCGGCGTAACAGATGTAGCAGGCGCGGCGAGCACGGGCGCGACCGTCACGGCGGGCGACACGCTCACGGGCGGCTGCACGGGAGGCACAGCCTGCGCCGGACGTTTCCGCTTTTCAGAACTCGAAGGCGCGGGCGGCGCAGCCTGCGGCTGCTGCCGAACGCTTGTCGGCTGCCCGGACTGACTCTGCGCGTGCGCACCGCCTGCGACGAACAGGCAGACCAGCCACGCGGCGACGAGCAGAACTGCTTGCGCCGTAGCTCGATGAAGCGAATGCTTCAAAGGCGTCCGCGCGGACGCGCAGCTCAAAACGCTTCTGTAAAAACTCTTCGACACTACCAGACACCTTCTCTCAAGGGCACGTCTGCTGTCGTCGCCGTGTGACCCAGACGCCCGACCAACTGTTGCCCGCCGAAGCTCACCGATTTGACCGCCACCACGCGCGCCATTCCCTGCTCGTCTCTGAGCACCAGTCGCATAGGCTCGGCCGAAGTGTTGACGGGAACGGCGAAGGCCGTCCTCTCAATCTTCAAAACATCGTTCGACGATTCGGTCGAGCCAGCCCTCAGCACCGTCGCCGCCGTGAAACCGGTGTTCAACTCGCCGTTCGTCTGCGTCGGTTGCTCCATCTTCGTTCCATCCTTCGGCGCTCTCACGAAACGGACGCGCCGCGTCGAAGCTCGCATGGAATTTCTCTTAACTACGGCGTCGCCGGTGGCTGCAAACGTCTCTTTCGTCCGCGCCGAATCGTCTTCGGTAGAGAGAGCGCGAAGGCTCGCATCGGGCGCAGGCGCGGGCGGCAGATTAACCTGAGCGATGCTCGCCGCCGATTGCGCGGGGGCGTTCGCGGGAGGCTGGAAGAGACGGAAGCGAAGCGCGACGGCGACGGTGAGAGCGAAGCAGGCTGCGAGCGCGATGGAGAGAGCGCCGGGCGCGAAGCGTCGCCAGAAGACGGGACGGCTGCTGCCGCGTCCATTTTCGGCGGCCATGCGTGCGCGCAGTCGAAACTCGAAGTCGGCGGGCGCAGATACAGTGCCGAGCCCCGCCAGAAGATTCCTGAGCGACTGCCGTTCCTCGTAAAACTTCCGGCACGCCGCGCACTCGCGCAGATGGGCGCGCGCTTCGACGCCGGGCTCTGCGCCGCGCGACGCTTCTTCAATCTCAATTCTGTACAGCTTACAACTCATCTCTCTCACACCGCCTTTCCTTTCCCCTCCTCGTACAAACCCTCACAAGTACGCCTCAAGCTTATCTCGCAAAAACGCGCGTGCGCGATTGATGCGCGACTTGACCGTGCCCTCGCTCATCTCAAGGATGCGCGCAATCTCTTCGTAGCTCCGACCCTCTATGTCGCGCAGCACGAGAGGCGCGCGATACTTGTCGGGCAGCGTGCGGATGGCGCGCGAGACGGCGGCGCGTCGCTCGCCCTCGATGAGAGCCGCGTCCTGCAAAGGTCGCAAGTCGGGCGGGTCAAGCTCGCAAGGGGTCTCGCCGTGTTCGCGTCCCTGAAAAAATCCGCTCAGCGAAATCAGTCGGCGGCGCTTGCGTCGGCGCAGCTCGCTAATCGCCAGATTGGTCGCAATCCGGTAGATGTAGGTCGAGAACGCATGGCTCTGCTGATACCTGTCCGCCGCGCGATAGAGACGCATGAAAGTCTCCTGAGCCAAATCGACCGACGCCTCGTAGTCGTTCGTGACGCGATAGATGTAGTTCGTTATCTGGTTGCGATAACGCCTGACCAGCTCGGCAAACGCCGTTTCGTCGCCCGTGCGCGTCGCTTCCAGCAGGCTGTGATCCGACATCGGCTCGACGGCGACCGCCGCCGCAGCCTGCGGCGCAGGCTCCGCCCCCGCAGCCACAGAGAGCAGCAGGTCAGCAGGAGTTGTGGAAGTCAGCACGCTCATCAGGACAGGCAGGCTCAGGGCGAACTTTTAAGCGTTATCCTCGACCGTTGAACTTTCGTCACGCGTCAGAGCGAACACGCGGGCGGTTCGGCGTCAGGCCGCAATTATACACCGACGCCGGGGCTCTCCCGCAGTTTAGACACGCCCGCGCCCCGCTTGAGTTCCAAAAGGTTCAGGGGAATTTTCAGCCGTCGAGGACGGAATAAGAAGGGATTTTGAAGAGGGCGCAGGCCATAAGCGGAGGCTGCCTCGCTCGCGCTTCGCGGTCGAGACGGCCTCCGCTACGGGCTTTTGAGTTTGTGTTCCGGCTCGGACGCCTTACGGCTCAAGGCCGTTGGTGGGGATTGGGCGTCCGAGAGATTTATAGATGTCTTCAATCTGGGCGATGATTTCGCGCGCTTCGCCGTTGTCGGGCTGGTAGCGAAGCGTCCGACGGAAGTCCCTGAGCGCGAATTTGTAGAGCTTCGGATTCTGCGCGGTGTAGAAGAAATAGCCGCGCTCGAAATAGGCTTCGGCGGCAGCCTTTTTGTCGGCTTCCGACGCGCCCGAGGCTTTGGCTTTGGCCTCGGCCTTCGCAATCTTCGCGTCGAGCGCCGAGGTATCGACGCCCGTCTGCTCGTTCGTACTGTTCGATGCGGCATTAGGCGGCGCGCTCGTCGCAACACCGCCTCCATGAGAAGAAGCGATGGGCGGCGCGCTATTTGCGCGAGCGGCGGGCGTCGAAGTCGCCGCCGTGCCCGTGTTGGCGTTGCTTGCTGAAGAACTGTCCGCCGTTCTCGTCTGCTCATTCGGCTGGCAAGCCGTGAGACTTGCGACCGACAGCAGAAGCGCGAGCGTCGAGAGCAGACTTCGCATCCTCTTTCGCTTCTCCTCTTTCCGAATCATCTTCGACCTCCGCCGCTCGCGGGCGTCGTAGCAGGCGCAGCCGAGTTCGAGCCGCGCTTCGTCTCAAGCTCCTGTCGAAGTCTTTGGATGGACTGATTGCCCGGGTGCGCCGCTTCGAGGCGGGCGAGCATCGTCTGCGCTTCCGAGAGGTCGCCCTTGCGCGTCAGCGCGACGACCATGTTCTGAAGCGTCTGCTCGTGCTGCGGGTCGCGCTCTAACGAGCGACGAAACTCCGAGACGGCGCGTTCTACGTCGGGCGGCTCGCGCAGGAAGAAGGTCAAACCCAAATCCGTGCGGACGTTGATGTCGTCGGGCTTCTTGACGAGCGCCGCCGTGTACCACTTCTCGGCCTGCTCGTAGCGCCCTGCGTCGTAGTTGACGTTTCCGAGCGCGACGACGGCCTCGTAGTTTTCCGGTCGCAGCTTGTTGGCGCGCAGCAGAAATTCGATGGATTCGTCGAAGCGTCCGGCTCTGTAGTTAATCTCGGCGGCGCTCATCTGCGCGTCGAAATCACTGGCCGACTCCCTCGCCTTGCGCGACGCCTCCAAAGCAGCAGGCTCAAGATTCTGCTGTTCCTTGACGCCGTTTGTCGGCACGTCCGGATGACCGGGCGGGAGCGTCCCATCCGCCTGCGTGGAAGCGGCGACGCGCGGCGCGGCGGCGCGCTGGTTGACCGAATTGGCGAAGAAAAAACCGACGATGAAGCCCAGCAGCAGCCCGACGATGGCAAATAGGACGTTCTCTTTTGACATTTATAAAGCCGTGAATAGTAAATCGTAAATCGTAAATAGATGAAAGACTGTTCTTATCTATTTACGATTTACGATTCACGATTTACTAATTCTTCTCACGCGTAAGAATGCAGACCCGGCAGCAGATAGCTGACGCCGAGATAGGTGAAGACGATGAGCAGGAAGGCGACGATGGCGAAGTAGGCGGAGGCTCGACCCGTCCAGCCGCGAGAGATGCGCGAGTGGAGAAAGCCTCCGTAGGTGAGCCACGCGACGAAAGCGCCCGTCTCCTTCGAGTCCCAGCCCCAGTAGCGTCCCCACGATTCGTTCGCCCAGATGGCTCCGGTCATCAGAAGGAGCGCGAGCCCGGCGAAGGTTACGCCCGCCGTCTTGTACATGAGGCTGTCGATTTTCTCTAAGGGCGGCAGCGCCTCTCGAAGCTTCTCCGTGCGGAAGCTGAAGATGATGCAGAAGAGCGTCGCGGCCAGCCCCGTTATCAGCGCCGATAGCTCGACCGGGTTGGCGTTCAAGCTCAGGAACAGTTCGCCGCTTCTGTTCCGGACGAACTCGGCAGCCTCGGCTTCAGTCTGCGCGGGCGGCGTCGCGGCTATCTGCTGCGGAGTCTCGCCGCGCTGCTGTGCCATGTAGACGCCGAACTTCTGATACTGCCTCTGGTCGATACAGGCCATGCCCGCCGGGCTACCTTCCTTGCAGACGCCCACGTCCGTCAAAGTCTTGACCTGATAGACGAGCATCCCGATAGCCAAAGCTTGCACGAGAAGCGAGGCTTTCAAGAGGCGGTGTCCCCAGACGCGAGCCGTCTCGTCCTGCTTGGCGAGGTATCTGATGAAGGCGACGACGACGCCGACCAGAAGCACAGCCCCCAAGACGAGTATCCAGCCGACGTAAGGGATGTCTGCTCTCAAGGGCAAAGACATACGCCCGCCCGATTGCGTGGGCAGCACGGTCGAGGCCGAGTAAGTGCCGAAGGTCGAGGGCGCGAAGACGGAGAAACGGCTGATGGTGGCGAAAATCGAGAGCGCGAAGAGCGCCGCCCAAATCGACATCGCTTCGGTCTTCACTCCGTCCTTGAGCAAATAGATGACGGCGACGGCGAAGCAGACGAGCGCGACGCCGTATGAGAGCGACGCGATGCCGACGTGAATCGGTCGCCAGTAGGAGTCGAGCACGGGCGGTAGATTGATGAACTCGCCGCCGATGAAGCGCGCCAGAATCAGAATCAGAGAGGCGAGCGGCAGCGTTACCGCGCCGAGAAAACGGAAGCTCTGCCTGTGTGCGATAAGCAGCGTCGTGATGCCTGCGCCGAAGGCGAAGGCGAGCGACAAATCGTATAGATTGGCGAACGGGATGTAGCGGAAGAACCAGGGCATCTCGCCGCCCTGCCGCGTGATGATTTCAAGCTCGCGGTCGTGCGCGGCAATCCAGCGCACGCCCCAGCTCGACAGATTGAAGAAGACACCGGCTGTCGCCGACCAGAGTCCGAGCCTCTGGAAAAGCGCGGAGGGCGCGTAGAGATTGGTCAGGTGAAAGACGGCGGCTGTCAGGTAGCAGGCGAGCGCCAGCATCATCAGCGCGCCGTCGGAGATGAAACGCGAGCCTCCCAACTGTATCCGCAGAAGCGTCAGAAGCACTGCGCCGACTACGGCCAAGAGCGCGGGCAGAAAATCCAGGAGCGACTGCGACAGCTTGAAACGCGGAGTGCCGACCACAGCAGGCTGCTTTAAAACTTCACTCATATAAATTGCACCTCATTACGATTGTTCCGAAGCCGCCGCCTCTGACGGCTCGCCTTTGATGGCGCTGACCAGACGCTTGAAGCGGTCTTCAAAGCCGAGATGATTGCGGTTGGTATTGCCGCCGAGCGTCACGTCGAACTGCGCCGCTCCGCGTTCTTCGACGAGCGCCCAGACTCTCTGGTGCGAGACGAAGAAGACGTAGGCGAGCGTCAGCGCGAGCAGAAGGAAGCCGAGGTAGACGACGTTTGCGCCGGGGTCTTTCTGAATCGAGAGGACGTGCGCGAGCGGCACTTTCTCGAAATCCTCCAGACGAAACTTGTAACCGGCGACGGCCTTGCCCGCAACGGGCGCGTTCTTCAGAAGCTCCGAAGAGAGCGCGAAGACTCTCTCGGGCGCTCCGCCCGACGAGGGTGTGACGCTCAGCATGGCGGCGGGCTTGTTGTATTCGTCTGAGGCCGTATCGGGGCCGCGCGCTCCGAGCACGAAATCGGGGAAGAAAGCCTGGAAGGCGATGCGCGTGCCGTCGGGCAAAGTCGCTTCGCCGTCGCGCTTGATGGTCAGGCGCAGCGGCGTACCGCCCTGTTCCGGCGTGACGCTCAGAGTAATCTGCCGCGCCTGTCCGAGCGATTGAAAGCTGGCTTGAAAGAAGCGGTAGCCGCGATAGTCGTAGGGACGATTCATGTGGACGAGGGCGTCGCGCTCGCCCGTCTCGTCTTTGATTTTGATACGCGTCAGCCAGTCGAGCGTGTTGTCGGCGGTGATAGGCCCCTCTTTGCGGATGAGCTGTTGTTGAATGTCTGTGCAGACAACCTCGAAGGGAAGCTCGGCGGAGGCTCGCGTCGGCGCAAACTCGCCTGTCGTCCCGTCAATCCTGAAGACGACCTCCGACATTTCGTTGGCGCTCATGCCGGGCTTGAGCGGCATTTGCCCGACGCGGCTGAACTGCGCGGTGAGAAAGCCGCCCGCGAAAATCGTCAGCAGCGCGACGTGGACGGCGTAAGCGCCGAGCCTGTTCCAGACGCCGCGCTCGCCGAAGACGAAGCTCTTGCCGTTCTTCTCGGTCACGACGGGCTTCAGACCAGCGCCGCGAAACGCCTCCGAGATGCGCTCGGCCAGTGCGCTCCTGCTTTCGGCTTCGAGCCTGAGCGAAGCGTGCTGTTCCTGCCCGCGCAGCCAGTGCGCGGAGGCGTCGAGCTTCTTGCGCGAGATGAACGTCCAGGCTTTCGGGAAGCGGTCGATGGAGGCCAGAACGATGTTGAGCGAGAGGATGAGCAGAAGGAAGTTGAAGTAGCGTGAATGATAGATGTCGAAGAAGTTGAGGCTGCCGTAGAGAAGCTTCTGCGAGGGCGTCAGCTCGGCGTAGTAGTTCTCGAATCCATCGACGTTGACCTGCATGATGAGCATGCCAATCATGCAGGCGATAACCAGCAGGACGAGTAGCGAGACGCCGAAGCGCACGCTGCTCAGGTAATCGAGCATCTTCTGGATGCCCACGGCGGCCACGCCGACCGTCAGCAAAAGCAGCCCGGCCACGTCGTAGCTCGACATCGCGTCGCCCGCGAAGACGCGCAGCAGAATCACGAGCACCACGCCGACGAGCAGCGTCAGGGCGCGCTCCATCAACGGAGAGCTGACGCCGGAAGCGCCCGCAGGCGGCGCGGACTGCGCCTTCGCGGGTGTTGGTACACTTATCTCTTGCTTGGTTTCTTCAATTGCTGACATGAGCTTTTAAGAGCTGAATCAAAATAGGCCGATGAGCACCGGCACTCGATGTTGACGGCGGCTTAGGGCTCTTGCGCGCCCCGCCCTCAAAAATGATGCCCAAATGATAACTGATAGAAAATCCTTCGGCAACCTTGCGCCCCAAATCGACTTTAACTTTTAGATGCTCCGACGAAAGCTTCCTGTTGGCCGTGCTGGCGACCTCGATTCTCGCCCTTTTTATCGCTTCAAACGAGCGGAGCCTGGACGGGGTTTGCCATACCCTACAACCTTCACTGAAGTATGGTCTGTGACCGCCGACACCTCTCTGCGGACTGCCCGGACTCTTCCTTCGCTAGGGCGTCGCTTTCATCCACTCGACGCAGCGACGCAGGTGAGCGTGCATCGCTTCTTTCGTATCTCGATGGATGCGCCCGTGTCCGGGCAGTACCCACTCGAAGCGGTGTTTGAGCAGGCGCTCCATCGAGCGCGTCTGTACAGGCCACGAATACCAGTTGGCGTTGCGAAAGGCGATGAGCGTCTCTTTCGCGGGCGACCAGGAGAGATGGTCGCCCGTGAAGAGGAAGCGTTCTTTGTAGAGCAGAACCATGTGGCCGCGCGTGTGGCCGGGCGTCGGGATGACGAGCAGGTCGTCGTCCAGACGCACAGCTTCTTCGCCTTCGATGACCTGTTCGACGCCAAGCCTTCGCGCGCCGTCGTCGGCGTGCATGACGCGCCGGCAGCCGAACTTTCGGGCGAAGGCGTCGTGGTCGGCGATGTCGTCGCGGTGCGTGAGAAAAAGCGTGTCGATGCCGCCCAGGGCTTCGATGCGCCGGACGAGCGGCGTCGAGAAACGTGGCGAATCCACCAGCACGTTTCCGCCCTCTTCGCGCGGACGCGCTATCAGATAACTCCACGCGCCGAAGCTCGACTCGGAAGTGAAACCGCAGAAATAGATGTTTTCGACGACCTGTGAAGGAAAGGCTTCGACGCCGATGCGCGCGTCGTGTTTGTGCGTATGACCGATGGAGCCGGTCGGGCAGGCGACGAGCGCCATCAGAGCGCGCCGGGTCTCTTCAAACGTCTCCGGCTGGCGATAGACGCTCGATTGGTCGCCGTGATCTCGAAACGTCGCGGGCGCAATCTGCCGGCACGCGTCGCAGTCGATGCAACTGGCATCGACGAAAAAATCTCCCGCCACGTTTTCCGGCAATCTCGCTGAAGGGTTAGCCATCGAAGACAGTCTAAAGTCCGGAGTCTGAAGTCTCAAGTCAGGACTATGCTCAGGCTCCCACCGACGCTGAAGACCTTGTGAAGCCCCGACCTCAGACTCCGGACTCCGGACTCCAGACTCCAGACTCCAGACTTTGGACTTAACTTTCCGGCGCGCGATTCGGTTTCAGAATCTTCCCATCAAAACAAGGATGAGCAGAATCAGGAGAATCAGCCCGAGCAGCCCGCTCGGGTAATATCCCCAGCCTCGGCTGTGAGGCCACGACGGCAGCGCGCCGATGAGCAACAGAACAAGGATGATTAAGAGAATCGTCCGCATATCGCTTCTCCTTTTTGGAAAGTTGCCCGCAGGAATCAGCGACGCCTCGGTGCAGCATCGCTCTCGTTCGACTTGCTTTCGAGGTTACGCCTTCCCCATAACCCAGTCAACACGCTCGCGCTCGCCCTTCCGTCCCCGCCATCAACGCCCTACCGCCCCGCGACTTTCCAGCACTTTGACCGGCGAGAAAGTGCCGTCCGCCTGAGCGCCCTGCGACGCGCCGTTTGAAGCAGTCGCGCCGCGAATGAAGCGCGCCACAGTGTCGAGGTAAGCATCGCCGCCCGTCGCCACGAGGTTGTTATGTCCCGCGCCGGGCACGATGACGAGCTGTTTCGGCTCGCGCGCTGCCGCGTAGAGAGCGCGTCCCTGTTCGACAGGAATCACCTCGTCGTGCGTGCCGTGCGCGACGAGCACGGGGCAACTGACCTGCGACAGCTTTCGCGCCGAGTCGAGACGATTGCGCGCGAAGCGATGCAGAGCGCGCGGCAGCCAGGGCAAAACCAGCGACGCCATCTCGCTCGCCGAACTCAAACCCGATTCCAGAACCACTCCCGCGCACTCCCTGCGCGAAGCCACATCGACCGCCGCCGTCGTGCCGAGCGATTGTCCGTAGAGCACGACTCTTCGCGGGCTCACGCCGCGCACGCGCACCACGTAATCGTAAGCGGCGTCAGCATCCTCATAAATCCGGCGCTCGTCCGACACCGCGCCGTCGCTTCGCCCGTAGCCGCGATAGTCGAAGAGCAACACGTCGAAGCCGCGCGCCGATAACTCTTCGCCCACCCACCCGAGGCCGTTTATGTTGCCGCCGTTACCGTGAAAGTAGATGACAGTCGCGGCGGCGGCTGGCTCTGCCCCTCCTGCGCGCACGAACCACCCGTGCAGACGCTCTCCCTCTCCGACGTTTATCCAGACATCCTCGCCGCGCCCCGGCACTCTCCAAACGTCGCCCGCCGCGTATCGTTCGGGATGAAACACCACGGCCCTCTCAAACCTCCGCAAAGCCCACACCGCGAGCGGCACGCCCACCAACACGCACAGCACAAACGTCAGCCCCACTCTTCTCCACACCCCCCGCCGATTTTCTCTCAGCCGCGCCGGATAAGAAAACATAATTCAAGGAGCCAGTAGCCAGTAGAAAAACAAGGTGAAGCATTCAGCAGCCGGAGAAGCATTCGAGGGACATAAGCATTCAACTGCCTTCTACCGGCTGCTGACTACTGTCTACTGGCTACTGCTTTTTCGTTTCGCTCCAGATAATCGAGGAGGACGTTGGACATGACTTTGACGCCGACGACGAGGCTCTCTTCGTCCACGTCGAAGTCGGGGGTGTGCCAACCGGCTGTGATGCCCCGTGCGCGATTGCCGACGCCGAGGAAGTAGTAGAAGCCGGGGATGACTTTCTGGTAGTAGGAGAAATCCTCGGCGGGCATGAAGGGCTTGATGACGAGGGCGTTCTTGTCGCCGACGACGCGGCGAATCGTGGGCAGCGTCTCTTCGACGAGCGAGGGCTCGTTGTAGGTGACGAGCGTCTGCTCATCAATCTGCAAGTCGAAGGTCGCGCCGTAGGCGGCGCTGATACTCTCCAGGGTTTCACGCATCAATCGATGTGCGCGCGCACGCACCTCCTCGTTGAGCGTGCGCATCGTGCCCTCCATACGGACTTCGTCGGCGATGACGTTGTTGCGACGCCCGCCTTGAATCGTCCCGATAGTGATAACAAGCGGTTCGAGCGGGTCGATGCGGCGGCTGCGTATGTTTTGAATTGCGGCGATAGCTTCGGCTGCGACGACGATGGCGTCTATGCCCTGCTGCGGCTGTGCGCCATGCGCGCCCTTGCCGCTAATGACGAGCGTGAAACGGTCGGACGAAGCCATCGCGGGGCCGGAGTGGAAGGCTATCTGACCGGCTTCGATGCTCGGCAGAGTGTGCAGGCCGAAGATAGCGCGCGGGCGCGGATTCTCAAGCGCGCCCTCCTTAATCATCAGACGCGCGCCGCCCTCTTCGCCCGGCGGCGGCCCCTCTTCCGCAGGCTGAAAGATGAATTTGATAGTGCCCGGAATCTCCGCACGCATCCGGCTCAGGACTTCTGCGACGCCAAGCTCGACCGTCGTGTGAACGTCGTGGCCGCAGGCGTGCTTGACGCCGGGCGTGCGCGATTTGTAGGGCACGTCGTTCGTCTCCTGAATCGGCAGCGCGTCGATATCTGCGCGCACGGCGACGACCGCGCCCGGCCTTCCGCCCTTCAGGAGCGCCGTCACGCCGTAGCGCGCCACTCCGGTCTTCACGTCTTCCAGCCCGAGCGCCCGCAAACGCTCGGCGATGACGCGCGAGGTGCGCTCTTCGCGGTTCGATAGCTCCGGGTGCATGTGAAAATCGCGTCGCTGCTCGACGAGCTTCGGGCGCAGTGCTTCAGCCGCTTGCGCGATGCGCTGCTGACGCGCGGCTATGGCGGACGCATCGGACGTGGCCGGTCGTTGCCCGCTTTCGGTCTTCGCGCGTGCGCCGAAGGCCGCGAGCGCCGACGACAGAAGAAAGATGAGAAGGATGCTTCTTCGCTTCATCTGGTTTCTCCGAGGTTTCAAAGGAGCTGAAAGCTTTCGTCAACACGGATACAAAGTTCGGTCACTGTCGTTAAATATCAACGACGTTCTTGCGTTCAGCCTTCTCCGCGTTTGGTAAAGTTACTGAGGGCGCTCGCGCGCATGCCGAGCAGCGCGTAGGTGCAGAGGGCGACGACGACGATGGTGGCGACGTTGACGCCGAAGGAGAGGGCTCGCTCAGAGGGAGACGCGCTCTCAAGCGGCGAGACGCCGTAGACGAGTGTGATGCCGAACCAGACGGGCAGAATCGCCATCTGCGCCGTCGCCGCCAGACCAATCATCTCGCGTCGTCCAACGTCGTCGGCAGTCGCAAGTCCGGCCGCGATGCCGACGGCCACCGAAATCAGAAAGCCGACGATGAGCGGGTTGTGCTCCGTGTAGCGCAGAGGCGGATTGGCGACGAGCGCGACCACAGCGCCGCCTGTGACGAGCAGCGCCACGCCGACGAGAAAGGCGAAGAGACCCTGACCGGCGAGTCGCCACTGACGCGTCCAGAGCCCGAAGCCCATCGCCAGTATCAAAGGCAGGAGCGGCAGGAAGAGCAGCCCCGCGAGCATGATGAGAAGCTGGTGCTGAATCATGCCGTAGGCGAGAAGCATCGCGGCGATGAGCACGCGCCCGACGAAGCCGTAGGTGACGTGGCTGAACTGCCAAAGCTCCTCGAAGATGTCGATGGTCGGCTCGACCAGAGGCCACGTCAGTCGCGGCGGCTTTTCGCGCGAGACGACCGAGCGCGGCTGCCTGATGGCGATGGAATATTCTTCGGGCGTGAAGAAGTCGGCCGACATCAGGGCGTCTGTGAAGGCTTTGGCGACGGGCGTCGCCGTCTCGATGTCGATAACGTCTTTCGTTTCGGGCGGCTGGTTCGGCCGGTGCGACTGGTGATGATGAATCGAAACCTGCGGAATGCCGACATCGAAAGCAATCTGCGCTACCTGTGCAGCCTTACCCTCCGGCGCTTTCACTCTGACTAATCTCATCCTTCCCGCCTCCTTGTCCGTCAGGTTTTATGAGCCGGCGTAAACTCGCGCCAGCTCTCGCTTGAGCACTTTGCCCGTCGGCCCTTTCGGCATCTCCGCCAGAAATCGAACGGACTTCGGGCACTTGTAATCGGCCAGATGCGCGCGGCAATGCTCGATGAGTTCTTCAGCCGTCGCCGTCTGTCCTTCTTTGAGGACGACGAAGGCGGCGACCTCTTCGCCGTAGAGCGCGTCGGGGACGCCGATGGCGGCAGCCGCCGCCACCGCCTTGTGCGCGTAGAGCACTTCGTCTATCTCGCGCGGGTAGATGTTTTCGCCTCCGCGAATAATCATATCGGATTTGCGGTCGATGATGTAGAAGAAGCCTTCAGGGTCGCGGTAGCCGATGTCGCCCGTGTGGAACCAGCCGCCGCGAAAAGCTCGCCGCGTCGCCTCTTCGTTTTTGTAGTAGCCCTTGAAGATGTTCTCGCCGCGCAGGACGATTTCGCCCGCCAAGCCCTCGGGCAATTCCCTGTCCTCTTCGTCGAAGACCTTCATCTCGTTGCCGATGGGCAGGCCGCAGGAGCCGGGTCGGCGACGACGGTCGGGCGGATTGAACGTCGAGCGCACGGTCGATTCCGAAAGCCCGTAGCCTTCGACGACGAGACAACCGAACCGCTCTTCAAACTCGCGCATCACCTCAGCCGGGACGGGCGCAGAGCCGCACATCGCAAACCTCAAGCTCTTCGTGCTCAAGCCTTCGGGCACTCCCTCCGTGTAAGTCGCCAGAAGCATCGAGAGCATCGTCGCCACCGAGCCGAAGGATGTGACCTCGTAATCCGAGACGATTTGCCAGAAACGCGAGGCCGAAAAACGCGGACTGACGACGCTTGAGCCGCCCGCGTAGAGAGCCGAGACGGTCGTCACCATGACGGCGTTCATGTGAAAGAGCGGCATCAGGGTGAGCAGCCGGTCGCGCCCGGTAAAGCCGAGCCAAGTCGTTATCTGTCGCGCGTTCGCCAGAAGGTTTCCGTGCGTCAGCAGGCATCCTTTGGGTTTTCCCGTCGTCCCCGAAGTGTAGATGATGATAGCCTCGTCGTCTGTACTGACGACCGTATCGCGCCAGGCTTCCGCGTTCGTTTCTTTAAACTCGGCAGTCGCCCGCCGCTCGTCGTCGAAGACGACGGCGGCGCGCAACGTCTCCAAACGTCCGCGTATCGCTTCGACCTGCGACGCAAACTGCGTGTGATAAAGCAGCGCCCGCGCCTCCGAGTTGCCGACGACGTACTCCATCTCTTCGGCCTTCAGGAGCGAGTTGACCGGCCCGGCCAGCGCGCCGAGCTTGAAGCAGGCGAAGTAGGCGACGATATACTCGACGCTGTTGGGCAGAAGCAGGCTGACCACGTCGCCTTTGCCGATGCCTCTGGCCGCGAGCAGGCTGGCCGTGCGATTGACGGCGCGGTCGAACTCGGCGTAGGTGTAGCGTCTTTCGTCTTCCGTCGAGAAGAGAAAGGGCTTGTCGGGCATCGAGGCGGCGCGCCGCTCCAGCAGCTCGCAGAGGTTTTGCAGCTTGTCTTCGCTCATCCGGTTGACGTTTTAGCTTTCAGGCGCGCACGTCTTTGTGTATATTTAACTCGTCTCGAACGCAGGCGCGCGCACCTGACCCTTTGGAAGTTCTGAAGCGCGAACCCCAAGCTTATCAGAAAAAGCATTCATATCTTCAACGGCTTCGCCTCCGGAGCGCGAGCCACCCGTACTATTCCAGTTAGCTCAAAGGCACAAAGCAGCCGACTTCGGACATCCTTATGGAGACTTATCGAAACCTCATCGACGGCCAGTGGCTCGAATCCACCTCGCAGAAGACCACGCAGAACCTCAACCCGGCTAACACAGACGACGTGCTCGGCACAGTCCGGCTCTCGACGCGCGAAGAGGCTCGCAGCGCCGTCGAAGCTGCTGCGGAAGCCTTCCGTTCGTGGCGCACGACGCCCGCCCCCGCGCGCGGGCGCATCCTTGCACGCGCCGCTCGTTTGATGGAGGACGACAAGGAGAACCTCGCGCGGCTGCTGACGCGTGAGGAAGGAAAGACTCTGGCCGAGTCGCGCGGCGAGCTGCAACGCGCCATCAACGTCGCGGAGTTTTGCGCGGGCGAAGCCCGACGCATGAACGGCGAGACCATCAACTCAGAGCTTCCGTCGAACTTCGCCTACACCATCCGGCAGCCGCACGGCGTCGTCGCCTGCATCACTCCGTGGAATTTTCCCGTCGCCATCCCGGTCTGGAAAATCGCGCCCGCGCTCGTCGCCGGAAACACGGTCGTCTTCAAACCCGCGACGCTTGTGCCCGCGACAGCCGTCCGCCTCGCAGAGATTTTTCAGGAAGCGGGGCTGCCGAAAGGCGTGCTCAATCTCGTGCTCGGCTCGGGCTCGGAGGCGGGCGACGAAATCACGAATCACCCGGCGGTGCGCGCCATCTCTTTCACAGGCTCGAACGGCGTCGGCCTCGGTCTCTACGAACAGGCGGCGCGGCGCGGCGCGAAGGTTCAATGCGAGATGGGCGGCAAGAACCCCGTCATCGTCATGGAAGACGCCGACATGAATCTCGCCGTCGAATCGACGGTGCAGGGCGCGTTCGGCTCGACCGGGCAGCGATGCACGGCGACGAGCCGCGCCATCGTCGTCGATAAGGTGGCCGACAATTTCATCGAGCGCATGATTCAGCGCGCCGAGAGCCTGAGAATCGGCGACGGCTCAGCGCCCGAAACGGAAGTCGGCCCCGTCGTCGATGGCAACCAGTTCAAGAGTGTGCTTCGCTACATCGACATCGGGCGCGAAGACGGCGCGAGCCTCGTCACCGGCGGCGCACCTGCCGACGGCGCGGGTCTTCGCAAGGGCTACTTCATCCAGCCGACCATCTTCGTCGGCGTCACGCCCGACATGCGCATCGCCCGCGAAGAGATTTTCGGCCCCGTGCTTTCAATCCTCCGCGTCCGCGATTTTGAAGAGGCCATGCGCGTCGCCAACGACTCCGAGTACGGCCTCTCTTCCTCCATCTTCACCAACGACGCCGCGCGCATCTTCCGCTTCGTAGACGAAATCGAGACCGGCATGACTCACGTCAACTCGCCCACCACCGGCGGCGAAGCCCACATCCCCTTCGGCGGCATCAAAGCGACCGGCATCGGCGAACGCGAACAGGGCTCCACCGCCCTCGACTTCTACACCGAGCTGAAGGTCGTCTACGTCGATTACACCGGACGCAAACGAGAAGGAAACCTTTACTGATGAGCACCGCAGAGCAGAAACCTACTCAATCCGAAACCGTCCGCAAGCATAAAGAGTTTCTCTTCCCCGCCGTCGCTACCTACTATCAGGAACCGCTCGCGCTCGTGCGCGGCGAGGGCGAGTACGTGTGGGACGACGCGGGCAATCGTTATCTCGACTGCTTCGGCGGCGTCCTGACGGTGAGCGTCGGCCACGCCAACCCGAAGGTGACGGAGGCCATCGTCGAGCAGGTCAGGACGCTTTCGCACACCTCGACGCTCTACGCGAACAAGCCTCAGTCAGACCTCGCCGAAAAGCTGCACCAGATCACGCCCGGACGTTTGAAGAAATCCTTCTTCACCAGCACCGGCACGGAGGCCGACGACACGGCCATCATGGCCGCCAAGCTCCACACGGGTCGGCACGAGCTGGTCGTGCTCAGGCACAGCTATTCGGGGCGCTCGGCGACGGCGCTCTCTGCGGTCGGCCATTCCACCTGGCGGCCTCTGCCCGCGCAGGTCGCAGGCATCGTCCACGCGCGCGCGCCCTACTGCTATCGCTGTCCCCTGAAGCTCAGCTATCCGGAGTGCGGGCTGGCCTGCGCCGAAGACATCGAAGACGTGATTATGACCACGACGACCGGCGAGATTGCGGCCTTCATGGCCGAGCCCATCCTCGGCGTCGGCGGATTCATCGTCCCGCCGCCCGGCTACTTCGAGCGAGCCGTCGAAATCACGCGCAAGCACGGCGGCCTCTTCATCGCCGACGAAGTTCAGACCGGATGGGGGCGCACCGGCGACAAGTGGTTCGGCATCGAGCACTGGAACGTCGAGCCCGACATCATCACTTCGGCCAAAGGCATGGGCAACGGCGTCCCTATCGGCATGACGACCGCCACGCCCGAAGTCGCCGACAGCTATCCCGGCATCACCTTCTCGACCTTCGGCGGCAACCCCGTCTCGATGGCGGCGGCGCTCGCCGTCATCAAAGTCATCGAAGACGAAGACCTCAGAAAGAACGCCGCGACGGTCGGCGCACACCTGCGCGCCCGTCTCGAAGAACTCAAGGAGAAGCACGCCATCATCGGCGACGTGCGCGGCCTCGGCCTCATGCAGGCCATCGAGCTTGTCAAAGACCGTGAGACCAAAGAGCCGCACCCGCAGGCCGTCCTGCGCATCTTCGAGGAGACGAAGCGGCGCGGCGTCCTCGTCGGCAAAGGCGGGCTCTACGGCAACGTCATCCGCACCGGCATGATGCTCAATTCCACGAAAGAACACGTCGATGAGTTAATCGAAGCCCTCGACGCCGCTCTCGCTTTTGCAACGACGAATTAAAGGAACGCGAAGCCGACGCACTCGACACTTAAAAGCTCGCAGCTCAGAAGTCTCATGCAGAGGAAACTTACCACGCCGCTTTTCATCGTCCTGCTCGTCGTCTCCGGCGCGGCCTGCACGCGCGCTCAGAACCTGAACGCGTCCGCAGCCCGCACCGCCGACGAGGATTTGAGCCGCTTCTTCAAAAACACCGAAGGCGCGTTCGTGCTCTACGACATGAAGCGCGACCGATACCTGCGCTACAACGAGGCGCGCTGCCGCGTCCGCTTCAATCCGAAATCCACCTACAAGATTCCCAACTCGCTCATCGGCCTTGAGTCGGGCGTCATCGCCGATTTGAATTTCGTTATCCCCTGGGACAGACAGAAGTACCCGCCCGACGATTGGACGACGGAGCCTTTCATCCACTGGAAGCAAGACCATACGCTCCGCACGGCCTTCCAGCATTCCGTCGTCTGGTACTACCGCGAGCTGGCGAAGCGCGTAGGCCCTGAGCGCATGAAGCGATACGTCGATTCGTTCGACTACGGCAACCGCGACATCTCCGGCGCTATCGACCAGTTCTGGCTCAACAACACCCTGAAAATCTCCGCCAACGAGCAGGTGGAATTTCTCAAGAAGCTCTACACTTACCGCCTGCCCGTCTCGAAACGCTCCATCGACCTCGTCAAAGAAATCATGGTGCGCGAGCGCACGCCCCTCTACACCCTGAGCGGCAAGACCGGCGGCGGCTCAATCGAGAACCGCAACGCCCTCGGCTGGTTCGTCGGCTACGTCGAGACCGGCGGCAACACGTACTTCTTCGCCACCAACATCGAAGGCGAAAACTATCTCGCCATCCGAGACAAACGCATCGAGCTGACCAAACAGATTCTCAGCCACCTCGGCCACCTGCCGACGAGGTGAAACGGAGCAAACACGTTGGAACAACTACCTCGCAGAACTTTCATTCAAAACGCGCTCGGCTCAGCCCTCGCTTTCTCGCTGGTGAAGAGTCTGGCTCAGGCTCAGGCGCTTGCAGGCAAGGTCAAACCCGTCGCCTTCCGTTGGCTCGCGGAAGTAGAAGAGATGAGCGCCGCTCTCAAGGGCGGAAAGCTTTCCCACGCCGCATGGCAGCAGAAGGTTGAAGAATTGTTCGGACGCCTCGCGCTCCCAGACCTCCTGCGCTCGATTGATTACACAAACCTCTCGAAAGCTCCGCTCTTCCCCGAAGACCACGAGTCGGCGCTCCCGCTCGAATTTCCGCAGGTCGAAGGGCTACCGGAAGAGTTGGCGTTCGTTCCCATGTTCGTCGCCTTCAAGAAGGGGCGAGCCATCGTGCCGCACGGCCATCTCAACATGACCTCGATGCACATGCTCATCGACGGACAGGTACACGCGCGCCACTACGACCGCCGGGAACAGACCGACACACACCTCTTCATCGAGCCCACGCTCGACGCCACCTTCAAGCCCGGCGACCTCTCGACCGTCTCCGACGAGCGCAACAACATTCACTGGTTCAAAGCCACCAGCAACACGGTCTTCATGTTCAACGTCGCCGTGTTCGGCATAGACAAATCGCGCGGCTTCTCTGGCCGCGAGTATATCGACCCGCTCGGCGGCGAAAAACTCGGCAACGGCCTCATCCGCGCCCGCCGCCTCGAAGGCAAAGAAGCCTTCAAGCTCTACGGCAATACTTAGGGAGGTCACGAAGGCTACAGTCCGATGAAACTATCTGAGCAGTTCAGACCGAGGTAAAAAGTATGAGTGCAGCGACATTTGAAGGGGTGGTAGAGCGAGGGCAGATTAAGATTAACGGCGAAGTTCATCTGCCAGACGGGACGAAAGTTTATATAGTCGTGCCGGAAATCGAGGTCGAAGCGACGGGTGTGCATCTACACAGCCCTCGCCTTGCTCACCCCGAACAGGCGGCTGATTTTGGGATGGAGATTGTCGAGTCATAACGAGATGCCTGATTACGACTCAACCCGCTTCTCTCCGCCCGCGCCTGTCGCAACAGTGACGCTTCGCAATCCGGAAAGCGGAATGAGTGTGGAAGTCACGATGCTGCTCGACACCGGCGCCGATGTGACGCTGCTGCCGCAGGGCGTCGCCGAAAAACTTGGATTAAGTTATTCAGCAAACAGCTACGAATTAATCAGCTTTGAAGATCACTCAAGTCTCGCGCATGCTGCCCGCGCAGAAATGGTCTTTACAGGCTTAACCTTTCGCGGTCAGTTCCTACTCGTTGAGCGAGACTGGGGCATTATCGGACGAAATGTTCTGAACGTAGTTTCGCTCACATATAACGGGCCGAAGCTAACGTGGGTTAGGTCGTAAAGCTGGGGGAACTTTATGAAAACTCTGATTCGTAATGGCCGCATCGTCACCGCCGTCGATGATTACAGGGCTGACGTGTTGATTGAAGACGAAGTGGTCTCGGTCATCGGCGCGCGACTTGAGATGGAGGCCGAGCGTGTGATTGATGCGGCGGGCAAGCTGGTCATCCCCGGCGGCATCGACCCGCACACGCACATGGAGCTGCCGTTCGGCGGGACGGAGGCGTCCGACGATTTTCGCACGGGGACGATTGCGGCGGCCTTCGGCGGGACGACGACGATTATCGACTTCGCCGTGCAGTACAAGGGACAGTCTCTGACCGAGGGGCTCGACCGCTGGCACGCGAAGGCCGAGGGGAAGACCGCCATTGACTACGGCTTCCATCTCATCTGCACCGACCTCGAAGACGAGCGCGTGCCGGAGCTTCATCGAGTGATGGAAGAGGGCGTGACGAGCTTCAAGCTGTTCATGGCCTATCCGGGCGTCTTTCTGGTGGACGATGCGACCATCTTTCGCGCGATGTCGGCTGCGGGCGAGCGCGGCGGTCTCATCTGTATGCACGCGGAGAACGGCGTCGTCATCAACGAGATTATCAAGCGTGCGCTCGCGCAGGGCAGAACCGCGCCGAAGTATCACGCGCTGACGCGCCCCACGCGCGCCGAGGCCGAAGGCGTGCATCGCGCGATTGCGATTGCCGAGATGTCCGAATCGCCCGTCTACATCGTGCACCTTTCGTGCGCCGACGCGCTCGACCAAGTACGCGAGGCGCGCGACAGAGGGATACCGGCCTTCGCCGAGACGTGCCCGCAATACCTGTTTCTCTCCTACGACAACTACGAAGAGCCCGGATTCGAGGGCGCGAAGTACGTGATGACGCCGCCGCTTCGTGAGCGTTGGAATCAGGCGGAGCTTTGGAAGGGCTTGCGGATGGACGACCTGCAAGTTATCTCCACCGACCACTGCCCTTTCTGCATGAAGGAGCAGAAGGAGCTGGGGCGCGACGATTTCTCGAAGATTCCGAACGGCGCGCCGGGCGTCGAGCATCGCGTGCCGCTCATCTACAACGGCGGCGTGGTGGAGAATCGACTCTCGCTCAACCGCTTCGTCGAGCTTACTTCGACCGCCGCCGCCAAGATGTTCGGCCTCTTCCCGAAGAAGGGCACGATTGCCGTCGGCTCCGACGCCGACATCGTCGTCTTCGACCCCGAGCGCGAACAGACAATCTCCGCCGCCACTCATCACATGAACGTCGATTACTCGGCCTACGAAGGCAAGCGGATTCGCGGCGTGGTCGAGACGGTGCTCTCGCGCGGGCGCGTCGTGATTGAAAACAGCGAGTACAAGGGCAAGCCCGGCGACGGTCGTTTTCTCAAGCGCGGAACGTGCGTGGCGATTTGAGCCGAAGCTATGAGCAGCCGGAGGTGCAGCCGTTGCGGCCTCGTCAACTTCGCCGAAGCGTCAGAATGTAAACGCTGCGGCGCGACGCTTCACGCAGGCGACGCGCCCGACGCGGAGGCTACCTTTGACAGTTCAGACAAACGCCCGCGTAGAAGCTTTCTCAAGCGTCTGTCGTGGGTCGCGGGCATGACGCTCGTTATCCTCTTCGTCTGTTATCTATCGCTGCTGCTCACCTCGGACGCCGTCAGTTGGGAGCAGCGCCGGACAATCGAGCGGTCGATTGACATTCTCGAAGGCAGGGGTTTCAGTCGTGAGGCGTTCGTGCTGCGTCGCCTCGTCAGCTTTCGCTCGACCGACAACTGGTGGAACATGCAGGTCGGGCACAGGGACGCCTACGCGGCCACCAACTTCCCCTTTGAAGTCGTGACGCTCTACCCAGACTTCTTCAACCTCGCCGCAGACGATACGGAGCGCGCCGCAATTCTCCTGCACGAGGCGTATCATCTGTTCGGCTCAGGCGAGCGCGCGGCGCTCGAAGGCGTCTGGCGAAACAAACAGAGCCTCGGCTGGACTGAAGAGCGTTACGGCCAGACGCGCGTCTGGAAGAACACGCGGGAGTTGACCGAAAACCACGCCCCGGAGCTTTTCCGCTGCGGCGACGATGGAAAATCTGATTGCTTGCAGTAAGCGACGAAGAGCTTTGCGATAAGTATGGCGACCCATTCAATCGACTCAGTCAACACCGAAGACATCGCCCTCAACGAGCGCGATTTCGAGGAGCTGCGCGAGGACGTGTCCGGCAGTCCGCTCTGGAATCGTGACCTCGCGCCGACGAGCATCAAAGAGCGCACGTGGTCTACGTGGAACATCGCGGCGCTCTGGATTGGCATGAGCGTCGTGATTACCACCTACACGCTCGCGGGCGGCTTCATCGAGGCGGGCATGAACTGGTGGCAGGCGATGCTCACCATCTTGCTCGGCAACTCAATCGTCCTCATCCCGATGATTCTCAACGCGCACGCGGGCACGAAGTACGGCGTCTCGTTTCCGGTGCTCTGCCGCGCCGCGTTCGGGACGAAGGGCGCGAACATTCCTGCCATCCTCCGCGCGATTGTCGCCTGCGGCTGGTTCGGCATTCAGACGTGGATAGGAGGCACGGCGCTCGACGCGCTCTTCGGCGCGATGTGGGGCGGATGGAACAACCTGCTCGGCGGGGCGAGCGTGCTCGGCGTCGCGCTGCACACCTGGTCTGCATTTTTTCTCTTCTGGATTATCGAGGTCTTCATCATCCTCAAAGGCGTCGAGGGCATCAAGCATCTGGAGACGTGGTCAGCGCCTCTGCTTCTGGCGGGCGGCGCGGTGCTGCTCGCATGGGCTTCATGGCGCGCGGGCGGACTGGGCAAAGTTCTGACCGAATCGGCGGCGCTGCAAAAACAGCGAAACAATTTCTGGGACATCTTCCCCGGCGCGCTCACCGCTTCGGTCGGCTACTGGGCGACTCTCAGCCTCAACATTCCGGACTTCACACGCTACGCGCGCTCGCAGCGCTCGCAGATGCTCGGACAGGCTCTAGGCTTACCTCTGACGATGACCGCCTTCGCCTTCATCGGCGTCGCCGTCACGAGCGCGACTCTCATCATCTACGGCCAGCCCATCCCGAACCCCGTCGAGTTGATGCAGCGTTTCCAGAGCGTCATCGTCATCCTCTTTGCCACCGCCGTCATCTTCGCAGCGCAACTGACAACTAACATGGCGGCCAACGTCGTCTCGCCCTCGAACGACTTCTCAAACCTCAGCCCGAAGCGCATCTCCTACGTCACGGGCGGATTGATTACGGCTCTCATCGGAGTGGTGATGATGCCCTGGAAGCTGATGGGCTCGATGGGTGCCTATATCTTCACATGGCTCATCGGCTATTCGGGCTTGATGGGGGCGATAGCCGGAATCCTGATTTGCGACTACTGGATTCTGCGCCGTCGCCGGCTCGACCTCGCCGCGCTCTTCGACCCGCGCGGACAGTATTCTTATTCCGAAGGTTTCAACTGGCGCGCCGTCTTTGCGCTCGTCGCCGCAATCGCGCCGGTCGTTCCGGGCTTCCTGCGCGCCGCCTCGACTCCCGGCGGACAGGTGGCCGCGCCCGATTTCTTCGACACCCTCTACACCTACGCGTGGTTCGTCACCTTCGCGCTCGGGTTCGCTCTCTATTTCGTCCTGATGAAGGGAAACTTAAGAAAGGAAGACGGATGAAGAGATTGATTCATTTCTCCATTGTTTCATTGATTCAATGAAGAAATAGACCGGCGAATCGATGAACTGATGAATCAATGAATCAATCTCTTCATCCCTGTTTTTGATATGGCAAGAACTGTCAGATGCGGTCTCATACAGGCCACCAACGCCGCGCCCACCGACGCGCCCATCGAAGAGATTAAGCGCGCCAACATCGAAAAGCACATAGCGATGATTGGAGACGCCGCGCGACAGGGCGTGCAGATTCTCTGCATGCAGGAAGTCTTCACCACGCCCTACTTCTGCGCCGAGCAGCAAACGCGCTGGTACGAAGCCGTCGAGAAGATTCCCGACGGGCCGACCGTCAGGCTCATGCAGGAAGTCGCACGCCAGCACGGCATGGTCATCATCGTGCCCATCTACGAGGAAGAGATAACGGGCATCTACTACAACACCGCAGCCGTCATCGACGCCGACGGAAAATATCTGGGCAAGTATCGCAAGAACCACATCCCGCACGTCGCGCCCGGCTTTTGGGAGAAGTTCTACTTCAAGCCCGGCAACCTCGGCTACCCGACCTTCGAGACCGCCTACGCGCGCATCGGCGTCTACATCTGCTACGACCGCCACTTCCCCGAAGGCGCGCGCGCCCTCGGCTTGAACGGCGCGGAGATAGTCTTCAATCCTTCGGCGACGGTCGCCGGTCTCTCCGAATATCTCTGGCGATTGGAACAACCGGCGCACGCCGTCGCCAACGGCTACTTCATCGGCGCAATCAACCGCGTCGGCCACGAGCAGCCCTGGGACATCGGCGAGTTCTACGGGCAGAGCTACTTCTGCGACCCGCGCGGGCAGTTCGTCGCCGAAGCGCCGCGCGACCAGGACGCCCTCGTCGTCGCCGACCTCGACCTCGACATGATTCGACAGGTCAGAAACACCTGGCAATTTTTCCGCGACCGCAGGCCGGAAACCTACGAGGAACTCGTCACAGAATAAAGTCTGGAGTCTCGGAGTCTGGAGTCAAAACCCAAAGCGAGCGCCGCGCGTGGACTTTCGGTTTTGGTCTTAGACTTCCGGACTTCAGACTCCAGACTCCAGACTATACTTATGTCTACAACACACGACTCGCCGCTCGACATCGCGCAGATTGAGCGAAACTTTCGGGAGATTGCGCCGCCTCTGACCGAGGCCGAAGCCATCTTCGAGGCCAACCGTTGCGTCTATTGCTACGACGCGCCGTGCACGCGCGCCTGCCCGACGCACATCGACGTGCCCTCCTTCATCAAGAAGATTGCCAGCGGCAATCTCACCGGCTCGGCGCGCGTTATCTTCGACGCCAATCCCATCGGCGCAACCTGCGCGCGGGTCTGTCCGGTTGAAGTGTTATGCGAGGGCGCTTGCGTCGAGAACATGCTGATGCAGACGCCGATTCAAATCGGACGCCTGCAACGCTACGCGACCGATTTCGCCCTGAGCACGGGGCGAAAGCTGTTCACAGTGGCTGCGCCTAACGGCAAATCAATCGGCGTCGTCGGCTCAGGCCCGGCGGGTCTTTCATGCGCGGCATATCTCGCCCGGCTCGGCTACGACGTGACCGTCTACGACCGGCGTCCGCTCGCGGGCGGCCTCGACACTTACGGCATGGCCGAATACAAGATGACGCAGCGCGTCTCGACCGAAGAGGCCGCCGCAGTCGAACGCCTCGGCGTCCGTTTCAGGATGAACACGGAGATAGGCCGCGACATCTCTCTGAAAGAGCTGGAGGACGCACACGATGCCGTCTTCCTCGGCGTCGGCCTCGGCGCGACAAGCAAGCTCAACATCCCCGGCGAAGATTTGGAGGGCGTCTACGATGCGCTCGACTTCATCGAGCGCATCAAGACGCGCGACTGGCGAAGCGTTCCCATCGGGCGCACGGTCGTCGTCGTCGGCGCGGGTAACACCGCCGTCGATGCCGTCACGCAGGCGCGGCGTCTCGGCGCAGAGCGCGTGCTCATGGTCTACCGTCGCTCCGAGCGCGAGATGCCCGCCTACCATTACGAATACGAGCTGGCGAAGAAGGACGCCGTCGAGTTTCGTTGGCTCACCGCTCCGGTCGAGATTGTGGCCGACGGCGAAGACGGACGGCGCGTCTCGGCGCTGCGCTGCGTGCGGATGGAGTTCGGCGAGCCCGACGCATCGGGGCGGCGCTCGTCTCGCCCCGTCGCCGGTTCCGAGTTCGACATCCCATGCGACATGGTCGTCAAGGCCGTCGGTCAGCAGAAGATGCGCAGCTTCTTCGAGGGCGTCGAAGGCTTGCGTCTCGACGGGGCGGGACGCGTCGAAGTCAACCCGCAGACGATGCAGACCGGCAACCCGAAATACTTCGCGGGCGGCGACTGCGTCAACGGCGGACGCGAAGCCGTCGATGCCTCGCAGATGGGCAAGCTCGCCGCGCAGGGCATCCACGAAGCTCTGACCGGCGAGCGCGTCGAGTTTGCGGGCGCGCGTCTGCCCTTCATCGAAAAGCTCGGAAACGAAATCCCGGCGGCTGTTCCCGCCGCATACGATAGCCCGGCCACACCGGCTTCAGAACTTGGAGTGAAATCTTATGGCGGATCTGAGAGTTAATTTCGCGGGGATAGAATCGCCGAATCCCTTCTGGCTGGCGTCCGCGCCGCCAACCAACATGGGCTCGATGGTGGAGCGCGCTTTCGATGCCGGTTGGGGCGGCGCGGTCTGGAAGACTCTGGGCGAGCCTATCAGGAACGTCTGCTCGCGCCTCGCCGCCGTCGATATGGGGCCGCAGCGCATGATGGGACTCAACAACATCGAGCTTATCACCGACCGCCCGCTCGAAGTGAACCTGAGAGAGATACGCGAGTGCAAGCGTAAGTATCCGAAGCACGCTCTTATCGTTTCGCTGATGGTCGAGTCGAAGCGCGAGGCCTGGCACGAGATTGCCAAACAGGTAGAAGACACGGGCGCGGACGGCGTGGAACTCAACTTCGGCTGCCCGCACGGCATGAGCGAGCGCGGCATGGGCTCGGCGATGGGTCAGGTTCCCGAATACACCTGCATGGTGACGGAGTGGGTCAAAGAAGCGACGCGCTTGCCCGTCATCGTCAAGCTGACGCCGAACGTGACGCACATCATCCCGCCCGGACGCGCCGCCGTGCGCGGCGGAGCCGACGCCCTCTCGCTCATCAACACCATCAACTCCGTGATGGGCGTCGATTTGGACACGCTCATTCCGCACCCGAACGTCAACGGCATGGCCGCGCACGGCGGCTACTGCGGCCCGGCTGTCAAACCCATCGCGCTCAACATGGTCTCCGAGCTTGCGCGCGACGCAGAGGTGCGCGTGCCCATCAGCGGCATCGGCGGCATCCAGACATGGAGAGACGCGGCAGAGTTTCTCCTGCTCGGCGCTTCGACCGTGCAGGTCTGCACCGCCGTCATGCATTACGGCTACCGCATCGTCGAAGACATGATTGACGGCCTCAACAACTACCTGGACGATAAGGGCTTCGCAAGCGTCCGCGACATCATCGGTCGGAGCGTCGCGCGCGTCACCGACTGGGGCAACCTCGACCTCAACTACAAAACCGTCGCGCGCATCGACCACAAGCTCTGCATCCAGTGCAACCTCTGCCACATCGCCTGCGAAGACGGCGCGCATCAATGCATCCCGCTCGTCGAAATCGAAGGCCGCCGCTTCCCCGTCGTCGACGAGCACGAATGCGTCGGCTGCAACCTCTGCTACCTCGTCTGCCCCTCGCCCGGCTGCATCTCCATGGTGCGCCTCGACGACGGCACGCGTCCCCTCACCTGGCGCGAGCTAACGAGCCGCCCGGCAGAAACGATGACCGGCGACAGGTAAAGAAGCGAAGGTTTGAAAAAGGCGTAGAGGGCGCTTGGCAGATAAGCTGCGACGAGTGGGGCGGACAGTTTTTTGTTCTCGGCAGGTAGGCTCGGAGAAAACGCGCGAGGCGTGCCCGGCGACTTCGCCGCATTGAAGAGACCTGGCTAAAGCGCGTTAGTTTCCTCTAGCCTTCTGAATCAACTCTGAAGACATCTGTCCGGGGCTACGTTTTTCCTGTGGCGGAACTTGATTTTCAATCCAGGACGGCTCCAGCGTCCCGCTCGCATTATTGAGCGACAGCGCCAGTTTCTTATACCATTGCTCCAACAATGCCGAAGGCTCGCCGCTCAAGTCCGACGCCCAATCGGTATCCTCGAACCCGATTTTCCGAATATCCAGCATGCCCGGCTTAACCTCAGAAATGAACCTGAGCTTTAGGCTCACGTCGTCAACTGCCGCACCTACTGTCTTTACGCCCAGAAAGCGCGACTTCTCGTAGCGAAGGGCTTTCCCTTCATCCTCCGTTGTTTGAATCGAATAGAGATGCGCCCACAAGCCGGTCAGGACAACCGCCCGATTAGCGTCGCGGTTAATCACAATCCTTTGGATATAAGTTTCGTGTTTGCCCGCCCTGCTCAGAAACTCTCCGGTCTGGGCGTCCCACAAACGCATTACCCCGTCAATGCTGCCGGTAAAAGCCAATTTACCGTCGGGGCTGAAGCCGACAGTGATGATTTCTAAACCCTCGCGGCTTCCCGTGCCAATCTCGGCCTCAGGATTCAAAACCCTGACCACTCCTTTATCGAGATTCCAGATACGCGCTGAGGGGTCGTTATTGCTTCTCGTGATGAGCTGACCGTCGCTACTGAACGCCGCCTCTCTCACTTCGTTCTGATGATTAGCCTCCTTCGAGAACTTTTTGAATAAGTCTTCGCCGCTCGATAAGTCGATGACCTTCAAGGTATTGTAGGAACCCGGTTCCGCCTCGCGGACAGTTGCCAGGAAATACTTTCCATCGGGGCTGAAGCTGGCATAGGGGAAAAAAGTACTGTCGAGAGTCTGACTTTCGCGCGTCGTGGTATTCCATAGTGTGACAATTTCCTTATACATATTGCTGAGAGCCAGATAACGACCGTCAGGACTGACACGAAATCCGTCCGCGTTAAAATCTACCGACGGTAGAGAGAGGAGTTCGCGGCCTGTTACAAGGTCGCGTAATTTTGCGAGCTGTTTATTCTGCCCTTCTACCACAACGAATTTTCCATCATCGCTTACTCTGATAATGTTTTCGACCGGCTGATTAATTGGCTGGCTGGTAGCGACATCCCAGATTTGTGCCTTTCCTTTTGGTCGCTCACCACCTTTAGCGACACCCTCCGGCGGCTTCGTCTCAGTCCCGTTATTTTTTACCTGCCGGGTCAAGGCAGTAACCAACTTACCGTCAGGAGACAAGCGGCAAGGCTCACAGGCATCCCCGACTCGCAGCAAGTTGCCATGTGCTTTCGGCTCGCCGGTTTGAATCGCAAACTGCTGCAATATCTCCCCCGCACCCTCCAATAATCCGTCATCACGGAAGACTGACTGCTGACGCCAATCGTATGGGTAGGAACTCATAAGCTGAGACAAATCTATGGGAGTTTTGGACGGCTCGCCGGATGCGGTTTCCCAGGCTTGCGCCGGTTTATTGTCGTGTAGAGTCAGGAAAGTTTTACCGTCGGGGTTGAAGACGACTGCCGTGACAGCTTCGCCTGTAGGCACGGAGATTTGAACCGCGCCGATTTCGAGATTCCAGAGTCGAGCTATCTTATCTTCGCTTCCGGTCAACAGAAGCTTGCTGTCCGGGCTGAACGCAACGCTGGTGACATATCCCGGCTGCCTGACGCTCAAAACCGGTTCGAGCCGGTTAGAAGAGACCTTCCATAAACGCGTGCTGTTCTTTTCGCCCTCAGCCGCGAGGTACTTGCCATCGGGGCTGAAGGCTACGGAGAGGTTTCCACGGGGTATTCTTAATAAATCATTCTCAATCTTCAGGGAAGTCTCATCTTTCCAGACATTATCGATGCCTTTCTCGTCGAGCAGCTTTCCGTTATCGCTTCGCCAGATGAAAAGCCTGTGTCTGAATTCATTGTTGTCAGAATCGTTATAAGGAAAGAAGCCCGCGAACAAAGCGCCCGCTTCAGGATGACTTACAACAGCCCGAACGATTGGCATTCGTTGCACATTAGGATTCATATAAGCTTCCGCGCCTGCTCTCGATTCGATTTTGGGATTACCGGATTGGCTCCAAGCATACGCGGAGGGCTGCTCGATGCTCGCCGGGCTGAGCACTGTGACGCGGCGCGTCTCTCCTTCCGGGGTATCGACGTTCCAGACACGCGTCTGGCCGTCGGTGCCCTGCGAGAGCATCAGCTTGCCGTCGTCGCTGAAGAAAGCATTAATGATGCGTCCGGCGGGGCGGTAGGTGGCGAGCAGCGACGGGTAGTCGTCGCCCTGAAGACGAGCGGCCTCGCGTCTTTGAAGCTCGGCTCGCTCGGCGTCGGGCTCGAAGGAGAGGGCCTGGAGCCTGTAGAGCAGAGCTTCGTCGCGTTTTTCGGTGCGCTCGGCGAGGCGCGCGTGTGCCGCCCAGTGGTCAGCCCAAGCGCCGTTAGCGTAGCTCTTCCAGCCGGGAATCGTGCTGAACTCTTTATGCGCGTCGAAAGCGTCTTCGTGCAGCGCCTTGTCGTCATTTCCTTCATCAAGCAGTCGCGTCGCCGCCTTCAAAGGTTTTCGGTACTGGTAGGGCAGATATAAGAATTGATAGATGAAGAAAGACAGGAAGAACGTGAGTAAGACAGCCGCGCTTATTCTTCTGTAGAAGCGCTGCTCCGCCTGCCGCTTCGTTCGCCGGTACTGCTGCTTCCAGTCGTCAACGATGGGGCCGTACATGTCGTGATAAAGCTCGTACCAGTAAGAGCTGTCGGGGCTCGTCGAGGAGCGGAGGATGCGCGCCCTGGGCTCGCTCAGCTTGTCGAGCGTTTGCTTGAGCTGAGCCTCGGGAACTCTCATGTGCTCGGAGAGATTCGTCAGCTCGTAGGCCATCTTCGCGCCCTGCTTGGTGACGAGGAAATCGAAAGCCTGCGCGGCGAGATTTTTCTCCGACTTCTGTAAGGCGTCGAGCTTCTCGTAGCAGAAGGCGCGGAGCATGGCCTGTGACTGGTTGGCCTGATATTCGGAGAGAAAGACGAAGGGCTGAGCGGGCTGATTGTTGCCGGAAGCGGCTGCTGCTGTTGTCGAGTCGTCAGGCCAGAGCTTTTGACAGGCGATTTGCAGGTAAGGCGGGATGATGAAATCGCGCTCGACGATTCTTTTTTCGGTGCGAGTAGAGGCGCGCTCGGAAGCGGTGGCCGCGCCTTTTTCTATCTTTGAGAGGTCGCGGATGAGAAGCCGCAGATTCTCCTGATGAACAGGGACGCCGACGAGCCCGCAGGTCAGCTCGATAATGTTTTCGGCTTCGAGTTTGTCGGGGTATTTGAGCCGGTAATAGTTGTTGAAGAGGTCGGGGATGCGATTATCGAAGATGCTCAGCTCGCCGAGGAACTCTTCGCGCATCGAGAAGACGACGCGCACCTGTAGCTCCGGCGTGTTAATGACGGCGCAAAGCTCGTCGAGAAAATCTTTGAAGTAGTCCTGATAGGCGTGATACTGAAAAATCTCTTCAAACTGGTCGAGGATGAGCAGGCAGCGTCGCGTGGGTTTATCGCCCTTAAGCAGCGCGGCGAGGTCTGGCATCCCGGCGTCGCCGTTTTCAACCTCGCGCCGGAGATTTCTGCTGAAGGGTTGCAGCATCCCGGCGAGCGTTCCGGCGGACGACTCAAGCCCCAGTTGCTCGACCATCGAGGCTTTCAAGGCTTCGAGCGGCTGCGCGCCAGCCCAACGGTTGTGATAGCAGATGTCAGACTGCCGCCCGAGTTCGGGGATGATTTTGGCGTTGAGGAAAGATGTCTTGCCGACGCCCGAGCCTGCGAAGAGAAGGGTCGTGCTGGCGGAAAAGATTCTATCCTTCATCAGAATCAAATCTTTGTCGCGCCCGAAGAGCTTGCCTCTGTCCTCCTGCTCGTAAGGCCGTAGTCCCTTGAACGGATTTTTGGGGATAGAGTCCATTTAGCTGTCAGGGAGTGGGCAGGTTCAGACGTGCTCGGGCAGGCTGGCGACGATACCTTGATAGAAACTGTTGAGGTCTGTCTGAAGAATTATCACCTCGTTCTTCTCGAAGAAGATTTTTTCGTAGTCCCTGACCGAACACATGACGGAGAAATCCTGTTTGAACTCGTCGGGGTTACGACGTTTTCGCAGGGTCTCGAAAACGCTCCTGACGTTCCAATCGCTGAGGCTGTAGCCGAGGAAGAGAAACGGCTTGTCGCGCATCAGCTCGTTGACGTAGGAGGGGATGGCTCCCTGCGGTGAGTTCATCTGCGAGATGTAATTGACGTAGTCGTCGTCGGTGATGACGATTCCTTCCTCTTTCACGTCGAGCTGGGGATTGAGGCAGCCGTGAATTTTATAGAGCACAACCATGCTGCCCGGTTTCATCAAAGTGAAATTGCTCGGATACTTGCCCGAGTTTCGCTCCCTGAGCCTACCCGCTTCGTCTTTCACCTGTTCGGAAAACCTGACGGCAACCTTCTGGTCAGCCCGTTTCGTGGCGAGCACCACGTAGGGTATTTTCAGCTCGTCGAGCGCCTTCTCCATCAGGCAATCGTAGTTGGTCGTGATAATCAGATAATCAACGGCCAGCTCGGCTTTCAGATGGTGCAGCGCTGCCTCGGCGAGCATTTGATGTGTGAGGGTGGGGCGTTCTTTGTGCGCGATAACGTCGCTCAGAACGCCCCAGAGTTCATTTCGTCCTCTCTTGCCGAGATTGTTCTCGTAGTAGCTGGTGATGCTCGTGAGCGGGTCGGGAGGGTTGGCGATGCCCGTCACTCTGGAGAGAAGACGGAGGCTGTCAACCTGTTCTTCGTCGCTTGCGCCGAGCAAATCGGGTGGAAAGAACTTTGCGAGGTCTTGAACCACTCGCTGAAAGGCCGTATAACGCGCGCGCTGCGCAAAGAGGCGAGCCAGCTCGCCCGCCGAGGGCGGGAAACTCTCCCTGTCTCTCAACTGCTCGAACAGCTCTGAATCGTCCAACTGCCCGTCAATTGTTCTCTGTGCAAGCTGTAGATGGCACGCGACGAGAATCGCCATCTCCATGAAGACCTTCGCATGACCGTCGAGCTTCAATTGATTGGCTATCGCTTCGAGCTGCGACTTATCGGGCATCGGCGGCTGCGCGTGAGCGGCAGGGGGATGCGCCCGACCCGAGACCGAAACTCCCGCGCCGAGAAAAGGAACAATCTCCTGATCGCCTTTCTTGCTAAAGAGGAGACTGGAAAAGACTTCGTAGGGAATCTGCTTTTCCGTCAAGACGCGAAAGTCTGCCATAGGGGAATGCTCCGTGACCCTTGAGCGTTATTTTGAGAGATTCGGACTCGAAGAGCCTTGCGCCAACAGACGAGAGAAGTCAAAAGATTTTGGGGCGGCACCGGGCAAGCCCTCGATGCCTGCGGGCATCTATGCACAATCAATCGAACAACCCTCGCGCGACGAATAATAGCATTGTCATTCGCAAAATTGCAGGTCGGCGACGAAAGAGGCCGAAGCGCGCGAGCTTATGCGTCGGCTGAGATGAGGAGGCGCGCGACCGATTCGTCGATGCGTTGGCCTGTGACTTCCTGGAAGTACGTGAAGCCGGGGGTGGTGTTGACCTCGAAGCAGTACCAGCGACCATCTGGCCGCAGGCGCAGGTCGATGCCGGCGAAGCTGAGTTGGAGAGCCGAGGTGAGAGAGATGCAGCGTGCGGCGCAGTCGTCGGGCAGGCGGCAAGCGCGCATCTGGGTGTCGATGCCTTTCGTCGCGGCGTAGCGATAGTCGTCTGCGACGGAGATGATTTCGCAGGGGAAGATTTCATCGCCGACGACGTGGACGCGGTAGTCTCTGCCGGGGACGTACTCCTGAAACTGCGTCGGACACCATGAGAGGTCTGCGAGACGCTCGCGGTGTTCTTCCGTGAGACGCGCGACGATGCTGCGAGCGCCGCTAATCGACTTGTAGATTATCTGGCCGTGTCGGGCCCAGAATTCGAGCGCGGCTTCGGAGTCGGTCGTCAGCAGAGTGTCGGGAATAGAGAAGCCGTGCGCGGAAATCTGCATAGCCTGAAAGGGCTTCGAGGCGTTGGCGGCCATCAGGTGCGGACGGTTGACGACGAGCGCGCTCGTCGTGTCAGCCCATGAGACCATCGCGTCTTCGACGCCGAGCGCGTGATTCCACTTGGGGCTTCCCTCACCCGCCTGCTTGACCGCGGGCAAACTTCTCCACTCGTTCGGACGCAGGTAGACGGCGCGGACATCTTCGAGCGCCAGCTCGTCCGCGCCGACGCGAAGCTTGCCGCCGATAGTCTCCGCAAACGAAAGCGTGATTTCCGTTTCGAGGACGGCTCTCTGGTCGAGGAAGGCGACCTTCGCGCCGAGACGCAGAAGCGCCTCGCGCACGGCGGCCAGAGGATATTCCTGCGCGATGCCCCAGAGAAGAATCATCGAAGAATCATCTCCCACCTGAGCTTTCCGCGTGCGAAGGGCGAAGCAGATGAGCGAGGACGGCGTCTATCACTTCGTCGTCAACCAGCTCAGGCCAGAGGTTTGCGCCGGTGAGCGCGGCGTCCGCGCCGTCGCCGTCGAAGTAGACGGCGAGCAGGCCGACGCCTGCTGCGCGTGCGAGACGGCGCGCGTATGCGTCGAGCAAAGGATTGTTAGCGCCGAAGGATTCGTCGCCGACGACGATGACGGTCGTCTGGCTGGCGGAAGACATTTGAGATTGTTCGTCGGGCGTGTGCGGCGCGTGCATACGGACGTGGCGGCGCGCAGGTCGAACCCGGATGCCGAGTTTGGCGGCTGTGTGAATCCACTGTTCATGTCGCCAGCTTGGGCCGAGCAGGTTGGTCGGCGTCGGGCGATTGAGCACCGGGCACTTGAGTTGTGTGAGCCAGCCGAGCAGGAAGGCGAACATTTCGGAGGCGACGTAGGCGCGGTCTTCGGGGATGATGTGTGAAAGCTCGCGCTCGTGGACGAAAGGCCAGCGGATGAGGACGCCGCTTATCCGGCGGGCTTCGACTCTGCGCCCACTGACGATTGCCGTCGAGTCATCCGGCGAGTCGAGATGATAACGCCACCCTGCTACCGAGAGGTCGGCTGCGGTCAGCAGGGCGGCGTCATGTTCTGCCCAGCGAGCGACGAGAGCTTGCGCCGTCGCATCGTGGCGGCTGGCATAAACGACGAGCACTTGAGGCGACTCTATTTGGACTGCTCGCCCGACGCCCCGCCCGTCGCCCCGTCGAACTGGCGACCACCGCCGCCCGACAGTTGCTCCTCAATCTTGTCGAGACGCTGGTTCAGGAGTCGAAGCGGCTCGGCTATCTGTTGCAGCACCTCCGCCCCCACCTGCGGGCGGTCGCCCGAGCGGATGAAGGCTCTGCCCGCCGCCGGATTCGCCAGGTGCGTCTCGACGGCGCTGATGCGCTCCAGCACGTGGTTTAAGCTCGCTTCGATGTAGCCGAGAATCAGCTCTTCGGGATTCTCGCGCTTGACCCAATCCTTCCAGTTAAAGAAGCGTGAGCCTTCGAAGGGAGCCTTGTAGTGTATGTCTGCTATGTCTTTAAGGACATGACCCATGATTTTTCCTCCTGAATGTGTGGTGAACCGAGCGTTCAGAGAGATGAGGGCTTCAAGGAGCTTGGGGGGTGGCGAGGTTGACCGGCGATTGTTTGACTAACGTCTGTTTCCTGCGTGATGCGAGCACAATATTACCGGCGCATGCGGTTGTCAACTTCAAACCGGATGTGCGGAACGAGCGCTCCGGCTTCCTCCAAGCTCCGACATCAGGGAGGGAATTTCGGCCAGCAGCTCGCGCGCGAGGAAGCCGAGCCGACCGATGCGACGCGCGAGGCGGTCTCCGGCGCGCGCGTGCAGATAGACGCCCCATGCGGCTGCTTGAAAGGGCGTCGCGCCGCGCGCGGCGAGTCCGGCGACGACGCCGGAGAGCGTGTCGCCCGAGCCGGAGGTTGCGAGGCCGACGTTGCCCGCGCGGTTACGCAGAGCACGGCCTTCGGGCGCGACGATGAGCGTCTCCCTTCCTTTCAAAACCACGACGGCGCGCAGTTCCCTCGCCGCTCGCCGCGCCAGAGCGAGCCTGTCGCGCTCGACCCTCTCTTTGCTCAGACCGCAGATGCTCGCCATCTCGCCCGCGTGCGGCGTAATGACGGCGCGGCCTCGAAGCGCGTGCAGCAGCTCGCGCTCGGTTGCCAGCGAGGCGAGCGCGGCGGCGTCGAGCACGAGCGTCGGAGTCTTCAAGCCGTTCAGCATTCTCTTCAAGAGCCTTGTGACGGCCTCTTCATCGACCATCCCCGGCCCGACGAGGACGGACTGCGCCTGCTCTGCGCGCTCGACGAGAGCGTCGGCGGCTGACGCGGCGATTGCGCCCACGCGCGTCTCCGGCAGAGCGAAGACGCGTCCTTCCGGCACTGCCGCCGCGACGTGCTGAGCGATGCTTCGCACGGTCGCCATTTGCAGCTTGCCCGCCCCCGCACGCAGCACCGCGATGCCCGCCAGCACCAGCGCCCCCGGCATCTCCGCCGAGCCTCCCACCACCAGCACACGCCCGCGCTCCTCCTTGTCTCCTTCTTCGTCCGGCTGCGGCAGAGCCATCCGCCGCAGCACAGACGGAGAGATAACAGGGGGATTGGAAGAAAGGGGATAGGGGTTAGGCGTTGGGGGTTGGGGAGAAGAAGAAGAGGAAGAAGGGGAAGCGGAATAAGAACGACTCGTTCTATTATTCCGCTTCCCCGATGTCTTCTTCCCGCGCGCTGTTTTTTTCACCACCCTTTTCTTACTCAACTTTTCCTTCCCCGCTTTTTCTTCCCCAACCCCTAACCCCCATCCCCTATCCCCCTACTTGGGCGCGACGGGCTCGTCCTTTTTGGTGGTGACGGCTGCGCCCGCCGCTTCGAGTGGCGCGCAGAAATTGAAGAGACGCAGGGCGAGCTTGCCGTGCCTGCCCGCAGAGGGGTCGAACTCGTAGGAGGTGACGGCGCAGTTGGCGACATCCAGCTCTTTGTCGATGGCGAGGATTTGCTCTTCGGTCATGCGTTCGAGCAGGTAGCGAAAGCAGAGCACGACGACCGAATGGCAGACGATGAGCACGCGCTCGCCCCTGTACTCGCGCGTCAGCGTATCGACGAGGCTGCGCAGACGCAGGATGACATCGCACCAGCTCTCGCCGCCCGGCGCGCGGTGATAAAACTTTCCGAGAATCTCCCTGTAGGCGGCAAGCTCCGGGTACTTCTGCTTCATGCCGAAACGCGTCAGGCGGTCGAAGATGCCGAACTCTCTTTCGCGCAGCCGCTCGTCCGTGTTGAAGGTGACATCTTCCCTGTCGATGCCCGCCGAAGCGAGAGCTATCTCAGCCGTCCTTCGCGCGCGCACGTAAGGCGAAGTTATGACGACCTCCGGCCTCTCTTCAGTCGGCAGCCTGCCGAACCAGCGACCGAGCGCCTCTGACTGACGCTCGCCGAGCGCGGAGAGCGGCACGTCCACGTCTCTGGTCGGAATGTCGATGCTCAAAAGCCCTGCGGCCTCCGCCGCGTCGCGCGCCACGTTGCCCGCGCTCTGCCCGTGTCGCACAATCCAGATAACGTCCGGCCACTTCTGCTGCGCCCTCGTCAAACGCTCACCCCCAATCTCAAAGCAAGGGGAAAAGGGGAAAGGGGAAGGGGGAAAGGGAACTAATCGACCTTATCGCCCGTCTTGTTTTCTTTGGCTCTTTCCCTTTCCCCTTTTCCCTTTCTCCTTTTCCCCCTTGTCTTTCTATGCCCAGAACTCATCCCACGCGTACTGGTCAGAGAAACGGTCTCGGACGTGCGTTATCCGACCGTCGCGGATTTGCGCGATTAAGACCAGCTCGACATCGAGCGTCTTGCCTTCCCTCGTCGCCTTGATTGCTTCGAGCAGGACGACGTGACGGTCGCTGACAAGCGTGTCGTTGAGCGAGACTTTGAACGTGTCGCCGGTCAGACTTTGCAGCTTGCCGAAGTATGCGAAAAGCTCTTCGTAGCCGCGATGCCTGCCGGAGACGAGGCTTCTGCCCGGAATCTCCCAGACGATTTCCGGGTCGATGATTCGCTTCAAAGCCTCCGTGTCTCCCCTGGAGAATGCTTCGTGGGCGCTTCTCAGGAGCGCCGCGTGCGGATGTTCGGCCAAGACCTTCGCGCCTCCTCTAGCCGCTTATCATCTCGTTGTTTCTCTCGGCTGCCTTGTCGTTGAGCGTAGTTAAGATTGACGGCGCTAGTTCCGACTGGCTGTCCTTGCCCTTCGCGCGCCGCGTGCCGATGCCGCCGGGCGCGGGCAGCAGCCGGTTCGCCAGCTCGCGCAGGTCAGCCGACAGCTCTGGAAAGTTCTGGTGAAACCGGATGGCGAGCACGGCCTGTACGCTGAGGATAACTTCGGCGTCGCCGCGCTTGCAGGCCGCGATGATTTGGCGCGCGGCGCGCTCGGCCTGCATCGACGTGACGGGCAGCGCGTCGCTGATGGCGAACCAGGCGTATTCGGCGCGGTGCTGTCCTTTGAAGGTGGCGTTGCGCGGGCTGCCCGTGCGCATCAGCCCCGGGCAGACGGTCGTGACGACGATGCCGTCCTTCGCAAGCTCCGCGCGCAAGCCCTCCGACAGACCGACCAGAGCGAACTTGCTCGCGCTGTAGGGCACGAGATGCGGGACGCCGATTTTGCCGCCGATGGAAGTGATATTGACGATGCGCCCATCGCCGCGCCTTCGCATGCCCGGGAGCGCGGCGAGCGTCGTGTAGAGCGGCCCCCAGAAGTGCACGCGCATCGCCTCTTCGTAGTCTTCGAGCGTCATCACTTCGACGGGGCCGACCTGAATCACTCCGGCATTGTTGACGAGCACGTCTATCCCGCCGAAGTGCCCCTCGACCACTTCGATTAACTCTTTGACCTGCGAGCGGTCGGTCACGTCGCAGGGGACGGCGATTGCCTCGCCGCCTTGATGCGCGATGTCTGCGCGCGCGCGCTCAAGCTCGACGGGGTCGCGCGCACAAATCGCCAGCCGCGCTCCTTCCTGCGCCAGCTCGCGCGCCAGAACCAGCCCGAGGCCGCGCGAGCCGCCCGTAATCAGAACCACCTTGCCGCGCATGTCGTAGCCGCGCCGCCTGCGCAGAAGAAGCGCACGCCCCGCCAAAAGCGCCCCCGCTCCCATCGCCGCCAGCATCAGGGCTTCCTTATTCTTCTCCTTCATCTTCCCTTCTCCTTTTTCCTTCTCCCTCACACCTCGCATCAGCCCGATTTAAACTCGGCGACGACCGGCGTATGGTCTGAAGGGCGCTCCCAGCCGCGCGGCGTTTTGTCTATCCGAACGCCCGTGCATCTTCTGGCGAGCGACTTCGAGACCCAGATGTGGTCGATGCGCAAGCCCGTGTTTCGCCTGAACGAGCCCGCGCGATAATCCCACCACGAATAGAAGCCGTCTTTCTGTTCGTGCAGACGAAAGGCATCGACGAAGCCCCACTCCCTGACGTGCTCAAGCGCGGCCTTCTCTCGCTCGCTGAAGAGAATCTTGCCGCGCCAGGCTTCGGGGTCGTACACGTCCCGGTCTTCGGGCGCGACGTTGAAGTCGCCGCAGAGCAGCACGTCGTCGTCAGTCCAGTATTCGTCGTCGAAATACTCGCGCAGCCGCCCGAGCCATTCGAGCTTGAAGCGGTACTTATCCGAGCCAACGAAAGCGCCGTTCGGGACGTAGACGTTGACGATGCGAATGCCCTTGACGGTTGCGGCCAGCAGGCGCGCGTGAGCCGCCTCTTCGTCGTCGGGGAAGCCCTTCTGCGTCTCTTCCAGCTCGAAGCGCGAAAGAATGGCGACGCCGTTATAAGTCTTCTGCCCGAACGTCTCTGACTGGTAGCCAAGCTCCGCGAAAGCATCGCGCGGGAAACGCTCGTCCGTGCATTTCGTCTCCTGCAAGCAGAGCACGTCGGGGCGCGCCTGCGCGAGCCACTCTGTCACGAGCGGCAAACGCGCCGTCACCGAATTGACATTCCACGTAGCGATTTTCACGTCCCGACATCTTAAATCAGCAATCAGCAATCAGCAATCAGCCGCTCAGCCGGACGCTTCGGAGACAACGCGGCTTTGTGCCCTTAACAATCGCGCCGCGCTTGCAGCATACTGTTGCAGATTTAGGATTGACGGTTTCGAGGATTGGCTGAACGCTGACTGCTGATTGCTGAAAGCTTTTTATGCGCATTCTGATTGTTGAAGACGACGAGACGCGTTGCGCCTGGTTTCGCGGGCGGCTGGAGGGGCGCGAGTTGGACGTGACGTGCGACGTGCGTCAGGCCATCGCGTGGCTCGGCGAGCGCGAGTACTCGCTGATACTTCTCGACCACGACCTGAGCGAAGAGCACTACTTCTCGAATGAGCCGGACGACGAGCGCACCGGCTACGCCGTCGCCGCATGGCTCGGCGCGCATCCAGACCGCCAGCGCGACGCCGAAATCCTCATCCATTCGCTCAACTACTCCGGCGCACAGCGCATGCTCGACGCCCTCGGCAATGGCGGGCGACGCGCCGAGCACGTTCCATTTCATTATCTACAGGCCGGTCTGAGATTTTAAAAGGACTTGGCGGAAGCGCCGTTCTCAGATTTCAGTTCGAGCTTCGCCCAAGCATCTTTCAGCTCACGCGCACGAGCGCGGGACGCCTGCCTTCTTCCGCCGACGCGGGCGCGCGCTTCTCCCACTCTCGCCCGCAGACGCGGCAGCGATACAGGTTCTTCTTCGCCTGCTCGCCCTGTCGGCTCGCTTCGTCCAGAAAAGCCTGTATGTAGGCCGGGACGCTCGCTCCTTCGAGCCGCTCAAATTTCTCGCATGAACATTTTTGTCCGCTCATCTCATCCTCGCTCAAGCTGCCTTCGAGGGCTTCGTGCTCAATCATGGGAGTGCTGCTATCATAAGCTGAAATGTCAGGAACGCGCGGGGGCTCTCGTGTCGCCTGTACGCGTCGCGCTTGAAATTCATTCTATCCGAACCGGAGACAAAGCCTGATGAAGCCCGGACGCTTGAAGAAAATCTCGCTCTCGCTCGTTTTATCTCTCACGGCGGTTTGCGTCGCCGATGGGGCAGGGGCTCGGCACACGTCGCCGATGTCGGCGTCGCCTGCGGCGCGCGGGCAGGGTCGTCTCGCGCCGCCCGCCAGTATCAAATGCCCGCACAACAACCTGACGGTCTACGAAGGCCGGGTCACGTCCTACAGTCGCAACGCGCGGCGCACCTTCCTGCGCATGCGGACGGACGCGGACACGAACGAGTCGGTCACGATTCGTCACGGCAGGGGCGCGAGCCCTTTGAAGTGGTTCCTGTTGAGAGCCGAGCCCTTCAAGGCTTCTGACTGGAAGCTGATTGAGACGGGGAGAGGGCGTCTGCGCCCCGGCGTGCGCGCGCACGTCTGGGTCTGCGATGACGGCTCTAACCCAATCGTCGATTGGCAGCCGCCGGTCGACTGAAGCGTCGCCGCGACGTGTTCACTGATGAATAGAAAAAGAGGGACGCTTTCGTTTCGGAAAGCGTCCCTCTTCTTTTGAGCCGATGCGGCTCTTTCTCTACAGCAAGCGCGCGATTAGAGACCGCGATACTGAAGCGTCAGCGAATCGGCGCGCGCGGCCTGACCGGAGGTGAACTTGTACATGCATGAATCGTAGGAGTAATCCATGAAGTTCTCGATGGGGTCGAGGCCGGGGAAACGGTCGCCGGTGCAGCTATCGCGCCCGGCGGGGCAGCCGGAAGCGCCGGAGCGTTCGGCGGGAGTGTCGGCTACGTAGTCGCCGCCGTTGGTGGCGCTACGGGCGCAGCCGCCCTGGAAGGTGTGGTAGAGGCCGACCCAGTGGCCGACTTCGTGCGTGGCGGTGTCGCCCTGATTGTAATTGGCGGTCGAGCCGCCGGGGAGGCTGGAGTAGAGACAGACCACGCCGTCCATAACGGGGTCGTTCGCGTAGCCCCAGGGGAAGGTCGCCCAGCCGAGCAGGCCGCCGCCCATGCCGTTCGTGTAGAAGTTCAAATCAGCCGCGCCGCCTCTATGCAGCGCCGTCTTCATCTGCCGCTCAGCCGTCGTGCCGTTGGTGGCCGTGAACCAGGTGTTGTTGGCGGTGCGGTCAACGCTGACGAGCGTGAACCTGTAGAGGGTGCTCGTGCCGCCGGTCGCGCCGCTGAAGCCGTCATTCAGAACCTGAATCTGATTGGCAATCTGCTGGTCGGTGAGGCTGCCCGCGCCGGAGGTGTTCGTGATGACGTGGAAGTAGACGTTGACGTTGACCGTGCCCGTGCGCTCGGTCGCCGTGCCGCGCTCCTGCTGGTTCGCTTTGAACCGGGAGTTGGCATCTTCAAGCAGTCTGGAGGTCGTTTCGTCGGGGTGATTCGTTCCGCAGAATCTGAAGGCCGCATTGGGGCTGGCATGATCGAAAGCCTGTTCGCTCTGCGCCGAGGTATTGGTGAGGCCGCTGGCAATCAGCGTGAGGCTAATGACAGCGATGGCCGCTAGGAACATAAATCTCTTCATTCTTTGTCTCCTCTAAAATCCTGAAGCTGTTCAAATGGAAGGTGTTGGGTCTGCGACGTGCGAGCCTTTGCGGGCTCGACACGCCTCTGCGCACGCATCAACAGAAAGATGCCCCGTCGAGGTATTAGGTAAAAGCGGTATTCGTTTGTTCAAGGTAAACGATGGAAACGCGTGCAGACCCTTCAATGTAACTGACAACATTCGAGGAGAAGTGTTGCAGCCCCTTAGCGACGAGGTAAGGTTATAGAGGGTATCAGTCTTATTTGTCAACCCTTCGGGAAGCTTTTTGCAAAAAATTTTGCATATCGACTTAACTCCTTTTTTTATTTAACTTATAAAGGTTTCAAATCACGAAGGCGCGGCGAATTGGTCGAGACGGGGCGACGAGAGACGAAAGAGTTTCGAGGCGACAACAAAGGCATTCTGGTCTCGCCGCCTACAATAATGCGTCTGAATAGAGTATATTCTCAGCCTTACGCGCACATCGCCGGGCAGCAATCGAACCGGCCAAAACTTTCTAACATTTTCGCTTCAGGCGTTTTCGGAGGATAGTTTGGCAGCCGCAGCATTCTATGATTTGGAAGGCACGCTGGTCAGCACCAATCTCGTTCACACGCTCGGGTTCTACTCGCGCAACCAGCAAGGCTTGTGGCGCAGCCTGAAAAAGAGCACGCAGACGCTTCTGAGCATCCCCATGTTCGCCGTCACAGACCAGTACAGCCGGAAGGTTTTCAACGACCTCTTCTTCAAACGCTACAAGGGCGAGACCGAAGACCGTCTGCGCTTCTTCGCCGACGAATTGTTTGAAGACGTGCTCAAGCCTGCCGTCTTCCCGGGCTCCTTCGACCTGATTGAGAAATCGCGCAGCCTCGGCCTGCGCCAGGTCGTAGTCACCGGCGCGCTCGACATCTCGGTCAAGCCACTGATGCAATATCTCGGAATCGAGGACTACGTGGCTAATCGTTTGGAGTTCGTCAACGGCGTGGCGACCGGGCGACTGCTTCCGCCCGTCCTGGCGGCGGCGACCAAAGCCTCCTGGATAAGAATCTTCGCCGAGCGCGAGGGCATCAACCTCAGCGACTCCTACGCCTACAGCGACAGCATGAGCGACCTGCCCATGCTCTCCATCGTCGGCCATCCGGCAGCCGTCAACCCCGACATGCGCCTCCGGCAGACGGCGCTGCACCATGACTGGCCTATTCTGAATTTGAAGTAGGGGGATACATGAAAGCCTACTCAGTTCACCTTCGTTGGTTCTTCATCCTACTGCTGATAGGCGTCGCTTTATCCTGCGCTCGGCACGAGCGATTCAGCGCCAGAAAGACGACTGCCGAGGAAGCTCTCAAGGTTGAAAAAGCCGTCGCTGAATTTCATTCAGAGATGAATCAGGAACAATACGGCCAAATATGGGAGAAGAGAGCCTCTTTCCCCTTAATAGGCGCTAGAGAAAGCTATGCTAAGTACTTAGGCTGGATTCAAAACAAATATGGCGCGATTGTTCGCAGCAGGCTGGTTCGGTCAGAAACGAGGCTCGACTCCGAAGAACCGCAGAGGGTCATCGTTGATTGCTGGTATGAGACGGAAGCCAAGAAGGGGCGATACGTGGATGCGTTCCTATGGCATATAACGGGAGATGAAACCAAGTTAGCCTTGCATCAACTGTTGCAGTTTGATGAGAAAGGCCAGCTTTACATGATCCTGACTTTGCATACAGGCTTAGGGCCGAACGATTTCCAACAAAGCAGGGTTTACCTCGGAAGGCTGGAAGAGATTTCTAAATAACTCGAACCGTCCGGTCAAAAAATCAGAGATGTCACTACAACTTCGACGCAAGGTTCACGAATCGGTCGTCTACATCGACCGCGACAGCGCGCCGCGCATCATCCCTTCGGGGGAGGATTTCATCCTCGAAGATTTGCCCATCGGCACGCGCGTCATCTATCCGAAGCCGCCTATTAAGGGTCTGCCCAACCGCGAGGCGGCGATTCGTTATGCCCTCAACCACCCGCACGACTGCCCGCCGCTTTTCGCGCAGCTTGAGCCGGGCATGAAAGTGACTATCGCCATCGACGACATCAGCCTGCCTCTGCCGCCGATGGCGACGCCCGACATCCGCCAGACCGTGCTCGAAATCGTCCTCGACATGCTCGCCGGTCACGGCGTAGACGACGTGCACATCATCATCGCCAATTCCCTGCACCGGAAGATGACCGAGTGGGAGATGCGGCGCATGGTCGGCGCGAAGATTTTCAAGGAGTTCTACCCCGAACGTTACTACAACCACGACGCCGAAGACCCGCACGGCCTCGTCACGCTCGGCGAGACGCGCCATAAAGAACCGCTCCGCATCAACCGACGCGCAGCCGAGAGCGACCTCGTCATCTACGTCAACATCAACCTCGTCCCGATGGACGGCGGCCACAAGTCGGTCGCCGTCGGCCTCTGCGACTACGAATCCCTCCGCGCGCATCACGAGCCGCAGACCATACGCGATTCCGACAGTTACATGGATCCGAAACGCTCTGCCCTGAATCACAAGGTCGAGCGACTGGGCAAGCTTGTCGATGAGCACATGAACGTCTTTCACATCGAGACGGCCTTGAACAACCGGATGTACACGGGCGAGATGGATTTCCTCTTGAAGAACGAGGACGATTTCTCTTCCTTCGACCGTCTCAAGTTCGAGGCTATGCGCCGCTCGATGAGCATGATGCCGCGCGCCGCGCGCAGAAAGCTTCTGCATTCGTTCCCCGCGCAGTATCAGATGATTGCCTGCCACGCAGGGCGCACCGAGCCGACGCACGCAAAGATTCTCGAAAAGAATTTCGACCAGTACTCCATCCCCGTCAACGGCCAGTGCGACATCCTGATAACCGGTATCCCCGACATCTCGCCTTACAACGTCTATTCGATTTTGAACCCTTTGCTCGTGCAGGTGATGGCGCTCGGCTATCATTTCAACTTCTATCGCAACAAGCCTCTTCTGAAAAAAGGCGGCGTGCTGATTCTCCAGCACCCCTGCTACGACGAGTTCGACCACAACTTCCATCCGAGCTACATCGAGTTTTTCAATCGGCTGCTGCCGGAGACGCGCGACGCAGACACTTTGCGCGACAAGTACGAGCGCGAGTTTGCGAACAATCCGAGCTACATAGAGATGTACCGGCGCGGCAACGCCTATCACGGCGCGCATCCTTTCTTCATGTGGTATTGGGGCGAAAACGGTCGCCAGCACGTCGGGCGCGTCATTGCCGCCGGAGCCGAGAACGCGCACGTTCCCGAGCGTCTCGGATGGGAGCGCGCAGACAATCTGACGGAGGCTATTGCGATGGCGCGCAGCTACGTCGGGCGCTCGGCAGAGATAACGATGCTTCACCAGCCCGTCATCGCCGTCTGCGATATGGAATAGGATTTTTATGAAGTTATCTCCGACAGAAATCTATAACGACAGAAAAATCTTCATCATCGGGAGCACGGGCTTTCTCGGCAAGGTGACTTTGAGCATGCTGCTCTCGCGCTTTCCGGGCGTCGGGCGCGTCTACGTCACCGTGCGCGCGCGCTCGAAAGAGGAATCGCAGACGCGCTTCTGGAACAACGTCATCACCGCCCCGCCCTTCGACCCCTTGCGCGAGGCATGGGGCGACGCTTTCGAGGATTTCGTCAGGGACAAAATCCGCATCGTCGGCGGCGACATCGGCGAAGACAATCTCGGCTTCACGGAGGAAGAAGCGCAGGCGATTGCAGACGACGTGGATGTCGTCATCAACTCCGCCGGAAACGTCACCTTCAATCCGACCTTAGAGAGCGCGCTGAGGACGAATGTCACAGGCACGCAGAACGTCATCGACTTCGTCAAACGCATGAAGCGCCCGGCGCTCGTCCACGTCTCGACCTGCTTCGTCGCAGGGAATCGCTCGGGGCCGGTCTGGGAGAGCGACCCGGTCATCGGTTATTTCCCTCGGCGCGAAGAGATGCCGGGCGTCGAGTTTTCGGTCGAGAATGAAATCAGGGATTGCGAGAAGCTGGCGGTGCGCGTGCGCGACGAGGCGCGCGATTCTCTGATGGCCGCGCGTTTTCGTGAGCTTGCACGAAAACGCCTCGTCGAAGAGGGGCGTGACCCCGACGACCTCGATGCGATGGGCTTAGCCGTCGCGCGCGAGCGAAAGGTTTGGACGAGAGAGCGCCTGACCGAACTCGGCATCGAGCGTGCCACTTTCTGGGGTTGGCCGAACATCTACACCTACACGAAGAGTCTGGGCGAGCAGATGGTCGCCGCCGAGACCGGAATCGTGCGCGCCATCGTGCGCCCTTCCATCGTTGAATCAGCCGAAGCCTTCCCCTTCCCCGGCTGGAACGAAGGTTTCACTACCACCGCTCCGCTCATCTTCATCACGCTCAAAGGGCAGACGCAGATTCCCGTCAACGAGAAGCTGATTTTAGACATCACTCCGGTCGATTCGGTCGCTTCGGTGATGCTGGCTGTTGCCGCAGAGGCGTGCGTCAAAGAGCCTCGCCTCGTCTATCAGGCGGCGACGGGCGACAGCAACCCGAACGAGATGCGCCGCATCGTCGGGCTGCTCGGTCTCTATAAGAGAAAACATTTTCAGGAGAAGGAGACGGGCTTTACTCTCGTCAACGAAATCGCCTCGCGGATGGAGGCGCGCCCCGTCACGCCCGCGCGTTTCGATTCCACTTCGACGCCGATGGTCAACGCCGCCGCGCGTAAGGTTTCGGGTCTTCTCGAACGCGTCCGCCCGCGCTGGGGCGGCGGTCGCTTAACGGAAGTTATCGACCGTGCGAAAGAGCGCGTCGAGCGCCTCGAAGAAATCACGCGCGAGACGCAGGAAGCCTTCGAGATGTTTCGCCCCTTCATGGTGGAGAACGCATACATCTTCCGCGCCGACAACGTCCGCTCTCTCTTCGCGCACATACGCAAGGACGAGCACGCGCTCCTGCCCTGGCATCCCGAACGCCTCGACTGGTACGACTACTGGATGAACATCCATTTCCCCGGTCTCAGGAAATGGGTCTTCCCCACGCTCGAAGAGGACATGCGCGTCAAAGAGAAGCGCGTCTACACCTACCGAGATTTGCTCGAACTCTTCGACACTTCCACCAAGCGCTTCGCCACGCGCGTCGCCATGCGCATCGAGCGCGACGGACGAAAGGAGCAGTACACCTACGCCAACTTGCAGGAGCTTGCCACGCGCGCCGCAGCCTTCCTCGCCGCGCAGGGCGTGCGCCCCGGCGACCGCGTCGTGCTCTTCAGCCACAACGCTCCGGAATGGGGCATCAGCTATTTCGGCGTGATGAAGGCGGGCGCGACCTGCGTCCCGCTCGACCCCGAAAGCTCGACCGAAGAGATAGTCAACTTCGCGCGAGCCAGCAATGCCACAGGCATCGTCACCAGCGCCGAGCTTGCCGATAAGCACCCGGAGCTACAGGAGCGTCTGCTCGCCGCCGGGCTCGAAGCGACGCGCATCTGGCGCTACGAAGAGGTCTTCGAGCTGATAGACGAGAAGGCCGAAGAGACGCGCATCGCGCTTCTTCCGGCGCGTGTTCCCGCGCAGTCGCTCGCCTCGCTCATCTACACTTCGGGCACGACGGGGCAGCCCAAAGGCGTCATGCTCTCGCACAAGAACCTCGCCAACATGGTCTCGATGCTCTCGTCGGTCTTCGACATGTCGACGAGCGACGGCGTGCTCTCCGTGCTTCCTCTCCATCACACCTTCGAGTTCTCGACCGGCTTTCTCACCCCGCTCAGTCGCGGCGCGCAGATAACTTACCTGCCAGACCTCTCCGGCGAAGAACTCGCGCGAGCCATCAAGAACGGACACGTCACAGGCATGGTCGGCGTGCCCGCGCTCTGGGAGATGCTGCATCGCCGCATCAAGAATCGCCTCAACGAGAACGGCGAATGGGTCGGGCGCTCGGCAGACCTTTTGATTCGCGCCAACAGTTGGCTTCGAGATAGAACCCCTCTCAACCTCGGCCAGCTCGTCTTTCGTCCCATCCATCAAGGGATGGGCGGGCGCATACGCTACCTGATTAGCGGCGGCTCGGCCTTAAACGAAAACATCAAACGAGAGATGCACGGCCTCGGCTTCACCATTCTCGAAGGCTACGGACTGACCGAAGCCTCGCCCGTTTTGACAGTCACGCGCCCGCAGAACGGACTGGTGGCGACGAGCGTCGGCAAGCCTCTGCCCGGCGTCGAAATCAAGATTGCCGACGCGGGTGAGGGCGGCATCGGCGAAGTCATCGCGCGCGGCGCAAACGTCATGCTCGGCTACTTCGAGAACGAAGAGGCCACCCGCTCCACTCTCGTCAACCGTTGGCTCTACACGGGCGACCTCGGACGCCTCGACGACGAAGGCAACCTCTACCTCGTCGGGCGCTCCAAAGAAATCATCGTCGATACCAACGGCAAGAACGTCTACCCCGACGAGATAGAGGAGCTTTATTTCACGTCGCCTTACGTCAAGGAATTGAGCGTCGTCGGCCTGCCCGACGGCATCGGCGAGAAGGTGGCCTGCATGGTCGTCCCAGACTACGACCACGACATCGCCCTCTCACGCGAGCAGGTGCAACGTAAAATCGAAGAGCACTTCCGAGACGTTTCCACTCAGCTTCCCTTCTTCAAGCGCGTCAAGGTGCTCCACTTCACCGACGAAGAGCTGCCGCGCACCGCCACGCGCAAGGTCAAGCGCCGCGAAGTCGTGCAGGCGATGCAGGAGCTTGAAGAGAGCTTGAGAAGCGGCACGCGGACGACGCCGCAGGTCGGCGCACGCGCCGACGCGCGCGACAATCACGCCTCCTGGCTCATCGACCTCGTGGCGACGGTCTCGAATCGTCCGCGCCCGCAGGTCACGCTCGACACGCGCCTCTCCGACCTCGGCTTCGACAGCCTGATGTACGTCGAGCTGGCGACGGCCATCGAACACTCCGGCGGCACGCTCACCGCGCCCGACACGCTGACCTCCGTCCACGATTTGCGCGAGCTGCTCACGGTCGTCACGCGCAAGCCCACTCCGGCGCAGAAACGCGCGGCGGAAGCACGCGCCGCCGCCGAGGCCAAAGTCGAAGACGAAGACATCTACATCCCTTCGCTCGTCCGAACGGTCGGCAATCGTGGGCTCGACGTGTTGCAGCGCCTCTTCTACGAGAAGTTCCTGCACACAGGCGTCGAAGGGCGAACCAATATCCCCGTCCACACGAACTTCATGGTCGCCGCCAACCACGCGTCGCACCTCGACATGGGGCTCGTCAAGATGGCGCTCGGCGAGCAGGGGCGAGACCTCGTCGCGCTCGCCGCCGCAGACTATTTCTTCGACAACAAGTACAAGCGCGCCTACATGGACAACTTCACGAACCTCGTCCCGATGGAGCGTTCCGGCAGTCTCCGCAAATCGCTGCGGCACGCCCGCTCGTTTCTTGACCGGGGCTTCAACGCGCTCATCTTCCCCGAAGGCACGCGCTCGCTCTCGGGCGAGATGGCCGAATTCAAGCCCGTCATCGGCTACCTCGCGCTCGCCACGCGCACAGGGATTCTTCCGGTCTATCTCTGGGGCACTTACCAAGCCCTCCCCAAAGGCTCGAACATCATCAAGAGCCGCGACATCGGCGCACGCATCGGTCGCTTTCTCTCGCACGAAGAACTCGAAGCGATGACCAAAGGCACGCCGCGTTCCGAAGCCTACAGGCTCATCGCCGCCCTCGTTCAGCATGAAGTCGAAAACCTCCGCGACGGCACGCGCCACGCCTTCGACGCCAAATCCCTTCGCCGACGCTGGCGCACCGAACGCCGCGCCGCCGCCGAAGAGACCAGCGAACAACTAACGACGTGAAAAGACGTAAATCGTGAATCGATAAAAAGCCGTAAATCGTGAATCGTCAATCGTGAATAGTAGAAGACAGGTTTTCACTATTTACGATTTACGATTCACGATTTACTAATCCTTATGGTAAGCAGCAAGCAACGCACATCGAGGAAGGGCTCGGCGAAGGCCGGGGCGAAGAAGGGCGCGGCGTCGAAGGAGACGGGGCTGGCGAGGGCGGCTGGTGCGTCGAAGAAGGCGGCGCTGGCGCGAAGGGCGCAGGCTTTGACGCTGGTGACGGGCGGGACGGGCTTTCTCGGCTCGCATCTCGTGCGCCAGTTGGTCGAAGCGGGCGCGCGGGGCGTTCGCGTGATGGCAACGTCGGCTCCGGCGTGGCTCGCGGAGCTTGGAGTCGAAGCGTTTGAAGGCTCGGTCACGTCGGCGTCGGATGTCGCGCGCGCGGTCGACGGGGTGGCAGAGATTTATCACCTCGCGGGTCGCGTCTCGCGCGAGCAGGAGGACGCGCACCGGATGTACTCGCTGCACGTTGACGGCACGCGTCTCGTTTGCGACGCGGCGCGGGCGGCGGGCGTGCGCTCAATCGTCATGGCTTCGACGAGCGGCACAATCGCCGTCACCGAAGACGGCGAAGCTATCCCTGACGAAGATTGGTCGCCGCCCCTCGACATCGTCGCGCGCTGGCCTTACTACGCGAGCAAGGTTTATCAGGAGCGCGTCGCGCTCGAACACTTCGCGGGCGACGGACGCCGCCTCGTCATCCTCAATCCGAGCCTGCTGCTCGGCCCCGGCGACGAGCGTCTCAGCTCGACCAAAGTCGTTCTAGATTTCCTCGCGCGCAAAATCATCTCGACGCCGAAGGGCGGTCTGAGCTTCGTCGATGTGCGCGACGCGGCTTCGGCCTTCCGCGCCGCGATGGCGCGCGGCGAGCACGGCGAGCGCTACCTGCTCGGCGCGGCCAACTGGACGTTTGAAAAATTCTTCGCGCGCCTCGAACGTCTCACCAAGACGCCCGCCCCGCGTCTCTCGATTCCCTCCCGCCTCGCCGTCTCGGGCGCACGCGGCCTTCATGCGCTCTACCGGCACTGGAAGCTGACGCCGCCCGTAGAGCCCACCGAAATCGAGATGGCCGATTACTTCTGGTATCTCGACTCTTCCAAAGCTCAAAGCGAACTCGGCTTCGCTCCCCGCGACCCCGCCGAAACGCTCCAAGACACCGTCGTCTACGTCCGCAAAAATTTCCTCGGCAACTCGGCCTTCGGACAATAAGTCTGGAGTCTGGAGTCGAGAGTCTGAAGTCTGAAGCCAAAGACAAGAAGTGTTTTGGTTTTGACTCCAGACTCCAGACTTCAGACTCTAGACTTTTATTCGTAGCGCGGCGGGCATGATTTCAAAAGTGGCGGGGAGATGGCCTGCAAGCTCGCCGTCGATTTCGAGCATGACGGGTTGGTCGTCTCGGGTGGGGCGAGCGTCGAGGCGGCGGGCGCGCGTGTGTCTGACTTTCTGCATGCCCAGATGCGTGCCGAGATAGATGCGGTAGGAGTTTGTGAGGATGGTGAAGGGGCTCAGGTCTCCGATGGCGACGATGTCGAAGAGGCCGTCGTCGATTTTGGCTTCCGGAGCGATTTTCATTCCGCCGCCGAAGTAGCGCGCGTTGACGACGCAGAAGTTTGTGACGGCGAGACGAAACGCGGCGCGGTCGTCGATTTGCAGCTCGACGGTAGGCTTCGAGAAGGTGAGCGTCGTCTGAAGCGCGGCGGCGGCGAAGGCGACTCTGCCGCCGAGCAGGCGCGCTACGTTCGAGGGTAGCCAGGGCGTCCTGTTCTCCTTCACGCGCTCGACGACCGCGCCGCCCATGCCGAACGAAGCGACGTTTAAAAAGTATCGTGTCTCGGACACTCCCGCTTGATTGAGATAGGTGGCGCGGCCAACGTCCATGAGGCGCGACTTGCCCGTGCGCAGCGCGCGTGCGGCTTCGCTCGCGCGGGTCGAGATGCCGAGTGTACGTCGAAAGTCGCCGCCCGTCCCGCTCGGCAGTATGCCCAACTCGGACTGCGCGCCCGAGCGCAGGATGCCGTTGGCCGTTTCCGAAATCGTCCCGTCGCCGCCGCAGGCGATAATCAAACGTCTGCCCGCCTTCGCCTCGCGCTCGGCTATCAGTTCGGCGTCGCCTCCGGCCTCTGTGAAGACGCAGGCGAACGCGCCGAAATGTCGCCGCAGGTCGCTCGCAATGGCAGGCCACGCCTCACCCGTCGCGCCGGAGGCCGAAGTCGGATTAACAATCACGAGCGGCAACGCCATAAAAATCCCAAAGGGGAAGGGGGAAAAGGGGAAAGGGTAAAGGAAAGGAAAGGGCGTGAGTCGTCTTTTTTATCCCCTTCCCCTTTCCCCTTTCCCCTTTTCCCCCTGTCTTATCATCTCCCTATCCTGCTCGCCGAGTTCGGCGATTTTGGTCATCACGAAATCGGCTATCTCTTTATAAGTCCGAACGTGGTCGCGCCTTTCAAGAAAGGGGGATAGGTCGAGCTGCGCGCCGAAGTGTATGCGGATGGGCTGGCGGCCTCGCCAGTTGTTGAGCACCTGTCGGGGAAGATTGTTGCAGAGTCCGGCGATGAAGACGGGAACGACCTGCGGCGCGGCGTCTTTGATGAGCTTGCCGATGCCGGGCTGCGGGCGCAGGTAGGAGTAAGGGTCGTCGTTGAGATTGCGGTGGCCTTCCGGGTGAAAGCCGATGACGTTGCCCGCGCCGTTGCGGCACAACTCGGCCAGCAGCCGTATCGAATACCTGTCGAAGAGGCGCTTCTCAGTCGTGGTGAAAATCGGCGGGTACATCGACCACCAGCCCATCAGGAAATTGACGAGCATGCCGAGCGGCGACTCGTAGAAGAAGCGACCGCGAACGGGAAAGAAAAGCTGCTTGCGCCAGCGCGTGCGCCGGAAGAGCACGCTTGAGACGGCGTACATATCGAAGAAGGAGCGATGATTGGCCACGAGCAGGACGGGGCGCTCGCGCGAGACGGCTTCGAGATGTTCGAGGCCGTAGACGCGCATGATGTTGTAAGTGCAGAGATGAATCCAGCCCGCGCCGAGCGTGCGCTGGCAGAGAGTCCAGAAGCGTTTCCAGCGCCCCCGATTCATTCGATAAGCCACGAGAAACGCCGCGCGCTCCATCAAGCCGAGCACGCCCAATTCCTCCGCCGTCGGGTAGCCCGCCGCTTCCGGCAAAGCCTCGGACGGCTGCGCCTTCACTTCTTTAGGGGGCTGTTCGGTCTGGATGAGAGACATTACAAATACAGTGACGAGTGACAAGTGACGAGCAGGAAGATAGTAAATCGTCAATCGTAAATCGTAAATAGCTAAAAAGACGTAAATCGTGAATCGTCAATCGTGAATAGTGAAAACCTGTCTTCTACTATTTACGATTGACGATTCACGATTTACGTCTTTTCATCCTTGTTATTTGTCAGTCGATGGAAAAATACTTCGCCTCTTCGTGATGCACGATGATGGCGGAGGTGGATTGCTCGGGTTCGAGCTGGTATTCCTCGCTGAGCGAAACGTCGATGCGCGCGGGGTCGAGCAGGTCGAAGAGTTTGGTCTGGTCTTCGAGGTTAGGGCAGGCCGGATAGCCGAAGCTGAAGCGCGAGCCCTGATAGCCCTGATGAAAGAGCTTGGCGAGTTCTGCGGCGTCGCGTCCATTGATGCCGAGTTCTTCGCGGATGCGCTTGTGCCAGAGTTCGGCGAGGGCTTCGGCGCTCTCGACGCTGAGGCCGTGAAAGTATAGATAGTCCGTGTAATTGTCCGACTTGAAAAGCTCCTGCGCGTACTCGGAGGCGCGGCGTCCGACGGTGACGAGATGAAAGCCGACCACGTCCATGCGCCCCGACTCGCGCGACGCGAAATAGTCCGCGAGGCACAGACGCTTGCCTGCGGGCTGGCGCGGGAAGGTGAAGCGCTGGCGCACGGTGCTCTCGTCCGCCTCGTAGACGACGAGGTCGTTGCCTTCGGACTGGCAAGGGAAATAGCCGTAGACGACGCGCGGCACGAGCAGGCGCTCGCGCTTCGAGCGTTCCTTCAATTCCTCGTAGACAGGGCGCACGCGCTCCTGCACGAAGGCGCGATACTCCTCCGCACCTCTGCGTCCCTGCTTGAATTGCCACTGGCCTTTGAAGAGAGCCGTCTCGTTGACGAACGAGAAAACTTCGTCGAGCGGGATGTCTTCGACGACGCGCGAGCCGTAGAAGGGCGCGGCGGGGATGGGAGCATGAGGGTTCACGTCCGAGCGCGCGGTGTGCGTTGTGTCGCCGGAAGCCTTTTGCGCGGCGCGCGGTTTCGTCTGCTTGCGTATGCCGAGCTTGGCATCCTCGCCGACGAGGTCTTCGGCCTCTTCGGCTGCGTCGCCCGCGTCTCGCGCCGCTCCAGCTTTCATCGCAGCCGCCGCCGCGTCGCTTCCCTTGCCATTTCCGGCCGCGCCTGCGGTCGCAGCTTCGGCTTTCCCGGCGTCGCCCGTCAGCCTGTCCATCGTGTGCAGGCCGTCGAAGGCATCGCGGGCGTAGAACAACTCGCCCTTGTAGAGCGACTTCAAATCCTCTTCGACGTAGCGGCGTGTGAGCGCCGCGCCGCCGAGGACGACGGGGACGCTGATGCCGCGCTCGTTCAGAACCTCAAGGTTCTCCTTCATAATGAGCGTCGATTTGACGAGCAGCCCCGACATGCCGATGGCGTCAGCGCCGTGCTCTTCAAAGGCACTGAGGATATTTTCGACCGGCTGCTTGATGCCGAGATTGACGACGCGATAGCCGTTGTTTGTAAGAATGATGTCAACGAGATTCTTGCCGATGTCGTGCACGTCGCCCTTGACGGTCGCCAAGACCATCGTGCCCTTCGCCGTCGCGCCGCCTTTCTTCTCCATGAAGGGTTCGAGGAATTTGACGGCGGCCTTCATCACCTCGGCCGATTGAAGCACGAAGGGCAATTGCATCTGACCGCTACCGAAGAGTTCGCCAACCGTCTTCATGCCGTCGAGCAGAATGTCGTTGATGATGTCGAGCGCGCTGTAGCTCTTGAGCGCGACTGTCAGTTGCTCTTCAAGTCCGATTTTTTCGCCGTCGATGACGTGTCGTTTGAGACGCTCTTCGACGGGCAGGTTAGAGTCGTCCTGCTTAATCTTTTTGGCGGAGACGCCCTCGAAGAGCTTCGTGAACTCGGCGAGCGGGTCGTAGGTGCAAACGTCTCCCTCAAACTTGCGCTCGTCGTAGATGAGCTGGCGCGCGACTTCGCGCTCGCGCTCGCCGATGCGGTTGAGCGGGAGAATCTTGCTCGCGTTGACGATGGCCGCGTCGAGCCCGGCCTCGACCGCTTCGTGCAGAAAGACGGAATTGAGGACGACGCGCGACGCCGGGTTCAGGCCGAACGAGACGTTCGAGACGCCGAGCAGGGTGAAACAGCCGGGAAGCTCGCGCTTGATGCGACGAATGGCGTCGATGGTTTCGGCGGCGTTGCGGCGGTCTTCCTCGATGCCGGTCGAGATGGGAAGGGCGAGCGGGTCGAAGAAGATGTCGTGCGCCGGGAGACCGTATTTCTCCTGCGCCTGTGTGTACGCGCGGTGGGCTATCTCGAGCTTGCCGTCGCTCGTGCGCGCCATGCCCTGCTCGTCAATCGTGCCGACGACGACGCTCGCGCCGTACTCTCGCGCAAGCTCTATCACCTTCGCGAAGCGCGGCTCGCCGTCCTCGTAGTTCGTCGAGTTGAGGATGCACTTGCCGCCCGCGTGCTCAAGTCCGGCTTCCATCTTCTCCCACTCGGTCGAATCGAACATCAGAGGAATCGTCACGCTCGTCACCAGCCGCGACGCAAGCTCGTGCATGTCCTTGACGCCGTCGCGCCCGACGAAATCGACGTTCACGTCGAGGACGTGCGCGCCTTCCCTGACCTGTTCCTTTGCGAGCGAGACGAGGCCGTCCCAATCCTCCGCGTTCAGAAGGTCGCGGCACTTCTTCGAGCCGCTCGCGTTGACGCGCTCGCCGATGATGAGGAAGGAGGTTTGCTGAACGTAGGGCTGCTGGATGAAGAGCGAAGAGGCTGCGGGCACGAGCGGGACTTCGCGCCTGACGGGCGCGACATCTCGCACGGCTTCGACGACCGCCTTGAGATGCGCGGGGGTCGTGCCGCAGCAGCCGCCGACGATATTGACGCCGAGGTCGCGCGCGAAGTGCTGCAAGTCTGCGGCGAGCGATTCGGGCGTCTCGCGGTAGTGCGCGTGGCCGCCGACGTTTTCAGGGATGCCGGCGTTCGGAATCACCGAGACGGGAAACTTCGAGTTCTGGCAGAGGTAGCGCACGTTCTCGCTCATCTGCTTCGGCCCCGTCGCGCAGTTCATCCCGACCACGTCAATCGGAAACGGCTCAAGCGCCGTCAGCGCCGCGCCAATCTCCGTGCCCATCAGCATCGTCCCCTGCTGCTCAATCGTCACCTGCGCCATCACGGGCACGCGCCGCCGCAGCGCCTCGAACGTCTCGAAGATGGCCGCGAGCGCCGCCTTCGTCTGAAGGATGTCTTGGCAGGTTTCGACGAGCAGGATGTCCACGCCGCCGTCCAGGAGGCCGCGCACCTGCTCGGCGAAAGAATCCTTCATCGCGCGGAAGCTGATATGGCCGAGGCTCGGCAGCTTCGTCGTCGGCCCCATCGAACCGGCCACCCAGCGCGGACGCTCCTTCGTCGAATAATCAGCCGCGACGCGACGCGCAAGCTCTGCGGCCTTGAAGTTCAATTCGTAGGCGCGCTCGGCGATGTCGTACTCGGCGAGCACGATGGAGGTCGAGCCGAAGGAATCGGTCTCGACGACATCGCAGCCGACCTCGAAGAAGGCCGCGTGAACCGTTTCGATGGCCGAGGGCTTCGTCACAACAAGGTATTCGTTGCAGCCGTCGAGCCCGTCGAAGTCGTCGGGCGTCAGATTCTGCGACTGTATGTTTGTGCCCATCGCGCCGTCGAAGACGACTATGCGCTCTTTCAGTGTCTCAAGAAAATCGCTCATGTAATTTTCGTCCTGCTCGTCGGCCAACTCTTTAGTTTTCGTCAGGCCGCAAAGTAAAACCCCGCGCCAAACAACGCGGGGCCTTTCGGAAGAAGCCTTCTTCTGGACGTGTCTTGCTGGGAAAGACTTAGCCGAGCTGTTTAGCTGTTTATTTTACGTGGCCGCAAGTCGCCTTAACTCACCACGTTTCTCTCGCCGATTATTGAAACATCGCCAGGCAGGCGTGTCAAGGTCGAAACTAAAGCTAAGGAAAGCGGCGCTTCGCAGCTCAATTCGCGCCGCTCATCCTGCGCGGCGTGCGTTATAATCCGCGAACGGAAATTTCGTCGAAGTTGATTTGCTGCCGGGCGTTTGGTCGGCTCGGTGTGTTCCAGAGATGACTCCGAAAACCTTCAAGCAGTTAGTCAAAAGCCTGCCCTACCTGAACGAGCTATTTCAGGAGAGAGACCTGCTCAGGCAGCAGCTAACCGAGGCCAACGCCGCGCGCGAATCGCTCGCCGGAGAGAACGCAGCCTTGACGACCGAAGCGCGGACGCTGCGCGAAGCGAGAGAATCGCTCGACGCGGCCACAAGGACGCTCGGCGAGGCCGTCGCATCGCTCGAACGCGAGCGCGATTCTTCTGAAGCTGAGCGCGCCGCTTTGCGGGAGAAGAACTCTTCGCTCGAAGCTGCACGCCTCGCGCTTGAGTCGGAGAAGAACGCGCTGGAGCTTGAAAAGCGCGAACTGGAAACGGAGCTTGAGCGCCTGAGAACCTGGGTTCCGCCCGGCCACTTCTACTCGCCCGTCCCGGACACCGAAGAAATCCTCCGGCACGAGCACGAAATCTGGCGCAAGCCGCTTCCGCGCCGCGAGATTCCGGGCGTAGATTTCCACGAAGACGAACAGTTGCGGCTCTTCCGCGAGTTTCTCGCCTACTACCGAGAGCAGCCTTTCGCCGCGCAGCCGCAGGCCGGGCTTCGCTACTACTTCGAGAACGAAAACTACTCCTACTCCGACGCGATATTTCTCTACTGCATGCTCAGACACCTGCGCCCGCGACGTTTCATCGAGGTCGGCTCGGGCTTCTCTTCCTGCGCGACGCTTGATACCGACGAGCTTTTTCTCGGCAGCACTCTCTCCTGCACTTTCATCGACCCGAACCCCGAGCTTCTTCTCTCGATGATTAAAGAGCAGGACAAGCCCCGCATCGAAATCAGGGGCTGCAAGGTTCAGGAAATCGAGCCCGAGCTGTTCGACGAGCTGAACGAGGGCGACGTGCTTTTCGTCGATTCGACGCACGTCTCGAAGACGCTGAGCGATGTCAACCACATCTTCTTCCAAATCCTTCCGCGCCTTCGTCGTGGCGTTATCGTCCACCTCCACGACATCTTCTATCCCTTCGTCTATCCGAAAGACTGGGAGCTACAGAAGCGCGCCTGGAACGAAACCTACCTGCTGCGCGCCTTCCTCCAATACAACGACACCTTCAGGATTTATTTCTGCAACACCTTCCTCGAATACTTCCACGACGAGATGTTCAAAAAAGAGATGCCCCTCTGCATGAAGAACACGGGCGGCAGCATCTGGCTTCTGAAAACAGGCTAGGGGCAGACTCATCTCGTCGTCCTGCTGAAAGAGCTTCGCCATGCGCCCGCCTTCCGCGCTCTGTGCCTCTCTTCTCACCCCGCGCCTCTTTCGTCGCTCGCCCGCGCTTGCCTGCGTCGAGAAAGTTTATCCTTTCGTTGCCGCTCGTTCCTGTGCTAATTTCGCGTCCGTCCCCAGCGCTTCTGAGTTCCTGAGCAGCCGGATTACTTCTATGCCACGTGCCATCTACCCCGGTTCGTTCGACCCCGTCACCAACGGCCACCTCGACATCATCGAACGCGGCTGCAAGCTCTTCGACGAAATCATCGTCGCCATTCTCGTCAACCCGGAAAAGCGCGCTCTGTTCACGACCGACGAGCGGCGAGAGATTCTCGAAGAGGTGGTCGGCGAAATCGACACGGGCAAGTGTCGGCTGCGCGTGGAATCGTTCGAGGGCTTGCTCGTCAAGTACGCGATGGAGCGGCAGGCCGACGCCATCGTGCGTGGCATCCGCGCCATCTCTGATTACGAATACGAGTTGCAGATGGCCTTGATGAATCGGCGACAGGAGCCGCGCATCGAGACCGTCTTTATGATGTCCGCCGAAGCCTACAGCTACGTCAGCTCGCGCCTCGTCAAAGAGGTCTTTCAGCTCGGCGGGACGATTGAAGGTCTCGTGCCCCCCTCGGTCGAAGCACGCATGCGCCGAAAGTTCGACACGCGTTGAATCAGCCATCACACGCTCGCCAAGACTCGCGCAGAAGCTCCTCTGCGTCGGCGATGTGTTCGCGCACCGGCTTGCAGTCTGCCCCGCGTGCGTTTACCATCTCAGGCAAACAATTCATCCATTCAGCGGGCGACATCTTAATCAGAGAACAGGCATGCAGGAAACCAAACAGGCCACACAGTTCCCCGTCTCGGAAAACGTCTCGAAGATGCGTACCTCTTCGACGCTGGCGGCGATGCAGGCCGCGATTTCGATGCGCGCGGCGGGCGTCGATGTCGTCGATTTAGGCGCGGGCGAGCCGGATTTCGACACGCCGCAGCACATCAAGCTGGCGGCGGTCGAAGCCATGCGCGCCGGTCAGACCAAGTACACCGCCACCGCCGGAACGAAGACTCTCCAACAGGCCATCATCGACTATTACCGCAGAGAGTTCGGCGCAGACTACGACCCGTCCGAAGTGATGGCGACGGCCGGAGGCAAGCAGGCCATCTTCAACGCCGTCGTCACGCTCGTCGGCGCGGGCGACGAAGTTCTGATTCCGAAGCCTTACTGGGTGACGTTTCCTGAAATCGTCACTTTCGCGGGCGCGACTCCCGTCTTCATCGACACGGAAGAGACCAGCTTTACGCTCACCGCCGAGCAGGTCGAGCGCGCCGTCACGCCGCGCACTCGCCTCATCATTCTCAACTCGCCCTCGAACCCTTCGGGGCGCGTCATCCCGCGCGAAGAGTTCAAAAGAATCATGGAGGTCGTCGTCCGGCGCGGCCTCTACGCCATCTCGGACGAATGCTACCTGCGCTTCGTCTATCCGCCCGCAGAGGTCTTCAGCGCCGCCACTCTCTCCGAAGAGATTCGCGCGCGCCTCTGCATCGCGGGCTCTTTCTCCAAAACTTTCGCCATGACCGGATGGCGCATCGGCTACGCGCTCGCGCCCGCCGACTGGACACGACAGATGCTCAAGGTGCAGGGACATTCGACGAGCAATCCGTCCTCGATTTCGCAGAGCGCCGCTATGGAAGCTTTCAACGGCGCGCAGGACTGCGTCGCAGAGATGCTCGCCGAGTACCGACGACGACGCGACTGGCTCATCCCGGCGCTCTCCGAGATTCCCGGCCTGCGTTGCTTCGAGCCCGAAGGCGCTTTCTACGCCTTCCCGGACGTGCGCGGCTGTCTCAACGACGAAGTGAAAACCTCCGGCCAGTTCGCCGAGCTGCTCCTGAACGAATTTCAAACCGTCGTCACTGACGGCGCGGGCTTCGGCACCGAAGGCTACATCCGCATCTCCTACGCAACCTCCCTCGACTGTCTCAAGGAAGGCATGCGACGCATCCGCCAGCTCGCCGAAAGACTGACGCGCTGACTCTTCGCAACCCGCAGGCATTCACCGCCGAAGAATCGAGATTCTTCCAAAAACAAAAGCGAAGACAAAAGCGGCGACCCTCTTTAAAAGAGAGCCGCCGCTTTTGCTGTCTTCTACCTTACGAGTTGACGCGGGCGATTTCGAGTCTTTCTTCCTACTCAGCTCGCCCGCTTTCCCGCCGGGTTCTCAGTAGATATTGAAGTTATATTCAATCGTTATCCACTGCGATACTGCCCGCCCGTCCTTCTGCGCTGGCTGAAATCTGATCTGTCTCGCCGCCGCTATCGCCTTCTCCGTCAACCCGTCCGGCAATCCCTTGATTACCGA
>DASWNP010000039.1:0-57722 GCA_036399175.1 Pyrinomonadaceae bacterium | reverse complement strand
GCCGAGCATCTCGACGGGCGTGCGCCCCTCGAACTCGCTGAGGTCAAGCTCGACGGGCTGCGCCGTGTTCGAGAGGTTGAAAACGCAGAGCGCCGTCTCGCTTTCGTAAGAGCGCGTGAAGGCGAAGATTTTTCGGTTCTCCGGTTTGACTATCTGCATCGCGCCGCGCCCGAAGAGCGGGTGCGCCTTGCGCAGGTGAATCATCTGTCGCATCCAGTTCAAAAGCGACGTGTCGTAGCGAAGCTGCGCTTCGACGTTGACCGACTGGAAGCCGTAGACCGGGTTGTTGATGACCGGAAAATAGAGGCGCTCGAAGTCGGCCTTCGAGAAACCGGCGTTGCGGTCGGAAGACCACTGCATGGGCGTGCGGACGCCGTCGCGGTCGCCGAGGTAGATGTTGTCGCCCATGCCGATTTCGTCGCCGTAGTAGAGAAAGGGGCTGCCGGGCAGGCTGAAGAGCAGGCCGTGAAGGAGTTCGATGCGGCGGCGGCTGTTCTCCATGAGCGGGGCGAGGCGGCGGCGGATGCCGACGTTGAGGCGCATGCGCCGGTCTTTCGCATACTCGTTGTAGAGATAGTCGCGCTCTTCGTCCGTCACCATCTCAAGCGTCAGCTCGTCGTGATTCCGAAGGAACATGCCCCACTGGCAGTTGGCGGGGATGTCGGGCGTGCGTTCGAGAATCTCGACGATGGGGCGGCGGTCTTCCTGCCTGAGCGCCATGAAGAGGCGCGGCATGATGGGAAAGTGATAGCCCATCTGAAACTCGTCGTCGTCGCCGAAATAAGCGACCACATCCTCCGGCCATTGATTCGCCTCGGCCAGAAGTAGACGGTTCGGGTAATGCTCTTCGACGTGGGCGCGCAGACGTTTTAAGAAGGCGTGAGTCTCCGGCAGGTTCTCGCAGTTCGTGCCCTCGCGCTCGAAGAGATAAGGGACGGCATCGACGCGGAAGCCGTCGATACCCAAATCGAGCCAGAAGGAGACGACATCGAGCATCGCCTGCTGCACTTCGGGGTTGTCGTAGTTGAGGTCGGGCTGATGGCTGAAGAAGCGATGCCAGTAAAACTGTTGCGCCTCTTCGTCCCAAGTCCAGTTCGAGTGCTCCGTGTCTGTGAAGATGATGCGCGCTTCGGCGTACTCGTGCGCCGTGTCGCTCCAGACGTACCAGTCGCGCTTCGGCGACTTGGGCGAGCTTCGCGCTTCTTTGAACCAGGGATGCTCGTCGGAGGTGTGATTGACGACGAGGTCGGCGATGACGCGGATGCCGCGCGCGTGCGACTGTTCGAGGAACTTCTGGAAGTCTTCGAGCGTGCCGTATTCGGGGAGCATCGAGTAATAGTCGGCGATGTCGTAGCCGCCGTCGCGCAGGGGCGAGGCGTACATCGGCAGAAGCCAGATGCAGTCGATGCCTATCCATTGCAGGTAGTCGAGCTTCTCGATTAAGCCTCGAAAATCGCCAATGCCGTCGGCGTTCGAGTCGTAGAAGCCGCGCACGTAGATTTCATAAAAAACGGCGTCCTTGTACCAGAGATGGTCGTCGCGCAGTCTGCTCAGCTCGGCCATGCCCCTCCCAGTCCCCTCGTCTCTTCTGCAAGTTAGATGATTTCTCGGCAAGATAGCCGCAAGCCTGCGCTCAATGCAAGAGGCGGAAGCGTTTGCAGATTAAGCGCGCCAGACAAAAGCAATTCAAACAGGGATGGACAAGATAGACAGGATAAAAAAGAAGAACTCAAGAGACCTCATTTCATGGTTCTTTCATCCTGTGTATCCTGTCCATCCCTGTTAATTCCTTTCCTGAGTCGCTTATCTCTCAATGGGTTTGTTAGCTGCTCTGAAAGCTTCGCGCTCGCTCAAGGCTCGGTTGTGACGCGGTAATCGTCGAGCACGTACTCGTTGACTCGCTGTTCTTCGGAGGACTGGCAGGTGATGAAGTTCTGAAACTCGGCGAGCCGACTGGTGACGCGCGCCTCGTGGATGCGCTGAGAAGCGGCGCTGGAAAATCTCACGCGCCAGCTTTTATCTCCGACGCGTGCGCAGTCGAGATGCCGTAGTTCTTCGATGGCGGTCAGTTTCGCTTCTGTGCGGACGAAGAACTCTGCGGCCTGTACGGGGTAGGAGTAACAGGCTCGGCCTCTGTAGCCGGCGGTCGTCATGCGTCCCTGTTCGTATTCGGAGACGATATGGCGTCCGGCTTCTTCCGTGACGTGCGCGTAGAAGAGGCCATGCGGGAAACAGATGAGATTGGCGGCGAAGCGGTCGCCGCCGACGTGAGAGGATTGCCAGACGGAGCCGTCTCTTTCAGCCTTGAGCGATTTGTAGAGCGGGTAGCCGAACTTGGCGCAGCACTTGTCGCGCTTGCCGTGCGTGCAGACGAGATAGAGCGGATTCTCTTCGAGCGTGCCGCCGGAGTCGCCCCGGCCTGCGGCGACGGAAGCGAGGTCGATATCTAAAAGCTGCGCGTAGTTTTCCAGCTTGAAGCTCAGGACGTATGGCGCGCTCTCGCGGCAACGAACGAGGAAGAACGTGAGGCGAGCAGGCGGCGTGCGCTCGCGCTTGATGAAGAGCAGGCGCGAGCGCGGGACGCTTTTGAGCACGCGGTTCAGATGCGATTTAACCGAAGCCGAAAGCGTGCTCTCCTGAAAAGCCCTCGGACGCCAGGGCATCGGGTATTCGACGAGCATCCAGAAGTCGCCGACCGAAGCCGTGCCGTAGGCTTTCTCGGCGACGCCGCGCGACAACTCGGAACAGTAAAAAAAGGGCAGACTCATCGCCGCACGTCCGTCTCTTCGTCCTGACTCTCTTCGACCGCAACCAGCCCGTGTGCCGCCAGCTCGCGGAGAAACGCGAGCACACGTTTTTCTTCGAGCCGACCCCGCGCCGCTTCGCACAACTCGGAGACCGTCGAGGCTCGACGCTCGGCGAGCGGACGCAGGATAAGTTCCGCCTCGCGTGCGAAGCGCCACTTTCGCTTCATGCAGGAGAACTCAATCACGCCGTCGTTCAAGTGAAGCTCAAGCGGGCGCGGCGCGAGCAGACGAACGACGGCGTTCGTCGAAGGTGGAAGAAGCGCGTCGGTCGCCGCGTAGGGCAGCCCCGGTCGCGGGCGCGGCTCGGCCGACTCGTCCAGCTCGCCGAGGTAGCCTTCGAGCAGCGACGCGTCCCAGTTGTTCAGAAGCTCGGCGCGCAGGTCTTCCAAGTAAGCTGCGCGCTCCGTTGCACCGGCGAAGCGCGGCAAATCCTTTCGGAAGATTTCGCTTGCGCGCAGACGCCCCGTGAGCCAGCCGAGAAGGTCTAGCCCTGTGCGGTTGTGTATGCCGACGGTGAGATGCAGCGTCGGCTCGTCGAGCGGAAGGGCGACGTGCCAGTGGCCGCGCGGGATGTAGAGCAAGTCGCCGTCTTCGAGCGTCTCTTCCCAGACAGGTGCGCCGGTCGGCTTTGGATTGACGTTAGCGTCGCCCACGAGCGGGTGCGGCCTCGTCATGCCGTAGACGCTCCAACGCTTGCGCCCGGCGACCTGTAGGATGAAAACGTCGTGGTCGTCCCAATGTAAATCGAAGCCGCGAGAGGTGCGCCAGCCCGCGTAGGTATTTATCTGCACGCGCTCGCGGAAAGTTAGCTCCAATCCTTCGGCCAACTCTTCGAGCGGACGATAAAGCTCATCGACGGCGTCGAGTACGAGCGTCGCGCCTTCGCGCAGGTGGCGTTCAAGCTCGGCTGAGCGAAGGCGCGGAACGGGAGTTTTGCGTGAGCCGCCGCCGGAGGCGTAGCGTAGATATGAAGAAGTCGGGAGGCTCTTGCCGTCGCGCATGAGACGCAGGCGCGGAAAGTCGAGGCGATGACGGCGCAGAATCTCGTTGAGCTGTTTCCAGGGCAGAAGCGGCGAAAACTTGCCCGGCCAGCCGCGCACGTAAAAGTGCTTCTTCGCCCAGACGGATGCGAGGAAATCCGCCGGGAGGCATGGCTCTAAGAGTCTTTCGAGATAATCGCAAACCATGCCTTCCATCGACGAATCTTCGGTTTAGCGTGCGTCAGTGCCGTCGGCGTCGGCGGAGTCGGTAGAGCCGGAGCCGTCGGCGTTATCGCCGATGATGTCGAGGCCGTCGGCGCTGTCGTCGGCGTCGTCCGCGCCGACATCCGTGCCGTCGGTATCGCTGCCGTCGGCGTCGGAGGCGTCGGCGTCAGAGCCGTCGGTGTCGCCGCCCGCGTCGCCGCCCGCATCGGTCAAGTCCGTGTCGCTATCAGTCGTATCCGAGGCCGACGCGCGTAAGCCTTCCTGCTCGCCGATTGACTCGACCGAGAGAAACAGACCCGAAGAAGAATTCTCCCGCTCCTCCACCTGCCCAGAATTGTTTGTTTCCTGCATGCCCTTGCCTCCTCTATGTTGAATGATGTCGAAGTGGACGTAAGCTTAGTACGAGACGCGCGAAGCGGCAAGCCGAAGGGCGTCCGTTCTTCAAGCGGCAAGCGAGGCGAGACCGGCGAGCGCATGTTTTCGATGCGACTGGCGACTCGGGCGGCGACGCTCCGGGCTGGTATGATGTGAGTTATGAACAGACGTTTTAGAACTCCAGCCGGCGACGTGAATTTTTGTCGGCTCAAACGCCCTCGATTGCTCGGTACGATTCATACGTTAGCCGTCGGTCGAGCATTGGGACGCACCCTCGTCACATTAGCCTCTGCGGCCTTCGTGCTTTCACTCTGTCTCTTCGTGCAGGAGACGAGAGTCGCGGCCTCGACGCGTTGGGCGGCGAAGCTCGACGAGCGCGTCGCCTTCTACCAGCCGACGGAGCTGGGCGTGCTCGTCGTCGGGACGGAGAAGTCGCTTTACGGCCTCGACAACGAATCGGGCGAAGTGCTCTGGCGACGAAAGAACCTTCGACTCGAAGAGACCGACGTTGCGCCCGTGCCGGGCACAGACCTTCTGCTTCTGAGCCTTGAGAGCGGCGACAAATCCCGGCTCGAAGCGGCGGACGTGCTGACGGGCGAGACGCTCTGGCGAAGCGAACGGGTGCGCGGCGCGGTGATGCAGATGGCCTTAGACCAGCAGGCCAACCTGCTCGCCGTCGTCCTCGTGCGCGATGCGCGCGGGCGTGCGCGCGAGGGTTTCAAACGTCGCCCCGTCGTTCACATGTTCGACCTCGGAGCGGGTCGTGAGCTTTGGAAGTATGAGCTTGAGAGCGAAATTGAGATGAGCCCGGCGCGCTGGGCGGAAGACGGCGACGTGCTCTACACGCTCGACAATTATCGCGCCCCGGCTTTTCTCGACAATCGTCTCTATCTCTTCTACGAGGGCGTCACGTCTCTCAATCGACAGACGGGAAAGGAAAGAGAGAGAGAAAAGTTTCGCGTCAACGAAGAGGGCTTGGCTTTGACCGAAGCCGACCCTTTGATGGACGAGTGGCACGTCTACGTTTCGGGCAGAGGGCGCGTGCGCGCCGTCTCGCGCGTGAGCGGCGAAGCGGTCTGGGAGTCGAAAGACCTGGGACTGACGCCGGAGATGCTGCTCGCGGGTCAGGTGCTCTACGTGCGCACAGGCGGGCAGTTCGCGCGACTGAAGGACGGCGAGCGCGTCGAGCGCGGCCCCTACGGCGTGAGCGCCGTCGAGGTCGAGACGGGAAAAATTCTCTGGCGCTACAAGGGCGCTGACAAAGGCATCACGAACCTCGTCCTGCCGGATGCTTCGACCGTCGTCTTAGCCGACCGCGACGACCTCATCATGCTCGACGCGGCGACCGGCAAGCGTCGTCTTAAGTCGTCGCACAAGGTCGAGCGCGCGGCCTTCGTGCTCTTAAACGAGCGCGGGCAACTGGTGGTCGGCGGCGATAGCGAAGTTGCGGCCTTCGATGTCGAGAGCGGGCAGAGCGTCTGGAGAGAGCGGCACGAGCCGCCCGGACGCGGAGTGCTGCGCACCATCGCCGCCGTGGCCGCCCGCGCCGCCTCGCTCTATTTCCGCTACGGCGGCGCGGCGACGACCGTCTTTCGCGGAGCGCAACTTCTCACGAGCGCCGCGGGCACGCTGCGTTGGTCGGGGCTGGCGACGCGCGCCACGCTGCCGAACCTGACGAGCCTCGCCGAGAATTATTCGCGCGAATACGTGCGCGAGCGCTTCTCATCCTTCGGCCTGCTCTCGCGTGCGCGGCAGCTTCAAAACATTTCTCGGACGGCTCAGTCTCCGAGCATACGTCTGCCCAATCTGACCCCGACGCGCGGCGAAGTCGAAGAGCGTCTGCTCGACCGGCTCGACCCCGCCTCGCAGCTCGAACGTCTCTCCCGTTTCCTCTGGCGACGAAGACGCCTCGCCGCCCTGCGCGGCCAGTACCTCTATTTCTACACCAACCTGAAAGGACGAGAGGGCGGGCGCGGCCTGCTCGGCGTTAATCTCAACACGGGCTCGCCCGAGAGATACGTCCGCCTCGGCGACCCGGACGAACGCTTCATCAGCGACGAGACCGTAAACCTGCTCTACGTCTCGAAGGACAATCGCCTGCTCGCTTACATTTTAAACGGCGGACAGTAGACGCTTAATTCAAGCCGTCTTCAGTTTGAGCGACGCTCTGCTTCAGCCTATCTCAAGGTGAGCGAGAAGCGGGAAGTGGTCTGAGGCCGAGGCGACTTCGGGCGGGTCTTTGATGACGCGGCAGCTTTTGAGTCGCTGGGCGAAGGCGGCGGGCAGGAAGATGTAGTCGAGGCGCAGGTGCGCGTCCCACGTCGGGAAGGTGTAGCCTTTATCGTCGGGGTAGAGCGAGCGGTAGCCGTCTATGTAGCGTGCATCGAGCAGGTGCTTGATGGTTTCGCGCTGGATGTCGCGCCCGCTAATCCAGATGAGCGCGCGTATCCAAGCGGGCATGCGTCGCACGTCGAGCAATTCGCCCGGCGCGAGCGTGTTGAAATCTCCGACCAGGACGTGAAAGCCGTGCTGATGCTCTTCGATGCCCTTGAGCAGCAGGCGAATCTCTCTGCCGCGCCGCCTTTCGCTCCACTTCGAGAAGCGCGCGCTCAGGTGCAGCCCGAAGATGCGCGCGCCGCCGTCGGCGAGGACAATTTCGAGGAAGGAATGTCGCGCGCCGACCGGGTAGTGCCACTGATGCTCGGCGATGTCGAGACGGCTGATGAAACCGATGGAGTGAGCGCGGCGCGCAGCCCAGATTTTGAGTCCCGTCTCTTCGGCCAGACGTTCGATGACGCGCGTGTCTGTCGCCTCCTGAAAGACGACGAGGTCGGGCGCGACTCCGCGTATGACCTCGGCTATACGCGACTCTCGACCGCGCCCTCCGAAGCGTATGTTGTAGCTCAGAAGCTTGAGCGTCACGCCTCTTCGCTCGCCTCGATGATGGTGAAGTAAGGCTGGCCGAGAAGCACGTCGCGCACGTAGAGGATGAGATTGGACGTGGCCTGAATGTTGACGGGACGGCGCGCGATTTTTTGAAGCGCCTCTCGCAGCGGATTGAGACCCGGAGCGATATCGGGGTCTTTGTCGCCGAGCGGCTTGGTGTGCAGCACCGGAATATAGAAGGCGTCTTCCTGCCAGTAGTTCATCACGTCGCCGCCGACGAGCGTCACGTCCAAATCGCTCGTGCCGTGACCGTCGGCGTCGAAGGGCGCGCCGTCTTCCCAGCGTTCGGCCGTGATGACGCTGCCGCGCAAGGCCACGCCCGTTCCCTTCGGCAGCTCCGCGCGCAGCTTCTCGCAAAACGACTCGTAGCGACTTTCGTCTCCGTCGAAACCGAGCCGCACGATGCGCGCTCGCATCTCTTCGTCCGACATCTCCCTCGGTTCTTTAGCCATGCTCGCTCTCCTTCTCTTCAAAAGTCGAAGCCATGCCGTCGCTCGTTCAAGCGAGGTTGCGCTTTCGCAGAAAGTACCGGGTCTCTCCTGCGGGGTAATCTTCGAGCGCGCCGAACACTTCGTAGCCGAGCTTTTCGTAGAAACCGCGTGCCTGAAAGCTGTGGGTTTCAAGGTAAGCGTGGCGGCATCCTCTTGAGACGGCCTCGCGCTCGGCGGCCTCTATCAGCCTGCGACCGTAGCCCCCGCCGCGCAGCTTCTCCGTAAGCCAGACGTGGCTCAGGTAGAGCCAGCCCCAATGCGTGTAGCCGAGGAGCCCGCCGACGACGGCGCTCTCCGCCGCATCGCGCAGAAAGACGGCCAGAGGCTTGTAGTTCTCCGGCTCGGCTTTCGACGTGTTGTAAGAGATGAGACGACCGACGACGAACTGAACCTCCTGCGGGTCGGGCTCGGCTTCGACTGAAAGTTTGTATTCTTCCATGCTCATCAAAACGCAGACGCCCGCCGACCGCGAACGAGCGCAAGACTCCGAGTCTTCGAGTTTCAAACGAACATTCTGCTTCAGCCGAAGCTCTCGCCGTTTGAAAGGCAAGCCCAGAGCGCGGGCGTGGAGGCCGTGTTGAAGTCGGGTAGGGGGATTTGCTGTCTGAACTCGTCCGTGAAATGCCCGTCCACCCTGATGCTGAAAGAGAGTCCCGCTTTGGCATCCGCGCCGTGAAATTGATTGACGGTGTCGAACCACGCGCTGTAGCTCTCGACGTAGAGCTTCTCCTTCGTCCGGTGATTGAGCACGTAGAAGGGCTTCTCAAGGTTCGTGCGAAACCAGATGAACTCGTGGCACAAATCGGTCTTCAAGTGGTCTCTGTGAGCGGGGACTAAGGTGGCCGCGTCGTCGTAGATGACGAGCATGCGCCCCGTCTGCTTGAAGGGCAGCGTGCGGATGAAGTCCAGGAGGCTTGAGAATCGGCTCGCCTCTTCCGTCAGTTGCCAAAGCTCCGGCTTATCCAAATCGAGATAGTTGTATGGAACGTCAGCCTTCGTTCTCGTCAGCCAAATCTCTCTCGAACCCGGCTTCTCAGGCGTCGAAGCGTCGAGCCTGTGCAGGTTCAGGAAAAAGTCCTCTCTCTCTGTCCTGATATGCTCGCGGATTCTCTCCTTCAGATAACCGTCGAGCGACTTCAACCTCTCCACGTCGATGAACTCGTCGAAGGATTTGTAACACGGATACTTGATACGCGAATCGACCTTCTGCTCACTCAGGCCGGTGTCGTCTGCTGTTCGCGTTTTCATGCAAACCCCTTTCTCGTGTGAACCACCATATGCCGGAAAACAGACTGTGAAGCCCGCTTCCCTCCCGACAGCCATGCATCAATGCTTCCGATGATAGGACAGTCTCGATTTCTCGTGAAGTCTCGCCAGGGAAGTTGACGACGTTGATGGGATTGCGCTCGACGAAGTCCCGCGAGTTTGGACAGTCAAGACAGACCCTTCACGGCGTCCTGATTCGTCCGGAATGATAATTCGCATCGAAAGAGCAAAATTCCTCTCTGCTGGTGGATTTACGGAAAAATTAAGCTTAATTTCTCGACGTTATTAAAAATAACTATTGCGATGTGCCCTTTATAGTGCTATAAGCGGCAATATGGCAACACCTGTCGAAATAAACGCTGGTAGCGAGACAAACGGCCGACGTAAGACCAAAATCAAAACTCCCTTCTCCATCTCACCCAATCCGAACAATCTATATTTCACGCCCTCGCTCGATGCGGCCGTCTTCCGCACGCGTTTCTGCGTCGAGCAAAGACAGGGGCTGTCCATCATCATCGGTGCCGTCGGACTCGGTAAAACCAGTCTCGTCAGATATTTACACACCGACTTTGACTCCAGCGAGGATACCATCTCAGTCCTCATCCCGACCCCCACCTTCAAGACCGATTACGCCATGATGGGCAACATCTGCCAGCTCGTCGGCCTTCCGCCGCGCCGCTCCGTCCAGAAATACCAGAGCGACCTCGAATCGTGGCTCCAAGAGCAATACAGACAAGACTTTAACGTCGTCCTTTTCATCGACGAGGCGCAAAAGCTGACCGATTCGATGCTCGAAATGGTGCGCGCCTTCCTCAACTTCGAGACCAACGAAGAGAAGCTCATCCAGATAGTTCTGGCCGGACAGATGGAACTGTCTGCGCGCCTGCGCTCGCCCCAGCACAAGCCGCTCTACAGCCGCATGATGGCTCCGACGGTGATGGGCACGCTGACGGTCGAGGAAGTGGCAGGGATGATTGCACACCGTTGCAAGCTGCACAAGGTTGCGAATCCCTTCCCTACCCCGGTGGTCGAACGGCTCTGGATGCTGACCGGCGGCGTCCCGCGCGAGACCCTTCGCGTCTGCTCGATGGCCTACGAGATGTCGAAAATCGCCGGTCTCGAAGAAGTCCCGGTCGAGCTGCTCGAAGAGGCTTACGAAGAGATGCAGCTTCGCGCCGACCACGTCGAGGCTGAGGGATGACCGAAAGAACCAAACCGAAGATTGGCGGCCTGGCCTCTCTTCTGCAAGCCGAAAAGCAGAAGAAGCTCCAGGCACAGCAAGCCAGCGAATCAGCACGCCCCACGGAAACTACTGCTCAACAAGCAGATAACACCGAAACAACGCCTGCCGGGAGCAGCCTACCTGCCCAGGGTACTTTAACTGCCCAGGGCAATACTTCTGACCTGGGTGATATTCCTGCCCAGGGCATATTACCTGCCCCTAGCAGGCTATCTGCCCTGGGTAGTTTATCTGCCCAGGGCAAGAAATCTACCCCGAGCAGGATACCTGCCCAGGGCAGATTAACTACCCGGAGTGAAATCTCGCCCAAGCGTGACTTCACGAAGACGCCCAACTCGGTTGTCCGCGATGCCCTGCGAAGCGGTCTGTTTCGTGGCAAGTCGAAACAGATTTACGACTTCCTCTACTCAAAGACGAGAGGCGCAATTATCCCGCGCCTGTCGGTACAGTTGACCCGCACGGAAATTATGAAGGGCTCGCACGTCGGCTCGACGCACACGCTCAGGGATAACCTGCGCCACCTGAAATCGGTCGGCCTCGTCAAATGGGAGGAGAAGGCTGGCGAGCAGGACGGCAACGAGTACTTCGTCTACCAGCCCGAAGAGGCAAATTTACCCTTCGATTTTGAGGGCAATCCGGTGCTCAAATTCGAGGCTGACCCTGGGCAGGTAAGCTGCCCAGACCACCCAGACCACCCAGGGCAGAAACTGCCCAGGGTGCCCAGGGCAGAAACTGCCCAGGGTGCCCAGGGGTCATCTCTAATAGATTCAACAATTTCCAGCGATCCTAATACTTCTTTTAAGACTATACAAAAAACTGATGATGATGAGGACTTCGCGCTGCTCGTCGAGCGCATCAGGGAAGCGGCCAGAGAACTCGTCGGAGGCACGACTCAGGGCGAGCGCGAGCGTTGGGGCGAAGTCGGAGAGCTGCTCGCCGCCGAGATGAAAAAGGCGGCCTCCAACGCCGAGACGGTCTCGTCGGCCCCCGCATTTTTCGCCGCGCACCTACGCCGCCGCCTGAACGTCAAAGCCTTCGTCAAGGAAAGAGAGACCGACGCGCCTAAAAAACAGACCGACGCACAGCCCGTCGAGCCGCACCCGCCCGCCCCCGAAGACGAGGCGGAATATAAACGCATTCGCGCCGAACTAGAAGGAAGGGAAACTCCGCATCAGGAAAGCCCTGCGTCAGAAGTCCCGATTCTCTCAAGCGGAAATCAAGGAAGCGAAGCACCGTCCAGGCAAAGCACGACCCTCGACGAGCCTGACCCTCTCGACGATAAAACCCCCTGACGAGCCGCAACCCCCGCCTTCAAAGCCTCACGAGTGGTGTTCCTAATAGCATCGTGCTCAACAATTTCGAGGAAATCGACCCCTATCTCCAATATTTCCGATAATATCGCTTTTGCGAATGCGGCACAAAGGCTTAGACTTGCGCTTTCGCCGGTTTTCGTGTTCAGGCGGGGAAGATTCTTTGGAGGCGGGAGATGGTTTCGTGTGCGGAGACTTTTTCGCGGGCGTTTTGGCGGAGGAAGGGCAGAATCTCCTCGCGCTTCATAATGGCGTTTTCGATGCGGGGGTCGCTTCCTCTCTCGTAGAGGCCGAAGCTGATGGCGTCTTTGTTCTCTTCGTAGGTGGCGAGGACGCTGCGCAGTCGCTCGGCGGCGACTATGTGTGAAGGCGTGGCGACGCTCGGCATAAGGCGTGAGATTGAGTGGCTGATGTCGATGGCCGGATAATGGGCGCTGGCGGCGATGGCGCGCGAGAGGATGATGTGACCGTCGAGAATCGAGCGCGTCTCGTCGGCGACGGGCTCAGACATATCGTCGCCCTCGACGAGCACCGTATAGAAAGCCGTAATCGAGCCCTTATCCGAGTTGCCTGTGCGTTCGAGAAGCTTTGGCAGCTCGCTGAAGAGCGAGGGCGGAAACCCTTTGTTGGCGGGCGTCTCGCCTGCGGCCAACCCGACTTCGCGCAGAGCGCGCGCAAAACGCGTCACAGAATCCATCAGGAGCAACACGCGCTTGCCCTGGTCGCGGAAGTATTCGGCGATGGTCGTCGCCACGTAGGCGGCCTTCATACGCACGAGCGAAGGCTCGTTCGACGTGGCAACTACCACGACCGAGCGAGACATCCCGGCAGCGCCCATGTCGTGCTCGATGAAGTCGCGTACTTCGCGCCCGCGCTCGCCGACGAGCGCGATGACGTTCACGTCGGCTTCGGTGTTACGCGCAAGCATTCCGAGGAGGGTTGACTTACCCACGCCTGCGGCGGCGAAGATGCCGAGGCGCTGTCCCTGCCCGACCGTGAGTACGCCGTCGAGGGCGCGTATTCCGGTTTCAAACAGCTTATCGACGCGTTGGCGGCGCATGGCGTCCGGCGGGCGCGACGTGACGGGATACTCGTGCCCGCCCTTAATCGGCCCCTTGCCGTCGGCTGGTTCGCCCAGACCGTCGAGCACGCGACCGAGCAGACCTTCGCCGACGCGCACCGTCAGCGAAGCGCCGGTGGCGATGACCTCCGCGCCCATCCCCACGTCCTGAATTTCGCCGAGCGGCATCAGAATCACTTTACCGTCGTCGAACCCGACGACCTCCGCGCGCAGCTCTCTGAGAGAACGGCGCGAGCGAATCAGACAGATTTCTCCGACCTGTGCGCCCGGCAGCGAAGCGCGTATCAGCAGGCCGACCAGTTTGGTCACGCGCCCGCGCTCCTCGACCGTCGAAAGCCCGTCGAGCGCTTCTATGTACTCAGATAAGTCCAGGCTCATAGCTTCTCCTCTCAGACAAATTTGATTTTAGACCTCGAAAGGGAAACTGAAAAGAGAATCGAAGCGGCGTGCCCGCAAACCCTCCGGGACTGGCGCTGAAAGCAGGGCGACGAGGCGAGGGCGCTTCGATGTGCTCGGGTAAAGCTTCGCGGCGCGTGGGCGCGAGAGGCGGCGGCGGGGTATAATATTTACGTCATGTCGAAGAAGAAATACAGGTATCAGCATTTATTGGATATGCGTGAGCATGCCAAGAAGCAGGCGATGATACTGGTTGACAGGCGGCGCAAGCAGTTGCGCGAGACCGAGCTAGAGTTGGAGAGGCGCGAGCAGGAGGTGTCTGCGTGTCGTGAGCGGCAGAGGACGGCAGAGGCGAAGATGAGAGAGAGGTCTCTGAGAGCTATCGCGGCGCACAAATTCCAGACGCACTACGAGCATCTCGAACACCTGAAAGAGCAGGAGCAGAAGCTGATTGAGCGTGTCGTGCAGCAGCAACAGTTCGTCGCCCGCGCGCGAGCCGACGTGGACGCGGCACTGGCCGCTCTGGTAGAGGCTGTGAGAAAGGTGAAGATGATTGAAAAGCACAGGGAGAAGTGGATGCTCGGCGTGCAGCTTGAAGAGACGCGCCGCGAGCAAAAAGTAAACGACGAAATCAGCTCCATCATTCACATGCAGCGCAAGCGCGGTTGAGTTCAGGTCGGAGGCCGTCAGGCGTGCGGCGTCCGAGCAGCGCAACTTCAGGTTTCCGCTCTGTTGCCGACTCCGAGAGGTTCTATCTATAATCCGAGACGTATCCCCCACCAAACGCCCTCAGAAGCAAACAGCCGAAGCGCGGACGGGTCTGGAAGTGTCGGTGGATTGGAGTCGGCGGCGCGAGGGCAGAGTCGTCTGAAGCGGCGAAGGCGAGGCAAGGGTTAGAATGTCGATGCAACAGGGCAGCAAGCCGGGCAAGCAGGGCGCAGCGTCGCCGGGCTCTTCAAAGCTGGTGTTCGCCATCGTGTGGGCGAGCAGTCTGTTTATCGGGGCGGTGCTCGGCAGTAGTGCCTGGCTGCTCTTCGGCTCGCACACGCGTCAACGCCCCGAGGAGAGTGCAAAAATCGTGCAGGTTCCCGAGCCGCGTCCAGCGCCCGAGGCGACCATCGACACGACGCACACGCCTGAGCCGACTCCGCCCGTCGTCGCCTCTCCCACTCCCGCCCAGACGCTCGCGGGGATGGTCTCCGTCGAAGGCGGTGAAGTGATATTCGGGGGCGAGGGAACCGGTATGCCTGTCCGTCGTGAACAGGTAGGCGCTTTCGACATCGCCGAGACGGAGGTGACAAACGAGCAGTACCGTGAGTTCGTCGTGGCGACGGGACGCAAGCCGCCTCAAGGATGGAACGGGCAGGAGTTTCCGTCCGGCACGGCGGCTGTGCCGGTAACGGGCGTCAGTTGGCATGATGCGGTCGCCTATTGCGAATGGCTGTCGCGAAAGACGGGGACGAAGGTCGAGCTGCCGACCGAGGCCGAGTGGGAGCGCGCGGCGCGCGGCAGAGAGAATTACAAATACCCCTGGGGTAACGAGTGGAACGAGCGTGCCGTTCAGGCAGAGAGTCAGGTTCGCCCGGTCAAAAGTTTTCCCGAGAACAAGTCGCCCTTCGGGGCTTACGACATGGCGGGCAGCGTCTGGGAATGGGTGGCCGATCAGGCGCGCGACCATCTCGGCAGACCCAAGTCGCAGCACGGCGTCGCGCTTCGCATCATCAAAGGCGGGAGCGCCGAAGAGGAGCAGTTGTTTATCTCCAACAGCGCGCGCCACGAGCGTCTGGCCAGCATGCCGAATAACACGCTCGGGTTTCGCTACATCGTGCGACGCCCGAAAGAGGCTTCGTAATCTCGTAGCACGAAGCAAGCGCGCGTGAAGCGAGAGAGGTAGAAAGAAGTCGAGCCCGGCGCAAGCGCGAAGGCCGCGCGCCGTCCTGCTATAGCCTTCGAGACTTTCGTCGCCTCCGGCGAGTCTCCGGATTCGATGAGCCTGCACGGACATTGAAGATGAAACAAAAATCCTCGCACTCGATTGTCTTTTACGCTCTAATTGTCGCCGCGCTGTTTTTGTGTTCGACCGCGAGCGTCCAAACCTCTGCGCTCGCGCAGCAGCCGACGGGTCAGCGTAAACCCAAGATTGCCGAGGACGAGAAGACCCCTCATCCAACTCCGACGCCGCGCCCAAATAACACGCGTCCCGGCAAAGTCAACAGGAACAAAGGCACGCCGCGCACGACGCGCCCCGGCACCGTAGCGACACCGCCGCGCGCAACGCAGACGACGCAGGCGACGATGCTTCTCGTCACCTTCGCCACGCAGACGCCGGGCGCGAGCATCGTGCAAAATCTCGGCGACGGGCGGCATACGAATCTCGGCACGACCGGAGCCGACGGCAGGTTAATCGTTCAGCTTGCGCGCGGCACTTACATGATAACTGCCTCGCACCCGAGCTTCAGCGCCAGTCGTCAGTACGTCGAAGTCCGACCGGGCAATACTACGTTTAATTTCCAGCTCGGCGCTCAGCCCGCCAGCCAGCCCGCGACGGCGAGCGCGGGCGGCAGCATAGAAGACGTTTTCAGACGTTTCCTCGACCCGAGACAGACCGACGCCGTGACGCTCAAAGATTGGCAGTTCGTCCAGCAGCGCGCTGTCGCGCTCTTAATCGACAGCCCCTTCAACATACAGCTTCGCGTGCAGGCTCTCTTCGCCGAAGGGCAGGCCGCATACCTGAGCGGCGATTACGGCCACGCGCTGACCGCCTTCAATAATGCGGCGCTGGCGCTTCCCGATTCCGCGCTCGCCTTCTACGGGCTCGGCAACGCCTACCTCGCCACCAATCAGCTCTCCGAGGCGGGCAGGGCTTACCAGCGCGCCGTGCAGATTAACGGCACGCTTGCGATGGCTCATAACGGCTACGCCGAAGCGCTGGCGCGACAGGGCAAGAACGAAGAGGCGCAGCGTTACTATGAGCGCGCGCGCGCCCTCGGCTACACTTCGGCGACGGCGAGCCATAACGCCGCGCGCATCCTGATGAAACAGGGGCGCTGGACGCAGGCGCTCAGGGAATTGTCGGAGCTTGTGAAGAAGCGACCGCAGGTTGAGCTGTTCATCGACATAGGCGACTGCTACGTCGGCATGAAGCAACTGCTCAGCGCGGCGCGCGCCTACCAGAGCGCGATGCAGCTCAACCCGCAGTCGGCGCTGGCTCACTACAAGTACGGCGAGGTGATGTTCGAGTCGCGCGAGTACCAGACGGCGCTTGAGTCGCTCGAAAAGTCGCTCGTGCTCGACCAGCAGGGAACCGTTATCAACCGGCGTCGCGCACGCGACCTGGCGAATAAGTCTGCGGAAAGACTTCGCAGGATGTAAACGCATTGTGCCGGACGAGATTTCGCGCAGCCGACCGAAGGCCGTCTGCTTGAAGTCAGAGACGTAAGGCTTTCCGGGCAGGAGTTATGATGAAGAAGCGAGCAACAAATAGATTCGTCGTCGGCGCGCGTCCACTCTTCCGAGGGGCGGTGCTCTTCTGCGTCTCTCTGGTCTTCCTCGCGGGGCTCTCCCTCGCGTCGCTCTATGCCGGCGCTCGCGCCGCGTCGCCCTTCGGACTGGCGCAGCAGCCGACGCCGAAACCGAAAATCGCGGAAGACGAGTCGCAGCCGCCGAAGGGCAATAAAGACCCGCGCGGCGGCAAGAAGAACAATTCTAATAAACAGAACGGCACGACGGGCGGCGGCAATGTGCAGCGTCCCAGACCGCAGTACGACGTGCTGATTGTGACGAGCGTGCCGCAGGCCGAGTTGTTTCTGCGTAGCGTAGAAGGCCAGTACGTCCCGCTCGGCGTGACCGGCGACGACGGAAAGCGCACAATCAAGCTCCCGCGCGGAAAACATTTCATCACCGCCTCGCGGCAGGGCTACCAGATAGTTCGGCAACAGGTAGACGTTCGCCCCGGCAGCAACACTTTCAACTTCGACCTGCTCATCGCCAGCACGAAAGACCCGAACACCCCGGAGGTCGAAGAGACGCCCGCCCCGACGCCCGAGCCTGTGGTCGAAACGGTCAAAGACGAGGCGGCGGAAAACGCAGCCAGAGTCGAGCAGATTTTCTCTCGCTTCCTCGACACCAACGAGACGGCCAACGTGCCGGAGAGCGATTGGGATTTCGTCCTCTCGCAGATGGGACAGGCGCTCGCCAAAGACCCCGCCAATTCTCTCTTGCAGGCGCGCGCTCTCTTCTCGCAGGGACAGATTGCCTTTCTTCGTAAAGACTATCCGCAGGCGCTAGTCCTCTTCAACAAGGCCGCGCTGGCCGAGCCGAAATTCATGGCGGCGCTCTACGGTCTCGGCAACGCCTACATGGAAACCAACCAGCCGGGCGAGGCTTTCAAGGCTTACAACCGCGCCAGTCAGCTCGACGCGCAGTTTGCGCTCGCCTACAAAGGCATGGGCGATGCCCTCGTCAAGCAGAAGAAGGTCAAGGAGTCGAAGCGATACTACGAGCGCTTCCAAAGTTCTGGCGGGCAGCCCGAGACGAAGGGAGGGCTCGCCGAGGCGGTCGATTTAATCAAGCGCAAACGCTGGAAGGAAGCCCTGCCTCTGCTTCAGGAGTTGTCGAAGACCGAGCCGTCCGCCGTCCTGTTCGTCTACATCGGCGACTGTTACGTCGGCCTCGGCCAACCCTACAGCGCCTCGCAGTCCTACCTCGGAGCCATTGAGCTTGATCAGAAGTCGGCGCAGGCTCATTATAAATACGGCATCGTGATGTATGAATTACGCGAGTACGCGCAGGCGTTCGAGCACCTCGAACGCGCGCTCGCCCTCGACCAGACGGGCGCGAACTTCAACCGCGAGCGCGTGCGTAAGATGGCAAACGAGGCGCAGAAAAAAATAAAACCGGGACAGTAAGCTTTAAGCGTGCGCGGAAAGGAGAAAACCAGTTGAAGATTCCACCGCCGACGAAACTTCCCGAACGTCCGAAAGTCGAGCCCGACAAAAACGCGCAGAAGCAAACGGACGCGCAGTCCGCGCACGTAGAGTCTTCGACCGCTTCGACTGCTTCGACGCGTTCCACGAAGCCCGGCGCTCTCAGTGGCAGCGCATCGGCGCGACGCGATTTCGCCAGTGTGCTCAAGGAAGTCACGCGCAACAGCTCGCGCCAAGATGCGGAGGGCGACGAACAGGACGCTCGAAGTGAGACGGGCAGCACGGGCGACGTGGAGGGGCAGAGCAAAGCCGTGCGCGAAGAGGACGCACGCGATGCCGGTGCGGGAGGAGAAGGAGCAGGTCTCGGCATGCGCGCAGGCGTAGAGCCCGCCTTCCTGAGCGAGACCACCAGCACGCGCGCCATCCTCCACATCGCAGACCTTGAGAAGATTGTCGCCGCCGTTCGTTCACGCGTCTACGCAGACGGCAGCAGCGAAGTGACGCTCGAACTCAAACGCTCCGTGCTCGAAGGTTTGCGCGTCCGCCTGAGCGCCGACGAGACGGGGCGCGTCACCGCCGAGTTCATCGCGGCCACCGAGCGCGTCCGCGCGCAAATCGAAGCGCGCTCTGCCGACCTCGCAGAGATGCTCCGCTCGCGCGGCGTCAACCTCGCCGCCGTCAAGACCAGCGTCGGCGCCGACACGTCCGAACAGCGCGAACGTGAAAGCCGACGCCAGCCCGAGGCTCGCGCTGCCGGAAGAATCGACGGCGCGCAGGCCGCCCAGCTTCAAAGCGAAGCGACCGACGAAGCTTTGGACGAAGACGCCCTCGGTTCCGGCACCTCGTATCGAGCCTGAGCGCCGCGACACGCGCTCTCTCGCTTCGGCTTTTCGCGTTCGACGCTCGCCTGCGCTCTCAGTGCAGATACCTTCAATCAAGCGGTCGGCGCATCCGTCTCGTAAAATGAAACCTGACATGCCATCTTCAGCCAAGCCGGAGAACGCGGGCGAGGGTCAAACTGCGTCGGCCGTCACCAACCCGTTTGAAAATTTGTTCGCCGAGCCGACCTCTTCGAGCCAGAGTATGCGAGCGCGGACGGGAAGCGACGAGTTTGAAGCGATGCCCGCCGGAGCCGCGCCCGCCGCGTGGCAGGACTTTCTGCCGCGCCTGACGCGCGAAGAAGCGCGGCTCTCCGAAGCCATCGCGTCGCTCCCGCCGAGACTCAAGCCCGACGCCCGGAACGCGCTCGCCGAAGTGCTCGCGCTCTACACGCACCACACGCCGAGAGACATCGCCTTCGCCTCGCTCGACCTCAAAGAGACTCAAGCGCCTTCGGACGAGTCGGTCTCGCCGACGGGTGAAGCTCTCGCGCCGCGCGTCTTCGTCGTGCTCCGCGTCGAGCCGACGGGTGCGCGCATCGCGGCGGAGATGGAGGCCGCCTTCGCCGCTTCGGTCGTCAATCTGGTGCTCGGCGGCGAAGGCTCTGCGCCCGACTCTCTGCGTCCGCTTTCGCGCGCCGAGCTGGCCGTCATAGAGTTTCTCTGGCTGGGCGTCCTGCGCGAGATGAACGAGTTGACGGGCGCGCCCCTCTGGCGCGTCGATGCTCTCACTTCGGAGATTCCCGCGTGGCTCGGCGGGCGGGCGGAGCCGGGAGCTTCGCGCGCCGGTGAGACGAGCGACGCATCGACAAGCTCGGCATCTCTGCCGACGCGCTTCCTCGTGCTCTCTTTGCGGCTCAGAATAGGAAGGCTGAGCGGCTTGGTGCGCTTCTCTTTCACGCCGGAGGCGCTCAAAGCTCTCGACGAGGCGCGCAACCCGCTTTTGTCCAAATGCTCAAGCGGGCGTTCGCGCCTCTCTCTGTGGTCGCAGCTCGTAGCCGAAGTTCCGCTCGGTCTCTCTGTGGGCGAAACGGAATTGACGGGCGCGGAGTTGTCGCAACTGGAAGCGGGAGACGTGGTGCTCGTCTCTGCGCCGCACGCACAATGGAGCGCGGGACGACTCGAAGGGCGGGTGCTTTTGTTCGCGGGCGACGCGCGCAACCTGCAAATCAAAGGAAGGGTGCAGGCTTCGGAAAGCTCGCCTGAAGAGCAATCGGAAGACGAAGCGCCCGCGACCCAATCGCTGACGATTGAGGTGGAGGCGCTCTCAGTCTTCGACGCGCCTGCTGCCGGAGGGCATTTGCGTATGAACGAAGAGCAGACGGATGAATTCGAGGACGGCAACGGCCTCACGCTGGAACGCCTCGCCGTGACGCTGAGAGTCGAGCTGGCGGCGCGCAACATGACGCTCGAAGAACTCGCCAGCCTGCGCCCCGGTCAGCTTCTCGATTTGGGATGCAGCCCGACCGACCCGGTCAATCTCGTCGCGGGCGACCGGCGCGTGGCGAGCGGCGAGCTTATCTATTTCGAGGGGCATCTCGGTGTCCGCCTCACGGAAGTCAATCAGGTGCTCACATGAGCGGTCGTCTGTCGCGGCGTCCGGCGCACCCGTGCATCGCTTTCCTGACGCTGTGGTGGTGGCAGGGGGCTGCGCCTTACAACCCCGCGCAGTACGAGGGCGGCGGCACAATCAGTTTTTTGCTGATGCTGCTGCAAACGCTCTTTGCGCTCGCGCTCGTGTGCGGGCTGGCCTACCTGATTTTCCGTTGGGTGCTGCCGCGCCTGCAAGTGACTCGTTCGGCCAACAGCATGATTCGCATTGTCGACCGCGTGGCGCTCGACGCGCGCAAGAGCATGTTCGTCGTCGAGGTGGGAGGGCGCTGGCTGCTCGTCGCTTCTTCGGAGGCGGGCGTGCAGCTCATCAGCGAGCTTGACGCCGAGAAGGTGAGTGGCCTCGCGGACGAAATCGAGCAGGCTCGACTCTCATGGCGCACGTCGCCTGCGCCCTCGCGCGAAGCGATTGCCGAAAGCTTCGCGCGGATTCTCAAGAGAAAGAAGTAGGCTTATGAAGAGATTCATCAGTGCTTCGTGCCTTGTGTCGGCGTGGCTCGCGGCGGCGGCCGTGCCTTCTTTCGCGCAGGGTGTCGGCAGAGCCGGGGGAGATACGGGGACGGCCAATCCGGTCGTCCTGATTATCGTGCTCGGCGCGCTCGCGCTCGCACCCTTCGCCCTCATCATGCTCACCTCGTTCGTCAAAATCTCGGTCGTCCTCTCCATCCTGCGTAACGCCCTCGGCACGCAGCAAGTGCCGCCCAATCAGGTCATCACGGGCATCTCGCTCATCCTGACCATCTTCATCATGTCGCCGGTGGTCGAGAAGATGTACGCGGCGGCGGGCGAGGTGCAGAACACGGAGGCCATCTTCTCCGAGACTTCCGTGCAGACCATCTTCGAGGCGGCCAAACGCGGCAAAGAGCCTCTGCGCGCCTTTCTCGAACGCCACGCGCACGAAAGCGACCGCATCATGTTTCTCGGCCTCGCGCAGCGCATGGCGAAGAAAAACGGCAACGACCCGTTGGAGATTAAGGTGTCGGACTTTCGCGTCGTCATTCCGTCGTTCGTCACGAGCCAGTTGACCGAGGCTTTCCAGATAGGCTTCCTCCTGTTTCTCCCTTTCCTCATCATCGACATGGTAGTCTCAAACATCCTCCAGGCGATGGGCATGTTCATGCTCTCGCCGGTGATGATTTCGCTGCCCTTCAAGCTGCTGCTCTTCGTGTTGATTGACGGCTGGGTGCTGCTCATCAAAAATCTCGTGCTGAGCTACGCCTGACGCGCTCGGGAGGAGTCAAGATGGATCCATACATTTCACTGGCGGGCGAAGCCCTCTGGCTGATTCTCATTCTCTCTCTGCCGGCGCTTCTGGCGAGCCTCGTCGTCGGCGTCTTCATCAGCCTGCTGCAAGCCCTGACGCAGGTGCAGGAACAGACGCTCACCTTCGTCCCGAAAATCATCGCCACCATCCTCGTGCTCATCCTGACGGCCAACGCCATACTCGACCGGCTGCTCGCCTTCTCGCAGAAGGTTTTCGCCGTCATGCTCAGGGTCGGCGGAGGGAATTAAGGGCGGGAGTGCGAAAGCTTCAGCACGAAGCTTGAGCCTCGGTTGCAGCGATGGACGAATTTCTCGGATTACTCGAAACGATTCTACGCACCTTCGATGTCGGGCAGAGCCCGCAGACTTTTCTCGTGCTCGTCGGGCTGGCCTTCGCGCGGCTGCTTTCGTTTCTCATCGTCGTGCCGTTTTTCGGCGGCGCGGCAGTTCCGGCGCGCGTCAAGGTGGCGACGGCGGCGGCGCTCGTCATCATTCTCTATCCGGCGCTGGAGGCGGGGCTGCCCGCAGACGGCACGCTCGGCTTCGGGGCGGTCGGGTTCGTCGCACTGCTGGCGAAGGAGGCTTTCGTCGGCTTCACGCTCGGCTTCGTCGCCTCGCTCGTCTTCGAAGCGATTCAGGTGGCCGGGCGCATCATCGACTTTCAACGCGGCTCGTCGATGGACGAGCTGTTCGCGCCGCAACTGCAAACGCGCGTCTCCGAGCTTGGACAGTTCAAGTTGCAGTTCGCCATCGTGCTGTTCCTCTTCATCGGGGCGCATCATTTCTTTCTCAGCGCGCTGCTCAGAAGTTTTGAATACGTCCCGGCGACAGGCTTCCCGCACATTCAGCCCGGATGGACGCCGAGCGCGCTTTTCATCACGCGCCTGACGGGCGGCGTGCTCGCCATCGGCGTCCAGCTCGCCGCGCCCGCCATGATTGCGCTGCTTTTGACAGACCTCTTCTTCGGCATCATCAACCGCGTCGCGCCGCAGATTAACGTCTTCTTCCTCAGCCTGCCCGTCAAGATGGCGGTCGGCATCGTCGTCGTCCTCATCGCCCTGCCGCTCTTCAAGAGCCGTTACATTTACTACTTCAGCGAAGCCTACAAATCTTTCGAGTCGCTCATCCGCGCCCTCTCCGGCGTCTTTTGACAAAATTCGACAGGTCTTTACGTCTCCAGCCTCGGATGAGAGACGACGAGCGAGCGCACGCACGTCTCAGGTCGCGTCAGCGCGCTTCGCGTCAAAGCAACTTTTCGCGCGAGCTGCCGATAACTTCTCCGGCGCGCTTTTTTAAATCCCGACGATTCTGTTCCACCGCAGCTTTCCCAGAAACGGACGAAACATCATGTCGATATTCTCCCGCATCGGCCAGGGGCTCAGAAACGTACAAAACCACGTCCAGAAAACGGTCGAGCCGCCGCGCAACCAGTCAAACGCGCGCGCCGTCCGCGCTCCCGCCAGAGCTTCGGTGCAGCAGGTGGCGACGCCGCAGCGCGCCCGCCAGTCAACCAATGCCATCAATCATCTGGCCGGGAATCTGGCGCATCAGGCCACAAAATTCTTCGGCAGAGGGCGCACGAGCCGGGGCGAGCAGGCCGCCTACAGCGCCGTGCGCGTCGATAGTCAGGACACGGTCGATAAACGTGACGAGTACCGCGCGCAGTCGCGCGCCATTGCAAACGAAGCGCGCACCAAAGCTCAGGAGCTTTTCCAGCGTCAAAATAGCCAGACGTTGCAAACGCCCTTTCCTCTGCAACCTCAGCAGCAGGCCGAGCACCTGACCCATGACGCGCAGGGCAACGTCACGCGCATCGAGCGCGCCACCCGCAACGGCGAACACTACACCTACGAAAACATCACCTTCGAGAACGGCGCAGCGCAGCGCCAGTCCTACTCGACCGACGGCTCGCGTTCCACGAGCCGCGTCGAAACCTGGAAGCAGCCGCCGAGCAAGCGCCCCGCCAAGCCTTCTTCCGACGAGTTGATGGTCATGGCTCAGAACGGCCGCGCCGAAATCCACGAGCTGAGCGTCGAGCGAAGCGGCGCGAAGACCATCGTGCATGAGCTGGACGCCGACATCAAAGGGCGCTCCTCGATGACGCAGACCTTCAGCCGTCAGACTCATCTCGAAGGTATACACGACGACCTCGATTCGAAATTCGAGAAGGGCAGCCCCGTCGAAGTTTTGGAGATAAAGGGCACGCGTCAGGGTTGGTGCGAGAAGGAACAAATCGTCGAGACGAAAGCCTACGCGCAGGGCGACCGCATCGCCACCTCCAGCATCGTGCGCGACGCCGAGGGCAACAAGAGCAAGCTCTGGAGCCTCGAAATCCAGCGCGGCGACCTCTACGAGAAGCAGGACTTCATCGAAGGCAACAACGATTTTCGCAGCGTCACGACGCGGCGCGCCAACGGCTCCGTCGTCACCGAAAACGTAAGGACGCAGTTCAAGAAAGACGGCGACTGGGTTCGTCCTTCGAGCGACCAGGTCACAACCTTCAACGACGACGGCACGGTGCGCAAGATGGAGCGCAGAAGCACCGACGAAAACCACGTCATCACGAAGCAGGTCTACGAGCGCACCCAGCAGGTGACGGCGCGCGGCCTCGAAGTCAAGGAAAAAACCCAGACCGTGCAGACCGGCTGGGAAGACGAAGAGAATCTCGTGCAGCGCCAGAGCATTCAGGAGACCAAAAGCCTGCTCGGGCCAAACGGCTTCCAACTGCTCGGCGCACGCCAGACCCTCATCGGCCCCGAAGGCACGGCGCAGGCCACGACCAATGCCAACGGCCGGCAGCTCACCTTCGACGGGCGCGCAATCAGTTCTCAACAGCAGTTCGAACAACTCCCGGCAGCCAGCAGAGATTTCGTCCGCACCGCACAGGAAGGGCTCGACGCACAGCTCAACTTCTACGCGGGGCCGTCCGCGCCCGATGCTCGTCGCGACGCGAACCTGCCTCCGGGCGAAGCGCCGCGAGCCGGTGCTGACGTGAATCGAGTCAAAGGCTTTGTCGGCGCGACCAAGCAGACTTTCGATTTACTCAGGCCGGTAACGACGGGGCTCGATAACAGCGTCGCGCCCAAAATCAGCTTCGGCAACAACCGTCTCATCGCGCACGAGTTCACTTCAAACAATCTCGGCGGCCTGAGCAGCATGCTCGGTCTGGCGGGCGCAGGTCTCAACCTGCACCAGAGCTTGCAGCAGGGCAACTACCTGCAAGCGGCGGTCGATGGGGCGTCGTTTGCCTCGGCAGGCGTGACAGTGCCGAAAACGGTCGCTGAGTTCGTCAAGGGCGCGCGCGGGGGCGTGCCTCTGGGCTACGCGCGCGCGGGCGCAGGCGTAGCCGACGAGGGGCTGGAGATTGCGGCGGGCGGCGCGCGCTTTGCGGACACGGCGGGGCGGGGCGTCAAGGCGCTGCGCTTCGGGACGAAGATAGCGGGGCCTGCTGCTGCCGTGCTCGGCTTCGGCGTCTCCACCTACGACTTCGTCAAAGCCTGGCAGGGCGGCGACACTTCGCAAACCGCCGCTGCGGGTGTGATGGCGGTCGGCTCAGGAGTCGGGCTCGGCATCGCCGTCGCCAGCGCGGCTGGCGTGGGCAGCCTCGGCGGCCCCTTGGGCACAGCCATCGGCGCGGGCGTCGGGCTCGCCGCCTTTGGAATCAGTCAGGGCATCAACTGGATTGCCGACGACGAACACGACATCCCCGATGTCGTCATCGGCAAATAGAGAGCAGCCCTGAGAGAGTAGACCGCAGAAAAAGGCAGACGCGAAAAAGGAAGCGTCCGGCGAGCGATTGGAACACTCGCCGGACGCTTCCTTTTTCGCGTTCTCTGCTGTTCAGGAGAAGGGCAGAAGCTCGCTTCTTCGGTTCCTCGCCTTTAGAAAATCAGCCCCTAGAAAATCAGCCCCGTGTCGCTGACCCGTATCTTATCGACCGACGTGCCGAGCACCTTTTCCAGATTATCCTTCGCCATCTCGCGCGCCATCTCGGCCAGCTCGCGGTTGCCCTTCTGCGCCGCCACGTCCGCGCCGAAGGCGACGTACTCGGCCATCACGGCCAGCGATTCGTACATCTGCTGCTTCTCGCGGTCGGGCATGCGCAGAAAATCGGCGTCCGAGGCCAAAGCCTCTCTCACCTCCGCGCGTAGCGCCGCGCCCTGCTCGGGCGTCAGCACGTTGCCGCCGTGATAGACGTTATAGCTGACGCCGATGAGATAGCTAAGCGCGCGCGCCACGTCCTTCACGGGCTGACCCTGCCGGCGCATGTTGGCCTCGTAGTTCTGCAAACATTGTGTGAAGAAAGCCTGTAGCTCGCGTCGCTCCGAAGGGTCGCTGGCAATCTCGGCGGCCATCTGCTGCGGGACGATGGTTGACGAAGCGGAGCGAAAGGTCGTCGAGCCGTGAGTCGTGTTGCGCGCCGTGCCGGTGCCATTGCTGCCGCTCGCTCCGCCCCTGACAGGCCAGCGCGTCGAACCGCCCGTGCCGACCCTCGCGCCGCCTCCGTACCTGTGCCGGTGCGCGCGCAGAATGGTGTTCGTCGTCATGGCGGTGCGGGTGTAGATTTGAGTCTGCTGGCGATTGTAGATTCGCTGCCACGCGACGCGGTCTTGCGCCGTCGAGACAATCGAGGTGAGCAACAACGTGCAGACGATGACGGCGATGCGCTGCCCTCTTCTCATGATTTTCTTCTCCTCTTAACCTCTCAGAAGTGAAGCGACCGAAAAAAGCTGCCGGCGCTTCGCGTGTGCGCGTCGTCCTGAAAGACAAAAATCTGCGTGCGGGCGAGATTCGACAAGCGCGCATCGCCCGCACACAGTTAACTTATCTGGCCGCCATCTATCCCGACCGGAGTCTGCTTCAGGCGAGATTGCGAATCATCGCTTCCATCGCCTCGTCGGCCTTCTTCATCAGGTTCGACTTCATCTCAGCTTCCTGCTTCTGCTGATTGAAAATCTCCTGGACGGCCATCTGCCAGTTCATCATTATTTGCTGATTTTCCATTTGCTTCTGGGCGAAGTCCGGGTCTTCAGGGCTCGGCGATTCCAATTGCGGTCGAGGTGGTATGCGTCCTACTGCCATGATTTCTTCTCCTTTTGCGGTCGTGTTAGATAGCAGTCCGGTTGACTATATTTGTACTACATAACGGCTCTGGCTTCCAGAGCTTCGTGAATGCCTAAGACCATCGCGCGGGCGCGGTTTGCGCCGGGGTCTTTCTCTTCGGGGTCAAGCTCGATGGCGCTTTTGAGGTCGGCCACCGCCTCTTCAATCAACTGCTTGCGCAGGTAAACTTCGGCGCGGTTGACGTGCGGAGCAATCTGGCGCGCATCGAGCGCAATCGCACGATTGAGGTGACTGAGCGCTTCCTCGTCGCTCTGAAGCCGTGTGTAGAGCGCTCCGAGCGCCGAGTGCGCGTCGGCGCTTTCGGGATCCATCTCGACGAGTCCTTCAAAGATCGTCCGGGCTTTATCGAGGATGCCCTGCTCGTAGTACATCGCTCCGATAGCGCCCATCTCTTCGAACTCCGCTTTTGTGATGCCTAATTTGGCGCGCAGGGTGGCCGGGCTGTTTTCGCCACTGCCGCTTTGCGCCGAAGCGCCCCCGTTTGCCTCGCTCTGCGACTGTTTCTTAAGCATCTCCAAAAACCCCCAACTGAATCAACTTCTGCGTCGTTCGGGAAGACGACTTAACGCTCTCAGGCGTTGTAGCGCGCCGCGCTGTTGTAGTAGGCGCTGTCGCGTGCGCTCTGCACCATCTGTCGATTGTCGAGCGTCTCGCGGATGACATCGAGCATCTTCTGCGTCTTTCTGGCCGAGGCGCGAAAATCTCTGGCCGAGTCGGCCAGCTCGCGGAAGCTGCGACCGATGTCGCGCAGGCGGTCGAGCCGCAGGCCGTCGCCTTTTGAGAAGCAATCGAAGTTGCCGAAGTTGCCGACGGGAGCAAACTGCGCCACTTTGTTCAGGAAGTTGAGACCCTTGATGTTCGACATCAGTCCCATCACGTCCGTGACGAGTCCGGCGAAATTCCCTGTGAAGAGGTTAATCCCCATCGAAACGAAGGGCGCGAGCTTACCCAAACCGACGGCGCTCAACGCGCCTCCGACCAATTTACCGATGCCGCCAAACATTTCTCGTCTCCTCCTTCCGAGCTTCTCGCCAGAGCCTCTTTGCGAAGCGGCGCGCTTCCACTGTTTGCCGCGCGCTTTTCTCGACTCGTTTATGTTATCGGCAAACGCGACGAAGAGTTTCCTGTCGGGCGCAGAAAAAATTTGTGTTATGTTGGACAGCAAAGCGAAACATCAGACGAGGTGGCGCGATGTCGAAGCAAATTAACCTGCAATGGCTCTACGGCGAGAAGTCGCTCGGCGAGGTGTGCGGCTGGGAGGCGGCGGAAGTGCGCATCGTCGCCGACCTCGGCTTCGCGCTCGCCGAGCAGGGGCGCGAGCGCGAAGCCGTCACGATATTTGAAGGTCTGGCCGCGCTCTCGCCGCCCAACAACGCCGCCTACGCCTATTTTCAGTCGGCGCTTGGCGCGCTCCGTCTCCGCCTCGGCAATCCCCAGAGAGCCGTCGAGCACCTGACGATTTCTCTCAACATCGACCCCTATAACATCTCGACGCTCGTCAATCGCGGCGAAGCCTACCTGAGCCTCGGAGAGTACGCGGCCGCCGGCGCCGACTTCCAGAAGGCTTTGAGCCTCGGCGAAGCCGAGCGCGCCGACAGCCCCGTAGCCCCTTTCCTCATCCGCGCCCGCGCCCTGCTCGATAACCTGCCGCAACTCGAACAGGCCGCTCTCAGAGAGCGCCGACGTTAAGCATCCGCAGTTGAAATCGACGCATCGACGCTTCAGACAGGAAACATTTCCGCGCCGCGCCCGATAATCAAGTCGAGCAGGATTTTCGTCTGAAGCGAGAGAGGGGTTTTAAGTCAAATGGCGCGAATCGAAGAAGTGGGCGGGACACGGCAAACCACGACGACCAACGTCGAGCGGCAACCGGAGCGTCGCGTGCCGCCGCCACCGCCGCCGAGCAATAATCGTCCGACGGATAACGCCGCGCGTCTGGCCGAGGTCAATCAGTACGGCGCGCAGCGTCAGGCTCGCATCGAGCGCGACGAGCAGCGACGCGAGAATCAGATTGGCAGCCTGACCGCCGGGGCGACGCGCGGAGCACGCGCCGCCAGCACGGAGATTTCCGAGCGCAGCGTGCGCAACACCGGACGCGTCTTCGTCGAAGGCACGCCGGAGTTTCGCGCCCGCGTCGAGCACGACCTGAATCGCATCGCGCCGGGAACTACCATCGGGCCTGACGGCCTCGTCCGGCGCAGCGCACAGCAGATTCCCGGCCACGAGCAGGGCTACCGACTGATTGACCAGCTTCTCAACAACCCGAACCCCGTCACCATCCGCTACGAGCGCGGCAACGCTTCAGCCGGAGCCATCAACGTCCAGCAAGCCAACGGCAGCATCGGTCGTCCCGGCGCGGGCTCCGGCGCAGTCGTCAGGTACGACCCCTCGGGCAATTTCGCTCTGCCCGTGCGCGGCGCAAACGGACGCGTCACGAACCAGCCCGCCGACTCGGCCGTCGTCCTCGCGCACGAATTGATTCACGCCAGCCACTACCAGCGCGGCACGCGCGACCCGCGCTCCGGCGCTCCGACAGGTCAGCCCCTCTCGCCCGATAGCGTGCGCACGACGCACTACGTCAACGACGGCGGCCAAATCTATAGGGAAGGGCAGAGCACGCGCGTTCGTATGCGCGAAGAGTTTCGCACCGTCGGCTTCGACGGCTACCGCCGCAGCGACGAGCCGACCGAGCTTTCCATCCGTCGTGAGTTCGGGCAAGACCCGCGCGCCAGCTACATGCACCGCACCAGCTACGAGCCCGCCTCGCGTCTCGAACAGATTTTCGGCGACACGCGCCTGCGAGCCGGAAACGCCGTCAACACCGTCGCCGACGGTGTCACCCATTCGCGTCGCAGCGCGGCCATCGGCGGCGGCGCAGCCTTCGCCACGACCGCTTATCAGCAGTTGCGAAACGGCGAGTTCGACGCCGGACAACTCGCGGGAAATACTCTGGTCGGAGTCGGCACGGGCGTCACCGAAGAGGTTATCGAGCGCGCCGTCTCGGGTGCGCCTTCGGTGACGAGCGGGATGACGAATAGCTCTCTGCGCGTGGCGGCCAGACAGTTGCGCGGCGCGGGCATCGCCGGTGCGGTTACGGGCAGCGCCTTCGCCATCTACGATAACTACTCGGCCTACCAGAATAATCAGATTACCGGGGCGCAGTTCGCCGGACGCGTGGCGGGCGAGGCCGTCACCGGCGCAGCCGCAGGCATGGCGGGCGCATACGCAGGCGCGGTCATCGGTAGCTTCATCCCCATCCCCGTCGTCGGCACGCTCGCGGGCGCAGCCGTCGGTTTCGCCGTCGGTTATCTGGCTGACCAGGCCATACGCGGCCTCGGCGTGGACAAGCTGGTTGCGAGCGGCGTCGAGAAGGCAGTAGAATTCGGGCAGAGCGTGGTCAGTAACGTCGGCGAGACGGCCTCGAACTTCGTGAGCGGAGCGAAAGACGCGCTCGGTAGCATGGCGAGCGGCGCAGCGAGTACGCTCGCCTCCATCTTCGGCTGATAATGGGCGACGCGAAAGAAGCTGAGGCGAGTCCGACGCAGGAGAAGCTTGCGGCCTGCTTCGCACGTCTGCGCGCGGCTGAGCGGTTCGAGGGTTACGCCTTCGGCGGCATGGGGCAGAAGAACGAGAACTACGAAGCCTTCGCCCTAGCGCGTCAGGCCGGAGCAGGCGAGCGCGCTGCCGTCGAAGAGATTTTGCAAAACGCCGCTCCGGCAGGCCGCCTCTACGCGGCGCTGCTGCTCAGGGAGATTGACGAGGAAGCCGGACGCCGCGCGCTCGTCGCCTTGCAGCACGACACGTCGGAGCTTGAAGCCTCCTGGGATTGCGCGCCCGACTCTTACACGCTCGGCCAGCTTGCCGCCGAAGCTTTAGAGGGTAGGATGTTGATTGACATTCGCCCGCCCCTGCGCGGGACAGCACCGACGCCCTGACTTCAACCGAAATTCTCCGACTCAAACACGAATGAGACTGATTGCCAACGGCTTCGTCGCCGACCTGCCCGAAGGCTGGGAAGACCGCTCGATGATTACCCTCGTCGGGAGGCCTGAAGGCACAGGCTTCGCGCCCAACGTCGTCGTCATGCGCCAGAGAGTCGCGCCGCAGACGAGCATCGAAGCTTACGCGCGCGAGCAACGCGCGGCGACCGAGGCTGAGATACCGGGTCTGGAAATCATCGACGAGCGGACGGCCACCGTCGGCGGCGCACCCGCCTTTCAGAGATTGCAACGCTTCTCCGCACACGGACTCCAGCTACAGCAGGCGCAAACCTACGTCCTCGGCGACGGCCTCGTCTTCGTCCTCACCTGCACCGCAACCCTTGAACAGTTCAACCACCACATCGCACACTTCCGCCAAGTCGTCGATAGCTTCCGCCTCTTCAACCCCGAAACCGCCACACTCTAGATTTGCTCTAAGCCTTCCGCGCCTTCAGCAGACAGGAAATTTCGATTGAGCGGCTTGGCTCGTCCGCCCTTCCGTCGAATTTCAAACGGAGTCGGCGAGAGCCGCGCTTTGCGGCGTGCGCGTCGGGGCGCGAAAAATCGAAAAAATTTTCTTTCTGTGAGGAAACATTTTTCGCTAAGAGCCGATAATCCTATCAGACGGAGAGTTTCGCAACGGGCTTGATAAGCGGGCGCAGAAGTTTTAATCTGCCGCCATCAACGGTTTAGGGGAGGATGGGTTTATGGCTAACCCAATTTCAGGAGCAGCGGGCGGCGCTGGCATGTCGAACGTCAGCAGCTCGGCCAGGCAACTGCAACAGAATCAAGGCGACGGTCAGTCTTTCAAGCAAGTCTTGGAACAGGTCGGCAACAAGGCTCAGGAGCAGCCGCAGGCGAGCGCGCCGGAACAGTCGCAGCCCGCTCGCAGCGAAGAGTTTGAAAGGCTGCGCACCGGCCTCATGCAGCGCACGGAAGGGCTGCCGTCAAACTCTGCTCTTCAGACCGAGCTGATGCGGCAGATGCTCAGCTCGCGCACCGACATGAGCCTCATGCGCGAAGCGCTCAATCGCACCGGCAATTCGTCGCAGGTGACAGACCTGCGCGGGCGGATGGGACAGTTGGAGAACGAGCTGAACAGCATCGACGCCATCTGGCGGTCGAAAAAAGATTTGTCGCCCGGCGAGCTGCTCGCCTTGCAGGCGCGGCTCTATCAGGTGACGCAGCACGTCGAAGTGCTCAGCAAAGTGGTTGACCAGATGACCGGCGGCATCAAGACGATTCTGAACACGAACGTCTAACCGCGAGCCGCGCCGGGCGGTATCCTTCGCCGTTCTGAAATCGGCGCGCGGGGGCAGAGAAAGTGTCATGGCAGGCATACGCAAGATAGACCATCAATCCCTTCGACCGGCGAATGCGCCGCGCACCGAGCCGACGCGCGACGAACGCGGACGAAAAGAAGATTTCGACTCGCGCCTCGGCGGCACGAACAAACTCGTGCCCTACCAGACGCGCACCCTTGAGCGGACGGAGCGAGACGCCGCCGGGCTGACGACCGAAGAGAATTGGCTGCGCGAGCGTACGCTCGAAGAGTTGAGAACCATCGTGCAGGCCCTTCAGGTCGGCATCACCGACCCGAAGGAGCTGACCGATTTAATCTTCTACGCGCGCCACCCCGAAATGCTCGACGTGCCACTGACGCGCGAGCATCAGGCGCTTCTCGACGAGTGGAATCAAATCAGCGCCCTGCAAGTTCATCCGGTTCTCAACGAAGCCAGCGATTTAATCGGAGCGAATCTAGCAGGCGGAGAGGTGCGCGGCGTCGAAGCGATGCAGACGGCCTTCGACCGCGCTTTCGCGTCGCCCGCCAAGTCTGCAAACATCAAGGGCGGCGCGACCGAGCGTTACGACGAAGTGATAGCCCGCGCCGTCGAGTGGTGTCCGGGGCTCTCGCCCGCGATTCTCAAGAGCCTTCTGGCGCAGGAGTCGAACTTCAACCCGACGGTCGTCAACCAGTACGGCTACGCGGGGATTGCACAGTTCGGTCGTGAAGCGGCGCGCGAGGTCGGCCTCAAGGTCGGCGTCGCCGGAACTGCGATGGACGAACGACTCGACCCCTCGAAGGCGATACCCGGCGCGGCGCGTCTGCTCAACATCAAAGCGCAGCGCCTCGGCGAAATGGCTTTCTCGCGTTACGGGCAGCCGACCGGAGTCGAGTTCTGGAAGTTTGTACTGGCGGCCTATAACGGCGGCGAGGGCACGGTGACGGTGGCGATGGGGCACGCCTATCGTGCGGGAATGGCGCAGGCTCGCGCCAAAGGTCTGGCCGGGACGGCTGCCGTCAGCTTCGCGCGCACTTACGCTTCGCAGTGGGAGAACCTGAAGGCGGGCGGACTGAACTCTCCGCTCGCACAGGCCACGTCGCGCTATTTTCCAGACCTCGCCGCCGCGAAGTACCATGAAATCGGCAACTACCCGACGGCCATCGTCGCGCGCGTCAAGGGAGCTTGAAGCGTTCGTGAGCGCGCCGTCAGTGTTCGGCATGACAGTCGTGCCGACGAGCTTTGAAAGCGACGCCCGCTCGCCGTCGTCGCACGCTCTCTCCGTCGTTTCGTTGGAGGCGCTTTCCCGATGAGTGACCCGAAAATCAAAAGCGGGACGCAGACTCCGGCACTTCCATCCCATCTTCAAAGCCACGCTCAGCCGACCGGCAGGCAAGCGGCGACGGCCAAGCAGGCCAGTGTTCAGGCGCGTCCTCCGAAGCCGAATGAAGCCGCAGACAACAGGCATCCGGCGGGCGAGGCGGCACGCACGAATCCCGACCAGGCCGCACGGCAAGCCCTCAAAGACCAGCGCGTCGAGAATCCGCAACGCCAGCAGCAGAAGAAAAATGAGCTGCCCGCGCAACTGCGCGAGCTTGAAGCGCGCGACGCGCGCGTCCTGCGCGCCCTCGAAAAACAGACCTCCAACACAACGAAGGTGCTCCGGCATCAGGAGCATCCTCAAACCGACGCCAAACAGCAGAACAAGGCCGACCGCCACACGCCGAACGGCGAAGCTCATCGAAACGGCGAAGCGCAAAGCCAACACGCGCGCGGGGGCGGGCGCATCCGCGACGATGCGCCCGAGCACGCACACAACAGAGGCGCGAGCGTCAATCGGCACGAATCGAACGGGCGCGGTAACGGAAACAACGGCTCGTCCGAAGTGAAACTGAAACCGAGCGAGTCGCCTTTGCCTGAGCAGGGCTCGCAGCTAAATTCGACGCGGCGCGAGTTGGCGCAGTTGCGACGCGAGGCGCGCGCCTCGGAGCGTTCGCTTCTCGATTACCTGAAGGGTGATAAAAAGAGCGTCGAGAATCTGCCCACGCATCTGCGCGAAGTGCTCGAAGGCACGACGCGCGCCGTCGGCAACAAGGCGCTGCGCGCGCTCAATGCGGCGAGCAGCCAGCAGCTTGAGAAGTACGTCGAGAAGTTCTCGAAAAAGTTCAACCGCACGCTCGAAGGCGCGCTCGCGCGGGGCGAGACGCCGAAAGCGATTGTCCGCGAAGCGGTGCGCGAGCTGTCGAGCGTCGTGCGCATCGTCAGGCATCTGGCGAATCTGGAGAAGACGGGCGGCGAAGTTGTCCGCCGCGCGGAAGAGCGCATCTTCAATTTTCTCGGGCGGCAGTTGGAGGGCAGAGGGGGCGCGAGCACGCCGCAGGAGCGCGTTCGCGCCTCGGAGCTTTGGCGCGATTTGCGCTCGGGCGCGTTTCAGCCGACCCCCGACGCGCACAACCCTTACCCGCTCACAGGCCGCGCGCGCATCGCCAGCGAGATGATGGAATTGATGCACACGCTCGATGCTATCGAGCGTGCATGGCAGAAACTCGGCGGCAGAGCACAGGGCGGCGCTCAGCCGGGCGTTGCGGAAGAGGGCGGACTCTTTCCCGGTCAGGCGGGCGCGACACTCGGCGCAGACGGCGAGGCCGAAGCGTTGCTCTCGATGCTGCCGACTCTGCCCGGTCGCGCCGCGCGCGCCGAGATAGCGCGCTTCATCGCCGCGCTCAACGGCCAGTTGTTCGACGCTAAAGGGCGCACGCTCGTTGCGCCCGACGGCACTCCGCTCAGGCTCGACCAACTGCTCCTGCTCGGCACACAGGGCGGCCTCTTCGGCGGCATCTTCGAGGCCGACCATTTCCCGACGCGCCTTTCGCCCCTGCTCATCTACGGCTTCGACGCGCTCTACTCCCTGATAGGCTTCGACGGTCGAACGCTCAACGCGCCGCGCTACGCCGCCGTGCAGGTGCAAATCAACGCTTCAGAGCTGGAGTCGATGTTCGGGCAGCAGCCGCTCAGCGAAGGCTGGATGCGCGCGCTCATCGAGCGACTCAAAGATTCCCTGCACGCCGACCACAACCTGCTCGGAGAGATGCTGGAGATGGCTCTGGCCGACGGTCGTCTCTACACGGTGCTTCTGAGCGGTTCGGTCAACGAGGGCGTCGCCGCCGAAAACTCCTTCAGCGTGGCGAAGCTTCTGCCGGGCGGCGCGGGCGAGTTGGCGGGGCTCGCGCCCGCCTGAGCTTAAGCGCCCGCCCCTGCTTCGACCTGAAGCGCGCAATTCTTTCCACGCCTTGCGCGCCCGTCTCTCATGTCCTCTTTTCACGGCGGCCAATCCAACGACGACTACGACCATCGCTCGCTCAAACACGAGCGTCAGATGATGGCGACTTATCGCACCGCCTCCGCGCGCGACGGAGCGTCGCTTCAGCCTCTGGCAAACTCCTGCTGGCGCGCGGCCTGTTTCGAGTGGAAGCTCTACCGCAGCGTCGGCACGACGCGCCGCCTGCTCGGGGAAGCGGCGCGCACGCTCGCTCGCGGCTTCCTTCGTCGTCGTCCCGGCTTCGACCCGAACCCCGAACAGTACATCCTCGGCCTGCACGCTTCCATCGCTGCCCGAGAGCGCGACGCCTTCATCGCCCTTGCCGCCGCCGACCCGAACCCGCGCACGGGTATCTTACGCGAGGCGCGCGCATTCCTCGGCTCGCGCACACATTTTCGTCTCGCCGAAGGCTATGCGCTCGTCGCGCGCGCCGTCATCGAGCGCGAGCAGGCGAAGGCGCGCGAAGCCTGCCAGATGCTCGAAGCCGCGCGCGTCGAGAACGAACGCGAATGGTGGGAGCGACAGTTTCCAGACCCCCTCGAAGCCGCATGGCGAAACAGCGAGCACGAAGCGGTCTGCGTGCTTCTGGCCGCCGTCGCGGGGCGCATCGTCTCCGAAGCGGAAGCGGCGGAAGCAGGCCAGACGCTCGACGAGTCCGAAGAGACCCTGAAGAGCTTCGCCTCGGTCGTTGACCGCGCGCTCGAACGCCTCCAGGAGTTCGTTGAGCGCGACGTAAATCATCACCCGAAACTCTACCTCTGGCTGCCAGGCATCGCGCTTTGCGGGCTCGCCTCCAGCGCAGGCGTGCCTCTCGACTGGCTCGAACGCCAACACGAAGCCAACAACCCCGTCTACCAACGCCTGCCGCTCGAACTACTCGGAAATCAACCCTCCAACTAAGTCGCCCCGATAAATCCTGCCCTAACAGTCTGCAAATGAACGTGCTACATCCTTCTGGAAACTGCTCTAAAAAAGTCTGCTTCAAGCAACATTTTCGCCGAACCGACGATAATTAAAGTAGAAGATTTCCATTGAGATTCGAGGCGTGCGGCGACTTTGAGGGGAGGGAGTTAAAACAGCATGGGCGGCATCAATCGTTCGGCCAGTTCGACTGAGAGAGCGCAGGCTAGCGTCGCAAACGGCGACCGTCGTCACCTCATCCGCGCGGGAGAGACGCTCTCCCAGCTCGCAGCCCTTTACAATCTGACGCTCGAAGAACTGCTCGAAGCCAACAAACAGATTCGCAACCCCGACCGTATTTTCGCAGGCCAAACTCTGAACATCCCCGCGCCCCGCGCCGCTCGTCGAAACGGCGCGAACCGTTCGACTCCGACCTCTTACACCGTCAAGCCCGGCGATACCATGTGGGACATCGCCGCGCAGCGAGGCATCGACCTTGAGCGTTTGATTGAAGCCAACGCCCAACTGCGTAACCCTCGACTGATTTATCCCGGCCAGCGTCTTCGCCTGCCCGCGCGTCCATCCGCGCGCGAAGAAGGTCAGAACGAGGTCAGGCAGCCTGCGCGCACGCGCCCGAACGAGACGCCGAGACCGGAGCGAACAGAGACGCGCACGCAAGCGCCGCGCACCGACGAGACACCGCGCACCGACAACGCGAGAACGCAGCCCGTCGATGGCAACGGCTTCGCTCCCGTTAATCTCGACACCTTCCTGCGCGGCGGCTCAAGCTCCGAAGCGGCCATCATCGTCGGCACGTCCGAGGGCAACCGCACGCCTTCGGGCGGCTTTCGCGGCAGCTATCGAGGCCACACAGACCCCGGCAACGAGGTGCACAACATCGGCTCTTTTTCGTATCAGGGCGGACGCGCGCGCACGCCCGAAGAGGCCGACCGCATCTGGCAGCAGGAGTTGAGACGAGTCACGCCGCGCTACGTCGAAGCCGCGCGCCGCGCCGGTCTCGACCCGAACAACTCCCTGCTCGCCTCCAGCTACTACGACCTCTACACGCAGTCGCCGCGCTCCGCCGGTCGCTTCCTCAATCAGTTATCGCGCCTCAGCCGCGAAGGCGTCACCCCGCAAAATATCATCGAAGCGCGCATGCGCTCTTACATCGACCCTGCGACCGGAAGACTGAGCGCGAGCGGCTTCGACAACGACCCCGTCAAACTCCGCGCAGACCAGACGCGCCGCACCAACGAGCTTGTCCGCGCGCTGACCGCGCGAGGCTATCGCCGCCAGACGACCAACCCGCAGCCGGAGAGGACGAACCCTGTTCAGTCGCCGACCGCTAACCGCTACGAGCCCGCCCCGTCGCTTAAAGACGTGCGCGCCGGTCGCGCCGTCCTTCGTCGCGGCCAGCAGGGCGAAGCCGTCAGCCACATCCAGAGGCTGCTCGGCATCGAGGCGGACGGCAAGTTTGGCACGCAGACCGAGCGCGCCGTCGAGGCGTTTCAACGCGAACACGGCCTGCGCCCGCCCGCCGGGAGCGAGGGCAGAATCGGTCAAACCACGCTGGCGACGCTCGAAAGAAATGCTGCGAGAGTTGAAGGCCAGAGGCCCGACGCGCGAACCGAACGCGCGGGTTTGCCCAACACCGAAGGGATGACCACCGCGCAGAAATACGACCTCTACGCGGGCTACATTCAGAGACACGGAAGCGCGAGCGCGCGTCAGGACTTGGCCGCCGGTCGCCGCGTCATCCTCGGCCTCAGAGTTCCCACCAGCACGCGCGCCAACAACGGGCTCGGCGCTTACGACGACCGCTTCGTCGTCCTCTGGACTGACCGCAACGGCACGCGACACGTCAGCGAATTTCGCGGCAACACCGAACCGGCGGCCTACTACGAAGACACGCCCGCCAATCGTCGCGCCGGTCACAACGTCACGACCATCAACGCAGGCGGCGACTCTCGCGGCGACCTCGGCCGCATCCCCGAAGGCTCCTACACTTTCCGCAAAGAGTTTCGCTCAGGCTTCGGACGCTCGCAGGACGCCGCCGGACGCAACATCCTCCGACCGACGCGCGACATCATCGCCGAGCGCGACACCAATCACGACGGCAATATCGACGGGCGCGACCCCGTCACCAATCGCGCCAACCTCAACTCGGGACGCACGATGTATTTCCATCGCGGCGGCAGAGGCAATTTCACCGGCTCGGCGGGTTGCCAAACACTCAAGCAGGCAGACTTCGATGCCTTCTGGCAATCGCTCGGCGGACAGGAAGAGTTTAAATACGTGCTCGTCGATGTCGGGCGCGGCTGAGAGTTTTTGCGGCAGAGAGTTTTTTCAAACGGCGCATGTGAAACGCCGACGGGCGAGCGAACCATCTCGCCTTGCGACTTTGATATTCTCCGATTGCGACGCGCCTCGTCGGTGTTACAATTCCGAAACGTGATGAGCGGAGAGAGCCGACGCGGCGCACAAAGCTGGAAGAAACTTGCGCGAGGGTGGCTGTTCGTCCTCTGCCTTTGCTCGTCGTCGCTCCTCGCGGGTTGCGGCGCTGAGCAGACGGCGGGGCACGCGCCCGTTTCAAACGTAGAGCAGATTTCAAACACGCAGCAGACGAGCGACAGGAGCGCGGGCGTGAATTCATCTACGCCGGAACAGCCGGGCAGGACGGCGAACCAGAACAGCACCGACGCGGCGGGAGATTTTCTCATCACGTCGCGCGGCATCGGCCGCGTGCGTCTCGGGATGTCATTCGGCGAGCTGAAAAAGCTTTTTCCCGGCGCGAAGTTTCATCTCGCCACAGTTCGCCCGGACGAAACGGCGGACGTGGCCGTCGGCGTCGGCGGCAAAGACGTGCTCTTCGTCAGAACGCGCCGCATGGATGAGACCACCGCCGACGAGCTGCCCGCCGATGACGATCCCATCCGCTCGCTGATGACGAGCGACGCGCGCCACGCGACGGCGGCAGGCGTCCGACCGGGCAGCCCCGTCGAAGATGCCGTGAAAGCCTACGGCACGCCCGAGCTTTTCTTCCAGCCGCCCACAGAGTTTGCGGCCTTCAAGCCGCAGGAAGTCAGCAACCTCTCCTTTCACCTCGCAGGCGCGGACGGTAAAGAACCCGCCGGCGTCTACTCTATGAAGAAAGAAGATATGGAGGACGGCTGGCACAAGTCAGACCGCGTGCGACCGGGCGCACGCATCACTTTCATCGCCGTCATCGACATGACATCGAAATGAATGAGCAGTCGCCACAACGCAGTACCCACCTCCGCCGAAGATTTTCGCCGAACGCTCCGCTCACTCTCATTCTCTTCGTCCTCGCTTTGCTCGCCGTCTCCTGCGCCTCCGAAAACGAGCCACCCCCTGCTGCCCCGCGCGAATTTCCTCCCGTCGTCAGCACCGCACCTTCAACGTCGCAGACGCCCAACCGGGGCGACAGCCCCGTCACGCCCGAGCCCGCCTCTCACGTCGCGCCCGGCGCCGACGACCCTGACCTCGTGCTTTTCGACTACAGAAAGGACAAGGCTTTCCCGCGCCCGGAATTGTCGCCGGAAGAGCTACGTAAAATTTTCTTCGCGGTTTATGGCGAGGGCTTCGAGAAGTATGAGCCTTTGATTAGGAGCGCGGCTACGGGGGCGTTCACCAAAGCGGGCGCGCGGCAGACTGCCTACCTGATTCAACCGAACAACGCCGGAGAGACGGCGACCGACGCCGAGCCCGTGCCCGAAGCGCAACTGGCAATCTTCGAGGGCGATCAACTCGCGGCTCGCATCAATGTTGGCGGCGACAATTTTCTACGCCGCGTCAATCACTACGCCAGCATCCTGCGCCTGAGCGATTTGAACGGCGACCGGATAAACGAGCTACTGCTCGGGGCGAGCTACTTCAACCGGGGCATCAATCTTTCGTGGGCGAGGCTCGTAGAGATAGGCGACGGGCGGCTGAAGCTGATTAAAGACTTCGGCGTGATTGACGAGGACACCTGCGACAGCGAGCGCGAAGCGCGCATCACCTCCGGCGTGATTCGACGAACGACGGCGGGCGGCAAAAGCGCCCCGCCTCGCTTCAAAATCGACTTCTATCGCGGCCCGTGCCCGCCCGGCGGCGCGGCGCGCGACCCTTCAAAATTCCGCCCCTCGTCCGCCCCGCGCTAAACGCGCAAAAGCTCGACCGGCGCGCTACCTCAAAAGTCGTCTGACAGCGCGCGATAACCGCTCGCGGCAAGCTCTTCTCTATCTTCTTCGTCGAAGTCGAAATCGTCTTCGTCGCCTCCGCCGAGAAGCGACTGCGGCGGGCGTATGGCGATGTTATTCAAGACCTGCACGTGCACGTCGGGCGGAATCTCCGCGTAGGAGATAACGGCGAGCAGCGGAAACTCGACTTCGACTATCTTTCGCACGAAGCGTCGCAGATTGAAATGGGTGAGGATGACAGGCTTCTGCGCGCTCGGCAGCGGCTCGGGAATCTCGCGCCGGATGGCGGCGACGATGTCTTCGGCCAAATCAGGGTCGAGATTCATAATCGCCTTTCTCTGCTTCGAGTCCGGCTGGAGAGAGCCGTGAATGATGTCTTCTATCTCCTGGTCGAGCTTGTAGACGAAGAGCACGTCTCTGCCGCGCGTGTAGGTGAAGGTGACGTGGCGGCTCAGAGAGATGCGCACGTACTCGGTCAGGTAGGCCGGGTCTTCGCTCTCCACCCTCGCCCATGCCGAGAGGGCGTCGAGAATGGATTTCATGTCGCGGATGGAGATACCCTCCTGCACCAGACGCCTGAGCACGTCGGCGAAGACCGTCAAAGAAATTGGCGTCGGAATCACCTCTTCGACCGTGCGCGCCATCCCCGAGCGCGAGAGATATTCGAGCATCGACTGCGCTTCCTGAATCCCTATGAACTGGTAAGCGAACCTCTTCATCAAGTTCGACATGTGAAGCGTGATGACCTCGGCCGGCTCCCAAATCTTGAGGTTGGCGGCCTCGGCCTTGTATCTCTGCTCGGCTGGAATCCAAGCGCCCGGCTTGAGGTCTGCCGGGTTGAGCACCTCTTCGCCTTCGATGAGAAACGGTTCGAGGTTTCTCGCCGAGTCGTTCACAAAGACGCACTCGGGGCGAATCTTTCCCCGGTCAACCGGAATCTCCTTGAGCGCGATAACGTACTCGTCCGGCTTGAGATTCGATTCGCCCGTGGCGCTGTTGACGTGGATGTAGGGTAGAAGCACGCCGAGGTCGTAGTAGATTGCGTGGCGGAGCCTCGGCAGCGAGGCGCGGAAGCGTGCGCCTTCGGGCGTGTTCGGGTCAACAAGAGGCGCGAGCCCTTCGCCGACGACGATGGCGAGCGGGACGGTCGCGCTGAACTGGAGGGGATCGTCGCCCTTCGTCTCGCCGAGTTTCGCCAGATGCTCGGCCTCTTCGATGGCTGCTCTCTGCTGCGCGCGGTAGAGAAAGAAGCCTGCCGCAGCCAGCGCGCCGCCGATGATGAGCAGCAGAATGTTCGGCATCGAAGGGATGAGCCCGAGCAGGAGCATGAGCGCCGCCGCGATGAAGAGAGGTTTCGGGTTGGTGAAGAGTTGTTTGCCGATGTCGCTGCTGATGTTGTCGTCGTCCTCTTCGGTCGTGACGCGTGTGACGATGATGCCCGCCGAGACGGTGATGAGGATGGACGAGATGCTGGCGGCCAGGCCGTCGCCGATGGTCAGAATCGTGTAGTGATGCGCGGCCTCGCCGAGCGTCATGCCCCGGTTGTAGACGCCGATGGCGAACCCGGCGAAGATGTTGATGAAAGCGATGATGATGGTGGCGATGGAATCGCCCTTGACGAATTTCATCGCGCCGTCCATCGCGCCGTAGAGCTGCGACTCTCTCGTCAGCGCCGAGCGACGCCGCCGCGCCTCGTCCTGCGGGATGAGGCCGGAGCGCAAATCGGCGTCGATGGACATCTGCTTGCCCGGCATGGCGTCGAGCGTGAAGCGTGCGGCCACCTCCGCGACGCGCTCCGAGCCTTTGGCGACGACGATGAACTGCACGACCAGAATGGCGAGAAACATCACGCCGCCGACGATGACCACGTCGCCTGCGCTGATGCGCCCGATGGTCTCGATGACCTCGCCCGCGTGCCCCTTCAAAAGCACGCTCCGCATCACGGAGACGCTCAGGCACAGGCGCAGAATCGTCGTCAGCAGCAGCAGCGTCGGGTAGGCAGTAAACTCCAGAGGTGTTTTCAGGTAGAGCGAGCGGGAGAGAATGACGACGGCGAAGGCGAGGTTCAGCAGCAGCAGGATGGAGATGAGCCACGTCGGGATTTGCACGAAGAAAGTGCCGATGGCGAGCACCAGCCCGACCGGCAGCAACAAATCTTTATTGCGCGCCAAAAGCGCCGTCATGCCGCCGCCCCTGAGCGACTGCGGCAGCCAACCGGACAGTTTGTTAACGTTCATCACCGCAATACCTCGGCGGAAGAACCTTGAAGCGACGATGCCTGAGGCGTGAGGCGTTCCTTTCGCTTCTCAGGCGAAACGATTTACAGGTTTCAAGCGGGGAACAGTGCTTCGAGCAGGAAATAGGTCAGCGCCGACGTGAGCAGGATAACGAATATGAACGTGATGATGCTCAGCGCCGAGAAGTAGCCGAAGAATTTTCTTTCGGAAGAGAAAATTCCGGGCTTCCTTTTCGCGGGCGGTGCGGCGGGCGGCTGCGCGGCGGGCTCGACTACGGGAGTCGTCGGCACGAGCGCCGCCTCTGCGGCTCTCTTTTCGTTGCGCGCGGAGAACAAATCCACCACCGCAGGCTCGTGAAAAACGAGGACGGCCATGTTAGGCGGCTCGGTGATGGGCGTCGGCGCAAGCCGCAGCTCGTCGCCTTCGCTCAGCGTGCGCGCCCGGTCGATGAGCACGTTGTTGACGGCTACCATGCCGGGGCCCTGCGGATTGACGACCACCTCGCTCGTGAAGACGTTAAATTGCACGACGGCGCGCACGCCCGCAGGCGCGGGCTCGGAGCTGATACTCTGCCCCGTCTCATCCCAGCCGAGCATGGCGGTCGCGCTGTTGAGCATGATGCGCTCGCCGTCGCTCACGCCGCCCTGAATGAAAAAGTAGTATTTGTGTACGTAGTCTTCGTTGTGTATGTTGGCGAGGAAGGCTTTCACTCCGGTTTGGGGAGCTTTGGGCGAAGGCTGAGCGGGCGCGGGCGGGGGAGCTTGCATCGGATTGGAAGCGGGCGCGCGCCGCCCGTCGCCGGGTATCGCGGGCGGGAAAGATTCCCCGTATCCGGCAGGCCGCTCGTCAGCCTCGAAGAGAAAACTGACGACGTAACCGGCCACATGCAGCTCAGCCCCATGTGTAATCTCGCGCCGCGCCTGATTGCCGAGCGACTCGCCGTTAAAACGCGTCCCGTCGGCCGTGCTCACCAGCATCAGTCGCCCGTATTCCTCCATGACGACGGCCTGCTCAGGGGCTACTTCGGCGCTGTTAAAACGAAGGTTTGCGTTCGGGCCGCTCCCGATGGAGTATAAAGAGCCGGGTATCAGCCGTTCTTCAATCAAGGGCGGCGCGTTGTCGGCGTTGCTTCTTTTGACGACGAGTTTCATGCTTGTGGGGAGGAGTTTCGACGACGGCGACAGGCGCTACCGGCTTCTAAATCCAAGTGTCCGGGAAAATCGGCGCTGACTCCGAAAGCGGCCTGTTGACATCATCTGCATGCCTCAATAGTATCATACAGTTACGCGACGATTTAGGAAACTCCAAAGCCACTGCTAGAGCAAGGGAGAAGCCGCATGTCGAGATTTTCCCGCGACGCCGGAAAGCAATCGCGCGCCTCCTCCGAGGCCGAGAACACGCCCGACCTCGCCTCGCTTTTCAATTATCCCAATCTGGAACATTTGTTTGAAAAGCCGGATTTTTCCGCGCTCGAAGAGATGCGTGCGCGCCTGAAACGCACCCTTCAGAGCATCGAGCGAGTGTTGCGACACGGCTCGAAAGCCGAGGTCGAGCGCGCCGTGCGCGCCGCCGCCGCCCTCCGCGCGACGCTCGAACTGCTCGACGAATTGCAGCAGTCGGCGCGCTCTCCGGGGAAGTAAAATTTTTTCGTCCCGAGAGGAAACATTTTTCGTCAAGTGCCGATAATTGAGTTGAGAGCGCGTGAAGCGGGTATTTCCGGAGAGAGCTTTAAGGCTGGCGCTTTCAGTTGTTTAGTATTGAGGGGAGGATGACAGTCATGCCAAACGGCGATGCGATGATTAACTCGGTTCCGACCATTCAGCAGACGACCGCGACGACGCCCTCGGCGCTCCCGCCCGTGCAGAAATCCGGGAGCAAATTCGGCGGCATTCTGCGCACCATCGTAGGCGGCGCTTTGAACATCTTCGCGCCCGGCGCGGGCACTCTGCTCGGCGGCTTCATTCGCGGCAACGGCGGCCTCGACACCACCAATATGCAGGCCATGTTGCAACAGCAGGCCGAGCAGTCGATGGTGATGCTCGCCGTGCAGAATCAGGTGCAGACGCAGACGCAGTCGTTCACGACCGTCTCGAATCTGCTCAAGGCGCGGCACGACGGCGAGATGTCCGCCGTTCACAACTTCAAATCCTAGCCCTCTTGCGGGGCGAGAGATATGCGAGGCGAGCGAGCCGGCGTGGCGTGTCCGGCCTCTTTCGCCTCGTCTCGGTGTGTTTGCCGTAGGGGTTAGGTATTGTGAGGCTGTCGAAGCATGTGGTTGAGTGAGGTAGAACCGACGGACGACGAAGTTCGCGTCATGCTTGAGTCGGGCGTGCTGCTGCGCGATGTCGGGCGGCTCGACGCGGCGGAGACGATTTTTCGCGGGCTGATGGAATTGATGCCCGAATGGCCTGTCATTCCTCGCATTGAGCTGAGCAGCGTGGAACTGCAACGCGGGCGCGTGCCGGAGGCGGAGAGTTTGTGCGCAGAGGCGCTCCGGCTCGAACCCGGTAATCTCTACGCGCGGCTGCATTACGCCGAAGTGCTGCTTTACCAAAAAAGACGCCACGAAGCGGAGAGAGAATTGCGGCAGTTAATCTCCTCCGACCCTCAATCACCGCACAGCCAAACGGCGCGCGCCTGGCTCGACGCCCTCAAAGCGACCGCCGCCGAAGGCGAGCAGCCAACGCCGGGCGGGATTTGAGAGAAACTTAAACGGGCGGCTACTCAAGAGGAGGCGGAATGAAAATAAAGGGGCCGGCATCACCGTTGAGTAGCGGCTCGGAGCCGCTCGAGTCTCTGAGCCCGCGCGACGTGCAGAAGTCTTCGATTGAAGACAAGTTCGCCGCCGCACTGGCGCAGCTCGAAGCTCCCGCCGGAGCGCAGGAACAGCCGAGCAGCGTGGCGGCGACGCGCACCGCTCTGGCGCGCATCGCCAACGCCACCGACCTCGGCACGACCGAAGGCGCGGCGACAGCCGTCCGCGAGTCTGCTCAACACATGATTCGCTCCCGTCTGCACGAGAAGTTTCGAGACACGGAGCAGGGCGCGCACATGGTCGCGGAGCTGAGCGAGTACGTCGCCAGCGACCCCCTGATAAAATCGAAGCTGCTCTCCATCCTGCAACGCATCAAGGCCGAGTGATATGGCGCATTCGAGCGGCGAAAAAACCGAAGAGGCAACTCCTAAAAGTCTCCGAGATGCACGCAGGCGCGGCGACGTGCCCCGCAGTCAAGACCTCACCTCGGCGTTGCTCCTGATGGTTGCTATCGTCGTGCTCTGGGTAGTCGGCCCGCGCATAGGCGCATGGCTGAGCGAGTCTCTACAGGAAAGCCTCAATTTCGCCGCCGCCTTCAAAGGCCAGCTCGACAGGGAGACCGCGCTCGCCGCGCTCGTCTCGGCGACGAAGGTGTTGTCGCTCGTGCTCCTGCCTCTCTTCGCAATTCTCTTCGTCATCGCGCTGCTTTCGGGTTATCTACAGGTCGGCCCCATCATGGCCTTCGAGGCCATCAAGCCCAACTTCGCCAAGATTAATCCGGGCGAAAACTTCCAGTCGAAATTCTTCAAAAGCCGACCCTACATCGAGCTGGGGAAGACGCTCGTTAAAATCATCGTCACGGGCTTCGTCATCGCAACCGTGCTCTACGCGGCGCGCCAGGACTTGGTCGAGCTGACCCACCAGCCGACCCCGCTGGTCGCCTCCTTCACACTCACCCTCATCTTCGAGATTGGGTTGAAGGTCGGGCTGGCTTTCCTGCTCGTCGGGATAGGAGATTTCTTCCTGCAAAGATTTCTCTACATGCGCGAGAAGAGGATGACGAAGGTCGATTGGATGAGAGACATGAAAGAGAGCGAGGGCAATCCGGAACAGAAGGGATTGCGCAAGCAGCTCTTTCAGGAAATCTCGATGCAGAGCATGCTGGCCGCCGTCCCTCGCGCCGACGCCGTTTTAGCCAACCCGACGCACGTCGCCGTCGCTTTGCGATACGATGCCGACGAGATGGGCGCGCCGACGGTGGTGGCGAAGGGCGCGGAGCTGATGGCCGCGCAGATACGCCAGATTGCGGAGGAATCGAAAGTGCCCGTCGTGCGCGACGTGGCGCTCGCACGCGCGCTCTACGAACTCGACATCGACCAGGAGATTCCCGCAGAGTTGTTCGAGGCTGTAGCCGTAGTGCTCCGGTTCGTCTACGAGATGAACGGCAAAGGCAAGAAGGGAAATTAGAGCGATGGCCGAAGTTAAAGGTGTCGGCGGCGGAGTCAGGCCGCCGTCGCCTGAGAATCAGACTGAAGTAGGCGGGCGGCTCGGCGGCGCTGCGCAGCAGGGCGCAAACGCACAGCAGTTTTCGCCGGAGACGACCGTCGGGCCTCCGGGCGTGTTCGGCCAGCCGACGGGTCTGCCGATACCGGGCGCTGAAGCGCAGAAGATTCTGCCCGACGTTCTGGCCGGACTCGACCCGTCGCAGATAGCCGCCGCGCGGCAGGTACGCACGAGCGGAACGGCGACGGCCACCGAGGCGCTGCTCGGACTCGACCAGCAACCCACCATGCGCGGCGCATTCCTCGCGCCGCCCGGCAACACAGAAGCCCTGCGCCACATGACTCCCCTCAAGCGCCGGACGATTATGCACGGCCTGCTCAAGAAACAGCGCCAGCGCCTGCGCAGCGTCGTGCGATTCGACGAGGGCGAAGACGAAGGCCGAGGCGGGCAGGGCGGAAACCCCATGCACGAGCCCTTCAACGGCGAACTCTCGGCAGACTTTCCCGATTTGAGCCCGGAGCAACTGGCGCGCGCACGCCGAGAGTTAAAAAATGTGGCCGGGATGCTTAACCTTTTGAATGAAATGCTCTCGATGCAGGACTACGTCCTGAGCCACGTCGGCACGCGCGCCTGAGAGCCGCGAGCCGTCTTTACGAAATGGAAAAATCCCTCGACGCTTCGCTCGAAGCGTCGAGGGATTTTCTTAAACGGTCAATTCAAACGCAATCCGCTCTAATTGCCGGCAGAGGGTGTCGGGGGACTCGCCGCCGCTTGCTTTAGCGCATTGAGAATCGCCCCGGCGCGCAGCGTCGAGGTGAGATGGCCTTGCGGGTCGAGCTTGATAGCGGAGGTGAGGTCTTCGAGCGCCTCTGCGAGTTGTCCGCGCTGGAGATGAATCTCTCCGCGCCCGACCAGCGCATCGACGTTAGAGACGTTGAAGCGCAGCGCCATCGTGTATTCGTTCAGAGCTTCGTCAAGCTCGCCGAGGCGATGATTGGCGGCGGCGAGATGGCATCGAAAGACGCTGTCGAACGGGTCTGCGGCGACGAGCCCGCGATAGATGGTGCGGGCTTCTTCGAGCTTGCCGGAACTGAACATCTGATAGCCGTGTTCGGCGATGGCGTAGAGCGTCGTTCTCGACAGGCCGGTAAACTCGGCCAGAGTTATCTCGCCCCGAACGAGCTGAGCTGCCAGCTCAGGCGGCACGTCCGCCTCGACCGTCGCTCTTTGGTTCTGCTCCATCGCGTTTCCTCCCCGTGAGTCGCTCAAACGTTCTGCCGGTAGCTCGTGCGATAACGCGCCACTTCGGCATTGAGTTCGCCGAGACGCGCTAGCTGATTGAGCATCCGACCGATGTCGCGCAGCGCCCTCTGCATCTGCCGCAGGTGCGCTTTGCGGTCGTAGGCTTTGCCGTTCTCCCAGCGCGGACGGTCGCCGTCGCTGTAGGGGTTGTAGCTTAAATCGGACGGGCGCATCTGTTCAGACCATCGCCTCGTCAAACCTTCGAGGAGCGAGCGAGCCCAATTGAGACCGTCGGCGAAACTGCGGATTCGGTCGAGCGCCGTGCGGAGATTGCCGCCGAGCTTGAAGGAGTCGCCGCCGTTTTCGCTGCCGACGACCTCCCTGCCGCGCAGAGACCAATCGTCGGTCTCACGCCCCTGCACGAACACGTCGCCCTTGAAGCTGTTGACGTGCTGGAAGCCGTCTTGCGTCACAGTCCCGATGCGGCCTTTGCCTTTGTCGATGTCGCTGGCGAGGACGCGGTCGTTGCCGCTGATAATCTCAAGGCTGCCGGTGACGGTCATGCCGTTTTCGGCGGGGACGGTGTTGACGTTGATGCGCGTGCCGTCGCCGAGCACGAACGTCGAGTTGCGTTTGAAGTCCCACTTGCCGCCGTCTCCTTCGTCAACGTGCGGGTCGCCCCAGATGCGAGTCGATTTTCCGTCCGGCCCGGTGATTTTCCATTCGTGCTGCCCCAGCATCTCGATTCTGTATCCGCCCGGCGTGGTGACGCTGTCGCCGTTTGTTCGCAGGCTGCCCTGCGGGTGGAAGGAATTCCAGAGCCTCGGGCGTGCGATGGGGGCACACTGTCGCGCCGCAGAGTTGGCTCCCAGATTTCCGTAGAGGGAAGAGATTTTGCCGGCTAATTCAGACGCGGTCTGATTCACGTCTTCCACCGCCTGAAGAAAATCGCCGAACTCCGTATTCATGCGCTCAAGCAGCAGCTTGCTGTAGCTGAGGTTGAACGACCTGAAAGCATTGTCTATCTGCGCTGCGGTAACCATAGGTTTATCCTCCGCTCAACTTTAGAGTAAAAATTCTGGCCGGAAAAGCTCTCTCGCGCGACGCTCGGTAACTCGCTGAGGAAAAGGGAACTCTCGTCGCCGTCGAGGCTTTGGGAGCTGCTCGTCTCGGGAAACATCCGTAAACCGGCTTCTACGTCTAAAATTATCGGCAGCGACGAAAAAAAGTTTCCTTCGACCGACGGGCGAGTGCGTCGCGCCGAGGCGCGCGGTCTGAAATCAGTCGGGTGGCTCGAGCATCTGGCGCTCCTGCATGCGGTCGCGCAGGTGCCGGATGGCGCGCATGTGAAGGCGCGAAATCCAGGACTTCGAGATGCCCATAGATTTCGCCAGCTCGGTCATCGACTGGTGCTTGAAGTAGAGCCGGTCGAGGAGCTGCTGCTCGTCTTTGGGTAGCTCGGCGAGCAGCTCGCGGACGATTCCGATAAGCTCGCGCTGCTCTATCTGCTGCACGGAGAAAGCGTTCTGGTCGGCCACTTCCGGCATCGCGTCGCTGTCAATCGAGAGCAGGTAGGCGGGAATCAGCGTGTCGATGAGCGCCTGTGTGGCAGCGATTTCGTCGTCAACCGAAGGCGGCGCTGTTTCAGGCCAGGCGGCGAGGTCGCTGAAACCGGATTGCAGAAGGTTATTGGCGTTGGCGGCGAAGCGCGTACGCTGCGAGCTTGAGCGCGTGAGCAGCCCCATCTCGCGCAGGCCGTCGTAAATCGCGCCTCTGATTCGGTAGTGAGCGAAAGTCCTGAAGGCAGCGCCCCGCCCGGAATCGTAACGCTGGGCGGCCTCGACGAGTCCGACATCGCCGTAAGCCACCAGTTCATTCAAGTCAACGCGCATCGGCAGAGTCCGCATAATCTTGACGGCCAGAGCGCGCACGTATGGCCGGTGCTGTTCTATGAGCTGGTCACGAAAGTCGGATGGCGGCATCTGTTCCTGCCTCGTGGGGACTTACAGAAGATTTGTCTTCTTTGTCGGAACGAACCGGCGTCGGTGCGGACGGCGACAGTTTATCCGACAAAGGCGATGTATCACAACACGGAAGGAGATTGGAGCGCCCGCCCTAACTTTTCTAACGGATGACTTTTCAGGCGCGCTTACTGTACAATTTTCTGACTCGCAAACGACTGCGCCGCTCTGTCCGTCCGAAGGTCGAAGCGGCGAGGTGGAAGCGGCGATGCTCTGATACGAAACTCAATTATCACTCCGTCAAGCAGAAATTCCCCTGTTGCCTGTGCAACGCGTGTTTCGGGAGGTGGCCGATGCCTTTGTCCCAGTCCTTCAAACGTCTCGCCGGACTGCTCCTGCTCCTTGCTCTGGCCGTCGTGTCGAGCGCGTGCGGCGATAAGTCTGTCGCACAGGTGTCGAATGAGAGCGACGCCATCGAAATCATCGACGTGCTCAAAGAGCACGGTTTCGACGTGAGCAAGGAAGAGGTGGGCGAGGGCGCGACCAGAAGGTGGAGCGTGGTGGTGAACGAAGGTCTCTTCGGAGGAAGCGACGCGGCGCTCGCCATGCAGGTGCTGCGCGACAACGGGCTGCCGCGCCCGGAGGATAAAGGTCTTGAGGGCGCTTACGAAGACCAGGGGATGTTCCCTTCAGAGTCGGCGCAGCACGCGCAGCGTTTGAAGGAATTGAAGACGGAGGTAGAGCGGCAGTTGCGTATGCTGCCCGGCGTCACGCGCGCCAGCGTCACCATCGTCCTGCCGGAAGACAACGCCCTGAACCTGAACCCGCATCCGGCGACCGCCGGCGTCCTCATCGTCTACAAAGACGCCAAACCGGCCTTCACCGGCGAACAGATTCAGAATCTCGTCGCGGGAGGTGTGCGCGGCCTGAAGCCGCAAAACGTCAACGTCTCGATGTCGCAGCAGCCTCCGCGCGCCGTCCCACGTCAAGACCTGAGCATTCGCCGTCGAACCTTCATCGTACTCACCATCATCAGCATCCCGGCGCTCATCCTGCTCGTCCTGCTCGGCATCTGGTGGATGCGCAGACGCCGCGCCGAGCCCGTCGAGCCCGCAAGCCTGGAGCCATCAGGCGCAATTGCGAGCGGCGAGCAGAGCGAGTTCGGCAAGCTGCTCGAAGCCGACCCACGCTCGCTCGCCGCGCAAGGGATGTCGGAGCAAACTGGCAGCCGTCGTCTGCCCGGAGCGGAAGAGCCCTCGCCCGCACAGCCGACTTCCGAGAGGGAATTGGAACGAGGAAGGCTGCTTCGCTCCGCGAAATCGTAACTCTCTAAAACGCGCGCCACACGCGCCGCTTCCCTGTAAACATGACGCGTCAGGACGAACGCATCGACACCCTGCTCGCTCTGAGTCTGACCTTCGAGATGGCCGGAGCGGGCGAGCCTTCGCGCACCGCCGCCGCGCAAGCCGCCTTCCTCGAAGAGCAGAGCGGAGCGTCAAACCTGCAAACGCTTTCGCAATTCGCGCTCCTTCATGAAGCCGACCGTCAACAGGTCGCCGCCCAGCTGGCGCAATACAAAAAACTCTCGCGCGACGCGCGGCAGCGTTGGCTCTCACACGTCCTCGTCAACATCAACCCCGACCACGCGACGCCGCACCTCGACCTCCACATTCATCCGCTTCAAATCGTCGAAGCCCTGCGCGAAGAGACGACGCAAATTCAGAAGCTCATCCTGCGCCAGTTGCCCGCGCGTCTCGCCGAAGCCTGCGCCGACGCGCTCGACCTTTCGACCCGGCAGGAGCGAGCCGGAAACATCCCTCGGCAGCCGTCGGCGTTCAAAGCCGCGTTCAAAGCCGACGAGGCGGCGAGTGCTTCGACGCCGGGCGATTCGACGCCGGACAAGCCGCACCGTCAAAAACTTCTGAAGATAATTCATCGCAGCTTCAACGAGCGCTTCGTCTCGTCCTTCCAACTTCCGAGCCCGACGGAGCTGGAGCTTCTGGCACGTCCCGACCTGACGCGCCTGTTTCGCGCCCTCGGCGTGCGCGAAATGGCTATCGCCTGTCGCGGCGAGCAGCAGGCGGGCAACATCGCGCAGATTTGGCGGCGTTTCCCCCCGGAAGATATGCGCGTGTTCGCCGAGCAGATGGCGACCTTCGACGAGATAGAGCCCCGGCGCATCGCCCTCGCCGAAGAGATTATCGAGGAAGCCCTCGAAGTCTCTCCCGACACGGTGGCCGCGCTCGACTACACGGGCTTGCGCCTGCTCTCCTTCGTCCTCAGAACGCGCGACGCATTATCCGTCAACTATACGCTGCAAAAACTCGCGCCCGAACAGGCACATTATCTCCGAAGGATGTTGAGTCGTTCTTCCTCGCACGCGGACGACGAAGTGATTCAGATGCTCGTCGAAGAGGTTGAAGGGCTCGCCGCCAATCTCTATCGCGCCGCGCGCAGGGAGACCAACAGGTAGAACAGAAGCCGGACGCGGCAGAAGCTTTGCGCTGCGCGGGGCTTGAATCAGTCGAAGAAATTCTAACTGTCCGTTATGAGCAACGTCATCAAACAACCACGCGGCGGCGGCGCTTCATTCAGGCGCAGGGGCTTGGTCAAGAGCGTCATCGTCGAAGCCGGAGCCGAGGCGCGTCGCATCCGCGCTGATGCCGAGAGAGAGGCCGCCGCCATTCGAGATAGCGCCGTCGCCTCGGCGCAGCAACTGCGTGATGCCGCCTATCAGGAGGGCTTCGAGGCTGCTTTGTCCGAGCTGAACGCGCACCTGCTCGCGGCGGGCGAGACGCGCGATACGGCGCTCGTCAAAGTCGAACAGGATGTCCTGAAGCTTGCTGTGAGGATTGCCGAGAAAATCATTGGTCGGGAAATCGAGCGCGACGACGCAACGCTCGCCCACATCGTCGCCAACGCGCTCGGACAGGCGCGTCGCCACGAAGCATTGACGCTCAGGATTAACCCGGCAGACCTCCCACACGTGCAGGCGCATCGAGACCTCCTTGAGCAAATCACGCGCGCCCCTTACCTCGACCTCGTCGCCGACTCACAGGTCAGGCACGGCGGCTGCATCATCGAAAGCGACTCCGGCACCATCGACGCGCAGCTCGATACCCAGATACGAATTATCGAACGCGCCCTGCTCACCCGCGCCACCGGAGACCCTCGCTAAGCAGCCTCCGCAAAGCCGACCGACGCTCGCCCGACTTCACAGTCGCCCGACTTCAGTGGTGGTGCTCCCGCTCGTACTCGTCGGCCTCCTCTTTCGTGCGATGCAGCGTCCCATCCGGATGCTCGGGCGGAGTGTAGACGGTGTAGAGTTTGAGCGGCGAGCTGCCGTTGGCAATGAAGTTGTGGCGCACGCCGCCGGGCACGACGACGACGCTGCCGGCGCGCACCGGCAGGCTTTCACCCTCCAGCACCGCCTCGCCTTCGCCCTCGACGAACGCCAGCACCTGATCGATGCCTTCGTGCACCTCTTCGCCTATCTCCTCGCCGCTCCTGAGCGCCATCAGCACCAGTTGCGACCTCTCGGTCGTGAAAAGCACCCGGCGAAAATCTGTGTTCTCCCGCGCCATCCGCGTCACATCTTCCGAATATGCTCTCAACACAATTTCCCCTTCCGAAAAACCGCAGCCCTCACGGCTCGAAGCGGTTCTCCAACTGATTTCGCAATAACCTGAGAGCTTATAAACTGTTTTGTTTACAAGAGTGTCTACTTCAGCTCAATTATTTGTGCAGCGCCCGCTTCGCAACGCCGATTCGACTCCACGAATGCTTGCCCGAAATGCGTTTGAAAACGACGGGGAGGGGAATCTGAGCCGCTGAAACGCGGGGCTTGTGGCGTATACTGGCTGGCACTTGCCGGATGAGGGGAGGGCTTTGAGCGGTGTGGCTGGTTCAGTGGTTCAAATCGAATTCGGAGCGGAACGAGTTCGGCGTGCCGATTCGTAATTTCGGGAAGGTGACGGAGACAATCTACAGGGGCGCTCTGCCGCGCGCCGAAGGGTACAGGGCGCTGGTCGAGCGTCTGGGCGTGCGCCGCGTGTGCAGCTTGACGGATGTCGTGCAGGAGAGGGAAAGAGAGCGCGCACTGGCGGCGGGCATCGTCGATTGGCGACACATCTCTTTCGGCGACCGCGAAGCGCCGCGCCCCGAACGCGTCAGAAAGTGGCTCGACGTGATGCGCACCGCCGAGACCGAAGGCGCTATCTACACGCACTGCATGGGCGGACGCCATCGCACGGGCGTCCTCATAGGCGTTCTGCGCGTCACGGACTGCGGCTGGACAATCGAGCAGGCGCACAAGGAGATGATGCACTACGGCTACTACGACGCGCTCGGACATCAACCCGTCGGCAACTGGTTTCTCAACGACTTCAACCCGAAAGATTACGCAGCCGCTTCGAGCCCCGGCCCCGGCGCAGAGTTGTCTGAGATGTTCAAGAGCGTCTAGCGAAGATGTTTGAGAGCGAAGATGCCTGCCGGCAAAGATGTCTGGGAGTGAAGATGCCTGAAAGCGTCCGAACCCGAAGCACATTCGCGCTCAGGACTCTGCGGGTCGATAGTCGTCGCCGTAGAGGCAGACCTGCCGGAGCATTTCGAGGCGCTCGCGGACGGCGCGCGTGAAGCATTCGGCTTCCGGCTCGGTCGCGCCGCTTGCGAGCAGTCCTTCGCGGAGTTGAGGGTCGGTGATGCGGCCGACGTAAGCGTAGAGCCAGCGCACGTCTTCGACCGTGATGTCTTCGGTCGCCTCGTCCGTGCGCTGCCCCGTGTAGCCCCACTTCACAATGCCTTCCTCGACGCCCTGAATGAACTCAGGGTTCTGCGACGCGAACCCTTCGCAATCCCACTTAGTCCTCGTCAGAGGGCTGCCGGATTTTCCCATCGAAGCGCCCCAGTCGATGATTAGATACCTCGCTTCGAGCGAGCCGTCGGGCAGCTTGTGCTCGAAGATGGCGGTGTTCGAGCCGCGAGCCACGTCGCGCACGTCCTTGTTATCCCAGTTCGAGACGAGCATCAGCATGACCTTCAGCCCGTTCATCTCGCGTGTCCCCTTGAAAGGGTTGTCTTCCCAAGACCAGCCGTGCTCGTCGAACAATTTACGGACGCCTTCTTCGTCAAGCTCGAAGCGCGCATCTTTGAAGCGGCAATCCTCGCCGACGCAACTGCGCGCTCTGCCAAGCTCGCGCGCCCCCTCAATCTCTCCTTCGCCGACGAAATATGCCTGCTCGACGTGGAAGCCGGCCGCCCACACGAGCCTCGTGACGAAGGTCTCCGAGCGCACCTCATCGCCCCACTTCACGCGCCAGGTTCGTCCACGCGCGTCTCTCACGGAGAGGCAGGGATTCGAGCCCGTCGCGTGTTCTTCCACGAAGCGAAAGGGCGGCGCTGGCGCTCCGTCTCGTCCGCCCGCGCCGCCGCGAAAGTCCAGACGCTCGACCTCGCCGGGGTCGCGCCAGAGCGAGCGGCGGTAGGCGCGAAGCTGCCGCTCTCTGGCCGTCCCGAGCTTGTAACGCGAGACGACCCACCAGAAAGCGTAGACGCAGACGACCCCCGCGCAAGTGCCTATCGCGGCGATATAAAAAATGGTCGAGAGCTTCGGCATCGTTTCAGATAAGCCTTAAAACGCGGCTGCTTCCAATTCCGTAGACGTGGCCGAGACGAGAAACCACGAAGACGCGCCGCGCCGCTTTCAAAGGGTGCAGGCGCGGCGCGCAGCCGGTAGTTCGAGAGAGGGATGAGAAAAATTTTGGCGCTAAAAAGATTTGCTGATTCAAACTCGCCGCCGATTCCGCGTTAGTCAGCAGGAGGCAGAAAACAATGAACGGCAACAGAACAGTGCGAATCATCAAACGCGGTCAAAAACAGGATTCTACAGCACAGACCGCCTGCTCGGAGCAGAAAAGCAAGCCAGCCGTCGAGTCGTACCGGAACATCAAAATGACGGTCTCCGCCTGGGTGCGCGAACGCCGCGAGCGCTTAGCGGAAGAGACCCGCTCATTCAACAGTTTGTTCCAGCAGGCATAACTTCAGATTCGCTCAACGGTGGATTGTGAACGACACGAATCCATCTCTCTCTGACTTCGCCCCTTCCGCTTCCGAAAACCTGCGACTCACTCCGGCTTCCGAAAGCTCTCGACTAAGAGCAACGGTTCCCATCCTTGAGAAACTCGGACGGCTCCGAGTCGAATCAGGTATAAATCCACTTCGTCGCCACGCTTCAAGCTTCGCTCGAAATCGGGAAGAGATCGCTTCCTGACGGGCAGCCAGTACCCGACGCCGTTCTCGTTAAAGAGCATCTCGCTTTCGTAAGGCACGGTGTAGCTCTCCATCGCACCGGCGTAGAGCCGCGCCCATTGAAGAAGCAGCTCCTTCTTGACGAGAGGAAGCGGCCTCTTCAAGCCCGTGTAGCCGACTCTCACGGCGGAGGGAAGCGTGTCTGCGCGCACCCTGAGCGTCTCTTCTTTGTCGGTGCGATTCTCTGTCTCAGAACCCGTTGCAGCCTGCTCTTTCGCGGAAAGCTCTTTCAGCGTCCGCGATTTGTAATCTTCGGGCGTGCGCGCCCTTTTGGGTTTAGCTCCGGAGGTGTCCTGCGCGAAAGCGAGGCTCGCAGAGAGCAGCAGGAGCGCGAGGAGAAGGACGAAACAGCGTGACTCGCGTGTCATCGGCAGACCTCTATTCAACTGGCATCTATTCGTGCCGTATAGCCTGAATTTTCTGCGCGTGCGCGGGGCTCAATTCGAGGCGCTCATGCTTTTCTTTCGCTGGTTTGTGACGACGCCGGAATCGACCGTCTCGCCCGTGCGCGAGATGACCTGAAAGTGCATCTGGTCGCCGACGATTTCCAGTAGCATAAAGGACATGTCTTTGTCGTAGGCTTTCTCTGTGAGCGGCGAGTTTTTCCTCACGTCGCCGGGTCGGAGCTTGCCGCCCGCGCCGGAGATGAAATAGTAGATGCCCTTCTGCGGCTTGATGCGCTCGTAGAAGTGCTCGTGGCCTGCGAAGACGGCGTTGACGCCGTACTTCAAAAAGACGGGCTCGACCACCTCGCGCACCTCGCTCGAAGAGCCGTGCTTTCCGCCCGAAGAGTAGGGCGGGTGATGGAAGAAGGCTATCTTCCATTCGGAGTTGTCCTTCGACAGCTCGTCTTCGAGCCACTGGAGCTGTCGCTTGTCCATGTAATTGCTGTTGAGCGAATAGAAAGCGACGTTCCCCTTCTTGAAGCGGTAATACTCCTCGCCGTTCATGTTGAAGAGCTTGTAGAAGCGCTGGTTCGACTCGTCGTGATTGCCGAGCGTGGCGTAAAACTTCACGTCGTCGTCTAAGAGACGCTTGTAGACGTTCTCGAACTTCGTCTTGAAGTCGTCCGGCTTCTCCGTTCCGTACATGTTATCGCCCATCATCAGGACG
>DASWNP010000038.1:0-6902 GCA_036399175.1 Pyrinomonadaceae bacterium | reverse complement strand
GATGGGCGCGCTTGAGTTCGTCTCGCCGGAGGCGAACGTGGCGAACGCCTTCGTCGTCAAAGAACCCGCGCTGCTGGTTGACGATTTGCTCGGCTTCCTCGAAACGGTGCAGCCCGATCTGCGCCGCCAACTGCGCGAGATTGAAGCGCAGCAGGGCATCGACATCAGGCGCGACCTGGCCGCGCCTCTGGGCGGCGAGTTCGCCTTCGCCATCGACGGCCCGCTGCTCCCGACCCCTTCCTGGAAGATGATTCTTGAGGTGAACGACCAAGCGCACTTGCAGGGTTCGCTTGAGCGCGTGGTCGAGAAGCTGAACGCCTGGGCGAAGCTGAGCGGCAAGGGCGGCTTGAGCTGGGGCAACACGACCGAAGGCGGGCGCACAATTTACACCCTGCGTTCGGCAGACTTCGGACTCGAAGTGCACTACACCTTTGCGAACGGCTACCTCGTCGTCACGCCGAGCCGCGCACTGCTCGGCCGCGCCTTGCAGTACCGCGAATCCGGCAATACTCTCCTGCGTTCGGCGCGCTTCAGAGAGACGATGCCGGAGGACGGCAGCGTTAACTTCTCCGCGATTCTCTATCACGACCTCGCGCCCGTCGCTCGCTCGTTGGCCGAGCGCGCGCCTGAAAGTCAGAAGGGGGCGCTCGCCGCCGCCGCCGGGATGCCGCCGACTCTGGCCTACGCTTACGCGCAGGGCGACCGCATCACGCTCGCGGCCAACACCGAGGGCGGGCCGTTCGGCTTAAGTCCCGACAGTCTGCTCGGTCTGCCGAACTCGCTCGCGATGCAAAACATTCTGACGAACGCGATGAGCGAGAAGAACGAGCGGAAGCGTTGAAGTCGGGAAACCCGAACGCGATTTGGAAGGGAAGTAAACAGGTTGGGGACGCGCCCCTGCCTGCTTTAACGGCGAAACGCGCGGGCAGAGGAGACGAGCCTCTGCCCGCACAAGTTTATTTAAACCTCCTGACGGTTGAGAGCGTAGGAGGTCTCATCAGCTTATGAACCCTGTCATCGAACTCAACGGTTTGAGTGTCACGTTCGGCAGGCGGGCGATCCTGAAGGATTTGAGCGGGTCGGTCAAGGGTCGCGCCGTCGGTCTGCTGGGGCCCAACGGCGCGGGCAAGACGACGCTCATTCACACGCTGCTCGGCTTCCACGCGCCCAGCGCCGGCACGGTGCGCATACTCGGAGAAGACATCGCGACACGTGCCAAGAGCCTGCGCGCCTCGGTCGGCTACATGCCGGAGCGCGATTCGTTCATCGCCAAAATGTCCTGCGTCCGCTTCGTCCGGCTGATGGCCGAACTCTCCGGCATCCCTTCCGAAGCGGCGCTCGAACGCGCGCACGAAGCCCTCTTCTACGTGGGCTTGGGCGAAGCGCGCTACCGCTCGGTCGATACCTATTCGCTCGGCATGAAGCAGCTCGCCAAACTCGCGCAGGCCATCGTGCATGGGCCGCGTCTGCTCATTCTGGACGAGCCGACGAACGGACTCGACCCGCCGACTCGAAGTCGCATGATTCGCCTGATTCAGGAGATACGCGACAGCGGCCGGGCGCGCATCCTTCTCTCGTCGCACCTGTTGCGCGATGTCGAGGAATGCTGCGACGAAATCCTCGTCCTGAAGGACGGGCGCATCGCCGCCAACTGCAACCTCGACGAAGAGCGCAAGGCGAACCGCAAGTTCATCGAGCTTGAGACGCGCGGGGGCGACCGCGCGGCCTTCGCCGAGGCCATCGGCGGCCTTGGCTGCGAGTACGCGCTCGCGGGCGAGCGCCGCATCAAGCTCGTGATGCAGGACGGCGTGGAGATTGACGACCTATACCGTCTGGCCTTCGAGCGGCAGATTCAGATTCGTCGCCTGAACTACAAGCGAGATTCGCTCGAAGACATTTTCCTCAAGGCGATGGAATCGGAAGAGAACGGCGCGGCCAGAGGAGGGAACGGCGATGGCCGTATTTGAAAACAGCTACCGTCAGTACGAAGGCGGGCTCACGCCGGAGTGGGCGCGTTTTCTCGTCCTCCCGCGCTACGCGCTGCGCGACGTGTTCGGGTCGAAGTTCTTTACCGCCATCTTCTGCCTGTTCTTCATCTATCCGCTCGTCGCAGCAATTCTCATCTACCTGCATCACAACTCGAACGCCCTCGCGCTCCTGCAAGTGGACGTGCGCGAGTTGTTGCCGATTAACGCGTCGTTCTTTCAGTACTTCGTCGAATTTCAGGGCTGGCTCGCCTTCATCCTGACGGTGCTCGTCGGCCCCGTGCTCGTCTCAAGGGATTTGGCGAATAACGCCTTGCCGCTCTACCTGTGTCGCCCGTTCTCGCGCGCCGAATACGTGTTCGGCAAGATGACGGTACTAATTATTCTGCTGTCGCTCGTGACGTGGGTGCCGGGTCTCCTGCTCTTTCTCCTGCAAGCGTACCTGGAAGGCGCGCGCTGGCTCGTGTCGAACCTGTGGATGGCGGGGGCGATCTTCGTCGGAAGCATGACGTGGATCGTGCTCCTCTCGCTGCTCTCGCTGGCGGTCTCGGCGTGGGTGCGTTGGCGCGTGGTGGCGAGCGGCGCGCTGCTCGGATTGTTCTTCATCCCGTCCGCCTTCGGCGAAATTGTCAACGCCCTGTTCCTAACGCGGATGGGGAGCTTGATCAGCCCCGGGGCTTTGATGAAGAACATCTGGCGCGGACTCTTCGGTCACTTCACGCGGGAGGTGGGTAACTTATACCCCGTAGGGGACGGCTGGAGCAGAAGGTTCATCGGTGTCGTGTTCCTCGAGCCGCCGTTGTGGGCTTGCTGGCTGGTGGTCGCTCTGGTCTGCCTCGCCTGTCTCTTGCTGCTCGCGCGCAAAGTCCGCGCTTACGAAGTGATCAAATGACGATACGGACAACGAACGCCGAAGGGATGATCGTCTTCGAGGGCGTCTCAAAATTCTACGGCGAGATTCTTGGCGTCAATCGCGTCAACCTCTCCATCGCGCCCGGCATCACGAGCCTCGTCGGGCCGAACGGTTCGGGCAAGACGACCTTGATGAACCTGATGACGGGACTTCTGCGACCGACGCGCGGGACTGTCAGCGTGCTCGGCATTTCGCCGCACGACCCGGAAAAACTCTTCCGCAAGGTCGGCTACTGCTCGCAGTTCGATTCCTTCCCGCGCGGCATGACGGGGCGCGAATTCGTCGAGTTCTACCTGAGCGTTCACGGCTACGCGAGGAGCGAGGTGAGGGAATTAACGCAGGCGGCGCTCGAACGCGTGTCGATGCAGGACGCGGCCGAGCGCAAGGTGGCGGGCTACAGCAAAGGCATGAGGCAGCGCATCCGGCTCGCGCAGTCGATTGCCCATAACCCTTCCGTGCTCATCCTCGACGAGCCTTTGAACGGACTCGACCCGATGGCGCGCGCAGAGATTATCCGCCTGTTTCAGTCGCTCGCGGCGGAAGGCTTGTACCTCGTCATCTCAAGCCACATCCTGCACGAAGTTGACATGATGTCTGACAGCGTCGTGCTGATGCACAACGGCTACGTCGTCGCGGAGGGCGACGTACACGGCGTGCGCGACGAAATCGAGGAACACCCGATGCAGATACTCGTGCGCTGCGACCGCCCGCAGGTTTTAGCCGCGCGCCTCTTCGAGCACGAGCACGTCATCGAGGCGCGCATCCACAACGACCGGCAGGGGCTGTTCGTCAAGACGCGTCAGCCAGATGACTTCTACCTGCTGCTTAACCGCCTCGTGACGGAGAATAACCTTCGGGTCGAATCAGTCGCCCCGGCGGACGACGACCTGAATGCCGTTTACCAGTATCTGATTAATTCCGATGGAGGGCGCGTAAATTGAGTTCTACTGTTGAGACGAGAGAGAAGCGTGCGGGGGGCAGCGACGAGACGGCTAATCTTAACTGGTCGCTCTGGGCGCGGCAGACGCTCGCCGTCCTGCGCCTTGAACTCGTGAGGAACTTCCTCGGGCGTCGCGCCCTGCTGCTCTACACGCTCGCGGGGCTGCCGCTCGCGGTGCTGGCGGCGGTCGTCGTCTTCCTGCCGAGCGCGGGTGGTGAGACTGAGGAATTCGCGGAGATGAGCATCGCCTACTCCGTCATCTACGGCGCGCTCATCCTGCGCACGCTCCTCTTCTTCGGCTGCGCGTGGGTCTTCATGAATCTGTTTCGCGGCGAGGTCGTCGACCGGAGCTTGCACTACTACTTTCTCGCGCCCGTCAGACGCGAAGTGCTCGTCGTCGGGAAATACCTGTCGGGGCTGGTGGCGACCGTCACGCTGTTCGGCATCTCGACGCTCGGCTCGCTCGCCCTGCTCTACTTCGGCCTCTTCCCGTCACAGAGCATGGACTATTTTTTCGACGGCCCCGGTTTCGGGCAGGCACTCACATATGCTGGCGTCACGGTGCTCGCGTGCATCGGCTACGGAGCAGTTTTCCTGATTGTAGGTTTGTTCTTCAGAAACCCGATTATCCCTGCGGGGCTGATTTACGGCTGGGAGTGGATCAATTTTCTACTGCCGCCGCTCTTGAAGAAGGTGAGCGTCATTCACTACCTTCACTCGCTCGTGCCCGTCCCCCCGCCGCAAGGCCCCTTCGCCGTGCTCGCCGAGCCGACGCCGGCCTGGATTTCCGTCCCCAGCCTGCTCATCTTCACCGCACTCACGCTCGTTCTCGCCGGCCTTCACATCCGCCGACAGGAGATTAGCTACGCGGGTGAATAGACTTGATTCTCTTGCCGCGCGAGACTTTAGGTGCCGGCCGGATCATCGAAGACCTCCTCTACCTCCCGCGTGAGCCCAGCGTCATCGTAGAGGGCTCCGACTGTTGCCACGCTTAGTCTCTCCTCTCTTCTCCGTACCCCCGCTCATGCCGTCCGGCTCCTTCAGAACCCCCCGCCTTCCGTCAGGCAGTGGGCGATGGTCGGGGAAGATTGGCGTCGGAATTTCTCGCCGGGACGACCGACCCTGAAAGAGCCTTGCGCAACCTGCTCGAACGCGACCGGATGTTCATTGACATCCTCCGCGATGAGACGGCGCGTCTCGGATTGCACGCCGTCGAGCGCTTCTCGAACGAGCGCATATAACCTTTGAGGGTCTGACTTGATTTCAAAACCGGAAGGCGAGTGGTATTATCCGGGGCACACGACAGCAATCATCAAATCATGCCGGGCTCGCCGGGCGAGCTGTAGGGAAGGCGAGTGTGATAGAAACCGGGCGACGCCGGCGGCTATCGCATCTGCCCTTCAGGGGTTTTCTTTATGCCGCCCCATGCACGCAGCCGCTCGTCATAGGCTACGGGCATTTGTTCCCACAGGCTGCGCGGTGCGCTTTCGTGCCGCCAGCCTCGGCGGCCGGGAAACCGGTTTGGACAAGTCAGGGGGAGAACCTTAAATGAGTGACGAATTCGACGAGAACACGGGGCCTGAGTTGACGGCCGACGAGGAGGCGCTGTTACAGGAGATGCCGACGTTGACCGATGTCGGGCATGCGCGCCGCATCTTCATGGGGCAGTCGCTCGCGGGCGGCCTCGGGGCCTTCGCGCTGATGCTGCTGGAGAAGGAGAGCGCGCTCGCCGCACTGGCCGCCTCGCCCGACGCGGTGTTCGCCTCGGCCCCGGCGCTGGAGAACCCGGTCAGGGTGGTGCTCAAGGTCAACGGCGCGGCGCAGACACTGGAACTCGATTCGCGCACGGTGCTGCTTGACGCCCTGCGCGAGCGGCTGGAACTGACCGGAACGAAGAAGGGTTGCGATCAGGGACAGTGCGGAGCCTGTACCGTGCTCGTTGACGGCCGCCGCGTCCTCTCCTGCCTGACGCTCGCCGCGCAGGTGGAGGGACGTGATGTGACGACCGTCGAGGGGCTCGCTAAAGGTGACGAACTGCACCCCGTACAGGCGGCCTTCATCAAGTACGACGGCTTTCAGTGCGGCTACTGCACGCCGGGGCAAATCTGCTCGGCCGTCGGGCTGCTCGAAGAAGCGCGGCGCGGCGACGTGAGTCACGTCACCGAGGACGTGGGAGCGCCGGTCAAACAGCTCTCGGACGACGAGATACGCGAGCGGATGAGCGGCAACATCTGCCGTTGCGGCGCGTACCCGAAGATTGTCGCGGCCATCCAGGAGGCTCATTCGGGCAAACAGACGGCGCGGACGTGGCGCTTCATCGAAGGAGAAGAGCTGGCGCGGGTCAGGAAGGAGGCGTCGGATGAGACCGTTTAAGTACACGCGCAGCAGCGACCCGGCAGCGGCCGCCCGCGCCGTGGCGGCGAATCCGCAGGCGAAGTTCCTGGCGGGCGGAACTAACATCCTCGACCTGATGAAAGAGGACGTGGAACGTCCGAACGAACTGGTGGACGTGACCCGCCTCAAGCTCGGCGAAATCAAGGCGGCGGGCGGTGGGGTCTCCATCGGCGCGCTCGCAAAGAACTCCGACACCGCCAACCACCCGCTCATCCGCCGCAACTACCCTCTGCTCACGCAGGCCATCGTCGCGGGCGCTTCCGGCCAACTCCGCAACATGGCGACCAACGGCGGGAACCTGATGCAGCGAACGCGCTGCCAGTACTTCTACGATACTGCGATGCCCTGCAACAAGCGCGAGCCGGGCACGGGCTGCGGCGCGCTCGAAGGCTTGAACCGCATCCACGCCATCTTCGGCTGGAGCGATAAGTGCGTCGCCACCTACCCGGGCGACATGGCCAACGCGCTCTACGCGCTCGACGCCGTCGTGCGGGTGAGGGGCGCAGGTGGGCGCGAGCGCACGATACCGGTCGGCGAGTTCCACCGCCTGCCGGGCGACACGCCCGAGCGCGACAACAATCTTCAGCACGGCGAGTTGATTACGGCCATCGAGCTGCCGAAGTCCAACTTCGCAAAGAACTCCTACTACCTGAAGGTGCGCGACCGCGCT
>DASWNP010000037.1:0-135038 GCA_036399175.1 Pyrinomonadaceae bacterium | reverse complement strand
AGGCTCTGAAGCTCGTCGGCTCGGACGCGTACGTGACGGGCGTCGGCGCGAACGTCGCGCAGACGCTCGTCGGGCTCGGGCTCGACATGCAGGGCTTGAAAACTTTCCGCACGCTCGCGCAGGCGCTGGCGACGCTCATCGACGCGCGCGGCAACGCGCGGGGGCGTTAGGCGAATCGGAACCGCGGCAGGTCGTTAAGGTCGGAAGCTATACCTTCAAGGGGAATCATAAAAGCAATGGCACTACCCGGAACACTCGGCGAACTCAAAAGTCAGGGCTACCGCGTGCGGAGCGTGAAGGACGAGATGCGCGCGAACCTGCTCGACAAACTCAGGCGCGGCGAGCGCGTCTTCCCCGGCATCGTCGGCTACGACGAGACCGTCATCCCGCAGATAGTCAACGCCGTGCTCGCGCGGCACAACGTCATCCTGCTCGGCCTCCGCGGTCAGGCCAAGAGCCGAATCATACGCCAGCTCGTAAACCTTCTAGACGAGCGCATCCCCGTCGTCGCGGGCTCCGAGGTCAACGACGACCCGTTCCGCCCCATCTCGGCTTTCGGCCGCCAGACCGTCGAGCGCGACGGCGACCGTACGCCCGTAGCGTGGGTCGAGCGCGACGCGCGCTTCGTCGAAAAGCTCGCCACGCCCGACGTGACCATCGCCGACGTGATCGGCGACGTTGACCCCATCAAGGCCGCGCGCGGCGGACATCTTTTGAGCGACGAGCTGACGATTCATTACGGCCTGCTCCCGCGCGCCAACCGAGGCATCTTCGCCATCAACGAGCTGCCCGACCTCGCCGGAAAAATCCAGGTCGGCCTCTTCAACATCATGCAGGAGGGCGACGTGCAGATAAAAGGCTACCCCGTTCGCCTGCCTCTCGACGTAATGCTCGTCTTCTCCGCCAACCCCGAAGACTACACGGCGCGCGGCAAAATCATCACGCCCCTCAAAGACCGCATCGGCGCGGAAATCACCACTCACTATCCATCGGATGTGCAACTCGGCGTCGAAATCACCAAGCAGGAAGCGTGGACGGCGCGCGAAGGCGGCGTCGGCACGATTCGCATTCCAGACTTCATCCGCGAGACCATCGAGCAGATAGCCTTCGAGGCGCGCGACGACCAGCGCATCGACAAACGCTCCGGCGTCTCGCAGCGCCTGCCCATCACCGTCACCGAAACCGTCATCTCCAACGCCGAGCGCCGCGCCGTCCTCACCGGCGAAGAGGCGGTCGTCCCGCGCATCTCAGACATCTACGCCGCCGTCCCCTCCATGACCGGCAAGATGGAGCTTGAATACGAAGGCGAACAGGTAGGTGCGACCAAAATCGCGCGCGACCTCATCAAGCGCGCCGCCGGAGAAATCTTCGAGGGCTACTTCGTCGGCATCGACTTCACGCGCGCCGTCCGGTGGTTCGACGAAGGCAACACCCTCCGGCTCGCCGACACGGCATCCTCCGAAGAGTGCATCAATCTACTCGACGCCGTTCCGGAACTCATCTCTACAGTCGTCATCCCCTTCGACTTCAAACGCACCGACGCCCCCCAAACCGTCGCCGCCTGCGAATTCGTCCTCGAAGGTCTCTACGCCCAGAACAAAATCAGCCGCAACGAAGAAGGCGGCTACACCGCCGCCACCAAAGCGCGCAAAGACCGTCGCGGCATGATCTACGACGACCTGACCGAAACCGGACGCTATAGCTGAAGTCTGGTAAATCGTGAATCGTAAATCGTGAATAGATAAAACCTGATTTCACTATTGACGATTTACGATTCACGATTTACTAGCTTTTCACTATTCACTATTCACGATTTACTATTCACGAGTTATGAAATTCATACGCTATTCCAAGTTCAAAGGCTTCGACGTTTCGGGCATCAATCTGGGCGACCTGATGGATGCTTTGCAGGACTCGCTGCTTCAGTCGGGCTACGACGACGATTATTACTGGACGCGGCAGCGACGCGAGCAGGACACGTCGCTCGACGCTCTGAGGCAGGCGCTGTTGCAGGCTCTTTTGGAGACGGGCGAGCTTGACAAGCGCGATGTCGAAGAGATGCTGGCGGAGAACAACGGGCAGTTTCGCGGGTCGCAGCTCGAAGAGCTTTTGAACCAGTTAATCGAGCGGATGGTGGAAGAGGGTTATCTGAAGCTGAAGGAGGAAGAGGCGCGGGAGCAGCGCGAAAGGCAACGCGCCGGACAGGGCGAGGTGGGCGAGCCTCTGCCGCGAAACGTCAAATTCGAGGTGACGGAGAAGGGCTTGGATTTTCTCGGCTACAAGACTCTGAGAAATCTTCTGGGCAGCCTCGGCAAAAGCTCCGTCGGGCGACACGACACGCAGCATCTCTCGACCGGCGTCGAAGCAGCCGCCGCCAGTAAGCCTTACGAGTTCGGCGACACCATCAACCTCGACGTGAACACGACGCTTCTGTCGGCCATCCAGCGCGAGGGCCTTGGCGTGCCCCTTAATCTCGAATACAAAGATTTGCACGTTCACCAGTGCGATTATCAATCGTCGTGCGCGACGGTCGTCATGCTCGACTGTTCGCACTCGATGATTCTCTACGGCGAAGACCGTTTCACTCCCGCCAAGAAAGTGGCGCTCGCGCTCGCGCATCTCATCAGGACGCAGTACGCGGGCGACTCGCTCAAAGTCGTGCTCTTTCACGACGACGCCGAAGAGCTTCCGCTCGCGCGACTCGCCACGACGCAGGTCGGCCCCTATCACACCAACACGGCCGAGGGCTTGAAGCTCGCGCGCCGACTCCTTCAGGCGCAGCGCAAGGAGATGAAGCAGATTGTGATGGTGACGGACGGCAAGCCCACAGCCTGTTTCCTCGAAGGCGCGAGCGCAGCGTCGGCCTTCGCATCGGGGCGTTCGCGCCCACGACAGGAAGCGTCGGCTTCGGGCAGGCGTCTCTACAAAAATTCGATGGGCAACGACCCCGTCGTCATGGATGCAACCTTCCGCGAAGTTCAGGCGTGCCGCAAGGCCGGGATTATGATTAACACCTTCATGCTGGCGAGCGACTATTACCTCGTCGAGTTCGTCAAGCAGATGACGGCCATGACGAACGGCAAAGCCTACTTCGCCACGCCCGGCAATCTCTCGCAGTTCGTCCTCATAGATTTTCTCAAGAGAAAGAAGAGCAAGGTCAGGTAAGAAGTTCAGACGGCGCTCATCCGTTCGTCTCGCTCACGCTCGCGGCTCAAGCGCGGCGCGGGCGGCGCGGACGAGGCGCGCGGCTTCCTGCGCCGAGTCAGCGAGCGCGGTGAGGTGTCCCATCTTGCGCCCGCGTCGGGGTTCGAGCTTGCCGTAGAGATGAAGCTTCACTTCGGGGATGGCGAGGGCTGCGCACCAGTCGGGCTCGCCCGTTTGCCAGAGTTCGCCGAGAAGATTTGCCATCGCGGCGGGGCGCAGAAGCTCGGTGGAGCCGAGCGGCAGGTTGCAGACGGCGCGCAGTTGTTGCTCAAACTGGCTGGTCAGGCAAGCGTCGAAGGTGAGATGACCTGAGTTGTGCGGGCGCGGCGCAAGCTCGTTGACGAGGAGCCCGCCCGCGCGCGTGACGAAGAACTCGACGCACATCACGCCGACGACTTCGAGCGCGTCGAGGATGGCTCGCGCTATCTCGACCGCCTCGTGCGCGATGCGCTCGGGAAGCGAGAGGGGCGGCGCGATGGAGACATCGAGGATGTGGCGGCTGTGCTCGTTTTCGATAACGCCGTAGTGCGCGAACTCGCCGCCCGCGCCGCGCGCGGCCACCACCGAAACTTCTCGCTCGAAATCCACGAAGGCTTCGAGCACGGCCTCTCGTCCGTCAAAAGATAGCGCGGCTCGCTCGGCCTCTTCCGGCGTCGAAAGCTTCGATTGCCCTTTGCCGTCGTAGCCGAAGCCTGCTGTTTTGAGCACGGCGGGCAAACCTATCTCTCGGACGGCGGCGCGCAAATCTTCCGCCGAGGTGATGTGCCTGAAGGGTGCGACCGGAAAATGCGCGCCTGAGAGAAAAAGCTTTTCGCGCAGGCGGTGCTGCGTCGTATGCAGGACGACTCCGCCGGGGCGCACGGGCGCAAACTCGGAGGCCGCTTCGACGCTCTTTGAAGGCACGTTCTCAAACTCGAAGGTGACGACCGAAACATTGCGCGCGAAGTCTCTGACGGCGTCGAGGTCGTCGTAAGAAGCTTCGATTTCGTAGTCGGCGACCTGTCCGGTCGGCGTGTCGGAATCGGGCGAGAAGGTGTGCACGCGATAGCCCATCCGGCGCGCGGCGATAGCGAACATGCGCCCGAGCTGGCCGCTACCGAGCACTCCAACGCTCGCGCCGGGAAGAATGGGAGAGAGGCTCACTCCAATTTAACCTTCGGTTAAAAGGGGAAAGGGAAAAGAGGAAAGGAAAAGCGGCAAAGGCGTTCAGCGTTCCGTGCTTTTGACTTTTAACCTTTCCCCCTTCCCCTTTTCCCTTTCCCCCTTTTCGTTCTTTTCGTCGAGCGTGGCTTCGAGAACTTTGCGGGTCTGCTCGTCGCGGAATTGTCGAAGGCGCTCGCGCAATTCGGGACGCGTGCGTGCGAGGATAGCGACGGCCAGAAGCGCCGCGTTAGTTGCGCCCGCCTCGCCGATGGCGAGCGCCCCGACGGGCACGCCCGCAGGCATCTGCACGATGGAGAGAAGCGAGTCGAGCCCCTTGAGGGCGCGGCTCTTGACGGGGACGCCGAGGACGGGCAGAAGCGTCTGCGCGGCGACCATGCCGGGCAGGTGCGCCGCCCCGCCCGCCCCCGCGATGATAACCTCGATGCCTCGGCTCTCCGCGCCACCCGCAAACTCAGACATCCACGCGGGCGTCCGGTGCGCCGAGACGACCCGGCACTCGTGCGCCACCTCGAACTGCGCGAGCGTCTCGGAGGCGTGCTGCATCGTCTTCCAGTCCGACGTGCTGCCCATGATGACGGAGACCAGAGGAAGAGATGAAGGCTGAGGCATGAGCGATGAAGAAGAATCTTCTTCGCGCTCGTCATCGCTCCCGACCGATTCCACACCACCCTCTTTCAAATCCTTTTCCTCCAAATCAAATGATGAATGATGAATGAAAAGCAAATTGTCTTTCATTCCGCATTCCGCATTCCGCATTCATCATTTTCTTATTCATTAAGGTATCTGTCGCGCAGCACGCGCAGGTGATGCAGCTCGTGGCCGGCGCAGACGTGGGCGAGGGCGCGGACGCTGAAGGGGTTGTTGTTGGCCGTGCCTCGTCTGAGCCATGCGGTCTCGTCCATCGGGCGAAAGAGGGCGAGCGTGGCGCGGCGCACCTGCTCGAACTCGTCTGTCAGGTCGGCGAGCGTGCGCGCGTCGAAGTTCGCACCGGCGACGTAAACGTCCTGATCCATGCCCGGTAGCGGCGCGGTGTCGCCGCGAGCGATGCAGAGCGCGCGATAAGCAAAGACGCGCTCGGTGTCGCTCATGTGGCCTAGCAATTCCCTGATGCTCCACTTGCCGGGCTCGTAGCGCTCGCCGCCTCTGGATTCGGGGAGCGAACGCAGCAGCCCGAGCGTCTCTTCAATCTGCCGGGCGAGCGTCTCGACGACATCGCCCTCGGGGACGAGCGAGACGTAGCCCTCGAAGTAGGAGCCGTACTCGCCCGCCTCGGGTCGCACGCTGAAATGGTTCGACATCTTCTCTCGCTCTCTACTGAAAACTGAAAATCACCTGCGCGCGGTTTCGCTGCGCGTGCTGAACACGTCTCTGCTACTGTGAGCGAAGGAATAACCCCTCAAGTCCTTTTTGCGCGGAACGTCGAGCGCATCCTCCTGCATTGCGACGACGAGCCAGCGCGTGCTGAGGTCGGTCTCCGGCTCTTTCGGAAGCGTAAAGTGCAGGTCGTAGAGCGCAAATTCGTCTCCGGGTTTGAGCACGAGGCTCAGCTCTAATGCCCGCGCGGCCTTCTCCGTGTCCCAGCGCCCGCCGGGCGCAATCTCTTTCGCCAGACTGAATTTGAGATAGTTAATGGCGCGGCGTCCCTTGTAGGGACAATGCTCGCTCACGTAGAAGGTCGCCTTGCGGACGGAGACTTCTATCGTGTAGTCGTAGACGCGATAAGTGCCCTCGAACTCGCCCTGCAAGCCGAAGGGCGTCCCGCGCGAAGAGATTTGAAAGGGACGCTCTTCGGGCTCGACGCCGGATTGTGCGCGCGTTTCGAGTGTGCCGAGTCCGGCGAAGACGCCGAAGACGCCGAAGACGACGAGCAGCGCGGCGACGTTTGAGAGTCTTGATTTCATGTCGGCCTCCTGCCGCCCGTTACTCCTGCGCGTGAGAGTAGGCGGCCTTGCCGTCGAAGTTGCAGAGGTTCTCGGTCTTGATGAAGTCGAAACCGGCCTCGGCGACGCGCGAGAGCAGAGCGGCTATCTGCGCGTGTGTGACGGAGGCAGCGTCGCCTCCGTCGGCGATGAAGCGGCAGCGCCAGTGGTCGGAGCAGAAGGTCTCGCTGTGTCCGCCCGGCCAAACCTTGACGCCCCGATTGCTGATGGCCTTGAGCTTCAAGCCTTCGCCGCCGACAGCCTGCAAAGCCTTGCCAAGCTCCTCAGCCGAGCCGCCCGTCCAATCCAAATAGACATCGACGCCGACCGTCTCCTTCTTCTCCGCGCCCTGCGCCGAAGCCGAAGATGCGCCCGACGATACGGCCTCGCCGCCGCCCGCTTTGTACGTCACAGCTTTCAAAGTCTCCGGCTTCTGCCCGAGACGCTGGACGACGGCCTCTGCAAACTCGCGCGTGCCGACCTTCTCTTTGCTCGTCCCTTCATCGTAGATGTCGTAGGTATGGACGCCGTCTTCGATGGTGCGAAGCCATGCGTTATGGACGCGCTCGGCGGCGTCGGTCTGGTCGATGTGGACGAGCATCATAATCGCGCCGAGCAGAAGGCCGGAGGGGTTTGCGAGATTCTGTCCGGCGCGGCGCGGCGCAGAGCCGTGAATGGCCTCGAACATCGAGACGTGCTCGCCGATGTTGGCCGAGCCGGCGAGGCCGACCGAGCCCGCGATTTGCGCGGCCACGTCCGAGAGCACGTCGCCATAGAGGTTCGGAAGCACCAGCACGTCGAAGGCTTCGGGCGTGTCGGCCATCTTGGCCGAGCCGATATCGACAATCCAGTGTTCGTTCTCGATGTCGGGGTATTCGGCGGCAATCTCGTCGAAGATTTTATGAAAGAGGCCGTCGGTGATTTTCATAATGTTGTCTTTGGTGAAGCACGTCACCTTCCGACGGTTGTTGCGGCGCGCGTACTCGAAGGCGTAGCGAACGATTTTCTCCGTGCCGGGGCGCGAGATGAGCTTGAGGCATTGAGTGACCTGTCCGGTCTGACGGTATTCGATGCCGCCGTACACGTCCTCTTCGTTCTCGCGGACGATGACGACATCCATCACCGGATGCTTCGTCTCGATGAAGGGATGATAGGAGACGCAAGGGCGGACGTTGGCGTAGAGGCCGAGCGTTTTCCTGACCGTGACGTTCAAGCTCTTGAAGCCGCCGCCCTGCGGGGTGGTGATGGGAGCTTTGAGAAAGACCTTCGTGCGCCGAAGCGATTCCCACGAGCTATCGGCGATGCCGGCGAGGTTTCCTGCGTTATAGACCCGCTCGCCGATTTCGATGGTCTCGATGTCTAATTGCGCGCCCGCCGACTGAAGGATGTGGAGGGTGGCCTGCATGATTTCGGGGCCGATGCCGTCGCCGTGCGCGACGGTGATGGGAGTCTTCTGATTCGCCATGATAAGGAATGTCGCCTTTCGATATTTTTGTGAACGTCGCGGCGGGCGGCTCGGTTTCGACGACGAGCGTACGGCTTAGGCCGACCACGAGCAGATTCACCTGAGTTAAAAGTGAATGGGAGATATAACACCGTCGGGGCGCGAATGACAATTGCGGGGAGCGGGCGTGAGGCGACGGGTCGCCTTCGCAGCAGCGCCGCCCTTCGCTTTCACCGTCAGAAGGCAGCTTCAACCACAATTCTACAGCGCGTCGATTTTGGCGGCGAGGATAAAGTCGCTCTCCGAGAGGCCGTCGATGGCGTGCGTCCAGATTTGGATTTCGGCGTAGCCCCAACCGAAGCGTATGTCCGGGTGATGCCCTTCGCGCTCGGCAACCTCGCCGACGCGGTTGACGAACCAGAGCGCGTCGCGGAAGTTCGTGAACCTGTAATCCTTCTTCAAGTGATGTTCGGAGACTGCCTCCCAACTCTTTAGCTGTCGCAGCAAATTCTCAATCTCCGCGCCCCTCAAACGCGGCACTCCGCCGTGACACGGCACGCAGGCTCGTTTCGCCAAATCTTCCATAAGTCAGAGGTCAGAGGTCGGAGGTCGGAGGTCAATGAAAGACAGGCTGCTTTCGCTGGCGTCCGGCATCTGGTGTCTGACGTTTCTCCTTTCGTCGGTCGTCTACCGCAAGAGCTTAAAATGAATGCTGTAGGAAATCCAAAAGCTTTCGGATAAGAGGAAAGCTTTCTGCTCGTCGTTCGTCTGCCGTTGCAATACGACGTTTGAGTTCGTCGCTTCGCGCGCGGCGGCAGCAGTCGTCGCTACAGTCTCGCGCTGTGGCCTGCGCTGGACACTTGCTAAGAGAGCGGGCGAGCGGATAGTCTTAGGGCTCAAAAGCTCCGCCATGCAAATCCAGTAGCTTCAAGGAGAGGTTGAGAAGCCGTGTCCGTCATATATCCTTTCCGCGCTCTGCGTCCGCCGGTCGAGCGGGTCGCCGAGGTCGCCAGCGTCCCTTACGATGTCGTCAACACGGAGGAAGCGCGCGCCCTCGCCGCCGGTAACCCGTTCAGCTTTCTCCACGTCTCGCGCCCCGAGATTGACATGCCCGAGGGCACGGACATCTACAGCGACGAGGTCTACGAAAAGGCGGCGGAGAATTTCCGCAAGCTCATCGAAGAGTGCCCGCTTGAGACGGAGTCGGAGCCGAGCCTCTATCTCTATCGTCTCGTCATGGGCGAGCACACGCAGACAGGGATAGCCGCCTGCGTCTCCGTCGATGAGTACGACCGAGACCTGATACGCAAGCACGAGAAGACGCGCCCCGATAAGGAGAACGACCGCACGCGCCACATCCTCAGCTTACGCGCGCAGACCGGCCCTGTCTTTCTCACCTATCGCGCCGACCGGCGCATTGATGCCCTCGTCGCGGGCGAAATTTCAGGCTCTCCGCTCTACGATTTCACAGCCGAAGACGGCGTCCGACACACGCTCTGGCGTGCGCCCGCGCCCGAGCCCTTAGTGCGTGCCTTTCGTGAAGTGCCGATGCTCTACATCGCCGACGGGCATCATCGCGCTGCCTCCGCCTCGCGCGCACGCGCCGCGCTCCGAAAGGAGAACCCGAGCCACACGGGAGAAGAGGAGTACAACCGTTTCCTCGCCGTCATCTTTCCCGCCGACCAGATGCAGATTCTTCCGTATCATCGCGTCGTGCGCGATTTGAACGGCAGGACGCCCGAAGATTTTCTCGCCGAAGTCGGGAACCGTTTCGACATCACAGAGGACGCCAACCCGAAGGGGCCGGGCACGCCCGGACACTGGCACATGTATCTCGGCGGCAAGTGGTACGGCCTGAAACTGACGGGCAGCGGCCTTCGCACCGACGCGGACGCCGACCCGACCGCCACGCTCGACGTGAGCGTCCTTCAAGACAACCTGCTCGACCCCGTGCTCGGCATCAAGGATGTCAGAACCGACAAGCGCATCGACTTCGTCGGCGGCATACGCGGCACACAGGAATTGGAGCGCCTCGTGGGCGAAGGCCGCGCCGCCGTCGCCTTCGCGCTCTACGCCACTTCAATCGAAGACCTCCTGCGCGTCTCCGACGCGGGCGGCATCATGCCGCCCAAGTCCACATGGTTCGAGCCCAAGCTGAGAGACGCCGTTGTCATTCACACGATTTAGAGCCGTCAGCATTCAGCCGTCAGCCAATCCGTTGAATGGTCTTCAAAGCTGAATGCTGATAGCTGAAAGCTGAGTGCTGCTTATGCGAGTGCTGATTGCCGATAAATTTGAACAGTCGGGGCGCGACGGCCTTGAGGCCATCGGGTGCGACTACTTTTATCAACCCGATGTGAAGGACGAGACGCTGGTCGAGGCCATCCAATCGACGAGGCCGGACGTGCTCGTCGTGCGCTCGACGAAGGTGACGGAGCCGATGCTCGACGCGGGCGCGCTCAAGCTCGTCGTGCGCGCCGGTGCGGGCTACAACACGATTGACGTGGCGGCGGCTTCGCGTCGGGGCATCTACGTCTCAAACTGTCCGGGCAAAAACTCCATCGCCGTCGCCGAGCTGGCCTTCGCCCTCATCCTCGCCCTCGACCGTCGCATCGCCGACAACGTCGTCACCCTTCGTCAAGGCCAGTGGAACAAGAAAGAGTTCTCGAAGGCGCGCGGCCTCTACGGGCGCACGCTCGGCCTCGTCGGCACGGGGCAGATAGGGCAGGAGATGATTACGCGGGCACGCGCCTTCGGCATGCCGGTCGTCGCGTGGAGTCGAAGCCTGACGCCGGAGCGTGCCGCCGCGCTCGGCGTCGAGCACTGCGAGAGCCCCGAAGACGTGGCGCGTGATTCAGACATCGTCAGCGTTCATCTCGCCCTCAAGCCCGAAACGCGCGGCCTCATCGGCGACAGCTTCTTCCATTCGATGCGAGAGGGCGCGTATTTCATCAACACGGCGCGCGGCGAGATTGTTGACCATCAGGCGCTTCTGCGTGCGATGCGCGAGCGCGGCGTGCGCGCGGGGCTCGACGTGTACGCCGCCGAACCGACGAGCGCGACAGGCGAGTTCGCCGACGAGATAGCGCGCGAGCCGAACCTCTACGGCACGCATCACATCGGCGCTTCGACAGACCAGGCGCAGGAAGCCATCGCCGCCGAGACCGTCCGCATCATCCGCACCTTCAAAGAGACGGGCGACGTGCCCAACGTCGTCAACCTCGCGCGGCGCACGCCCGCCACGCACATGCTCGTCGTCCGCCACCGCGACCGCCCCGGCGTCCTCGCGCACGTCCTCGGCGCAATCCGCGCCGCGCAAATCAACGTGCAGGAGATGGAGAACATCATCTTTGAAGGCTCCGAGGCAGCCGTCGCCCGCATCAACCTCGAAGCCGCCCCCGACAACGAAACCCTGGAACGCCTCCGCTCCGAGAACGCCGACATCATCGAGCTGGCGCTACTGAAAATCAGTAGCCAGTAGCCAGTAGCCGGTAGCCAGTAGTTTTTGAATGCTGGTGCTACTCGAATGTTACTCTGGCTGCTGAATACTTCAAGAGGTTTTGTACTGACTGCTGGCTACTGGCTACTGCTTTATGAAAACTACGCTCATCACGGGAGCATCGAGCGGCATCGGCGAGGAGTTCGCGCGAAGGCTGGCGGCGCGCGGGGAGAACCTGCTGCTGGTGGCGCGCTCGGAAGATAAGCTCGCGGCGCTGTGCGGGGAGTTGAAGCGCGAGCATAAGATTGAGGCGCAGTACGTCGCTCTGGATTTGACGGAGGCGGATGCGCCGCAGCATCTTTTCGATGAAACATCGAGGCGCGGGCTGGAAGTCGAAACGCTCATCAACAACGCAGGCTTCGGGTCGATGGGCGAGTTCACAGACTTTGCGCCTGCGCGCGATATGGAGATGATAGATTTGAACGTCAAGGCTCTGGTCGCGCTGACGCATCTCTACATCAGGCCGATGCGCGAACGTCGGAGGGGAACGATTATCAACGTCGCTTCCACCGCCGCCTTTCAGGGCGTGCCCTACATGGCGACCTATGCGGCGACCAAAGCTTTCGTGCTCTCTTTCTCCGAAGCGCTCAGCGAAGAGAATCGCCCGTACGGCATACGCGTGCTGGCGCTCTGTCCGGGCTCAACCGACACCAACTTTTTCGAGGTGGCTCAGGGCGAGCGCCCGCCGCAGAGCATCATGCAGACGCCCCGACAGGTGGTTGAGACGGCTCTCAAAGCTGTCGAACGAAATCGCAGCCACGTCATCTCCGGCTGGGGCAACTTCTGGATGGTCGAGGCCGAACGCTTCGCGCCCCGCTCGCTCGTCGCACGCATCGCCGGGCGCATCGTGCGCAATCGACATCAAAAACACCTAAATCGTGAATCGTAAATCGTCAGCAGACGGATTTTATCTATTCACCATTGACGATTTACTATTCATCTGGAGAGAACAATGAGCGAAAGAATTTTCAACTTCAGCGCGGGCCCGGCGGTGCTTCCCGTGCCCGTGCTGGAACAGGCTCAGCGCGAGCTTTTGAGTCTGCCCGGCGTCGGCATGTCTGTCATGGAGATTAGCCACCGCTCGAAAACCTTCGACGACATCATCGGCAGCGCAGAGCGCTCTTTGCGCGAGTTGTTGGGCATTCCTGAGAATTATCACGTCCTCTTTTTGCAGGGCGGCGCGAGCTTGCAGTTCTCGATGATACCGATGAACCTTCTGCCAAAGGAGGCGAGCGCCGATTACATCATCACGGGAAGCTGGGGCAAGAAGGCTCTCAAGGAGGCTAAGCGCGAGGGACGCACGAACGTCGCGGCCAACATGGAGGACAGCCGCTATTCGCGCGTGCCCGACGACGGAGAGTTGAAGCTCGACCCGCAAGCCGCCTACGTCCACTTCACCTCGAACGAGACGATTGAGGGCGTCGAGTGGTTCAAAGAGCCGGAGACGGGCGACGTGCCGCTCGTCTGCGATGCTTCGTCCGACATCCTTTCGCGCCCCCTCCCTCTGGAAAAATACGCGCTCATCTACGCCGGTGCGCAGAAGAACATGGGGCCTTCGGGGCTCACGGTCGTCATCATCCGCGACGATTTGCTCGCGCGCATCCCCGACGGCCTTCACACCATGCTCGACTTCCGCACCCACACGCAGAACAAGTCGCTCTACAACACGCCGAACACCTGGGGCGTCTACATCTTCAACCTCGTCTGCCAGTGGCTCAAAGAGCGCGGCGGCCTCGAAGGCATGTATGCCCAGAACCGCGCCAAAGCCGGGATGCTCTACCAGGCCATCGACGCTACAGACTTCTATCGCGGCCACGCCGCACCCGAAGCGCGCTCGCTGATGAACGTCACTTTCCGCCTGCCCTCCGAAGAGCTGGAGAAGCGTTTCACTCAGGAAGCAACCGCCGAGGGGCTCGACGGCCTCAAAGGTCATCGCTCCGTCGGCGGCATCCGCGCCTCCATCTACAACGCCTTCCCGCGCGAAGGCGTCCAGGCGCTCGTCGCTTTTATGAATGAGTTCGAGAAGAAAAACGGGTAACTGCTTCGTAAATCGTGAATCGTAAATCGTGAATAGTTAAAGCCGGTTCTTATCTATTTACGATTTACGATTCACGATTTACGTCTTTTGCATATGTGTTTCCGAAACCGGCGTTTTCTCTTTGTCGTGGTGCTGTGCGCTTTGTCGGCGGCGGCAGCAGCGTCGTTGGTGGTGGGTCAGACGGGCGGCGGCAGTAGTTCGTCTGGAAGGGATAGTACGCGGGCGAGCGGCGCAGCGGCGGCATCGAGTGTCGAGCTGAGCGCGGAGAAGCATCTACGGCGCGTGCGGCAGTTGTCGTTCGGGGGCGAGAACGCGGAGGCGTATTTCAGCGGCGACGGGCGGCAGCTTATCTTTCAATCGAAGCGCGACGGGCAGGAGTGCGACCAGATTTACACGATGGAGGTTGAGGGCGCGGGCGTTCGCATGGTCTCGACCGGCGCGGGGCGCACCACCTGTTCCTACTTCTTTCCGAAGGGCGGGCGCATCCTCTACGCTTCGACGCATCTCGCCGCCAAAGAGTGTCCGCCGCGTCCCGACTATTCGCGTGGCTACGTGTGGCCTATCTATCCTTCGTTCGACATCTTCACGGCGCGTCCCGACGGCTCGGATTTGCGACGACTGACTTCGACGCCCGGCTACGACGCCGAAGCCACCGTCTCGCCCGACGGACGCCGCATCGTCTTTACAAGCATGCGCGACGGCGACCTCGACATCTACACGATGGACGCTTCGGGTCGGGGCGTCCGCCGCCTGACGACCGAGCTTGGCTACGACGGCGGCGCGTTCTTCTCGCCCGACAATCATCAAATCGTCTATCGCGCTTATCACCCGAAGACGCCCGAAGAGGTTGCGCGCTACCGGCAGAAGCTCGCGGAGAATCTCATCGAGCCGAACGTGTTTGAAATCTGGGTGATGAACGCCGACGGCACGAACAAGCGGCAGGTGACGCGACTCGGGGCGGCCAGCTTCGCCCCCTACTTCGCGCCTGACGGACGCCGCATCATCTTCTCCTCCAACCTCGACGACCCGAAGGGGCGAAACTTCGATCTCTATCTGATAAACTCCGACGGCACGGGGCTCGAACGCATCACCTTCAACGAAACCTTCGACGGCTTCCCGATGTTCTCGCCCGACGGCAAGCGGCTCGTCTTCGCCTCGAATCGCAACGCGAAGGTACGCGGCGAAACCAACATCTTCATCGCCGACTGGGTCGAATAAACACGCGGCAGCCGGACGAGCGGGGCGGCAAGAGTCTTCGTCTGCGGTCGTTCTATTCTTCTATTCTATGGTTGTTCTGCTTTCCAGCTTTGAAAATCATGCGAACTAAATTTCTCGGACTGTTACTGACGGCGGCGCTCTTTGCATCGAGCGCGACGGCGCAGCAGAAAATCGCGGCGCAGGGCGACGCGCCCGACGCGGCTCGACTGCGCGAGCACGTCACCCGTCTTGCCTCTAACAAATTCGAGGGACGCCGAACCGGCACTCAAGGCGCGATGGATGCCGCCTTCTACATCGCCGTCGAGTTTGCGCGACTGGGACTGCTTCCCGGCGGCGACGAAGCCAACGTTCGCCATCCTCAATCGGGGGCAAGCGAGCGTCTGCGCGGCTACGTGCAAGCGTTTCCCTACGTCGCCGGAGTCGCGGCGGGCAAAGCCAACTCGATGCTGCTTTCAACTCGCGCCGCAAGAGCAGCAGGCGCGACGGCGACGACCGATGCTCGACCCTCGACGCTCGACCTCCGGCTCGGCGAAGACTGGATGCCGCTCGGCTTCAGCGCCAACGCTCGCGTCGAGAATGCGCCCATCGCGTTCGTCGGCTACGGCATCACGTCGAGCGAGCTGAGCCACGACGACTACAAAGAGACGAACGCGCAGGGGCGCATCGCCGTCGCTTTCACGGGCACGCCCGACGGCGACAATCCGCACGGACGCTTCCTTCGCGTCGGGCAGACGCGCTTCAAAGCAGCGGCGGCGCGCGATCACGGCGCGCGTGCTCTCGTCCTGATTGCGCGCGAAGAGAATTTCAGAGACGACAAGCTCTCGCGCCTTGCTTACGACAACGCGGGCGGCGACGCGGGGCTGCCCGTCGTCGCCGTCTCGCGCCAGGCCGCCGCGCAGATGCTCGGCCTGAGCGTCGTCGGGCTATCCGAGCTTGAGCGGAGTCTCGGCGGCGGCTCGGCTACCGAAAGGCGAGCCGATGCTACCTCTGCCACGTCAGCGACGACAGCGACGACGACGAAGGCTGTCGGCTTCGCTCCGCCCGAAGGCTCGACGCTCATACTCACGACCGACATCGTCAGGCAGAACGCACCGGCCTACAACGTCGTCGGCGTGCTCGAAGGCTCCGACCCGAAACTGAAAGACGAAGCGATTCTGATTGGCGCGCACTACGACCATCTCGGTCGCGGCGGCGACGACAGCCTCGCCGGGCGCGACGGCGACATCCATCACGGCGCTGACGACAACGCCTCCGGCGCTGCGGCGCTCGTCGAGCTGGCGCGTCTCTTCTCGCTTGAGCGCGCGCGGCTTCGGCGCACCGTCGTCTTCGTCGCCTTCGGCGCCGAAGAGGAAGGCTTGCTCGGCTCAAGCTTCTACGTCCGGCACCCGTTCGTGCCGATTGAGCGCACAGTCGCCATGCTGAACATGGACATGATTGGTCGTCTCAGAGATGAACGACTCATCATCGGCGGCGTCGGCACGGCGTCGGAGTGGAGAGACTGGATTACGCAGGCGAACGAAAAACTCGACCTCAAGATAACCGACGGCACAGAGGGCAGGCAGACCGACGGCGACAATCAGAGGCGAAGTATGCCGGTGGTCTACGGCGCGAACGGGCAGGTCGTGGCGACGGCCACCGCCCGACAGCGTTTCACGCTCGCTCTCAACGAAGACGGCTTCGGGCCGAGCGACCATTCCTCCTTCTACGCGCAGAAAATCCCCGTCCTCTTTTTCTTCACCGGCACACACGAGGACTATCACAAGCCCTCCGACACCGCCGACCGCCTCAACTATGAAGGCCACGCCCGCATCGTCGCCTTCATACGCGAAATCGTCCGCTCCCTCGATAGAAGCCAGCAGCGTCCGACCTTCAACGTCGCCCGTAGAAACGAGGCGCAGGCGCGCACGGGCTTCCGCGTCTATCTCGGCACCGTGCCGAGCTACGCGGAGACGACCGACGGGATGAAACTGGACGGCGTGCGTGAAGATTCGCCGGCGTCGAAGGCCGGACTCAAGGCGGGCGACCGCATCGTCAGGATGGCCGGGCGCGACGTGCGCAACGTCTACGACTACACCTACGCGCTCTCAGAGATGCAGGCCAGGCAGGAATACGAAATCGAAGTCATCCGGGGCGACGAGCGTCTGCGACTGAAAATCACGCCCACCGCGAGAAAATGATGAATGCGGCAGTGTGAATGATGAATGAAAGACAATAGCTTTAAATTCATCATTCCGCATTCCGCATTCATCATTTGATTAAATTACCAGCGCGGTTCGCGCTCGAAGTCGCGTCCGCCGCCACCGCCGCCGCCGCGATTAAAACCGCCGCCGCCGCCGCGTCCGCCACCACCACCACCGCCGCCGCCATAGCCACCGCGACCACCGCCGCCGCCGCCACCGCCATAGCCGCCGCGTCCGCCGCCGCCACCACCACCACCGCCCCGGTCGGTCTTCGGCCTCGCTTCGTTGACCGTCAGGTTACGGCCGCCGAAGTCCATGCCGTTGAACTGCTCGATGGCCGCCGCCGCGCCTTCGGGCGTCACCATCTCGACGAAGCCGAACCCGCGCGAGCGCCCGGTCTCGCGGTCTTCGATGACCGAAGCCGATTCGACCTCTCCGGCCTGCGAGAACAGGTCGCGCAACTCGTCGCTCGTGGTTCGGAAGCTGAGGTTTCCCACGTAAAGTTTCGTAGCCATGTTTTATCCTTTTAAGTCAAAGGAAGCGCGGGCGGCTTCTATTCGCGGAGGCTTCGAGGAGGTGAGTCCCCTCTCTCTCGCTTCGACGACTTGGTGGCGACCCCGCCCGATGCTCTAACACAGACCAGAGCGGCTTCTAACTGTTGTCAACCAACCTCACTCTCTCCTCAGCCGAACACCTGGTCGCCTCTGACTGTCACGGGCAGGCGCGCTTCAATCCATGACGCGCGCGAGAGCAGGAACCGAATGCGCCAGAGTATGCCGCCACTCTGCGCCTAAAATCAAGCAGATTATTTTCCGCCCGTCTCCGAAACAGGTCGTCTCTGAAAATTGAGGGCGGCGAGTTTGATTTCGAGTCTTGAAAAGAGGGCGGCTTTGGTGGAGAATGAAGCTCAGGTAGAAGTTCTAGTTTCCGCTTGAAGGTTTCGTAGCCGGTGGCGATTGCAGACTCATTCACTTTACGAGCCGGTTCCTCATCAAGCCTTCGTTTTATCTTCGACGGCACTCAAGGGCCATGATCGGGCGCACTATCTCTCATTATCGAATTCTGAGCCAGCTTGGCGAGGGCGGCATGGGCGTCGTCTACGTGGCAGAAGACATGCACCTGGGCAGGCGCGTGGCCGTCAAGCTGCCGATGGCCTCAGACGGCGAAAACCAGTATCGCTCGCGCTTTCTGCGTGAAGCTCGCGCCATCTCGGCTCTGAGCCACAAGAACATCGCCGCCGTTTACGACTACGGCGAGACGCCCGAGGGGCAGCCCTTCATCGTCATGGAGCTGGTGAACGGGCGGAATCTGAGCGAGCTTTTGCACGCGAGCGAGCTGACGATTGCGCGGGCGGTCGAGATTGTCGCCGACGTGGCCGAAGCTCTGAACGAAGCGCACCGTCACGGCATCATCCACCGCGACATCAAGCCGTCGAACGTCATCATCAACGAGCGCGGCGAAGTCAAAGTCTTAGACTTCGGTCTCGCCAAGCAGCTTCACGAACAGAACGGCGACGCGACCAGCCCCGAAGCGCAGACTTTAATCTCCACCAGAACCCGCAGCGATGTCGTCATCGGCACGCCGCTTTATCTTTCGCCCGAGCAGGCGCGCGGCGCGCCCGTCGATAGACGAAGCGACCTCTTCACCCTCGGCGCGCTGCTCTACGAATGCATCGCCGGACGCCCGGCCTTCTCGGGCGCTAACATCATCGAGATAGGCGGACAGGTCTTGCACGTTGACCCGCCTCCGCCCTCGCAGTTCAACCCGCGCATCCCTGCCGAGCTTGACCGCATTACCCTGAAGGCGCTCGCCAAGAAGCCGGAGAATCGTTATCAATCGGCGGACGAGTTTTGCGACGACCTCCGGCTCGTGCTCGCGGGATTCTCCGGGGTAGACACTTCGCGCATTCGCCGTCTCACCTCCGCGCACGAAGCCAACGGGCGCTCGAGCATGCTGCTCACCATCTCTGACAGCCTGCGCCGCCCGCGCATCTCGCCCATCGCTTTCATCGGCGCGCTCGTCGCCGTCCTCCTCGGCGGCTGGGGCGTGATGTCGCTCTTCAAACCCACGCCGCCAGAGCCCGATCCCGTCGCCGTCAAATGGTATGTGAAGGGCACGAACTTTATGCGCGACGGCGCATACGACCAGGCGCGCCGTGCGCTTCAGGAGGCCGTCAAGGCTGACCCGCAGTTTGCGCTCGCCGCCGCCGCGCTGGCCGAAGCATGGATGGAGCTTGATTACGTCGATAAGGCCAACGGCGAGCTGGTCAAAGTCGCCTCGCTCGTGCCCGACCGCTCGGTGCTTCCCGAACTCGACCGTCTCTATCTCGAAGCCATCCACTCCACCGCCGTTCAGGATTTCCCCCGCGCGCTCTCCTTCTACGAGCAGATTGCCAAGCTCAAGCCGAACGAGCCGCAGGTCTACGTCGATTTGGGTCGCGCCTACGAGAAGACCGAAGAGACGCAGAAAGCGATTGAGAATTATCTCAAGGCCATCCAGCGCGACCCGCAGTACGCGACGGCCTTTCTCCGCCTCGGCATCCTCTACGGTCGAAAGGCAGACCTCGACGGCGCGCTCTCCAGCTTCGAGCGTGCCGACCAGCTCTATCAGGCGCTCGGCAACACAGAGGGGCGTGCAGAAGTGCTCCTGCGTCGCGGCTCGCTCTACAAAGACACGGGCAAGCACCCGGACAAAGCGCGCAATGATTTGCGGCAGGCGCTCGACATGGCGCGCACGAGCGGCAATGAGTATCAGCGCATTCAAGCCCTGCTCGCCCTGAGTAACCTTGCCCTCGCCGACAACCAGAAGTACGAGGAGGCAGAGACTCACGCGCGCGAAGCCATCGGTCTGGCTCAGTCAAACGGGATGTACAACCTGCACGCGCGCGGCCTCGTCGATTTAGGCAGCATCTTCTTCACTCGCGGCGAGTTCGCCGAGGCGGAAAAGTATTTCGTCGAGGCGCGCGATGTGGCCGAGAAGAACAAGGTGCGGCGCGGCGAGGCGCGTGCGCTCTTTGCGCTCGCCAGCCTCCTTATCCATCTGTCGAAGACCGACGAGGGAATGGAAATTCTTGAGCGCGGTCTCAAATACTACGAGAAGGGCGGCTTCACCCGTGAGACTTTGCAGGCGCGCACCCTGCTCGGACGCGCGCATCGACAGAAGGGCGACTATCAGGCCGCGCTCAAAATCTTCGAGCAGGAGCTGAAAGACGCACGCCAGATGGACTATCCCATCTGGGTGGGCATGACGCACAACGACCTCGGGCGCGTCTTCGTGCTTCAGGAACGCTATCCCGAGGCGCTCACACATTTTCAAGAGGGCTACGCTATCTCCAAGTTGCAGAAAAATCCGAGGGACATCGCCTACGGTCTACTCTACCGCAGCACGGCGCTCTCAAGGCTCGGTCGGTTCAAAGAGGCCGCCGACCTGCTGGCCGAAGCCTCCGGCATCGCAGAGTCGGGCGGTTACAAGCCCGTGCTGGCCGGTATCTATCAGGTGAAGGCCGAAATGGCGCTCGCTCAGAGACAGTTTCCGCAGGCGCTCTCGCTGGCCGGTCAAGCCCACGAATTCGCCGGAGCGCGAGCCCCCGAAGCTATCATCGACGCCAGTCGCGTCCGCGCCCTCGCCCTCGTCGCCACAGGTCAGAAGCCGCAGGCGAGGCAGGCGTGCGAAGAAGCCTTGAGCGCCGCCACGCAGGCTGCCGACCCCGGCCTTCGCTCTCAAGCCTTACTCACGCTCTCCGAAGTCCTGCTTGAGAGCGACGACTACGAGGGCGCTCTCGCACGCGCGCTCGAAGCCGAAGAGTTTTTCAGGCGCAGCGAACAGTACGCTTCCGCCTGGCATGCTCTGCTCCTGGCCTCGCGCGCCAGCCGCCGCCTCAATCAGCAGACGCGCGCCAGCGATTACTCAGCTCGCGCCCTTTCGCTTCTCTCTGCCCTTGAACAGAGATGGGGAAGCGAAAACTATCAAAGCTACCTCGCCCGACCCGACGTTCAACTCTCACACCAGCAGCTTCAGGAACTATGAGCTGTTGAAAAACCACTCTCGGCCCCGTACCAGAGCAAAGGAGAATCCACATGCCAGACCAACCAGTGATTATCACGGGCGGCTCTCTGAAGATAGAGAACCGTAAAGGCAAGCTCAAAGACAAAGGAGACAACGGCAAAGGCGGCAACCACTACGAGCACCCGGATGAAGGAACCATCACCGGAGTTACCATCGACGGACAACCATACCCGGCACACAAGAACAGCGTCATCACGATTCACTACGATGTTCCATAGGAACGACTCTTGAGGCAGCAGCCTTCTGGAGTTAGAAAGCTTTACTTCGGAATAGACGGGGCGCGTGCGGGCAGCCTCTCTCCCCGGTTCGCGCTCGCTCCGAAAATTTCGCGTGGCGACCCGAACGGCAAGACACATCTTCGACGCGGCCTCAAACGTCCTCGCAACCAGCGTCGCCCGTCAAAACAGCCTCAGGCCGTCCACGTCAATCTTCAAACCTCCAAACCGGCGGCAGAAGACCCGGCCAATCGCCGCCGCTCTCAAACCACTTGAGAGACAGCCCGCCCTCGACGGCTGCTCTCGACGGGCTCTCGAACCTACGGCAGTTTCCGGCTCCACCTGACGAAACAAGCGCGCCCGAGAGTCTGCAACCCTCAACCTCACAACCCTCAAAGGAGAAACCACCATGCCTGACCAACCTGTCATCATCACCGGCGGCTCGGTGAAGATAGAGTTCAACGCGACCGAATACCTCCCCGAAACTAGCGGTACAGGAAAGTTTCGCAACACGAACCTCACCGTCGAGAGAATCGACATCCGAGACGACAACACAGGCCAGACGCAGACCATCCAAGCCCCCGCGAACGGAAAATGCACCATCACGATTCACACTAAGTGATGAGTGTGAGCAGAACAATCCCGTCGATGCCGAGAAGTAGGTCGGCGCTTGCAGTTGAAGTGATTTGCAGTTCGCTCTATTCGGGCTCGCCCGCGCCGCACTCTTTTTTGTAGAGGGCGACGTGTCGGGCGAATCGCTCGGAGGGCGTCTCTTCCTTCGCGGAGGAATGGAAGGAGGGCGCGGCACGTTCTCGTCGCTCGCTCAGGACGGCTTCGGCCACTCCGGCGAGCCACCAGAACGTGCCGCGCGCTCCGAGATGCTCGCGCACGCGCTGGAGGGCGGCCGGGTAGAGTCGAACCGTGTAGCCGAGCAGGCTCTTGAGGCCGGAGAAGGTGAGGCGGTCTTGAAAAAGCTCGCGCCGCACGCGGTCGTCCAGATTGTGCAGGGCGGCCATCACGGCGTTCAAAGTTTCGTTGACGGCAGAAGGCGCGCCCTTCGGCGACGGGCGCAAAAACTCCGCGAGGCTCGCCGTCTGCGCCATGCGCGGCGCGTGGCAGTTAATCTCTGCGAGCGAAGAGGCGTCGAGCAAATCTGCTTCGAGGGCGAGCGTCGTCAGGTGTGTGAGTCGCTTGAGACTTCTGAGGTGAGAGCCGAAGCTGCCGAAGGTGAGCGGCGAAGAGAGCCCTGCGGCGTCGCCCAGAAGCATCAGGCGTTCGTCCGCGCTGCGCTTGCGCTGATTCCAGCCGCGCGGCTGAAAACTCGGCACGTAGCCGAAGACGGGCTTCTGCACGCGCCACTGCGCGCCCCTGCGCTTGTAGCCCGAGAGCGTCGAGAAGTAACGCTCGAAGAGAGAGAGAAGCGATTTGTCGGCGGGCGAGTCCACCGCGTCGTAGAAGAAGAGATAGGTCGTGTATTCGTCGCGCTGCGGATTTCCGGCGAAGCCTTCCCAGATGAGCTGCCGGTGCTCGCTCGCATCCTCTGTGCTGACGAGAATCTCGCCGACGCTGAAATCAACCTTGTCCGGCTCGTCCGCGCCGCGCGAGAAACCGCGCGCCAGCGTCCCGACCGTCGGGCAGACGTGCGTCACGTCGCGCCCGTCGTTGAGCTGTCTGGAGACGGGCGAGTTCTTCGCGGTCGCATCGACGAAGAGACGCGCCGCGAAGAGGCGACGCACCCCGCGCCCGTCTTCCGCTTCGACCGTCACGCGCTCGGGCTCGACGTAGGCGCGCACGAAGCGCAGGCCGTCGAAGAGAGCGCATCCCGGCTGCTTGCGCAGCTTCTCGGCGGCCAAAGCCAGAAGCTTGTCGGCATCCAGCGCCACGTCGAGCACGCCGTTCACCCACAGCCGCTCGGCCTTAACGCGCGAGGTTGCGTCGTGAAATTTGACGAAGCCCGCGCGGTAGCGATTGACGACCGCCGCTTCTATCTCTTCGCGTCTGAAAAGCCCTGCCTCTTCAAGCTCGCCGAGTTCTTCGTCCGAGATATTCCAGTCGCGCTCGGCGCTGCCGACCCTGTGCGCGTCGAAGACCATCACGCGCCGCCCGTAGCGACATCCGAGCACGCCCGCGTGCAGCAGGCCGAGGACGCCGCCCGCGTAGATAACCTCGAAGCTGGCTTCGACCTGTAGATGCGAGGGCGGCGCGCCGCGCACGATGACCTCTTCGACGAGGGTCTGCCCGCCGTACTTCTCCATCGACTGCTGCCAGCGCACGTCCTGCTCCCAGATGCGGCGCAGCCATGCCTCGCGGTTAGCGAGCGAGCCGAGGCTCGCCACCGTCAGCGGATACTGCTCGCGAAAATGTCTGAGGTCGGGCGTGTTTGCCTCACGCTGCTGAGGGTGTGTCTTGAGAGTTGGAGGAACGGCAATCATAAAGCAAATATGAGAGCGGAAAAGAGAGACCCCTGAGCCGACGCCCGTCGGGTCTCGAACGTCTCGAAAGACCCCCGGCGCTTCCTCTTAAAAACTTTTCACTGAACGGGAGATGTACAGCCGCGAGTTTAACCGATGAGAAGCGACGAATCAAAGGATGAAGGATGAAGGAAAAGCAGTTTTCAGTTTTCGGTTTTCAGTTTCCAGCAGAAGACATCTTTTCTGAAAACTGAAAACCGAAAACTGAAAACTGCTTCATCGTTTCGATATCAGGTTGATGACGGCGACGAAGAGCGCCGCGCCGATGATTGACCAGATGATGGGGAAGGAGGTGGTGCCGATTCGCGGGGCGAAAAGCTCGGGCAGGCCGAGCGAGCGCGCGAGCCAGAGGCCGAGCAGAGCGCCGATGAAGCCGAGCGCGATGGAGACGAGGCAGCCGCCGCGCGTGTAGCCGCCGATGGCCTGTCCGAGCGAGCCGCAGACACCGGCGATGAGAAGCAGAATAAGCCAGTCGATGAGCGTCATTTTCTTTCGTCTCCTTCGAGAAACGCGAAACGCGTCGTGCAGGGAGTCTTACGCGCGCCGAGCGAAGTTTAGCCGAGGCCGACGGCGGTTTGGAAGCCGAAAACATGAGCGACTGAGAGAGAGCCTTTGGCGCGACGGAAAATAGCTCTTTCCAATTTCGTCTCCGGCCAATATAATCGATTCAGCGCCCTTCCGAATGGCGCGTCTCCCTCAATCAAAACCGAGCGTTTGACAACTTACGTCGTGGGCGGCTGGAAGATAAGCAACCGCCGAAGCCCCGGCCACGTCTCAAGAGAGCGCCTCACTGACCCGTAAAAATTTGCGAAGCAGCACAGGAGATTTTCAGTAAATGCGTAAACTGTTCCTCGTCGCCATCATCATCTGCACGATGTTCACAGCCGCCGTTTCGGCGCAGGACAATTCTTCCTCGACGACAAACGACATTCCCAGCAAGGGACGCGCGCCCAGAGAGCCGAACGGCATCGGTCGCCTCGACTTGCGCGTCGTGGACGAGCAGGGCAACCCCATCAGAGGAGTGCGCGCCGACCTCGAATCGCGGCGCACCGACGGCTTCCTCTGCGAGTCCTGGAACTGGACGGACGAGCGCGGCGTCGCCGTGCTGCCGCCGCTTCACATGGGTCGTCTCACGCTGAAATTGAAAGCGCCGGGCTACGAGACGCAGCGCGTCGTCGTCAACTCCGGCTCGCTCGACGAGCCGCTTCGCATCACGATGGTTCGCAAGAAGTAGAGACGAGCCCGCCCGAGCCCTTAAGTTTTCCAAATGCGAGAGCACATCGCCGACCGTTCGGCGATGTGCTCTTTCACTTTTGAGTTGATTGAAACGCCGATGGCGATGCGTCGAAACGCTCAGAGACCTTTCGAGCGTCGCCACTCGCGGACGACTTCGCTCGGAGCGCGCTTGCGCCCGTCAACTTCGTAGTTCAGACGCCGCATCTCTTCGGTCGAGAGAGCGCCGGAGAGCTTCGAGAGAGCCTGTCGCGCTTCCGGAGGCAGGCGCGCGAGCGAGTCGCGGCGGAAGAGGACGACGGCTTCGTAGGGCGGGAAGTAGTGACGGTCGTCTTCAAGCTCTGTGAGGTCGAGGATGGAGATGAGGCCGTCGGTCGAGTTGCCGGCGATGATGTCCACTTCGCCGGAAGCGAGCGCGCGATAGGTGAGAGACAAATCCATCTCGCGCGGCTGCGCGCCGAACTTCAAATCGTAGGCACGCGTGAAGCCCGCGTAGCCGTCGGGGCGCGACATGAAATCCTGTCCGAAGCCCGCGCGCCACTTCGGCGCAAAGGGCGCGGCGTCGGAGATTGTCCGCAGAGATAGACGGCGCGCGTCGTCGCCGCGCACGAGGATGGCGAAGGTGTTGTTGAAGCCGAGCGGCTCGCTTACCTCGACCTCGAAGCGCTCGCCGTAGTCGCGCTTGATTTGCTCGTAGACGGCGCGTGCGTCCGAGCTGGTCGGGCGCTTGAGGATGGCCGTCAGCGAAGTGCCGCTGTATTCCGGGTAAGCGTCTATCTCGCCCGCGACGAGCGCTTCGTGACAGAGGTTGCCGCCAAGCTCGAAGCGCCGCTCCACGCGCAAGCCCTTCGACTCGAACACCTGCGCCAGAAGCTCGCCCAAAATGACCTGTTCCGTGAAATCCTTCGAGCCGACGGTTACGTCAGCGCGTCGCCCGCCGCCGCGCCATAGCGCGTAAGCGCCGCCCGCGATGAGCGCGAGCGCGAGGGCGGCCAGAGCGGCCCGTCTGAGCTTCGCCTGCCGCGCCTGACGCTCGCCTGTGCGTCGCTTGCTCACGTCGAGGCGCTGTTCGAGTAGGCCGATGAGCCAGTCGGCGGCGAGCGCCATCAGGGCGGCCGGAACTGCGCCCGCGAGAATGAGCGCGTTGTTGTTCATGCGTAGGCCGCGAAAGATGTACGTGCCGAGGCCGCCCGCGCCGATGGCCGCCGCAATCGTCGCCACTCCGACCGAGATAACGGTCGCAACCCTCACGCCCGCCAGTATCACGCTCGACGCCAGAGGCAGCTCCACCTGACGTAGAATCTGCCCGTCCGTCATCCCCATCGCCGTCGCCGCTTCTCGCACGCTTCTCTCGACGCCTTCAATCCCCGTCACCGTGTTGCGAATCACAGGCAGCAGCGCGTAGAGGACGAGGGCGACGATGGCCGTGCGCGCGCCGATGCCCCCGACGAAGGGAAGCGGGATGAGAAACCCGAACAGCGCCAGACTCGGAACTGTTTGCAGCACGCCCGCCAGCGCCAGCACAGGCGACTTTAAGCCCGTGCGCCGCGTGAGAAACACGCCGACCGGAATGCCAATCAACACCGCCACGCCGGTCGAGACGGCGACGAGCAGCAGGTGTTCCATCGTGAGCGAAAGAATCTCGCGCCAGTTGTTGGTTAAAAATTGGAGAGCCGCGTTCATCGAATCAGTTTGCTCTTGGTCTTAGAAGCTGTCTGGAAAGTCCCGTAAGGGACTTTTGATAATAGCCCAGCGATTTATCGCTGGGACTCCAAGCAACAACATTTTGTAGTCCCGTAGGGACGGCTGAACCTTCAACCGTCCCTACGGGACTCGGAACGTAGATGCACGGTTCAATCAGCGATGAATCGCTGGGCTATTTTCAGCTTGTCTCTGGCGAGACAAGGTCGCTCCTGTTCAAATGCTCTTGAGCGCGTCGAGCGTCCGGTCGTCGAGCCGGAGGGTCTCTTTGTAGGCGCGCGCGTGCTCTTCTTCGGAGCGGAGGAAGCCTTCGGGCGTCTCCAGCAGGACGAGACGACCGGCATGCATCAGTCCGATGCGCGAGCCGACGAGGAGCGCCTCGCGCACGTCGTGCGTGACGAAGACGGCCGTTTTGCCGAGGCGTCGTTGAAGCGCCGAGAACTCTCGCTGGAGGGCGGTGCGCGTCAGAGGGTCGAGCGCGCCGAAGGGCTCGTCGAGCAGAAGGAGCGGCGGGTCGGCGGCGAGCGCACGCGCCACGCCGACTCTCTGGCGTTGCCCGCCCGAAAGCTCGCGCGGGTAACGACCGGCGAACTTCTCCGGACTGAGGCCGACAAGCTTGAGCATCTCTCCTGCGCGCTCGCGCGTGCGCGCTTCACTCCAGCCTTCGAGCGCGGGCACGAGCCCGACGTTGCGCTCGACTGTGAAATGCGGAAAGAGCCCCGCGTCCTGAATGACGTAGCCGGTCGAACGGCGAAGCTCGATAGCGTCCCACTCGCTCGTTCGTTTTCCTTCGACGAGCACTTCGCCCTCGGTTGGCAAAAGCAGACGGTTGATGAGCCGAAGCGTCGTCGTCTTTCCGCAGCCCGACTCGCCGAGCAGCACGAGCGTTTCGCCGCGCCTGATTTCCAGATTCAGCCCGGCGAGAATCGGCGCTGCCATCTGCGGCGCGCTGTAGGTGACGTTGCGAAACTCGATAGCCGGCTCGGCAGAATCCGTTGACATCTTTCCTTCCTCGCGCGTCTGCGTTGACATCTCGCGCCCGCGACGCTCCTTTCAGGCGATGCTCAAATATTCGACGACGCGATGCATCGAGCCGTGCCATGAGCCGTGCCAGTTGCGCAGAAGAATGTCCGCCGGGCAAGACTCTTCTTCGACCACCTGCTCCATCAGAACTTCCAGATAAGCGACCTCTTCGGGCGCGACCCTGCCGAGACCCTCGACCGCGAGCCTCACAGACTCTTTCGCCAGCGCCAGCACATCGACGCCCGCACCCTGCGCCGCGAGCCCTTCGCGCGCCACCTGCTCGCGCAAATCGACAGCATCTTCAAGCTTGAGACGGGGCGCGAGGCGGAGCGCTTCGTCGAGCGCAGTCTGGTCGTACAACAAGCCTTTCCAGAGGGCTTGCAGGGCGAGGGTGTGAGCGAGATCGGCGCAGTCGGCGACGCGCAGCTCGATGTGCTGCTTGAGTCGCGCGTCTGTGAAGAGCGTCGTCAGGTGGTCAGCCCAGTCGCCGAAGACGGGAGTGATGCCCTCCGCGCCGTGCTCCAGAAAATCGCCGAAGCTCATGCCCGAAGGGGCTTCGAGGTAGCGCCCTTCGCGCTGCGCGAAAATCATCGGCACTTCGAGCGCGTAGGCGACGAAGGCTTCGGGCGAGAAGTGCTCGTCGAGAGCGGCGGGCGAGATGCCCGTGCGCGCCGGGTCGGTCTGAAGCCAGGCGGCGGCGCGCGTGGATTTGTAGCCGGAGGGTCGCCCGTCCTCGAAAGGCGAGTTGGCGAAGATGGCCGCGACGACGGGCGCGAGACGATTGCCGACCAGAAACTTTTTCGCAAGGTCTGCTTCGTCGCCGTAGTCCAGATTTGTCTGTACGGCGCAGGTGCGAGACATCATGTCCCAGCCCCTTGCGCCCCTCGAAGCTAGAAAGGGACGCATCACGCTGTAGCGCAGCTTCGGAATCCAGCGCTGCTCGGCGAGGCTTCGCAGGGGGTCGAAGCCGACGGCGAGAAAGATAAAACGGTTGGCCTCGGCGATTTCTTTGAGGCGCGAGAGATAACGGCTCAGCTCGCGCTCGACATCCGCGAGGCTGCGCTGCGGCGCGCCCGAAAACTCAATCTGCCCGCCCGGCTCGACCGTGATGCGCCCCATCTGTCCCGCGCCGGTTTCGATAATCTGGCCGTCCTCGTAGACGAGGTCGTTCGACGAAGGAGCGAAGCCCGCGAGCACTCTCTGAACCTGCGACGGGTCGATGCGCGCCAAGTCCTGCTCGGCGTCGTAGCCGAACAGCTCGAACTCGACGCCGCACCTCCACTCCGAAGGCGGCTTCGCCCCGCGTCGCAGATTCTCCACGAACAGAGGCGCGGACGATTTCGACACCGAATCCGTCAGCAGAGGAAAACCCTCTCGCCCCGCAGATGGAAAATCTTCACGCCCCGCCTGCTTCTGCTGCGCGTCGCCGTCGGCAGAAGGCAAGCTGCCTGCGGGTGACGGGGCGCTCTTCGGCGCGTCGCGTTCTTCCTTCGCTTCGATTAATTCATCACGGGTCATAAAAGTTAGCTTGGTCGAAAGCGCCGCGCGCTCGAAACCGTCGGAGAGATGCTCGCCCGGGGCTCAAGCTCGCGCGGTGTGCCCTTTCGCCGTCTCATTCGACGGCGACGAAGAGGTTGCTGCTGAATCGACGCGCGCGGTCGAGCCATGTGCGGGCGAGGGTGAATCCGGTTTCGGAGGCGAGACGCGCAAGCTCGGGCAAGTCGTACTTGTAGGAGTTCTCCGTATGGATGCGCTCGCCGTCGGCGAAGCTGATTCGCAAATCGAGACTACGGATACGGACGCTCTGGGCGCGACGGCTTTCGATGTAGATTTCGATGCGGCCTTCGGCTTCGTTGTAGAAGGCGACGTGGCGGAAGGCGCGCGGGTCGAAGTCGGCGTCAAGCTCGCGGTTGATGCGTGCGAGGAGGTTGAGGTTGAAGGCAGCGGTGACGCCGAGCGCATCGTCGTATGCCGCTTCGAGCAGGCTCGAAGACTTCTTCAGGTCAACGCCGACGAGCAGAGCGTCGTCCGGGCGGAGCACGGCGCGCAGCGTGCGAAGAAAACGGCGCGCCTCTTCGCGGTCGAAGTTGCCTATGTTTGAGCCGAGAAAGAGGGCGAGCAAGCGTTCGCGCACGGCTTCATCGCGGCGGCGTCGAAGGTCTTCGAGCGCCGAGTCGTAGTCGCTGGCGTAGGCGTCGATGCGGAGCGAGGGGTAGGATTGCAGAAGCGCGCGGGCGCTCGTCTCAAGGGCTGAAGGCGAGATGTCTATGGGGATGTAGAGCAGGCTCGTCTGGCGTCGGAGCAGAGCGTCGATGATGCTGCGAGTTTTGACGGCGCTGCCGCTGCCAAGCTCAAGCAGCGCGACGCGCTCGCCGACGAGAGCGCGCCGAATCTCGTCCGAATGCTCGGCGAGCACTTCGGTTTCGGCGCGCGTCAGGTAGTATTCGGGCAGAAGGCAGATGGCGTCGAAGAGCTGCGAGCCCAGCTCGTCGTAGAAATATTTCGGGAAGAGATACTTCGGGCTCGAAGTGAGACCGGCGCGCACGTCTTCGGCGAAGCCTGTGAGACTATCCGCCTGCGTCGTTTGCAGGCGACGAATGTGCAGACGTGGCGAAGGCGCGTCTTCGACGGCAGGTTGCGTCATGCGTGCTTTTCTCCTGTGCTTGTCGGCGCGTCTCTCTCGAAAAGCGAAAGATGCCGCGAGCCCTCCCGCCTCGCCCGTGCTTGTTGGAATGCTTGCTATAATAACTGATTGGAATTCATTATCAACTCGCTTCGGTGAAGTTTTTGTCGCAGGACTTCGGCGCGAGAGACGTGAGACGAACGAAGAATGATTGCACAAACAGAGGCGCAGGAGCTTGCGCGACGAATGTCCGAGGCGCGCGTAGAGACTTTGCGGATTTTCGACCTCGCGCGCTTGGAAGAGGTGTTGCACCGAAGCCCGGGCGGAGGGTTTCGTCCGATTCTCTGGCATCTGGCGCACATCGGCGTCTTCGAGGGCTACTGGCTGCTGCAAAAGCTCAAAGGCATGCGTCCGCTCGACGAACGCTACGAGCGCATCTTCGACCCCATCCGGACGCCGCGCGAAGAATCGAAGAATCTCCCCGCGCGCCGCGAGATGGAAGATTATTTGACGCGCGTGCGCGACGCGGCTCTCAGCGCTCTAGAAGAGACAAGCTTCGAGTCTTTCGACAACCCGCTCGCGCGCGACGCCTACGTCTTTCGCCTCGTCCTCGAACACGAAGAGCAGCATCAGGAGACTCTGCTCTATCTCCTGCACATGCTCGACCCGTCCATGAAACTCAAGCCCGAGACTTCCGCCACCGCTCAGGAAATCGAAGCGCACGCGAGCGCTGTCTCAGGCGGCATGGCGACCGTGCCCGCAGGCGTCTGCCAAATCGGCTCGCCCTGGAACTCTTTCGCTTACGACAACGAGCTTCCGGCGCACGAAGTCTTCGTGCCCGAGTTCAAAATCGACCGGCTGCTTGTGACGAATGAAGAGTACGCGCGTTTCGTCGAGGAGGGCGGCTACGAGCGGCGCGAGTTCTGGAGCGAGGAAGGATGGACGTGGCGCGAGCGCGAGGGGTGGTCGTCGCCGCTCTACTGGCGGCGCGAGCGTGGAGGCGCGTGGAGCGTGCGCCGAATGTTCGACGAAGGAGAGCTTGAGCCGGGACATCCGTTGACGGGCGTGAGTTGGTTTGAGGCCGAAGCCTACGCGCGTTTCGTCGGGAAACGTCTGCCGACGGAAATCGAATGGGAAAAGGCCGCCTCCTGGGACGGCTCGGAGAATCGCAAGCGCCGCTTCGCCTGGGGCGACGCCGAGCCGAGCCCCCTTCTATGCAATTTCGGCAGGCGTTTCTGGGGCACGACTCCGGTCGGGAGCTTCCCCTCGGGCGCTTCCTTCTACGGTTGCCTTGACATGACCGGAAACGTCTGGGAATGGACGAGCGACGCTTTCAAAGGCTTTGAGGGCTTCGAGGCTTTTCCTTATCCCGAATATTCGGAAGTCTGGTTCGACGGCGACCACCGCGTCCTCAAAGGCGGCTCGTGGGCTACGGCCAACTCCGTCCTGCGCACCTCTTTCCGCAACTTCTTCCGCAGACAGTTTCGCATCGCCTTCAACGGACTGCGCTGCGCTTCGGACGCCTGAAAAGCAAAGGGAAAAGGGTAAGGGGGAAGGGGAAAAGGCGGGAAGCAGACCGCGACTTCTGTTTTTCCCTGACCCTTTGCCCCTTCACCTTTCCCCTTTTTCCCTAAACCTTGCGCCGTTTTTCCACGTATACCCCTTTGCCCTCCGGCGCTGGAAAGCACCTGACCGTAAGTTCGAGAGAGCGAACCCCATGAAACTGATTTATACCTTCTATCTCGACGCCGCGCGTATCGCCCTGCAATCCATCTTCGCGCACAAGCTGCGCGCCTTCCTCACGCTCATCGGCATCATCATCGGCGTCGCCTCGGTCGTGGTCGTCGGCGCGTCCATCAGCGGCCTCAACACTTACGTCAACGAGACCATCTCGAAGGTGCTCGGCGTCAATCATTTTATGATCGACCGCATGGCGCATCACGGCGAGATGTCAGACGAGCTTTGGGAGAAGATGAACCGCCGCAACAAGAAGCTTAAGTGGGACGACTACGAGTGGGTCAAGGCGCATTGCCCGAACTGCAAAGAGGTGGGCGCGCAGGTGGGGACGCAGGTCAATCTCAAGCAGGGGGGCGAAACCTTCTTCGGCTGCGTCGTCTTCGGCTCGACCGAGAACATGGCCGACATCGAAGACAAGAAGGTGGTCGATGGTCGCTTCATCCAGAAGGACGAGGTTGACCGCTCGGCGATGGTGGTCGTGCTCGGCTCTGACATCAAAGACAAGTTTTTCCCGAACACAGACGCGCTCGGCAAGACGCTCAAGGTGGGCGGCCTGCCGATGCGCGTCATCGGCGTCGAGGAAAAACGCGGCGCTTTCTTCGGCGACTCCTTCGACCGACACGTCTACGTTCCCATCACCACCTTCAACATCATCTTCGGCCGGCGCGACAGCCTACAGATTCACGGCAACGCCCGCGACGAAAAGACCTTCAACGCCGCCATCGAAGACGCGCGCTCGGCTCTGCGGGTCAAGCGCAAGCTCAAGGGCAACGAGGAGGACGACTTCGGCGTGGTCAACACCGCCGACCTGCGCGGCGAGATAGACCAGTTCACCGGCGCGATCGCGATGGTCGTCATCCCGATTACGCTGATTACGCTCGTCGTCGGCGGCATCGTCGTGATGAACATCATGCTCGTGTCCGTCACCGAGCGCACCTTCGAGATAGGTCTGCGCAAGGCCATCGGCGCGACGCGCAAACAGGTGCTCTTGCAGTTCCTCATCGAGTCGGCGATGCTCTGCGCTCTGGGCGGCGTACTCGGCCTCGGGCTCGCCTACGCAATCGCGTGGATTATCAGCATCACGACGCCCATCGTGATGACCGTGACCATCGCTTACATCCTTCTGGCGCTTCTGGTTTCGAGCGGCGTCGGGCTCATCGCCGGAATCTATCCGGCCTTCAAAGCGTCGAGGCTCGACCCGATTATCGCTCTCACGAAGGCATAGAGAGGAGGCGCTGGGAACATTTTGCGAATACCGGCTTTCATTCCCAAAGAGATTTTCCTGATGGCTTTCGACAGCATCAGGTCGCACAAGTTCAGAAGCTTTCTGACCGTGCTCGGCATCGTTATCGGCGTGATGACGGCCATCACCATCGCCTCCATCCTCACAGGGATGCGGCAGAACATCATCGGCATGGTCGAAGAGTACGGCACGAACAACATCTACGTCTTTCACCTGACGACGGGGCCCAGAGTAGGCGAGCGCTCGCAGGAAGAGCGTTCGCGCAAGGTGCTCGTGCCCGCAGACGCCGACGCCATCCTTGAGCATTGCCCGGCGGTGGCCGACGTGGCGCTCGTCGCTCCGAACGTCGGCTACTGGGGCGGAGCCTTCGACGACAACATCACCTACAAGGGTAACAACTATCGCTGGGGCAACACGCAGGGCGTCTCGCCCAACTACGCGCAGGTCTCCAACCTCAACCTGCGCGAAGGCCGCTTCTTCACCGAGATTGACGAGCAGGAGAAGCGCGAAGTGATGGTTATCGGCGTCAACGCCGCCAACGCGCTCTTTCCGGGCGGCGGGCCGATTGAAGGCGCTGAAGTCAAGATGGGCGGCTACAACTTCCAGATTGTCGGCGTGCTGGAGAAAAGAAAGAGCGGCTTCTTCGGCGAGAACGAAGAGGACAACGCCGTGCTCATCCCCTTCGAGACGGCGAAGAAGATTGCGCCCGGTCGCGGCTTCCTGCTTTTGATTGTGCAGGCGCGCTCCGGCCAGATTACGCAGGCGCTCGCACAGGCCGAAGAAGTCCTGCGCGTCAGGCGCGGCGTCAAGCAAGACCAGGAGAACAACTTCGACATCAAGACCGCCGACAACATTATCCAGCAGTTCGACAGCATCACAGGCATGGTCGGCATCATCGCCATCGCCATCTCAAGTTTGGGTCTCTTGGTCGGCGGCATCGGCGTCATGAACATCATGCTCGTCTCCGTCACCGAACGCACGCAGGAGATAGGCATTCGCAAAGCCCTCGGAGCGCGGCGCAAAGACATCGTCCGGCAGTTTCTCTACGAGGCCATGACGCTCACCTTCTTCGGCGGTGCGCTCGGCGTCGTCCTCGCCATCGGCATCAGCCAGCTCATCATGCTGCTCATCCCTTCGCTTCCGGCCACGATTCCGCTCTGGGCAGTCCTTTCAGGTCTCATCGTCTCCATCTCGGTCGGACTCGTCTTCGGCGTCTGGCCTGCGCGCAAAGCCTCCCGCCTCGACCCCATCGAAGCGCTCAGATACGAATAAAACAGAAAAGGGAAAAGGGGAAAGGGGAAAGGGTAAAGGGAAAAAGCAGACGTGCCTTTGGTTTTCCCTTTACCCCTTACCCTTTTCCCTTTTGCCCCTGTCTTTATAGAAGCGTTGTGCCGCCTCGGAGGTTGAGGCGGCGAAGATTCTGTGGGGTGATGCGGACGCGAGGCATGGGTACGTCGATGCGAGGAAGGCTGATTCGCGGCAGCGTGATACGCGCTCGCGGCGCGAGGGCTACCGTCGGCGTTTCCGTGAACATCTCGAACTCGGGCGCTTTCACCTGCTCGGGCACGAGCCTCACCGTGCGCGACCTTCTCTCGCGGATGATGGTGAGTGTGATGTCGCCCTCTTTCCTGCGATTGATGGCGCGCGAGAGGTTGCCCGAGCCCTCGACCCTTTCGCCGTCAACTTCCGTCACGACATCGCCCGCCTTGAGTCCCGCCCTCGCCGCCGGGCTGTTCTCACTCACCGAAGAAATGAGCACGCCGCGCCCGCGCTCGACGCCGAAAAATTCTGCGAGCTGAGCCGTCAGAGGCGTGGTCGAGACGCCGATGCGCCGCCCCCCGCCGAAGCTCATCGAGAAGACTCCGGGGTTGTCGCGTCCCATCTCTTCCAACTGTTTGCGCAGTTGCTCGCCCTGCCTGCGCATCTGTTCGGTCTGCGCGCGAAGCTCCTCGCTCTCTTTCGGAGAGAGCACCTGTCCTCTGAGCACGCCGCCCTCGAAGCCTCTGCGCCTGCCGAGCTTGACCGTCAATTCCTGCTCCGCGCCGCTTCGCAGGATAGTGAGACGCGCGCTGTGTTCGGGCGCTGATTCGTCGATGAGCCGGTTGAGCTTGCGGATGCTTGAGACCGTCTCGCCGTCGAAGCGGATGATGACATCGTTCTCACGCAAGCCCGCGCGCTCAGCCGGGCTGTCTTTGACGACGCGACTGACGCCGACGCCTCTCGCCTCTCTCAGGTTAAAACGGCTCATGTTCTGTGTCGTCACCTCTTCGGTATAGACGCCGAGGAAGTTGTCGCCCGAGAAAAACATCGAGACGGCGGGCGCTTCCGGCGCTTCGGGCGTCTGCGCGATTGCGGCTGCCAACGGCGCTAAGGGAACGCTCGGCGCTGCCGTCGCCTGAACGGGCGCGGGCGGCGCGAGTGCTGCCGTCGAGACTTCCTGCGCGGGCGGCGCTATCGAGGCTCGGGGCGCAACCGGCGGCGCGGGCGCGACGTGCTGCGCCGTCGTCACGACCGAGTCGCAAAGCATCGTCAAAAGGAGAGCTGAAAGCAGAAGCACAATTTTCTTGCTCATCACAGAAAAAGACCTCCGGGAAAGATTTTTCCCGTACTTACACGCCCGACGCCTGCATGGGTTCCAAAACTTCGTCGCCCACGAGTTCAGAAACTTCGCCGACGCCGCGCCCTCGCCCGCCTCGGTGCGCCTTCGTCTCCGGCGGGCGGCGACTTGTACAGGCGCTCGCCTCGAAGCTACACTTCCATGCAACAAGACTTCCATGCGACAAGAGCTACTGCGGTTGATGCGTGTTTGCGAGCGACACTTTTAACGATGAAAATTCTCGACATCGGCTGCGGCAAGCACAAAACGCCGGGCGCAATCGGCCTCGACAGCAACCCCCGAACCGATGCCGACGTGATTCACAGCCTCGACGAAGTGCCCTATCCTTTTCCGAACGACGAGTTCGATTTAATCATCGGCAATCAGGTCATCGAACACGTCGATGATGTGCTGGCCGTCATCGCCGAGCTGCACCGCATCGCCAAGCCCGGCGCGCTTATCCGCCTCGACACGCCCCACTACTCCGACATCGCCTCCTACACCGACCCCACGCACAAGCATCACCTCACCACCGAGTCCTTCGCCTACTTCACAGGCAAGCGCCCCGACTTCGATTTTTACAGCGATGTCACGCTGCGCCCGCGCGTCATTCGCGTCACGCTGCTCAAGCTCTGGCGCGCCCTCGGCTTCGAGCTGCTCGTCAATAGCTGCAACCGCTACCCCGCGCTCCGCTTCATACGCCGCTTCTGGGAGTCGTACCTCTGCTACGTCATTCGCGGCAAAACCATCTACTTCGAGTTTGAAGTCGTCAAGTAATAGATTCATTGATTCAATGGTTCATCGGCTCATTAGTCTATTTCAATGAATCAATGAACAAATGAACAAATGAATCAATAAAGAAAGGGCGCTTCCGCCGCTTGGACGGAAGCACCCTTATCTTTTGAACCCCCTTGTTCCCCCCCTGCTCGAAAGAGTCTTAGTTCGGCATCAGGACGGTATCGACTGAGTGGATGACGCCGTTCTTCTGGTAGACGTTGGCGATGTTGACGCGCGACGTGCCACCCTTCTCGTCTCTCAGGACGAGGTCTTTGCCGACCATCATGGCCGTCAGCGTGCCGCCGCTCGCGGTCTTCAAGGTCGCCATGCCGCCGCCCTTCTTGATGGCCTTCATAATCGCTTTCGAGTCCAGCTTACCCGGAACGACGTGGTAAGTCAGAATCTTCGTGAGCATCTCTTTGTTCTCAGGCTTGACGAGCGTCTCGACCGTTCCGGCAGGAAGCTTGTCGAAGGCCGCGTTGGTCGGAGCGAAGACCGTGAAAGGCCCTTTGCCGCTCAGCGTCTCGACGAGACCGGCGGCCTTGACGGCGGCCACGAGCGTCGTGTGGTCTGCCGAGTTAACGGCGTTCTCGACGATGTTTTTGGTGCGATACATGGCCGCGCCGCCCACCATCGGATTGTTGTTCTGCGCGAAAGTGTTCGACGCCGCCGCCGTGATTGATGCCGCCGCGATGAGCAGCATGACTAACATTCTCTTCATTATTTTCCTCCTTGAAGTTTCCTGATTGATGCTTGATATACGGCCGCTCTCCAGGCGACGGATTGCTCGCCGGAATAAATTTTTCAGGAAAACATCGGATGCAATTTTAATCAACACTCCGGCGACACTTCCGTTAGAAATCGACGCGCATCGACATCGTGCGGCGACATTTGACGAGCCGATTGAAGCAACACCACCCGCCCGCCTGGCTTTAACGCTTCCCTCGCATCGTCGCTTCGCCCCCGACCTTCGCCGAGCGGCGTCTCCTTGCAGTATTGACTTTCGGTTGCGGATTATGACATTCAGATAAAAACCGTAATCAGGGGAGGCTACATGGTATGAGCGCAAAGTCAAAACGCGGAGACGAAGCGGGTAGGGAAGGGTCGCGCGCGAAGCGACCGACGAGGAAAGAGCAGATTATCTCGCTCTATCTTTCAGGAATGGGCGAGGTGGAAGACATCGCCATCATCACGGGCGCGCGCCCATCTTACGTCGGCTCGGTCTTGCAGGAGGCAGGGCTCGTGAGCGGCTACTTCGACCTCTACACTTCGACCTCGCACCCGCAGAACGTCTACTCAAAATTCTTCGCAGGCAAGCTCGGCTTCAAAGACGAGGGGTCGGCTATCGAGAGCATCCAACTCATCGACCGGCTGCACCGGCAGTTCGAACTGGCGGGCGACCGCGCAGGCCAGCATCACGCCCTCTCGATGGCGCTCACCATGTTCGACCGCGCACGCTGGACGGGCAAAGGACGCGAGGCCGAAATCTTCCGCGAATGGCTCATCGCACGCCTCGGCGAAGCCTCCCTCACACTACTCGACGAAGGCGGCACACAGGACTCGCTTGGCGAGATGTCGCCCGACGTGAGCTAAGGCCGACGCTGCCGGCTCGTTCGTCTGTTCATCTTCGCGGCGTGAAGACAATCGAAGGGTGCGAGTCTATCTACGAAAGCGAGAGCGCGCTTTCCGTCTGCCGAAAAAGTTGTTGACATTGATTGCATTCGAGAATAAGTTGCCGACGTTCGATGTAGTCCTCGCGCCGACGGTGAATGATGGAGGCTCGCGCGAGTCTTCGCGGTTGTCAGGTCATCAGTTAGCGGTCATCTTTTATCCGGCATGTTCAGATGCCTCTTCATCTGACGTAGGCGATAAACCACACCAACTCGAAAAGGAGAAGACTTAATGCCAGCAACCAAGAAAGGCAGTAAGAAAGGCGGAGGGAGCAAGAAGGGCGGAGCGAGCAGCAAGGGTGGCGGAAGCAGAAAAGGTGGCAGCAAGAAGGGTGGAGGCAAGGGCGGAAGCAGGAAGAGCAGCGGCACTCGCGGCTTCGGCTCTGTGCTGTCGAATGTCGGCAGCATCGCTTCTTCAGTAGGCAGCCTCGCGGGCTCGATTACAGGGTCGAGACGCGAGCTGAGCGCCTCGGTCGGCTCGAACGCGGGTATCAACGACATCGTCAGAGAGCTGAAGAAGAAGTTCACCGAGGCGGGCTGCCCCGGTTGCAGGTCTGGCATCGACCGGATCATCCTTAAGGACATGGTGGCCGGAGGCGGCGGCGGCAGGTAAGACTCGCGCCTCGCGTCCTTTCGTCGAGGCGGAGGCGGCCACACGCAGGCTGCTTCCGCCTCTACGATTTTCAAGCGTCGCTTTCTTCAAGCGTCGCTTTCAAGAGAAACCACCTCTTCGGCGAACTCTTCAATCTCCGCGCATGAACTCTCGGCCTTCCGTCCCCAAGCTCGGCGTCGGCCTGCTTTATCAGGAGCAGCTTCGCCCCTTCATCGAACAGGAAAGAGACTGCTTCGACTTCGTCGAGCTTATCCCCGACATCATGTGGACTGACATGGGCTACGGCGAAAGGCCGCGCTACGTCGAGAACAGACAGGGCACGAGCTATCTCAGGAAGCTGAGGGAAGAGATGCCCGTCGTCCTGCACAGTATCGGCTTCTCCATCGGCAGCGCGCACCGCTTCGACCGCGAGCACATCGAGCAAATCGCGCGCTGGCACGAGTGGCTCAGGTTTCCCTGGCACAGCGACCACCTCGCCTTCATGTTCGCCGAGCACGGCGAGAGCGAAATCAACGTCGGCGTGACGATGCCGCTCGCCTACGACGAGGAATCAATCGAGCTTATCGCCCCGCGCGTCCGAGAGATGCGCGCGCGCGTCCACGCTCCGTTCCTGCTTGAGAACAACGTCTACTTCTTCAAGTACGCGGGGCAGGATTACGACGAGACCGACTTCCTCAACCGACTCTGCGACGTGAGCGGCTGCGGCCTGCTCTTAGACCTGCACAACCTCTACACGAATTGCCGCAACTTCAAGGAAGACCCCTTCGCCTTTCTCGAACGCCTGCAATTGGAGAACGTCTTCGAGATACACGTCGCGGGCGGATTCGAGCTTGAAGGTTTTTACCTCGATGCTCATTCGGGCGTGAGTCCGCGCGAGGTTTGGGAGCTGCTCGAATGGGTTCTGCCGAAGTGTCCGAATCTGGGCGGCGTCACTTTCGAGATGATTGGCTCATGGCTGGTCGATGTCGGCGAAGAGGCCCTGCGCGCGCAGCTTTCGCGTATGAAGGAACTTTGGGCGCGTTATCAACCTGCGCCGCACGTCGAACGCAGAGCGGAGATTTTGACGAGATGAGCTTGCGCGCGTTTCAGTCTTTGGCCGGGAGGATGGTCGTGGACGAAGAGTTTCGTCGGCGCGTCCATGAGCGCGGCGAGTGTGCGCTCGAAGGCGAGCTGACGGCGATTGAGCGCGAGCGTCTCGTCGCCCTCGCGCGCGACCGAGGGCTAGACGCCACGCGCTTCGTTCACAAAGATTTTCGCCTGAGCAAGCTTTACGTCATGCTGCCCCTCACGCGCTTCATGCTCGGACGCGAATTGATGCTCAGAGAAGTCGGCCTCTTCTGGTCGGAAAATTTTCCCGTCACACACTACTTTCTGCCCGAAGCCCTCGACTTCTGCAAACACTTGCAGGCGCGTCTGCTGCGCGGCCAACTGCGCGTCAAGTACCTCGAAGAAATCGTCGCCTACGAGCGCGCCGAGCTTGAACTCAAACGCGCGTGCCCTCAAGGCGACGCAGACGCCCTCCCGCCGCCTCAGCTCGTCCGCTTCCGCTACGACCCTTCCATCATCCTTTCATCACTCGCACGTCGCCGACGCCCGCGCGCCGTCCCCCGCCACGACTGCACACTCGTCGCCACCCTCGACGCCGAAGGAAACATCAACTGGAACATGAGAGAAGAGGTCGGAGGTCGGAGGCCAGAGGTCAGTGAAAGACAGAAAGCAAAGACGAAGGCGAAGACGAGAGCGGAGACGAAAGCGAAGAGGAAGGTGAAAGCGAAAGTAAAAACGAAGGCTTCGGTTCTACTGACCTCTGACCTCTGACCTCTATTTTACTTCGTGGACGCGGACGTTGAGCTTGCGCGGGCGGCCTTGCGTGAGGACGGGGTAGCTCTGCATGGTGACGTAGTCGTGGAGGCTGACCTCGCCGTCGCCGTCAACGTCTACGTGGACGCGCAGGTTGTAGCTGGCGCGCTTGTCCGTGAGGCGACCGTAGAGCCTGAATTCGAGCGGGTAGTCGCTGCCGCCTTCGGCGCGAGATACGTCGCGCATGACCTGTTCGGCCAGAACCTTCGAGGCAGCATCGGCGTAGGTGACATCTTCGAGACGGACGTAGACGGTAGCGCCGGAGAATGCTCCCGCGTCTTCGTCGAAGAGAATGCTGCCTGTGACGAGCGGCTCGTCGTCAGTCGCGCAGCTCGCGTTGCTTTCATCCATTCAGTTTCACCTGAGTAACATTTACGCCGGGCGGGCGCTTCCGTCTCTCGTCCGTCGGAGAAGAAGACGCCCGCTCGGCCATTTCTCGATTCCGAAATCAGCTGTACATGAATTTGACGGCGGCGATGTCTCCGGCGCTCAGCCCGTTGCGCTGGCCGATGCTCACGCCCGACTGCTTGGGAACAATCGTCGGCTGGCCGTTCTTGCTGAAGGCCGTCGAGCCGTAATGCATGATGGAGCCGTAGTCGTATGCGCCGACATCGTCTCCGTCGGAGATGTGCTGGTTGAAGTTGTGCTCCTTGCCTGACTCGATGTTCTGGAAGTTGATGGTGACGAACTTCGACCTGTCCTCGCGGCTCTGCTCGTGCCAGAGGCCGACGGCGTGGCCTATCTCGTGAATGGTCGAGCCGGTGCTGCAACCGGGAGCGATGGAGATAATCTGCTTTCCGCCCTGCCTGCCGACGGCAGAGAAGCAGCCGCCCTGGTCTTCAAACCTGACGTAGTCTTTCTGCGTGGTGCGCTTGACGAGCCGGATTGGGGTCTTGGCGTGCCAGTGTGCGATGGCGTCGGTGATGCGCTGCTGGTTGGGCAGGTTCGGGTCAATCTCGTATGGCACGACGCAGTTCGGCCAGCGATAGTTTTTGACGACTATCCCGAGGACTTTGATGTTCGGCCTGATGAGACCTCGCGTCGTCGCTCCCGTCTTCGGCATGCCTGCCGTGGGCAGCATCTCCGGGTCAACCTTGAGAGCCCGAACTCTCTGCTCCATCTCTTCGACCGTGCCGAGCAGAATGTCGCCCTCGAAAATCGCCAGGCCGTCTATCGCCGAATACTCGACAGCCTTGATAGAACCCTGCGGCACACCTCTGTCTAAAACGATGACGCCCTGACGCGGCTGAGTGCTTGAGCGAAACCATTCGGAATATCTGTCGGTGTTCGCGCCGAACGTGCCGCCGCCCGCCGCCCGCTTGCTGCTCGCCCCGCGCTTTTTGCTCGCTCCCTTTTTCCCCGTGCTTTTCTTGCTCGATGTCGTGCGCTTTTTGCTCGCCGAAGCGCGCTTGCTTTTACTCGTTGCCATCTTCTGTAGTCTCCTTTTCGTTGAACGATTCAACCAAGAATTGCTGTTCGGATTGAAGAATGCCGAAACTGACGACAACCCCTTGCTCGATGGCATTGCTGATTCAGATTTGACGCGGGTCGCTGCAAACTCCCGACGCGGAATCTCGGATTGGATGCTCGCCTCCGCGAGCGCCTCTCCAGCCGGGCGACGCAGGAACGAGCAGGAGGAATACTTCCGCCGAAAGGAAATAGAGCTGCAACACCCGCACCTTATTTGTTCCGGTAAGTGATGTCAATAGCTTCGGGCAGGATAGAGATGAGAAGGGAAGAGCCGAGGGGGCGAGATTTCGAGAGCCTTTGATTCTGCGCTGCGAGGATTTTAAGAGGCGTCGATTTTTCGATAAACCTCGCGCCCGTTGCTCAGCTCAAGGGCGAGCTTGTTTTCGGAGTGAGCGAGGTCGAGGTGTGCGACCGCTTCGGAGACGGCGAGGAAGCGATGTACGTCGGTCGAGCCGGGGAACATCTCGCGTGCGATGTCCCACGCGGTAGCGCCCTCGCGGGGAACTAGCTTGACGACCGCCTGCTGGCGCTCGCGTATGGCGCGCAGGTAGCGATTGAAAATCTCTTCGTAATCGGTGACCGGCTCGCCGTGTCCGCCGTGTACGAGCGTGGGCGAATGCGAGCGTATGCGCGCGAGGCTGACGAGATATTCGGCGAGCGAGGGGAAGCGGCGCGCAGGGTCGATGGGGTCGGGCGAGAGAACGGGGTTGGGCGTGATGCGCTTGAGCACACAATCGCCCGCGATGACGGTACGGTCGGCTTCGCGCACGAACGAGCACGAGCCCGGCGTGTGCCCCGGCGTGTGAATCACCCGGAGAGCGCCGCTCGCAAACTCAAGCTCAGAGTCATCCTTCAACTCCCTGTGCTCATCGTCCTCCAGCGCATCGGCATACTGGCGCACGCCCTCATACATCCGGCGCATCTCTCCAATCTCTTCCGCGGGCACGCCCGCCCGCTCAAGCAACGCGCGGTGCTCCGCGTATTCCAGCCGCCCCACTCGATGCCCCGTCTCCCAACCGTGCACTAACACCACAGCATCCTTCGCCTCGTCGCGCAGCGCGTGAGCCAGCCCGCAGTGGTCTTCGTGCGCGTGCGTCAGCACGATGCGCCTGATGTCCGAGACGCGAAAACGCGCTTTCCGTAAACCCTCCTTCAGAGCCTCCAGAGCCTCCCGCGTCTTCGGCCCCGTGTCGATGAGCGTCAGAGGCTCTTCGGCAATCAGGTAGCAGTTGACCGGCCCGACGTAGAAGGGCGTAGGCACGCTGATTGGAATGATACGCATGACAAAAAAGTCTGGAGTCTGAAGTCTGGAGTCTGGAGTCGAAGACAAATGCTTTTGCTTTTGACTCCAGACTCCGAGACTCCAGACTCCAGACTTTGTGTTAGTAGACGTATTTGTTCGCGGCGATGAGCGCGTCGGCGATGCGCTGGCGCGCGGCGACGGTGTTCATCAGGGTGTTTTTAGTGAAGCGGCGGAGGGCTGCGAGGAGCGTTCGCAGCTCGTCGCCTTCGGCCATCGCGGCGAGGGTGTTTTTGGCGTGAGCGTCGATGCGCTCGACGGCGTCGTTGCAGAAGACGCGCACCATGTCGAGGTAGCGCGAGGCGGCCTCTTCGCCCTGCGAGGCGGCGAGCTTCTGCGCGCGCAGGATGGAGGATTCCATCGCGTAGGCGTCCATGATGATGTCGGCCACACCCATCAGGATTTCCTGCTGCTCGGAGAGCGCCATCATGTACTTCTGCGCCGCCGTGCCGAGCACCATCAGGGCAACCTTCTTCGCGTTGCGCGCGAGCTTCAGCTCGCTTGCGAGCACGCCTTCGTCTTCGTCGAAGTCAGGGAGAGAAGGCGAGAGCACTTCGTCCATGAGCTTCTGCGCGGCGGGCAAGAGAGCGAGCTTGCCGCCCATCGCGCGACGCATGAGCATGCCGGGGATGAGCATGCGGTTGATTTCGTTCGTGCCTTCGAAGATGCGGTTGATGCGCGAGTCGCGGTAGGCGCGGTCTGCCGGGTATTCGGCGGAGTAGCCGTAGCCGCCGTAGATTTGCACCATCTCGTCGGCGACGAAGCTACAGGATTCCGACAGAGCGACTTTGATGATTGAACACTCGGCGGCGTACTCTTCGATGGCGCGCAGCTTCGATTCCGGGTCGGAAGCATCGGCGGTGGCGTTGATGGCCGACTCGATGAGGCCGATGGTGCGATAAATCATCGACTCGCCGACCCATGTGCGAATGGCCTGCTCGGCGAGCTTCGACTTAATCGCGCCGAAAGACGAGATGGGCTTGCCGAACTGGTGACGCTCGTTGGCGTAGCGAGTGGACTCGTTAATCATCAGCTTCATGCCGCCGCAGCACATCGCGCCGAGCTTGAAGCGACCGATGTTGAGAATGTTGAAAGCAATCTTGTGTCCCTTGCCGACCTCGCCGAGCAGGTTCTCGACGGGCGTGCGCGCGTCCGAGAGAATCAGCGCGGTCGTGCTCGAACCCTTGATGCCCATTTTGTGCTCGTCCGCGCCGTTGGTCAGACCCTCCTGGCGCTCGACGATGAAGCCGGTGAACTTGTCGCCATCAACTTTGGCGAAGACGATGAAGAGGTCGGCGAAGCCGCCGTTTGTAATCCACATCTTCTCGCCGTTCAGGATGTACTCCTTGCCGTCTTCGCTGAGGCGTGCGGTCGCTTTGGCGGCGAGCGCGTCGGAGCCCGAGCCGGCTTCCGTCAGCGCGTAGGCCGTAATCAGCTCGCCCGAGGCAATCTTTGCGAGATACTTCTGCTTCGCCGCTTCCGTGCCGTAATAGACAATCGGCAAAAGGCCGATGCCGCTCTGCGCGCCGAGCGTGGTGGCGAAGGAGGCGTTGCGCCCGATGTTTTCGCCGACGAGCGCGCCGCTCGTCTGGTCTAACCCGAGCCCACCGTATTCCTCCGGCACGTTGACGCCGATGAGCCCGAGGTCTGCGGCCTTGACGACCAGCTCGCGCAGCAGTTTCCAATCGTGCTTCTCAAGCTCGTCGATGCGCGGGCTGACCTCGGCGTCGATAAACTGCCGGGTCGTCTCGGCAATCATCCGGTGCTCTTCCGTGAAATCCTCCGGCGTGAAAATCTCTCCGGGCGTGCGCTCCTCAATCAGAAAACTTCCGCCCGCAATAATCTTTTTGTCTTCGGCTACGGCTGACATATGTTTCAATCCCTTTCTGAACTGGTCAGGCCAGTCATCAAAATCAGCAACTTCCACGCCGTTGACAATCAACGTGTAGAGGTGTTCATCTGGAAAATCATTCAACCGGATGACGCACTTCTCGCCTTCAAACTCTGCGGCATACGGATGATGTGGATCTTGCGTCTTTCGCCAAATAATCTTCTCGGCAAGGTAGTCTTTTACTTTCGTGGACATACTTTCATCCTTTAGAGTTAAATACCCAGCCTTCTATTTACTCCGGCATTCGTGCTCGATACGAATTCCACAATGGCTTCGTACAGGTCGTTTCCTTCGAGCCCCTCTTTCTTTAGCTTCTTTACAAGATACCTGAACGTCGGCCCGTCAGGGCTGCCATACTGCGCGATGTCCCTTTGCCGGAGCAATTCAACTTCCAACGAATCAGCCATCATCGCGCGTGCATTAAGACGCGCCTCACACCTGATGCGCCATGCAGCCCATGCACGCTTGCGTGCCGGCATTCCCTGCACAACCCATTGCCTGTTCAACTCCGGTATGCGCGCCACCTGTTCTAAATACCATCTACGTATCTCAGCATTGGTTCGTGGCGTCTCGTTCACAAGCTACAGGTTAAGCGCATTACGTCGTCGGCTCAAGTAGGAAGCGCGACGTAGAAGAAAGGAATCGGAGTCCGACCTATGAAGGTATGCGTTCAAAAATTCCGGCAGCGCCCATGCCGCCGCCGACGCACATCGTCACCATCGCGTAGCGTCCGCCCCGGCGCTCAAGCTCGCGCAGGGCGGTGGCCGTGAGTTTCGCGCCCGTGCAGCCGAGCGGGTGGCCGAGGGCGATTGCGCCGCCGTTGACGTTCGTGCGCTCCGGGTCTAAATCGAGCGTTCGCATGACGGCTATCGACTGCGCGGCGAAGGCTTCGTTCAGCTCGATAACGTCTATCTCTTCGAGCTTGAGCCCGGCGATTCGGAGCACTTTCGGAATCGCGTAGACGGGGCCGATGCCCATCTCTTCGGGCGGGCATCCGGCTGTCGCGTAGGCGACGAAACGCGCCCAGGGGCGCAAGCCCAGAGCGCGCGCACGCTCGTCGGACATGACGATGGCAGCCGCCGCGCCGTCAGACATCTGCGAAGCGTTGCCCGCCGTAATCGTGCCCTCGGCGTGAAACGCGGGCTTGAGCTTCGCCAGACCTTCCTCCGAGCTATCGCGGCGCACGCCTTCGTCTCTGCTGAACTTCACTTCGCGCCGCGCCTTTTTGCCCTTCGCGTCCAGCTCTTCAAACGTCACGCTCAGAGGCACTATCTCGTCGTCGAATTTTCCTTCGTCCTGCGCGCGTGCGGCGCGCTGATGCGAGCGCAGAGCGAACTCGTCCTGTTCCTCGCGCGAAACCTTGTACTTGCGCGCCACGTTCTCGGTCGCCAGTCCCATGTTGAGATAAAAGTCTGGGTAGTGTTCGACCAGGTACGGGTTCGGGCGAATGATGTGGCCGCCCATCGGAATCATCGACATCGTTTCGAGTCCGCCCGCGACGATCACGTCGGCGCTGCCGGTTCGGATACGGTCGGCAGCGATGGCGATGGATTGCAGCCCCGACGAGCAGAAGCGATTAATCGTCATCGCGCTCGTCTCGACGGGGAGCCCCGCGCGAATCGCCGAAGCCCGCGCCACGTTCATGCCCTGCTCGGCCTCCGGCATCGCGCAGCCCATTATCACGTCTTCAATCTCGCCCGTCTCCAAGCCTTCCGCGCGAGCGATGGCTTCCTTAATAACCTCCGCGCCCATCTCGTCAGGCCGCGTGTCCTTGAGCGTCCCCTTCGGCGCTTTCCCCACCGCCGTTCTTACGGCTGATACGATAACTGCGTCTCTCATAAATCCTCCAGTGGACGATAGACTATATCGGACGATGGACGATAGACCATAGACGATAGCCAATCCGCCTCTTTTCACCGTGAGTAGTCTCAAGTTCGTTAATGACTATCGTCCTTTTCTGTCGTCCATCGTCTATGGTCTATCGTCCATCGTCTATCGTCAGTTCCTCAAAGGCTTTCCGGTCTTGAGCATGTGTGCGATGCGCTCCTGTGTGCGGCGCTGGCCGCAGAGGGAGAGGAAGGCTTCGCGTTCGAGGTCTAAAAGATATTGCTCGGAGACGCGCGTCGGGTGATTGAGGTCGCCGCCCGAAAGGATGCGCGCGAGCTTTTCTCCTATCAACGCGTCGTGCTCGGAGATGAACCCGCCGCGTTTCATCTGGTGAATGCCGAGCTTGAGGGTGGCGAGCGCGGGCAGGCCGAGCGCCGGGATGTCGGCGCGCTGCTGCGGCTGAACGTAGCCGGTCGCGGCCAGCGCGAGCACTTCCTGCTTGGCGTCGGCGATGAGACGGTCTTGATTCATCGAGACGGTGTCGTCTTCCGAGAGGAAGCCGAGCGTGCGCGCCTCTTCGGCTGAAGTGGCGACTTTAGCGAGCGCGATGGTCTCGAAAGCTCGCTTGACGAAGGGGAACGGGTCGGCATCCTCCATCCCCTTCGGAATCGAATCGAGCGCGCGCAGGAGCATCTCCTTCGTCCCGCCGCCCGCCGGTATCAGCCCGACGCCGACTTCCACGAGCCCGATGTAAGTCTCTGCTGAAGCGCGCACGCGGTCGCCGTGCAGAGTCATCTCGCAGCCGCCGCCGAAGGTCATCTGAAACGGAGCGACGACGACCGGCTTCGCAGAGTAGCGCAAACTCATCGTCGCCTGCTGGAAGGCGCGCACGGCGAGGTCGAGGTCTTCCCAGTTCTCCTCCTGCGCTTCCAGAAGCATCAGCATGAGGTTCGCGCCGACGCTGAAATTCTGTCCCTGATTGCCGACCACGAGCCCGACGAAATGTTTCTCCACTTCCGAGAGCGCAAACTTCAACATCTGAAGCGTGTCGCCGCCGATGGCGTTCATCTTCGAGTGAAACTCAAGACACGCCACGCCGTCGCCTATATCGACTAGAGACGCGCCAGCGTTCTTCTTGATAACGCCCGTCCGCTCCTTGACCGACTTCAAAACCACCACGCCCGGCGGCTCGCTCACCGCCTTGTACTCGCCGGAAGCGAAGTCGAAATAGAACTTCTGTCCACCTTCGGTCTTGTAAAAAGAGGTCGCGCCCGCTTCGAGCATCATTCGCACGTTTTCGGGAATCTGCGCGCCCTCTTCGCGCATCCGCGCCACAGACTTCTCGACGCCGATGGCGTCCCAAACCTCGAAGACGCCCAACTCCCAGTTGAAGCCCCAGCGCATCGCGCGGTCGATTTCCAAGACCGTATCGGCTATCTCAGGGATGCGGTTGGCTGCGTAGCGAAGCGTGCGCGAAATCGTCTTCCAGAGAAACGCGCCCGCGCGGTCTTTGCCCCACACGAGAGCCTTGATGCGCTCGGGCGTCGCCTCTATGTTCTTCGCCATGTCGAGTGCCGGAAGCTTCACTTTCTCCGCCGGACGATATTCCAGAGAAGCGTGGTCGAGCGTCCAGATTTCCTTCTTTTCGCCCTTCTGCTTTTGGTAGAAGCCCGCCTTCGTCTTGTTACCCAAAAGCCCGCGCCCCACCATCTGCTTCAAAAATTCGGGCGCGACGAACACGTCGCGCTCTTCGTCGTCGGCGACGGCTTCGTAGAGATTCTGCGCGACGTGCGTGAACACGTCGAGGCCGACCAAATCGAACGTGCGGAAGGTCGCCGATTTGGGTCGCCCGACCGCCGGGCCTGTCAGCTTATCGACCTCTTCAATCGAGTAGCCGTCCTCCAGCATCGTCTTGATAGTCGCCATCGCGCCGAACGTGCCGACGCGATTGGCGATGAAGTTCGGGCGGTCTTTAGCCACGACCACGCCCTTCCCCAAACGCTGGTCGAGGAAGCCGAACAGCGCGCACGAAACCTCCGGCTTCGTCCACTCCGTCCGAATCAGCTCGACTAAGTGCAGGTAGCGCGGCGGATTGAAAAAATGTACGCCCAGGAAATGAGCGCGGAAATCTTCCGAACGCCCCTCGGCCAGATGCCTTATCGGAATGCCGCTCGTGTTCGACGCGACGATTGAGCCCGCGCGCCTGTACTGCTCCACTCGCTCGTAGAGGCCGCGCTTAATCTCCAGATTCTCGACCACCGCCTCGATAATCAGGTCGCAATCTTTGAGCCGCGCCAGATCGTCCTCGAAATTGCCGACCGTCACCAGCGACGCCGTCTCCGGCGTGAAAAACGCCGCCGGCTTCGCCTTCTTCGCCGCCTCGAACCCGGCGCGCGCAATTCGGCTGCGCACCTCCTTCGATTCGAGCGTCAAACCTTTGGCCTGTTCATCCGGCGCAAGCTCGCGCGGCGCGATGTCCAAGAGCAGAACGGGGATGCGCGCGTTCGCCAGATGCGCCGCAATCTGCGCGCCCATCGTGCCCGCGCCAAGCACGGCGGCCTTTTCAATCCTGAACATACCGGGGAAGCCTTTCGCAGTCGAGATTCCGAACCCGAGGGAAGACTACATCATACTGAATGAGTATTCATTCAGGCAAGACGGCGAGGCGCTTTTCGATTGGGAGATGGGTGGTAAGTGAAAACGGCTACTTGATTGACGACGGCTGACGAGGAAACCTATGCCTCTCGTTCCGAGCCCTTTTTCTCCCATTCCTTGAGCCATGCGACGGCCTTCACTTCTGCGGCGGCGAGGTCTTCGTCGGTGAGCACGAGCCGGGCGGCGAGGTCTTCGGCGTCGGCGCGTGCGCGGCGCTCGGCTTCGCGCTCGCGGTCGGCGGCTGAGGTGTGGTCTGCGCTCTGGTGAGACGCGGCGAGGGCTGCGTGCGCGTCGGCTTTGAGGAAGAGGGCGTCGCGCTCCGCCCAGGGGTAGCCGCACTCGCGGGCGAGACGCAGGGCTTCTTCGGCATCGTCGAGCGCGCGCCCCGCGCCGTCCGGCTGGCCTTCCAGCAAACGGGCCCGGCCACGCAGGACGAGCGCATCAGCATGCACGAGCCTCATCCCGCGCGGCGCGGCGAGCGCCAACGCCTCGGCTGCCCGGTAGAGCGCGCCCGCCGCATCCCCGCGCTCAAGGGCGAGCTCACCGGCGGTCACATGCAGACGCGAAAGGTTGAAGAGCAAATGGCCGCGCTGAAAAATCGCCTCAGCCTGTCGAAGCTCCGCCTTCGCCTCGTCGAGCCTGCCCTGGGCTAACGAGCACCAACCGAGCAGCCAGTAGCATCCAGCGATTTTATCGTTCCATCGGTTACGCTCGCAGATTTGGAGGTTGGCCTGAGTGCGGCGGCGTGCTAAATCAATCTGGCTGCAACGAATAAGCATCTCCGCCCACCAGATGCCATAGATGCCATGAAGTTCAGCGTTTTCCAAATCCTTCTTCTTTAGTTCGTTGGCGACGGCGAAGTCTTCAGCAGCGGCGTAGACTTGGCCGGAAATGGTCATGCTCCAGCCTCGATACGCGTGGCAGTCACGAACTTCCGCCGCATTACGCTCCTGCGACACGAGTTGGAGAGCTTCGGTAACGCTGCGCCGTGCCTCGGCAAGTTGACCCAAGATAACGAGCAACTCGGATTCATTTTGTAGTCCCACGCTGAGGAACTCCGCATTCTGCATCTCTCTGTAGATTGTGTTGGAGTCATTGTAGTATTGGAGTGCAATATCTAAGTGCCCGGTATGTACAGCATAGAGGCCAACCTCATTTAGGTAGAATGCCAACCCCTTACGCGAAATTTTTTCCTCACACTGCTGTTGTCGTGCGTCGCTCCTTACGAAACCAAGTGCGCAGGCCATACCCTCCACCGGGGCAGGCATCCATATGAATACCTTTCCACGTTCCAGCCTCTCCATGTAAAGCTTATTTGCCGCCTCGAACTCGCCAGAATCAAGCAGTAATTCGATGGCGAGGAGCACGGGCTCAATCTCTTTTACGCTTTGGGGTTGCTCATTCGATGGCTGGCCTGTGAGCAGGTCGGCTGTGCGGCGGGCGATGTCTGCGCCGGTGCGGAGGAGGAGGGCGCGGAAGTGGTCGCGGAGGATGGGGTGGCAGGCGCTGCCGTAGCCGCCTTCAATGGGTTCGCGCGAGAGGATGCCGCGCGCCTGGAGGCGTTTCAGCTCGGCGGAGATAGCGGCGTCGTCGGGTAGGGAGTCTTCGCCATTTTGTCCGAAGAGTCCGCGCGTGAGGCGCAGCACGGCTTCGTCGGAGACGGGGGAGCGGAAGAGGGCGACGATGCTGAGCAGGCGCACTTGTACGGGGGGAAGCCGTTGTTCGTAGAAGACGAGAAGGCGGCGGAGCTTGTCGTTGAGGGGTGCGCCTTCGGGGAGTTCGGCGGGACGGAAGGCGTGGTCGAGGAAGCGGCGGGGCTGGTGGGCGTCTTCGTCTGGGAGAGCGTAGGCGAAGATGCGGAGGCCGAGGGGATGGCCTTCGAGGCGCGCGCTTACGTGCTGGCGTTCGGAGTTTGTGCCGCCGACGCCGAGGTCGTCGAGGAGTTGGCCGCCGCGTTCGGAAGAGAGACCTTGAAGGTCGAGCTGGTGAAAGGTTGTGCCGAGGAAGCGTTCGAGGTCGGCGAAGACGAAGCGGCTGGTGAGCAGGGCAAGGCTGCGGTGTTCGCGCTGGCAGAGGGCGGTGAGAAGCTCTCGCAAATCGCCGTCGAGAAACGTGCCGTGTCGAGCGTCTTCAGGCCCTTCCTGCAAGACCTCAAGGCCGTCGAGGACGACGACGAGCGTGTGTTGGCGCAGGAGGGCGACGGCTGTATCGACGAGGTCGGCGTCCCTGACGGGCTGCGGGGTGTGCAGAGTCTCGTGCGTCCAGAGGAGAAACTCGCGGAGGAAATCGCGCGTGTCTCGATTCTGGTAGAAGCTCCAGGCGAAGAGTCCTGCGAAGGGGCGCGTGCGCCAGCCTCCGGTGTTCTTGAGCCAGTGGCCGACGAGCGCGGTTTTGCCCGTGCCGCCGACAGCCGAGACGCCGAGGGCGCGCACGGCCTCGTCGCGCACCCAACGGTCGAGACGCGCGATTTCGTCGTCGCGGCCAAGAAACTTGTCGTCGTTAGAAGGCTCGTGAAACCACTTGGCGGCGAAGGCCGGAACGGGCGTCGTCGGTGTCGGGAGAGAGGCATCAGTAGAAGCGGCGGCGGCGGGCGCAAGGGAGCCGCACGCGTCGGCGGCTGAGTCGAGCAGGAGTCGAAGCGCCGAATGGTCGCTGCCTTTGAAGGGATAGAAGAGGGGGCGGACGTGATAGTCGGTTTCGAGGCTGTCGCGCCATTCGTCGATGGCATCGTCGTCGGGCATCGTGCCGTCGGCGTCGAGCGGCAGGCCGAGCACGGCGACGTGGCGGGGGAGCGCGCTGGCATCTCTGAGGTCGCGCAGATACTCGCCGACCATGAAGGTAAATTGCGGGTCGTTGAAACCGAAGCCGACGAAGACGAGACGGCGTTGTCCCCAGAGAGCGTCGAAGAGGCGGCGGTAGAGGCTGGGCTTATAGGCCGCAGAATACTCTCCGCTATTGAGCACGATGCCGCCGGGTCGCTGCCAGTAGCCGTGCAGCCAGAGAATAGGGCAGTCTGTGGGTCGCTTAAAGATGTCGCCGTTGTACCAGCGATAAATCTCCTCGTTGTCCTCCCAGGTGGGAGTGCCTGTGGTGAGCGAGCGCGGGCGCAGCTCCATGCGGGCGAAGTCGAGCGCGGGGTCGTAGTTGGTGGTGACGTAGCCGCGAAAAGGCAGGCGCAGTAGGCTCTCGTGAATGGGAGTGTAGCGCTTGCCGTCGGCGGCTTCGCGCGGGCTGAAGGTCTGTCTGAGGAAGCTTCGGTAGCGGGGCTCGTCGAGCCTTCGGATGATGAGGCTGACGCGTTGCTGCGGCGTCGAGCTGGTGTCGGATTTCCAGCGCGCCGCGTCCTTCGGTCTGGCCTTGCCTTCCTGCACCGCGTAGTCGGCGAGCAGGTCGATGAACTCTCCCCAGAGCGGATACATGCCAGCCGACGCGCCCGCGCCGACGAAAGCGATGGCTTCGCCTTCGCCCAGGTTCGAGAGCATCGTCTCGAAGACCGGACGGTTGCCGGGGATGGAGAGGATTTCGTCGAGCGTGAGATTTGAGAGGTCGGCCATATCGGTTCAGCTCCGAACGTCAGGCTTCAACGTGCGACAAAGGACTCCACCAGCGATAGCAAGCCGGGCTCGCGCTTAATCATCTCGCCGACGAGGGCAATCAGTTCCTCCTGATTGTAGCCTGAGAGCAGCTCGAAGAGTGGCGGTATCGAGCGGAATGAGTCTGGCTCGTGAACGTAGGTCAACAGCAAAGCGACGATGTGCTTACAGACGCCGCCGTAGTCGTAGGGGCACGTGCAATAGGTCTCTGCGACGCCGTCTTCGTCGAGCGTGGCGGAGACCTGATAAGGCTCATAGTCCGAGCCTTCGCATTGGGCGTATAAATCTCCTGCCTGCCGGACGGGCTCAAGGATGGCTCCGTCGTGGTAGTAAGTTTCGCCGCGTGCGAAGCTTGGCTCGGTAGCCAAGCTTCGGATGTGTGCTTCGGTCAGACGAGGCAACTTCTCTTCGGTCATACGAGCTTGCACCTCTCTATAGGTCGGCAAATCCGATTACTAACGTCAACGGTCATGCTCATTATTTGCCCGAGGGGGTAGAGGCTTCAAGTAGAAGAATTGATGCGAGCGCGAAGCGAGCCGCCACTTTTCATTGACCTCGACGCGAGATTCAGATAAAAGTCGCCGGGCGTTGGCGACGGGTGGGTTGCGGGCGCGGAGTTTGGCGGAAGGGAAGATGTGGGGGAGATTCTGGCAGGCGGGCAGGCTGCTGAGCAGTTAATTGCGGGTGAAGGAATGAATTGAGGAGGCAGAGCGATGCTTAAGATTGCGATGTGGGGGATGTTGATGACGGCATGTGCGTTTTTCGGTGGTTCGGGGAACGATTCGGCTGAGGGCGGCTCGCAAGGTGGGCAGGGCGGCTCGCAGGGCTGGATGAGGCATCAAGACCCGTCCGGGTTTGAGCTTGAGATTCCGAGGGGCTGGCGGGTCATCGCGGGGCAGGGGCGGATTGCGGCGGAGGGGCCGAACATGGAGCGCGTGTTTATTATGCCGCTTCAGATTGAGGGGCAGCTTGACGGGCGTCGCGCTCAGGGCGTGCTGATGGGGTTGTCGAGCCAGTTATGGCCGCGTCAGAAATGGGTCATGCCGAGGAGCGGCTGGCAGTTCGGGACGAACGGCGTGAGAGCCGTCGGACTCGACGACAGCACGCTCAGGGAGACGACGGCGCTCTGGTGGGCGAACACACCGAGAGGCGCGACCGTCTTTTTCTACGCCGTCGCCGGACAACCCGCGAGCTACCAGTCGCTCGAACCCGTCTTCGCACGCGTTCTGGGAAGCTTCCGCGTGACGCACGTCAACCAGCAGCAGGCGGGTGCGATGGGCGGCGGAGACCCGCTCGCAAGCATGCAGTTTCAGCGTTGGGTAGACCCGACCGAGAACGCCTTCAGCATCGAAGCCCCGGCGGGTTGGCGCGTCTCCGGAGGAATCAAGCGTGAGCGCATGATTGGCCGGAGAAGCGAGTTTGTCGCGCAGTCGCCGGACGGGCAGGTGACGGTCAGGAGCGGCGATGTCAACGTGCCGGACACTTACATCGAGCCCAGCCAGACGATAATGAGTCTCGGTTATCGTGAAGGCCAGATGTATTCGGGCGGCATACCGATTTACCGCTTCATGCCCGCAGTCGTCTTCGCCACGAACTACGTTCAGATGAACGTCGGACGAAATTGCGGCAACCTCCAGTGGCTCGCACAAAGAGACCGCCCCGACTACGTGCAGCAACTGGCGCGGCAGGGATTTCTGGTGCAGGGGAATCACTACACTGCGGGCGAAGTGGCTTTCACCTGTCAGGCCGGAGGCCAGCCTTACGTCGGCTACCTGTTCGTGGAAACCTACGCGGCTCCCGACATGGGCGTGGCTACGATGTGGTATCTCAAAGCAATCTACGGCTTCCTCGCTTCGGCCAACCGCGCGAAAGAGGGCGACGCCGTACTGCAAAGGGCGATTGGCAGCTTCCAACTCAACCCGCAGTGGTGGGCTGCCCAGAGGCAGGGCGAGGCGCGCACAGCCGAAGATTTACGTCGCTACAACGAGTTCTCCTACAACCTGCAAAAGCAGATGCAGAACGAGCGCTGGGCTTCCTGGGATCGCATCGCCGAGCAGAGAGGCGACGTGCTCAGCGGACAGACGCGCGTAGTTGACCCGCAGACGGGACAGGCATACAAAGCTCAGTCCGGCAGCAACTACTACTGGATTGACCCGACCCGCAACGTCATCGCCGGAACAAACCTACCGTACCAGCCGACGTGGGATTTCAGAGAGATGGTTCAGACCTACAGATAAAGGCCGGGGCTCCTTTACCGGCGGGCAACGGAAGATGCGTCAAACGAAGATGGGAAGGATTCTAAATTAGAATCCTTCCCATCTTCGTTTCGACGCCTCTTCGGGCGGTCGTACTCGTTCGCAAACGGCGATAAGACGCGTGAGCGGGCTCTTACGTTCCCAGATATTTTCCGAGCCAGTCGTGCACTTCCTTGTAGAAGTAGCGGCTGTTTTCGCCTTTGAGAATCCAGTGGTTCTCGTCAGGCCAGACGACGAGGCGGCTGGGGACTTGGAGGCGCTGGAGGACGCTCCAGTTCTCAAGCGTCTGGTTGAGGGGCACGCGGAAGTCGTTTTCGCCGACGGAGAGAAGAATCGGCGTGCGGAAGTTTTTGGCGAAGCGGATGGGGTTCTGCTCGCGCCAGACCGCGCCCTGTTCCCAGACGGGGCCGCCGCTATTTATCTCCCGGTGATAGATGCTGTCGGAGGTGCCCCACTGCGATTCGAGGTTGATGAGCCCGGCGTGGCTGATGAGACACTTGTAGCGAGTGGTGGTGGCTTGCAGCCAGTTGGCGAGGTGCCCGCCGTAGCTTGCGCCGCCTGCGGCCTGCCTGGTGCCGTCGATGAAGGGAAACTGTCGGATGGCTTCGTCGGCCGCCTCGTTGATTTCGTCTGCGGGCGTGATGAAGGGGTCGCCCTGTATGTCCTGCGCGAACTTCTCGCCGAAGCCGGTCGAGCCCGTGTAGTTGGTCAGAAGGACGACGTAGCCGGGGCGACCCAGAAGGTGGTAGTTCCAGCGCAGGCTGAATGAGTCGCGCCACATGCTATGAGGCCCGCCGTGAATGACGACGAAGAGCGGGTATTTCCTGTTCGGGTCGAAGCCGGGCGGAAGCGCCATCATGTTGTGAATGCGCTTGCCCTTCTTGCTGGTGAACCAGAACTCGCGCAGGGGCTGCCAGTCGATTTGGGCGACGCGCTCGGCGTTGAAATCCGTGAGCGCGCGGTGGCGTTTGCTCGAAAGGTCGATGCGCACAATCTCGTTGGGGCTGATGGCGCTCTCCCAACCGGCGAAGAGAAGAGTGGACGAGGCGCGCTCAGGTATTCTCAGATTCGTATAGACGCCGCTCTGCAAGTCGTGAGCGAGGCGCACTTCGCCGCCCGTCGCAGCGACGCTGTAGAGTTTTTCGTGCCCGGCGTCTTCGGCGAGCAGGTAGATGGTCTTGCTGTCGGGCGTGAGGGCGAAGCCGGAGACGGAGCGGTCGAAGGTGGGCGTGACGACGACGGGCTCGCCGAGCGCAGGCCAGTTGAACATGGCGATGCGGTCGAGGTTGTAGACCTTGCCCGTATCCTTCGTGAAGCTGCAATAGAGCCGCTTGCCGTCGGGGCTGAAGACGGGGCGACTGTAATCGTCCTTGCCGTTGGTCAGTTGGACGGGCTCCTGTCCGCCCGCCGCGCCGACCCTGTAGAGATGCAGGTTGAAATTGGCGTAGGCGGCGGTGTGGCTCTGCGTGGTGGCGACGAAGATGACGGACTGGCCGTCGGGCGTCCAGACGGCGTCCAGCTCGTCGGCAGAATCCGAGGCGCGTCCGGCGAAGCCGCGCTCGGCGACGAGGCGCGTTCCGGCCAGAAGGTCGCGGGGTTTCGCACCGGGCTCAAGCGTCTGGACGAAGATGTGCGTCTGCGTGTCTTCGAGCCACCTGTCCCAGCGACGAATGGGGAACTTGTCGTAGACGCGCGCACGATATTTGAGAGCCTTGCGCTCGGCGGCCAGCTTCTTGTTGGCCTCGTCGTCCGAAGCGCCGGGAAAGACGCCGCTCGAAAAAAGCAGGGCTTGCCCGTCGGGTCGCCACTGCGGCGAGCGCGCGCCCGTCGAGAGCGTCGTCGCGCGCACGGCCTCGCCGCCCTCGGCGACGTTGATGATGTAGATTTGATTGACCTCGTCGCCCTCGCGCTTGGCGGAGAAGGCGAGCCGGCGACTGTCGGGACTCCAAGCCATACCGCTCTCGCCGCCCTTCGTCGCCGTCAGCCGGCGCGGCTTCGCGCTTCCGTCCGAAGGCACGAGCCAGAGGTCTGAGACCTGCTCCTTATCGTCGTAGGCGGGCTCGGTGACGGAGAAGACGACCCACTTGCCGTCAGGGCTCGGCGCGGGCGCGCCCACGCGCTTCATCAGCCAGATGGCCTCGTGCGTCACAGGCTTCTTGCCCGCAGAGGCTTGAGCGTAGGCGTTCGCTCCCCGCCCCGACGCAAGAGAGACGACGAGCCCGAGCATCAGCAGAGATACGAGCGGCGTGCGAAGTTTTCTTAAGTGTTCAGAGAGAAACATTGGCTGGGCTCCTCAAGAGAAAAATTGAAGACAAATGCGGAATGATGAATGATGAATGATGAATGAAAAGCAGAAGGCAGTTTGTCTTTTCATTCATCATTCATCATTCCGCATTCATCATTTGTTTTCTAGTAGTTCGTCAGAATATCTTCAGGGTCGAATCCCATCTCCTGCAAGCGGTCGCGCGTCTGCTCAATCATGTCGCGCGAGCCGCAGATGAGGGCGACGGGGTCGGAGAGGTTGGGCAGCACGTTGTCGAGCAAAGATTGAACGTAGCCGGTCGAGCCCGACCACTCGTAGCCGTCCGGCTTGGAGATGACCTGCCGCATCTCGACTCCCGCCGCTCGCCAGTCCTCCACCTCGTCGCGGTAGCAGAAATCTTCGGGCGTGCGCGCCCCGTAGAGCACGACTATCTGGCCGAAGTCGTCTGCTCGCGCGAGCGCGTGGCGGAGCGCAGAGCGCAGAGGGGCGACGCCCGTCCCCATCGCCACGAAGACCAAATCCCTCCCCTTATGTTCGTCCATCGGATAGCCGTGCCCGGCAATGGCGCGCAGCTCAAGGCGGTCGCCGACGCCCATCTCGTAAATCAAACGCCCCGCGCCTCGCTCGGCGCGCTTGATTAAAAACTCCATCTCTTCATCTTCGGGCGCGCTGGCGATGGCGAAGTAGCCGGGCTTCTCCGCGTCGCCCGCAACGCCGAGCACGGCCACCTGTCCGGGGACGAAAGAGATCGGGGGAGCGTCGCCCGCCGCGTCTTCGGGCACAGTATCGAAAGCGCGTATGTCGCGCGCCTCTTCGTGGATGCGCTTGATGACGAGGGTGCGCGTCTCTACGTTTTTCATAAGCAGCTCGCCGAAAGTATTTCGCTTGATTGAGGGTTGACTCTTCGAGTGTAGCCCAGAGGCGCGTCGAGCGTCCAGAAAAGGGGCGCGGGGTAGTCTGAGGCCGACGCCGCGAAGAGACGGACGTGCAAGCGCCTCCCGATTCGCGCCAGCGCCGACGCACTCGATTGCTCTCTGCGTAGCGCACCGGAGAGGGTGTGATAAAACAACCCGTGTTACTCTTGCACTTCGAGACAGAGCAAAGGCCGGGCGCGTCCTTCAGCCGTTTGTTTTCGTGTGCTGCGCGAAAGGGAGTGTTGACGCCTCCGGCGCGCTCTACCTTCAGCCGACGCCCTCTTTCAGTGATGCCGTAGAAATATGGAGTCGAAGAAAGGGCACTGAGATATGTTTCGACGTTGAAAGGGCATTGAGATATGTTTCGACGTTTGATTGCCACCTCGCGAACCTGGTTCACTCTGCCTCTGCGTCTTGCGCTCGGCCTCATCTTCATCGCGCACGGCGCGCAGAAGGTGTTCGGCGTCTGGGGCGGGAGGGGACTCTCAGCCTTCACGGCTGGAACTGCGCCGATGAATTTACGACCCGCCTGGCTCTGGCTCGGCGCGGCTGCCTTCGCCGAGCTAATCGGCGGCGCGCTCGTGCTCGTCGGACTCCTGACGCGCCTCGGCGCGCTCTTCATCCTCCCCGTCATGCTCGTCGCCATGTTCGGCGTCCACTGGAGCGGCGGCTTCTTCATGTCGAGCAAGGGCATCGAGTACACGGTCGCCCTCACGGGCATGGCGGTCGCGCTGCTCATCGCGGGCGGCGGCCGCGCCTCCATCGACGAAACTCTCATGCGCGGGCGCGGAGGGCGCAGATACTGAACTGGTGAATGGTAAATGGTAAATGGTGAATAGATAATGGCTTTAACCTCGTCACCATTTACCATTTACGATTTACCATTTACCATCCATGAATCGTTCCCCTCTGCTGGTTATCTTCATCACTGTCTTCATCGACCTGGTCGGCTTCGGCATCGTCATTCCGGTCTTGCCCTTGTATGTCGAGAGCGAGCTGTTTAATGCGACGCCGCGCGCTCTGGGCTGGCTTCTGGCTTCTTACTCGATAATGCAGCTCATCTTCACGCCTGTTCTGGGAAGGCTGTCGGACAGGTACGGGCGGCGGCCTGTGTTGCTCTTGAGCATCATCGGGACGGGCGTCGGCTTTCTCCTGATGGGCGCGGCGACGACGCTCTGGATGCTCTTCGCCGGGCGCATCCTCGACGGCATCACGGGCGGCAACATCTCGACGGCGCAAGCTTACGTCGCCGACATCACGACGCCCGAGACGCGTGCGCGCGGCATGGGGTTGTTCGGCGCGGCCTTCGGTCTCGGCTTCATCTTAGGCCCGGCCATCGGCGGAGTTCTGAGTCGCTGGGGCATCCAGATGCCGTTCTACTTCGCCGCCGCCCTCGCCTTCGCAAATGCCGTGCTGCTCTACTTCAACCTGCCTGAGACCGTCACGCCCGACCATCCGGCGCGCACATCTGCGGCGCGCAAAGGCTGGTCGAGCCTGCTCGCTCAGCTCGCGCGCCCGCATCTCGCCCTCGTACTCTCCATCTACTTTCTCTTCGTCGTCGCCTTCTCGATTATGACGACCACCTTCCCGCTCTACACGCTCTACCGCTACGGCTACGACGCCCTGCACAACGGCTATCTCTTCGCCTACATCGGCACTATCTCGGCGCTCATTCAGGGAATCCTCATTGCGCGGCTGGTGAAGCGCTGGGGAGAGATGTCGCTCGTCATCGCCGGGGCGTTCATTTTGGCGGCGAGCCTGTTCGTGCTGCCCTTCGTCGGGCCGCTCAATGGGGGTTTGACGGTGCTCCTGATGCTGCTCGCCGTCTTTTCGACCGGAAACTCCTTCGCTACGCCTTCGCTGATGAGCCTTGCTTCAAAGAGCGTCGGCGCGGGCGAGCAGGGCGGCGTCATGGGCTTGACGCAGGCGTCGGCCAGCCTCGCACGCACCATCGGCCCCCTCATCGGCGGCTACCTCATCTACAGCGCCACCGCAACCAGCCCCGTCAACATCGACGACCGCACGCTCCTGCGTACCTTCGGCACGGCCTCCGTCATCATGTTCGCAGCCCTGCTCCTCGCCCTCTACTACACGCGCACGCGGAAGCAAATGATGAATGCGGAATGATGAATGATGAATGAAAAGCAAATTGTCTTTCATTCATCATTCACACTGCCGCATTCATCATTTCCAGATTGAGGGCAGGGCGGATTCGTCGAGTTCGAGGAGGTCGCCGTCGGGGAGGATGTGCAGGAGGCGTGCGCCGCGCGCTTTGAGGGGCGGGGAGAGAAGGCCGACGCGGTGACAGTTGGCGCGCGGTTGAGGGCTGTGCTTCGTCAAAGGCTGCGACTCGGAGCACAGCAGCGCGACGCGCATCTCGGAGGCCAGCTCCATGATGCGTTCAAGCCCGCGCTCAAGCTCAGGGGGCGGCGCGACGACTTTCCCGCCGCACTCCGGCAGCCACTCGTAACCGATGCCCTCTTCGCGCAGCAGGGATTCCAGCACGCGCCCGTTATACTGCGGCCAGCGCGAGCGAGCGGCGCTTCTCACGTCGCAGACGAGAGCTATCCGGTGTTGGCTGAGGAGCGAGAGGAAGTCTGCGAAGGCGTGGCGTCCATGCCCGATGGTGTAGATGGTCGGAAGCGAAGAAGGCGTCTGAGCGGACATCTGTTTTAGAAGAAACGTCTGAGCAGGTAGAAAATCAGGCTGAGCACGAGCGAGACGAGCAGCATCGAAGCCAGAGGCACGTAGACTCTAAAGCGCTCGCTGCCGAACCTGAAATCGCCCGGCAGACGACCGAACCAGGAGAGCGCGCCCGACATCAAGAGCAGCCCAACGACGACCGCGCCGATGCCGGCCATCACTAACATCATCCCGCTCGCTCGATTCATAACCTGAGACCTCGCTTGCCGGTCAGCACATTGATGAAGGCGCTTCTAATCGAACGTCCGACTCATTTCGCCAGCAGCTCACGAATGCGCTCGCTCGTCAGGTGGACGAGGCTCGCGCCCGTGAACGTCTCTTCGTTCGTCACGTCGAGCACGGCGAAGGAGGGCAGGGGCAGGGCGTCTATCTCCTCGTCGGTCTCAAACTCGGTCTCGGCGAGAATGAGTCCGTGCAGAGCGCCGAGGAAAACGTCGATGGAGTAAGCGCGCCCTTCGTGCTCGAAGGGGTAGCGGTTCTTGCGTAGCTCGTTGCCCTCGAAGACGGCGAGCGTTTCGTACTCGTACTGCGAAAGATAGATGTTGGTGATGAAGGTGCGCGAGAAGTCTGCGGGGTCGGGCGCGAACTTCTGCGTGAGTTTCCAAGTCCACTCACGCGTTCGGGGCACGCGCACTTTGCGCAGGCGAAGGCGCGTGCCCGTGATGTAGTTGTCGAAAATCTGCGTGTGATAGTCGGCGAGGCCGAGCCCCTCGGGCAGCTCGCGCAGCAAGAAGCGGCGCTCGCGCTCCGTGCGCGCGTACTTGCGCCTGCGCTCGCTCACGTCCGCCGCGCTGCCCAGATACTTCAACATCAGACGCCGACCAGCTCTTCTTCGCCGACGCGAAGAAACTCTTCCGGCTCGACGATGCGACCGGCGATGGCCGAGGCCGCGACGACGTATGGCGAGGCGAGATAGACCTTGCCGGGGCCGCTCCTGCCGGGGAAGTTTCGGTTCTGCGCGCTGATGGTCACCTGCTCGGGCGAGCGCGATGCGCCGGGCCCGGCGTTGATGCACGCGCCGCAACTCGGGTCGATGAGTTCCGCGCCTACGCGCTCGAAGATTTCGAGGTAGCCGCGCTCTCTGGCGTACTCCTTAATCTTCTGCGAGCCGAACTGTAGATAGAGCTGCACGCCGGGCGCAACACGCCGACCCTGCTCGACGGCGCGACTGAGCACGGCTGCGTACATATCCATGTCGGCCATCTTGCCGCCGGTGCAAGAGCCGCCGTAAGCGGTGTCGATGCGAATCTCTTCGGGCAGCTCGTCGATGTTGATGCCGTTTCGCGGGTCGCCGGGCGTGGCAACCATCGGGCGAATCTCCGAGAGGTCGATTTCAAAAGTCGCCGCATACTCGGCGTCGGGGTCGCTCTGGAGAAAGCCTTTGCGAATCTCTGCGGGGTCTAGCCCTCGCGTGCGCGTGAGATATTCGAGGGTCACTTCGTCGGGCTCGATGATGCCGGTCGTGCCTCCGGCTTCGACCGCCATGTTGGTCAGAGTCGCGCGCTCGTCAATCGACATCTCTTTGAGACCTTCGCCCGCGAACTCAAGCACCTGCCCGATGCCTTTGCCCTCCTTCATGTAGTCGGTGGCGAGGATTTTGAGCATCACGTCTTTGGCCGAAACGTCCGAGCGCTTCCTGCCCTTGAGCACGAAGCGGACGGTTTCGGGAACGCGGATGCGTATATCTTTTGTGTACCAGGCGTTCGCCATGTCGGTCGAGCCGACGCCGAAGGCGAAGCAGCCGAGCACGCCCGCCATGCAGGTGTGCGAGTCCGTGCCGATGACAATCTGGCCGGGCAGCGCGATGTCTTCGACGACCGCATTATGACAGATAGCCTCCGAGCCGCCCTCCGGGTTTTCGCCGTAGAGGCGTATGCCCTGTTCTTCGGTGAAGCTGGCCTGAGTGACGGCGAGGCCGTCGGCACGTTCGAGCAGACCCATCTGGCGGTGCTTCTCAGGCATCACCCGGCCTAAGAAGGTCAGGTGGTCGCGGAAGGCGTAGACCGACTCGGGCTCGGTGACGCGCGCATCACGCCCTAGCGCCTGCTTGAAGAGCGACTCGGCCATCGGCGTCACGTACTCGTGCGAGAAACGCACGTCTGCGACGGCGAACAGAGCATCGCCGGGCCTGACGGCTTCGACGCCAATCTCTCCGGCGCGCACAAACGCGTGGCGCGCGATGATTTTCTCGACGATGTTCATCGGGCGCTTTTTCGTCTCAAGCGCGGGCGGCTGAATCTCTCCGGCGAGCCGCGCCTTGTTATAGTTGAAGAGGCCGCCGTATTCGACGATTGATTTCGAGATGGGGTCGAGGCCGCGCGTGAATTCTTCCAGAGGAATCTCTTCGCCGCGACGGATGCGCTCGACGAGGCCGAAGTCGGTCGAAGTCAGAAGACCGATGTTCTGCGCGTTCTGCCCGTAGATTTTCTCGATGGTGCGGGCGATGACAAGCTCGATGCCAGCCCACTTCTCGGCGTAAGGCGCTGTCTCGCGCGACGAGCCGCAGCCCTTCGAGAGACCCGAAACGACCACCGAGAAGCCGCCCTCTCTGACTTCGTCCTTCTGCACGGCCTGCTCGCGCATGCCGACGTAGACGTACTGGCCGAGCGTCTCGTCGTAGTAGAAGCAGACCCAGCCGGGCGTTATCTCGTCGGTCGAGATGTTGTTCATCAAAGGCACGTCAGGGTCGAAAGTCAAATCTGCGCCTTCGGCCAACTGGCGGCGGATGTGCGAGGTGTCTTCGGTGAGGAAGAGGATGCGGCCGCCGAACCGGATGGTCGGCGGTCGTTTGGAAATCTTGTTTTCGGCAGCGTCCATTTGAAGCAAGCTCCTACAGTGCGAATAAAATATAGGTGAATGAAACAACTATTATAAACCGAAGCGGCGAAAAAGTCGTATCTGAGCCGAGCCCCGAAGGGTAGCCGAAAGCGCGCCTGATTGTTTGATGAAACGGGGCGTGAAAAGTGGTCTTCAGCTTTATTTCAAATAGTTATTACCGGACAGGAAACTTTCGCCGCACCTCGCCGATAATCTCTTAGACAAGCTAGCTCACGTCTTTGCTTTTAAGTCTCAACTGTTCTCTATTCAGCTCCGGCGCTCTTTCGTAAATATCTGGAGGAAACAATGTCAATCATAAGCATAAGCCATGCTCTGCATAAATTGTACAAGCCGCAGGAACACAAGCCGAAACCCCCGCCGCGCCCTTGTCGTCGCCCTCCTTCGACGGTCGAGAGAAACAGCCAAATCGGCGAAATGTCGATGCGCGCCGGGCTCTTGCAGGCGCGGATAGAGAGGACGAACAAGGGGATCAGCGCCGGAGAGGTGCGAGCCACGACCGCCGACCAGATTGGAAGGCTGTACTGTGGCAAAGCCACGACGGACGACGTAGGCAAAGAACTGGCAGAGCTGTCAGTCAATAATCCGGCGCAGGGTCGCGCGACGATAGAGGCGACGATGCCTCGTCTGGCCGAAGCCGACCGCGACGAGGTGGCGCAGAGCTTCACCCAACGCTTGAGCGATAAGCAGTTGCAGAAACTTGCGACGACGCCGGACGGTCGCGCTCTGCTGCAACGAGTCAAACAGGAATTGCTCGCGGGCAAGGTGCACGACGACGAGCGCCACGATGCAGATAGGATTCAGCCTAACGGCTTCAGCTTTGAAGTCGGCGAGCCGCGCTCACTTCAGGCCGCCGGGAACGCGCAGCAACTGGCCGCTCAAGCCGGGCAGATGATAGCATTGACGGACATGGTCGCTAGTACCTTGATACCCAAGCTTCATCCCTCGGTTCGCCTGATGAGCAAGCTTCATCCCTGGGATCACCTACCTCTTGATGCATTGGTCTCCACTCAACTCAATGCCCTCTCTACCAATCCGCCCATCGGCGTTGACGGCAAAGAAGTCACCACCACCATCTATACCAGCACTATTCCCAACGCGACGCCCCAGGAGGCTTACGATTACTTCGTCAACAATCCGGGAGAATGGTTTGGCGCTGGCGGGCTCAAAGTCCGACCCGAAACGGACGCTCTCAAAGACGGCGGTCGTTATATGCTGGAAGACGCCGGAGTCCCGCCGGCATGGCTACCCATCGAAGTGCGTTTGAATCCGCAGGCTCATCAGGTCACTATCAATACGCTGGACGGACACCCTCTGCGCGGCGAGCAGACCTTTACCTTCACGGACAACGGGCAGGACGGCGTGACGCTGACGCAGGACGCGCGTTTTCAGGCCAGCTCCGGACTGGTTGTTCTGGGACAGAGACGTCTGGGCGTGTTGGACAAGCAGCACGAGGTATGGAGAGATGGGCACCGTCGAGTTTATGAGCACTTCAATCCATAGCGAATAGCTCGCGGCTGAAGATTCAAGACGACCCGGCCAGGTTGGTTTCAACTCGACCGGGTCGTTTTCACGCTGGCATTAGCTCAAAGCGCCAAACTGTCTCAGGGCTTTTTCGCCGGAGGCGGCTATCGTCAATCTTCAGTCTCCGGCGGTGAGGCTTTCGCCTTCGGGCTGGTTGGAGATGACTTCGCCGTCGGGCATGATGATGGATTCGTGGTCGGCGGTGACGACCTCGCCCTCGATGGTTATCTCTTCGCCGCTGGCGACGGGGACGGGCAGGTTGTCGAGGAAGCGTTCGGCGTCGATGGCGGCCATGCAGCCCGTCCCGGCGGCGGTGACGGCCTGTCGGTAGAAGCTGTCCTGCACGTCGCCGCAGGCGAAGACGCCGGGGATGTTCGTCGCCATCGAGAAGCCTGCGGTCTTGAGATAACCCACGTCGTCCATCTCAAGCTGACCTCGGAACATGTCCGTGTTCGGCTTGTGTCCGATGGCGACGAAGACGCCCTCGCACTCGAAGATGCTCTCTTCGCCCGTCCGGTTGTTGTAGAGCCGCACTCCCGTCACGCCCGTCTCCGGCGAGCCGAGAATCTCAAGTACGTCCGTATTCCAGATGAACTCGATTTTCTCGTTCTTGCGTGCCTTGTCCTGCATGATTTTCGAGGCGCGCAGAGTGTCGCGTCGATGAATGACGGTGACACGCGAAGCGTAGCGCGTCAGGAAGGTGGCCTCTTCCATCGCCGTGTCGCCGCCGCCGACGACGACGATTTCCTTGCCCTTGAAGAAGAAGCCGTCGCAGGTGGCGCAGGCCGAGACGCCGAGGCCGCCCAAGCCGTAGGGCGCGGGAGCTTCGCCCGGAATGCCGAGCCACTTGGCGGATGCGCCCGAAGCGATGATGAGCGTTTCGGCTTTGATGATGTGGTCTTCTGTGTAAAGCGTAAACGGACGCTCGGATAAGTCTGCTCGCGTGATGTGTGCGACGAGAAACTCCGTGCCGAAACGTCTGGCCTGCTCCTCGAACTCCTGCATCAACTCCGGCCCCTGTATGCCTTTGGAGAAGCCGGGATAGTTTTCCACCTCGGTCGTGATGGTCAGTTGTCCGCCGGGCTGCGGGCCGTGTATGACGAGGGGCTTCAAGTCGGCGCGAGCCGCGTAGATGGCCGCCGTCAGTCCGGCGGGGCCTGAGCCGATGATTACCACTTCTCTGTGCAGCGTCTCTTGTGTCATCTCGATTTCGCCTGCTCTCCTTCGGGGGATGGCCGGAGCCGATACCAAGCGCGCCTCGCGCTTCATCGTAGCCTTTTCGACATCGCATGTAGTATAACTCTTCGCGCCGGACGTAGTCGAATCTCACAAATGTCGCCAGCGCGCCGAACCGTTTGCAGCTTGTCCCGCACGGGAGCGCGCCGACCGAGCGGAATCACTTTTGGACACCACCGCGAGAAGCAACAGGACAGGACAGGTCGAAGTCATCGCCGTGCTCGGCGCGGGCACGATGGGAAACGGCATCGCGCAGGTGGCGGCCTTTGCGGGCTACCGCGTCGTCATGCGCGATGTCGAAAAGGATGCGCTCGCGCGCGGCGTACGCACCATCGAGGCCAACCTACAGAAGGGCATCAAGCTCGGCAAGCTGACCGAAGACGAGATGGACTTGACGCTGCAACGCATTCGCGGCGCGGTCAGTCTCGAAGAGACGCGCGAGGCCGACCTCTTCATCGAAGCCGTGCCCGAACGCATGGACTTGAAGCAGGAGATGCTTCGCGCCGTCGAGCAGGTAGCCGAGCGCCCCGACTTCATCTTCGCCTCCAATACCTCTTCGCTCTCGATAACGGAAATCGCACGCCGCGCCCGAAAGCCCGAGCGCGTCGTCGGCATGCACTTCTTCAATCCCGTCCACCTCATGCGCCTCGTCGAAGTGGTCGTCGGCGAGCGAACTTCTGAAGAGACAACCGAGACGGCCGTCGGCGTCGGACGCCGCATGCGGAAAGAACCCATCAGGGTGAAAGACGTGCCGGGCTTCGCTTCGAGCCGACTGGGCGTGGCTCTCGGACTCGAAGCGATGCGGATGCTGGAAGAGGGCGTGGCGAGCGCAAAAGATATAGATACGGCGATGGAGTTGGGCTACAATCACCCGATGGGGCCGCTTCGTCTGACCGATCTCGTCGGCCTCGACGTTCGCCTTTCAATCGCAGAATATCTACACCGCGCGCTTCAGTCGGAGACGTTTCGCCCGCCGCAAATCCTTCGGCGGATGGTCGAAGAAGGAAAACTCGGACGTAAGACCGGCGAGGGTTTTTATAACTGGGAAAACGAAAAGCCGTGAGCCGTGAGTGGTAAGCAGTGAGCAGTGGGGTTGACTTCTCTCTCTCTGCTCGCGTCGCTTCCACCGAATGCTTACTGCTCACTGCTTACCGCTTACCGCTTACTGCTGACCGCCTATGAGTACGCCCCCAAACAACGTCGAGAGACGCTTCGCGTTGCGCATGGCGCTGCGCCTGCCCATTGTGGTCTCCGGGCGTGCCGACGACGGCGCGGCGTGGAGCGAGCCGACCGAAACCGACGACATCTCCACTCTCGGCGCGCTCTTTCACCTCAATCAAAAAGTGACGCGCGGCGACCAACTCTACCTGCGTGCCCACCGGCCGGACGGCGCTCCCATCGAAGTCACCGTCCGCGTCGTCAGAACCGCCCCGGCCATCTACGGCACGGCGCGCGTCGGCGTGCAGATTCTCGAACCGACCGACAACTGGCTGCGCCTCTTCGTCTCCTGGGTCGCCGACGAACAGACCGCCTCGCCGGAAGCAGAACAACAATAAAAGCGGTAAATGGTAAATCGTAAATGGTAAATAGATTAAGACCGGCTTTTTCTATTTACCATTTACGATTTACCATTTACCAGGAGAATATATGTCGCAATCATACGAAACTTTAATCGTCGAGCGGCGCGGGCGAGTCGCCCTTGTGACCATCAATCGACCGGAGAAGAGAAACGCGCTCAACATCCAGACGCGGCAGGAGGGCGCAGCCGCCCTCGAAGAGCTGCGCGAGGATGAAGGCGTCAGAGTCGTGGTCTTCACGGGCGCAGGCGACAAGGCTTTCATCGCCGGGGCAGACATCGCGGAGTTCGCCGGGCGCACCTCCATCACGCAGCGCGACGTGATGACGGGGCGCTCGCTTTTTACCGCCATCGACACCTTCCCGAAACCCGTCATCGCCATGATTAACGGCTACTGCCTCGGCGGCGGCTGCGAGCTTGCACTCGCCTGCGACCTTCGGTTCGCCAGCGACCGCGCCTCCTTCGGTCAACCCGAAATCAATCTCGGCATCATCCCCGGCGGCGGCGGCACGCAGCGCCTCACGCACCTCGTCGGCGAAGGCAAAGCGATGGAGCTGATTCTCACGGGCGACATCATCGACGCCCAGACCGCCTACAATCTCGGCCTGGTCAACATGGTCGTCCCCGCCTCCGACCTCGAATCGAAGGCGATGGAGATAGCCAATCGCATCGCCGAGAAAAGCCCCATCGCCCTGCGCATGGCGAAAGAGGCCGTCAAGACCGCCTCGCGCTCCACCCTCGACGAAGGACTCCGACGCGAAATCGACCTCTTCGCCCTCTGCTTCTCCAGCGAAGACAAAGACGAAGGCGTCAAAGCCTTCCTCGAAAAGCGCAAACCCGAATTCAAGGGAAGATAAGCGAAACGATGAACGCGGAATGCGGAATGATGAATGAAAAGCAGAAAGCATCTGTCTTTCATTCATCATTCATCATTCCGCATTCATCATTTGTCTTTGGTAGTGGGGTAATTGTGTGTGTATGGCGCGCGGCTTATGTATGCCATTTGATGATGTTGGTCTTCCGCCGCATCTTCGGTTTGCGTTCGGTCAGTAAGTCGCGGTGACGCCTTTCGATGATGGCGATAAGAGATTGATGCGACAGACCGAGCAACCGTGCCGCCTGCGTCACGCTTCCATCCGTTCGCTGCAACGCCTGACGGATTAACTTCTTTTCGTGCTGCTGCACGGACTCCCGCAGCGTCCCCGTCCGACCCGCCTCTAAATCCCCTTGCTTCCACCTGACCGCCAGAACGCGCCGCCCTGCCCGGCAGAGGCGCTGCAACGTTTGAAGGTGCTGCGAAGTCTCTAACCACGCCAGAGCCCGCCCGAACAGGCTCTGCAACTCGTCGGACGGAAGGTGCTCGCCCAACTCTTCGATGAGGGTTAGAGCACCCCCGCCCGCGTCATTCAGCGCACCCGCCTGATAGGCCACGTCCATCGCTCGGTAAAAAGCCTGCTGCGCGTGTTCATGCATCCCTAGCCGCGCTAAGGCCGCGCCGTGTGTCGTCAGGGCTTCGGCCAGAACCGACTGACGCCCGCCGCTTTCCAGAGCGCGGACGGACGCTCGCGCTACCTTCTCGGCATCTTCGTTGCGCCCTTCCGCCAGCAGCACGCGGGCGCGCGTGTCATTCACTTGCGCGGCGCTGCCACGATCTTTCAGACTTGAGAAGATGCGCCGGGCGCGGTCTAAGTGTGTGTGAGCCTCCGCATACTTCCCGGCCTTGTAGAGAATGAATCCGAGGTTATTTTCGACGTGCGCGCAGTACGACATATGCCCTGCTTGCTCGAAATAGTAAGAGGCAGCTTCATACTCCACAAAGGCACGGTCAAGGTAGTCTTCCCGCCGCTCGAATGCAGCGAGGTTCTTTAAAAAGACTCCGAGGTTATTATGGTAGTTACCTTTAATGCTGTAGTTGGTTATCTTCTCGAATAGCGGCGCGGCATCCGTCAGGATGCGGAGGGCGTCACTGTAACGGTTGGCTGAACCTTCTACAATGGCGAGCCTTAAGACGGCCTTAGCTTTCAACGCGCTATCCGTCGATAATTGTTCTATAACTTCCGTGAGGATGATACGCGCCTCGTCATACTCGCCTTGCCGCCAATAACAATAAGCAAGTTCCGTTTGAGCCTCTAAGACTTTCTTCTGAGACGCGAGTGAGCCAAAGATGCGGGCGGCTTCCGTGATGAGATTCTTTGCTTGCTCTTGCGCATCGTTAGCCTGCGTACAGTTGCCGAGCCAGCCCGTCAGCGTACCCGCCCTGAGCAGCACTTCCGCCGCCCCGCTCTCATTCAACCCGGCCACTTGTGGCCGCTCTCCTAAGCCGCGCCAAAACTCTCCGATAGCTTCCCGCGCGCCTTCGTAATCGCCAACGTCCTCAAGCTGTCTTGCTATATCACAGCCTAACTCCGCGCGCTGATTTTTATTGAGGATGGGGTTATCTAATTGGCGTAAGAGTGAGGCGCGTAAACTCATTTGAGGGATGGCCTTTCGACGGGAGTAGTAAAGCCGGGGTCATCTTAGGCACGGCATCCCACCCTTGCAAGATTTTTGGGAGAGGGATGCTATTCTCCAAACCCGCAACTTTTGTTGCTAGGGATTCTAACTCTCAACTCTTGAAGGAGATAGCCAGATGAAAACTTTACGGAACATGACGACCGCCGCGTTGCTCGCGTGCGTTCTCGCCCTGTCTGTCAATGCGGGGGATATGTACACGGGATACGCCCCGACTCCGCCGCCTGCCCAGACGGCCACGTCGAACGACGCGACCGAAGAAACAGGCGAGATGGGAGACATAACCCTTGACACGTTAGCGACGCTCTTGAGCAATCTGCTAACTGTGCTTTAGTCGGTAAAGAGAAAAGGCCGACGCTTGCCTGAAGCGTCGGCCTTTTCTTCTACACTCTTCGGTGCATGCTTGACGAATTTTCGCGCCCTACGTTACTCTTTTCATCTGTCCTGAGAGTCAGATTGTCAACAGAGGGGCCGTAGCTCAGCTGGGAGAGCGCGTGACTGGCAGTCACGAGGTCAGGGGTTCGATCCCCCTCGGCTCCACCATTTTTAATCTTTGGGTTTGAGACCGTGCTGTCCGAGCAACAACGCAAATCCGAGATTGCCCGCCTGAAAGTCGAAACACGCGCTTTAGAATTGGGAATCGTCTGTAGCCGACCTTCCATCGAAGGGACACGCTACGACTGCGTTCTGGATGTCAGCGGAAAGCTCTACAGGGCGCAGATTAAATACTGCGACTGCCCGGCGGGACATGCCTCGGGAGCAGTCGCCGTCAGGCTGAAATCGGCGGTCGGACAAGGCGCGGCGCGCTGCTACTCTCCTGAAGAGGTGGATGCGCTTCTCGTTTACATCCCGTCGATTGATAAAATCTGCTTCTTTCCCCAAGAGGTGTTTTGCGGTAAGACGGGTTTGAATATCAGGCTGGAGGCATCGCGCAATGGGCAGTCGAAAGGCTGCGTCTTCGCGCAAGACTTCTTATGGTGATTTAGCAGGGCTGCCACATCTGGAATAGAATCCGGTTTGGGAGTTTCCTGTAGGCATACGTGGTGAAGTGAATTAGGGGTTTAAGGAATGAAGCAGTTGAACAATCCGAAGGTGTTGTTGGTGGAGGATTTCGAGGACACGCGGCAGATGATGCGGCAGTTTCTGGAGCTGGGCGGGTGTCGCGTGCTTGAGGCGGCCAACGGGCGTGAGGCGATTGAGGTGGCCGAGCGCGAGTCGCCGGAGTTGATTCTGATGGATTTGAACATGCCGGTGCTCGACGGCTTCACGGCCACCGTTCGCATCCGCGAGAACGAGCGGCTGAGCCGCGTCCCCATCGTCGCCCTGACTGCTTTCGACACGACGGAGTTTCGCGCCGCCGCCAAAGCTATCGGCTGCAACGAGTACGTGTCGAAGCCGATTGATTTCGCAGAGTTGATGACGCTGCTTGAGAATCTTCTGCCCGAAGCAGAGGCGGCCTCCGGCGTCGAACTCAAAGTCGCTGGCTGACGACGACGACGGAAGAGAGAAAAGAGAAACAAAAGAGAAACGCTCAGGAAGAACTTTCTCCCTGAGCGTTTCTCTTTTACCCTTCCGCCTCTCCGGGCGCGTCGGCTCGTGGCCTTCGATGCCTGAGAGTCAAGGAAACCCGCCCCTGCTCGTTCGATAAAGTTCTTAGAAGTTCCAGCCACCGATTCGATAATTGCCGGAGCCTGAGCCGAGGCGGCTCGCCCTGAGTATCGAGGCCGTATCGACGAGCGAGCGCAGGGGCACTTCGCCGGAGAAGCTCTGGTCGAAGCGTCGCTCCATGATAAAGAGCGGCAGCGTAAAGGCCGTGTCCATCTCGTAGCGCACCTGCCCGCGATTGCTGAAGGCCGACCAGACCATGTTCGGAATCGAGCGCAGGTTGACGACCAGAGGAAGATTGACGCGCGAAAGCTTCCTGCCGCCGACCTTCAAAGTGCCTTCGTGGCGTCCCTGGATGAACTGCTGGTCGAAGAGGCGCAGGTTGTAGTCGAAGTCCTTGAGGCTGACGGGCAGAAGGCCGTTCTTGATGTCGAGGCCGACGCTCAGGCGCGCCGTCTGGTCTCGAAAATCAATCGACTCAAGCGTGATTTCGCCAACCTGTATGTCAACCATCCTGCCGCCCAGACGCTCGACATCACGACGGCTCTGCGCCGACGCGCTCGACGTGCCGAACGCGAACATGCAGACCAGCGACAGCAAAAGCGCCGCGATTCTCGCCGAACTTCTCAAGCTCATTCTCTTATTCAACATCTGCCTTCTCTCTTCTCCTTAAAGTTTCCGCCGCTTGCCGCGCAGGCGTCGCCCGGCATGGTCTTGATTACAACTCGCGTGCCAGCCGAGCGGCCAAGCTAAACTTTGCAAAAAGAGGTCTTTATGAGAAGCTGAAGGCCGGAGATTTACACCAAAAGGGAGCGCCTTCGACAGTATCGTATGCGGGCGGGCGCGGCCTCGATTCTCACGAAAATACGGGCGAAACGAACGATGATGATGCGAGTTTTTCTGTTCGCAGTGCTTCTGACTCTGATGTGCGGGGTGATTGGCGGCGCGAGCGGGCGCGAGGGCGGAGACGTTGAGGGCGGAGGCGAGACTCTGCCTGAGCCCGGCGTCGCGCGAGACCTCGCGCGCAGGCGTGCGGCGCACTACAAAGACGTGCGCTATGCGCTTCGACTGAAACTAACACCCGGCGCGGAAGTCCTTGAGGGCTCAGAGGAGATTCGCGTCAAGCTCGACGAAGCGGCGGACGACCTCGTGCTCGACTGGCGCGTGGCTTTGAAGGACGGACGCCAGCAGGCGCGCGCTTGGGACATCGAAGTCAACGGGCGCGCAGGTGTTGACGCGCAGGTGCGGCAGGCGAACGAACATATCGTCGTGCCCCGCTCGCTGCTCAGGCGCGGCGAGAACGTCTTGCGGCTGAAGTTCGAGTCGCCGATTAGCTCGACCGGCGCGGCGGCTGTCACGCGCTACCGCGACCGCGAAGACGGCGCTGAGTATCTCTATTCGCTCTTCGTTCCCTCGGACGCGAGCACCGCTTTCCCCTGCTTCGACCAGCCCGACCTCAAAGCACGTTTCAAGCTGACGGTCGAAGCTCCGCGCTCGTGGAAAGTCGTCTCGAACACGCAGGGCGAGCCCACCGTGCTCCCGGCCAATCCATCAGGAAGTCAGGCGAGCGCACAGTGGCAGACGGTCGAGTTTCCGGAGACGCAGCCCATCAGCACGTACGTCTTCGCCTTCGCCGCCGGAGATTTCGCGGAGTTTAAAGATGATGCTTCTGTAAAGCCCCGGACTAGTCTCTTCGTGCGGAAGTCGCAAGCACAGCGTGCGCGAAAAGAGCTGCCCGAAGTCTTTCGTCTGACGCGCGAGGGGCTCTCGTTCTTCGCGCGCTACTTCGACCGAGAGTTTCCTTTCCCGAAGTACGACCTCGTCATCATCCCCGAGTTTCCCTTCCGAGGCATGGAGCACGCGGGCGCAACCTTCCTGCGCGAAGAGTCGATTCTGTTTCCCACAGACCCGACGGCGGGCGACCTCTGGACACGCGCCGACATCATGTTTCACGAAGAGGCGCACCAGTGGTTCGGCGACCTCGTCACCATGCGCTGGTTCGACGACCTCTGGCTCAAGGAGGGCTTTGCGACGTTTATGGCAAGCAAAGCTATCGAAGCTTTGATGCCCGAGTACAACGCCTGGAAGGTCTTCTATCAACGCACCAAGCCGCTCGCCTACGACACCGATGCGACGAAGGGGACGACGCCCATCTGGCAGGAGATACCGAATCTCTCGGCGGCCAAGTCGGCTTATGGAAACATCGTCTATCGCAAAGCGCCTTCGATGCTCCGGCAGGCCGAGTTCTATCTCGGCGCGGAGAAGTTTCAACGCGCCGTCCGGCTTTTTCTCAAAGAGCACGCTTTCTCGAACGCCGAATGGGCTGACCTCGTGCGCGCCTTCGAGCGCACGTCGGGGCAGAAGCTCGACGCGTGGGCTGACGCGTGGGTCAAGCGTCGAGGGATGCCGGACGTGCGCGTAGATTGGAGCGCGAATGCGTCGGGTCGCGTCGAGAGTTTCACACTGGGGCAGTCGGACGTGCTCGGCGAGGGCGGCGCGTGGCCGATGCGTCTGAAGATTCTTCTGGCCTACGCCGACAAGGACAAACGCGGCGCGGGCAACAGCCAACGCGGCGCGACGGCGCGTGCGACGACGGAGACTCTGACCGTCCGCCTCGACGCGACGGCTGAGACGCGCGTCAGTGAAGCCGTCGGCAAGCGTCGCCCCGATTTCGTCTTCGCCAATTTCGAGGACTACGGTTACGGTCGTTTTCTGCTCGACGACGAGAGCCGCCGCTACGCGCTCACGCACTTCGACTCAATCGAAGACGATTTCCTGCGCGCTCTGCTGTGGGGCTCGCTCTGGGACAGCGTGCGCGCCGCCGAGCTTGCGCCGCTTCAATACGTCGAGCATGCCATCCGGCATCTCGCGCGCGAGCGCGACGAAGTGACGGCGCAGGCCGTCCTCTCGCGTCTCGACACGGCCGTCAATCGTTACCTTTCAGACAAGCAGAGACAGACAATCGCGCCGCGCCTCGAAGCTTTTCTCTCCGACCGCATGATGCGAGCCGAGACGGTCGGCCTCCGCATCACCTACTTTCGCGCCTACCGGCAGATGGCGACGACACCCGAGGCTTTCTACAACCTCGGCGAGCTTCTCTTCGGGCGGCAACAGATTCCCGGTATGGCTCTGCGCCCGCGCGACTTCTACGATATTCTCACCGTGCTCCTTTCGCTCAGCACCGACCCTCATGCCCCCTTCAGCGTCAGCTTCAAGATTACCCCCGAAATCGACGGCTTTAAGATTACGCCCGAAACCGACGACGCGCGCCGCTATGCTTACGCGGCACAAGCGGCGCGAGCGACGCCGGAGAACAAGCGGAAGTATTTCGACGCCTACCTGCACGACCCGAACCTCGCCGAAAGCTGGATTGAGGCCAGCATGATTCCCTTCAACATGCCGCGCCACTCGGGGCTCACGCTCCCCTATCTTGAGCCCGCGCTCAGAGAGCTTCCCAACCTCAAACGCACTCGCAAAATTTTCTTCGTCAACAGTTGGCTCGCCGCCTTCATCGGCGGACAGTGCAGCCCGGAAGCCAGGAGCGTCGTCCGCGATTTTCTCTCGCGCTCGACCGCGCTCGACGGCGATTTGCGTCTCAAAGTGCTCGAAGCCGCCGACGGGCTGGAGCGCTGCGTTCGTATCCGCGAGAAATATGCTGTCGATGTGAAAGACGCGCCGCGTCCCGCGCCGTGATAAACTGGCGCACGCTCTTCGCCTTCAACTTTTGAGAACTCGGTTTTCTCTATCAGTCGTGGACTCGACCTGGTTTCTCGTCATCGCCGTCATCGCCATCGCGGGGCAGAGCTTTCTGCTCTTCCTCGCCCTCTTCGAGCCCGGCCTCGACTACAAAATCTCCACGCCCACCACCGCCGCGCTCGACTCCGAAGACTTCCTGCGCATGCTCGAAGCTCTCACCGACGCGAAGATTCATCGTCGCAGCAGCTTCAAGGTTTTGACCAACGGCGAGGTCTATTACGAGGCCGAGCTTGAAGCGATTCGCGCCGCGCGCCTGAGCGTCAATCTCGAAGCCTACATCTTTCAGAAAGGCGAAGTGACGCGCCGTTTTCTCGAAGCCCTGACGGAGCGTGCGCGCGCCGGAGTCCGGGTCAATCTCGTCTTGGACGCCATCGGCAGCTTCACTTCATGGGAGAGCTACTTCAAAGAGCTGCGCGAGGCGGGCGGGCGCGTCGCCTGGTATCACGGCTTTCAGTGGTACACGATTTCTCGCATCAACAATCGCACGCACCGCGAGTTGATTATCGTCGATGGCGAGGTCGGCTTCATCGGCGGCTCGGGGTTCGCAGACCACTGGCTGCTTCCAACGAAAGGCAAGCCGCGCTGGCGCGATACGATGTTTCGCGTGGATGGCGACGCCGTTCTTAGCCTGCAAGCGACGTTCGCCGAAAACTGGCTCGAAGCTTCCGGCGAGATTCTCGGCGGCGCGGAATACTTTCCGGCCTGCGAAGCCGCGCACGAGACGGCGGCGCTCGTCGTCAACAGCTCTCCCTCGATGGGACGCTCCACCCGTGCACGCATGCTCTACCAGACGCTCTTCGCCTCGGCGCAGAAAAGCATACGCATCACCACGCCCTACTTTCTCCCCGACCGCAGCGCACGCGCCGAGCTTGTGCGCGCCATCCGCGAGCGCGGCGTCGATGTAAAAATCATCACGCCCGGCAAACAGATTGACCATCAGCTCACGCGCCGCTCAGGCCGACGCCTCTTCGGCGATTTGCTCAAAGCGGGCGCGCGAATCTACGAGTATGAGCCGTCGATGATTCACACCAAGTCGCTCGTCATCGACGACGTTTGGAGCGTCGTCGGCTCGACGAATCTCGACAACCGCTCCTTCGGCTTGAACGACGAAGTCAACCTCGCCGCCTTCGACCGCGAGCTGGCCGCCCGCGTCGCCGAAGATTTTCAGAGAGACCTTTCGCAAAGCTCCGAAATCACCTACGACCAGTGGCGCAGGCGCTCCATCTTCGAGCGCGCCCACGAACAACTCGGCCGCATCATCGAGCGACAGCAGTAAAAACCGGGGGCAAAAGGGGAAAGGGGAAATGGGTAAAGGGAAAAGGCAGAGCGTAGCTTTCATGCTTTGCTTTGGCTTTGCCCCTTCCCCTTTCCCCTTTCCCCCTTTGTCCTGATTCGTATGAGAGTCGTCACCTACAACGTGCATAAGTGTCGCGGGCTGGACAGGCGGGTGCGTCCGGGCAGGATTGCGAGCGTGTTGAGGGAGACGGGGGCCGACATCGTGGCGCTTCAGGAGGTGGTGAGTGTCGAAGAGACGCCGCAGCGCGAGCGCAATCAGGCGCACTTCATCGCCGAGGAGCTTGGCTTTCATTACTGCATCGGCGCTAACCGCAGGCACGACGGCGGAGCTTACGGCAACGTCATGCTCAGCCGTTGGCCGTTCCGCTTCGTGCACAACTACGACATCACCTGGCGCGGACGCGAGCCGCGCGGCTGTTTGCGCGCCGACATCGAAACGGGCGAAGCGGATGGAGCGAAGCTTTTGCACGTCTTCAACGTGCATCTGGGCACGGCCTTCGTCGAGCGTCGCTCGCAGGGACGCCGCCTCGTCGGAGAGGAAATCTTACGCGACTCCCGGCTGCCGGGCGCGCGTATCGTCCTCGGCGACTTCAACGAGTGGACGCATGGCCTTGCCTCGCGTCTGCTCTCCGCCGAGCTTCAGAGCGCCGACGTGCGACAGCACCTCCCGCGCGCTCGCACCTATCCCGGCGCGCTTCCCATCTTCCATCTCGACCACATCTACTTCGACCCCGCGCTCAAGCTCGAACGACTCATCCTGCACAAGAGCCTGACGGCGCTCGTCGCCTCCGACCACCTGCCGCTCGTCGCCGACTTCAGTTTTTCTGTAGGGGGTTAAGTAGCGCGGGGCTTCGTTCGACCGTATGAGTCAACGGGCGATAGGCGTTGCTTTCGTTTGGGAAGGCTCGTCGCCGCGCGTTTGAGCGGAAGCGAGCTGGCGTGCGACCACGTCGGTGACGATGCAGAGACCGCTGATGCGCGCTTCTCTCAACTCGCGGACGAGCCGCGCCGCTTCGGCGTAATCGACGCCCGCCGCCTCGCAGCCGCGCTCGCTTATCACGCCCCAAACCCGTTCTCTCATCTCACCCATCGTCAAATTTCTCGCGCGTCCGAAGAGTCTTAACGCCGACAAGTCTAATGGATAGCGACGCCGGAAGCCAACAGGGGAAACAAAGTCTGGAGTCTGGAGTCCGGAGTCTGGAGTCAAAGGCAGGAAGCGTTTTGGTTTTGACTCCAGACTCCGGACTTTAGACTTCAGACTCCAGATTCCGGACTCTTCCTCTTGTCAGCCGGGCGTACGGGGCGTTAATCTGCGGCAGTATAAACAATCCGGCGAGCGCGCGGCGTAGCTCTTCGTCGCCGCCATTCCTGATAGAGAGATAATCGAAAATGAGAAAACTCATGCTGCTTCTGGCGAGCTTGCTGCTCGCTGCGTGTACGACGGAGACGAGACAAGACCCTGCGACCCCGAGACCGGCTTCGGCTTCGGGCGACGAGGCTTTCAGGACGGTTCACGACCGGTACGTCAGAGAATTTCTGCGTCGTAACCCGACGGTGAACACCTATCTCGGCGGCGCGGGGCTCGACCCGTCTCTGCGCGAGGCCGACGCTGCATTGCGCGACCATTCGGCGACGGCGCTCGCCGAGGAAGACCGCGCTCTGGCCGAGACGCAGAAGTCGCTCGAAGCCATCGACCCCGCGACGCTCTCGCCCACGCGTCGCATCGACCGCGAGGTGGCGCTCGCGCAGATTCGTTTCCTGCTTCACCAGCACCAGGCGCGCCGCTACCAGGAGCGCGCGCTCGATACCTACACGGACGAGCCCTTTCGCGCCATCGACTGGCAATTGCAAGGCATGACGCAGACCGGCGAGAAGTCTTACGGCACGCCGGAAGAATGGTCGCTCGTCATTCGTCGTCTGCAAGCCGTCCCGCGTTTTCTCTCCGTCGCGCAGGAGCAGCTAGCCGCCGGAGTCAAATCGGGCAACACGCCCGACCGGCGCATGCTCCGTCGTAACGGCATCGACACCGCCGAGGCCAACGCCAAGTATTTTGAAGAGACGCTGCCGAAGCTCGCCGACGAGCGCATCGCTCAGAGCGAGGGGCGCGAACAGACGCTCAACGGGCTTCGTGAAGCGTCGAAACAGGCCGCCGCAGCTTACAGGGGCTTGCGCGATTTCGTGAGGAACACTTTCTTCATGCCGACGCCGCAGGGAGGCAACCCTGAGGTCAAGCCGGAGTTTCGCGCCGACCGCTACGCGATGGGCGAAGAAGAATACAACTGGGCGGTCAGGAACAACCTGCGGATGGAGAAGACAGCCGCGCAGCTTTACGAAGAGGCTTGGCCTATCGTCGAGGCGACGCGCAACGAGATGATGGAGCTGGCGCGAAAGATAGGTGAGCGGCGCGCGATGACGCTTCCACCCGACGGCGCGGCGGCAGTGCGCGCCGTCTTCGACGAGCTATCGAAAGACTACCCGAAGTCGGATGCGGAGATGATTGAGTGGTATCGACAGATGGCTGTGCGCACGGTCGAGTATGCGCGCAAGTCGGGCGTCTTCGACGTGCCCGCCGACTACAAGCTCGACGTGTTCGAGACGCCGCCGCCGCTTCGCGCCTCCATCGACGGCGCGGCTTATTATCCGGCGCCGCCCTTCAAAAATAGCGGCGTCGGACGTTTCTACGTCACCACGACCGACAACGACCTGGCCGAACTCAAAGCCAACAATCGCGCTTCGGTCGCCGACCTCGCCGTCCACGAAGGCTTCCCCGGCCACGACTGGCACTTCAAGGTGATGACGCAGAACCGCGAGCAGATAGCACCGGTGCGTTGGCTCACGCCCGGCGCGGTCGAAGACTCTTCTTCGATGTGGGAAGACTCGATGGCATCGGAAGGATGGGCGCTCTACTCGGAAGCCCTCATGGCCGAGCCGCAGCCCGCCGCGCCCGAAGGCTTCTACACGCCCGAAGAGCGTCTCTATCAGCTTCAGGGCAAGCTCTACAGAGACCTCCGCGTTCGCATCGATACGGGGCTGCACACCAACCGCATGAGCTACGACGAGGCGGTCGATTTGTTCTCCGAGATAGTCGATTTTCTACCCGGCAAGTGCAGCGACCCGTCAGCGACGAAGACGGAAGCCAAGCGCGCAAGCTGCGAATCCTCTGAGCGCGCCATCTTCCGCTACTCCAAATGGCCGACCCAGGCCATCACCTACCGCCTAGGCAAAGACCAAATCTTCGCGCTGCGCGAAGAAGCCTCCCGCCTCGCCGGAGCGCGCTTCTCCCCCAAAGCCTTCCACCTTCTCTTTATGAAGCAGGGCACTATCCCCGCCAACTACTTCCGCGAAGAACTACTCGCGGCCATCAAGAACGGGTAAAAGGGGAAAGGACAAAGGGGAAAGGGAAAACAGGGCGTCACCTTCACGCCTTGCTTTCCCTTTCCCCCTTCCCCTTTTCCCTTTCCCCTTCTGTCTTAGTTGGGTGTTTGTAGTCGCTGTTTTCCGGCGAGGGCGTCGCGGTAAGCGCCGCCTTCGACTTCGCCGAGGCGAATGGCGGCGTCAAACTCTCTGATGGCCTCTTCGTTGCGTTCGAGGAAGGCGAGGATGCGTCCCATCGCGGCGTGGGCGCGCGAGATGAGGGCGCGGTCTGTGTCGGTGGATGCGCGCTCGACGGCCATTCGATAGAGCGCGAGCGCCTGAGTCAAACGCTCGGCCTGAAGCCGTTCGTCAAACGCCTGCTCGGCCGAGAGGCTGGCCGCCTGTCCGAGCGCGAAGAAGATGCGCGGCTCGCCCTGAAACTCAAGCGCCATCGTGCGCAGACGCGCTTCGGCTTCCGTGTGATTCTTCAATCGCAGCAACTCGTCAACCTCCCCGAGTCGCTTAATCAGAGCGGCGCGCCTCGCCGCTTCGGGCGAGTTCTCAATCTCGCTCACGAGCGCGGCGCGAGCCTGCTGTTCTTTGAGTCGCGCTGCGAGAAACCGCTCGCGCGCCGGGGCGTATTCCGTTGGCCGACGCCGCTCGCGCGCTACGTCTATAGAGGCGAGCATGTCGGGCAGGAAGGCCGCGATGTCGAAGCCGGAAGATTCGATGCTGCGAAGCTGTTCGGCGAAGTAGAAGGAGAGCACAGCGCCGCGCTCGTAAGCGTCGGCCAGTTGCGCCGCCGTCGCATCTTCGGCGGCGGTCTTCGCCTCCTGCGACTCCTTCCGAATCTGCGCGCGCTCGGCCTCGTTCTTAGCTTCCCTCAGCCGCGTGCTGGTCGTATTGGCGAGCGAACTCAAACGCGACTGCTCGGTCATGCGCGCGTCGGCGGCGGCCACGAGCGAACGCCCGACCGAGAGAAAGACATCGGGCGAAGCATCCGTTTTGAATTTGGCGCGCGTCTCGTCGAGCAGTGCGCGGAGGTCTTCGCGGCGCGCGGCGATGTCGCGGTTGAAGCGCACGACGAGCGGGTCAACGACGTATTGCAGATAGGCGCGGCGTATCTCCGAAGAACTGGCATCGACGCCGTGCGGGACGATGACGTAGTAGTCGTCGCCGATGATGCGGAAGTTTATCGCGCCGGGCGCGGCCAGAAGGTCTGGCACAATCTGGAAGCGTCGCTGCTTCTCGCGCGTGAGCATCACGCGTCGCTCGGGCGCGCCCTTTTTTGAGCTGCCGCTTGCTTGCGAACTGGCCGACGGGACGCGCTCGATGTAAGAGGTCGTCGGGCGCGTGTGCAGGTAGGAGAGGACGCTGCGAACCGTCTCGGCGGTAGCGGGACGAAGGTTGTTGCCCACCGCCAGCGAGTCGCGCTCGTATTGCGGCAGACGCTCTTCGATGCCCGACTGGCGATAGAAGTCGCGCACGAGCGGCGCGAAGTCGAGCACTTCGAGCAAGCCTCCGGGCAAATCGTCGGAGCGCGCGGGCGCTTCAAAGGCGGGCGGCTCGCCGAGCGCAAAAGCCAGCGAGACGTAGCGCGCCGCCTGCTCGGCGGGCGTCGCGGTGGCGGGAAGTTTTTTGAGCTTGTAGAAGTTTTGCAAACGCTCGCGCAACGCCGACGGAAGGCTCGACTGGTCTCTTCTCACCATCGCGCGAAAGACGGACGGCTCGCCGCCCGCAGGCGTCGGGTCGAACCCGGCGGCTTCGAGCGCCGCCATCACGACTATCAACCGCCGCTCCGGCTCGACGTAAACGCCGTACTCCGTCAAATCCAACCCGCCCGCACGCTGCGTCGTCGTTGGCTGCTGCGCCCCCTGACGCGCTCCCGTCTGCTGCCCCGTCGCGCCCGACGTGCCTGACGCTACGCCCTGCGCCCGCAACCCGACCGTCTGACCGAGCAGCCCTGCGACTACCGACACGATTAACAATTTCTTTCTCAACATAAAACTACAGTGACTAGTGACGAGTGACGAGTGACAAGTGACGAGTGATGAGCACAAAAATTCTCGTCTGAGCTTTAGCCGACGCCGGCCACTGAAATTGATAGATAGAATCGCGCCCGGAGAGTGTGCGTCCTCTGCGGGCTCTTTCACATCCGAACCCCTCTAAAGATGCTCAGCGCCGCGCGGCAGATGCCTTAAAAGCCGTGAATCGTGAATCGTAAATCGTGAATAGATAAGAGTCGGCGAATTGTGAATGGTCGATGGTGAGTAGAGAAACCCTGTCTTTCACTATTCACGATTTACGATTCACGATTTACTAGCTTTCCTGGCGCGCAGAAGTTTTAGGGTAACAGGATATGAGATGAGAGAACAAACGACGGAGAGCGCGGTGCCGCCGATGGAGAAGGGGACGAGCACGTCCCATGCGTGCTTGAAGAGTTCGCGCCAGTAGTCGGCGGTCAGGAGGTGCGGCTCTTTGAGTAGCTCCAGCGCTCCGGCGGGTAAGCTTAAAGGGCGACCCATGAGAAAAGCGCCGACGGCGTAAGAGGCGATGATGATGGGGACGAGCGTGAGAAAGGGGTTGTTGATAAAGGTGCCGGTGTAGATGGCGATTTTGTTGAAGCGAAAGGCGAAGGCCAGGAGCGTGGCGAGAATCGTGTGGAGGCCGAGCAGGGGCGAGAAGGCGATGAAGACGCCGACGGAAAAAGCAAGCGCCGTCCGCTCCGGTGGGTCGTCCAGCGCGAGCAGACGGCGAAATGCTGTGCGAAACATGAGTTAAAACCGTAAATCGTGAATCGTAAATCGTAAATAGAAGAAAGCAGGTTTTATCTATTTACGATTCACGATTGACGATTCACGAGTTATTTGAAGCTGTTGAGCGCCGCCGCTTCGTCGTCGTAAACATCGAAGACGGTCAGGAGCTTGGTGATGCCGAGGAGGTCTTGAATCTTCTGCGTCAGCTTGAGGAGCTTGAGCTGGCCGCCCTCGCGGTTGATGGTCGTAAAGCTTGAGACCAGCTCGCCGATGCCGCTCGAATCCACGTAGCCGACGCCCGCCAGATTCAACAGAATCTTCTTCTTGCCCTCTTCAATCAGGCGGCGAATGGCGCTGCGCAGAGCGACGCTGCCCTCGCCGATGGTGACTTTGCCTTCCATATCCAGAATCGTGACATCGCCCGCCTGACGCTCTCTGATATTCAGTTCAGCCATCGCGTGAAATCTCCTTTGTCGAATTTGCCAATCAAGCTTTCAGCAAACAGCTTTCAGCCGCTCAGCCGGAATTGGTTTTTGCTGAACGGCTGAAAGCTGACTGCTCGTAGCTTTCAGCCGCCGTCTAACGCTTCTTGAGCATACGTACCAGTGTGCCGCCTCCGGGGCGACGCTCCCACCCGACCTCGTCCATAAAGCTTCGCATGAAGAGAATGCCGCGCCCTGAAGTCTTCAGCAGATTCTGTTCGGCTGTCGGGTCGGGGACTGCCGATGGGTCGAAGCCTGTGCCCTCGTCGCCGACGGTGATAACCAGACCGGCGCTCGTGTTTGTGAAGCCCAGTTCGACCGTCTTCGATTCGTCCTGCCGGTTGCCGTGCAGCACGGCGTTAGTGACGGCTTCGCGCACGGCCATGTCGATTCCGAAAAGAGCGTCGTCGCCGAACCCATAGCGCCGCGCGACCTCGGAGGCTGCGGCAGCCGCTTCGGCAATCGACTCGATGCGGCTTGAAAATTTCAGTTCGGTCGTCTCTTCTGTCACTTTTTCAAAGATGCGTCCTCACGAGCCCCGTCGGCCAAACGGCCTTTGGAGGACGCATACGAGCCGCATAAAAACTGGAAAGCGAAACGGAAGCTTGCACGGTGTAACACGCCCGCCGCTCGCCTGTCAAGAAAAGCAAGTATGAAGGAGGAAGGCTGAAGGATGAAAGCTTGATAGCATGGTTGAGCCCTCTTCCTATCGTCTTTCAGTGATTCATCCTTGCGCCTTCCTACTTCCTACTTGCTCTTCTGTAACGCCGGGTGATGTAAGATAGTTCGATGAGAATCGAGCCTGCGCGCCGCTTGCGCGGAAGACTGTCTGTGCCGGGCGACAAGTCGATTTCGCACCGGGCGGCGATTGTCGCCGCGATGTCGTCGGGCGGACGCGCGCGTATCGACAACTTTTCGACGAGCGCCGACTGCGCCTCGACGCTTGCCGCCCTCAGCCAGCTCGGAGTCTCAATCCGGCGCGAAGCGGGAGCGGTGGTGGTGTTTGAAGGCGATGCTGGTCGAGCGTCCTCCGCGTCGCGCGGGCTGACGCGACGGCTGCGCGCCCCATCCGAGCCGCTCGATTGCGGCAATAGCGGCTCGACCATGCGAATGCTCGCCGGTCTGCTCGCCGGTCAGGAGTTCGCCTCCGTCCTCACGGGCGACGAGTCTCTGCGTGCGCGTCCGATGAAGAGAATCATCGAGCCTCTGGAATTGATGGGCGCGCGGCTTCATTCGCAAGATGGGCGTGCGCCGCTACGCGTGGAGGGACGCGCGCCGCTCGACGCCGTTCGATACGAAATGCCCGTCGCCAGTGCGCAGGTCAAGTCTGCGATTCTGCTGGCGGGCTTGAACGCCGAGGGGCGCACAGAGGTCGTCGAAGGCGAGACGCCGACGCGCGACCACACCGAGCGAATGCTACGCTGGCTCGGCGCGCGGGTCGAGACGACGACGGAGACTCGTCGCAAGTTGAATGAGGATGGCATCGAAGAAAGAAAGGTTGAGGGCGATGTTCGCGGCGCGGCATCGTCTGTCGTTTCCGTCGAAGGCATGAAGAGTTTCGAGGCGCGCGACATAGATGTGCCGGGCGACATCTCTTCGGCGGCCTTCCTCATCGCCGCCGCCGCGCTGCTCGAAGGCTCGGAGCTGACGCTCGAAGGCGTCGGCCTTAATCCGACTCGCACCGAAATTCTCCGAACGATGCGCGCGCTGGGCGCAGACGTCGAAGCGTCGGACGTGCGTCTGGTCTGCAACGAAGAGACAGGCGAGGTACGCATCAGAGGCGTGCGCGGAAACCTCGCCGCTGGAGAAGCGGGCGTGATAGACGGCGCGCTCGTCGCGCAGCTCATCGACGAGTTGCCGGTGCTCGCCGTCGTCGGCTCGCAGGTCGAGGGCGGACTGCGCATCCGCGATGCGTCGGAGCTGCGCGTCAAGGAGTCCGACCGCATCGGCGCGACGGTCGAGAATCTGCGCGCGATGGGCGCGGAGGTGGAGGAATACGCGGACGGCCTCGCCGTCGGCGGCGGGGCGCGGCTGCGCGGCGCACGCCTTCGCGCGCACGGCGACCATCGCATCGCAATGGCCTTCACCGTCGCCGCGCTCATCGCCGACGGCGCATCCGAACTCGAAGGCGCAGAGTGCGTCGCCGTCTCCTTCCCGGAATTTTTCCGGCTGCTCGAATCGGTGGCGGAGAGATGAATCGGGAGATGAACCGCACGCCGCGCGTCGTCGCCCTCACAGGCTTCATGGGCGCAGGCAAGACGACAGTCGCACGCGCGCTCGCACGCCGTCTCTCCTGCGATCTCCTAGACCTCGACCTAGCTATCGAAACAGAGACCGGGCGCACGCCCCGCTCCATCATCGACGAAGACGGCGAGCCGCGCTTCCGCGAACTGGAAACTCAAACTCTCCGCGACGCCCTGCGACGCGCCCCCCACACCGACGCGCACGCCGACACCGCCGGACTTTCCACCAGCATCAATCTCATCATCGCTCTCGGCGGCGGCACATGGACGCTCGAACAGAACCGCGACATCCTCCGCCAACACGACGCTTTCACCGTCTGGCTCGACGCCCCCTTCGACCTCTGCTGGCGCAGAATCCTCCAGCAAGCCGAACAACAATCACGCCCCCTCGCGCGCGACTGCGAACAAGCACGCCGCCTCTACGAACAGCGCCGCCCCGTCTATTCTCTCGCCCGCTTGCATCTCCCCGTCGAAGAAGCAGCCAGCCCACAGCTCCTTGCACGGAGAATAGCCGAGGCTCTTTCATCCTGATAAACTGCTCGTCAAAGGAACTGGAGAACATGGCTAAACACGAACGCGACGCGAAGGCTCTGAAGGTCGCAAAGGCTCTGAAGAATCAGGACAACTGGAAACATCTTGCGCGCCCTTCCGGCTTCGGCTATTACAACCTGCAAACGGAAGACACGGGCGACGTGCCCGTCCGCCTCTTCCTCACCGAGTCGCTTCTGCAAGACGCCGAAGACATCCTCTATCGCCAGATAGTCAACGCCACACGCTTCCCTGGCGTCCGCCTCGTCGTCATCACGCCCGACACGCACTACGGCTACGGCGTCCCCGTCGGCTGCGTCCTCATCACCGACGCCCGGAGCGGCGCAGTAGCGATGGGGCCGGTCGGTTACGACATCGGATGTTTTACGGCAGAAACGCTCGTGCCGCTCGTCGATGGAAGCTCCCGCCCGATTGGCGAGCTGGCTGAGTCCAGCGAAGAAGTATTCGTCTATTCAATCAACGAAGAACAGAAAATCGTCGTCGCCAAAGCGACAGCCAGAAAGACCCGCCTCGACGCGCCGCTCGTCAAAGTCACTCTCGACAACGGACGCGAAATCTTCTGCACGCCCGACCATGAATTCATGCTCCGCGATGGTGAGTATCGGCAGGCGCAAAACCTGACTCCAAAAACTTCTTTGATGCCTTTCTACTCACGTAGAGATAAAGACGGATATGTGGTCGTCAGACATCCCGCGACGGGTCGTGAGCAGCGTGTGCATTGGGTTATGGCGCGCGGCGGGCTGCTCGGAGAGATTCCAGCCTTCGAAGGGCAGCGGACGATCATTCATCACAAAAACTTCAACCCTGCTGATAATCGTCCTGAGAATTTGCAGTTTATGGGCGACCGCGACCACATGCGTTACCATCGCTCGCACGCCGAGCGTTTCACACACTTTCAATCGGAGGCATTCGAGGCAAGACGCAAACAGGCTCTTTCCTGTAAAGCATCGACCCCGGAAGGACACGCTTATTTCGCCGAGCGCGGCACGAAGAATCTTCTCGCCTACATGTCGAACAGGCCGGAGCATTTCAAGCAGGCAGTCGCCGGAAACGGAGAACGAGGCAGGAAGTATTTGCTGGCCTACAACGTCAGCGCCGAAGGGCGCATGAAGTCGTCTGAAGTAGCACACCGTCAGCATGTTTGCGAGACATGCGGTGAAGTCTTAATCGGCGGGTTCGGGATTCATAATCATCGACGCTGGCAGCATGGGTACAATCACAAAGTCGTTTCCGTTGAGCCGGTAAACGAGACCGCCGACGTGTATTGTCTGACTGTTCCCGAGTACGGCAACTTCGCGCTGGATGCGGGCGTGTTTGTGCATAACTGCGGGATGATGAGCGCGCGTTCGGAGGTGGAGGCGGAGGCGGCGACGCCGGAGAAGCGTCTGGAGTTTAACCGGGCGGTGATGCGGCGCGTGGATATGGGGGCGGGCGGGAAGAGTATCAGGCTGGGAGAGTTGTCGAAGCAGGAGTTTAATAATCTGGTGCGGGGCGGCGCGGAGTATTACGTGGAGAAGTACGGGGCGACGTTTGATAGGAGCCGTGCCGAGCGACATCGCATTCCGGTCGATGACGACTGGCAGATTCCCTGGGGCGGCAAGGGCAGGCCGGAGCGCGGGCTCAACCAGTTAGGTAGCCTCGGCGGCGGCAACCACTTCATAGAGCTTCAGCGCTCGGAGCAGACGGGGACGCTCTTCTTGCAGGTTCACACCGGCAGCCGGGGCTTCGGTCACGGGTTGGCGACGAACTACTTCGAGCTGGCGAGAGAGGAACGCCCGCACGACATCACCGACATCGACCTCGGTTATTTCACCCCCGAGTCGCGCCACTACCGCGATTACCTGAACGCGGTGGCGGCGGGCGGCAACTACGCCATTCTCAATCGCCTCGTCATCTTCGAGCAGATAGCCGAAGCCTTCCGCGAAGTGTTCGGCAAAGAGCTTGAGCTTATCTACGAGATTAGCCACAACCTCGTGCAGAAGGAGTGGAACGCGGAGTTCGGAGAGGTTTGGGTGCATCGCAAGGGCGCGACGCGCGCCTTTCCGGCAGGCCATCCCGGCCTTAAGGGTACGCACTGGGAAGAGACCGGGCATCCGGTCTTGATACCGGGCAGCAACAAGGATTGGAGCTACATCCTGCGACCGCTCGCGGGCGCGGCCAACAGCGGTTTCTCCGTCAATCACGGCGCGGGGCGAAGGCTCTCGCGCGGCGCGGCCACTCGCACGCTCTCGCAGCGCGCCATCGACGACGAATACAAGGCCGCCGGAATCCTCGTCAACGCGGACGGGCGCGTGCCCTTAGACGAAGCCGCGCCCGCTTACAAGTCTGCGGAAGAAGTTGTGAGAGCCGTAGTCGGCGCAGGGCTCGCCGAGGTCGAGCATCGTCTCTGGCCGCTCGCCTCGCTCAAAGGGACGGAAGAGAAACGAGGCAAGCGACGCAAGCAGGGCAAGAAGAAAGAATCGAGTAAACACTACTGACCGAGCCGCGCGCGTAAAGAGACGCCCGACGCTCGCCCCGGAGACATAAAAGGGCGAGCGTCGGGCGTCTCTCTGCGTTCTTCCGTGTTCGCGGACGCGTCCTCGCGCCTGCCCTTTAAGCCTTGAGCGCCTTTAAAGTCTGGCGCGCGGCTTCGGCGTGGACGACGTTGAAGGCCGGGTCGGTGTCGAGCGCGAGCTGGAGGTGTTTGGCGGCGCGGCGTCGGTCGCCGAGGGCGTTATAAATCATGCCTGCGTGGAAGTTGATGCGCGCGTCGCGCGTGCCTGTGCGCAAAGCGTCTTCGATGGCGGCGCGAGCCTCGGGGATCTGGCCGTTGCGAAAGAGCGCCCATGCGAGGTCGTCGCAGGTGTAGATGTCGGCGCGCTCGGCGCGTGACTTGCGCATAATCTCGACGGCCTCCGTGAGATTCGTGCCCCGGTCTGCCCAGAAGCGCGCGAGGTGGCCGAGGTCGTTCTCCTCTGCGGCAGCGATGCGCTCGGCGGCCTCAAACTCGGCGTAGAGCTTCGCGGCCTCTTCCGCGCGCCCGAGCTTGGTGTAGAGGTCGGCGATGGCGAGCAGACGGTCGTGCGAAGCCTCGCGCCTGTGAATCTCGACGGCGGCCTCGTAGTCGCCTGCTGCGGCGCGAGCGCGAGCCTTGCCGGAGAGGGCGAGAGCGTGCGTCGGAAAGACGGCGAGCGCGCGGTCGTACTCGCGCTCGGCCTCTTCGCGGCGGCCTGCCTTCAACAACTCTTCGGCGAGATGCGCGCGATACCATGCGACGCCTTCGGGGTCGCGCGGGTCGGCGGCCTTGACGGCGACCTGCATCGCCTCGATTGCTCCCTCCGCGTCGCCGTGCAGCGAGCGCAGGTAAGCGACGCGCGAGTAAGAAGCAGCGTCAGGCCGCAGGTCAACCATTTTTTGCGCGGTCTCGACGGCGCGTTCGTAGTCGCCAAGCTCGACGTAGGCATCGACGAGCGCGCCGTAAACGTCGTGGTCTTCGGGCTTGATGTCGCGCGCGCGCAGGGCGAGGTCGCGCCCTTCAGCGAAACGGTGATAGATGAGCGTGAGCTTGGCGCGCAGCTTGAGCGCGTCGTAGTTGTCGGGGGCGAGGCGTTCGGAGTCGGCGAGGGCGGCGTCGGCGCGCGAGTTGTAGTCGAAGTCGCCCGTCTCGCGCGCCTTCTGCATGTAGGCGGCGGCCAGAAGGTTGTAGCCGTCGGGTCGCTCAGGCGCGAGCTTGATTTGACCTTCGGCGGCACGCAGGCGCGCATCGGCAGGCGTCGCGGGGTCGGGGCGCGCGGGTGATTCGTTCGTGACTGTGGCCTTCGTGACCTGATTCGCCTCGCGCGCATTGAGACCGCGCCAACCCGCGAAGGCGAGGCCGACGGCGACGGCACATGCGACGAGCGAGAATGCGGCGATGCTGCGTCTGTTCATAACGAATTGACCTCGAACGGAAAGGGGCGCGGGGCATGAGACCTTCAGGACTCACGCCCCGCGCGCTCGTTTAACTGGCTACGAGGCCGGGATGATTTGGTGATGCTCGTGCGGCTTGCCGGTCTTGGTGTTGCCCGTGTGCGGCGTGCCGAGATAGGGGAAGCGGTTGAGATAGGGTACGTCGTTGCGGTCAACGCCGTCGCCGAGCGAGTTGTTCGGCGCGGTGTTGGTCGAAGGCTCGGGCGAGAACGGCGTGCCTCCGGCGACTGCGCGAAGCGCGATGTCAACTACGTCGTCGCCGACGCGCCGACCGTTCGGGAAGCCCGCCGTGTCGCCGCCGAGCAGACCGAGTCGGCTCGGGCTGGCGGAAGGAGCGATGGCGACATTCAAGCGCAGCATCTCGTGCGGGTTGCCGTCCGAGAGAAACGTCGTGTAGTTCGGCCCTGTCGCCGAATTGACGGGGATGCCGGTGGCGAAGATAGCGACGAGGTCGGTGCGATTAGCGGGCGGCGCGGTGAAAGCGGTCGCGGGCGTGATGGGTTGTCCCGGCGTTGCGCCCGGGACGTTAATGCCGAAGACCGCCGAGAGCAGGCGCGCGAGCTGCGGGTCGAGCACGAAGGGCGCGGCTACGGAATCGCCCGAAGGGTTCGACGAGTTGAAGAAGTCTTTGAAGGCGAGCGGAATCACCACCTCGTTGACGAGCGGATTGCCGAGGCGCGAAACCTGTCGGAAGGGGCCGGTGGCGAGCCGCCTGCCGTTTGTGCGAAGCACGGTGGTCGAGCGGCGGCTGGCCGTCGCCCACACGCCGACGACTGCATCAGAGGCCGTCGCGCTGGAAGGCACGTTGCCCGTGCGCGTGAGTTCCTGAATTGGGACTTCGATGGCGATGGTGTTGACGTTGAAGCCGGAGGTCGAATCCACGCCGCCCGTGTCGGAGACGGAGCGCAGGTTGAGCGTGTCGAAGATAGCGCCCACGTCGATGTAGAAGCCTTCGTCGCGCTGACCGGCGAAGACGCGCCCGCCGCTCGGCAAGTTGTAGATGGCGGGCTGCGCGAGCGCGGCCTCGTAGTTCGGGGTGGTGCGCTCGCCGATGTTGTTGGGCGGCGTGGTGAAAGTGTTCGAGCCGTTGAGGACGCTGGTCTGGCGCGTCTGGCGCACGACGCGCGTCACCGTGTAGGTCTGCGGCTCGTTGTAGTCGGGGTCGTCGAGCGACGTAATCAAAGGCTCGACGCCGCCCTGCCCGGCCTGCGCCTGATTGGGCGCGGCCATGCCGAGGATGGTGTTCGGGTTGCGGAAGGTCGTCGTGAAGCGAAACTGGTAGGTCACGTCCTCGACGCCGTCGCCCGTGTTGTCAATCTTAATCTCGTAGAGCACGGTGTCGTCGAACTTGTAGAAGTGCGGGCCGCCCGAAGGCTCTTGAAACGGGATGTAGTTGGCGATGAGCGTGACGAAGCCGGAGCGCCCCGTCTCGGTGCTGCGAAAGGCGTAGACATCCGTGTTGTCGGCGAGCGGGTCGACGACGATGAGCGGAGCCTCTCGGTGGCTCGACGCCTCGGACACGGGTAGCCCCACCCCGTTCAAAACAAGCGCGAGCGTCGCGGCGACGACCGCAAGCGCGGCGAAAAATCTTTTCATCTCTCTTCCCCCTTTTGGTGGATCAACTCTGCTGGTCTTGATAAAGCCCGACACCGATACCTCCGCTAAAGCGCACACACGAAGAGCGTGCCCGCACGAGCACGGCGGGTTAGGAGTCGGGTTTGCGTCCGCGCTTTCGTTCAGCGGCGAAAAAATTTTCTTCCGCGTCGAATCCGGGGCGGCTTCCGCATCCGTAACTTCAGTCAACTAATCCTAAGTGAAGCTCTGAGTCACACAATCTACGGACGCCGAAGCAGGGTCGGATTTAGACCTGAGAAAAAACATTTCGCGCGGCTGCCAGCGGGCCGGCTTTCAAGGGCAGGGGGAACATGAAGGTAAACATCGTATTCAAACGCCGGGTCGCCGTGTGTCTGGCGCTGGCGATACTCGTCGCAGGCGCAGCGCCGCTCTTCTTCCCGGCGCGTGCCGCAGGAAGGACGAGCCAGCAACAGGAAGAAATCAAGCCTGACAACCATCAGGAAAACCCGCGCGGGCGCATCGCCTTCGCCGCCGACTACGAAGACAACTTCGAGGTCTACACCCTCAACCCCGAAGGCGGCGGTCTCACCAAAATCACCAACAACTCTGCGGAAGACTTCGACCCGAGCTTTGCGCCCGACGGCAACCGCATCGCCTTTGTCAGCGACCGCGACGGCAATCAGGAGATTTACATCGTCAACACGGCGGGCGGCAGCGAGACGCGTCTGACCAGAAACACGGCTGCCGACCTCGACCCCACCTGGTCGCCCGACGGCAGCAAGATAGCCTTCACCTCCGAGCGCGACGGCAACGCCAACATCTACCTGATGAACGCAGACGGCTCAGGCGTGACGCGCCTGACCGACAGCACCGCGCAGGACTTCCGCCCGACATGGTCGCCTTCCGGCAACCGCATCGCGTTTGTCAGCCAGCGCGACGGCAACGACGAAATCTACGTGATGAACGCCGACGGCTCGGGGCAGACGAATCTGACTAATAACCCTGCGGGCGACACCAACCCGGCCTGGTCGCAGATGCGCATCACGTTCCAGAGCGAGCGCGACGGCAACGACGAAATCTACATCATGGGCGCAGACGGCTCTGCCCCCACGCGCCTGACCAACAACCCGGCCTTCGACGGTAGACCCGCGCGCACGCCCGACGGCAGCCGCGTCGTCTTCGTCTCCGACCGCGACGGCAGCTTCGACCTCTACTCCGTCAACGCCGACGCGAGCAACGTGCAGCGCCTGACCGCGACCGACGAGACCGAGCTTGACCCCGACGTGCAGCCCTTGAATGCGAACGCGCCCGCCGGAACTATCCAGTTCAGCGCCGCGACTTTAACCGTCGGCGAGGGCGCGGGGCGCGCGACCATTACCGTCACGCGCGCCGGCAACGTCTCTCAGCCTGCGGTCGTCGACCTCGCCACCGTCAGCGGCACGGCCTCCGACCGTTCCGACTTCACGCCCATCTTTGCCACTCTCGTCTTCGCCGCCGGCGAGACGAGCAAGACGGTCAACGTTCCCATCATCGACGACTCTTTCGTCGAGCAGGACGAGACGTTCATCGTCACTCTCGGCAACGCGACCGGCGCAAACCTCGGCGCTCCCAACGCTCTCACCGTGACGATTACCGACAACGACTCTAATTCGTCGCAGGGGTCGATGTCCGGCGTCACGCTCTACGTGGTGGATGCCTCGAACAACCTGCGCCGCTACAGCGCGGGCGCGCCCGGCGCTACAGTCTCGACAGTCGCCATCGAAGGCTTGCAACCGGGCGAGACCGTGCGCGGCATCGACGTGCGACCGGCCACGCGCCAGCTCTACGCCCTCGGCAGCACGGGGCGCATCTACGTGCTCAACCCGACGACCGGTCGCGCCTTCCAGCTCTCGACGCTCTCGGTGGCCTTGAACGGCAACTCCTTCGGCGTCGACTTCAACCCCGTGCCCGACCGACTGCGCATCACTTCTGACACCGACCAGAACCTGCGCGTCAACGTGGACAACGGCGCGGCCACAGTTGACGGCACGCTCGCCTACGCTGCGACGGACGCGGCGGCAGGCCAGAACCCGAACGTCGTCGGCTCGGCCTACACCAACTCAGTCGCGGGCGCGACCACGACGACGCTCTACGACATCGACTCGGCGCGCGACGTGCTCCTGATTCAGAACCCGCCCAACTCCGGCACGCTCAATACCGTCGGCTCGCTCGGCATAGACACCTCGGACGCCGTCGGCTTCGACATCGTGCCGGGCACGAATATGGCGCTCGGGGGGCTCACCGTCGGCGGCACGACCGGCCTCTACACCATCAACCTCTCGACCGGCGCGGCGACGCTCGTCGGCAACTTCGGCGGGCTGTCGGGCGCGCTGCGCGGCCTCGCGGTCGTGACCGCCTTCCCGAACCCGATTGACGATACAGAGTTCTTCGTCCGCCAGCAGTATCTCGACTTCCTCAACCGCGAGCCGGACGAGGCGGGACTGCGCTTCTGGACGAACGTGCTCAACGAGCAGATTGCGCGCTGCCCGGCCACGCCCGCGATTGACCGCGCGCGTTGCGTGCTCTTTGCGCGCGCCAACGTCTCGACCGCGTTCTTCCTCTCCATCGAGTTCCAGGGCACGGGCTACTTCGTCATCCGCGTCTACCAGGAGGCTTTCGGTCGCCTCCCGCGCTTCCGAGAGTTCCTCGAAGACGTGCAGGCGATTAGGGAGGGCGTCGTCGTCGGCCAGTCGGGCGCGCTCGAACGCCTCGCCGCCAACCGTCGCGCTTTCCTCGAACGCTTCGTCAATCGCGAAGAGTTCACCACGCGCTACACGGGCGTCTCAAACGAGGCTTACGTCAACGCGCTCTTCACCAACGCGGGTGTCGACCCGTCGAGCGAGGCGGCCACGCGCGACGCGCTCGTCGCCGGTCTCAACTCGGGCACGGAGACGCGCGCCACCGCGCTCGCACGCGTCGCCGAGACGCGCTCGGTCTTCAACTCGCTCTACAACCGCGCCTTCGTGCTGATGCAATACTTCGGCTACCTGCGGCGCAACCCCGAAGACCCGCCCGACAACAATCTCGCCGGTTTCAACTTCTGGCTGGGCAAGCTGAACAACGCGAGCCTGCCCGGCGAGGACGTGCGCGACGCCAACGTGGCGCTCGCGCGTATCCGCCGCGCCGAGATGGTCGAGTCGTTCATCGACTCGACCGAGTACCGCTCGCGCTTCGGCCAGCCATAAGGCCGACCGAGAGCACAAGCCGCATAAAGAGGAAGTCCCCGCACGTCGAGTGTTCGACGTGCGGGGACTTCCTCTTTGCGAGATTGAAGGTGGGATTGTACGCTCTGCCGGACAGGAGCTTTGAGCTATCTATACGTTAGGCCGCTCGCCGCCGAGCAGTCTGAGCAGCGCGATTTCTTCGACTTCGTATTCGGGCTGCTGGCGATGTATGCGGCGCTCTTTGCGCGGGCGAAACTCTTCGATGGTCTGCCCGCGCTCGTAGGATTCGAGGACTGACGGGTGGATGTAGCAGCTACGGCAGACGGTCGGCGTGTTTCCGAGACGCTCGGCGACGCGCTTGACGGCATGGACGACGCGGCGATTACGCTCGCGTTCATCCTCCGGGCAGCCTATCTCGGCCAGCTCGACGGCGCTCAGGAGCGTGCCGCCCCAGGTGCGAAAATCTTTGGCGGAGAATTCCGCAGAGGTGGCGGCCTTGATGTATTCGTTGACATCGCGCGCGGCGACGGGGCGCGGCTTGCCTTCAGCGTCGAGATATTGAAAGAGCCTTGAGCCGCCGAGCTTCTGTATGTCGCGCATGAGCGAGGCGAGTTCTTCATCGACGAGGATGCGGCGATGTCGGATGTGATGCTTGCCGACGAAAGAGAAAATGAGGCGGCCGCCGCGCTTGATTTCGAGATGACGTTTGCGAAGCGTCGTCACTCCGTAGGTGCGGTAGCGCCGCACGCTCTCTTCCGAGCCGACGCGGAAGTGGAGGTCGTTCATCAGCCGGATGACGACGGCCAGCACGCGCTCGCGCGGCAGACCTTCGAGGGCGATGTCTTCGTTGACCTTGCGCCGGAGCTTGTGTAGCTCCTGCCCGAAGCGAGTAATCTTTTCGTATTTGCGTCGCGCCTGCCGCGCGGCGAAGGATGGATGATAGATACGCTGGACGCGCCCGCTCTTGTCGATGCCGATAGCCTGCAAAGGGCTGCGCGCCGAAGGCGAGATGCGAACCTGCTCCCAGGCCGGAGGAATGACGAGCGAGCGGATGCGCTCAAGCTGGACTTCGTCCGTGATAGGTTTGCCGTCGGAGGTTTCGTAGTGGAAGCCGCGACGCTTCGTGCCCCGGCGCACCCACCAGCGCGCACGCGCGCCGCGCGCGACGACGCTCGCGCCTGCGATAGCTTCTCCCGCACTCGCGCCCAAGCCCTTCTCAACCAACGCCTCCGCGCTCGCCACTCTGCAACCTCCTTGCTCAACCCAATGATGTTAGGGTGAGATGTATGTTGAAGCTCATGCGTTGCGAAAATATGGCGGACGAAAAGACGGGCGAAGAATCGCTGTTCTCCGCCCGTATCGTTATTGCCGTCGCCGCCGTTCCGGCACCGTCGAGGCTTATTGCTCGACCTTGTCGCGGACAATCGGGTACACGTCGCGTTTGGCGGGTTGTCTTGCCCCCTGCACTTTGAGCGGGACGCCGCGCGTCTGCGGCAGGCCGCCGCGTGTGGCCGAGGTCGGATACTGGCTGGCGAAGAGTCCGGCCTGCGTGTCGCGCCACGACTCGAAGTTCTGAATGCTGATGGCGAGTTGGAGGCTGTAGTCGGCTGATGTCGCGCCCTGATCGAAGGGCACGCCGCAATTGATGTCGCGGAACCAGAGCATCCATGTGGGCGAGCCTTCGGGCGGGTTTCGCTTGTCGAAGAAGGGTGTGATGTCGGAGAGCTTCGGATATTCAGCCGTCATGTGACAGCTCATGCAGGAACTCATGGCATTATCGACGGGGCCGTTCAATCTGCCGTTCCAGCCGAGGTGTGTGGGCGGCAGCTCGTTCGTGTCCGGGTTGATGACGGTCTCCTTGAGCGCGGCGTTGATGATGGTCTTCGAGGGCGGGATGTTGGGCGCGGCCTTCTCGTTATTGTCCGGGTCGTTGCCCCACATCAGGCCGACGGGGACGAGGTTGTCCCAACGCTGTCGCTCGTTCATCTTGCCGTTGTACTGGAAAGTGCCGAAGAGCCAACCGAGCGGGGAGCGCGGGTCGCGCACGGCCACGTCCATCTGAATGAGCGTCACTTTCCCTACCGAGCGGTCGCTCGACTGGAAGCTCGGAGTGATGTAGGCGTCCCACTGGACGGGGTTGACGAGGCTCGGAACTTGTTGCGCTACCTGGTCGGCGGGAAGCGAGACGAAGAGCGGCTTGCAGATGACCGTCCCGTCGGGAAAGCCTCCGCGCAGGCGTGCGAGGTCGGGATTGAGACGGTCTCGCCAGACCTGCCCGATGCCGTAGCCACCCTGCTCGTTGAAGAAGCCGACAGCCCACGTCACGGCGTTCGCGTAAGTCTGCCGGTCTGACAACTGCTTAACGGCGACGGGCGCTTCCTTCGTCAAACCGTGAATGCCCTCGCGCCCGAACGCGCCGTAGTGCTGCCAGGGCATGTGATACCAACGGCGCACGCGGTTGTTCTCAACGCGCCAATCCACTTCGACGTTGCCCTCGAAGCAATAGCGTCGCGCGGCCATCATGTAGCCGCGCCAGTCCTGCCGGAAATCAATCTTGAGGAAATCGGGAAGACGGCTGGCGGGCGGACGAGTCGTCGGGTAGTCCTGGCTGAGCTTGAAGACCGCGCCCTTGTAGGTGTCGGGCGGAGGCAGAAATCCGAAATCGGGAAAGGGAACCTGCGGGGCTGTGGCTGCCGCCGGACGATTCGCCGGTCGGCGCTGCGCCGCGCTGCTTTCTACCGCCGACATCCAACGCAGCCCGCCGAAACAGACGCACGCAGCGACGAGCAGAAAGAGAGAGAAATAACGCCGCCGCATCCGTCCTTTGGCTGCGCGAAGAGCTTTGATTTGTGCGTTCGGGTGTGGGCTGTCCGTGTTCGTACACGTCGGCGAGGCGGGGAGACCTTGGGGTTCCGGCATATGATTGTTCTCCTGTCTATCGCACGAGAGTCTTCAAGCTCTCGTGGAACGTGTGACCCTGAGTGAAGTTAAAGGAGGGCGAGAACTAGAAAGAAAGCCGGATAACAGACGAGAAGATATGCTCGGCGCTCGCCGGAGTCAACAAGATTTTCGACTGAAGCAGGAAAACTAAAGAAGGCAAAAGTAAAAAGGCAAAAGGCAAAAGTGAGGAAGAACTTACTTCCGTCTCACCTTTGCCCTTTGCCTTTTTACTTTTGCCTTTTTAAGAAGCTCTCTGTGCCTGTTCGACGGGAACGTAGTAGAGGATGCGGCTGCAATTGTCGCAGACGATGATTTCGTCGCCGCGACGGATTTGAGCCATGACGTGCGGGCGAATGGTCATAAAGCAGGCGGCGCAGGAGCTGTTGCGCGCTTCGGCGACGGCCACTCCGTCGCGGATGCGTGCGCTGATGCGGTTGTAGAGCGTGCTCATCTGCTTGGGCAGCTCTCCCATCAGACGCTCGCGCTCCGCCCGACGCGCGGCCAGCTCATCGGTGGTCGTACGCGTCTGCTGCTCGAAGGCCGCGAGCTTGCCCTGCTGTTCGGCTCTGAGCTTTTCGATTTCAGGCTCGCGCTCTCGAATCTCGCCCTCGGCCTGCTCGACGGCTTCCATCTGTTCGAGGATTTGCGTCTCCAGTTGAGAGATGTGCTTCTTGGCGGCATCGACCTCGCGGATGGCCGCTTCGTAAGCTTTGGCGTTGGTCGAAGACATCAAATCGCGCTCGGCTTTTTCGGCCTGCATGCGCGTGCGAGCCAGCTCGTCGTCGAGCTGCGCGCGGCGCTCTCGCGCTTGGTCGCGCCTCTGCTCTATCTGCTTAAATTCGAAGGCGCGCTGATCGAACTCCTTTTCGATCTCGGCGCGCCTTCGTGGGATATTGTCCAGTTCGGCCTGTAGCTGGCGTATCTTTGTATCCGTCGTCTGTAAAGCGATTAACTGCTCCAATTCCGCTTTCACTCTGTTGTTCTCCTAAAAATATCATAACCAACAAACGTATCCCCAAAAGAGACCTGGCCGTTTGAATCGACACTCATTCTCTTACATTCTTAAGACAGTGACAAGTGACGGGAATAGTCTGGAGTCTGAAGTCTGAAGTCGGGAGTCAAAACCAAAAGCATTTGTCTTTGACTCCCGACTCCCGACCCCCGACTTCAGACTTCAGACTGTAACGACGATTTTGCCGAAGCTTTCATTGGATTCGAGGCGCTGGTGTGCGGCGCGGATTTGGTCGAGCGGATAGATATGGTCGATGACGGGGCTGAGCGTGCCGCGCGCGAGCAGGGGGCAGACGTGGGCGGCGAAGAGCCGGACGGCGGCGGCTTTCTCTTCGGCGGTGCGCGAGCGTAGAACTGTGCCAGTGATGCGCAGGCGCTTCTGCATGGCCACGCCGAAGTCGAGGGGCGCGCTCGCGCCGCCGAGCGTGCCGACGAGCATGAGTCGTCCCCGGTGAGCCAGCGCGTCGAGGTTGGCGGCGAGGTAGGATGCGCCGACTAAATCGAGGATGATTTGGACGCCCGCGCCCGCAGTCCATTCGCGCACGGCATCGGCGAAGACGCGCGGGTCGTCGCCGACCGCGACCCCTCTGTCGAGGCCGAAGGCTCTTGCTCTTTCCAGTTTGTCAGCCGTGCGCGCCGTGCCGTAGACAGCGCCAGCGCCCGCCGCGCGCGCAAGCTGGATGGCCGCCGTGCCGACGCCCGAACCGGCGGCGTGAATGAGCACGCGCTCGCCCATCGCCAGAGCGCCCTGAGTGAAGAGAGCATCGTGCGCCGTGATGAAAACTTCGGGGACGGCGGCGGCCTCCGTGTAGCCGAGATTCTCGGGGATGGCGGCCAGAGCAGTCTCCGGCACAACCACATACTCGGCCTGCGCGCCGCCGCCCGCGATGCCGAACACGCGCTCGCCCACGCGCCACGCGCGCACGTCTTCGCCAACCTCCGCCACCTCGCCCGCAAACTCAAGCCCCGGAATATCCGAGGGCACGCCCGCCGGAGCGGGATAACGCCCGCGTCGTTGCAAGACATCGGCGCGGTTCAAGGCCGACGCATAAACACGCACCGATACGCGGTCGCCCACAGCGCGCGGTCGCTCCACCTCCCGCACCTCAAGCGCCTCTACCCCACCGTGAGAAACAATTTTGACGGCACGCATGAGGGTAAGTCTAAAGTCCAGAGTCCGGAGTCACAAGTCAGAAGCCATACGTTAAGCTTCAAACTCCAAGCCTCGGACTCCAGACTTCAGACTCCAGACCTCGGACTCCAGACTCCAGACTCCAGACTCCAGACTTTAACCCGTGTGTTAAATTTGCTTCATGCAGCAAGCGAGTGAGCGTGTGCTGGTGCTCGTCAACAAGGCGGCGTCTCGTGCGTCTCGCGCCTGGCCTCTTATCAAGGCCGTGCTTGAAGAACATGAGGTGAGCTTCGAGGGCGAAGAGACGGGTGAGCCGGGCGGGATGGAGAGGCGCGTGCGCGCGGCTTTGCGCGAGGGCTGCCGGACTGTCGCCGTCGTCGGCGGCGACGGCACTTTGAGCGAAGCGGCGCGCGGCTTCTTCGAGAGTCCGGCTGAGCTGAAAGACGGAGAGTTTCCCTCGCGCATCGAGACGGGAGCGGCGCTCGCCATTCTTCCTGCCGGAACGGGCGACGACTTCGCGCGCGGCCTCAAGGGCTCGCGCGCCTCGCTCGAAGAGTGTTTGGAGCGGCTCGTCAAACACTGTCGCGCGCTTCGAGGCGAAGGACACGGCGCAGCAGCAGAGACGCTGAAGGAGGCTCAACCGGAACGCGAAGGCGCGGCGCAGCAGCAGGACTCTGAGCAGCAGAAAGACTGGGAGCAGCCGACGACCCGCCTCGTCGATACGCTCTACGCTTCAACCGACGGAGGCGCGCACAGATTCGTCTGTCTCAACGCGGCGACGCTCGGCATCGGCGCAGAAGTAGCGGCGCGCGTGGCGGCGCAGAAGGGCGCGGTGCGGCGTCTGTCGGGCGAGGCACGTTTCGCTCTGGCGGCGGCGGGCGCGCTTCTCGCGTGGCGCAACCGGGAGGTGCGCGTCCGGATTGACGACGAACATCTGCTCGAATGCGCGACCAACCTCGTCGCCGTCACCAACGGCGCTTATGCGGGCGGCGGAATGCGCTTCGCTCCTTCGGCTCGTCCCGACGACGGTCGTCTCGAAGTCGTCACGGGCTGCCGCATCTCGCGCGCGGGCATCGTGCGCGAGCTTGCGCGCATTCATCGCGGCGGCCATCTCGCCAACGCAAAAGTCATCCTCAAGACGGGAACGCGCGTGCGCATCGAAATGGCTGAGCCTTCAGAGCGCCTCCCCGTCGAAGCCGACGGCGACCTGCGCGGCCACACACCCGCCGAATTTCAACTCATGCCGCGAAGCCTGCGCCTCGTCTGGTGACTGGCGGGGAATGGGGGTTGGGGGTCAGGGGATGGGGAAGAAAAAAGCGGGGCGGGAAAAGTCGAGGCTGAAATAGCTGGAAGCTCTTGTCTTTCCCCAACCCCCGACCCCTATCCCCCATCCCCCATCCTGATTATCTCCCGGCGCAGGCGCTTGTGATTTTGGAGAAGGCGGACGTAGTCGGATTCGTCCGGGGCGGCTTTGGCGCGGATGATGCGTCGGAGTTGCTGTTTGTCGTGTTGCGGCCAACGGGAGAGGTCGGGGATGAGGGCGAGGAGAAGCGAGAGGTTGGTGAAGGCTTGACGCTCGTCGTCTTTCAATCGCTCGACGTTGAGGCCGAGCGCGCGTGCGACCGAGCGAGTCGAAGCACGTCGCATTTTATCTGCGTCGCCGCCGAAGCGCGCGGCCATCCGGCGCTGGACGGCGAGGCCGAGGTTTCGTATGTGGAAGTTGTCCCACGCGCCGCGCTCGGCCGTCGGGGTTTCGTAGAGGACGTGGCCGGAAGAGAGTTGTTCGAGGATGCGGCGGGAGGTTCGATAGCCGGGTCGTGCCGTGAGCTTTCGCTCTTCGGCGAGCGTGCGCGCGGCGAGCGCCTTTTGAACGGGGCGAAAGCCGAGCTTGCGGTAGAACCAGAACGCGCCGGAGGCCAGCCCCTCCGCGTTGTGATGCCCGAGCTGGTAAGGGTCAACGGAAAAAACTTTGACGCCGAGAAACTGCCGGAGCAATCGCAGCAGCCGCGCGTAAATCCACCCTGACTCGCCTTCGCGGAAGGTGTAGTAGAGATTGAGTCCGACCTCTGCCCGCTCGAAGAGCGTGAGCGCTTCGGCGTAACCGGCGGGCACGCCGTTTTTGAAAATGAGCAGGGCGTGATAGGCCAGACTGGGCAGCCGCCGCTCGGGCTCGACGCCCCAGATGAAGATTTCCACGCCGCGCCCGACCGCCGCGCGCCAGACGCGACGCGCGTCCGCATACATAAAGCCGTGAAGCTCTCGGAAGCGCATCGCCATCGTGTCGCGCCCCGCGTCGATGAGCGTGCGCGCCTGCGTGTGCGAAAGCTTGTCGAAGGGGAGCGGCTCGGCGGCTTCTACTTCGCTGTCGAGCGAAACGTCGCGGCGCGTGAGAAGCGGCGCGTCGTGATAAAAAAGCGCGCCTGAGCGACGACGCATCCTCGTGCGCGTAATAGGAGAGTTGCCGAACTCCCAGCGCACCCAGAGCTTGAGCGAATCGAAGAGGTCTGCGCGCTCTTTCTCCGGCAAGGGCAGGCGCTCGAAGCGTTCGAGAATCCAAGCGAGGTCGAGCCGCCGCGCATCTCTCACGCCCTGCGCCGCCAGCAGCCACTCAGTCAGAGGAAAGTAGGTCTCCACGTAGACGTTCTCTTCGACGAGCGGAAGAAACCTGCTCATCACCGAAGCGAAGCGCCACTGCTCGCCGTAGTCTTCCCAAACAACCGAGAACTGCGACGGATGACGCGCACTGATGTCGCGCAGGATGTCGTAACTGAAATTCGCCAGAAGCGTCGTCCCCGCGATGCCCGACGCATCCGGCGCTTCGAGAAGGTAGAGGTCTTTTGCGCCCGAAGCTTCAAGCTCTCCGACGCGTTCGTGGAAATTGGAGAGAAGCCGCTCGGCCTGTCGAACGAGCGACGCGCTCTGCGGGTAGGCGCGCACGAAGAGAAGGATTTCGTGGAAGCGTACGAGCGACGCCGCATCCGTGAGCCTGCGCCGCGCTAAGCCGGATAGAAGCTTCTCCATGCGCGAGCGCGCCCTCGGGTCGCCCGAGGGACGCTTCAGCTCGTCGAGCTGTTCGAGCATGCGTTCGAGTTGCGACACGGATTCGTTCAGGCTTCGATTAACTGCGACACGGATTGGTTCGAGCGTTGACGTTGATTTGCGGACTTCAAGCTTTCGGGAAACGCGCTAACGCCGCAAGAGCGCGCGGGCACGCCCGACGACGTTTTCGACGTTGAAGCCGAGTTCTTTGAGCGCGGTGTCGCCGGGGGCTGATGCGCCGAAGCGGTCGAGGCAGAGGCAGTCGCCGGACGCGCCCGCGTACCTGTGCCAGCCGAGGCTCGCTCCGGCTTCGACGACGAGGCGAGCTGTGACCGACGGCGGCAGCACTTCGTTTCTGTAGGCTTCCTCCTGCTCGTCGAACAATTCGCAGCAGGGCATCGAGACGACGCGCACGCCCACGCCCTCGCGCTGCAACGCGGCGCGGGCTTCGAGCGCGAGCGCGACTTCCGAGCCGGTGGCGATGATGATGAGCGCGGGAGTCGAAAGCGATTTTCCCGCTTGTCCTTCGGCTTCGGCGAGGATGTATGCGCCGCGCCGCGTGCCTTCGGCAGATCGGTAAGCGCCACTGCTTCGGTCGATGAGCGCGACTTTCTGGCGCGTGAGCGCGAGGGCTGTGGGTGCGCGGCGTCGAAGGATGGCGATGCGCCATGCTTCGCGGACTTCGTGCGGGTCGGCGGGGCGGATGACGTAGAGGTTTGGGATGGCGCGTAGCCCCGCGAGTTGTTCGATGGGCTGATGAGTGGGCCCGTCTTCGCCGAGCCCGACCGAGTCGTGCGTGAAGACGTAGACGACCTGTACGTGCGAGAGCGCGGCGAGGCGGATGGACGGTTTCATGTAGTCGGAGAAGCAGAGGAACGTGCCGCCGAAGGGAATCAGTCCGCCGTTCAAACTCATTCCGGTCAGCGTCGCTCCCATTGCGTGCTCGCGCACTCCGAAGTGGATGATGCGTCCGTCGTAGGAGTCGGATTGAAAGCTCCGACTCGCTTTGATGTCGGTATTGTTTGAAGGGCCGAGGTCGGCGCTGCCTCCGACGAGCATGGGAAGGACGGGCGCGAGCGCGTTGATAACTTCGCCGCTCGCCGCGCGCGTCGCCATCGGCTTCGCCGACTCGAACGTTGGCAAGCTCGCCTCCCATCCGTCCGGCAACTCGCCGCTCATCGTCTCGCGCCAACGGCGACCGTCTTCGTCGTGCTCGCGCTCGTAGCGTTCGACCAGAGAGTTCCACTCCGACTCGTGTTGTGCGCCGCGCTCGATTGATTCGCGGAAGCGCGCGAGCACTTCGTCGGGCACGTAGAAGCTTCGGTCTTCAGGCCAGCCGAGCTGGCGTTTGGTGGTGCGGACAGCCTCTTCGCCGGGAGCATCGCTGTGCGCCTTGCGCGTGCCCGCTGTCGGCATACCGAAGCCGATGACGGTCTTGACCGAGATGAGAGAAGGTTTGTCTTTGACCGACTGTGCTTCGACGATAGCTCGCTCTATCGCTTCGAGGTCGTTTCCGTCTTCGACCGTGAGCGTGTGCCAGCCGTAGGAGTCGAAGCGGCGGGCCACGTTTTCGGAGAAGGCGAGGTCTGTGAAGCCTTCGATGGTGACGCGGTTGTCGTCGTAGAGATAGATGAGGTTGCCGAGCTTGAGATGACCTGCGAGCGAGGCGGCTTCGGCTGCGACGCCTTCCATCAAATCGCCGTCGGAGACGATGGCGTAGATGAAATGGTCTACGAGCGGAAACCCTTCCCGGTTGAAACGCGCGGCCAAGTGCACGCCGCCCATCGCCATGCCGACGCCGTTGGCGAAACCCTGTCCGAGCGGGCCTGTAGTGATTTCGACGCCGGGCGTGAGAATGTTTTCGGGATGGCCGGGCGTCTGCGAGTTGAGCTGACGAAAGTTCATCAACTCTTCGAGCGAAAGCTCGTAGCCCGAAAGATAAAGCAGGGAGTAGAGCAGCATCGAGCCGTGACCGGCGGAGAGCAGGAAGCGGTCGCGGTTCGGCCAGCGAGGGTTTCGCGGGTTGTGTCGGAGAAAGCGCGTCCAGAGGACGTAGGCCATCGGCGCAGCGCCAAGCGGCAGGCCGGGATGCCCCGACTCGGCGCGCTGCACGGCGTCAAGCGAGAGCGTGCGAATCGTGTTGATGCAAAGCTGGTCGAGGCGTGCGCCTGCATCCATCTGCTCATCTGCGGCCTGTGTCGTCGCGCTCATGTTCGATGTTTCCTCTGCGGTAGTTTCGAGGGAAGATTAGAAACAGGGATAGACAGGATGAAAAGCAAACGATGAATGCGGAATGCGGAATGCGGAATGAAAAACAGAAAGCAAGTTGTCTTTCATTCATCATTCCGCATTCCTCATTCCGCATTTGTCTTTATCCTGTCTATCCTGTCCATCCCTGTAAAATTTCCTGTGTCTTAATTTTCAGGGCGTGAAGACGCGCTTGAGGGTTTTGCCGACCTTCTTGCCGACTCTGGCCGTGCCGATGCCTGCGTGTTTGCCGAAGCCGCCCATGCCTTTGCCGAAGTGTTTGCCGCCGCGCACGGGACGCCCGCGAGCCGTGTGCTTTGCAAAGCGAGCCGCGCCGCGCGCAGCCGAGCGTCCCGCTCGACCGTAAGCATGACCGATGCCGCGACCGCGACGGCGGTCGCCGCGCACGCGCCTGCGTCTCCTGACAGGCACGCTCATCGTGTGCGTCTCATGCTGCAACGCGTTTGTGAGCGGCAATGAGGCGAGCGCCTCGCCGTCGCCGAGAGGCCACGCGGCCAGAAGCGACAGGGCAAAAAACAGTACCGAAGCCTTTCGCATCTATTCCTCCAAGTCTCCTTGGATTTCAACCCAGAGGGAAATCGCCGAAGACTCATTTGCCGACTTGTATTGACGGAGCGGACGCATTCTAGCATGAAAAGAGACGACGGGCGGCGAGCGAAAGACGGGTCGTTTTGCGAGAGCTTCGTGCGTTCGTCTCGAAAGCTTCTTGGGAGGCTGTTTGGAAAACAGGAGTGTTTATGTCCCGCAAGGGACATGATGAAAGTAGCCCAGCGATAAATCGCTGGGTCGGGAAGCGCATCTACGTTTGCAGTCCCGAAGGGACGGCTGAACGTGACTCAGCCGTCCCTTCGGAACTAGGCAATGCTCTGGCTTGTAGTCCCAGCGATAAATCGCTGGGCTATTATCAACAGTCCCTGCCGGGACTTTTCAGACAGCTTTTTAAAGAGAAAGCCCCTTCGCGCCGGTCAGGGCGGAAGGGGCTTGGTCTTTCAAGAAAAGCGCGCGGGCGAAGGCAGTTTAAGGAAGCGTGCCCATCTCGTACCAAGAGCTTTCGGTCTGCGCGCCGACGGCGCGGGCGGCGTTGATGCGCCCGCCGGTGGCGATTTTGCCGTTCAAAGAGTCGAGCTTATCGACGGAGCCGAGCAGGCGCTCGCGCAGTTTCTCCATCGAGAGGCCGGGCTCGGAGGCGAGCATCAGCGCGGCGACGCCCGAGACGACCGGCGTCGCCATCGACGTTCCCGAATGCTCTTCGTAGTCGCCGTCGAGCCATGTGCTCAGAATCTCTTTGCCGGGCGCGGCGATGTGGACGCTCTTGAGGCCGTAGTTGGAGAAGGAGGCCAGCTCGTCGCGGCGGTCGAGCGCGGCGACGCTGAGGACGTTCGGCAGAGGATAGCTCGAAGGGAAGTGCGGCGAGCGGTCGTTGTTGACGCTCGAATTGCCTGCGGCGGCGACGAAGAGGATGCCCTCTTCACCCGCGCGACGGATGGCGTCTTCGAGGCCGCGCGAGCGCTGCGTCGAGCCCCAACTGGCGCTGATGATGCGAAGGTTGACGCCCGCCTTCCTGCGCTCGATGGCGTAGTTGATGGCTTCGATGGCGTCTTTGGTCGTGCCCGAGCCGCCCGCGCCGAGGAACTTTAGCGGCATAATCTGTACCTTCCAGTTGACGCCCGCGATGCCTTCGCCGTTGTTGCCCTCTGCGCCGATGATTCCGGCACAGTGAGTGCCGTGACCGTTGTCGTCCATCGGGTCGCCGTTGTTCTCGACGGCGTTGTAGCCGTGCTGGTCGTCAATCGTGCCGAGCTGCGCGTCGCGATAGGGAGCGAGGCTCGCGGGGCGCAGCCACATGTTGCCCATCAGGTCGCGGTGCGTGTAATCGACGCCGCTATCGAGCACGGCGACGACAATCTTTTCGCTGCCCGTCGTCTTCTGCAACCAGGCTTGAAGCGCGTTGATGTCGGCCTTCGTCTTGCCTTCGCGCTGCCCCGTGTTGATGAGCGCCCACTGTTCGCCGAGCAGGGGGTCGTTGGGGGCGCTCGTCGGCGGATGATTAAGCGAGTCCTGCGCCTCTTCCGCGTCGTCGGCCTCCAATGGGTCTAGCTCTATCTGGAAATTCGGCTCGGCGTACTCGACCTCCTCCTGCATCATGTACTCGTTGACGACCGACTGAACGTCGAGGCCGTCCTCGTCTTCAATCGCCACGTAGCCTCGGACGTACTCATACTGGTCTTGCACGCGGTCGCCAAGTCGAGCCGCCAGCCGCTCCACCTGTTCGGGCGACGTGCCGGGACGAAAACGGACGATGACCTCTGCCCGCGCGTCATCATCGCGCTCCTCGTGTACGGCGGGAGCATCCTCATCTACACGGAACTCGATTCCCACTTCCTCTTTTTCGCCGCGCGTCGCGCGCTCCTTATGCCAGCGTCGCATCTGGCCTGCGAAAGCCGCCACGAGAATAATCGTCAAAGCCAGAGCCAGGTGTCCGAGAAAATTCTGTCGGTTCATCTTAATACCTCAAAAAAAGTCTGGAGTCTGGAGTCTAAAGTCTGGAGTCAGGAGTCGAAGACAAGAACTGTTTTGGTTTTGACTCCAGACTCCCAGACTCCAGACTCCAGACTTGTCATTACAGTCGATGGTTCGAGCCGTTGAAATTGTAGAGGCGAAGCTGCCGTTTGTTGGCGCGATACTCGTGCGTGCGACCTTTGGCGCTCAGGCGGATGCGCCAGCCCGGCGTAATCATCTGACCGCTCATCTCGCCGTCTTCCGGCGCGCCCAGAGCCATGTCGGGAAACTCGGCCTGCTCGACCCCGGCTTCCTTCACCTCGTCCTTCGAGACGCCGAGCCGCTTCGCCAAATCCTCACGCGCACGTTCGACCGCCTCCTCTTTGCTCATCGACATCTCCGCTCGCTCCTCGCTCTCGCTCAGAGAGCCTCTCCCAGCCGCGCTGTTCGTGCGCGATTCGTTAACCTTGATGCGCCCTCGCGTCCTCAAGCGTATTCTGCTACTACGCGGGGAAAAAGGCAAAAGTAAAAAAGAGCACGCCCAAAAGGTTAAACGTGAAAACCTGCGCGAAGGTTTTCACCTTCGCCTTTTTCCGTGTGCCTTATTTGAGGTCGCCAAAGAGGTGTTGAAGCAGAACGGCGACGGCGATGGCGGCGGTCTCGGCGCGAAGCGTCCGACCGCCGAGCGTGACGATGCTCCATCCCGCACTCTTCGCCGTCTCAAGCTCTTCGTCTTCCCATCCGCCTTCAGGCCCAACCATTGCCACGACTGAGGATGGAAGCGCGCCGCCCAAATCTTCAACTGTCTGCGCCAGCCCACGACCGCCGCGCTCCGCGAAGAGCAACCTTACGCCCGCGCTCTCTTCCTTTTCGTCCGGCGCGACGACCGCGCCGAAAGCCGACGGCTCATCGACCGAGGGCACGCGCGCACGCCCCGACTGCTTGGCCGCTTCCTGCGCCAGCCGCCGCCAGCGCACGACGCGCTTTGCGCCTTCGCCCGCATCTCGCAGGCGAACGTCCGCCCGCTTCGTCAAAACGGGCACGATGCGTGCTACTCCCAATTCCGTCGCCTTCTGCACCACGAGGTCGAACTTCTCACCTTTCAGCAGCGCGACGGCCAGCGTCAGCCCGAGCGGCGACTCCGGTCGCAACGCCTCGACGCGCCCGCGCACTTCCAGCGTCGCTTCGCCTCGCCGCCCGCCCGCCGCACTCCCGACCACGACGCACAGATACTCGTTCCCCTCGCCGTCGAACACGTAAGCCTCGTCGCCCGCCTTCAGCCGCAGCGCCTCCCGCAGATGCCGCGCCTCCTCCGGCGCAAGCCTCACCCTCGCGCCCGCTTCCCCGTCGGCGTCGAAAGCATCCCTCGAAGCATAAAACCTGCGGCGAGACATAAAGGAAATGATGAATGATGAATGCGGAATGATGAATTAAAGACAGATTGCTCTTAATTCATCATTCCGCATTCATCATTCATCATTTTGTTTCGTTGTCGTCATTACTGCCCATTCTCCGGCGAAGAAGATTTCGCCGCTGGCGATGCCGAGTTCGCTCAGTTTTTGGGCTACGTCGGGCACTTGTGTCTGGAGAATGCCGGAGAGAACCAGCCGCCGACAGGCGAGGGAAAGAAGCGTGGGCAGGAGATTGATTATCACGTCGGCTGTCAGGTTGGCGCAGACGATGTCGGCGGGCTCAGTCGTCTCGTCAGCCGTGCCGACGCGAAAGTTGACCTGTTCAGCGACGCCGTTCAGGCGCGCGTTCTGATGCGCAATCGTGATGGCCGCGCCGTCCGTGTCGCAGGCTTCGACGCGCGCTTCGGGGGCGAGGCGCGCGGCGGCGATGGCGAGGATGCCTGTGCCCGTCCCGACATCGAGGAAACTCCCGCCGTCGAAATACTCTTCGATGGCGGCCAGGCAGAGCCGCGTCGTCTCGTGCGTGCCCGTGCCGAAGGCCATGCCGGGCTCGATGCGTATGAGGATGCAGTCGGGGAGCGGGCAAACTTCCGTCCAGGGCGGGGCGACGATGAAGCGCCGTCCTGTCTCGACCGGCTGCCACTGCTTTTTCCACTCCGCCAGCCAGTCGCGCTCCTCCACCTCGCGCACCTGCATCTCCCGCAAAGCCGACGAGGGAAACGCGTAGATGCGCAACGCCTCTACGAGCAACTCGCGTAGGCGCTCGCCGTCAGGCCGCGACTCGAAATAAGCGACTGCGCTCGATAGCTCGCCAGCACCGTCTGCGCCGACGCCTTCCTCCGTGCCGAGCGCGCCCGCCTCCATCAGAGCATACCCGACGGCCTCGCTCGCCGCCTTCTCAAACTTCACATCAAGGGCAAACCAGTTCATAACTGAATCGTCAATCGTGAATCGTCAATCGTGAATAGTTAAAACCTGTTCTTATCTATTCACGATTGACGATTCACGATTTACGTCTTTTCTTTCCCCTTTATTCCGAGTTCGTTCAGAGAGCGTGCGGAGTTGCGCCAGTTCTCTTCGACTTTGACGAAGAGTTCCAGGTAGATGCGGTGGCCGACGAGGCGCTCGATGTCGCGGCGGGCTCGCGTGCCTATCTCTTTAAGACGCTCGCCGCCCTTGCCGATGATGATGCGTTTCTGCGATGCGCGCTCGACGAAGATGGCACAGTGAATGCGCGTCAGCTCGGGGTCGGTCTCGTCGAAGCGCTCGGTGACGACCGCCGTCACATAGGGCAGCTCCTCGCCCGTCGTGTGCAGAATCTTTTCGCGCACAATCTCGGCGGCGAGCGTGCGCATCGACTGATCGGTCAGCTCGTCTTCGCCGAAGATAGGCTCGCCTTCCGGCAGGTGCTTGATAATCTCCGCGATGAGCACGTCGAGGTTATCGCCCGTGCGCGCCGACATCGGCACGACGCCTTGCCACTCGTGCTCGCGCCCGTACCACTCCATCAGCGGTAGAAGCTCCGCCTTGTCGCGCATCCTGTCCGTCTTGTTCAAAAGAAGCATCGAGGGCTTGGCGGACTCTTTGACCATCTCAAGCACGAAGCGGTCGCCGTTGCCTGTGGAGACCGACGCGTCGCGTATCAGCAGCACGAGGTTGACGCCTTCGAGCGCGTCGTGCACGGCGGCCATCATGCGGCGGTTCAAAAGATAACCGGGCTGATGCACGCCCGGCGTATCGACGAGCACGATTTGACCTTCGGGGCGCGTGATGATGCCCTGAATCTGGTGGCGAGTGGTCTGCGGCTTGTTCGACACGGCGGCGATTTTCTCGCCCACCAGACGGTTCAAAAGCGTCGATTTCCCCGCGTTCGGTCGCCCGACCAGCGCCACGTAGCCGCTACGAAATGGTTCAGGACTGGTGCTTTCAGACATCGAGAATCGTCTTATGAAAACTTCAAAGGCTTTATGCGCCGCGGGTGTCCAAAGGCCGAGACGCGACTGACAGACGAATTGGTCGCATCTCTTCGTCTACTTTTGTTTCTCGGCGAATATCTGAACGAGATGGACGAGCGTTTCAGTGGTCTTCTCCAGTCCGCGACGCGAGTTGAATTCGAGCTTGCCGTGAAAGTTCTCGCCGCCGGTGAAGATGTCGGGGCAGGGCAGGCCGTTGAAGGTGAGGCGCGCGCCGTCGGTTCCGCCGCGAATGGCCTTGACGGAGGTTTTGAGTCCGGCGCGACGCGCCGCCTCAAGGGCGTTCTCCGTCAGTTGCGGATAATCCTTGAGCACCTCTTTCATGTTCTTGTAGTTCTCTTCGACCGCGATGGAGACAGCTACTTCGGGATACTTCGCCTGCGTTTGCTTGACCATCTCGCGCAGCAACGCCTCTTTGGCGTCGAGGCCGGATAGCTCGAAGTCGCGCAGCAGAACCTTGACGCTCGACTCTTCCACATCGACCTTGCCCGTGTACGGATGCACGAAGCCGACGCGCTCTTCGGTCGTCTCAGGCAGGATGTCGCGCGGAAAGCGCGAGAGGTAGTCGGCCAGCGCGTAGGATGCGTTGACCATGATGCCTTTGGCCGAGCCGGGATGAGTGCTGCGGCCTTTGAAGGTAACGGTGGCGGTGCGCGCGCTCCAAGTCTCGTTGCTTATCTCTCCGAGCGTGCCGCCATCGACCGTGTAGGCGAACTGAGCGCCGAAGCCTTTGACATCGAACTTCTCGATGCCGCCGCCGACCTCTTCGTCGGGCGTGAAGGCGACGGCGATTGTGCCGTGCTTTATCTGCGGGTTCTGCCTGAGCGTATCGACCATCGTGAGGATTTCGGCGATGCCGGCCTTATCGTCGGAGCCCAGGAGGGTCGTGCCGTCGGCGGTGATGATGTCGTCGCCAATCATCTCTTTGAGAACGGGATTCTTCTCGACGGTGATGACCTGCGTCGGGTCTTTGGGCAGACGGATGTCGCCGCCGCGATAGTTTTTGTGAATGACGACGTTGACGTTTGCGCCCGAGACGGCGGGCGAGGTGTCCATGTGCGAGATGAAGCCGACGACGGGCGCGCGAGAGTTATCGGCGAGGTTGCCGGGAATAGACGCGTAGACGATGCCGAACTCGCTCAGGCGGACGTTCTGAGCGCCCAGAGCCTTCAGCTCGCCGACCAGCAGACGCGCCAAATCGAGCTGCTTCTTCGTGCTCGGCACGGTCTCCTGGTCTTCAGCCGACTGCGTATCAATCTTCGCGTAACGCAGGAAACGCTCCAGCGCCGTCTCCTTCGGCGGCCTCAACTGCTGCGCCTGCGCGCTGAAAATCAGAGCGACGATTAAGATATAAACCGACTTCATCTTGCTTCCCTTCTGTCATTCAACACGATTACTTCGGAGCGCATCGGGCGAGCTTCTACATCATTTCTGTCCTTCGCTTATCAGCCTGAGCTGGGTGAGCACTTCATGTCCCGCGTAAAACAGAGGAGACAAGGGGTGCTTACCTTCGCCCAACTCGTTTTCGTCAGCCTCGGCGGTCAACACTCCGTCTCGCGTCCTCACGTAAAATTTCACTTGTCCCACCGAAGGATACGGAAACTCCTTCGTGCTCTTTAGCGCGCTCAGATGCTTCTCCGACTCCTTAACGAAATCTATGGCCGCCTTTCTGACTTTCTCATGGCTTCTGCCACCGATGATTCCGCCGCCGTTGCCCAAGTACAGACTGGCGTCCCCGTCTCGCAATGAAAAGAGAGTGGCGAGTCCCTCCGGGTAGCCCGTCTCCATCAGGACGACGAAGGCTTTCGCCTGAGCGTCTCGCTTGCCGAAACCAAGTTCTGAGAGCGACGATTGGAGAACTTCACTACGTATTTTCTCGACAATCTCCACCGGCTTTGGGACGGCCTGCGGCTTCACTGTCTCTGTCTGCGGTTTCGACGCCTGTTCTTCAAAGTGAGTTGAAGCAGGCGAACAGAGAGCGATGAAAAGTCCTAGAGTCGCTATGAGGATTGTTACCTTCATCAGAGATTTCCTTGAGGCCAAACGAGGCTATGTCTGTTTCTGCATAGCCATCTCGCCGTTGAGCTTGAGAATTTCGAGAGTCATCTCGGCGGAGGCATAGAGGTCTTTCACGTCGAGCCATTCTTTGACGGTGTGGATGGCGCGCATGCCTGTGCCGAGGTTGGCGCATTCGATGCCCTTCTTGTTGAAGATGTTGGCATCGCAGCCGCCGCCCGAGGCGAGCGTCTTGACTTCGAGTCCCATGCGCGCCGCCGCCGACTTGACGAGCTGCACGACGCGCGAATCGTCCGGCACGTCCATCGAGTGATATTCGCGCGTGACGTGCTCTTCGACGCGCGCTTTCGTCGTCACGCCGTCTACGGTGACTTCGTACTTGGCGGCGGCATCTTTGAAACACTTAATCATGTGCTCGGTCTGAGCCTGAAGCTTGGCGTCATCGAGCGAGCGCGCCTCGCCTCGGCAGAAGACGTAGTTGGTGACGATGTTGGTGGCTTTGCCGCCTTCGATGACGCCGATGTTAGCGGTCGTCTCTTCGTCGATGCGTCCGAGCTTCATGTTATGGATGGCTTCGGCGGCGATGCGGATGGCCGAGATGCCCTGTTCGGGCGCGACTCCGGCGTGGGATTCGAGGCCGTAGATTTTGAAGTCGATATGGTCAGCCGAAGGCCCTTTGGTGAAGAGGAAACCGGGGTCGTCGGAATCGAAGACGATGCCGTACTTCGAGCGCAGCTTCGAGACATCGACGTGCTTCGCGCCGAGCAAGCCCACTTCTTCGCAGATGGAGAAGACGGCTTCGATGTCCGTGTGCGGGATGTTCTGCTCTTTGAGACAGCGTATGGTTTCGAGGATGACGACGCAGCCCGATTTGTCGTCGCCGCCGAGAACGGTCGTCCCGTCCGTGCGGATGATGTCGCCCTCGACGATGGGCTTCACACCCTCGCCCGGCACAACCGTATCCATGTGCGCGCTCATCATAATCGGCTCGGCATCAGGGATTGTGCCGCGAAAGCGCGCGATGACGTTGCCGGAGTTGCCGCCCACCTTCTCGCCTGCGTCGTCAATCTCGACCTGCGCGCCCATCTCTTCGCAGTAAGCCTTGATGCGCTCGGCCACGTCGCGCTCGCGCCGCGAGATGCTGTCAATCTGTACGAGTTCGAGAAGAAGATTCTTAATGCGCTCCTGATTAATCATGCTTTCACCTTCCACAGAAAATGAGCAACAGGGCTCAGCGCCGTGCTACTCTTGTTCGAGAAAATTCGGATTCTCAATGAGTCGTTTGACAATCTCTCCGATTGTCACTCGCCCGATGATACAACCGACAGCCAGCACGGCCTCTTCCCTGTCATCTAAATGCGAGTTCAATAATCCCCTATACCTCTCGTCGTCAAGCTGTGCGAGACAAACCAATCCCATCGCTCTCATGACAGGATTATCGTCGTCCGAGAGTGCTATGAAATCGGTCTCTTTGCCATAGGCCAGACACTCTTTGGAAAGAATGTAAAACTCGCCGGGCGTTCCTCCGAAACCAACTTTTTTGCTCGATACAGTCTTTACAGAAGACAGCTTCCTCAGAGCAGTTTTGAATTTGGGATGAGAAAAGAAGAATCTCGCATCGGTCGCAGAGGTATAGGTCTGACGCTGAGCCTGTGCGGGGATGCCGGACAACAATAACAATCCCGACAAAGATAGTAATAAGCAAACCCTCTTCGGCATCATTGTCTCCTGATAATCTAGGCGCGGCTGTTTCAACGCAATCCTACTACACGCGGCCTCGAATCTGCCACATCTTCGCACCCGTCCGATTATAGCGGAGGGCGTTAGCGGCTAAGCTCGTCGAGCGCGCGTTGTAGTTCGAGGCGCTTAGCTTCGAGGAGTTGTTCGTCGGCATCGGGGGGGACGCGGATGGGGGGCGCGATGCGGACGTGCGCGCGCGCGAAGGGGAAGGGAATCTGGAAGCCGTCCCAACTTGAGACTTCGTAGCGGCGGGCGCAGTTGACGGAGAATGGGAGGACGGGCTGGCCGGTCTTTTTGGCGAGGAGCAGCGCGCCCATCTTGGCGACGTAGCGGGGGCCGCGCGGCCCGTCGATGGTGAAGGCCGTCGGGCAGCCCGCGCGCATGAGTCGCACCATCTCGACGAGCGCGCCGACGCCGCCGCGCGTCGAAGAGCCGCGCGCCGCGCCGTAGCCGAAGCGCTGGATGAAGCGGGCGATGTATTCGCCGTCGAAGCTCTGCGAGGTCATCACGACGATGCGTCGGCGTCGCCAGAAATAGGTGGCGAGAAAGACGCGGTTGTGCCAGAAAGTGTAGATGGGCAGGCCGCCCGCTGCGGTCGCCTGTTCCCAGTTGTGCCAGCCCTCGACTTCAAAGCGCGTCGTGCGTCCGATGATTTGGATGAGCAGGTAGAAGACGAGGTCGGCGGCGCGAATCAGCAGACGCTTGCTGAAGGGATAGGCCGAGAGGTCTGCGAAGCTGTAGGCGCGACGCGTGCGCTCGTCGGCGGAAGAAGAGGCGGCGTCTCTCTCGCCGTCGCTCACGGGGCGCGTGCGCGTCTCCGCCTTGGTCTCAAGTCGCGGCTGCTCTCTATCGGTTGAAGTCGTCATCGAGTGTTTCTTCAGGTTGAAGACGAGTCTAACAGAAAGGCGACGCGCAGCGCACTCCGGAGCGGTTCAGGAAAAGCAATTCAAACAGGGATGGACACGATAGACAGGATAAAAGAAGGGCACAGGGAAAAAGGCAAAAGGGCGATGTGCTCACGTCTCGCCTCTGCCGGTTGGGCGACGCATGGCGAACGAAGGGGAAGGGCTGCCCTGCGGCTTTGCCCGAATAATAGCCTCTTGCCCGCCGATTAAATCGCTTGCCCGATAATTCTTGAGGCTGAGTACAAAGCGGGTGTAGAATCCGCCACCGTTCGGCGAAAGGAGATTGATTATGACGAAAAAACAGAGTGAGAAGCCCAAGCGTCGCACGCAGGTCAAAGAACTTCCCAAGAATGAGAAAGAGTTAAGCAAGGGCGAGCAGAAGAAAATAAAAGGCGGGCCACGGAACAGTAACTTCTTTGTGAATGTTGGCAGAACCGACGATAGCGGCAATTAACGCGAAAGGGGAAGAGAAATGGCGGAGAAGAAAACGAAGACGAACAAACGTCGGACGCAAGTTAAAGAGTTATCGAAGTCCGAGAAAGAGTTGAGCAAGGACGAGCAGAAGAAAGTAAAGGGCGGTGCGCGCGGGCTGGCTGTCGGGGTAGGGACAATAGGCGGAGGAAGTTAGCGGGCGCGAATGAGTATTTAAGGAAGCCGCAAGATTAAGGGGAAGAGGACGTGCGATGCTGATCTCCATTCCTGCCTTAGTTGTTTCCTTGCTCGCCCTCGCCCTACCCCTGTTCGTTAAATAACCCTTGCCCGACAATTATTCTTCCTGCCCGACAATTAGCCCTTGCCCTATTATTGTCGGGGAAGGGTCGGTCATGCTGCGGAATTCTTTGCCGAATCTTTCTGGCGATTTCCCTGTAAAACGTGTGATATGATTTGGGAACTCTACGCAGCCCACCCTCGTACAGCGTAGACAGCAAAGCCTGTGTTCGCGGCTCAGAAGGTTTTGTTGCCCTCCCCATTTTAAGTTCGGTCAGTTGGAATATGGTTGATGGATAAACGACGTATCCTCATCGTTGAGACCAGCGAGGAGCTTCGCAACCTGCTGCGGCAGGTGCTTGCAGAGCTTGGGCACGAGGTGGTTGCCACAGGCAGCCGCGAAGAGGCCATCGAACGCGAAGACCTTGAGGACTTCGACCTCATCATCAGCGACCTGACCGACAGCGCCGACGGCGGCATGCAGATTCTCAGCGAGATAAAGAAGAAGCGCCTGTTCGTGCCCGTCGTCGTCTCTTCGGAAGAAGCCTACCAGAACGGCATCGTCAAAGCTTTCAAGCTCGGCGCGGCCAACTTCGTGCGCCGACCCTACGAGCGCGACGAGCTGCGCACCATCGTCGAGAAGACGCTCGGCTACAAGCTCCGCTTCGTCGAAGACCTGAAAGTGCTGCCCTTCGTGCGCGAGCACATCGAGTTCGAGCTGCCGAGCGACCTCTCTCTGATGAACGGCGTGCTGCATTACATCATCGAGCGCGTCTCAGCCCTCGGCGTCATCCAGCCCGACCGCTCCAACCTCTTCGTCGCCCTCGACGAGGCTTTCGTCAACGCCGTCAAGCACGGCAACAAGAACGACCCCTCCAAGCTCGTACGCATCACCGCCGACCTCTCCGCACGCGAAGCCCGCTTCACCATTGAAGATGAAGGCGAAGGCTTCGACGTGAGTGAGATTCCCGACCCGCTCGACCCCGAAAATCTCTTCAAGACCTCGGGGCGCGGAGTGCTCCTGATTTACAACATCATGGACAAAGTCGAGTACAATGAGCGCGGCAATCGCCTGACGATGATTAAACGCCCCGACGATTCGCTCGACGCCAAACTGATAGAAGCGCTCACACCCGATGACGTTTCCGCACGGAAGAGCTGACGCAGAGCCCGCCGCTGAAAAGCCGCGCACCAAAAAACTTCAATCGTTACTGCTTCCGGCGATTATCTTCGCCCTCCTTTTTCTGCTCCACCTTCCACTGCTCGGTCTGCCCTACTACTGGGACGAGGCCGGATACTTCGTCCCCGCCGCGCGCGACATCTACCTGACGGGCGACCCCGTGCCGCGCTCCACGCTCTCGAACGCGCACCCGCCGCTCGTCATGTACTACCTCGCGCTCTGCTGGCGACTCTTCGGAGAAGGAATCCAGACGACGCGCACAGGGATGCTCTTCGTCGCCTCGCTCACGCTCCTCGGTCTCTTCCGTCTCGCGCGCCGCGTGGCGAGTCGTGAAGTTGCACTCGCAACTGTCGTCTGCACGGCGCTCTATCCGGTCTTCTTCTCACAAAGCTCGCTCGCGCATCTCGACATGACGGTGGCCGCGCTCACCATCTGGGGGCTCTTCTTCTATTTGCCCGAGCGAGAAGACGGCGAAGGAGAAGCCATTTCAAGCGGCTCTGCGACGACAAGAGCCAACGCGAGACGCGCGGCGAGCTTCGCGCTGTTTGCTCTGGCGGCGCTGGCTAAAGAGACGGCGATTCTGACGCCGATGGCCTTGATGAGTTGGGAGATTTTCTGCTGGTGGATGGGAAGGCGGCGCGAGGGCGCGTCGTCGTTTTGCATCACTCCGCGCCGAAGCCTCTTGAGCGCGCTCGGCTTTCTTTTGACCCTCGTGCCGCTCGCGCTCTGGTTCGCTTATCACTACCGGCGCACGGGCTACGTGCTCGGCAACCCTGAATACTTTCGCTACAACGTCGAATCGACTCTGAATCTCGCGCGCATTCTTCAGGCCGGACTTGGACGACTCTGGCACGTCACCGGCTACATGAACCTCTTCCTCCTGACCGGAGCCGCCGCGCTCTCGATGCTGCTCGCGCCGCTTCGAGACGCGGGCGTCGAGAGAAAGCGGATTGACGTTTCGGTGCAGCTCGTCTTCGCCGTGCTCATCCTGGCACACGCGGCGGCGCTCTCCGTCGTCGGCGGCGCGGTGCTGGCGCGCTACATGCTGCCGGTGCTGCCGCTTCTGATTCTCCTCTGCGTCTCGACGGTGCGGCGTCGCGTCAGGCATTGGCGTCTCTTGCTGGGCGTGGTTTGCGTCGGGTTCGTGCTGGCGCTCTTCGTCAATCCGCCCGTGCGTTTTCCCTGGGAAGACAATCTCGCCTACCGCGATTTCATCCTGCTGCACGAGCGCGCCGGAAAGTTTCTCTCGGAGAAATACCCGAACGCGCGCGTGCTCACGGCCTGGCCTGCGACCGACGAGTTGAAGAATCCGTACTACGGCTACACGACGCGCCCGTTGAACGTCGTCGGCATCGAACACTTCTCAGGCGAACAACTCTCGAAGGCGCTCGGCGATCCCGCGCCCTTCGACGTGGCGCTGCTCTTCTCCACCAACTACCCCGAAGACCTCTCGCCCGAGGAGGCCGCGCGCCTGCTCGGCGGGCGCATCGTCTATCGAGAGAGCCGCAGAGGCCACTGGGTCGCCGTCGTGGAAATGGAAAGAACAGTAAGCAGTGAGCGGTAAGCGGTGAGCAGACGGGCAACGGCTTGGAAGGTATAATTTGAGAACCAACAGAATGAAAATCGAGATAGACAGTTTCTCTGAAAACTTATCCCTCTATTCTTTACCGCTCACTGCTCACTGCTTACGGCTCACCGAGGTCTGATGCCCTACGAGATTTTTCTGGCGCTTCGATACTTGCGTCGGCGGCGCGGGCGGCGCGGCGCGGCGCAGTTGACGGCGCTGGCGGCTGTGGCCGGTATCGCGTGCGGCGTGGCGGCGTTGGTGGTGGCGCTGGCGCTCGCCAACGGTTTTCGGGATGAGCTGCGCGACAAAATCCTGCGCGGGACGGCGCACCTGACGTTGATGCATGCAGAGGGGCTGCCCGTTGAACGGCGGCGCGAAACCGTCTCGCGCCTGCGCGCCATAGAAGGCGTCGTCGATGCACACGCGACGGCTTACGTGGGCGCTCTTCTGAGCGCCCGCGAAGGAGCGGCTTACGCGGTGCTGCGCGGCGTCGATGCCGACTCGGCGCGCGTCGTCTCCGAGATTCAAAGCACGCTCGTCGAAGGCGCGACCGAGAATCTGTTTCGTGATGCCGAGCCGCGCCCTGAGTCGCAGCAGAAGCAGTCGCAGCAGGTCGAGGAAGATGAAGGAGAGGATTTGTTGAGCCTCTTCGCATCGGACGAGCCGCCGGTCGAGGCCATCGTCGGCGCGGAGCTTGCGCGGCGCACGGGTCTCGCGCGCGTCGGCGAAGAGGGCTGGATAGTGTCGGGCGAGAGGACGAAGGAGCCGCCGGGATTCGTGCCGCGCGCGCGCCGCATACGCGTGGCGGGCTTCTTCCGTTCCGGCCTGCACGACTACGACTCTTCATGGATTTACGTGCCGCTCTCCTTCGCAGAGGCGATGGCGACAGTCGCGCCTTCGGAGGCTTCGGTCGTGAGTGTCGAGGTGGCGGACATCTACGCGACGGCGAGCGTGGCCGAGCGAGTGCGTCGCGTCGTCGGCGAAGGTTGGACGATTGTCGATTGGCGCGAGGCCAACCGCCCGCTCTTCGCCGCGCTCGAACTCGAACGCCGCACCGTAACGCTCATCATCGGCCTCATCATGCTCGTCGCCGCGCTCAATATTACTGCGACGCTCGTGCTCGTCGTCGTCGAGCGTCGCGCCAATATCGCCATCCTCGGCGCGCTCGGCGCGCAGCCGCGCAGCATCACAGCCGTCTTCATCATCGAAGGCGCAGTTATCGGTTTGACGGGCGTCGTCCTGGGCGTCGGGCTCGGACTCGCGGCCTGTTTTCTCGGCAACTATTTCGAGCTGGTGAGTCTTCCGCCCGACGTTTACTCGCTAAGCGTCGTGCCGCTTCGACCTCAAGCGCGCGACGTGTTGCTCACGGCCACGTCTGCGCTCGCCGTCTGCCTTTTAGCCACAATCTATCCGGCGCGCGCGGCCTCGCGCGTGCGCCCGGCGGAAGCCCTGCGGTATGAATGAGAGAAGTCAGGAGTCAGGAGTCAGGAGTCTGGAGTCTGAGGCCGAAAGCCGCGAACCGGCGGAGAACCTAAACTCGCCTGAAGCCCGGCTCACCTCATCAGACTCGTCGGCGACGACTTCAAACTCACAAGCGACGACTTCAGACGCACGACCCGCCTCCGACGACTCCGCGCTTCAACACAATTCTGACTCCACACTTCAAACCCCGCACCCTCGACTCCAGACTCCAGACTCCAGACTCCAGACTCCGGACTTTCGTCTGAGCGTGGTCGGGCTTCGGAAATCGTTTCGTAGTCCGGCGGGGGAGGCGCTGGAGGTTTTGCGGGGCGTTTCGTTCGAGGTGCGGGCGGGCGAGATGTTGGCGGTGGTCGGGGCGTCGGGGGCGGGGAAATCGACGCTGCTTCAAGTGCTGGGCGGGCTCGAAGCGGCGGATGCGGGCGAGGCTCGGCTCGGAGAGTTTGAGATAACGCGCGGCGGCGCAGGGCGCGAGCAGTCGCGCTTTCGTCAACGGGAGGTCGGCTTCGTCTTCCAGTTTCATCACCTGCTGGCAGACCTGACGGCGAAGGAGAACGTCGCGCTGCCTCTCCGCATCGCGCGACGCAGCCGCCGCGAAGCCGACGAGCGAGCCGCACGGATGCTCGAACGCGTCGGGCTCGCGGAGCGTGCGTCGCACTATGCGTTCGAGCTTTCGGGCGGCGAGCAGCAGAGGGTCGCCATCGCACGCGCGCTCGTCGCCGAGCCGCGCCTCCTGCTCGCCGACGAGCCGACCGGAAATCTCGACGCGCGGACGGCCGCAGAAGTTGGCGCGCTGCTCTTCTCGCTCTGCCGCGAGCGGCGCGCCTGCGTCGTCGTCGCCACGCACAACGAACAACTCGCCGAGCGGTGCGACCGCGTGCTCCTCCTGCGCGAAGGAAGATTAGAGGAAATCTCCAATCGGACGTAAGCAAGCATCAATCGGCTGCTTCAGGAGTGCAGGCGCTTACTTTTGTTTCCGACTGTAGAGTCTTTGAGCCGCGCTTTCTTCGAGGTCGTTCAGGACTCGTTTCGGCGGCTTGCCAAGCTTCTCTTCCGTCTTCCGACGGAAAATAGGTTATAATGCGTTTGGGCGAGGCTGAGTCCGGAAACCCGGTCTGCAATTTCCGCCGCGCTACACCGACCAGAACAGCTTACAAATATTTTCGAGCGGTAACGGCCTTTATGTTTGAACGCTACACGGAGAAGGCGCGCAGGGTCATCTTCTTTGCGCGATACGAAGCATCGCAGTTCGGCGCTCCGGCCATCGAGCCCGAGCACCTGCTGCTCGGTCTGATGCGCGAGGACAAAACTCTCACCTCCCGCTTTCTGCAACGCGCGCAGGCTTCCCTCGAAGCCATCCGCAAAGAGATAGAAGGGCGAGCGCCCTTGCGCGATAAGATTTCGACGAGCGTCGAGCTTCCGCTCGCGCCGGAGACGAAGCGCGTTTTGGCCTTCGCGCACGAAGAGTCAGACCGCTTGCAGCACCGTCACATCGGAACAGAACACCTTCTGCTCGGCCTTTTGCGCGAAGAGCGCTCGATGGCCGCAGAGATTCTCTCCGAACGCGGCCTGCGCCTGATAGCCGTCCGCGAAGAGGTGGCACGAGCCACGGGCTCAGACCCGCGCATTTCGCAGAAGAAGGAGACGCCGCACCTCACGGAGTTTTCGCGCGACCTGACGGAAGACGCCGCCAACGACAAGCTCGACCCGCTCGTCGGGCGCGATAACGAGATAGAGCGCGTCGTACAGATTCTCTGCCGCCGGACGAAGAATAACCCCGTGCTCATCGGCGAGCCAGGCGTCGGCAAGACGGCCATCGTCGAAGGGCTCGCGCAGAGAATCTATCAAGGCGACGTGCCTTCGTTTCTTGAGAACAAGCGGATTCTCTCGCTCGATTTGTCGCTGATTGTCGCGGGCACGAAGTACAGAGGCCAGTTCGAGGAACGGCTCAAGCAGATTATGCGCGAGCTGATTGAGAACCCGCAGTACATCGTCTTCATCGACGAGCTGCACACTCTGGTCGGCGCGGGCTCTGCCGAGGGCTCGCTCGACGCGGCCAACATCTTGAAGCCAGCGCTCTCGCGCGGCGAAATCCAGTGCATCGGCGCGACCACGCCCGCCGAGTTTCGCAAGTCCATCGAGAAAGACCGCTCGCTTGAGCGTCGCTTTCAGGCCGTCAAAGTTCCGCCGCCGTCGGAAGAAGAGGCCGTCAGGATTCTCGACGGCGTGCGCGAGCGCTACGAGGCTTTCCACCAGGTGCGCTACACCGACGACGCCATCGAAGCGGCGGTCTACCAGTCGAACCGCTACATCCCCGACCGCTTCCTGCCCGACAAAGCAATCGACGTGATTGACGAAGCCGGGGCGCGCGTCAAGCTGAGAGTCAGGCGCGAGCCTTCGACGCCGCCGCCCGCCAGCGACCCCTACCGCCGACCCTTCATCGACGAGCGCCATCAACTCTATGCCGCCGACCCGCTCATCTCCTCTTCGCGCATGCGCGAGGAAGAGGAGATGCTCTCGATGTCGATTGAAGTGACGAAGGACGACGTTGAAGAAGTCATCGCGCGCTGGACGGGCATCCCCGTCACTTCTTTGAAGGAAGAAGAGACGCAGAAGCTTCTGCGCACGGAAGCGGAGTTGCACCAGCGAGTCGTCGCGCAGCGCCCGGCCATCTCGGCTTTGGCTCGCTCTATCCGACGCTCGCGCGCAGGGCTCAAGAATCCGCAGCGCCCCGTCGGCTCGTTCCTCTTCCTCGGCCCGACCGGCGTCGGCAAAACCGAAGTCGCACGCTCGCTCGCCGATTTCCTCTTCGGCTCGGAGCGCGCGATGATTCGCTTCGACATGTCGGAGTTCATGGAGAAGCACTCGGTCTCGAAGCTCATCGGCTCACCGCCGGGCTACGTCGGGCACGAAGAGGGCGGACAACTGACCGAGCGCATCAAACGCTCGCCCTACTCGGTGCTGCTCTTCGACGAAATCGAAAAAGCGCACCCCGACATCTTCAACGTGCTCTTGCAGGTTTTTGAAGACGGCATCCTGACCGACGCGCTCGGCAACACCGTCGATTTCAAAAACACCATCATCATTATGACCTCCAACATCGGCGCTCGCTTCATCCAGAAGAAGGGCACGATGGGCTTTCAGGCCACCGCCGACGCCTCGCGCGACAAGATGGAAGAGATGGTCATGTCGGCCGTCCGGCAGACCTTCAACCCCGAGTTCATCAACCGTCTCGACGAAATCATCATCTTCGACCAACTGCTCGACGAAGAGCTTCTGGAAATCGTCGGCCTACAGGTCGAGCAGATGAACCGGACGCTCAGAAGGCGCGGGCTCGAAGTTCGGCTGACGGAAGAGGCCAAGCTCTGGATTGTCAAAAAGACCTGCGCCGACCGCAACTACGGCGCGCGTCCTCTTCGCCGCGCGCTGCAAAAGTGGGTCGAAGACCCGCTCTCGGAGGCTCTCATCCAGGGGCGTCTGAGCGAAGCCTCGCTCGTCGAGGTTTTCGAGGAGGGCGGCGAATTGAGTTTCCGCCCCGCCGGAGTCGAAGAGCCCGGCGACGCGCTCCTGATTCACTGACGCAGCAAATTTCATCCAGTAGACAATAGACAGTAGCCGGTAGCCAGTAGAAAAGCCCGGGATTGCCGGGGATTTCTACTGGCTACCGGCTGCTGGCTACTGTCTGCTGATTTGGGTTTTGGCCGCTTCTCCCTTATAATGCGCAACTTTGCTGAACGAAGAACTGGCAACGGGGCTCGCATCTGTCGAATCCAAAACCCTGACACCGAAAAAGCGCGAGAGACCTTCCAAGCCAGCATTGTTCGTGGACTTCTGTTTGCAAGCTTTTTCGTTCCAGCGTGCTCCCCGTAACCTTTTTTGTCATTTAGGTAATAATCTTTTGAGGCTAAAAGCGATTATGCACCTCCGTGCGCTCTCGGTTATTTTGCTGACCGCACTGGTCGGCGGTTTCGGTTCGCTCTATCTCGCCCTGCCGCCGACCACGACGCAGGCGCAGAGCACATCCTCCCAACAGCTGGTCGAGCTGGTCGATGTCGAGGGCAACCGACGCCTGCGCGACGAAGACATCCTCTACTGGGTGCAGACGCGCCCGGGCGACCCCTACAACGAAGCGCAGGTGCAGCGCGACCTTCAGGCCATCCTCGCCCTCGGCTTCTTCGACAAGGTGGAATCTCGCGTCTCCGTGCAGGAGGGCGCACGCGGCAAAATCATCCTCTTCACCGTCAAAGAGCTACCCATCATCCGCGACTTGCAGTTCGAGGGCATGAAGGCCGTCACCGAGGCCGACGTTTTGAAGGAGTTCCGCGAGCGCCGCGTCGGCATCTCGAAAGAGGCGGTCTTCGACCCCGTCAAGGCCAACAACGCTCGGCGCGTCCTCAAAGAGATGCTCGCCGCCAAAGGCTACCCGAACGCGACCATCGAAACGCGCGCGGATGAAGTTTCTGCCACCTCGACCGCCATCACCTTCGTCGTCAATCAGGGCGAGCGCGTCAGAGTCGTCGATATACAGTTCGAGGGCAATCAGGTTTTCTCCGACGGCGAGCTACGCGGCCAGATGAAATACGTCCGCGAGGCCGGGCTCATCTCGCGCTTCAAGGATCAGGACATCCTCGACACGCGCAAGCTCGAAGCCGACCTGCAAGGCAACGTCACCTACTACATGCGCTCGAAGGGCTACCTTCAGGCGCGCACGGGCGAGCCTCGCGTCGAGGGCTTGGGGCAGCGCCGCACAGGCTTCTTCATCCCGCTCCCGCTCCTCTCTTCGGTCGATGATGCCCTGCGCATCACCGTCCCCATCACCGAAGGCAGGCTCTATCGCATCGGCGAGCTGAAAATCGAGGGCAACTCGATTCTTTCAGAGCAGGACATTCGCAGCGCCATCGGTCTGAAAACGGGCGACGTGGCCGACGGCAAACGCATCGGCAAGGCTCTCTCCGAAGACCTCAAGAAGCTCTACGGCCGCTTCGGCTTCATTCAGTACGACTACGAAGTGAACCCTTCTTTCAAGGACAGCCCGCAGAATCCGAAAGAGGGCGTGGCCGATTTCACCATCAACATCATCGAGGGCAAGCAGTTCACCCTGCGCCGTCTGGAGTTCGTCGGCAACACCTTCACGCGCGATAACGTGCTTCGCCGCGAGGTTATCCTGAACGAAGGCGACGTGTACGACGAAGGGCTTTGGGAGTTCTCCATTCTGCGTCTCAACCAGTTGGGCTTCTTCGACCCCATCGACAAAGAGAAAGACGCGGACTTCCGCACCGACGAAGAGCGCGGCGAGGTGGACATCAACCTCAAAGTCGCCGAGCGCGGACGCCAGCAGATTTCTTTCAACGGCGGCATCTCCGGCATCGGCGGCTCCTTCTTCGGTCTGGAGTATTCGACCAACAACCTGCTCGGTCGCGGCGAATCGCTCTCCTTCCAGTTCGCCTTCGGCAACCGTCAACGCTCGTTTCTCTTCTCGTTCACAGAGCCCTACATTCAAGACCGCCCCATCACGGCGGGTTTCTCTGTCTTCACCGAATCGCGTAAGTTCTTCGGCGAAGGCACGCTGCTTTCGCAGAATCAGGAAGCGCTCTCCGGCATCGTCGGCAACCAGATTGATTTTCTGAACGTCAGCGACGAAAACCTCTTCACGCAGAACACCACCGGCGGCAGCCTCTTCGCCACCGCGCCGCTCTCCGAGTTCTACAAGAATCGACGCCGACCCTTCGCGCGCGCCACCCGCGTCGGTCTCTCCTATTCGATTTCGGCGACGAGCGTCGAAGACCCGCCCGTCAACGAGTCAGCCGACGCCAGCCAGCGCATCCCAATCATTTTCAGTCAGTCCAACATCATCACCAGCCGCCTGACGCCGACCGCCGTCTACGACACCAGAAACGGCAGCATCGACCCGACGCAAGGCCGTCAGGTCTCGCTCTCTCTGGCCTTCGCCGGCCTCGGCGGCGACGTGCGAACCTATCAGCCGACCGTCTCCTACACGCAGTTTATCCCCGTCCGGCGCAAAGGGCCGGGGCAGAACCCGGAGGTCTTCGGCTTCCGTCTCGTCATGGGACACGTCGGCAGCTTCGCCACCTCCAGCAAGATTCGTGAGTCGCAGGCCAACTCGCTGGCCTTCATCAACGGCGTGCCCATCTACGAGCGCTTCTTCCTCGGCGACGAGTTCACCATTCGCGGCTACAACGTCCGCTCCATCAGCCCGATTGTCCCGCTCGACACCTTCCTCACCTCGCGCAACGTCGTGCTGGCGACGAACGCCGTCGGCAATGCGCAGCCCGTCACCGGGCTCACGCAGGAGCAGATTCAAGCCATCACCAACCTCGGCACTTTCACGGGCGTCGGCGGCGCGAACTCGATTCAGATAGGCCAGCGCGACTTCCGCTTCCTCGGCGGCGACACACAGCTTCTGGGGAACTTCGAGTATCGCATCCCCATCTTCGGGCCTCTGCAAGTGGCGGCCTTCGCAGACATCGGCTCGTCCTTCAACCTGCGCAAGAGCGCCGACCAGATTTTCTCCTCCAACTTCCTGTCCGACCAGCCGTTTCTCGCCTCCTTCGGCGGGCTGACGGCGCAGGTGGCGCGCGCCAATCCCACGCTCGCCGTCACCACCGCCTTCGACCCCGGCTCAGGCATTCCCCTCTTCGGCCTCGTCATGCGCGATAACCGGCTCGTCACCAAGACCGAGCTGGGTTTGGCCGAGGAGGCGGGCGGCGTCGGGCGCGATCCGCTGACGGGGCTGCCCTTCGGTTTCCGCCAGGTCTTCCTGCGCGGCGAGGCGCAGACCAACACGCGCGTCGGCCTCTCCGAGAGTATTTTCTCGAAATTAGGCGATTACCGATCCAGCCTCGGAGCCGAAATTCGCATCCAATTACCCGTCGTCAACGTGCCGTTTCGACTGATTTACGCTTATAATCCGAACGCGCGAAACGGAGAGCAGCCGGAGCTTCCCGGCATCTTTTTCCGCGAGAAGAAAAACGTCTTTCGCTTCAGCATCGGTCGAACTTTTTAACTGTTCGGTCTCAAACCGCAAGGGAGCCGCCCCGAAGAGTATTTCGGACGAAGAAGCGAGTTCTCCCCTTTTTCACTGTAAGGAGCAGTACACAACAGATATGAAACAAATTCGTTTAGCAGCGGCCACCCTTATGCTCGTGGCTGTTTTCGCCTCAAGCGCCAGCGCGCAGCAGCCCGCCGCCGCTCGCCCCGCCGCCGCGCCCGCACAGACTGCCGGAGCGCGCCCGACCGGCGACGCCAAAATCGCCGTCATCCAGACCGAGTTCTTCAGCGACGAGAAGAACGGCATCTCCCGTTTCGTGGCCGCGATGAAGAGGGTCGATGGCGAGTTTCAACCTCGTCGCACCGAGATTCAGGGCTTGCAGCAGCGCTACCAGCAGCTCGTCAAGGAAATCAACGACACCAAGACGGTCGCCGATCAGGCGACTTTGAGCCGCAAGGCCGACGAAGCCGAGTCGCTTCAGAACCAGATTAAGCGCAAGCAGGAAGACGGCCAGCGCGACCTCGAAAAGCGCATGCGCGAAGTGCTCACCCCGCTTCAGGAAGATGTCTTCAAAGCTTTGGACGCCTACGCCAAAGAGCGCGGCATCTCCATCATCATCGACGTGAGTCAGACCCCCGTGCTCTACGCCGTCGAGAGCGTCAACATCACGCGCGATTTCATCACCAACTACAACTCGCGCAACCCGGCCACCGCCTCGGCCGCCACCCCCCGACCCTAAACGCTCTCTCTCGAAAAATTGGCTCGCCGAGGCTCGTCGATGGCAAAGCTTCCAAGCTCGACGAGCCTCGGCGAGCCAATAAATCTATATGGAAACCGTCCTCGACTCCCGCGCCATCCAGCAGATTATCCCGCACCGCTATCCCTTCCTGCTCGTTGACCGCATCATCGAGCTGACGCCGAACCAGCGCATCGTCGGCATCAAGCAGGTCACCATCAACGAGCCTTTCTTCGAGGGACATTATCCGGGGATGCCGGTCATGCCCGGCGTCCTGATAGTCGAGGCGCTCGCGCAGGTCGGCGCGATTTACGCCCTCAGCCAGATGCCCGACCGCGAGGAAAAACTCCCGCTCTTTAGCGGCATCGACGGCGCGCGTTTCCGCCGCCCCGTCCGCCCCGGCGACACGCTCACGCTAACGGTGACGCCCATCCGCGTCGGCGCGCGCGTCCAGCGCATGAGGGGCGAAGCGACCGTCGAAGGACAGCTTGCCGCAGAGGCCGAGATTATGAGCGTCGTCGCCGAACGGAGCGCGCTCGTATGAGCCGCACGGCTTCCCAGAACGCTTCGCGGCGCGCGCGTCAAACACAGGAAGAGAGCGCCGCCAACGCGACGAGCCGCGCCGCTTCCGCCGCCATAGCCTCTCCGAATGTGCCCGACACCATCATTCACCCTTCGGCCATCGTCAGCCCCGGCGCAGAGATAGGCGCGGGCTCCTTTGTCGGCCCCTACTGCGTCGTCGGCGACGAGGTCAAACTCGGCGAAGGCGTCCGTCTCGAATCACACTGCACCATCGACGGGCGCACCACTATCGGCGACGACAGCCACGTCTTCCCCTTCGTCTCCATCGGACTCGCGCCGCAGGATTTGAAGTACAAAGGCGAGCCCGCCGAGACGCGCATCGGGCGTCGCAATCGCATACGCGAGTTCGTTACCATCCATCGCGGCACGGCGGGCGGAGGGATGCTCACCGAAATCGGCGACGACTGCCTGCTCATGGCGCAGGCGCACGTCGCGCACGATTGCATCCTCGGAGACCGTATCATCATGGCTAACGGCGCGACTTTGGCAGGCCACGTCCGCGTCGAAGACAAGGCCAACATCGGCGCGTATTCCGGCGTTCACCAGTTCTGCCGCGTCGGGCGCGAAGCCTTCATCGGCGGCTACTCCGTCATCACGAAAGACGCCATGCCCTACGCTCTCACGGTCGGCAACCGCGCGCACTGCTACGGCCTCAACACGACCGGCATGAAGCGGCGCAGCTACCCGAAAGAGACCATCGACGCCCTTCACCACGCCTTTCACCTCCTGCTCTCCTCGCGCCTCAACACCCGGCAGGCGCTCGAAGCCATCCGCCGCGAGATTCAAAACTCAATCGAAGTCGAGGAACTCGTCCGCTTCATCGAAGCCTCGAAACGTGGAGTCATCAAATAAATTATGAATGCGGAATGATGAATGATGAATGAAAAGCAGTTTGTCTTTCATTCATCATTCCGCATTCCGCATTCATCATTTCTTTATGCAGTACGGTCTGATTGCAGGTAACGGCCGGTTTCCCTTTCTGGTGATTGAGGGGGCGAGGGGGGCGGGCGTGTCTCTGTCGGTGGCGGCAATAAAGGAAGAGACCGACCCGGAGATTGAGCGCGCCGTCGAGTCGGTGGGCGGGCGCGTGGTGTGGGTCGGCATCGGGCAGTTGGGGAAGATGATTCGCTTCTTCAAGCGCGAGGGTGTGGAGCGCGCGATGATGGCCGGGCAGGTCAGGCACGTACAGATTTTCAGCGGCGCGCTCCCCGATGTACGTATGCTCCGGCTGCTCATGCGTCTTCCGCGTCGCAACACAGACGCGCTCATCGGCGCTGTCGCCGACGAGCTAGCGCGCGAAGGCATCGAGCTTATCGACTCCACCTACTTCCTCCAAGACCACCTGCCCCGAGCCGGAACGCTCACACGCCGCGCGCCCGACGAGCGCGAGCGCGGCGACATCGAATACGGCCTCGAAGTCGCGCACGAGATTGCGCGACTCGACCTCGGCCAGACCATCGTCGTGCGCTCGCGCGCCTGCGTCGCCGTCGAAGCAATGGAAGGAACGGATGCCACCGTCAGGCGCGCGGGGGAGCTTGCGCGCGGGCGTCTGACAGTCGTCAAGATAGCCAAGCCGAATCAGGACATGCGCTTCGACGTGCCCGTCGTCGGCCTCCCCACCATCGAAAACATGATTCAGGCCGGAGCCACCTGCCTCTGCATCACCGCCGGCAAGACCCTCATCTTCGACCGCGAGCAGATGCTTGCCCTCGCCGATAAGCACCGCATTGCCGTCGTCGCCGTCGATGCTTCCGCGTAAATCAAATCGATTTCAGGCGACCGAAAAACTTAACGCCGAGCGCGCCGAGATAGAGAGTTCGCAGAGAAAACCGCTCGACTCTGCGGCGGCTTCTTCTCTGCGACACCACTCCGGCCTCCGCGTTGAAACTTCTTCCCGCTATAATTTGCTCTCTCCGAAATGTGAGATGATTCTCTCCGGGAGACATCCGCGATGCGCGTCCGCTCGATGCAGTTTCTGACCAACATGATTTTCTGGCGTCGCAACGGCAACGTCCACGACCGGGGCGATTACCTGCTCGTCGAGACGCCCTCCAACCCCGGCTACTACTGGGGCAACCTCCTTATCTTCGGACGCCCGCCTGCCGAGGGCGACCACCTGCGCTGGATGCGTCTGTTCGAACGGGAGTTCAAACATCGCCCCGAAGTTCGCCACGTCCTCTTCGGGTGGGAGTCTGACGACGGCGACGGAGAGGGCTTGAGGCCGTTTTTCGAATCGGGTTTCGAGCTGGAGATGAACGTCACACTGCTGGCCGAGCGCGTCCATCCACCGCCGAAGGTGAACGAGGAAATCGAGGTGCGGCGCATCGAGACGGAAGCGGAGTGGGAGGCCGTCCTCGATAATCAGGTGCGTTGTCGCAGGGCGCGCTTCGATTTGGACGCGTACACGAACTTCAAGCGCAGCGCGATTGAAAACTGGCGCAAGCTCATCGGCGATGGACTGGGCGATTGGTACGGCGCGTTTCTCGGAGACAGGCTCGTCGCCGACCTCGGCCTCTTCCGCGAAGGCGACATCGCTCGCTTTCAGGCCGTCGGCACAGACCCGGACTTCCGTCGTCGCGGCATCTGCGGGACGCTCGTCCACTGTGTCTCCCGTCACGCGCTCGAACGTCTCCACGTCAAAACCCTCGTCATGGTCGCCGACGAAAACTATCACGCCGCGAAGATTTATGAATCCGTCGGCTTCGACCCCAGAGAGCGCGTCGCCTTTCTCTGCCGCTACCCGAAATGAGCTGCGCCTGATGCTCTCTGCGGCTCGCTTAAAGCAGCCAACTCGCGCGCCGGATTACATGCTTGAAAAAGGGTCGTAAAAAGCTGAGAATGTTGAGCATGAAGCAGGATAATCTTCAGTATGTGACAAATCAGGCGGGCGAAAAGACTGCCGTCATTCTGCCCATCAACGAATTTGAAGAGCCGCTGGAAGATTTGCAAGACCTCGCGGTTCTGGCGGAACGCCGCGACGAGCCAACTATTTCCCACGAGGAGCTTCTCGCCGCGTTGAAACAGGATGGCCTCTTATAAAGTTGAGTGGAAACGCTCTGCCGTCAAAGAACTACGAGGCTTGCCGCGAGTTTGATTCAGGCTCTGAAGTGGAAGAAATCCTCGCCCTCTATCGTGTCGCAGAGGGCGAGGATTTCTTTTGCAGGAAGTTCGTCGTTTGAACGCTCAGTCGGTCGAGCCGGTCGAGGCTGTGGCCTGTGCGCTCTTGGGGTCGTAGGGGGTGGCGAGATACTGCTTGGCGGCGCGCTGCGCGTTGTCGTAGTTGATGCCGGTCGAGACCGCCTTGTTGTATTCGTTGACGGCGCGGGCGCGGTCGCCCTGCGCGTCGTAGGCGTTGCCGCGCTTGATGCGCGCCCAGACTTCTATCCAGGAGGGGCGCAGGTTGCCGTCGAGCGCGGCCTGGAAGTTGTCGAGCGCCTGCTGATAGTTGCGCTGTTCGAGATAGAGCAGGCCGAGATTGTAGTAGACCCAGGAGTTCGACTTGTCGAGCTTGAGAGCCTCTTCAAACTGGCGCTGCGCTTCGAGGTACTGACCTTCGCGGAAAAGCTCAAGGCCGCGACGGGCGACGATTGAGATACGCAGCTCGTCCGACGAGCGAAGAATTTTGTTGCCGGGATCAACGACGACTTCGAGCGGCTTCCCACTGGTTTCAAGGTCGAACTCTTCGCTTCTGTCCTGCACGAAGACGATGGTCGTCGCGTCGTCGCCCTCGGCGCGAAGCTGAACTTCGACGGGCATTTTCAGGTTCTCGAAGTTCTGTTTGAGCGTGCCGCGCGTGCGGAATTTTCCGGCGCGCGTGCGGATAATCTGGTAGTCGGCGGAAAACTCGGGAACGCCCGTGCTCTCCACCCAGCGCGCGAAGAAGTAGCGCAAGGGCTCGCCCGCAACCTGCGTCGCAAGGCGCTCGAAGTCGTCAATCGAAGCGTTCTTGCCTCGATACTGCGTGAGAAACTGCCGCATCAACTGGTCGAACTTCTCTTTGCCCATAGTCTCGCGCAGCATCCGAAAGACCATCGCGCCCTTGTAGTAGACGATGGCCTGATAGGCCGCCGACTGGTCGTCGAGCGTCGAGGGCGCACGCGCGATGGAGGCCGACTGCTCGAACATGAGCGCGCGTTCCATCATGTCGCGCTGCGCGGCTTCGAGCGTCCCGCCAGAAAGCAGCGTCTCGCGCAGAGCAAACGCGCTCCACTCGGACAAGCCTTGCGAGAGCCACGCGTCGTCGAACGAGCGCAAGCCCACCGTCAAACCCCACCACTGGAAGGCGACCTCGCGTTGCAGGCGCTCGTCCAAGCCCATCTGGCGCGAGGGGTCGAAGAAACGCGCCGAGAGAAACTGCATGCCGGGCGCGGCGTAGGCGTCGAGGCTCTGGTCGTCAATCTGGACTACGACGAAGCGCGAGCCGAAGGCAGGGTTGCCGTACTGCCGCGTGTAGAACTGAAGCGCTTGACCTGCGACCTGCCCGTAATTCTCGATGCGGCCTTCGCTGCCGGGCTGGACGTAGAATTGTATCTCGTAGCCGCCGATAGTGAGCGTGCGCGTGATGTAGCGTCCGACGGCGAAATTGCCGATGAGCGTCGGCTGCCTTTGCGTGAAGCGACGGCGCACGACGTTGCCGCCAGTCTGCAAGCCCATCGGTCGAGCTTGCGTGCGAGCGGGCGCGGGCTGTCCGGCGCGGGTTGCGCCCGTCGGGCGCGGCGCTGCGCCTTCGCCCATGCGAAGCGGCATCTCGGCGGAGGTGGAAGGGTTCGCTTCGTCGCTCGCGCCGGCTATCTCCATTCCGGCGGGAGCGATGACGGTGATGTCGGAGGTGGCGCGGTCGGCGGCGTACTCGTGGAAGGGGAACCAGCGCGCCGCGTACAACAGGTACGCCATGTCGGGGCCGACGTAGGCCAGTCGCTTCGTCAAAAGCGGCCCGCCCTCGGGCGTGACGAGCGCGCCCGACCAGCGTATGCGCAGCGTCTGCTGCTGCCCCGCCGCGACGACCTCGCCGAGGTCGATGCGGACGAAC
>DASWNP010000036.1:0-108440 GCA_036399175.1 Pyrinomonadaceae bacterium | reverse complement strand
TTTCTTTCGGAAATGCATCAACACCTGATTGACTGTTAATCTGTGAAGCCAGGTGGTGAAAGCAGATTCTCCGCGAAAGCTTCCGATTTTACGAAAGAGTTGAATGAAGACTTCCTGAGCGAGGTCTTCAGCTTCGGCGGTATTGGAGGTCATTCTCAGGCAGAGGGAATAGACTCTTCTGTGATGGCGCTCGTAGAGGGATTCAAAGCAGGCCATGTCGCCGGAGGCGGCGCGTTGTGCCAGACTGTAGTCTGTCTGCTGCGGTTGCTGCTCCGCCGCCTGTTCGCCTTTGGAGCTTTGAAAGATTGGGAATGTGGCAGCGTTTGTGGTCATCATGTCCTCGGAATCCTGCAAGCACCGTGCCGTCGGAAATTCTCCGAAATGTCTCGTAAATCGACTGTTCGCCCCAGTTTACAGAGACACCTCGACCAAAAGGGATTGCCGCCGACCGAAAGCGTGTAGAAGAATCGGACGGATTTGTCGGTTCGGGTACGCCGCAGGCTGCAAGTTTGATGACAATGGCCGGAAATTGTTGTCTAATTTCGAGATGGAAAAAACGAGCTATCCGGTCACGCCCGCCGTCCGCCTTTTGAGGGCAAAGCGGGTCGCCTTCGAGCCGCATCTCTATGCGTGGGAAGAACATGGCGGGACGACGCGCGCCGCCGCAGAGCTTGGAGTCGAAGAGCACGGGGTCGTCAAAACACTCGTCTTCGAGACCGACGCGGGCAAACCCCTGCTCGTACTCATGCACGGCGACTGCGAGGTCTCCGCGAAACAACTCGCCCGCGCGCTCGACGTGAAAAGCGTCTCGCCCTGCGAAGTCTCGAAGGCTCAGAAACTTACAGGCTACATGGTCGGCGGCATCAGCCCCTTCGGGACGCGCTCCGAACTGCCCGTCTGCGCGGAAGCGACTATCTTCGCTCTGCCGAAAATCTACCTCAACGGCGGCAAGCGCGGCTTTCTCATCTCACTCAACCCGCAGGATTTACGTCTCATCGTGCCAATCAGGGAGGTTCAGGTCGGGATTTGCGGCGGCGCTTCTGCCGGAAGTTAAAGGTCTCTATGAGCCGTCCCTACGCATCCGATTCAGCCTCTTTAACTTTTTTCCTGTTTCATGCGTGAAATGTTGTTCCATTCTCGCCGAAATTGTGCTACAGTGCCGCCGCAGATGGGGAAGGAAGACCGCGAGCCTCCTGCATTCGGGGAGCGCGAGGTTTTCGTAAAGCTTTGACCTGCAAAGATTTTAGCAAGCCGCATCCGGCTAAAGAGGAGCAAAAAATGAGTCAGACGAGCAAACCGAAGGTGAATCCGCTCAGCCGCCGTCCACGGCAACAGCGGCTGGTGATGGCGGTTCGTGGTGGGGCCGGAGTCGGTAAAAGTTATTTCGTGCGCAGCATGTCGGAGGCTGGCCTGGGTCGTCTCTGCATCTTCGACGTAGAGCGCAAGGCTCGTCTGCTGCGCGGCGTCGGCACGCAGTTCGACGCGCTTGAGATTGAGCACCCGGACGAGCTGCCGGAGTTCATCGACTGGGCTCTGGCGGGCGAAGGACGCGAGCAGAACTACGCCTGCTTCGCGCTCGATTCGTGGGCGGGATATTTCTCGGCCAAGCACAGCGAGATGGTGGCGGCGGTGCGCGAGCGGACGGGCGACCCCTTAGCGCAGCCCTCGGCTGAAGAATTGGCCGCCGACCAGATGATTCTTCAGGGCGTTCTGCGCCGCCTCTGCATCGAGAGCGGGAAGTCTGTCGTCATCGTCGATCAGATTCCGGCGAAGGGCAAGGAGGCGAAAGAGGACAACGAGGTCGGGCGTGTGCTGCCGATGACGGCGAGCGGCCTCGAATACTTCGTGGACATCATGGTCGAAGTCTCCTTGCAGGAGCGCGACGGCGAAGTGGTGCGCGTCTTTCAGGTGGTGAAGTCGAACAGCGACGCCTTCGAGGTTGGCTTCGAGATGTCGGGCGATGTCGCGTTCAAAGATTTCCTCGACCACATGAAGCGAGAGACGGCCACAGAGCTTCCGATAGATGCGCCGAAGCCTTCCGCCGTGCCCGAGACGCTCGAAGAGAAAGCCTCTCCCCTCTCGATTGTCCCGAACACGATGACCATTCAGGAACTCATTGCCAAGGCCGAGCAGCACGGCTTCAAGGTTGCTGACATCGTGACGGGCGCGAAGCTCTATCACAACCAGCCGAACATCTACCGCCTCACGCCCGAACAGATTACAGACCTCGACCGACGTATCTCCGCGCGCATCGAAAAGATGAACGCCGCGCAGACCGAAGAGCCGCAGGCCGCACGCCAGACCGCTTCGGCCAGCGAGACCGGAACGGGAAGAACTCAATCCGCGCGCAATCTCAAGCGCGCCTGACGTTCAAGCTCGACAAGGAAGAAGGGAGCAGGCAGACGTTTGAAGCGTTTGCCCGCTCCCTTCTCACGTTCTGCGCTCATCATTTCCTGACTTCTATCTCCCACACGTCGCCTTTCAAGTGAGTGGTGGAAATCTCCACGTCGAGAAATTTTCGGATAATCTCGATGTTGGTCGTCGTGTGAAGGGAGAGCGGGGCTGTGCGATACGCGCCGCCCGCGCCGAGGGCGAGCGGCAGGAGCAGTTGGTCTGCTAAGTGCTCGTCGACGGGCACGCCGAGCGAGAGATAACGCGCGGCCTCTTCCGAAGCCTTCTCGGCGACGACTTCGGCACGCACGCCGCGCTCGCCCAGCCGACTGAACACCAGCGTCAACGCCTCGCTCTCGATTTCGATGAGCACGGCGTTTCCCGGACTGTAGCCGTTACTGGAAACCTCGACCTGCAACTGATCGTCGCGCCACCCGAGCTTTTCGGCGACTACCGCAAGCTCACGCTCCGCGATGCTCGCCGGAAGATTAACGACGAGCGCGCGCGCACGCTCGCGCCGTAGCTCGCCGCGTCGCAAAAGCTCAAGGCGGCGCGGCTCGGTCGCAGGCTCGATGTGGACGACGAAGCGGCCTCCGCCTCGCGGATAAAATCCGTAGCGTTCGAGTTCGGCTGTGACGTGCGCGCCAATTCGATTGACGAGAGGCAGAAACGTCTTCTGTAGAAAATCGAAGGGCGGCGCAAAGGCGTTGTGCGTTCCGCCTTCGAGCGTCAGGAGGCTCGGAGAACTGGCGAAGATGAGCGGCGGGAGAACGGTCTGAAGGACGAGCGTCGTGCTTCCGGCGGTTCCGACGTCGAAGTTGTATTCGCCGGGCTCGACCTTGCCGGGCACGAAAGTAAACTCGCGCGAGCCGACAGCCGCGCCGTCAACTTTTGCACCGCCGATTCGCGCCGCCGAATTAACCGCCGTCAAGTGCTGCTGCCTGAGCCCCGGCTTATCGCGTTTCGCACGCACGTTGTAGACGCGAAAGGGCGTGCCCGTCATCAGCGAGAGCGCCAGAGACGTGCGTATAATCTGGCCGCCGCCTTCTCCAAACGAACCGTCAATCGTCAGCATCCCTCTTCGTTCTCCGGCAAACAATCTCAAGCCTCTTCGAGTGGCGCGTGCGCATGAAATGCTCGCTGCTTCGGCGTCCGACGCGGGTGCAGGCATCCATCGACAGGCGTCGGCAAATGATAAGCGACTGATGCGAGTGTGCGCCAGACGCTCAAGATAAAAAGCACATCTGCGCAGCTAAAAAAGAAAGCTCATACGCTCAAATGGCTTCTAAATCGAAGAGGGTTTCAGACGTGTTTATGGAGAGTATCTCGATGAATCTTTCGAGCGTGGAGCGGGCGGGCGAGGGGTCGCCGAAATTGGGGCTGGTCTGCATCACAACTTCCGAAGAGGTGCGTTATCGAACGATTACGCGCAAGCGCCTCTTGCAGTTTGAGACCGATGAGCAGAAGCGTCTGCTCGGCGCGCTCTACGCGGAGAATCTCGTGCGCCTGAACCGTGCGCTCGACTTTTGCCTGTCGCGAAATATCAGGCTCTATCGCATGACTTCGGCGCTCTTTCCGTTCGCGGACGATGCGGTCGGCGAAGACGTTCTGAGCGGCTTCGCGGACGAGCTGCGCCGCACGGGCGAGCGCGCGCTCGCCGAAGGGTTGCGCCTCGTGCTTCATCCAGACCAGTTCGTCGTGCTCAGCTCCGACTCGCCGCAGGTCGTCGAAAACAGCATCAAGATTCTCTCCACCCACGCGCGCGTGATGGACATGCTGGCGCAGCCGCGCTCCGCCTGGGCGACGATGATTCTGCACGGTGGAAAGTCAGACCGCACCGAGCACCTCGTCGAAGTGACGCGCTCGCTGCCCGAAGAGATTCGCCTGCGGCTCGCCTTCGAGAACGACGAGTACGGCTACAGCGCCTCGGAGATTCTCGAAGCGTGTCGCGGCGCGGGCGTACCGATGGTCTTCGACGCGCATCATCACGTCTGCCATGAGCGTCTGTCGAGCTACGACCATGAGAGCGTGACCGAAATGCTTTTGGCCGCGCGCGAGACATGGCCTGTGCCCGAATGGCAGATGGTTCACATCTCGAACGGTCGGGAGCATTTCAACGACCGCCACCATAGCGACCTCGTCGAAGTGATGCCGGAATCTTTCAGGCGCGGGCTCTGGATTGAAGTGGAGGCCAAACGCAAAGAGGAAGCGATTGAGAAGCTCCAAAGGGAATGGCTCGCCGGAGAGAGCGCGGCGGCAAGCGCCGTCTGAAAGTAGCTTTCAGGGCAGAGAAGCGTCCATCTAAGCTTCTTCAAGCTCTTCTATCATCAAGGCGGCGCGCTCAAGTATCTTCTTCTCGCTTGCGAAGGCCAGCATCTCGCGCGCTTCGTCGAGACCGACCCAACGCGCTTCGTTGACTTCGTGGTCGTGGTTGCGCACGTCGCCCGACGTGTATCGAAGCAGGTAGAAATAGACGAACTTGTGGAAGCGCACGCGCTCGCCGCGCTCGGTAGAGAAATACCAGTATTCGATTTTGTCTATCAGGCCTAGCATCTCGGTCTCGACGCCCGCCTCTTCGCGCACCTCACGCATCGCCGCCGCCTCGTTCGTCTCGCCTTTGCCGACGAGCCCTTTGGGCAACTGCCAGCGCCCGCGCTCTCCGACCGAAATAATCGCCACGCGCGCCTCCGGCGCGCCCCTGCCGCGAAAGGCCACGCCTCCGGCTGAGATTTGCATTCTGGTCGGCACGCTCGTCATCGAGAGCCATTATAAACACGTCGGCTCGGAATGGTCGCGCCGGGAAGTTTCGTTGTATAACTATAGTGTTATTCAAAAAGGCTTTCGGAGAACGGACGGAGAATTTTATGAACTATTACGAGAATGTTTTAGGACTGATTGGACACACGCCGCTCGTGCGTCTGAACCGCATCACTCAGGGCATCCGTGCGACGGTGCTCGCCAAGATGGAGAGCGCGAATCCGGGCGCGTCTGTCAAAGACCGCATCGGCGTGGCGATGATTGAGTCGGCGGAGCGCGAAGGTATTTTGAAACCGGGCGGGACGGTCGTCGAAGCGACATCGGGAAATACGGGGATAGGACTGGCTCTGGCTGCGGCCGTCAAAGGCTATCGCTGTATCTTCGTGATGACGGATAAATCTTCGGTCGAGAAGGTGCGTTACCTGAAGGCGCTCGGGGCGGACGTGGTCGTCGTGCCCGCCTCTGCCAAGCCGGGGACGCCCGACCATTACGTCGCCACCGCGCAGCGCATCGCGCGCGAGACCAGAAACTCCTTCTACCCGAACCAGTACGCGCACCCCGCCAACCGAGAGGCGCATTATCACGCGACCGGCCCGGAGCTTTGGGAACAGACCGACGGCAAGATTACACATTTCGTCGCTGGAATAGGGACGGGCGGCACCATCTCGGGCACTGGTCGTTATCTCAAGGAGAAGAATCCGAACATCGTCGTCGTCGGCGCAGACCCTTACGGCTCTGTCTTCAAAACCTACAAGGAGACGGGAAAGACGCACGAGGTGACGCCTTATCTGGTCGAAGGCATCGGGCAGGAAGTGATTCCCGAAAACGCGCAGCTCAAGTACGTGGACGAAGTCTTCAACATCACCGACCGCGAATCCTTCGAGCTTTCGCGCCAGCTCGGACGCCTCGAAGGCATCTTCTGCGGCGGCTCGACGGGCACGAACCTCGCGGCTGCTCTGCGCGTCGCGCGCAATCTGGACGAAAACGGCCTGGTCGTCTTCATCGTCTGCGATACGGGCGAGCGTTATTTGACGAAGCATCATTCCGACGAGTGGATGAAGGAGAAGCGCCTGCTTGAGCCGCAGAAGATTACCGCCGGACTCATCAGCAAGACCAAGAGCAAGAATCTGCCCGAGCCGCTCGTCTCGGCAAAGCCTGAAGAGCGCGTCTCCGACGTGCTCCTGCGCATGGACGAACTCGGCATCACGCAGCTTCCGGTGATTGAAGACGGGCAATCCGTCGGGTCTCTGCGCGAGAACCGCGTGCTGGCGAAGGTGCTCGGCAACAAGGAGCTACTGGAAGCGCGCGTCAGCGAAGTGATGGACGCAAGCTTCCCCGTCATCGACGTGGAAGCCAACGCCGTCGATGTCACGCGACAGCTACAGACGAGCCCCGCCGTCCTCGTCGAAGAGTACGGGCGCATCACCGGCATCATCACGCGCCACGACATGCTCGACGCGACAATGATGAACTCCCACTCCTGAAATCTTCAATCAGCAACCCAAAGAAAAAGGCCACCTCAACGGGCGGCCTTTCTTTGCGCTTAAAGCGGAATAAGCTCCGCAAGGTAAGCTGGCATTTACCATTCTTCCTTCCCGACAGGCTCGCCGAAATCCTCTTCGCTCGCTTGATAATCCGACGGCATCCGCGAAATCATCTCGGCCAAATCGAGCCGCTTTTTGCTCTCATCCGGTTCAACGTCCGCCACGATGACATAAACTCTGGCATTTTCGGGCAGGCGAATATCTTCTGCGAGTCGTATCTGCCCATTTTCAATTCTGCCTTGATAAGTTGTAACTGACATAAACCTACCTCTCAGACTCTCTATTTTACGACAACTGAGCATGACTCGCCCGAGAAACGTCTACGTCGCGCCAGCTTCTCTTTCGTAAACCGACACCTTGAGATTTTCGCTCAGCTCGACGAAGGAGCGAAGCTGAAAGCCGCGCAGGAAGTCTTCGGGCATGAAGGTGTCTGCGCCTTCGACTGAGAGGGGAATCTCGGTGACGAGCCAACGGTCTATCTCTGCGGCGAAGCTTCGGAAAATCTGTGCGCCGCCGATGACGTAGAGGTCGCACGCTAAGTATTCTTTCAGAGAGAGGACGGAGAGCTTATCCCGGAGCAGGACGACCGACTCCTGCGGCTCGATTTCCGACGTGCGGCTGAGGACGATGTTGAGTCTGCCGGGCAGAGGTTTTTTGAGAGAGAGCCAGGTTCGTCGCCCCATGACGCAGGCGTGGCCGGTCGTCTGACTCTTGAAAAACTTGAGGTCTTCGGAGTAGTGCCAGGGCAGAGCGCCGTCCTTGCCGATGGCTCTGTTCCTGTCGATGGCGACGATGCCGGTAACTTTAGACATGCTTCTTCGAGAGGCGCGCTTCTGGAAATTCCTAGACGGCCACGGGCGCTTCAATCTTGCTGTGCGATTTGTAGCCGACGAGGTTCAAGTGCTCGTAGCGCATCCCCAGCAGGCCGTCGAGCCCGCGCAGGCTCTGGTCTTCGTCTCTGATTTCGAGGCGCGGCAGAGGCAGCGGCTCTCTGGAGAGAAGCTCTCGCACCTGTTCGAGATGATTGAGGTAGATGTGATAGTCGCCGAGCGTGTAGACGAACTCGCCGACTTCAAGCTCGCAGACGTGTGCGAGCATGTGTGTCAGCAGGGCGTAGGAGCTGATGTTGAAGGGGACGCCGAGGAAGGCGTCCGCCGAGCGTTGGTAGAGCTGGCAGTGAAGAATCCGTCCGGCTTCGACCTTGAATTGAAAGAGGGTGTGGCAGGGCGGAAGGTCAACTTCGTCGGCGACGCGCGGATCCCATCCGGTGACGATGAGGCGGCGCGAGTTCGGGTTGTGCCTGAGATTTTGGACGAGGGCGGCTAGCTGGTCGTGGCCGTCGCGGGCGGGATAGTTGCCGCCGAAGGAGCGCCAGAGATAGCCGTAGATGGGGCCGAGGTCGCCGGGGGCGCGACCGAAGCGGGAGGTGTGCTCGGCGTCAGCCCACTCAGCCCAGATGTCCACGCCGCGCGCGCGCAGGTTGGCTTCGTTCGTATCGCCGGAGAGAAACCAGAAAAGCTCCTCGGCCACCCAGCGAAAGGGCACGCGCTTGGTGGTGACGAGGGGAAAGCCCGCGCGCAGGTCGAAGCGTGTCTGAAAGCCGAAGTGGGAGATAGTGCCGACGCCGGTGCGGTCTCGATGCTCGCTGCCGTTGTCGAGGATGGATTGCAGAAGCTGTTGATACTGTTTCATTCCAATATTGCTCGCCTCGTCAGCTCGTCTCGGGAAGCTCGGGCGACTCGCCGCGTGAAGCTATTTGTGAGAGAGCACAATCTGATTCGGCATGGGCGGTAAAGGGATAAGCTCGCTCTGCGAGAAGCCCGCGTTTTGAAACATGCGCTCAAGCTCGGAGAAGGTGTAGGCGTCGCCGCCGGGGGTGGAAGCGAGCATGACGAGGCTGAACATGGCGGCGATGGGCGGCGCGACTCTGGTTTCGTCGGGCACGAATTCGAGCGTCATCGCGCGCCCGCCGTCTTTGAGCGCGGCGTAAACTTTTCTGAGAAGCGTTTCGCAGGTCGGCGGGTCGAAGTGGTGCAGGAAGTTTGTGAGCAGCACGAGGTCGTAGCCGTCGCCGAAATCTACGTCGAAGGCGCTGCCGGGCAGAAGCGTGTGGCGGTCGCCGACACCGGCGCGCTCGGCGTTTTCGCGCGCGACTTCGAGGACGTTAGGCCAGTCGAGCGCGACTATCTCGGCGTTCGGGTAACGCTGCGCGAAGGTGATGCCGAACATGCCATGACCGGCGGCGATGTCCAGCACTCGAAACTTCCTTTCAGCTTCGACCTCCACGAGCGTCGTCATCATCTGCGCGGCCATCATCACGAGCGGAGCCATTCCGCGCGCGAAGTTGACCCAGACCGGATGCTCCGGCGCGAGAGAGCCTTCGCCGGAGATTGCCGTACCGCCGCGCCTGACGGCTTCGGTGAGCGTTTTGAAGCCTTCGGTCAGCATCGGCGAGAGCAGAAACTCGACCGCGCCGCCGACGTATGCGGGCGAGCGACGGTCGAGAAACATCTCCGAGTCGGGCGTCAGCGCGTAAGCGTTCGCGTCTTTAGTCATAAAGCCGATGACGGTCAGGTAGTCGCAGAGAATACGCACGCCGCGCTCGCGAGCGCCGATGCGTGCGGCTATCTCGGCAGCCGTCCGATTTCCTTCGCCGATGGCGGTGAAAAGCTCAAGCTCGATGGCGGACTTGAGCGCCTCCGTGCGCTGGAAGGAGTTGACGGTGTCGAAAAAGAGTAGAGGGGAAATCTCCTGGCTGGACATCTGGAATTCTCCGAAACGGGGCTGGTCGAACTGGTCTGCAAACGGACGCGTGAAAGCTACTGTTTTTTTTCGAGGATTGCAACGCTGCTTCGAGCGACGGCGACGCGCAAAGATTGACCCGTGTGGTAGCATTCATAAAAAGCTCTTTAAGCGGCGGCGTGTTGGGCGGTCGAGCGTTTCGCGGAAGACGAGGATAAACGATGGCCTTGAAGTGTGAGCATCTGGCTCAGGTGCGCGAAGTGAAGCCGGCGGGCGAGGGCTGCGCCGAGTGCCTGTCGATGGGCGACTCCTGGGTTCACCTGCGTCTGTGCGAGACGTGCGGCCACGTCGGCTGCTGCGATAGCTCGAAGAACAAGCACGCGACGAAGCATTTTCACTCGACGCGTCATCCGGTCGTCAAATCTTTCGAGCCGGGCGAGGAGTGGGGCTGGTGCTACGTCGATGAGATTTTCGTCGAGCGGCTTTGAGGTCGAAGAGGAAAAATTTGAGCAAGTGAGGTTTCGGAAGGAGGAGGAAAGATGATTGCGACAATCGAGCGCGATGAGCTGAAGGCGAAAATCGACAGGGGCGACGAGTTCGTACTCGTCGAGACGCTCCCGGTCGAATACTTTCGTCACTCGCACCTGCCGGGTGCAATCAACCTGCCGCCCGACAAGGTCTCGGAGCTTGCCCCGATGCTGCTGCCGGATAGGGAGGCCGACATCGTCGTCTATTGCGCCAAGCCCGATTGACACGCTTCGGAAGAGGCCGCCCGTGAACTGGCGGCGATGGGCTATACGAAGGTGCGCGATTACGTCGGAGGCAAAAAGGATTGGGTGGAGGCCGGCCTGCCAGTCGAGAAATACAGGCGCACTCCTTCGACTTGACGCGTCGGCAGCCTCGCCTTCAGCGAAAGCTTCGCGCACGTTCGCCGGAAGATGAATTCCGCTCGAAACCTCTCCAGCCCGCCATCGGTTTCGTCGCTCCCCGGAGCGAAATCGATGGCGCTTTTTGGATTCCCTCCAAACAGCCTCGCCGTCGCAAACGAAAAACGGTTAAGATAACGCTCCGGAAGCTTTCCGGGTTTTGCGCCGACTCGCGCTGCGCTCTTCGACCTGCGCCGCCCGGCGAGACTTCGGTACACGTTCTCTCTCAAATTTCACTTCGAGGTGGCGGACATGAATCTCTTAATCTCGGCTCTGCTGATTGCCTTTATCTTCGGGACGATAGAGCCGCCGGGCGGCGCGGGCAGAGTCTCGCTCGAAAGGGAATTCAAGCTGCGCCTCGGACAGAGCGCGCAGGTTCGCGGCGAAGACCTGAAAATCGAGTTCGTCTCCGTCCCCGAAGATTCGCGCTGCCCGACCGGCGTCAATTGCATCTGGGAAGGAAACGGAAGAGTCAGCCTTCGTCTGCGCAAGGCGCGGCGCGACGCCGCCTCCGTCGCGCTCAACACCACCACCGAGCCGCGAAACGCTTCCTACATGAACTACGAGCTGCGCCTCGTCAATCTCTCTCCTTACCCGAAAGCCAACCATCCCATCGACAAAAAGAGCTACGTCGCCACGCTCCTCGTGCGCCGAAAATAGACTGACGAGCACAAAGCGGCTAGAGACTGTTCTCCGGGAGGCTCGACGGATGGCGAAGATGCTCGAAATGATTGAGAGGATGGTGCGCGGCGAGCTGCCGATGCCGCCGGTCGCAAAGCTGATCGGATTCAGTCTCAACTCGGTCAGAGTCGGCGAAGCCGTCGTCGAGTTTGAAGCGGGCGCGGAGCACGCAAACCCTATGGGCACGCTTCACGGCGGCATACTCTGCGACATCGCCGACGCCGCAATGGGCATCGCCTACGCCTCGACGCTCGAAGACCGGGAGAGCTTCACCACCCTTGAGCTGAAGATAAACTTCCTCAAGCCCGTCTGGAAGGCGAGGCTTCAGGCGTCGGCCAGAGTCGTCAAACGCGGGCGCACGGTGGGGCTGGTCGAATGCGACTTGACGGATGAGAAGAATGAGCTGGTCGCGCGTGCGTCGAGCACCTGTCTGACGCTCAGAGGCGAGCAGGCGCAGGGTCGCTGAGAGAAGGCCACGCGCCTCGGAGACGAAAAGTGAAGGGTTGTGAACGCGCGCTCAGGCGTCTTTCGCCGTCCCGGCGTGCTACGACGCGCACGAAAAACGTCGCGCCCGTTCTCTCGTTCGACGGCGACTGACTAAAGGGCTTTTGAGTTGATGAAGGTTGAGTCTCCGGGCGAAGGATTCAGAGCAGGAGTCGGGTTCAAGACGGCTCGGCGCTTTTCATCAGCCAGTCGTCGCAGGCAGCAGCCGCCTCGCCCGCAGCTTCCAGCCTTCCGACAGCTTTGAGATGCGTCTCGCTGGCCGCCTGATAATCGCCCGCCGTGAGCAGCTCGGCAAACGCCTCGAAAGCCTCGGCCGCCTCGCGCGCACGAGCCGCCGCCACACGCGCTTCGTGTGCCGCGACCGTATATTCTTCTCTGGAGTCTCTCAGTTTCTCGCTCATAAAATCATTCTGCACCCGCGTCCGACGCCGAATCATCACAACTCATTAACGTTACCGTCGAGATTGTAACCCTTCGGCCTGGCATCTTCTCGCTTGCACTACGAAGCCGTCCGGATTCGCCGCACAGAATCCAAGTAATCAGAAGGGCGGTCAACGTCGCCGCCCTTCTTCTCTCTCATACACCCGGTAGGGCTCGAACCTACGAAGATTAATGGCGGGCCGTGAGGGACTCGAACCCCCGACAACTGGTTCCGAAGACCAGTGCTCTATCCAAACTGAGCTAACGGCCCGTTACGTCTCCTATGCCTGTAAGAAGCGCTGCGCTCTGCGGTTCTACGGCGATGGCAATTAGCGCACCGCACCTCACACTTTTCAATCTCTTTCAAAATCGTCGCCCATGATAAGACAAGAGCACCCATCGCAGATACATTGTAAAGCTTCTTACCGCGAACGTGGTCAAACTCAAGAACTACAGGGTCGGTCTCACCGCAATCAACACATGGATTTTGTTCAAGGTACTCAAACAGCTTCGCATTAATTTCGCCCATTAATGCCTGGCGACGGGTGCGAGCTTTCCGGACATAATAACCAGTATGTCTGGAATAGTGGTCTTTAGCAAAGAAGCGACCGCATTGTAAGCAATAAGAATGTCTAGTGCCTTTCGTTTTATTGCGAAAAGCAAACTCTGACGCATCCTTAATCTGCGCGCATTTTGAACAACGGTACTTCTCTTTCATAACTCGCGGCTTAGCCCGATGATTTCCACCTGAGGTTGAAAGTCAAACGCTCTATCCAACTGAGCTACGGGTGCAAGATGGTTAAAAGCCGGTTGCCGGTTATGTTAGCACGAAGGGGCGAAGGATGTTTAGCTCAGTGAGCGGGCGAGGCAGTGGGCTTGACGAGTCCGACCTGAAACTCTCGACGGATGAAGCGCACCAGTTCGTCTATCTGTTCGGGCGAGAGACGATTTTTGAAGGCGGGCATGCCGTCGCCACCCTGGGCTATCTGCCGGGCGAACTGCTGGTCTGTGTGCGTCAGCCCGTGCCCCTCTTTCAAGCTCGGGACTTTCAGTTTCGTCTTCTCGTCTAACTCGACGAGGCCGCCCTCGCCGTTATCTTTGTGACAGCGGATGCAGACGGCGTTGTAGGTTGTGCGCGCGGCGGCGAATTCGTCGGGTGTAGGCGTTGGCGAGGGCGTGGCCGAAGCTGCGGGCGACGAAGCGGTGTTGGCGCGAGAGATGTCGCCTGAGTTGTTGGTCGTCGTGTTATTGCCGGTGCAAGCGAGAGCGAGAAGGGCGAAGGCGGATGAGAGCAGCGCTGTTTTGAGATGTTTCATCGTGAACAGGGTTCTCCGAAAAAGTTCTGTCGAAGCTCGGATTTTGATTTTGAGTTTGAGAACGGGGCGAGTATAGCCCAGGGGCGCGTGAGTTTGAAAGCGTGGAGGCCGAGAGCGGCATCTCTCCCGAGCCCGGAGCGACTTTTCAAAAACTTCTCAGGGCTTGAGCGAGACGACCCACTCGGCGACGGCGCGTTTCTCTTCTTCGGTGAGCTTGCGCGCGAAGGAGGGCATGCGGCGTTCGAGTCCGTAGCTGGCCGGGTCGTCGAGAATATTGACGATGTCTTCGAGCGTGCGGCGCGGCTGTGCGCTGACGCCGACGAGTTTCGGGTTGGCGAATCTGCCTTCGCCGTTTGCGCCGTGACAACGCGCGCAGTGTTTCGTGTAGGCTTCGGGCGGCGGGAGGACGGAGTTCGCGGCGTTTGTCGAAGAGAGGCCGGAGGCGTCGGCGCGCTCGTCAGGAGCGACTCGCTCGTGGCCGGAGGCGGCGAAGCTTCGGGCATCCGTGCGGCTCGTGTCCGTGCGTCGAGGCTCGAAGGGAGCCACGCGGAAGGTCGCTTCCTGTTGTCGTTGCCGCGAGAGTTGTTCGCTGATGCGCGCGTCTCGTGCGTCTTCGACGAGCGCGAGAGCGGTCATAGCTGCGACGAGCGCGAGGCCGAAGGTGAAGAGGACGACGCCCGCGCGCGGAAGCGTTTGTGCGGTGAAGCGCGAGAGTCTCGACCTGTCGAGCAGGGGCAGGAGCGCGAGCCCTCCGAGCAGGACGAGTGGCAGAAGCGACGCGAGCAGCGAGGCCAGAGGCGCGGGCAGATATTTCAACAACTGAAAGAGCCAGAGAAACTGCGCGCCGGGTCGGGGCAGATAACCGGGCGCGGCCTCTTCCGGCGTAGGGCTGAGCGGCGCGGGAACTATCCAAGCGTAGAGCGCGAGAGCGAGGAAGACCAGACCGGCGACGAGCATCTGTCGCGCAAGCTGCGCGCGCATCCATGCCGGTCGAGAGGCGTCGGCATTTGTCTCAATCGGTGCGGCGGGTTCACGAAAGATAAAGAGACGCACGACGCCGAGGGCGAGGATGAGCAGAGGGATGACGAAGGCGTGAAGCGCGTAGAAGCGCGAGAGCGTGAGCGTCGATAGCTCCGCGCCGCCGACGAGCCACGCGTGCGCATGTTCGCCTATGAGCGGCAGATGGCTCGTGATGCTGGCGGCGACGCGCGTGCTGTAGAAGGCGCGCGCGTCCCATGGAAGCGAATAGCCGCTCGCGCCGCCCGCGAGCGCAAGCGCCAGCAGGGCGATGCTCGCCACCCAGCCGACGGGTCGTCGTCTCCAACCCTCTCGCACGAAGAGTCTCTGCGCGAGATGCAGCACGAGCGCGACGACGAGCCAGCCCGACCCGTGCGAATGCAGCGCGCGAATCCACGAACCGGCGGGCACGACCTTTTCGATGAAGGCAACAGTCGTGTGCGCGCTCTCGGTCGAAGGGACGTAGTAGAAAGCGAGCAGCAGCCCGGTCGTCAACTGAAGCAGGAGAAGCAACGCGACCGCAGCGACGGTGGTGCGCGCCCATGCTTCGAGACTTCCGCCGGGCGGCACATCGAAAAGCGCGCCGCTCGTCTCCGCGAGCTTCGTCCAACGCGAGAGCCAGCCCGCCTCGCGCGCGGGCAGCTTCGGCGATTCGAGCGTGCGTGATTGGTCGCGCGTCGATTTCATCCGCGCACCGAGCGGTTCTGTTGTTCGTCGTCGGTGAGAGCGCCGGTCGGGTATTGAATCTGGAGCAGTCCGTTTTCGATGCGCGCCGGAATCTCCGCGAGACTGCGATGCGCCGGGCCGCTCAGTCGCGCGCCGTCGGCAGCGAAGCGACTGTCGTGGCACGGACAGAAGAAATCCCGCTCCGCCGCGCGCCAGACGACCTCGCAACCTTCGTGCGGGCAGACGGCGGAGACCACGCGGTTATTCTCTCGCGGCAGCACGTAGACGACACGCTCCTCCCGAACCCGCATCCAGCCCGACGTGCGCTCAAGCGCCACCTGACGCATCAAAGGCTCTTCGCCCTTCAGCTCCCCCAAGGGAGCAAGCGTCGTCCAACCCGCGCCCTCGCCCTGCGCTCCCGACGTGGGCGGGCTCAGAAAACGCCACGCCGCCGCCCCCAGCGTCGCCGCGATGGACGCAGCGATAGCCGCAGGAATCAGAAGAACAAGATTCCTCCGCCCGCGCTCGACGCCCTCACGCGTCGCCTCCGATTGAGAGTTTGATTGACTGTCCGGCATGAGGTAATCGTAAATCGTGAATCGTAAATCGTAAATAGATAAAAAGCAGTAAATCGTGAATCGTAAGTCGCGAATAGTGAAAGACAGGATTTCTTCTATTCACGATTTACGATTCACGATTTACGAGATTTGCATTCTGCCGCGCTTGGCAGCAAAATAAGTGCATCATCAATGTGGGTGTCGTAGTTGATTGCAATGCGTTCTGGAAGCCGTCTCGTTAGTCGAGAACGGCTCAAGCCGAGGATGAAAGCTATATGAGCAATGATAAAGCGCAACCCAACCTCAACCGCGCCTCGCTGCGGCTCGCCGACCGGGGCGTGCACGAAGATACGCCGAAGCTCTCGCTTCCGCGCCAGTTCGTGACCTTCACTTTTTATCGTGCGCGTCCCGAGTGGCGGATGCTCGACGAGGCGACGAAAGAGGAAGCGAGACGTGAGTTCGTCGAGACGGTCGAAGGGTTCAGAGGCGAGCTGCTGATACACACCTACCTCATCGCGGGGCTTCGCACCAACGCCGACTTTATGATTTGGCGCATCGGTTATTCGCTCGACCCGATGCAGGAGATGACGGCGCGCATCAATCGCACCTCGCTCGGACGTTACCTCGAAGCCACGCAGAGCTTCCTCTCGATGACGAAGCGCTCCATGTACATCGACAAGGACAACCCCGAACACGTCGAAGACCGCCTGCACATCGTTCCGGGTCAGTCGAAATATCTGTTCGTCTATCCGTTCGTCAAGACGCGGGAATGGTACACGCGCCCGGTCGAAGAGCGGCAGGAGATGATGGACGAGCACATTCGCGTCGGCTCGAAATATCGCTCGGTGAAGCTGCACACGACCTACTCCTTCGGCCTCGACGATCAGGAGTTCGTCGTCGCCTTCGAGACCGACGAGCCCGCAGACTTCCTCGACCTCGTACAGGAGCTGAGGGAAAGCAAGGCGAGCAGCTACACGCTGCGCGATACGCCGATGTACACCTGCCGGCAGCGCCCGCTTCAGGAATGTCTGGAGGCGCTCGGGTGAGACAAGGCGGCGCGGCGGGAGAGAAAGAACGGGAGCGCGAGGCGCGGCGGCTGAAGAGAAAACTCTTCGTCGCCGCGCTTCTTTACAGGCGAGTTGCGCCGAGCGTCGGCCAGAACGACGGCGAGAACGGCCGTCAGCGCGTCGGCCAGAACGATAGCTCCTCATCCTTCGTCTTTAACTTCGCGTCTTTCGTCGCTCTGCTGGTCGCGCTCTCGCTCGCCGCGCCCGTCGCACTCGCACAGAGACTTCCGAAGGAGCGTCGCTTCGTCTCCGTCGCACAGGAAAACGCTGCTGCTTCATCCCAAACACCTGCGCGTCCCGTCGCCCGTCGAAACTACGAATACCTCTGGTACGAGACCGAGAACATGCAGGGCTTCTCGACGGATGCGCGAAACTGGCCGGTGCTGAATCCTTCGTGGAGAAACACTGCGCGCGCGCAGTCGCCGGGCTGGGGCATCAACGGGCCGGGAGTTTCGGCCGAGTGGACGCAAGGGGGCGAGAGCGAGTGGAACTCTGCGGCGGCGAGCTTTGACGAGACGAAGGCTTCGATTTATCAGGACGTGGAGGTCGGGCGCGAAGGGCGCTATCGAATCTGGGTTCGCTACGCCGATTGGGCGCAGCTCGCGGAAAATTTTACGGTGCGCGTTCTTCAGGGCGGGCGTGAAGTTCTCCGGCACGAGTTCGGCGCGCGGGATTTAATCGACCCGCACGACGAAGTTAGCATGTACTGGGGCTGGGCTTTCGCGTGGGACGCTTCGCCCGAAGCCGCGCTCTCGAAGGGCGCGGCGCGTATCTCCATCGACATCGAGCGCGCTGCGGGCGCACGTCGCCACGTCGATTGCATCCTGCTGACGAACGACGCGGATTTCGTGCCCGAAGGTCGGCGCAAGCCCGACTTCGCAGCGATGCGTTACCTGCGCGAATGGGCGAAAAGCAGACCGCCGCTCGCCCCGCTCCTTGAATTTGAGACGGATGCTAAAGCGCCGTCGCTCTGGCGTCGGCCGACTGTGAACGGGCGCGAGTTTATGATGCCCTGGAACATCTCGAAGCGGTTCTGGGAGCTATACGAACGCCCGCCCGCAGAGCGCCCGCTCTATCCGTTTCACACGGAGCTGGTCGAGCAGTTCGTCGAAAAGTACAAGGGTGCGCGAGACGTGCCGCTCTTCTCGTCAAAGCTGGTCGTGCCGGTCATTTACATCAACGACCTGCCGCAGCTTTTGAAGGAGGGCAGCCCGTTTCTCAAGTACCTGCGCGACACGCGCTCGCCATTCGCCGTGCTCATCAACTACGGCTCGGCGCAGATGCCGGAGGCCGAAGGTCAGGCCGCCTGGAAGCTTCTCTCGGGCGAGCTGAGCGCGCAGTTCGTCGGCTGGATTTCAGGCGAGAACATTGGCTATGTCAACGATGCGATTGCTAAGACCGTCAAGCTCACGCCCTCGATGTCGCGCCGCGAGATGCTGGAGACTTTGAGAGCGGCTTACACCGCCGCGCTCGAAGAGAAGTGGCGCACGCTCTTTCATGCGCCGACCGGCGCGATGTGGGACAAGCTCATCGCGGCGCAGGCCACTTCGAGCACCACCTACGCGCACGCGCTCGGACGCTGGGGCTCGCGTCTCCTCGGCATGGAGACTGCCGCCGTGATGCCGAACACGGCCATGCGTATCGCCTTCACTCGCGGCGCTGCGCGTCAGTCGGGCGGCGCGTTTCTTTACTACCACGCGCCCAACTTCGGCGACACCGCCACCACCTTCACCAAGCAGCAGAACTTCGCCGGCCCCGACCACTTCCACCATTCGCGCTACGGCGCGACGATGGGGCCTTCGCTCTCATGGTATCGAAAGAATTATTACCTCTACTTCATGTCGGGCGCGTCGGCCATCTATCTCGAACAGGGCTTCGACCAGTTCTTCAAGCCCGGCCCCGGCGACAATCCTCTCCAGCTCAACCCGCTCGGTCGCATCACCGAAGAGTTCATGCGCTTCGCCGAAACGCACGTCGAGCGCGGCACGCCCTACACGCCCGTCGCCATTCTGCTCGACCCCGCGCACGGCTGGGACATCACCGACTACCCGCAACGCCCCTTCGGCGTCTCGCTCATCGACAGGCACGACCGCGCGCTCCGAGAGCTTTTCGGCGCGGCTTACTACCCCGCGCCCGTTGACGAAGGCGAGCCGGCCACCGCCGACCGTCAGGCGTTCACCAACGCCCTCTTCGGCGACATCTTCGACGTGCTCGTCGCCTCAGAAGAGCAGACGGAAGCCATCGACGCTTACCGCGCGCTCGTCGTCGGCGGACGCATCGAGTGGGGGCGCGGCTGGCCGGAGCGACTGAAAAACTACGTGCGGCGCGGCGGTACAGTCGTCGTCAACGCGGCGCAGGCGAAAGGACTTCCCGAAGACCTTCTCGGCGTGCGCCTCCTAGACCGCACGGCTGAAGCAGACGACGCGCGCTGCCTCACGCCCAATGAGTCGGCGACGGATTTGAGCGGGCAAGTCTTTCGCTATACGCGCGTCGAGCCGCGCACCGCGCGTCCGTTGATAGAAACTCCGACGGGCGATGCGCTCGTCACCGTCAACCAAGTCGGGCGCGGGCGCGTCGTCTTCTGCGCCGTTCCAGACCTGCTCGGGCTCGACGAAAGAATCACGCCGCACGCCGCGCATCTCTTCGTACATCTCTTCGCACAGGCGACGCCCGTCCGCGTCGGCGGCGACATCGAGCATCTGCTCAACCGCACCGCGCGCGGCTGGGTCGTCACGCTCATCAACAATCGCGGCGTCTACAAGCCGCAGCAGGGGCTCGCCGGGGTCAATAGAAACGAAGCCGCCGAGGTCAGCATCGACCTGCGCGGCAAGAGAATCGCAAGTGCTCAGGAATGGACAACGGGCGCGAAGCTGGAGATTATGCGCTCGACGGAAAACAGGGAGAACCTGCGCCTGAGCGTGCCACCCGGAGGCGTGCGCATCGTCGAAATCGTCGAGCGGCCTTGAGCCTTTCGGCTTCGACGTAATCGAAGTCTCAAGCGCAACTTTACAAAGCCCTGCGTAGCTTCCTTACTTACGCCGCGCGCAAGGCGATGTCGAGCCGCGACGACTGCATCTCCATCGGTCGCAGAATTGCTTTTTCCTTCGGAGTTCTTTTAGGATAGCGCGGTTTTCAAGTTCCGTCGGCTCTCAAAATTTCAAGGGGTGTGTTGCATATGCTGGTCGCACGAAGGTTTACCATCAGTGGCGAAGTGCAGGGCGTCGGCTACCGTTTCTTCGCGCAACGCGCCGCCGCGCGTCATCAGGTCGTCGGCTACGTCCGCAACCTCTCGGACGGTCGCGTCGAAGCTCTCGCCGAAGGGACGCCCGAAAGCGTCGAAGCCTTCAAACACGAACTCTCGGCCGGCCCCACTTACGGGCGCGTCGAGCAAGTCGAAGAAATCAACCTTGAGCCGACCGGACGCTACACGCTTTTTCGCATCGAAAGAGGATAAGGAAGCTCTCAGCAATCAGCTTTCAGCAGTTAGCCGGAAATCTGAAATCTCTGGCTGAAAGCTGATTGCTGAGAGCTGACAGCTAAAACATCATGGACGACCTCAAAGCTCTCATCCGCGAAGTGCCCGACTTTCCGAAGCCGGGCATCAATTTCTACGACATCACGACGCTGCTCAAGCACCCGGACGGCCTGCGCCGCACAGTGGACGCGCTCGGGGCGCAGTTCAGCGACACAAGAGTCGATACGGTCATCGGCATCGAGGCGCGCGGCTTCATCTTCGCGCCCGCGCTCGCTTACCACTTCGGCGCGGGCTTCGTGCCAGTGCGCAAGCCCGGCAAGCTGCCCGCCGAATGCGCCTCCATCTCCTACGACCTCGAATACGGACAGGACGCCCTCCAGATTCACCGCGACGCCATCGGCGCAGGCCATCGCGTGCTCATCGCCGACGACCTTCTGGCGACCGGCGGCACGGCCAAAGCCGTCGTCGATTTGGTCGAAAGCCTCGGCGGCACCGTCGTCGGCCTCGCCTTCGTCATCGAGCTGGAGTTCCTCCCCGGACGCCAGCGCCTCGCAGGCTACGACGTGCGCTCCCTGCTCAAGTATCAATCCTGAGCGCGCTGGACGATGCGCTATCGCGTCTGGTAACTTCTCAATATCATGCTCCCGTAGCTCAGTGGATAGAGCACCTGCCTCCTAAGCAGGGGGCCGCAGGTTCAAGTCCTGCCGGGGGCATCATTTCATCTCAAGCGCGACTCCTCGCGCGGTTCCTCCTATCGCCGTTCGTCGTTGGTAAACTTTTATGAGAAAAAACTTCCCATCCCTGTTCAAGCTGTCAATCCTTCTGCTCTTGCTCGCGGCTCAGTCGCTTGCGTCGTCGGCGTTCGCCGCGCCGACGATGCGGCTCGATTATTTCCACACGGGGGATGCGACGCATGAGTTTTTCAGTGTGGATAAAGTAGTGATTGAGCCTCTGGCGTGGGCGGGGCATCCGGGGAAGATGGTAGACGACTCGAATCTGGGGAAGTATCTGTTCGAGGTGAGGGATAGGAGGACGAACCGGCTGCTGTATTCGCGCGGGTTCGCGTCTATCTACGGCGAGTGGGAGACGACGGACGAAGCGAAGACGGAGCACCGGACTTTTCACGAGTCGCTGAGGTTTCCCGCGCCGGACGCGCCCGTGCAAGTCATCCTGAAGAAGCGCGACGCGCGCAACGCTTTTCGAGAGATTTGGACGACCGTCGTCGAGCCGAAAGATAAATTCATCGACCGCTCGAAGTTGGTTGCGCCGGGTCGCGTCGTCGAGATTCAGCGGAGCGGCGACCCTTCGACCAAAGTTGACCTGCTCATTCTCGGCGACGGCTACACGCGCGCCGAGCTTGGAAAATTCGAGCGCGACGCGCGGCGGCTCGTAGAGATACTTTTCTCCACGTCGCCCTTCAAGGAGCGCCGGAGGGATTTCAACGTCTGGGGCTTGTGCCCCGTGTCGGCTGAGTCGGGCATCTCGCGCCCCTCGACGGGCGTCTACCGCGATTCGCCGCTGGCGACGACCTACGACGCCTTCGGCTCCGAGCGCTACGTCCTGACTTTCGACAACCGCGCCTTTCGCCGCGTAGCTTCCTTCGCGCCCTACGACTTCGTAGAGATTCTCGTCAACAATCAGACCTACGGCGGCGGCGGCATCTTCGGTCTCTACGGCACGGTTTCAGCCGACAACCTTTACGCGCCTTACGTCTTCGTCCACGAATTCGGACACCACTTCGCAGGTCTCGCCGACGAGTATTACACTTCCGATGTCGCCTATTTGCCGGCTGCCGACCGCGTCGAGCCGTGGGAGCCGAACGTGACGGCGCTGCTCGACCCGTCGAACCTGAAATGGAAAGACCTCGTGCGCTCCGATACGCCGCTTCCCACGCCCTGGGAGAAAGAGGCGTTCGAGACCTACTCACGCGAGGTGCAGCGACGCCGACGCGAAATCCGCTCGGCCAATCGTCCCGAACGCGAGATGGAAGCTCTCTTCACCGAACAGCATAAGCACGAGGCCGGAATGTTCGCGCGGGAGAAGTACGTCGGGCGAGTCGGAGCTTTCGAGGGCGCGATGTACGAGGCGCGCGGCTACTACAGGCCGGAGGTCGATTGCATCATGTTCACGCGCAGCGAAAAGTTCTGCGCCGTCTGCCGCCGGGCGCTGGAAGGCGTCATAGATTTATACGCGCGACCGTGAATGAAGATGTTCGCGAACGCACGTTATGCTAGTCAGGCGATGGACGATTGATTGTCGATGATTGAGTCGAAAGCTTTCCTGGCCGCAGCTTTCGCCCATCGTTCATCGTGCGGCTCTCATGCGTTAGTCTCTTCTTAGCTTCAACTCTATCCACACGTCCACGCGGTTATAGCCTTGATCCGCCCCGGCAGGTTCGACGCACGTCGCGTGTCGTCCTTCGCCCTCAGACGGTGAAAGGGTTTTGCGCTTCAAACTGCGGGTTGGTGAGCCCGGCCCGGTAGAAGTTCGGACTTTGCCAGGGCGGCATGCGCTGCGCTATCTCCTGATAAAACTTTCGGTAGCGCCCTTTGAACTGCCCCTTGTTCCAGACCTGTAGCATCGTCTGAGTGAAGAGCCCGTTTTTGTCTCCGTCGGATGAGAGCTGGTTGTCCTGGCAGCCGGAGATGAGCAGAACGCTGGCGCTGACGTTCACTTTGTCGCCGCTCCGAAACGCCTGCTGAATGCCGTCGTAGAGCGCCTTGTTCTTTTTGTAGGTTCGTTTGCGCGCGTCTTCGGGCATGGCGCGCGTGCCTCGGGTCGGGTCGGCGAGCGTGCCGTGAGCGAGCGGGCTGTTGTTGAGCTGCTGGTAGAGAATCGCTCGCGTCATCGTGCCGCTATGGCAACTGTCGGAGACGACGAGGATGCGGACGCCGGGCGCAAACTGCGACCAGAGCGAGTAAAGCTCGTCATCGACCAACTGGCGGTCGTAGAGTACCCAGGTTTCGTCGTAATCGTCCTTCTCGTCGCCGTTCTTGTCGGGCACCTGCGAGCCGTGACCGGCGTAGGTGAGAAAAAAGATGTCGCCGACCTTGAGCTTCTGCGCCGCTTCGCTGATTGCGCCCATGACGGCGGAGGCGGTGGCCTGTTCGTTCAAGAGCCTGGTCGGCTTGAACTTCTGTTTTTTGGCGAGCGAGGTCATGGCCTCGGCGTCGGGGATGCAGCCCGCGAGCGCTCCGTCCCAGCCGTCATAGTGCGAGGGGTCAACGTGGTTAAGACCGATGTGAAGAGAGAGTCCTTTAGGCATCTTCGATTCTCCTTTGAAGTTCTGACGGGCAGTTTCGCGTCCGCAGGGCGAGGCTGAAGCGGGCGAGGCGACTCTGTAAGGCTTTCGAGCTTGCTGCCTCTCGCGGCGTTCGGAATGCGGGGGCATCGTAGCCGAAAAGCAGCCGCAGCGTCCAGAAGGAGAATGATGAATGCGGAATGATGAATGATGAATTAAAGACAAAAAGCTTTTGCTTTTCATTCATCATTCATCATTCCGCATTCATCATTTCTTTTCTATTCCCTGATGAAGAGAGGCGCGCAATCGTCGCGCCCCAGCCTCCGGCTTCGGGCGGCGCGTCTCGGTAGTGCTCGACGAAGGGCGTCGCGGCGAGGATGCTTCGGACTATCTCGCGCTGGACGCCGACGCCTTTGCCGTGAATGATGCGAACCGACGGAAAGCCCTTTTGTCGCGCTTCGAGCAGATACTCTTCGACGACGCGACGCACGTCGCGCGGCGCGATGCTGTGCAGGTCGAAGGTGTCTCGAATCTCTATCGAGACGGGCTCGGGGAAAGGATTGAAGGGGTCAACGTCGGCGTCTTCAACATCGTCTTCGTCGGCTTGCGGCGCAGGCGCGTCTTCCGGGGCGCGTGGGTTGAGCCATTGGCTGAGCCATCTGGTGAGTCGCATATTTGCTTCGGGCGCAGGCCGTGTGTCTTGACAGTCGCGTGAGCGCACCGTAAACTCGCGCTCTTTCACATACTACACATTATAGATACTGGATGTCAGATACGAGCGAGCCGCCGGGCGGCGCGAACATCGAAGCATCCGACATCTGACCTCTGGAGGAAAAGAGATGGGCAAGCGAAACAAGATTACTGTGGTGGGCGCGGGAAACGTCGGCGCGACGGCTGCGCTGTGGCTGGCGAGCAAAGAGATGGGCGACGTGGTTCTGGTCGATGTGGTGGAGGGCGTGCCGCAGGGAAAATCGCTCGACATGGCGCAGACCGCGCCGATTGAGGGCTACGACGTGCGCCTCACGGGTGCGACCAACAACTACGAAGACACGAAAGATTCCGACGTGGTGATTATCACCGCCGGATTGCCGCGCAAGCCCGGCATGAGCCGCGACGACCTTCTGCGCACCAATGCCGAGATTGTCTCGAACGTCGTTGACCAGATTGTCCGCTACGCGCCCGATTCGATTCTCATCGTGGTGTCGAACCCTCTGGACGCGATGTGCCAGGTGGCGCTCAGGCGTTCGGGTTTCCCGAAGCATCGCGTTATCGGTATGGCGGGCGTGCTCGACTCGGCGCGCATGCGTTGTTTCCTCGCGGAGGCTTTGCAGGTCTCGGTCGAGAACGTGACGGCCTTCGTGCTCGGCGGTCACGGCGACACGATGGTTCCTCTGCCGCGCTATTCGACCTGCGCCGGAATCCCCGTCACGGAGCTTCTGCCGAAAGAGCAGATTGATTCAATCGTGCAGCGCACGGCCAACGGCGGCGCGGAGATTGTCTCGCTCCTGAAGACCGGCTCGGCTTACTACGCGCCTTCGGCGGCGGCGGTCGAGATGACCGAGGCGATTCTCAAGGACAAGAAAAAGATTCTCCCCTGCGCCGCTTACCTCGAAGGCGAATACGGGATTCAGAATCTATACGTCGGCGTGCCCTGCAAGCTCGGAGCGCGCGGCCTCGAACAGATAATCGAGATAAACCTGACGGCCGAAGAGCGCATCGCCCTGCAAAAGAGCGCCGCCTCCGTGCAGGAACTAGTCAACGTGCTCGGCATCTGACGAAGGGAACGCCCCCTGTAGCATCCGATTCAAAAAGCAACGCGACACGAGAAGAGGCCGCTTTCGATTGTCGAAAGCGGCCTCTCCGTTTCGCCAGTCGCCGTCGGGCATCTCTCAAGCGCGGCTCGAAGAGCGGCGGCTCATGGCAATGATGGTGACGATGACGATGGCCAGGACGGCGATGCCGCCTATCCAAGCCCACGTGTAGTCGGTGGTTCGACTGGTTTCGGTGCGCGTGGTTCCGGCGGGCTGAGCTGTCCTCGTCGTCTGGGTCGTCGTCGTGGTCGTGTTGTTCGACTGCGAGCTACCGCCGCCGCCCGAGTTGTTCTGCGCAGAGATTGACGCGCCCGACGCCAGCGCGCACAGCACAACCGCGAGCACGGCGGCTCTCAACGCCTTCTGTAAGCTGAAAGATTTCATCGCAAAGATTCTCCTTTTCCTGATGGCATGGCTCGGCGAGAGCCACGCCCGTCTGAAAGACTGATAAGACCGCAAAAGGGGATTTGACAGGAGGCTTTTAAGCCAATTCAGCCGACGAGTCAATAGTCCGCGCCCTCGGACGCCAGATTCTTGACAGGCTTTTTCGGCGGGCGTAGCATCGGCAAAGTTTCCCGGTGGCTAACGCGCCCCTCCGCTCGTTGGCTTTAACGTCAACCTTACTGACAAGGAGCTGACCGCATGAGGTTAAGGATTCTCACCATCCTCACCATCGTTTGTGCTCTCGTCGTTATTCTCGGTTACAAAGCTTTCGGATGGCAGGAAGTCCAGAAACAAGTCTATCTCGGAGGCGTCACTTTCGTTCCTGCTAGTGTGAATACCGGACAGCAATCGGTTCTCAAGGTTTCGGTCGCAACTTCCCCTTCCGTTCCTGCTTACGGTGCTGACGTAAGCTCGCCCATCAAGGCCGTGGTATCAATTAGAGAATCTCAGAACTTCGGCGGCGTTAGTTATTCTGTCAGCCCTTCGTCACAGGTGGCTGTGATTCCTCTGGCTGGCGGCGGCAGGGCATCTATCGGAGAATTTACCTTTTCGGTAAGCACCCAGAATACGGGTAGGGGAAACGTCGTCTACACGGTTAATCTGGATCGTCTTGATAACAATGTGGGGGCGTCGATAGTTGCTCCGACGACGCTCACCGCCACTCTCTCGGTCGGAGTCCCGCCTCCGACCCCGACACCCACGCCAACACCGCAAACCGCCGATGGCGACGGAGGGTGCATCCCGCAAACCTGCGTTTCGGGAGGCAATATCCAGGGCTACTGGGATGCGGAGAACTGTCTCTGCGAGTATAGCCCCGTGCTGATAGACGTGGCGGGCGACGGGTTTGAACTGACGAACACGCAGAACGGCGTCAACTTCGACCTCGATGCCGACGGTAATATTAAGGAAAAATTGTCTTGGACGGCTGCCGGGTCGGACGACGCGTTTCTCTTCATCGACCGCAATGAGAACGGCGTAGTCGATAACGGCATCGAGCTATTCGGCAGCTTCACGCCACAGCCCGCCTCGGATAACCCTAACGGCTTCCTCGCGCTGCGCGTCTTCGATGAGGTGAGGCGCGGAGGTAATGAAGACGGCGTGATTGATAAGTGGGATGCTGCCTTCTCGGAGCTGCGCCTCTGGCAGGACACAAACCATAATGGCGTCTCCGAGTCGAGGGAGCTGCGCGGGCTGACCGAGTTCGGAATCTATTCCATTTCGCTCGACTACAAGGAATCGAAGCGGCGCGACCGCTACGGCAACCTGTTTCGTTACAGGACGAAGCTCTACGGCGAAAAAGGCAGAGACCTCGGTCGCTGGGCTTGCGACGTGTTTCTCGTCCCCAAGCCGTGAGGCACGAAGGACAGCAGGCCGCACAAGCGAGCCGCCCGGAGATCTTCGAGAGATTTCCGGGCGGTTCTGCGTTTGAGTGTCGTTGGTTGGCTGTGGCTCAATGCGTCGTTTGAGCGGGGCGCGGCAGCAGCTCGGAGATGGCGCTTTGAAGCTCGTCGCGCATGACCGGCTTGACGAGGAAGCGGTCGCAGCCTGCGCGCTCGGCTTCGCAGCGCTCGACATCGGTGTCGTGTCCGGTGAGGACGATAACGGGGATGTGCGCGAGTCGCTCGTCGCTCCTGAGCGCGCAGATGAGGTCGCCGCCCGATGCTTCGGGCATCGCCCAATCGGTAATCAGAAGGTCAACTTTGTTCTCCCTGAGCACTTCGAGCGCACGGGCGACGTTTGGCGCAGTCGTCACGCGGTAGCTCATCCGCTCGATGAGTTTTCCGAGCAGGAGCAGAAGCTCCGGCGCATCATCGACGACGAGGATGTGCTGCGCCTGCGTGTCGGTACGATGGCGCGCGGCGGCGGCGGGCAGCAGAATCGAGTAGGTCGTGCCCGTGCCGAGCTGGCTGCGCACCGAGACGTTGCCTCCGTGCGCGGCGGCGATGCGTTTGGCGATGGCGAGGCCGAGGCCGCGTCCGGCCGAGCCCACGCGTCGCCCCGCGCCCGATGCGTGCCAGAAAGCATCGAAGACGAAAGGTATCTCTTCGGGCGCGAGCCCCGCGCCCGAATCACTGACGTTGAAGATAACGAAGCGCTGGCCTTCGTCGCCGAGCCGCGTGCCTGTGATGCTCTGCGCCTGCACTCCGATGCGGCCGCCGTCGGGCGTCGAAGCGAGCGCGACGCCGAGCAGGTGTCGGAGGGCTCGATGCGCCTGTCGCACGTCAACCTCAAGCGCCGACGTGCCTGCGCCGACCTGTACGTTCAACTCCACTCCGCGCAGCGCAGCCTCGCCGCGCAGAGGCTCGATTGCTTCGGCGAGCAGGACGGCAGTCTCTACCCGTTCCGCTTTGAGCGCGAGCGGATGTTCGTGCTGCCGCGAGATTTCGAGCAAGTCGTCCATTAAACGACGCATCCGGTCGCCCTGCTCGATTGCGCCTTTGAGAAGCTGCCTGTCCTCCATGTCGAAAGGCTCACGCGCCTGTACTTTGCTCTCGAAAAGCTCCAGCAGGCCGAGCACGCTCGTCAGAGGCAGACGAACGTCTTCGACAAGCGTCTTGACGAAGCCGCCGCGCAGACGCTCAAGCTCGCGCGCAGCCTCTCTGCCCGACTCCAGACGCTCTCGACTGAGACAGGAACCGGCGGCGAACGAAACGAGGTCGGCCAGCCAACGAAGATTGAGCGCGTCGTCGAGACGGTAGGCTTCCCGCGTCGAAGTGGCGAAGCAGAGCGCGCCGAACACGCCCTCGACGCTTGAGAGCGGAAACAGCAGCGCCGAGCGCGCACCCTCATCCGTCAACTCAGGACTTTCAACAAGTTCCTCTTCATCCAAAATCGACGGCGACGCCTCTTCGCACGCAGACGCGAGCGCCATGAGAGCCGGAGCCCGCCGAAAAAAGCTTTCCCCTATCTGCTCCGAGCCCGGCACGGAGCGGAGCGCGCGCCAGCGCGGCGCGTGTTCGTCGCGCTCGCCGTTCGGCAGCAGCAGCGAGCAGGTTTCAAAGGGCAGAAGCTCTGAAACGGCGGGTTCGGCGAGCGCGCGGGCGATGGAAGAGAGCGTCTGAGAGCGCGTGATGCGCGAGACAATCACAGACAGGGATTCTTGCGACGGCACACACGCCGTCAACTCAGCTTGCGGCATCCGGTGGGCTGCTCCTGTAAAAAGATGAAATTGAAGAAAGGACTTCGGGGCTTGCAAGGGAGAGGGCGACGGTGGATTCTGCCGCCAGAATCCAACTTAATACAGTCAGGCAGCCGCGCGCAAGTCTTTATTTTGACGCCGCTTGTTTCTCAGCAGCGCCGCTTTCATCATTCGCACGCCTGCAAAAACCTTTGTCACTCATGTAAATAACATTTACATTCAGCACAATACGATTTACACAAACGCAAATAACATTTACATCGGTGACAAAATTATTTACACACCTACACATATCATTTACAGGCATGTAAATGATATTTGCAGGCGCGCTAACTTAATTAGCCGTGTGCGAACTGTTTTGGTCGGACGCGCATGAGTCTAAATTTAAGCTGATAAACGTGAGAAAGCGCGACGCGGTATCAGGCGTACCGCGTCGCGCTTCTTTTCGGTGTTGCGTCGCCGGACTATCGCTTGAGCCAGCCGAAGAGGCCGTGAATGATGGTCTCTCGGTTCTCTTCGTAGATGGCCTTCGTGAGCGGGATGGACATGGGGCAGACGCGGACGCAGTTCTGGGCGTTGCCGCAGTTGGTGATGCCGTCGTCGCCGGTGATGCCGGAGAGGCGTTCGTCGCGGGTCATCACGCCGGTCGGGTGCATGTTCAGGTAGCGCACCTGCGCGATGGCTTGCGGGCCGATGTACTGGTCGCCCTCGTATTGCGGGCAGGCTTCGAGACAGCAGCCGCAGGTCATGCAGCGCGAATAGGCGTAGCGCTCGGCCACCTCTTCGGGCGACATCTTGGGGCCGGGGCCGAGGTCGTAAGAGCCGTCAATCTCAATCCATGCGTGGACTTGCTTGAGGTGGTCGAACATCCGCGTGCGGTCTACGACGAGGTCGCGGACGTTCGGGAATTTCGACATCGGCTCAAGCGTGATGGGCTGCTCAAGCTGGTCAACGAGGGCGGAGCAGGATTGACGCACGCGCCCGTTGATGACCATCGTGCAGATGCCACAGACCTGTTCGAGGCAGTTCATGTCCCAGACGGGCGGAGTGGTCTGTCGCCCGTCTTTGGTGACGGGGTTTTTGCGTATCTCCATCAGGCAGGAGATGATGTTGAGATTGGGGCGATAGGGAATTGAGAACTCTTCCCAGTAGGGGTCGGATTTCTCGTCGGCGCGACGACGGATGCGAAACTCGACCGACTTGGGCGGCGTGCGAGACGCCGCGACGCCCGCGCGGTTATCTGCGTGTGCGCTCATACCTCGTCTGATTTACCCCCTGCTTCTTCGATTGACTTGCCTTGCTCTCGACGCGTCTCGACTTCACCGGAGACGCTGCGATCAACCTGTTCCTTGTTCTGATTCCAGACGGCCGGCCCCGAAAGGTTGGGCGGTTTCTGCTCCCAGCCCGAAGCGGGAATCTGCGCCGCTCCGTCTTTGGTCGGCGCGTTTTCGGCCTGTCCTCCCGACGACGTTTTCTGTTCCTGCTTGCCCTTGCTGTAGTCGCGCTTGCGCGGTTTCACCAGCGAGACATCGACCGCTTCCCAGGAGAAGACGGGGCCTTCGCCGGAATACTCTGCGATGGTGGTCTTGAGGAAATTATCGTCGTCGCGGACGGGGAAGTCGGGCTTGTAGTGCGCGCCGCGCGACTCGTTGCGGTTCAGAGCGCCGATGGTGATGACGCGCGCCAGCTCAAGCATGTGCTTGAGCTGCCTTGCGTGCGGCAGCGCGTGCGTCGCCCACATGTTCGAGTCGTTCAGAGAGATGCGTTCATACCTGTCCATCAATTCGAGCAGCTTCTCGTCGGTCGCCTTGAGCTTGTCGTTGTAGCGGACGACCGTCACGTTGTCCGTCATCCACTTGCCCATCTCGTCGTGAATGACATACTGATTCTCCGTGCCCGACTGCTTCATCAGTCGATTGTTGATTTCCTGCTGCCGACGCTGTTCCTGCTCGTAGATTCGAGAGCCGTTTGAGCCGTTGCGCTCGACGTTTTGTGCGAACTCGATAGCGGCGGGCGCGGCGACGAAGCCGCCGTAGACGCAACTGACGAGAGAGTTAGCGCCGAGGCGGTTCGCGCCGTGAATCGAGTAGTCGCATTCGCCTGCGGCGAGCAGACCCGGAATGTTCGTGCGCTGGTCGAAATCGACCCAGAGGCCGCCCATCGAATAATGGACGCCGGGGAAGATGCGCATGGGGACGTGGCGCGGGTCGTCGCCGACGAACATCTCATAGATTTCTAAGATAGCGCCGAGCTTGCGGTCGAGCGTTTCTGCCGGAATGTGCGTCAGGTCGAGGTAGACCTGATTGTCACCCGCGACGCCGTAGCCGTCGAGACAGACCTGAAAGATTTCGCGCGTGGCGATGTCGCGCGGGACGAGGTTGCCGTAGGCCGGATACTTCTCTTCGAGGAAGTACCAGCGCTCGTTCTCAGGAATTGAGGAAGGGGAGCGACGGTCGCCCTGCTGTTTGGGAACCCAGACGCGCCCGCCCTCGCCGCGCGCCGACTCCGACATCAAACGCAGCTTGTCTTCGCCCGGAATCGAGGTCGGATGCACCTGTATAAACTCGCCGTTGGCGTAGCGCGCGCCTTGCAGGTAGCAGGCGGCGACCGCCGAGCCGGTGCAGACCATCGAGTTCGTCGATTTGCCGAAGATGAGGCCGGGGCCGCCCGTCGCCATAATCACGGCATCGGCGGGGAAAGCTTTAACTTCGAGTGTCGCACGCTCCATCGCAACGAGGCCGCGACAGACCTGATGGTCGTCCAGAACGAGCGAGAGCATCTCCCAGCCTTCGTACTTCTTGACCTTGCCTTCGACCTCGCGCCGCCTGACCTGCTCGTCGAGCGCGTAGAGCAATTGCTGTCCGGTCGAAGCTCCGGCGAAGGCCGTGCGGTGATGTTTCGTGCCGCCGAAGCGACGGAAGTCGAGCAAGCCCTCTTTCGTGCGCGAGAAGGGGACGCCCATGCGGTCGAAGAGATAGATGATGGAGGGAGCCATCTCGCACATCGCTTTGGCGGGCGGCTGGTTGGCGAGAAAGTCGCCGCCGTAGACCGTGTCGTCGAAGTGCTCCCAGGTCGAGTCGCCCTCGCCTTTGGTGTTGACCGCGCCGTTGATGCCGCCCTGCGCGCAGACCGAATGAGAGCGTTTGACGGGGACGACCGAGAACAAATCGACGCTATGACCCGCCTCGGCAATCTTCATTGCCGCCGCCAGTCCTGCCAAGCCCCCGCCCACGATGGCGATGCGGATGCCGTTTTTTCCTGCGACTGCCATGCTTAAAGTATCCCTCCGAAGAGTCCTCCGGGACGAAGGAAAGCGACCGCGACGTTAATCCAGAAGGCCAGCAGAACGACGCCGAAACCGATGCAGGCGTAGCCTGTGAGACGCTGCGCGCGCTCGCCGATGACGATGCCCCAATCGACGGCGAAGAGCCAGAGACCGTTGGCGAAGTGCCAGATGGTCGAGGTGATGCCGACGAGATAGACGATGAAAATCGCGGGCATCTGAAACTCGCGCGCCACAATCTGGAAGGCTTTGTCAGGCGCGTGCGCGACCGATTCGGTGTTAAGCCCGGGAATCAGACCGAAGCGAAAATTGAGGACGTGAAAGAGGATGAAGAAGAAGAGAATGACGCCCGTGATGCGCTGGATGGTGTAGAACCAGTTGCGCGGGTAAGGGTAGTTCAGGTTGTTCGGGCGCGACTCCCACGTAATCACCAGACCGTAGACGGCGTGGTAGATGAGCGGGATAAAGATGAAGCCGATTTCGAGCAGCAGCACGTAAGGGATGGCTTGCAAGTCGGCCACCGCCTCGTTGAAATTCTGCGCGCCGTTCTGCGGGTGCGCGGCCTTCGAGTTCGTGTAGAGATGTTCGAGCAGAAACGCGCCGAGCGGCACGATGCCCGATAACTGGTGCAGCTTGCGCAGAATGAAAGTCCTACTTAGACGAACAGCCATATCTCAGGAAAGCTCTCCTTTGCCGCTTTGAAGACTGAAGCCAAAGTGCGACCCTCTCGAAAGGCAGGTATGCCGCGCCGGAAAATAACATTCGAGATTGTTTGGACGCCCCAGATTATATAGAGGCGAGCCAGAAAAGCAATCGTCAATCTAAACCCATGCGCGCCTCCTGCTAATGCTTCACCCTGACGCGCGCACGCCCGCCGCAACGCGCCTCGCGCCGGCGCGAGATATTCAAAGACGCTGAAGACGACGCTTCTCATCAGCCCTTCATCCACCAGACGACGAGCCCTACAAAAGCGACGAGCGGGGCGAGACACAGAGCGGCTGTGGCCGCGTAGACCCCAACGCTCAACGTCGCCCACAGCGCGAAGCTCAGCTTGTCTGCCCGAGACGCGGGCGCAGGCTCGCGGTCGAGACGAAGCTGTCGGCGTATCTCTCCGACACGGTTCGAGAGAAATTCCTCTGTGAACTCCATGTCGTACAGATTCGAGCTTTGCCGCCCGCGCATGAATGCGCGATAGACGCCGCGCGGGTTAATCACGAGGCCGATGGCGAAGGCCAGCAAATCGAGCAGCCAGCCCTGATAATGCTTTCGCAGCCCCGTCGCCACCTCCCACGCGCCGATTTCGGTCTCGCCCATCCAGTTCGCATCGTACTCCGTCAGGACGTGATGCAGGTCGTGCAGCTTGACGGCGCGCAGGCGTCCCTTCGTGTTTGGAAAGACGATGGGAAAGCGCCAGACTTTCACCACCACCCACGCGTCGTCGTAGCCTCCGTTCTTGAAACCGAAGAGGTCGAAATAGAGGCTCCGAGCGTCGCCGAGCGTCATCTCCGAATCGTACTTCGCCATAATGTGCCACCTCCGACACTTCCGCTTTGTCCGGGACGAGGGGGATTCTCAGCCAGTCTGATTTTAACGCCGCGTGAGATATAAGGTGAAATGAAAAATCTTGCAGACATAGTTGAGTAAAATTTATAATGGATGCATGCAGATTGAGACCTTGAAAATCTTCTGCGACCTCGTGGAGACGCAGAGCTTCTCTCAGGCCGCCGAAAGAAACTTCGTCACGCAGTCGGCTGTCAGCCAGCAGGTGCGCGGGCTCGAAGAGAAATTCAAGCGGCGTCTTCTGGAGCGCGTGCGCGGGCGGCGCGAGCTGCGGATGACCGATGCGGGCGAAGCTTTCTTCGAGGCGTGCCGGGGCGTGCTCGCCGCTTATACCAATCTCGAAGAGCGGATGCGCGATTTGACGGGCACGGTGAGCGGGCGCGTGAGGGTGGCGACCGTCTACAGCGTAGGCTTGCATGAACTGCCGCCCGCCGTTCGCCGCTTCATGGAGCTATACCCGCAGGCGAAAATCGACCTCGAATACAGCCGCACGACGCGCATCGTGCGCGACGTGCTCGGCGGCGCGGTCGAGCTTGGCGTCGTCGCCTATCCGGAAAAGAAGCGCGGCCTTGAGGTCGTGCCCCTGAAGGGCGACCGCCTCGTCCTCATCTGCCCGCCGCAACACCTGCTCGCCAAGCGAAAGAAGCTGCACGCGCGCGACCTCGACGGGCAGGATTTCGTGCTCTTCGAGCGCGACATCCCGACGCGTCGCGCCATCGACCGCATCCTGCGCTCGCACGGCGTCGCCGTCCGGCGCGTCGCCGAGTTCGACAACATCGAGACCATCAAGCGCGCCGTCGAAGTTGGCATGGGCGCGGCCATCGTCCCGCGTCCCTCCGTGCTCGACGAGCAGCGCACAGGCCAGCTCGCCGTCGTCTCCCTGGTCGAAACGGAGTGGACGCGCCCCGTCGGCCTCATCTACAGAAGCGACCGCACGCTCGGCAAAGCCGCGCGTAAGTTCATCGAATTGCTCACGCAATAATAGTCTAGAGTCTGGAGTCGAGAGTCTGGAGTCAAAACAAAAGAACCTGTCTTTGACTCCAGACTCCAGACTCCAGACTCCAGACTCCAGACTTTATGACAGAAGAATTGACGCAATTGTCGGCGGTCGAGTTGGTGAGATTGATGCGTGCGCGGGAGGTGTCGCCGGTCGAGGTGGTGGAGGCGCATCTGCGAAGGATTGAGGCGTTGAACGGGCGGCTGAACGCGGTCGTGACGCTCGCGCCGGATGCTTTGGAGTGTGCGCGGCGCGCGGAAAGCAGGCTGTTGCGGCGGGGCGAGAGGGTGGGCGCGCTTGAAGGCTTGCCGTTGACGGTGAAGGACACGATTGAGACGGCGGCCTTGCGCACGACGAGCGGGACGAGGGCGCGCGCCGGGTTCGTGCCTGAGCGAGACGCCGAGGCGGTGGCGCGTCTGCGCGCGGCGGGCGCGATTGTTTTGGGTAAGACCAACACGTCCGAGCTTGCGCTCGACTACACGGCGGATAATCCGGTCTTCGGGCGCACGAACAATCCGCACGACGAGCGCCGCACATCGGGCGGGTCGAGTGGCGGATGCGCGGCGGCGGTGGCGGCCTCGATGTCGGCGGCGAGCCTGGGCAGCGACCTCGTCGGCTCGATTCGCATCCCGGCGCACTTCTGCGGCGTCGTCGGCTTGAAGCCGACGGCGGGCAGCATCCCCGGCGGCGGGCATTGTCCTCCGATGCGCGGCGCGTTCTCGCTCGCGGCGAGTCTGGGGCCGATTGCGCGCCGCGTCGAGGATGTCGCGCTGCTCTACGAAGTGCTGGCCGGAGAGCGCGCGGAGTTTGATGTTGAGAAGGATGCTGAGGGGGCGTCTGAAGAGGTGGACGTGCGCGGGCGGCGCGTCGCGTGGTACGCGCACGACGGCGTGGTGAAGGTTTCTGATGAGACGCGGGGCGCGGTCGAGCGTGCGGCGCGTGCGCTCGGCGACGCCGGGCTCGAAGTCGTCGAAGAACGTCCGCCCGAAGTAGAGCATGGCGCACGCCTCTGGCTTGAGTTGTTCGCACCGGCGACGCGCGCCTTTCTGCGCTCGATGTTCGAGGGGCGTGAGAGCGAAGGCGGCGAGGTGGTGCGCATGATGCTGGAGCGCGGGCGACGTGCTGAGGCGGCCGGGCTCGAAGACTATCTGCGCGCGTGGACTGAGCGCGACGAGCGGCGCGAGCGGCTTCTGGAATGGATGAAGCAGACGCCGCTTCTCATCGCGCCCGTCGGCGCTGTCGCCGCCTTCGAGCACGGCGCGCGGAAGGTTTCGTCAGGCGACGAAACCCTTAGCGTCTTTCGCGCGTTCAGCTACGCGCAGACTTTCAACGTCTACGACCTTCCAGCCGTCTCCGTTCCCGCCGGGCGGACGCGCGAAGGCTTGCCCGTCGGCGTGCAAATCGTCGGACGACCCCGCGCCGAACGCGAAGTGCTCGCCGCCGCCCGCATCGTCGAAAGAAAAACGGTGAAGCAGTTTTAAGTTTTCGGTTTTCAGTTTTCAGACGAGAAGCTGTGTCTTCTGCTGAAAACCGAAAACTGAAAACTTAAAACTTAAAACTGCTTTTCATTCCGCGCTCATCGTTCATCCTTTTCTTTCAAATGGCGGTCACAATCGGATATAGTCTTTGGCACAGAGAAGAGAAGTTTTCGAGTCGCGGGTTTAAGGTTTCGGGCTCAAAGAAGAACTTATTTCAAACGTCGAACGAGCAGAGGCAGTGGCAGCTTGAGAAGAAGCTGAACGGAGGCTGATATGGAAGGAATCCTTTTTCTTTTCGTCCTGATGGTGCTGGCAATCGGCACGCTGATTGTCGCGGCCAAGACCATCAAGATTGTGCCGCAGGCGACCGTGATGCTGATTGAGCGTCTGGGACGTTTCAGTCGGGTGGCCGTCAGCGGCCTCAACATCATCGTGCCTTTCCTCGACAAGCCGCGCGGCGTCTACTGGACGAACGTGCGACCGGGGCTGACTTCCATCGACCTGCGCGAGCAGTACATAGACTTGCCGCCGCAGCCCGTTATCACGCGCGATAACGTGACCATCCACGTCGATTCGGTCGTCTACTGGCAGATTACAGACGCGGTCAAGGCCGTCTACGAAGTGACCGACCTCATCGGCGGCATCGTGCAGTTGACTATCACGGGCATGCGCGCCGTGATGGGCGAGATGGACTTAGACCACACGCTCTCTTCGCGAGACCAGATTAACTCCAAGCTCAGAATCATCCTCGACGAAGCGACCGACAAGTGGGGCGTGAAGGTGACGCGCGTGGACGTGAAGAACATCAACCCGCCGGAGGACGTGCGCGTCACGATGGAGAAGCAGATGACCGCCGAGCGCAATCGCCGCGCGCTCGTCCTCCAGGCCGAAGGCGAGCGACAGGCCGCCATCACGCGCGCAGAGGGCGAGAAGCAGGCGGCGGTGATGCGCGCAGAGGGCGAGAAACAGTCGGCCATCCTACAGGCGGAGGGCGCGGCTCAGGCGCGTCTGAGAAACGCCGAAGCCGAGGCCGAGGCCATCGGGCAAGTGGCGCGCACGATGGAGGGCGTCGGCAATCCCGCGCAGTATCTCATCACGGCGCGCTACATCGAGAGTCTCAAAGAGATGTCGCGCGGCAATAACTCGAAGGTCATCTTCATGCCGGTCGAGACTTCGACGATGCTTTCGAGCGTCGGCGCAATCAAGGAGATGTTCGCCGAGACCGGCGACAACAGACGCCCATCCGAAGACGAGAGGACAAAGCGCCCTCCCGTTCCTCCGCGCCAGCTTCCGACGTGAAAAGAAGAGGTCGGAGGTCAGTGAAAAGCGGTTTGGTGAGTCTTTGCGGTAAAGGGCGTCGCAGCTAGTTTTCAACTGAAAGGAATCGAACGGCAGCCGTCAGCTTTCAAAGCTGGCGGCTGTTTGCTGTTGGCCGAGCGCGTGTCTGGAGAGAACCGTGTAGCGCGAGCCGCCGCGCCCAAGCTCGCTGCGTATGACGAGAAACTCGGCGACGGTGAAGGGCTCGGAGCTAAAGCCTGTCTGTCGATGCAGCTCTGCGAGAACGCGTGCGCCCGCCGAGGCTCGCGGGCGCGCGATGGTGAGGTGCGGGTGAAAGGCTCTCGGCTCGCGCGGGAAGCCTTCGAGGGCGCATTCGTCTTCGAGGCTGCGTTGGAGGCGCGAGAGATTTTCGCTTTCGTCTCTGACGCCGAGCCAGAGTACGCGGGGCTGTCCGCGCGGAGGAAACGCCCCGGCCTCTTCGACGGCGATGGAGAAGGGAGAGACGCGCGCAGCAACTCGACCGGCGGCGCGCTCAAGAGCTTCGAGGCGCGTCGTCTCAATCTCGCCGAGAAACTTGAGCGTGATGTGAAGCTTCTCCGGCTTGTCCCAACCGGCGCGCACGTCTGAAGCGTTCTCGCGCAGGCGCGCGATGTGCGCGGCGGCGCGAGAGCGCACGTCCTCCGGCAGCTCGACGGCGCAGAAGATTCGCCATCGTTCGGGCTTGCTCTCGGTTCTACTCACACGCCGCGCCCCTCTTCTCTCAAGTTTATTTCGACGCGGGCGTGAGCCTGAGCGTCTGGCGTGTGGCGGCGGCGACTGCCGGAGCGGTGAAGGGAAACGTGCGCGGCGTGACGTTCCGCCAGTCGTCGATTTGGTCGCGCCAGTGCGGGCTGGCCGGGTTGCCGGATTCGCCGGGCGCGATGCCCTGCTGCGTCCTGTCCCAGTTCGAGGGGTCGGCGATGAGACGCATCGAGACGGCTGCGCCGACGTTGACGGTCACGAGGTTGTTTCCGCTGCCTCGCTGCGGGAACGGCTGAATGGCGAACTGCTGACCGACGACGGGAACGCCCGCGAGCAGATGCGGGAAGTTGACAAGCGCGAGCCGTCCCCATGTCCACTGTGAAGGGTCAGCGCCGTAGCGTTGTGTGAGAGTGGCGCGAGCTTCTGTGTGGAGGGCGCGGATGAACTCGCCGTAGTCTTTGAACTCTTTGGGCAGCCACTCGCGCGGTCGCTCGACGATGACGCGGTCGAGGAAGGTCGCCTGGTTGCCCCAACTGTAGCGCGGCGCTAGCTCAGCGCCGATAGCGCCGCCGACTATCTTCAGTCGAAACGGCACGCGCATGGCGTTGACGAGCAGAGCCGCGCGAGAGTCGGGCTCGACGCTGCCGTCCCACGCCTCCAACAGCTTAACCGTTTCGTTCCACGTCGGGTCGGTCGCGCCGAAATTACCCTCACGCGCCAGCTTCAAAACTTCGCGCGCGAAGATTTGCCCCGAGATGGAATGCGTGTCGGCCATTACGCGGCGGAAGTCTTCGATGGTCAGTTTCGGCTTGGCGCTCAGCAGGTCGTAGATGCGGCGCGCGCGCAGGGGCGAAGCCCAGTGGTCGGTGAGGTAATAAGGGTAGCTCTTGCCGACGACGCGGTTGTTGGCCGTGACGATGATGCCGGAAGGCGGGTCGAAGACGTGCGGCAAACCCTCGAAAGGAATGTAGCCCGTCCACTCGCCCGCGTCGGTCGAGCCGTCGTAGGGGACTGTTCCGTCGCCCGACTTGCGGATGGGGACGCGCCCCGCGCCGTAGTAGCCGATGTGGCCGTCGATGTCGGCGTAGATGAAATTCTGCGTCGGGCCTGTGTAGCGGCTGAGAGCCTTCTGGAAATCTTTCCAGTCGCGGGCGCGGTTGAGGTGATGGAAGCCCTCGAATTCGTTGGCCTGCCCTTCGAGCGCCGTCCAGCGAAGCGCGTAGCGGTTGCCGCCCTGCTCGAACACGATAGGGCCGTGACGCGTGGAGACGACTTCGTGCACGACCACGTCCATGTCGGTCTTCGTCGGGTCTTTGCGAACCTTTATCTCTTCGCGTCGCACCTCTGCGTCGCGCCAGCCCGCAGGCGTCATGTAGCGTCGCGGGTTGGCCGGGTCGAACTTCTCTATGTAGACATCCTGCACGTCGGGGCCGAGATTTGTCAGACCCCACGCGATGCGCTCGTTATGGCCGATGATGATGCCGGGCGCACCCGGCGACGTGACGCCCGCCACGCGCAGCCCCGGCGCGCTCAGGTGCATCATGTACCAGATGGAAGGAGCGCCGGGCGAGAGGTGCGGGTCGTTGGCGAGCAGAGGCTTGCCCGTCGCGGTGCGCTTGCCGCTCACGACCCAGTTATTGCTGGCCGCACGCTCTTCGGCGTCGAGGCCGATTCTTTCGAGCGAGCGTCGCACTTCCGTCTCGATGCGCGCGAGCGCCTGAAGTGTGCTGCTCGTCCGGGCTCGAAATGTCGGGATGCTCTCCAGCGCAGACGAGCGCGGAGGCTTCCTGTCGGTCGCGTCCGTGCCGACGACGATGACATCGAGCGGCGACGTGACGGGCAGAAGCATCTCCAGCTTATCCTTCGGAAGAGCGGCGGCTGTGCCGCGCAGTACATCGGTGAACCATGTCGTCGAAAGCGCTTCGGAGAAATTCTTGCCGAGAGCCATCGAGTCGGCCGGAGTCCAGGGGCGCGGGCGGTATTGGAGCAATTGAAACTCGGGCGGAAGAGATTTCTGGTCGAGCGATTCGATGTAGGCGTTGACGCCGCGCGTGTAATCGTCGAGCGCCGTGCGAATCTGAGCCGGAAGCTGAGCGACGAGCGCGTCCGACATCCGACCGAAGCCGTAGGTGCGATGCCGCTTATCTTCTTCGAGCGTGGCCTTCCCGAACAATTCGGAAAGCTCGCCGCGCGCCGTCCGGCGCAGCAAATCCATCTGCCAGAGGCGGTCGCTCGCCGTCACGTAGCCTTGCGCGAAATAGAGGTCGGCCTCGTTGGCGGCTTCGATGTAAGGGATGCCGCGCTCGTCGCGCCTCACCGTGACAACCTCGCGCAGACCGGCCGCCCGAAGCGTTTGAGCGCCCGGCTGAGCGCCCGTCGCCGCCTGCGCCGAAACCCTCGGAAGCGGCGGCGAAAGCATGACGATTGAGAACAGAAACAGTAGAAGAAAAACCGGGAAGCGTTTTTTCATCGGCGTGACCTCAAATTGGACTTCTCAGAGACGACTTCAAAAGCAATTCAAACAGGGATGGAAAAGCAAGTAGGAAGGATGAAGGCCGCAAGGATGAAAGTCGCTCAAGAGGTTTGAGTAGTTTTCTCTTCATCCTTCATCCTTCCGCCTTCCTACTTGCGTTTCGTCGGGTCGATGACGATGAGGCGCGGCTCGGTCATCTCCTCCATCGCGTAGCGGACGCCTTCGCGCCCCGCGCCCGAATGCTTGACGCCGCCGTAGGGCATGTTGTCCACGCGAAAGGCGGGCGCGTCGTTAATCATCACGCCGCCGACTTCGAGCACGCGAAAAGCCCGCAGGGCGCGGCTCATGTCGTGCGTAAAGACTCCGGCTTGCAGACCGTAGCGCGTGTTGTTGGCTTCGTCGAGCGCCTCGTCGAAGGTTTGAAACTTCTGAATCGTCGCTACGGGCGCGAATACCTCTTCGGCGCAGATACGCATTTCGCTGTGAACGTCTGTGAGCACGGTAGCTTCGAGCAGCGCGCCGCTTCTCCTGCCGCCGCAAAGCAGACGCGCGCCCGCGCCCAAAGCTTCGTCAATCCACATCTGCGCCCGCTCGGCCGCCGCCACGTCTATCATGTTCGATAGCTCCGTCGCTTCGTCGAGCGGGTCGCCCACTTTCATCGCCCGCGCACGCTCCACGAAGCGCGCCGTGAACTCGTCCGCGATACCTTCCTCGACGAGAATGCGCTGCGCGGAGATGCAGACCTGCCCCGCGTAGACGAAGGCGGCAGCCGCCGTCCGCTCCACCGCGTAAGCTATGTCGGCCGTCTCGTCGATGATGACGGGCGCGTTGCCGCCAAGCTCAAGCGCGACGGGCTTGCGTCCCGCGCGCTGCCTCAGACGCCAGCCGACCTCGGCGCTGCCCGTAAACGAAATCATCCCGACGCGTTCGTCCGCGAGCACCGTGTCAATCGAATCCAAATCCATCGGGACGATTTGCAGCGCGCCCTTCGGCAGCCCGCATTCGAGAAAGACTTCGCCAAGCAGGAGGGCTGTCAGAGGCGTGCGCGGGCTCGGCTTGACGACGATTGAGTTGCGCGAGGCGAGCGCCGGAGCGACTTTGTGCGCGACGAGGTTGAGCGGAAAATTGAACGGAGTGATGCCGAAGACGACGCCGCGCGGAATGCGTTCAGTCCAGCCCGTGCGCCCCGCGCCGCCCGCCTGCGCGTCGAGCGGCACGGTCTCGCCGCCGAAGCGTCGCGCCTCTTCGGAGGCGAACGTGAAGGTTGCCACCGCGCGGTCGGCCTCCGCGCGAGCCGTCCTCAAGGGCTTGCCTGCCTCCGTCGCAATCGTCCGCGCAAACTCTTCCCGGCGCGCAGCGAGCCCGTCCGCCAGACGCCTCAGCGCATCCGCCACGCGGAAACGCGGCAACTCGCGCATCTCCGCCGCCGCCCCGACAGCGACTGCGACGGCTTCCTCCACCTCCTCGCGCCGCGCCACAGCGAAACGCGCCGCCATCTCACCACTGAACGGCGAACGCACCTCCTGCACGTTCTCCGTCGCCCGCCACTCGCCGCCCAACAGAAAAGGTCTCGGATTCATCGTCCTTCGAGATATTCAAGCGCCCGCGCCGACCGAGACAGAGGCCGCGCTCCGCGCCTTCAAGATAGCTTTAACCGCGAGGCGGCGATAGTAGCATAGAAATCGACGGGAGAAATTACCTGACGACGCGCGCCTGAAACTCCGGCGCTAACGTTCCTCCCCTCGCCCTCTGGCGCGACCTCGGCCTGCTGTCTTAAACTGCTCTCTCTCTGCGCGCGACTGCTCAAATGTTGGAGCGAATGCCCGAGCGCAGTAGTCCCGGCGACTCGTTCAACGAGACGCTTCGATAGCGACCGTTTCATCAACGTCTTTGACAAACGCGGGCTCAAATTTCCAAATGCCGATTGAATTTCCGCCGACGGACACCGGCTTACTTCGTACTTTCCGCTTCTGGTTTCAAGATGCTCGAAGATGCTTCATGGCAGGATGCCGCCATCAGGGATTTAGTCGCGCTGCTTCAACCTGACGAGCAGGTGCGAGCCGTCGCTTTGAGCGGGTCGTGCGCGAGGCTTGAAGCGCGGAGGGATGTTTGGAGCGACGTGGATGTGCTCATGGTCGTCGCAGAGGGCGCGACGGGTCGTTTCTTCCCCGCGACGGAGTGGCTGCGGCCTCTGGGCGAAGTGTATGCCTTCGAGCAGAACTCCAACGAGTTGACGTGCACGACGCGCGTCTGCTTCAGTGATTTCCGGCGGCTCGACATCGTTATCACGACCGAAGCCGCACTTGAGCGGATTGATTCCTGGGGCTCGGTGAGCTTCTGGAACGGGTCTCGAACGCTCTTCTCGCGCTCGCCTGCGGTCGATGAGATTCTAGCTCGAAAATTTGCGCCGCCCGCGCCCGCTTCGATCTCGGCGGAACAGTTTCAGTCGATGGCGAATCATTTCTGGTTCAGGGCGGCGCTGGCCGTCACAAAGGTTGTGCGCGACGATTTGTTGATTGCGCTTCATCTCGCTGCGGGGCTGATGCAGGACTGTTGCCTGTTGGCGCTGCTGCTGAGAGATAGGACGGAAGGGACGAGCTATCATAGTCGCGGGAGCATCGGCGACGATTTCGTCGCGGAGATGCGTGCGGCTCGGTGCGCCGCCGACGCGGGGGCATCCTCGATTGTCTGGAGCAGAGCAGCATCGCGTTTGATAGACTGGCCTCTCGATGGTCGAGCGCATACACGCAGAATCGCCAGCCCTTACTCGAAGCAATCAGCCGCGCGCGTCAACACGTTCGGGTAGATGGCGAGGCTTTGGATGTCTGAAAGAGGAATGATAATGGAATCGAAACTGAAGATGAGATGGAAACTCTCGTGCGGTCTAATCCTTTGCGTGCTCGTCGGCGGCGTGATGGTTTTCGGGGGTGTGCAACGCTCCGCGCAGCGCGGCAGGAGGCAGCAGGCGAATAAGGTCTGCTTTGACCCGAGCGCGCCGTGTCCTTCGACGGCGCATTTCGAGCCGCATGACCTGCCGTTTCGCGTTCCGGCAAACGCCGTCATCTGGGAGTCGGAGGAGTTCTACGCCGTCGTCCTTAAGAGCATGCGCGTGCCGGAGGGCAACTGCGAAAGGTTCGTCTCCGAGCAGGAGCGACAGGAGGTGCAGGCGTTGTTTCCGAAGATGAAGGTCTTCGCTTCGAGATGCGCCGAGCCCGCCTCGCTCTACTACACCAACATCGCTCCGAATCAACAGTTCATGGCCGTCGCCGCCGGTCGCACGCGCGCCGAGGCGATGCGAGCGCTCGCCGCCGCCAAGGCGACAGGAAAATTTCCCGGCGCGAACCTGCGCCGGATGCGCGCGGGCTTCAACGGCACTTAAGAGATGCCGAACGTAAAGATGCCCCGACGAGCGTCGAGCACGTCGGACGGCGCGAGGGTCTCCGCCGTTTTCATAGAAGCCCCGGTTGACGCTTCGCTCAGGCGGGCATTACAATCCGCCGTGAGTGTTTCGCCTCGAAGCTTTGCAGCTCAGATGCGGACGCCGCTCGTGCCCTTTAAAAATTTCCGTATCAAAGAGACGTTCAGATTCATGCTCCTTCGCCGCTTCCGATTCCGACGCGCCTTCGCCTGCGCTCTTCTCGTCGCGCTCTGCTGCGTCGCCGCAAGCGTTAGCACCCTCGCGCAGCAGCGCCCGCTCATCACAGAGGACGTGGACGTGCTCTCGCCGGGCTCGTTGCGCGTCGAGGCCGGGATAGATTTTCTACAGGACGCGAAGTTTCCGGCGTCGGGGCTGACCGGCGATTTGACGCGCGCGGGAGTCATCGGCATCAACGTCGGGCTCGCGCCAAACGTCGAGTTTCAAATCGAAGGCGTCGTGCAAAACTTCCTGAGCATCAACACGGAGACGCCGAACCCGCCCATCCCGCGCAGCTTCGCGCCCGGCTCTAACTCCACCAACGACTTCGGCGATTTCACGCTGGCGACCAAAATCAAGCTGCGCAACGAGACGCGGCGCGCGCCTTCGCTCGGCTTTCGTTTCGGAGTGGAACTGCCGAACTCAAGCGAGGGACGCGGCATCGGCATCAATCAGACCAACGCCTTCGGCACGATTCTCTTCGGCAAGAAGTTCGGGCGCGAAGGCCGACTCAACACCTTCGGCAATCTCGGCATCGGCATCTTCGCCGCGCCCACCGAGCAGTTCACGCAAAACGATATGCTGCTCTACGGCTTCGCGGGCATCCTTCGACTCAACCAGCAGATTAACCTCGCGGGCGAAATCCAGGGTCGCGCCAACACGCGGCGCGGACGCGCCCCGCTCGGCACCGAAGCCCGCTCCGAAGCGCGCCTCGGCCTTCAGGTCAAAGCCTCCGGCCTGCGCTTCGACTTCGCAGGCATCGCCGGTCTGAGCGAGTTCAGCCCCCGCTCCGGCGTCACCTTCGGCGTCACCTACGACACCCCCACCGTCTTTGCGCCAGTCAAATAAAAACAGTAAATCGTGAATCGTCAATCGTGAATAGATAAGAGCCGTCTTTCACTATTGACGATTTACGATTTACTATTCACTGATTATGTTCGACTGGTTACGCGCCACCGCCGAGTGGCTACAGCAGTTCATCGTGAGCGTGCCGATTTATTACGCGGGGCCAGCGATGGTCTTCATCGGCGCGCTCGATTCTTCGCTGCTGAGCCTGCCGGAGATTAACGATTACCTCGTCGTCGCGCGCTGCTACAGCGACCCGAAGGCGGCCTTCTATTTTCCTCTCTTCGCCGCCGCCGGGTCGGTTATCGGCTGCATGCTGCTCTACACGATTATGCGGCGCGGCGGGCAGGCCGTGATGCGCAGGCGTTTTCGCGCCGAGCACATCGAGCGCGTCGAGCGAGCCTATGCGCGCTTCGGATTTCTCGCGCTGGCGATTCCGGCGCTTTTGCCGCCGCCGATGCCCTTCAAGATTTTCGTCGCCACCGCCGGGGCGCTCGAATATCCGCGCTGGCGTTTTATGATGACGATAATGCTGGCGCGCAGCGTGCGCTACTTCATCGAAGGCACGCTCGCCGTCTTCTACGGCAAGCGGGTCGTCCTCTTTCTCAAAGATAACGGACTGATGATGATGAGCGTCGTCGCCGCTCTCTGCATTATCGGCGTGGTGGTTTACCTGTTCATTAAACGTAACAGGACGAAAGCTCAAGGCGGCCTTGAAGACTCGACGGCTGCCGTCGCAGAGGCGGGTGAGACAAAGAGTAGAGCGGACGAAGAGACCTCTCCGACCGCTTCCTGAGTCGAACGTCGTGCACCGGGAAGCATCCGAGCTGCGACCCGTTGCGCGTGGGCTGACGGTGAGATTTAAGACCTGGCCGCGAGGTTTGGCGAAAGGAAAGCCGGATAGATTGTGAAATGGTTTTTTCGGAAAATCAGTAACGGCCTCGAAGCGGTCTCCCAGTATCTCGTCACGTTCGGCGCTTTCGGACTCTTCGCCATCGCGCTCCTCGACTCGGCGCTCGTGCCTCTGCCCGGCGGAGCCGACGCCGTCATGCTTCTGCTCTCGGCGGCGCAGCCCTCGCGTATGCCCGTCTACGCGGCGGCGGCCACTCTCGGCTCGACCATCGGCTGCGTCATCCTCTACTACATCTCGCGTCGCGCCGGACGCCGCGCGCTCGAAAAGTTTTCAGAGCGCAAGCAGGCGCGCGTCAAAGAACTGGTTGACCGCTACGACGTGCTCTCCGTGCTCGTCGCCTCGGTGCTGCCGCCGCCCTTTCCTTTCAAGCTCTTCGTCGTCACGGCGGGAGTGTTTCGCTTAAGCATCCTGCGCTTCATCGTCGCCGTCGCCTCGGGGCGAGCCTTCCGTTTCCTCCTCGAAGGCTACCTCGCCGCGCGCTACGGCCAGCACGCCGGAGAGATTCTCGCGCGCTACTATCCGGCCATCGGCCTCGGCCTCGCCGCCCTCATCGTCATCTTCTTCGTCGTGCGAAATCTATTGAAGAGAAGAGGTCGGAGGTCAGAGGTCAGAGGTCAGAAGCTGGAGGCGGAGAGTCAGATGTCAGAGGCCGGAGGCCAGCAGGCGGACAGCAAATCGGAAGCCTGAGTTTTCAGTTGTCAGACAGTAGATGCAGGAACGCTCGCCGGCAGATTCGGAGCGAGTTTCAGGAGCGAGACTCGCAGACAACTCAAACGCTCGTCCCTGTTTTTTAACTGACCTCCGACCTCCGGCCTCTGACCTCTGATTTGAACCGTCTTGCTCCGGCGAGGTCGCGGACGCCGTTGCGGTCGAGGATTTCGAGGATGCCGAGGAAGACTTCGGCGGTGGCGCGTGCGTCGAGGGGCGCGCGGTGACGCTGGCGGAAGGGAACGGAGAAGTGCTCGGCCAGAGTGTGAAGCCGATGGTTATTGAGTTCGGGCATGACGCGGCGCGAGAGCGAGACGGTGCAAAGATATGGATTCACGAGCCGTCGTCCCGGATAGACGCGCGCTATCTCGTGATTGATAAAGCGCACGTCGAAGGCGGCGTTGTGCGCGACGAGAACGGCTGAATCGACGAAGCCGAGCCAGTCGGCGACCACTTCCTCGAAGAGCGGCGCGCGCCTCACCATCTCGTCGTCGATGCCGGTCAGTTGAGCGATGAAGGGTGGAATCGGCATCTGCGGGTTGACCAGCGTCTTGAACTCGGCGACGATACTCCCGCCGCTCACGCGGTAAGCTCCGATTTCCATGATGCGGCAGGGCGGCGTCTTCGGCCCTGTCGTCTCCACGTCGAAGACGATGTAATCGCTCTCCGAGAGCGGGCGACATTCGTCGTCTTCACACAGAAGCTCGACTTCGTGCGTCTCGTTGAGGCGCAGACGCCAGTCGTCGTCAATCAGCTCGGAGACGAGCAGGGCGGCGGTCGGCGGGTCGAGGCCGGGGAGTTCGAGAATCGCGTCGGCAACCTCAGTCGCAGGCGTGCGTCCCTGCCGACGGCGCAGTAGCTCAATGGTCTCCTGCAAGAGAATCGAATCGCTGACGAGGTTGCGGAAGGTGGCCTGCATCGGCGGGCATTGTAGCACGCGCCCGGCCAGACGCGAGCCGGATGAAAGAGGATTCACGACAGATGCGCTCCGAAGAGGTCATCGAGAGATTCAGACGGACGGGCGCGCTGCTCGAAGGCCATTTCGTTTTGTCGAGCGGCCTGCACAGCGCCAGCTACCTGCAATGCGCGCTCGTGCTTCAGTATCCGCACGAGGCCGAGGCGTTCGGGCAGGCGCTGGCCGAGCGTTTCCGCCAGCAGCATGTGACGACAGTCGTCGCACCGGCCATCGGCGGCATCGTCATCGGCTATGAAGTCGCACGCGCGCTCGGCGTGCGCTCGCTCTGGACTGAACGCGAAGAGGGACGCATGACTCTGCGCCGAGGCTTCGCCGTGCGCGCCGGAGAATCCGTCCTCGTCGTCGAAGATGTCATCACAACGGGCGGCTCGACGCGCGAGACCATCGAAGCCGTGCTCGCCGCAGGCGCACGCGTCGTCGGCGCAGCTTCCATCATCGACCGTTCCGGCGGTCGCGCCGATGTCGGCGTCCCGCGCGTCGCCCTCGCCACGCTCGACGTGCCAGCCCTCGCGCCCTCCGCCTGCCCCGCCTGCGCTCGCGGCGAACAGGCCGTCAAGCCGGGAAGCAGAAAAGCAGTGACAAGTGACGAGTGACGAGTAAAACCTAGTGAATCGTGAATCGTAAATCGTGAATAGTTAAAACCTGTCTTCAACTATTTACGATTTACGATTCACGATTTACGTCTTTTCTTGTCTTGCTCGTCACTCGTCACTTGTCACTCATCACTGTAGTTTTATGAATTTTAAGTTGACGCTTCAGTACGACGGGACGGAGTTTCACGGCTGGCAGGTGCAGCCGGGGGGACAGCGTACGGTGCAGGGCGAGGTGGCGGGCGCGCTGTCTTTGATAGAGGGGCGCGAGGTCGTGCTGCACGGCGCGGGGCGGACGGACGCGGGCGTGCACGCGGAGGGACAGGTGGCGAGCGTGCGTCTGAGTCGTGAGATAACGCCGGAGAAGCTGCGCGACGCCGTGAACAGCAACGTAGGGCGCGACGTGCGTGTGATTAATGCAGATGTCGCCGACGATGATTTTCATGCGCGCTTTTCGGCGCGTGGCAAGACCTATTGCTACCGAATCTTTCAGGCGCGTTTCATGTCGCCCTTCTGGGCGCGCTACGCCCATCACGATGCTCGCCCGCTCGACACGAGCAAGATGCGCGAGCTTGCCTCACTGTTTATCGGCGAACACGACTGGACGGCCTTCTCCTGCGCGCAGGCAGACGTGGAGACGCGCGTGCGGCGCGTGACCGGGCTGGAAATCGACGAGCGCTTCGACGAGCGAGGACAGGGACGCCTCGTCGAAATCCGCATCAGCGCCGACGGGTTCCTCCGCTACATGGTGCGCTCCATCGCCGGGACGCTCCTCGCCGCCGGTCGCGGCGAAATCGACGCCGCGCGCATCACGCGCGCCCTCCAGACACGCGACCGCACGCTCTCCGCCGCCACCGCCCCGGCTCGCGGCCTCACCCTCGTCAAAGTGGATTACTGGTAAATGGTGAATAGTAAATGGTAAATGGTGAAAACCTGTCTTTAACTATTTACGATTTACGATTTACCATTTACCAGTTAAGATTCGCGTCTGATGAAAAGCGTTTTGAGATAAATCGTGATTGAGGGATGACGGGCGGGATGCTGTCGGATTTTGCGGAGGTGTTGGAGAAGGGCTCGCGCGACGAGGCGTTGCTGGCGCGCGTGGTGTGGGAGCGTCTGCCGCGACACGTCGCCATTATTATGGACGGTAACGGGCGTTGGGCGGCGCAACGTAGCCAGCCGCGCATCGCCGGGCATCGCGCGGGAGTGGAAGCGGTCAGAGCCGCCGTCGATACGGGCGCGCGTTTGGGCTTGGGCGCGCTCACGCTCTATGCCTTCTCGACCGAGAATTGGAAGCGCCCGCGTCTTGAAGTCGATGCGCTGATGCGTATGCTCAAACGCTACCTGCGCCTTGAGCTTGACGAGATAGACCGCCAGAACATTCGCTTTCAGGCCATCGGTCGGACGAACGCTCTGGCCGAGAGCGTCCAGCGCGAGCTGGAGAGAGCTTCGGAGCGGACGGCGAAGAATCGAGGCATGGTCTTGAACGTCGCGCTCAACTACGGCGGGCGCGCAGAGATTGTCGATGCGGCCAACGCCGCCGTGCGTAGACTGCTGGCCGAAGGACGCAGAGCCGACGAGCTGACCGAAGAGGCCATCGGGCGCGAGCTTTACACGCACGGATTGCCCGAGCTGGATTTGCTCGTGCGTACCAGCGGCGAGCTGCGCATCTCAAACTTTCTGCTGTGGCAGGCCGCCTACAGCGAGATTTACGTCACCGAAACTCTCTGGCCTGATTTCCGGCGCGTCCACCTGCTCGAAGCCGTCGTCGATTACCAGCGACGCGACCGGCGCTTCGGCGGCCTGCAACTCGTCGCCAATGCGAAATAGCAGTCAGCAATCAGCAATCAGCCGTCAGCCAAACCAAAGAGAGCTGAAAGCTGATTGCTGACTGCTGACTGCTGATAGCTGAATATGAAACGACTCGCCACAGCCGCCGTTGCGCTTCCCGTTCTCATCGCGTCGATTGTTTATCCTCCGCTTCATTTCGTCTTCGTCCTGCTGGCCGTAGCGGCGACCGTTCTGGGGCTCTACGAGTTCTGGTTCCTCGCGCGCAGGCGAGGGGCGAAGCCCGACGTGGTAGTGGGCTACGCCGGAGCGTCGGCGCTGCTCGCGGCCTTCTATTTCAATCAGCTCGATTACCTGCTGCTCATCCTGCCCGCCCTGACGATTGCGACGCTCGTCGCAGAGATGCTGCGCGGCGCTCCCTTCGAGAAGATGATTCAGTCTTCGGGCTCGACCGTGCTCGGCGTGCTTTACGTCGTGCTGCTCGGCGGTCATCTTGTCGCGCTGAGAATGGGGTTCGCGGAGCGTCCGGGGCTCTCGACCGACCTGCTCGGCTTCTTCTTCCTCGTCTTGATGGGCTCGGATACGGGAGCTTATTACACGGGGCGCGCAGTCGGTCGTCATAAGCTCGCGCCGAATATCAGTCCGGGCAAGACCTGGGAGGGCGCAGTCGGCGGGATGCTTGCGAGTCTGCTGATGGCTGTCGCAGCGCATTACTGGTTCTTCCCAGAGTTGAGCCTGCGGGCGGCGCTGCCTTTGGCGGCGGTGATGAACGTGCTCGGCGTGGTGGGAGATTTGACGGAGAGCGCGCTCAAGCGCAGCGCCGACGCGAAGGACGCCGCGAGCTTCCTGCCCGGACACGGCGGTTTCCTCGACCGCCTCGATAGCTTGCTCTTCAACGCGCCGCTCATCTACTATTTCGCACGCCTGTATTTTTCGGTATGAACATCCGGGTCGAAAGTTGAAAGGGGATGACGACGCGCAGGTGTCTGCTGTTTGTGGGCGGCGCGCTGGCGGGAGTCGTCCTCTTCGTGGCGCTCTTTGTCGGCGCGATTGCCGGCGCGGTTCTGTACACGATTGGCGGCAGCGAGGCGGCACAGACGGCCAAAGACTTTCTGCGTCGAAACGAGAAGCTGCGCGAAGACATCGGCGAGGTTCGGGGCTTCGGGCTCTTTGCGAGCGGGACTATCAACGACGAGCGCGCCGACGGCAGCGCGACGCTTCAACTGAAAGTCAGAGGTGCGCGCCGCGACGCGGACGCGAGCGTCGATTTAATCTACAGGCACGGGCGCGCGTGGCACGTCACGCGCGCTTCTTACAGGAACGAAGCGGGGCGCACGGTCGAGTTGTTCGACGCCTTCGACGTGCCGGAGCAGACCGGCGCGGAAGAAGCCGAGACGAATGAGCCAATGCCCGCCGCTCAGAACAGAGATGCGCCGAATCGGGAGGCGTCAGCCGAGGGGAAGCGATGGTGAAATCATAGAATGAGCGTGAGGGGTATCTCTATTCTGGGCTCGACGGGCTCTATCGGTTGTAACACTCTGCGCGTGTTGGAGTCCTTCGGCGATTGTTTTCGAGTGGTCGCGCTCGGCGCTGGTCGAAACGTCGAGAGGCTGGCCGAGCAGGTCGAGCGCCACAGTCCGGAGCTGGTCGCCGTCGAGACGGATGCTTGCGTAGAGGAATTGCGCGCGGAGCTTGCGCGTCGAGGCATAGTCAAAGCCCCGCAGGTTCGCGTCGGCGAGGCGGGGCTCGTCGAGGTTGCGACGCACGCCGGGGCGGATTGCGTCGTGAGTGCGACGGTCGGCGCGGTCGGCTTCGTGCCGACGCTGCGTGCGCTCGAAGCGGGCAAGCGCGTCGCGCTCGCCAACAAAGAGACTTTGGTGATGGCGGGCGCGTTGATGAAACGCGCGGCGGAGCGTTCGGGCGCTGAGCTTCTGCCGGTCGATTCCGAGCACAACGCGCTGCATCAATGCCTGCGCGGCGAAAAACGCGAAGAGGTCAGACGCCTCGTGCTGACCGCCTCGGGCGGCCCCTTTCGCAACTCGACCGTGCGTGAGATGGAGCAAGCGAGCGTCGAGGAAGCGATGCAGCACCCGACCTGGAGCATGGGCGCGAAAATCACGATTGACTGCGCGACGCTGATGAACAAGGGGCTCGAAGTCATCGAGGCTCACTGGCTCTTCGGCTTCGAGGCCGACGAGATAGATGTCGTCGTGCATCCCGAGTCGGTCGTGCATTCGATGATAGAACTGGTCGATGGCTCGGTCATCGCGCAGATGGGCGTCACAGACATGCGCCACGCCATCCAGTACGCTCTCACCTATCCGGAACGCCGCGCCTGCCAACTTCCGCCGCTCGATTTAACCAAGCTCACCGCGCTCCATTTTGAAGCCCCCGACACGGAGCGTTTCCCCTGCCTCGCGCTCGCCTATCGAGCCCTGCGCGCGGGCGGAACTCTTCCGGCGGTTATGAATGCCGCCAACGAAGAGGCCGTCAGCGCCTTCCTCGACGCTCGTATACGCCTCACGGACATCCCGCGCCTCATCGAAAACGTGATGAACCTGCACGAGCCGCACGCGGTCGAAGACCTACGCATAGTGCTTGAGACCGACGCCTGGGCGCGCCGCGCCGCGCAGGAGGAACTCTCGCGCCTCGACCTGAAAGTGGAAGGCGAGGCGTCGAGAGCGGCCACAGAAGAGCCCGCGCCGAGTCGTTAATCCAGGCTCATCTTTGTTTCGGCGAGCACCGAGCGCATCACTTGTTTTAGTGGGCGGCGACCGCGCCTGCTCCGAGTTTGCGTCGGCGGTTGGCGCGCAGCCAGCCTCCGAGCAGGTTGGATGGAGTCACCAGCGCGAGGAAGATGAGGTGATACCAGGCGGGCGCGGTGTCCCAGAAGTTTATCGTCGCGACGATGCCCATCAGCAGTTGGAGAATGCCGAGGGCGAGCGCGTGTTTGACTTCGGCGCGGCGCGCAATGACGGCTGTCACGTATCCGGCGAGCACGCCGAAGAGAACCGCGTAGAACATCGTAAAGAGCAGGAGCGGCACGCTCTCAACCCTCCCGCCTGCGCTGTACGCCTGCGGCCACAGGCTCATCAAAATCGCATCCGTCCCAAGCGCCGTCACCATCCAGACGACGCTGCCCGCAATCACTGCCAGAATGCTTCTCAGCATATTCGCAAAACTCCTTCTGAATCGTAGGTTTCAAGGGCGAGGCCGAAGACTGATGGCGCAGAGGTATAACACAATGGGGTTGCGTGTGCAAGAACTTATTTCACCGATGAAACAAAGTGTGAAAGCTGTGAAACAGCATGATTAGCTTTTCCTTCGTTTGACGTGTCGGCTTCGAGACCTTAAACTCGGATACAACCACGTTTGAGGGGCGCGCTTCCAAGCCTTTGAGACGGGCGGGGAAACATTTGGGAGATTAGTTCGAGAGACGGGACGCAGATGAGTCATTTAATAGGAATACTGGCCTTCATTTTCATTCTCGGCGCGGCTGTCGTCATCCACGAGTTCGGCCATTTCATCGTCGCCAAGCTGCTCGGCATACGCGTCGAGACCTTCTCGGTCGGATTTGGCAAACGCATCTGGGGACGACGCTGGGGCACAACCGACTATCGTCTGAGTTTGATTCCGCTCGGCGGCTACGTGAAGCTGGGCGGCGACGAGTCGAACGCCGGACTGGAAGAGGGAAGCGGGACGGACATCCCTTTGAAGGAGCGTTTCGATTTGCGCCCGCGCTGGCAGAAGTTTCTGGTCGGCATCGCCGGGCCTGTCATGAACATCCTGACGGCGCTTTTGATTCCGCTCGTCGGCGCAATGACGGTCGGCGTGCCGGGAACGCCGACGCCGATCGTGAGCCGCGTCGAGCAGGGCGGCGCGGCAGACCAGGCCGGACTCAAAGCAGGCGACCGCATCATCTCCTTCAACGGCAAGGAAGACCCGACGTGGCGCTACATCGAAGGCGACGCCATGCTTGCGCCCGAACAGGCTCTGCCCATCACGGTCGAGCGCAACGGTCAGCGCATCTCTACGACGGTCAAGCCCGTGCGTCGCACGCGAAACGGCGAAGCCTTCGGCGACCTCGGACTGCTGCCTGACTTGGGCAGCAATCCCGCCATCGTCAGAGAAGTGAGCGAGGGAAGTCCGGCGGCGGCAGCCGGGTTCAAGGCGAACGACCGTATTGTCGCCATCGGGGGTCAACCCGCGCGCAACAGCGATCATATCTCGCAATACATACAGGAGAACAAGGGCGCGATACGCTTCACCATCGAGCGCGACGGCGTGCGTCAGGAATTATCGACGGGAGAGAACAGGCTTCCTGAAGGAAGGGTCGGCATCGCATTCGTTCCGCCGCCGGTTGAGCGAGTCGGCTTGCTGACGGCCGCTCGTTACGCCGTTGATTTGAACATCGAGATTCTGCGTTTGACAGGCAAGGCGCTCGGACAGGTTTTCAGCGGCAAGCGCTCGGCGCGCGACACCTTCTCGGGCCCGATTGGTATCGCTAAAGCCTCTTCGCAGGCTGCCAACGAAGCCGGATGGAGCGGCGTCTTCGGCATGCTCGCCTTCCTCAGTCTCAACCTCGGCATCTTCAACCTGCTGCCCATCCCCGTCCTGGATGGCGGCATGATTTTCATGCTCTTCGTCGAAGGCGCGCTGGCGTGGGTCGGCGTCAAGCTTTCGACGACGGTGCGCGAGCGCATCCAGCAGGTCGGCTTCGTCTTCCTCCTGCTCCTGATGGGCTTCGTCATCATCAACGACATCACCAAGACCGCCTCGGGCTGGAGAAACTCGAACAGCCAGCCGGAGGCCACAGCCCCGCAGAAATAAGTCTGGAGTCTGGAGTCTGAAGTCTGGAGTCAAAACAAAAGAACTCGTCTTTGACTTCAGACTTCAGACTCCAGACTCCAGACTCCAGACTAATCTTATGAGAGAGACGAGAGCGATTCGCGTCGGGCGTGTTCAAATCGGGGGCGGTGCGCCGGTGGCGGTGCAGTCGATGACGAAGACCGACACGACCGACGTTGAAGCGACGGTCGGGCAGATTGAAGAAATGATGCGCGCCGGGTGCGAGATTGTCCGCGTCGCCGTGCCGGACAAGGAGGCGGCGGTCGCCCTTAAAGAGATACGCAAGCGCGTGCCCGACGTGCCGCTCGTCGCCGACATACACTTTCATTACAGGCTCGCCCTGATGGCGCTCGACGCAGGGATAGACAAGCTGCGTCTGAATCCGGGCAACATCGGAGCGGTCGAGCGCGTGCGCGAAGTGACGCGCGCGGCGCAGGCGCAGGGCGTTCCCATCCGCATCGGCGTCAACGGCGGCTCGCTCGAAAAAGATTTGCTCGCACGCTACGGCACGGCCACGCCCGAAGCGATGGTCGAGTCGGCGCTCAGGCACATACGCATTCTCGAAGACCTCAACTTTCAGGACATCGTCGTCTCGCTCAAGGCTTCGGACGTGCATCGCACGGTCGCGGCTTACCGCCTGCTCGCAGAGAAGGTTGACTACCCTCTGCATCTCGGCGTCACCGAGGCGGGCTCGGGCTTCAGCGGCTCTATCAAGTCGGCCATCGGCTTAGGCATTCTTCTGCACGAAGGCATCGGCGATACGATTCGCGTCTCGCTGGCCGCCGAGCCGCAGGAAGAGGTTCGAGTCGCCTGGGAGATTCTCAAATCGCTTGAGCTGCGAAAACGCGGCGTGACGGTTGTCGCCTGCCCGACCTGTGGGCGGCTCGATGTGGACAACTTCATGGGCATCGTCACCGAGATAGAGCGGCGGCTGGCGCACGTCGAAGAGCCGCTTCATCTCTCGATTATGGGCTGCGCTGTCAACGGGCCCGGCGAGGCGCACGATTCCGACCTCGGAGTCACGTTCGGGCGCGGCGTCGGGATGATTTATAAGAACGGCGTGCCGATGCGAAAGGTGGCGGGCGAAGACATCGTCGAAGCCTTCGTCGCCGAGACGGAAAAGCTCATCGCCGAAGGCGCAAACACAAACAAACTTGAGCCTGACTTAGTGACGATTACAAGATAAGGAAAAAGGCAAAGGGCAAAGGTAGAAAAACGGAAAAGGCAAAAGTGAGCGGCAGTAGAGCCGTTTCACTTTTGCCTTTTCCTTTTGCCCTTTTGCCTTCTTTAGTTCGTCGCCCACTTGCTGGGCGATGGAGCTATCAGGCTGGCTAGCTCGCGGAGGGCTTCGAGGTGGTTTTGGGTTAGCTCAAGCTCGGTCTGGCCGATGCGCGTGGCGACGCGACCGGCGCGCAGGAGATTGAGCAGAGAGTCGAAGGGGACGGTGACTTTCGTGGCTTCGAGGGTCTGTCCGCGCTCGGCCTTCGCGGTCTGGTACTGCGCGGGAACGACGAGCGGGAAGGGTCTACCGTCGGCGAGAAAGACGAGGTTATGCGAGTCTCTGTGTTTGGGAGACTTGGCGGCTGAGATAAATGCTATCTCGACGGCGAGGGGAGCGGGGCGGTCGGCTTTTCGATGCAGGAAGGAGGCGGTCAGGTAGAAGGCTTCGCCGCCCGCGTTGATGATGCGCGGATGCGTCAGGGTGGTACGCATGCCGCGTGTGGCGGTGTCGAAGCTGGTGACGATGGTGCCGTTATGTTTGTAGGGAGACGGCGGCGCGGCGGCGCAGAGTTTCTTCTGAGCCGACACCTGGGTCGAAGCGGAAATGAGGAGGATTAGGGCAAAGACGAAAATGAATCGGGTCGAAGTTTTCATCGTTTGTTCCATTCAGGGGTGGTGGAGTTTGTCGGTTGAGAGTTTGACGAAGCCTGCGGAGAGAAAAGGCTTCGCCGCCTTTGGTCGATTCCAGATAGCCCAGCAGAGGATGCCGCCCGTCGAGTAGGCGAGCACATCTCGCAGGTCGCCGGTCGCGCTCTTGAGAAGAAGGGGCCCGAGCAGCTCGAAATAGATTGACCAGACGAGGAGATGCAGCGCGATTTCGCGCGCGCTCGGCGGCGCGTCCGACGCCCGCAAAGCGAGCTTGCGATGAAGCAGGAGGAGCGGCGGCAGCACGCAGGGGATGAGCAGGAGGTCGTTGAAATGGCCGCGAAAGAAGGTTTCGGAAGCGTGCAGGCGCGGCTTCAGCGCCCAACGGTTGAGGCCGTAGAGGAGCCAACCGGCGAGGAAAGCTTTGTCTCGTAGATACTGAAACTTCATCACTCTTTCAGCAGAAGTAGAGCACGAGGGTTGCGACCAGAAGCGCGATGAGAAGAACGCCGACCCAGTTCGGCACGGGGCTCGAAGAGGCTTGGGTCGGTTGAGACATTTGCGGCTGCGACGTCGGCGAAAACCTGCGCCCGCAGTTCGGACACGCCATCGCCGCGCGCGGAACTGCTCGACCGCAATCGGGACACGGAAAGAAGTTCGCCTGAGCGACGGGTGGCTGGTAAGCCTGCGTTTGTGAGAGCGGGACGACCGGCTTCGGGGCTTCGCCCGTGTCCATCCACTGGTAAGGCTGCCTGTACCCTTCAGGCTGCGGCGGCGTGGCTAGAGGCCGAGCAGGCTGAGGCTGCGGAGCATTCAGTGTCGGATTCAGTGTCGGATTCAGTGTCGGACTCGGCGTCGGGCGAGGCGGCATGGAAAACTGCGGAGGAGGAGGCGGCGTTGGAGGCGTCGGCGAGGCTTGCGGCGAGGGCTGAGGCTGCTCGTTGCGGTTGAGGCGCGTGCCGCAGTTCGGGCAGACGGCGAATTGCGGCTGTAGCTTGTGCCCGCAGTTCGGGCAGAAATTAAAACCGGACATCGAAGGGGGAACCTCTGATCCTTAAAATCGCTATTCTTTATGTCAGGGGCAAAAAGCAGAACTGCTATGGGGCATGTCCGGCCTTCGGGGCGACCGCCCTGGCCTCAAGGCCGGACACATTTCGAGCCTAACATCAAACCGGAATTACTTCCAGAAAATTCACGTCAGAAAACGAGGGCGCATTCAAATCAAGTTGAATGCGCCCTCGCTGTTTAAGATTGAGCCTCAAAAGTTGGCCTTAGAGGCTCAGTCGTTTGACTGTCGGAAAGTCTCTTTCGAGACCGCTCAGAGAAGCGCCGCCTTAGGGCAGCGCCTCAAGGATGATGAAGAAGCGGAAAGAGCCGCTCTGTCGGCCTCCGAGCAGGAAGTTGACGTTGATGGCCTGCCCGTGCTGGAGAGGCGAGCCCGTCGAGATAGTTCCGGCTGCGAGGGTGGAGTTGAAGGCTCCGCCCATCGCCTGGGTGGGCGGCTGCTCAAGCGTCAGACCTTTCACAGACACGTCGCAGGGCGGCGTATTCTGGTTGGCCGAAGGGTCGTTGGCGCAAACCTCGCTGTCGCTGGTCGTGACGGTGATGTTGGGCGAGGTCAACGCGCGGAGGTCTGCCGTACCGGCGGGCGAGCCGAAGCTCGTGATGTCCACGATGCGGAAGCGCAGGCGCGAGACGGGCGTGCCCGTCGCGTTGACGTAGCGACGGCGGACGCTGAGCGTGAGCGGGTACGGGCCGCCGACGGTGGTCGGCGTCAGCGTGTCGTTGTAAGGAGTGGTGCTCCTGACGCGGTTGGGCGCGACGGTCGAGCCCTTCGTGCGGTCGATGACGTAGCCCGGAATCGAGCCCGTCATGTTGATGGGGCTCAAAGTGTTCTCCGGCCCCGGCGCGCCGAGACCCGACTGTCTCCCGCCGTAAACTCCTGCGTTCGTCGAAACGAAGTAGAAGTCGTTCTGGTTGTTGTTGGTGTCCTTCGGACGCCCGCTCGTCAGGTCGCGGTAGAAGGTGTACTGCCCATCGGTCGTGCCGACGGGAGTCATGCCTCCGCCCTCGCGGTAGGTGTCGGCGAACCCGGGAGGCGGGGTCGTGAAGCCGACGGCGTCGAAGGTCGTGCCGCCGGTTGTGCCCGACCTGAAGAGGGCGATGCCGGTATTGTCGGGAATATCGAAGCTGTAGTAGGCATCGGCCTTAGCGTAGCCGTCGAGGGTGTAGCCGTTCGTGTTGGCTATCAGGTAATGGCCGCGCGCCGGAATCTTCGTGCCGTTCGGGATGGTGTAGAGGGGTATCGCAGAGGTGCCGCTCGCGGTGAGCACGGCGAGCAGCCAGCCGCCGGTCGAGCCGTCGCTGCTGCCGACGGTAATCTGCGAATCCGTGTTGTTGTAAATCTCTATGAACTCGTCCTCTGCTCCGGCGAGACCGCGCAGGCGGAACTCGCTGATTAAGACCTGCCCGTTCGTCAACGTCGTCGGCGTGATGGTGTTCGTGCCGACGAAGTCGCCGGTCTGGGGCGTTGAAGCAGCGACGAAGGTGCGGTTGGGCGGGTTGAACGTGTAGCCATCCTTCGAGGGCGTGACGGTGTAGGTGCCGCCGCAGGTTGCCAGCGAGAAGAAGTAGTTGCCGTTGGCATCGGTGATTGTCGCCATATCCTCGCTGCCGGACAGCGTTAGTACAACGTCGCTGATGCCGTTGTTCTGAGCGTCGGCGACGCGACCGCTAATGGTGATGGCGGCGGGCGGCGTCGGGCAGTCGAAGCCCGCGATGTCGAGCGAGAAGGCGGTGACGTTGCCCACGTCGGTCGCACCAATGTCCGAAGCGTTCAGAATCCACGTGCCGTTCGGGTTCTCGCCGTCGAAGGCCGAGAGCGGGCTGGCCGGTTTGAACGTGCCGGTGTTGAGGTTCGTGCCCGCCGTGACGGATTGTATCGAGCCGTTGGCCGTGTCGTCGTCAAGCACGGTGTTGCAGAAGTGGTTGCCGGAATTGCCTGCGCCGCCGGCCTGACTGATGATGGTGACGGTCTTGCCGGAGGGCGAAGTCAACTTGAAGACGAGGTCGCCGACGAAGACGTGGTTGACGCCGTTGGTCGTCGCCGAGTCAGCCGTGTTGCAGGAGCTGCCGCCGAACTTGAAGTTCAGGTCGCTGACCGCACCGCTGAAGCCGCTGACGGTGACGGGGATGTTGACACCCGTAGAGTTGTTGTCGGGAATCGTGACGGGTGAGCCCGAATAGCTGAAGGTGCTCGCCGTGTTGCTGGGCGTGCCCGCCACCTGAACGGTGATGGGGAAGCTGATGGGGCTGGCCTGTCCGCCCGTGAAAGTGATGGTTATCGAGAAGTTGAGGGTCTGCCCGCAGGCCATGTCGTTCGCAAGCTTGAAGGTGAACGGCCTCGTGTTGCTGGCAGAGCCGCCCGACGGAATATCCGGATAGGGCGAAGTGCTCTGCGTCATGGTGACGCCGGGCGACGAAGAGGTGACGGTCGCGTTGACGCCGGTCGCGGCTGCGCCGCCGAGGTTGTTCAAAGGTACGGTAATCGTGCCGGTCTCGCCGGGGTTGAGCGCCGTGTCGCAGCCGCTCGTGACCGTGATGGTCGGAGTGCCCGCCTCGACGGTCGCGCCCGGCGGCGTGTTGAGACTCTGCAAGGCCGGGTAGGGCATGATGATGCCGGTTCCCGAATCGCGGTCGATGCCCGGCGCTTCGATGTCGATGGCCGTGCTGTTGAGCGCCGAGAGAATCTGCGCGGGAGTCAGAGACGGGTTCGACGCCTTGATGAGCCCGGAGATGGCGGCGGCGGTCGGCGCGGCGGCTGACGTGCCGAAGAAGGGCTGGAAGCCGGGGACGGTCGTGTTAACGCCGTCGGCTGCCGTCAGGTTCGGTTTCTGTAAGACAGTGCCGCCGGTCGAGGTCAAATCGAGCGGCGTGTAGGGCGTGTTGTCGTACTTGTAGAAGATGCGACGCAGACCGTCGGAGCTGAAGGTTTCGACCTGATTGGTCGAGTTGTGCGTGCCGGGGAAGGGACCGGGGTTTTGGGCGGGCGTGGCGGCGGTCGCATTGCCATCGCTGGTGCCGTCGTGGCCGTTGGACTGCCCATTGGTCGCGAAGGCCGGTAGAGCGTTAGCGCCGTTTACGCCTGGAGAGAAGCGGCTGCGGTTGAGATTGACGTGGATGAAACGGACGAGGGCAGCCGTTTTCTTAAAGACGGCGATCCTGCGTCCGCTGGGCGCGGTGGACGAGCCGGGGACGTTGAATGCCTCGACCGGGTCTTGCGTGCCGGTCTGAGCGGTGGTCGAAGCTGCGACGACGCGACCCTCGCCGTTCGTGTCGAGCGTGCCGCTAATCAGGTAGAGGTCGTAATCGTTGGTGGAAAGTCCCTGCGGGTCTGACCAGAAGAGCGTGGCCGGGCGCGCGGCGCTAGTCGTTCGGTTAATCGGGTTCTGCGTGGCGATGCCCGCGTCGGGGTCGAAATCGTGCCACGTGCCGCCCGCGACGCTGGTCACAATGCCGCCCGTGTTGCCGATGCCGGCGTCTCTGAAGTCGCCTTCCCAGACGCCCGAAGTGCCGTCGTTTAAGTTGCCCGCGTTACCGGCGGAAGCGAAGTAGAGCGCGCCTGCGGCGACGACATCGTCGACGGCGCGGCTCACCTCTTCGCTCTTGTGCAGAGGCGATTCGAGCGTGTAGTTCACGTCGTCGGTGATGATGTCGCAGCCGTGCGTGTTGCGCAGGATGCGGATGTTGTTGGCGAAGTTGGCCTCGCCGCCGTTGGCGGTGGCGAAGAAGAGCTGCGCGCCGGGCACGATGTCGTGAATAATCTGCGCCATCGCGCGGCCTTCGTCGGACGAGCCGCTCTCCTGCACGACCGTCACGGGCGTCGTGTAGCCGTAAGGGTTGCCGGGGCCGGGCAGGTCGCCGGTGGCGATGTCTCTCGCATACTCGCCTCTGGAATTGAAGCTGTCGGAGAGGATGCCGATTTTGAGTCCCTTGCCGTTGAGACCGTAGAAGTTGCGCGCGGTTCTCGTCTGATGAGTGGTATCGCTTTCGGCATTGATCGAGCCGATTTCCGGCTCAGGGTCGTTCTGCTGCGCGGCTGCGGCGGCGGTCGCTCTGACGGCGAGCGCGACCGAGAGCTTTTCGCCGACGTTGCGTGCGCGCTCGGCGAAGCCCGGACGCAGGCCGGGCACGGAGGTAGGGTTTACGCTTCGCGTCGCGGCGGAGGGCTGAGCCGTCGGAGCGATAACTTCGTCGCTCACCTGATTCTTGCTGTTGCGGTCAATCTTATCGAGCACGGGCTCGGCAGCCTGACGGATAAATCTCACTTCGGGCAAGGCCGCGATAGTCTCAATCGACTCAATGGGGAGGCTTGCGCGCACCGCCTTGTCGCGCGCGAAGGAAGAGATGACCTTGCCGCCCGCCGCCTTGATGGCTGCGAGCACGCCTTTGGTCACGTCCGTCTTGATGTCGACGAGCGTGTAGCCCTGCTCGTCGATAGCGACATCGACTTCGAGGCGCTCGACCGCATCCGTAATCGGCTCTCCGCGATGCATCTTGGCCGCGTAGATGAGCTGCGAGTCGAGCTTGGCCTGAGCTTTGGTGCGCGACTCTTTCTCCTGAATCAAAGACTCGACCTGTCGGCGACCGACTTCGCTGAGACCGGGCGCGTCCTGCGGCTGCTGTTTAGGGGAGGCGGGCTCGACTCTATCCTGAACACTATTATTTGGTGAGGTTCTATCATCATGGGCGTTTCTATCTGGGGGAAGCTTCTGTGCCTGTGCCGCGCGCATCGGCGGCAGCACGGCGCTGCCCAGGAGGGCGAGCACCAGACACAGTGCGACGAACTGACTGCGACGTTTCATTTCTTATTCTCCTGAAGGATTAACCAGACGAGGGGAACGACACACACAGCGCCTTTTTCAGACAGACTTAGCCGAGGAAGGGCGAAGGTGTGGACGTGTTCCATTGAAATTCGGATGAGCGTTTAACTCGTAGACGGTTCCAGCGTTGGTGGCTGCGGGAAGTCTCGGAAGGCGCAAAAAATCTATATCGACGGCCTAGGAAAAAGCCGCCGGGGCTTGCTTGCAATCAAATTAGCGCGTGGTGTTCAATTTTGGAACAGGCAGGGAATTATGCCCGAAGCGATTACCTGACAACTCTGTTTAGATTATTTGTGTGGAATAGTCAACCACTCAGGCACTCATCTGCACCAAAAAAATCTGGCAAAACGGGCAAGATGTTTTGGCGGGGCGGTATGGGTGGGGCGATTTGACCGCTCAGGCGAAGGATATATCGCCTGAGCGGCGTAGAATTTCGGCTCTTTTTTGAGAGCGAAGCGGGCGACGGGCGTGTGGTTTCAGAATTTATAGCGGTAGCGCGCCGTAACGCTGCGCCCCGGCCCGTCGATGCCCCAACTCGGCCCTCGATAGGTTTTGTCGCCGATGTTCTCGAAGGCGAAGTCGATTTCAGAGTTCTCGTTGATGCGCCAGCCGCCGCGCACGTTGAAGATGCCGTAGCCGGGCAGGTAAGGGAAGAGGGGCGCGGACGCGGCTGAGCCGAGCACTCGGTTTTGCAACTGCGCGAGCGTCTCGCCGGTGGGAATCAGGATAGTCTCGTCGCCTGTGGCGCAGATGCGGTCGGGGCCCGGGTTGACGAGTCCGCGCATGCACGCACCCCTGCGGAAAAAGTCGCGTATGTCGTTGCGCGAGCGGGTCGCGCCGGTGCGACGGTCGCTGAGGTCGAGCGAGGAGAGACGAGTTTGCGGACGGGCGAGAGTCGAATAGCCTTCAATCCAATAGCGGTGTCCGGCGGGCTGGTAGCGCAGGCGCAGGAAACCGAGTGGCGGCGGCGTTCCGCCTTCGATGTTCGGCGGCAGACCCGTCTCTTTATCTTCGGCGTGGATGTAGGTGAAATTTCCAGCGAACGTCCAATTCGTCGTCAGTCGAAATTCAGTCTCGTATTCGAGGCCGCGAATCCTCGCATCGGTGTAGTTGGCGCGCACGAGCACCGGCGTTGACGACAGGCCAACGAAGACCACGCCGTTCGGTAGTTGTTCGGTGATTCGCTCGCCGCCGAGGAAGAGCCCCGTCGCGCCGGGCGGAAGGATGAGCGCCTGTTTGACGATTGAACGGTTGATGTCGATGAGAAAGAGCGTTAGCTCCGTGTCGAAGCGTCTCTTTCGGAAGCCGAAGCTGAGGTCGAAGTTGTTGCTGATTTCAGATTGTTGCTGCGCGACGGGCAGCCCTGTAGAGACGGCGTCGCGTCCGGCGGTCGCGCCGATTGTTCCCCCAAGCGCGATGGCGGTCGCGGGGTCAACCTCGAAGCCGTCGCCGGTCAGCCCCAGCGTGCCGAGGTCTGTGATGTTGGGCGCGCGAAAGCCCCGGCTGTAGTTGAAGGCGACGTTGAAATCTTTGAAGGGCGAGCCGACGACGCCGAAGCGGCCGGAAAAATCGTCAACCCGAAGACTATCGTCCGGAAATAGTGGCCGACCGGCGACGACTGCGGCGTCGGCCGCGCGCGAGCGGTAAGAAGCGACGTTATAGCGCAGCGCGCCGCTCAGGCGAAGCCTCTGCGGCAGCACGTCCCAAACGTCCTGCAAGAAGATGCCCGAAGAGATGTAGCGCGCTTGGTCGGGCACGCGCGGGCGCGAAGGCGTGGAGATGCCCGTCAAGGGGTTGAGCGTGTAAGCCGGAGCGTTGACGCGCTCGTGGTAAAGGTCGCCGCCGAAGAGCAGAGTGTTCCGGGCGGTGAGTTGTTTGTCGAGATAGAAGCTTCCGCCGAAGACGTTCGTGCGCTCGTACTGGTGCGTGATGCCTGCGAAGGGATTGCCGCGCCCGCCCTGATTGACGCGCTCTTCGCGCTGGCTGTTATAAGAGAAGGTGAACGAAGCGTTGTCGAAGAAGCCGACGCCCTGCTTGGTGTAGCGCGTGTAGAAGAAATCGTTCATCAGGTTGCGCAGGTCGGCGATGAGGTTGCCGTCGCCGCCGAGCGTCTGGTCGTAACGCTTGCCGCCGTCCTGCTGGCCGCGCTGGTAATAGAAGGCGAGCTGCTGGTTGGGGCTCGGGGCGAAGTTCATGCGAATCGTTCCGCCGTACTGCGTGAAGGCCGTATCGGTCAGGCGCGTGCCGAGGATGTCCGAAGGTAGGCCGAGGAAACGCGTGATGGAAGAATGGCTGTCTAGACCATTGGCCGGGCGCAGGGTGTTGACGCGCCGCGCGGCGGCGTTCAGGAGCAGTCCGAAGCGCCTTGAGCCGTAGGTCAAAAGCGTGCTGCCGCCGAAGGAGAGGTCTGCGCTGTTGAAGAAGGTGTTGAATTCGCCGTGCGTCTCGGGCGTGAGTCCGCCGTAGGCGGGGCCGCGCGTGACGAGGCTGATAGTGCCGCCCAAAGAGTCTGACCCGTACTGCGCGCTGTTCGGCCCGCGCAAAACTTCGATGGCGCGCAACGAACTGGGCTCGTTGAGATTGAAGAACGTATTGATGCCGCCTCGACCGGCGGCGGTCGTGTAGCGCACGCCGTCGATATAGGTGGCGACGTTTTTGCCCGTCAGCCCGCGCACGAAGATTGCGCCGATAGTCGGGCTCGTGCGCTGCAAGGCCAGGCCGACCTCTTCATCGGCCACCTGCGCGAGCACCGCCGTCGTACGCAGCCGAAGCGCCTCTTCCGGAATGATGTTGACCTGCTGCGCGATGCGCTCTTTGTCCTGCACCTGTCCAGCCTCAGCCGTCACCGTCACGTTCTCCGACAACTGGTTCGGCTCAAGCACGACGTTCACCTCCGCCACGCCGCCCTGCACGACGTGCGCCGAGACGCGCTGATTGCCGAAGTCTTCACGGCTCACTCTCAGCTCGTATGTCCCTGCGGGCACGCCCTCGAAACTGAAGCGACCGCTCGCGTCCGTCTTCGTCGTCCTGAGCACCGCCTGCTGAGTATTGACCATCCAAACTTTAGCTTCCGGCACGGTTGCGCCCGAAGTGTCGCGCACGACGCCTGAGACGCCGCCTCCGCTCGCGCGCCCACCCTGCGCCCGAGCGATGCTCGCAGATGAGAGAATGACAAACAGAAGAGTGACCAGAGTCTTAGAGAGGTTTTTCTGACCTGATAGGCACGACATATACGTCCACTCCTTTTAGAAACGAGCCGGGAAATTTTGACTTCAGCAGAAGGAAGCACCAAGGGCTTATAAATTCCGAATCGGGGATGCTTTAAGCGCACCCGGCAAACAGGTCAGGGGAGGCGGCGCGCTACTTCAGTTGATACCGGAAGATGCAGCATAAATGGCTCGCCCCTCAAATGTCAAAAAAGGCGACCCGCAATCGGTCGCCTCTTCCACGAACATTAAAGGGCGGCTAGAGGGGCTCGACCCTCCGGCCTCAAGAGCCACAATCTTGCGCTCTAACCCGCTGAGCTGATAACCGCTACATCGACTACGGACAAGTAACCGGGTGAGTCTCGGTCTGACAAGCGTCACGCGAAGCGGCTCTCGAAGCTTGAAAGAAATTGCTCCCGGCACGACTCGAACGTGCGACCCTCTGCTTAGAAGGCAGATGCTCTATCCACTGAGCTACGGGAGCATATCTTCGGTCGAAGCTTCAGGCGGGATGTTAGCATGCGCCGGTCGGTCTTCGTCAACCGGAGGGTGGCCTGAGAGCGCATCTCTCGCGCCTGCGCTAAAGAAGAGATGAAAGCCGGGCGGGATGTGTTAAAGTCCGCCGACGAAGGCGGGCGCTCGGTTCGTAAATTTTCGTTCGAGAGATAAACGATGCAAAAGCTTGTACGCTGGATTGCGCTGTTGGCGGCGACGCTCATCGCGCTCTATCTCTGCTGGTTGATGCTGCAACCGTTCATCGAAGTGCTCTTGTGGGCGCTCGTGCTGGTGATTGTCTTCTTCCCCATTCACAGGCGCATCGAGGCGCGGATGGCCGGACGCCCGAGCCTCGGCGCGATTCTCTCCTGCCTGCTCGTGATTGCGACGATTCTCATTCCGCTCACGCTCGTCACGCTCGCCGTCGTCAGAGAGATTTCCAACGCGGCGCAGAACCTACAGGCGAGCATCGGCTCGCTGCTCGACCCGAACTCTCCGCTGACCGGAAGATTTCTTCAATGGCTCGGCCAGTACGTCGATGTCGAGCAGTTTCGCACGCAGTCGCAGCAGTTCGTCATCGAGCGCCTGAAAACGATGGGCGGCAACCTCGCCAATAGAACTCTCGGTTTCGTCGGCGGGCTGGTCGGTGCCGTCGTCGAAGTCTTCTTCGTCATCTTCACGATGTACTACCTCTTCCGCGACGGCGACAGGATGCGCGTCGCGCTCGCAGACGTGCTGCCGCTCGACGAAAGAGACTCACGCGAGATTCTCAACCGCACGCGCGACGTTATCGGCGCGAGCGTCTACGGCGTGCTCGTCATCGCCATGATACAGGGGTTGCTCGGCGGCGTGGCCTTCTGGGCTCTGGGTCTGCCATCGCCTCTGCTGTGGGGCGTCGTGATGCTGTTTCTCTCGATGATTCCGATGGCGGGCTCGTTCGTCGTCTGGGTTCCGGCGGCGATTTTTCTGGCCGTCTCGGGTCACTGGGTCAAGGCACTGCTCCTGGTCGTATGGGGCGCGCTCGTCATCGGCTCGGTGGACAATTTCCTGCGCCCGAAGCTGATAGGCGAAAAGACGCGCCTGCACGAGCTGCTCATCTTCTTTTCCGTGCTCGGGGGGTTGCAGGTCTTCGGCGTGCTCGGCATCGTCTTAGGGCCGGTGGTCGTCGCCATTACGCTCGCGCTGCTCGAAGTTTTCCGGCGCGCCGAACGTTCCACGCAAGCGGCGGGCGGCGAGCCTACACTCGTCGAAGAGCAGGCCGAGATACGCAACGTCGATGAAGATGAGGAGAGGGAAGGCGGCTGAGCTTAGATGACATCCGACGAGAGAGAGAACCCCTGGCAGACGCTCTCCACGAGAGAGGTCTACGAAAATCCCTGGATTAGTGTACGCGAAGACCAAGTGGTTCGCCCCGACGGCGAAGAGGGCATCTACGGCGTCGTGCATTTCAGGAACAGGGCTGTCGGCATACTCGCGCTCGAAGGGGATTTTATCTATCTCGTCGGGCAGTATCGCTACCCGCTTGAACAGTATTCGTGGGAGATTCCTGAAGGCGGCTGCGCCGAGACGGAAGACCCGCAGCAGGCCGCCGCGCGCGAGCTTGAAGAAGAGACCGGCCTGCGCGCACGCCACTGGCGCAAGCTCGGAGAAGCGCATCTCTCAAATTCCGTCACGGATGAGCTGGCAATCTGGTACGTCGCCGAAGGGCTCGAACAGGGCGAGCACCGACCGGAAGGAACAGAACAATTGAAAGTCCGCCGCGTCGCCTTCGACGAAGCCCTGCGCATGGCGCTTCGAGGGGAGATAACCGACGCACTCAGCCTCCTGGCGATTATGCATTACCGGATAATGCGCAACGCTGACGCGGCGGACTGATAAATTCGCTCACGTTGCAGAGACGAGAAAAGATTCGAGCGACCGAAAGCAGATGCGAGACGTGCTCTCGGTGCTTCTCTGACATGCAGACAGCAAAAGAGACCGCGAGCCTTTGCGGCCGAGCGGTCTCTTTGCGAGGAATGCTCTGGTATGTTAGTGGTGTGCGTGCCTCTCAGGCCGCCACGTCGTTGAAGGTTTCGGCGAAAACGCGCCGACCGTTCAGGGCATCGTCGATAATTTCACGGACGGCTGCGACATCCGGGTTAACGTCCATCCGATCGCAGGCGCGCAGGTGGCGCAGGATTCCTTCCGTCGCAATATCCAGAGGCGCACCCGACAGTTTCGAGTAGCGACGTGCCTGAATGTGGTCGATTGTCTTCAGCCGCTCGGCAAGCGGTGATGTCATAGTAAAATTCACTTTACCTCAGCTCCTTATGTTTCCGACCCTCCGTTGAACGGAAAGGGGCTCTTTTAATTTACGAGTGCAAACTTTAGATGCGTTTATCAAAAACCGGGATGCGTTTTCGTTGCATTCTCCGGAATTTTCGCGCAGCCCCGCACACGCCTATACATATTGGCTACACCCAGACCAGCGCAGGGGGGCTTTGGAAAAGAGGCATTCTAACCAAACTTCCCCCAAAAATCCAGAGAAATTTTCCGCATCGATTTAGTCCGCTATTTGATAAGCAGAAGCGAGCCGTTCGGACGACTCGCTATAGGGCTAAGTTCTATTATTATTAGCTTTACATGCTATCGGTAAGTTTCCGCTCCGGCCAGCCGAAGGGGGAGCAAAGCCTGTGTGCGGGCGGCTTGGAAAAGCCTTTTTCGGTCGCCGGAGGAGATAGCTAAAAGGGAAGACACGTAAAGCGCGCCGCCGACGGTAGGGGCGTACAGCGAGCCTCCGCTCTGACGCCTAAACAAAAGACCGCCAGTGAGTTATACGCGAGGGATTCGCGTTTTCCGGCTCACGGGCGGCGTCTTTTGCGTAAGTTCCTGAAAAAATAAGAGACGAACGGCTACTTTTTGGGAACTACGGTATCTTTCATGCCTTTGCTGACACGGAATTTAAGCGTAGTTTTGGCCGGAATCTGAATAGTTTCGCCCGTTTGCGGATTGCGACCCTCGCGCGCTTTGCGCTCGGATAGCACGAGTTTGCCGAAGCCCGGCAGCGCAAACTCCCCGTTCTTCTTAACCTCGCTGCTCGCCAGATTGGCTAATTCCTCAAAGAACTCTTTGGTTTGCGCGCGTTTCATCTCGAACTTCTCGGCAAAGTGATTGACCACCTCGGATTGGGTCATGCGCTTCTTGGCTGATTTGGTCGTCGCCATGGTGGGATTTAGAACTACCTCCTGTGACATCGGGAAAAGTTGGAAAAGCTTGCATCAGCACATATATCACACAGAACCTCCCCAAGTCTCGAAAAAAAGCCATTTTTCGCGGTTTAGAAACAAAAAAAGCATTCCTCCCCCACCAAAGGCACTCACCACCCAACTCAAAGTTCCATTTCAGGACAAATAGACACGAAGACCCCGGCCAACCTCCCGCTTCAGGCTTTTTCGACACGCTACACAAACAACTTGCTGAAAATGCCCGATAACGTCTCCCGAAAAGACTGATGCGGCTTGAAAAGCCGTCAAAACCCGGCTCAGTGTGCTTCGGCGGCGTATCGTCTCTCTCCGGCGTCGATGCGGAGGGCGAGGCGGTTCTGGCTCGGCGGGAGCGGGCAGGTGGCGTATTTCGTGAAGGCGCAGGGCGGGTTGTAGGCTTTGTTGAAATCGAGAGTAACTGTTCGTCCGTCGCGAGGCGGGTCGGCGTAGAGGTAGCGTCCGGCTCCGTAGGTCTCTCGGCCGCTCGTCTGGTCGGCGAAGATGATGAAAAGCTGGTCGGAGCCCTTCTCCCTGATGGCGTCGAGCCGATATGAGTTTCCTTTGACCTCGAAGACGAGCGCGCCCGGCGACTCCTGTTCCTCGACCATCCCCAGGACGTTCACAATCGGAATCATCTTCGAGGGATTGTAAGGCTCGAACCTAGCTTCGACGCGCCAGTCAGGCTCGACGGCGTAAAAATCGAGCCCGGCGAAGTTGACGCGCGCCGGATTATCCTTGTCCCTGACGCGAAGGCCGATTCGCTCGCCGCGTTTGATGGTATGAAAGCTGATGCTGCCGATATTCAGGACGGTCGGCTGGGCATCGGCGTCGGATTGCAGAACGGCGCGCTCCACCGGCTCGCCTTCGTGCGTGATTTCGACGCCCTTTCGCGCTTCGAGCCTGACCGCCCCGTCTTCGAGCCAGAGCGAACCGGCGACGGGCGCTACCTTGTTCTGCGGCAGGGTAATCTCGTTCGAGGCGTTGCCGCCGAATCTGTTCTCGCCCTCTTTGAGCCAGAAGAGCCCGACCAGCGTCAGCCAGCCGTTCGGGCTCGTTAACTCCGACGCTCGTCCGGCCTGCCACTTCTCAATCTCGCGCCGGTAAGCGTCTCCCTCAAGCTTCGACGCTTCGGGCTTCGACGCCGGACTGCCGCAAGCCGCAAGCAGCAGCACGCAGCCACACACAACTGCCAGGCAATTCTTCGACAAGCCGCCCACCCTATTTTTCGACAAAATCGTCTAACTGCCTCGTCGTCCCCTCGGCGACGCTCGAAGGCTGCGCCGGTATTGCGTCAGCAGCAGGATGAGAAGAAGCTTTCATAAACGTCGCCGGCTCGCGCGCAGGTGATAGCTGCTCAGTTTTCAAACGGCTCGCCGACTCCTGACCCGACAACTCCGCACGCCGCAGCCTGCTTTTGGATTGGAGCAAATGGCTGATGCCGTTGCCGATGTTGATTCCGCCCCAGCAGGCCATCCAGCCGAAGAAGACCATCCAGACAAGAATCCAAGGCGCGTCGAAGCTTGCCGGTAAGAACAACGCCAGAGCGACGCCCATGAGCAGCGAGACGGTCAGCAGAGAAACTCCGTTGGTGATGTTCCTCACGGCCTCTTCGCGCTTCTCCAACCAATCCTTCGCCGAGTGAGATTCAACCTCGCTCGCTTCGTTGCCGACGAGACTGACGGAGCGCCCGCTGAGGATTAATGCTACGGCTTCCAACTCAAAGCCGCAGGAGCGACAGAATTTGACCTCGTCGCTGTTCGGCGTCGCACATCGAGGACAGAACATACGGCCAACACCTCCTTCGACGCTTTTACGATAACGCAGGCAGCCAAGTTTACCAACGCCGTCGAAGGCAGGCGTCAGGTAACGTCCGAACGTCAAACTAATTCGTCCATCCAAATTGCGCGCGAAAGCTAAAACGACTATAAGCTAAATCTTCCGGTCTCGCTTTGCTGCGACCGGACATCAATCGTTTGGACGGGCAGCTAAATTCTTTCTCTCAGGGTAGCTATGAACCATACGGCTTCCGCCGAAATCCATACGACAAACACGGACGAACTGGGACACGCGCATGCCGCCGCGCCGCGCGGCCGCTACCTCGCGCTGCTTTCTCTGACGGCGCTCGGCATCGTCTACGGCGACATCGGGACGAGCCCGCTCTACGCGCTGCGCGAATGCTTTCACGGGCCGCACGCCATCGCCGCCACGCCCGGCAACATCTTCGGCGTGCTCTCGCTCATCTTCTGGGCGCTCGTCATCATCATCTCGATTAAGTATTGCATCTTCGTTCTGCGCGCAGACAATCGAGGCGAAGGCGGCATCCTGGCGCTGACGGCGCTAGCGACGCCGATTAAGATTTTGAGCAGAAGCGAGCGTCCCGTGCTCGTCGCGCTCGGCATCTTCGGCGCGGCGCTGCTCTATGGCGACGGCATCATCACGCCGGCCATCTCCGTGCTCGGCGCTATCGAGGGCTTGAACGTGGCGACGCCGCTCTTCGCGCCCTACGTGATTCCGATAACGATGGCGATTCTCGTCGGGCTGTTTCTGATTCAGAGTCGGGGCACGGCGAAGGTCGGGCAGTTGTTCGGCCCCGTCATGCTGGCCTGGTTCGGAGCAATCGCAGCGCTCGGCGTGATGCAGATAGTGCGCCACCCTTCGGTCGTCGCGGCGCTCAATCCGGCTCACGCCTTCAACTTCTTTCTGCGCGAAGGCTGGCACGGCTTTCTCGTGCTCGGCACGGTCTTCCTCGTCGTCACGGGCGGCGAAGCGCTCTACGCCGACATGGGACATTTCGGCAAGCGTCCGATTCGCGTCGCGTGGTTCACGCTCGTACTGCCGGCGCTCTTGCTCAACTATCTCGGACAGGGCGCGCTGCTCATCGAGAACCCTTCGGCGGCCGAGAACCCTTTCTACCGGCTCGCTCCCGAATGGGCGCTCTACCCTCTCATCGTGCTGGCGAGTTGTGCGGCCATCATCGCTTCGCAGGCTTTAATCTCCGGCGCTTTCTCGCTCACCATGCAGGCTATTCAGCTCGGCTTCATGCCGCGACTGAAGATTGAGCACACCTCTTCGACCGAGAGGGGACAGATTTATATTCCGGCGCTTAATTGGGCGCTGATGATTGGCTGCATTGCGATTGTCGTCGGCTTCGGCTCGTCGAGCAATCTGGCCGCCGCCTACGGCGTCGCCGTCACTTCGACGATGGTGATTACGACCATCCTGCTCTGCGTCGTCGAGCGCGAAAAGTGGGGATGGAACCTGGCGGTGGCTCTCTCGCTCTCGGCCTTTTTCCTGATCATCGACCTCTCTTTCTTCAGCGCCAACGTCATCAAGATTCCGGCGGGCGGGTGGTTTCCGCTCGCCGTCGGAGCGCTCATCTACGTCTTGATGACGACGTGGAAGAAAGGGCGTCGCATTCTGGCGGCGAGGCTTTTGTCGCGCGCTCATCCGATTGAGGATTTCCTGCGCGACATCGGCAGCCATCCGCCGATGCGTGTGCCCGGCACAGCCGTCTTCATGAACGGCACGGCGACGGGCACGCCGCCCGCCCTCATGCACAACCTCGAACACAACAAGGTTCTGCACGAGCGCGTCGTGCTGCTAACGGTGAAGACGAAACAGACGCCGCACGTCGAGCCGGAGGAGCGCGTGCGTGTAGAGCCGCTCGGTCAGGGGTTCTACCGAATGATTATCAGTTACGGATTTATGGAAGACCCTGACATCCCTGAAGTCCTTGAGAACCTGGAGCCGCCCGCGCCCGTCTTCGAGCCTCTGAACACGACCTATTTTCTCGGTCGTGAGACGCTGATTGCGAGCAGGCAGCCGGGCATGTCGGCGTGGCGCGAAAAACTTTTCGCGCTGATGTCGCGCAACGCCTCTTCGGCCACAGCCTACTTCTGCCTGCCGCCGAACCGGGTGGTCGAGCTGGGCGCGCAGGTCGAGATTTAGCGCGCGGGCGAAAGTTGAGAAGGACGGTAAGAAAACGTCTGCGGGCGTCTCTTCGAGATTCGAGAGAGACGCCCGCAGACGTTTTTGTTATCTGAGTTGAGGGAGTGTGATTAACGCTGCTCCGTAGCGGTCTGAGAGGCTTGCGCCGCCGCTTTCAGGCTCTGCTCAAGAGCGGCGAGTCGCTGCTCGAAGGCGGCGTTGGCGGCGCGCAGGGCGTTGACTTCGCCGCGAAGCTGTTCGACCTCTGCGGTCTTCTGCTGCAATTCGAGGGTGCGCTCGTCGAGCGCCTTGACCGCCGCGAGACTCACGCCCGCGAGGTCTTGCACGCCGATTGAGGTATTGCCCGTGCCGAGACGGAAAGCTTCGTAGAAGTCTTCGGCCATCGGCCCCATGTGAAGCGTCTGACGACCTTCGGAGATGTAGTTCCAGGTCGAGACCGGAATCTTACGCAGGCGAGCCAGCACGTCGTCGCCCCGGACGAGCGAGAAGTTCTCCTTCGTGTAACGGCTCGAAGTGCAGTTGAAGACGCCCGAGCCCGCAGGCAGGTTGCAGCCGGTCGTGCCGCCGAGGTTGGTGCGGAAGCGGAAGCCGCCCGTTGCGCGCGCGGCAAACTCGTTGTTCGCCGTGTTGCGGAAGGTGTCGGCGCTCTGCTGGGCGGAGCCGTCACTCCAGACGAACGTGCCCGTGAAGCCGTTGTTCGAGGCGAATTTGCCGAGCGCCGTCGTGTGATCCTGGTCGGCGGTCACGTTGTAGCCGATGGCGACGGCGGCGAGGCCGCGAATGTTGAAGGTGTCGGGGTCGCACTTGCCGTTGATGAGCGGGCCGCCGGATTGAGCTTTGTTGCCGAAGGCGACGCCGTAGGTGTCGCAGACGCGGTTGCCGGCACCGGCCGAGAAACCGGCCGCGCCCTTCACTTCGTTGCCGCTACCGAAGGCGATGCTCGATGTCGCGCGCGCGAAGTTCGTGTCGCCGAAGGCGAACGCGTAGAGACCTTCGGCGGTCGAGTTGCTGCCGCCCGCCCATGAGAAGAAGCCGACGGTGGCGTCGTCCCATTCGTTGTCGGCATAGCCGGAGCGGAACGCGCCCTTGTAGCTGTCCCAGGAGGTGCGGTAGCCCTTGCCCTGCATCGGGGAGACGCCGATGCCGAGGTTGCCGGTGGCGACGAAACTGCCGTTCTGGAAAACCTTGAACCATGCGGGCGTGTGGCCGCCGGGGCCTGAGCAACAGGTCGAGCCGCCGCGCAGGTTAATCATGGGAGCAGTGCCGTTGGCGTCGCCGACCGAAAGCTGCTCCGCGCCGGGGACGAACTTGACGAAGTTGGAATCGACGTAAGCTTTGTTCGTCGCATCGCCCGCGTTGACCGGATTGCCGACGTTGGTGACGGCGGCGTTATTGGCCGAGAGCCCCGCGCCGAAAGTGTTCGAGCCAGACCAGAGGTTAGCGCCGCCGAGGCGTGCGAGAGTCGGGGAGAGGTGCAGGTCGCCGATGACGCCGGCAGAGTCGGGGGCGTTAATCGCCGCGATGATGTTCGTGCCGGACATGCTGCCGCCGCCGCCGTTGCCGCTGCCGGTTAAAGCCGTCGTCATCTTCGAGCCGTCGGGGAAGATGAGACCACTACCGCCGCCCGTGATTTTAACGTCGCCGACCACTTCCATGCGCGCCGTCGGGACGGTCGTGCCGAGGCCGAGATTGCCGCCGTTCGTCAGGCGCATGCGCTCGCTCCAAGAAGAGCCGTTGTAGGTGGAAAATACCATGTCGTTCGTCGTCGCCGTGCCGGGCGCTGCCATACCGAAGGCGACAGCCTGCGAGGCCGCATTGTCTTTCCAGAATTCCATCGAGCCGCTACCGCCGACGAGCGTCAGGGGCGTCTTCGTTCCCGAAGCGACTATGTCCACGACGTGGAAGTTAGGCAGCGAGCCGAAGAGCGGGGCGTTGGCTCCGAATATCGTCAGGCCGCTTACTTCCGTGATAGCTGAATCGCCGACGGTTCCATTGGCGTCCGTCCATTTAGTCAACTTGTTGGGTGTGCCCGGCGTCGTGTTAATAACCGTGCCCGAAGCCGAGGGAGTATCGCCGGTCTCGTCGGAGGTCAGAGCGCTGGTTCTGACGGCCACGTTAGAAGCAGACTTGAGAACCGTCCCGTCTTCAAAGACGATGCCGCCGCGTGCGCGGATTGTGCCCTCAACGTCGAGCGTCGCTTCAGGCTTCTCTGTCCCGATGCCGACGCGCCCCTCGGGCGTAATGCGCATCTGCTCTTTGTCCTGCCCCGTCAGCACGTCGCCCGTGCGCAAGGTGAGCGCGCCCGAAGTGCTCGTCACCTGGCCGTCGAGACCGTTGTGCGTCGTGAGCGTGACGGCGTGCTCCTTATCTTCGCGCAGGATGGTGACGGAGTTGTCGCCCGTCGCCGGCTCGATATTCTTCGACTGTCTCTCGGCGGCCAGCGCCTCGCTCTGAGCGGCCGTGACACTCGCTTCGCTCGCGCGCCCGAGCGAGACGCTCCCGGCCTTCAAGGTGATGGCGCTCAGCCTTTGACTGAGCTTGCCCCGCAAATCTTTGATTGTTACCACGCAGAGATAAGACCCGTCGGCCAGAGCCTTCGGCGCGTCGGCCACTTTCCAGTCGATGATGTTGCCAGCACGTGCGCCGGAATCGAAAACCAGCTCGCCTGCGGCGGCGTAGATTTTAACGCGCATCTGCAAGACCCCTCCGGGCGCAGTCAAGCGCACGCCCGACGCGGAGGATGACGCCGTTACAGAAGGCGACGCCGTACGCGGCTCCTGTACGGTGGTCTGTGCCGCAGCCAGGTAGCTGTTGAGAAGCGTAACTGTCAGAATCGCAGAAAGTAGATGACGCCGTGAAAACATATCCTTACTCCTATCGCAGATGATTCGTGCTCTTTATGATTTCAGTTGCGGGAGCGTCTATTGCGCTTCCATCTCATAACGCGGAATAAGGAATGAAAAGGAATCACTCGTCGAGAAGAACTTTTCGCGGCGCGAAGGATGCCAGCCCTCAACGCGCTTTCGACAGGCACGCTTAAACCCGTTCGCGCAGAGACGGCCGCGACCGAAGGCTGTGCAGAAGATTATTTGGAGAAGCAGCAGAGGTGCGTGAGACTTTAAGAAGAAGCGATGCGGAGGGATTTGAACTCTCCGACCCCACATCGCGGTGCGAAGAGCGTGAATTGTCCGGTCAGGTGATTGCAGATGCTAAGACTAAACTGAAGTCGAACCCATCTGCACCGGCGAGTCGTCAATCTTCGTCGGCGTATGACGCGAGCGCCGCTTCATCGGGGATTGTCAGGCGTCGGCCTTCGAGCGTGACGAGCCCGTCCTGATGGAGTCGCGCGAGAGCGCGCGAGACTACCTCACGTACCGAGCCGACTCGCGCCGCTATCTGCTGATTGGTGAGTGTAAGGCTGAAGCCTTCTCTGGTGTGTTCGCCTCTGGCGTGCGCCTCGGCCAGCAACAGGCGCGCGACGCGCTGCCCCACCTCGCGCAAGGAGAGCGTCTCGACCAGCTCGGCGCAGCGCCTGAGCCTCCCGGCGAGCACTTTGAGCGCGGCGAGGGCAATCTGCGGGTGCTCACGGCACAAATTCCTCACGTCCCGCTTGTCGATGAAGAGGAGGGTGGAGTCGGTCTCAGCGGCGACCGAAGATGGAAACACGCCGTCGTCGAAGACCGGCACTTCGGCGATGGTGGCACCGGCGCGCTCGACGTGGATAACCTGCTCGCGTCCGTCCGCACTCTCGCGGAAGGCGCGCACCGCCCCCTCGACGATACAGTAGAGGCCGCGCGCCTCCTCGCCCGCGACGAACAGCAACTCGTCCTTTCGGAAGCGGCGCTCGACGGCGCGCTCGGCGAGCGCACGCAGGAGTTCCGCGTCCAGTTCCTTGAAAAGCGGCGTGCGACCGAGGGCGGCGATTTTGTCGATGCTCATCAGGGCAATGATTGCTCAGCAATCAGCTTGTCGTAAAGGGGCATCGGCTGTGTGAGCCCACACTTCAACGGTTTCAGCGTCACGAGACTCCCTTCAAGCACTCAACCTGGAAGAGCCTCGCCACCCTCAGCGAAGTGCGGCCTGCGGCTCGCCGACGGTAGCTCTGGTTGACTTAGCCCCGCCGCCCGGACGTGCCAGCGTGAAGTAGTGAACGGCGAGACACGCGAGCGCGAAGCAGGCGAGGAAGACGAAGCCCCATGCATAGCCGCCCGTCGCGTCGCGGATGAGGCCGAGGGCGAGCGGCGGGAAGAAGCCGCCGAGACCCCCGAAAGCGCCGACCAGCCCCGTCACCGTCCCCGTCTCTTTCGGGAAGAACTGCGGGACGAGCTTGAAGACCGCGCCGTTGCCGAGTCCGAGCGCGGCGGCCGCGCCGAGCGCCCCGACCGTGAATGTCCAGATGTTGGGGCAGCCCATCAGCAGCCCCAGACCCGCCACCGCCGCGAAGACGTAGACGAGCACGCGGACGCCGCCGATGCGGTCGGCCAGCAACCCGCCGACCGGACGCATCAGCGTCGCCAGCAGGACGAAGCCGGCCGTGCGCGCGCCCGCGTCGGTGGCGGTGAGTCCGAACAGGTCTTTCAAAAGCGTCGGCAGGTAGATGCCGAGGGCGACGAAGCCGCCGAAGGTCAGGAAGTAGAAGAGCGAGAGCACCCAGGCCACGGGCGCGCGCCGCAGAACCGAGAGGTTTTCGGCGAGAGTCTTCGGCGCGGCGGTCGTCGTCGCGTCGCGCGCGAAGAGGTAGAAGACGACGCCCCAAAGAAGCGCCAGCGCGGCGAAGGCGTAGAAGACGGGTCGCCAGTCGCCGCCGAAGGCGTAGGCGGCGAGCACCGGCGCGCCGAAGACGGCTACGGACTGGCCGATGTTGCCCATGCCGTAGACGCCGAGCGCCGTACCCTGCTTCTCAGCCGAGAACCACTTCGAGGTGAAGCCGACGCCGACCGGAAAGGTCGTGCCCGCCAGGCCGAGGAAGAGGCCGAGGAAGAGGAGCTGCGTGTAGCTCGTCGAGAAGCCGATGGCGATGGCGGGCAGCGCCGAGAGTATCAGCAGAGCGGCGTAGACTCGCCTGCCGCCGAAACGGTCGGCGAGCATCCCCGCCGGCAGCCGCCCGATTGAGCCGAGCAGGACGGGGATGGCAATGAGCAGACTCTTACTCGTCGCCGAGAGCTTATAAATTTGCGTGAACGTCGGCGCGAGCGCCGCGATGAGTCCCCACACGGCGAAAGAGACGGCGAAAGCCGTCGTCGAAAAGAAGAGCGCGCGAGCCGCGCCGGGTCTGAAAGTTTCTCCCATTATCATTCCCTCGCATGATTAATTGAGCGGAGACAAAACTCCCTCGCGCATCCGACTGCAATGGGCGTGCCTCTCAAAATGCCGGGGAATGGGGTAACTCTTACCGGAGGGGTGAGGATTACTTCGCACCCGCAGGGAGGTGTTGGGGGATTTTACGAAACGATGAACGATGAACGATGAACGATGAACGATGAACTGAATACAAGTAGACTTCAGCTCATCGTCCATACTTCATACTTCCTGCCGTTCCTCTTCGTCGCAACGCTTACAGTCAAGCTCGTAGCCGAGGCGCGAGGCGCGGCCTTCGTCCGTCAGCACCCACTCGCGCGTCACGAGCGGCGGGTCGTGGCGCACGTGCTGTGGGTGTCCGCAGTCGAGACGAGCGCGCCAATAACCCTCTTCGTCATTGTCGTATCCGACGATGCGCCGCTTCATCTCTTCCTCTCGCGGATGTAGCCTGTGCTCGTGTGGCGGCGCGAGGCCGGTCGCCACCAGAGGATGATTGTGAGCGAGACGAGCCAGCAGACGCCCGACGCGATGACGAGCGGCAGCAACTCGCCCGTCTCGCGCGCGAGCGCCGCCTCGACCGTCGCGGCCAGAATCCATAGCTGTGCGACGTTAATCATCACGAGCATGATGAGCCGCGCCTGCTCGACGGCTGTTTGCCCTCTGCCCGTCCGCCTGCGTCCTGCCTGAGCTTCCCCGACAGGATAGACAGTCTGGGTCTCGCGCGCCCTGCGCCGCGCCTGCGCGTCTTCGCCCGAGTTAAACGGAACGCTCATGTGCGCCCGCCTTTCTTCCGACAGCCCAGACCTCCGCGCCGCGCCGTTCTAAAACAATCACGTCGAGCGGGCGCGGCGGCGGGCCATAGAGGACGTTACCAGTCCGCACGTCGAAGCCGCCCTCGTGGCACGGGCATTCGAGCCGTTGGCGCTGTCGCTCGTAGTAGACGGGGCAGGCCAGGTGTGTGCACTTCTGCCCGTAGGCGTGATACTCGCCGTCCTGCGTGCGGACGAGGATGGCCGTGTCGTCCTCGGTCGGGTAGCGGAAGTTGAGCGCCGCGCCGGGCGCAAGCGCCTCCGCGCCTTCAATCCTCGCGGGCGCGAAACTCTCCATGTTGCGCGAGTCGAGCGCGGCCTTGGCGGCAAACCCGGCGGCGCTGACGAAGAGAGCCGTCGAGGTGAGCGCGAGGAAGTTGCAGAACTCGCGGCGCGTGACGTGCGCCTCCTCGCCCCGCTCGTAGGGGAAGTCGCGCTGGTGCGGCGCGACGGCGCGTCGCACGTCGCTTTCATCAGAACGGGCGTCAGGCTGTGCGCCGTCGGACTGTCCGAATCTCGTGAACTCGTTGCTGGCGTTTTCAGAACTCATTGCTCTTGTCCGATTCCTCTACCTGTGTGTCTATCCACGACTCGCCGGTCTCGCCCTGCTGCGTACTCAACCCCAGGCGACCCTCGAAGACGCCGCAACCGTCAACGCGCACTTCGTCGGCGTCGGTCGGGAGCATCAGGTAAACTTTCGTCTCGACGCGCTGGTTGCCGAAGACGTGGACGTTGACCGGCTTGGTGCGCCTGAGCGGCACAATCTGCTCGTACTTGCCGAAGGAGAGCGCGCCCGTCGGGCAAACGCTCGCGCACATCGGCTTCAAGCCCTCGCTCGTCCGGTCGTAGCACATATCGCACTTCATCTGGAGGTGCATCTCGGTGTTGTACTTCGGCACGCCGAACGGGCAGGCGTTGACGCAGTTGCGGCAGTCGAGGCAGCGCGGCTTCAAGGCCGACATGACGATGCCCTCTTCCGACATCTTGATGGCATCGGCCGGGCAGACCAAGGCGCAGGTCGGCTCCGTGCAGTGCATGCAGACGGTGGGCATGGTCGCCGTCGTCTCCGAGCGGTCGAGGTAGTCCACGAAAATCATCGAGTAGCCCTTGTGCGTCCCGCACTCGCGGCACGCCGCGACACAACTCCGGCAGCCGATGCACCGCTGCGGGTCTATGAACATCGTCTCTTCCATAAATAGCTCTCAAAATAGCTTTCAGCATTCAGCATTCAGCATTCAGCTTTTTACTTTTCGCCAGCAGTCGTTTCATCCATCAGCCTGAGCCTTCGATTAAAGGGTTTGGCTGAAGGCTGAAAGCTGACCGCTGACAGCTTATTTCGCCCCGTCACTGATGCGCGTGACCGAGCTGCGCTCCGCGCCCTTCCTCTGCTTGCCGAGGATGGGCAGCTCTCGCGTGTGTATCTTCTCGACGCGCGCGGCGCACGCCTTGTATTCGGGTATCTTCGACGTGGGGTCGAGCGCCGCGTTCGTCAACTGGTTGGCCGCGAGCTGCTCGCCCCAGTGATATGGGATGAAGATAGTGTCGGGGCGAATAGTGCGCACGACCAGCACGGGGAAGACGCCCTCGCCGCGCCGCGAAACAACCTTCACGCGCTCGCCGTCCGAAACTTTCAGCCTTGCCGCCGTCTCCGGGTGTATCTCGACGTAAGGCTCGGGGCACTGCTGAACGAGGAAGCCGATGCGCCGCGTCTGGTTGCCGGAGAGGTATTGATAGACGACGCGCCCCGAAGTCAGGATGAGCGGGTACTCTTCGTCGGGGACTTCCGCCGGAGGGTTGTACTCGACGGCGTGGAAGCGAGCGCGTCCGTCCGGGTGTTGGAAGCGTTCTTCAAAGAGGCGCGGCGTGCCGGGGTGGTCTTCCGAGGGGCACGGCCAGAAGACGCCGTTCTGCCGCTCTATCTTCTCGTAGGTGATGCCGTAGTAGTCTGCGTTGCCGCCCTTTGAGGCAACGCGCAGTTCCTCGAAAATCTCGCGCGGGCTGTTGAAAGGGAAATACTTTCCGCGTCCCATGCGGCGCGCTATCTCCTGCACAATCCACCAGTCTTCGCGCGCCTCGCCGGGCGGCGGGGCGGCCTTGTTGATTTTGACGACGCGCCCCTCGCTGTTGGCCGTCACGCCTTCGTCCTCTGCCCAGGTCGTGCCGGGCAAAACCACGTCGGCGTAGCGCGCGCCCTCGGACATGAAGAAGTCTATGCAAACGTAGAAGTCCAAGCCTTCGAGCGAGCGACGCACCTGATTGATGTCGGGGAGCGACACCATCACGTTGTTGCAGATGGAGAGAAGACCGCGTATCTCGCCCTCGCGCATCTTCTGGAACATCTCGACGCAGGAGACGCCCGCCTGCGGCAGCTCTTCTTCGGGCAGACCCCACACTCCGCAGACGTACCTGCGGTGCTCCGGGTTCATAATTGAGCGTTGACCGGGCAGTTGGTCGGCCTTCTGCCCGTGCTCGCGCCCGCCCTGCCCGTTGCCCTGTCCCGTGATGGTGCCGTAGCCACGCCCCGGCGCGCCGATTTTGCCGGTGGCGAGGACGAGGTTGATGTAGGAGAGGACGTTATTGACGCCGTTGGTGTGGTGCTCGATGCCGCGCGCGTGCATGACCATGCCGGTCTTGGCACGACCGTAGGTGAGCGCGGCCTGCACTATCTTCTCGGCGGGCACGCCCGAGATTTCCGACGCGACTTGCGGCGTGTACCTGAGCGCCAGCTCGCGCGTCTCGTCCCAGCCGTTCGTGCGCGCGGCGATAAAGTTTTCGTCAATCAGCTTCTCTCGGACGAGGACGTGGAGCATGCCGTTTGTGAGCGCAACGTCGGTGCCGGGTCGAAGTTGGAGGTGGATGTCGCCTTGCCGCGCGGTTGGCGTCTCGCGCGGGTCGATGATAATCCAGACGCCGCCCCGGTCTCTCTGCTGCCAGAGAAATTTGTTGAGGACGGGGAAGGTCTCGGCGGCGTTCGCGCCCGCGAGGATTAATACCTCGGCGAGCGGGATGTCGTCCCAGGGGTTGGCGGCGCGGTCGATGCCGAACGCCTTGTTGTTGCCTGCGGCGGCCGACACCATGCAGAGCCGCCCGTTGTAGTCCACGTAGCGCGTCCCCAACCCCGCGCGCGCGAACTTGCCCATCAGGTAAGTCTTCTCGGTGGTCAGAGACGAGCCGGAATAGACGCCGATGGCGTCCTTGCCGTGCCGCTCCTGCAACTCCTTGAACTTCGAGACGACGAGCGAGAGAGCCTCGTCCCACGTCGCGCGCTCGAACATGCCGTTGCGCTTAATCAACGGGTAGAGCAGGCGGTCGGGGTGATGAACTTGCAGGTAGGCCGTGACGCCCTTCGGGCACAGCCGACCCTCGTTGACGGGGAAGTCGTAGCGCGGCTCGAAGCCGACGACGTGGTTCTGCTCGACCAGCAGGTTCATTCCGCACTGCACGGCGCAGTAAGGGCAGTGGGTGGGCACGACCTTGTCGATTACGCGGTCTGCACGCCAGCCGCCGTGCGGCTCGTCGTGCAGGTGCGGCCCGAACTGCTCGACTATCTTCTCTAAGTTTCCGATTTTTCCCATGACTGTTTTTAGTTTTCGGTTTTCAGATTTCAGCAAGCGCATGCTCTTAGCTGAAATCTGAAAACCGAAAACTGGAAACTACTTCCCTTCGTGTCCGCCGTCGGCGCGCGACCCGTGAAAGACTGCGGCGTCGCGTCGCGGGAGCGCGGCGTAAGAGAGGCCGCGCATAATGCGTTTGCAGCGCGGGCAGAAATCCTGGAGCGTCCGCCCGTCGCCCATCGAATAGTCGAAGCCGAGGCGGTCAACCACCACCTTCAGATCGTCGAGCCACATCTGCCCGACGAACTCTGTCCCGCAGCGCGGGCAGACTGCCTGCGTCGCCTCGCGCTCTCGCCTCTGGTAAAGCTCGACGCCGACCGAAGCCGGGCGCTGGACGATGTGGAAGAACTTGCCGAAAGGCAGGTAGAAGAGCGTCATGATGACTAGCGCCTGATGCGAGAGCGCGATGAAGTAGTACATGTAGCCGCCGAGCCAGAGCGAGGAGGCCGTCAGCATCAGCCCCGTCACCGAGACCGAGATGAGCAGCATGTGCGGGACGAAGTCGAGCATGAACTGCTGGAGCGCAATCGCTCCCCGGTCGTTCAAACGCCGGTGGATGGCGATGGCGCAGCCCGCGATGACCATGACGGCCGTGAAGTCGAGCGCGTGAAACGTGACCCAGGCGATGAGGCTGCGACCCTGCATGACGTTCGGCATGGGGAAGCCGAAGAGGTATGCGCGGTAGCCCTCGTCGCCTTCGAGCTTGAAGTGAACCCAGCCAAAGACGAGCGGGAAGGTGATGAGCGCCGAGATGACGCAGCCCCACATGATGAGCGCGTGCATCAGCCAGCGAGTGAAGCCGCGCCGCGCGATAAAGCGCTGCTCGACCATGTTGCGAGCGACGGTCTTGACGGCGCTCCCGGCGTTCTTCGCCAGCCGCTTCCGCTCGCGGAAGAGTTGCCACCCGCGCCGCCAGTAGACGCGCGTGGCCGGACGCCGGAGCCAGACGGCGTAGCGGTAGACGAGCGCGCCGAAGGCGACGACGCTTGCGACCGTGTAGCCGAAGAGCGCCGGGTCGTAGTGTTCGAGGTTGCGCGAGCCGACGACGACCAAGACGGTCAGCGCGGCCGACGCCGCCAGACCCGTCAGGACGGGGCGACGATTCGTAGTTTCCGCCACCGGCATTTAGTGGGAAACCCTCCTGGTTCTACTGAGAGATGACTACTTGACGGCGTACTTGAGGGTCGTGGGCGGGGAATAGACCTGTCCCCGTACTACGGCCCCGGATGTCAGCACGCCGGGACATTGCATTTCATAACAACGAGCAGGGTAGGGTGTCGGCATTATAAACCAGCACGCCTCGGCCGCGAAAGCCCCGGCCTCGAAAATGAATGAACCGGGTGTGACATAAGTCATCTCGCGCGCGGCTCGCCCCTGTCATTATGTTCCCGCAATGAGGCTCCCGGGGAGCCCTGCAAGGGGAAGTTGAAGGTTATGAAAAGGGTCATCATCGAAGAGGTCGAAAAATACGAGGACGAAAAGTACGCCCGCCCCGTGTTTTTCAAGGGGGAGCGTACGACCGCGCTTCTGCTCTGCCTGAAACCGGGGCAGTCCGTGCCTTCGCATCGCCACGAGGGATTCGAGATCGTGCTCCAGCCGCTCAAGGGCGAGGCCGAGGCCGTCCTCGACGGCGAGCAGATAAAGCTGCGACCCGGCGAGGTAGTCTTCGTAGACGGGGCGAACGACTTCGCGCCGTTCAACAGAGGCAGCGAGAATTTCTCGATGCTCATTACGCTCGTGCGCCGCTGACCCCAGCGTTGCGCGTAAAGGCTCTCGCCCGCAGGGTAGGGTAATCCTTGGGCGAGACGGGGCGGCGCGCGCCGGTCGTCGGTGCGCGCCGCTCACAATGAAGTCAGAAGCAATCGAGCTGACCCGACTCGAATAGCCGGTCGGCCTGCGTGCCGACCAGAGCCGGTTAATGTAAAGGGGTTTGAAAGAGATGAGGAGCGTTATGACCGCGACACATCCCGGCGGAGGTCTCAAGACCGAAAAGATGCCGGGCCACTGGGTTTTGGCTCGTCTGGGCAAGCGCGTGCTCAGACCCGGCGGCATGGAGTTGACGCGCCGGATGCTCGCCTCGCTCGGCATCGGCGGACGGGACGACGTGGTAGAGTTCGCGCCCGGCATGGGCATCACGGCTCGGCTCACGCTCGCTTTAGGCCCTGCGTCCTACACGGCCGTCGAGCGCGACGAGACGGCGGCGCGTATCGTTAAAGGCTACGTCGTCGGCGAGCGCAGGCGCGTGGTCGTCGGCAGCGCGGCCGAGACGGGGCTGCCCGCGTCGTCGTCCACCGTCGTCTACGGCGAGGCCATGCTGACGATGCAAACCGACGAGACGAAACGCCGAATCGTGCGCGAGGCGGCGCGGCTACTCCGACCCGGCGGGCGCTACGGTATCCACGAGATGTGCCTCCGCGACGACGTGGGCGGGGAGGTGCGCAAAGAGGTCGAGCGGGCGCTGACCGGCGTCGTCCACCACGGCGTCAGGCCGCTGACGGTCACGGAATGGCGGCGGCTGCTTGAAGGCGAAGGTTTCGTGGTGAAGGCCGTCGAGACCGCGCCGATGGCGTTGCTCGAACCCGCGCGCGTCGTCCGCGACGAAGGGTTCTTCAGGGCGCTTCGCTTCACCTTCAACGTGTTGCGTGAAGGGGACGCGCGTCGGAGAGTCTTCGAGATGCGAAGGGTTTTCCGCCGCCGACGCGGGCAGATTGCCGCCGTCATCATCACGGCGGCGCGCGTGTGAGAGCGAGACACAAGTCCCTTTTGAAGAATCGGGCGAGGTGTGAAGTGGTTTACCCCGGCGACTCTTCCGAGAAGCGAGGGGGAAGGTTCTCAATCTCACGCCGCACGCCGGCACGGAGCGTGTCGAGTTCAGCTCCGGCCAGAAGCGCGCGGGGCCAGAGGTAGACCTGCTGCTCCTCTATGCGATTGTGTTCGGCGAGACGCTCGGCCACCGCCAACGCTCGCGCCCTGATTTGCAGGAGCCGTTCACGCTCGGGCGCACTGTCCTGCGAGGCCGGCTCGCGCGCAGCGTTCACGGCCCCGGCCAACTCGCGCATAAAGAAGTCGTGGTCTTCGCGGAGGCGCTCGACGGTCGTCTGCACCTCCCCCGCCCCCGGCGCGTCGTCCGCTTCGCCATGTTGACTACTCTCGGAGGCCGCGAGCAAAGCGGGGAAGAGATGGAGGTGCTCGGCCCTGATGTGGACGGCGAGACGCGCCCAAAGGTAGTCGAGTTTCTCAAACACTCCGCGCGCGTCGCCGCCGTCGAACTCCCGCCACAGGTCGCGGAACAGGGCATCGACTTCGGCGTGGTCGCTTGCTAAATGCTCCGTCATCTTATCGCTCCCTTCCGTTGCACATTGCGGGTGGTTAGAGCGTAGCGAAACACTGCCCTGCGTGGCAAACAGTCCGAAAGCCGAGGGCACGTTTTAAACTCCCCGGCGCGAAAGAGGCTTGAGGTGCACGAGTACAGTATGCATCCCGTCGGCTTTGTCAGAACTCCTTTCACCGAGACCTCGCAGATTCCGAAGGGGCGCGGGGCCAAACATGAGGCTGAAGGCTTCATCGAGATTGAGCCGGAGTTTGCGCCGGGCCTCGCCGACATCGAGGGCTTCTCGCACCTCTACGTCATCTGGGTCTTCCACGAGTCGGACGGCTACGAACTCATGTTCACCCCGCCGGACGACGACCGCACTCATGGCGTCTTCGCCACGCGCTCGCCGCGCCGTCCAAACCCGTTGGGGCTGACCGTGGTACGGCTGCTCGCGCGGGAGGGGCGCGTTTTGCGCGTCGGCGGCGTGGACATGCTCGACGGCACGCCCGTTCTCGACATCAAGCCGTACCTGTCGAATGTGCCCGAAGGCGAACTGCGCCCCGGCTGGATGAACCCGTAAAGGGTTCAGGAGGGAGCCGTACTCTGAGGCGCTCAATAGCTGCGGAGGTTCAGAAGATTTACGGAAAGAGACGGAAACGATGAGATTAGTCGGGGCGGAGGGATTTGAACCCCCGGCCTCTCGGTCCCAAACCGAGCGCACTACCAGGCTGTGCTACGCCCCGTCGAAGGATTTTCCCGATTCAACGTCGGCAACTCGTAACGCATTAACCACACGTCCTATCGGCTCGCTACATCCAGACGAAACTTCAAGAGACGAAAACGCGTCGCGCCGTGTGTTCGACTCACCAGAGAATACACGACAGCGACGCGGCGACGCAAAGGCAACGCCGAAGGCTCATTCTTTAACGCTTGAAGATAGAGAGGCGTGAGGCCGGATGAGGGCGTCGTTGTTCTTCTGAGTCTTTGAATACCGGAAGATAAAAGGGCAGGTGGTCATCTGCCCTTCGTACAAGAGCCTCGAACAGATGACCACCTGCCTCTTCGGGACGGCGACGATGGCGCGCCGCCGTCCCAGTCCGGATGCTCCATTGCAATCCGGCTTCGCCTCGCTTCCGAATCCCTCCAACCCAGGCGCGCAGTTTATAGAGCGTAAAGCTGAGCGTCAATGAAAAATATTTTGCATCCGACAGGAAAAGTTTTCCTGTAGTTGATTCGGACTGAAGACGCGCTAAGTGCGCGTTTGAAGCTGTCGGTGGACGAAGTCGAGGGCGGGGCGCAGTGCGCGCGCGCGATGGCTGAGATGATGTTTTAGCTCTGAGGGAAGCTCGCCGAAGGTTTGACTGTATCCGTCGGGGACGAAGACGGGGTCGTAGCCGAAGCCGTGTGTGCCGCGAGGGGCGTGGGCGATGTGCCCGTCGCATTGTCCTCTGAAGAGATTGAGGGCGCCGGTAGAGGGGCGGAAGACGGCGATGACGCAGACGAAGCGTGCGCGGCGTCGATGGTCGGGCACGGTTTCGAGATTTTTGAGGAGAAGGGCGGTGCGGTCTGAGTCGGTGGCGGGGAGTCCGCCGTAGCGTGCGGAGAAGACCCCGGGCGCGCCGCCGAGAGCATCTACTTCGAGGCCGGAATCATCGGCCAGCGTCCAGAGGCCGGTCTGCGCGGCGTAGGCGCGAGCCTTGAGCGAGGCGTTCTCCTCGAAGGTCGAGCCGGTCTCTTCGACCTCGGTCGTACGGGGAAATTCTGAGAGGCCGCGTATGCGTAGCTGCGGCGTGTCGGAGAGAAGCGAGGCGAACTCGCGCACCTTGCCCGCGTTCCGCGTGGCGACGAGAAGCTCGGAGGTTTCAGTCATATGTGTTTGAAGTGGAACGTCACTCAACGTCGGGTCTCGAAGCCTTTGGAGACACTGACCGCATCGAAGCCTCAAGATGGATGCGTCCGAACACGAATTGTTTTGCTACTCAAAGCGTTTCGTGCTTACAATCGTCTTGCGTAAGCGGCGACGATTCGCGTCGCCGTCTCGGTGCAGATGGTTGCGGGGTGTATTTTACTTGGAATCCGGTCTTAATTTCACCGAATCACTCAAAGAGAGCGAGCAGGCTTCGGCTTCGTCGTCGGCGGTAAGCGACAGAGAGGCCGCCGGAAAGCTGCGTGCGGCCGAGCTGGGGATGTGGCTGAGCAGCCTGCAAAGCTTCTTCGAGCCGCGCAATCACCCGCTTACCGAGAACGAGCGCGCGGGGATTCTGACGAGGGATTTCACGAGCGAGCTGAGAATCACGGAGTCGGCGCTGATGCGTTGTTCGAGCCTGCTGCTGAGGCTGACTGAGGGCGCGGCGACGGGCGAGGCGGAGGCCGAAGAGGTTGACTCTCGCGGCGGCGCTTCGTTTATCGAAGGCGAGCAGGCTTTCACACCCGACGCGCCCGACGCCGCTCTGATTGATTTGAGCGAGGCGATTGGAGAGCTTTGGAATGTGGGGGGCGCGCTCGTCGAAGAGGGCGCGGTCGGTTTTTATGAATGGGTCAGCTTGGGGAAGAATATCGGGCGCGTGATTGGCGGGTCGGAGGCTGCCTCGAAGTTGATGAGCGAGTCGCGCCGCGCGGCGTTTGAGGGCGTGCAGCCGACTCTTCTGAGCCTCGCCGAAAAGCTCACGCCCGACGCTCTCGCCACCTACGTCCTTTCGGTCTTCTCTCAACTGTCGCTGCTGCTCGCGCGCCTGCAATTCGTCGGGGCTCTGCTCAGGCGCGACCAGCCGCTCAAACAGTCGCTCCCAATCTTCACGCTCGTTCACGAAGAGACGCGCGAGCTTTTGCAGTTAATCGAAAAGCGCGCTCTGCGTCTGGAAGGACTCGACACAGGCATCTTCGAGGCGTTGGACGGAACGGCTTACGCGATACGAATGGAGCTGCGGAAGACTTTCGACCACGAGCTGGTCGGACTGAGCAATCTCAGGTCAGCACCGGCGCTCTACGCGAAAGTCGAAGCGGCGCACGGGCTTTTGCGCGACTCTTTTCAGCAATCGACCGTCGCGCTCGCGCAGGTCTTTAACCCGACGCTTAACGGCGCGCGTCTCTTCAACGCCTTTCAGACGAAGGTCGAGCAATCGCTCGCGCTGCGACAAGACCTTTGGGCGCTGCTCGAAAGCGTCCGCCGCGTCGAGCAGGAGCGAGAGCGGGCGACGCTCGCGCCTCTGCTCGAACGCCTCGACGCATTTCAGGACGGAAGCATGCGCCACCTGATGTACAAGGATTGGGAAGCCTTCGAGCGTTTCGCAGACGAGGTGGCGGCGGCGCACGGCGCTGTCGAGCTTGGGCCTGTGCTCCACCGCTTCTCCGCCTACCTTGAGACGCTCTTCGGTCAGGTCAACATGAGAGCCGTGCTGGCCGACCGTCCTTTCGATTTTCCATCAAACACGGAAAGCTAAAGCGGAAGCCGAAACGCCGGGCGGAGTTCGCCTACGGGGCGAAGCGCGTGACGAGCGTGCCGAAGTTGCCGAAGGCCGAGAGCGTTTTTCTCTCGAAGCCGTCGGAGATGAAACGCGATTCGGTGACGGCGTAGGCGCGCTCGGCGAGACGGCGTCTGAGCGTTTCGTCTTTCACGTCTTCGAGGCGCGGCGCGCGACCCTTCGAGGCGAAGTAAGAGACGAAGGTGCGCGTCTCGTCGCGCGCGTCGGTGAGCGTGGCGACGCCGCCCGGCTGAGTCTCGAAAAGGCTGCGCTTCGACAGCTTGAAGGCTTCATTGGACGCGAGCGTCTGCGCTCCCATGCGCGCTTCCAGACACCGACGCACGTCGTCGGGCTTACCCATCAAGAGATGGTCTGCGACGAAACTGGCCGCGCCCCGCTCTTCGTCTGACGAGACGCGCAGCTCGGCATCGCCGACGCGCGTCGTGCGTGCGCCCGCGCCCAGACGCTTGCGCACCTCGCTCTCCAGCGCCTCGCGGTCGCGTACCTCGACGACGAGCACGGTGCTCTCGCCACTGTCGTCGAGCCGCGCCGTGACTATCTCAGACCCGGCGGCGCGCAAAAAATCGCGCGCCGACTCGACGCCGTAAGGCTTCAGAGCCTCTTCGAGAAAGCGATTGACGAAGGGCGCGCTCAGCGCGTCGAGCTGCGAAGAGATGGCTGCGCCGAAGCCGCGCCAGGCGGTTTCGGGGTCGCGGTAGTTGTAACGCGTGAGTTGATACGTGTCGGCTGGCAGAAACTCGCTCGCACCGTAGGTCGCGCTCACAGGCGCGTCGAGCGCCTCGCCGAGACGCGGCGCTATCCCGTTTTGCAGCGTCACGAAATAACTGTCCTCGACCGCGCCGTCGCGCACGCGTGCGCTCCACCCGGCGCTTCCCAGAAGCTTGCCCGCGAGCGGCGGCAGCATACTCGCCACGACGCTCTGCGTGCGCGGGTTGGTGGAAAGCTGCCCGACGTAGGCCAGAGCCGTGATTTCCAGCAGGCGCGCGGCGCTGCCCGAAGGGACGTAGCCGAAAGCGAGCGCGCCCTCAGACTCCATCCGCTCGCGCATCGCTTCGATTTGCGCGTCGCCCGACAGAGCCGGACGCTCGCCGCGCTTCGCCGCCAGACACGCCTCGACCGCGCCCCTGTCGTTACCGACGACCGCGATGCTCTCCGTCACAGCCCCGACGATTTTCCGACGCTCGTCTGAAGGCGCAGTCCAGGTGATGAAAAAAGTGTCCTCCGTCTCCTGTCGCTCGACGCGTGGCGAGCCATAGGCGCGGCGTGCGAAATCGCCGACAAGCTTTTCCAGCGCCGCCCTCACGCGCGACTCGCTCGTGTGCGTCTCGGCCACGAGCGCGATGCGCGGTGTAATCTTCAGGGTCGAGGCGGGCGCTTCCGCCGCCTCGAAGCCGAGCACGGCAATGCCCACCTGCGCGCGCGAGAGCACCACCGCATCCGCCGAGCCAAGCCCCGTGAAAGCTGCCAAACGGCTCAAACGGTTGAATTTACCGAAGTCCGTCCGGATGCCTGCGGATGGGGCGAGCGCCCGCCAGGCGTCGGTCGAAACGATGCCGCCCGCAATCTCCGGCAGGCTGTTCGCCTCGACGTAGATCAACGCGTCCGCCGGAACGTAGGCCGCCATGTCCACACGCTCCGGGCGATTCCACCAGAGCCACCCCAACGTCAGCAGAACGAGCCCCAGCCCGATTAACAGAACCCTTCGCAGCACAACCATATAACCAGCATCCTAACTGCTCGCCCGCGCGCGAAGCAAGAATGACGGCCAGATAAACGCCTGAAACGGAAACGAAAGGCACGCACACGAGCTAAAGGGAAGAAGTTAGGAGGGCGCTTTTGCCTGCTATCTCAGAGCGCGGCCAACAGCCTTCAAAATCCGCATTCAGAGGCCGTTTAAGGTCTTCTTCAAGCTCAACTCGGATTTTGAAATCCGTCCGCCTGCTTTCCAGAAAATCGACGCGCAGAGACCGAGCGGCACCTTATAACATAAAGCGGATGTGTAAGTTAAACATCTAAAAATATTGATTGACACAAATCGAGTCGGTGAAGTATTATCAACCCTGTCGGGTGGGCAGGCTTACGCCTGATGTCTCGGTCGCTCCCCAGACTCCGAAGGTTTTCCGCCCCGTTTGACAATGCGAGATAGGCGGCTGATTCGTCTGCGCTGTCGAAAGACAGGGGCGACGGCGGAGGTCGCCGCAGTTCTCGAACTCGCACCGATAAAGGCACACTCCGCGCGAGCGGGGGTCGCAAAGCCGACGGGAGTCAGTTTGAAGCTATGGCTTCGCGACTGACTTGGCCGGGTTACCGAAGGGAGAAGATGTCGGCGCACATCCGTCAGGAGCAGCTTCAACCCTCGCGTCCTTTCCGCTTGCTTCTTTCATCTACAGAAACAGTTCGCTGTTGATGCTTCGCCTCCGCGCCCCGGTCGAGCATCTCCCGCCTCACAGACCGAAAGCCGTGCCGCCTGCGCCCTCTTTCGTCGCGCTCTTCTGACCCGCACCTTTCAAATGAAATCCGCTCCCGAAACTCGACACACGAACTCTGCGCGCAACGCCGCTAGACGCTCGCGTCTGCGCCGCGTCAGAGCCCGTCTCAGACGACTGCACCGGCGCAGTAGTCTCGCCCGCAGGGCTGTAAGGAACCAATAACCTATGTTTAAAAAAGGGCTGAGCAAAAAGAATCTGGTCGGTTTAGACATCGGCTCGAACTCGGTCAAGGCCGTCGAGTTGCAGGGCAAGCCCGGCAATCTTCTTCTGACCAATCTAGGCTTCGAGCACCTGCCGCCCGATACGGTCGTGGACGGTCAGATTATGGAGCTGAACGACGTTTCGCGCGTCGTGTCGAAGATTTTCGAGACGCACCAGATTAAGACCGAGCGCGTGGCGGCGGGCGTGAGCGGCAGCTCCGTCATCGTCAAGAACATCGTCGTCCCGCAGATGAGCATGGAGGAGCTTGAAGAGTCCATCGACTGGCACGCCGAAGAGCACATCCCCTTCGACATCTCCGACGTGAGTCTCGACTACCAGGTCGTCGGCTCCGGCCACGATTCGCTTCAGGTTCTGATGGCCGCCTGCAAGCGCGACTTCGTCGCCAATCTCAAGCAGGTGATTCAGCTCGCCGGAAAGCAGCCCGCCATCATCGACGTCGATGCCTTCGCCTTGCAGAACTGCTACGAGGTGAACTACGAGCCGAAGCCGAACGAGACGGTCGCCCTGCTGAACATCGGCGCTTCGACGATGAACATAAACATTCTGCGCGGCGTCAACAGCGTCTTTACGCGCGACGTTTCGGTCGGCGGCAATCAGTACACGGCGCTTTTGCAGAGAGAGCTTGGCTTGACCTACGAGCAGGCCGACGCCGTCAAGCGCGGCGCGGCGTTGCCCGAAGACTCGGAGCAGCGCGACATCGCGTCCGTCCTAGAGACTATCTCCGACATGCTCGCCCTGGAAATCCAGAAGACCTTCGATTTTTACCGCGCCACTGCCGAAGACGGCGATAGCGGCGTGCAGAAGATTCTGGTTTCGGGCGGCGGCTCGAAGCTCACAGGATTGCAGGAATACCTCGCGCAGCGTTTCGAGCTGCCGGTCGAAGCCCTCAATCCTTTCCTCCGAATCAAGGTCGATGCGCGCCGTTTCGACCCCGACTACATGCGCGAAGTGATGCCGGAGATGGCCGTCGCCGTCGGCCTCGCACTGAGAGGAGTGGATGCCTAAATGATTAAGGTCAACCTTTTAGATTCAGTCACCGACAGGACGCACAGCGTCGCGGCGGTCGAAGCGCAGGTGGCGAACCCGCGCGCGCGCACGTGGCTGCTGGTCTTCGCCGTCGTCGCGCTGACCGTCGTCGGCATGGGCTTCGACTGGGTGAGCGCGGGCACGGCCTACGCGACGGCTCAGGCCGACCTCAAGCGCGAAGAGGACGTGGCCGCGCGCATGACGGCCATCAACAAAGAGCAGGCCGAGCTGGAAAAGAAGATTAAAGAGATACAGGTGCGCATCGACGCCATCAAGCGCCTGCGCGCTTCGCAGCAGGGCCCCGTCTCCGTGCTTTCGGCCATCAACGAGCGCATCCCGAACGTCGCCGATTTTCGTCTGACGAGCATCGAGCAGAAGGCCGACGGGCTCGTTATCGAAGGCCACTCGCCGAACGAGATGGCCGTCACGCAGTTCGGCAGAAGCCTCGAATTCTCCGGCGGCACTTTCTCGAACGTCAGCATCGAAACCGAGCGCAAAGAGGTTAAGCTCAACACCGAATCTCTCAAGGACGCCGCCGACATAGACAAAGACGCGCCCAAGCCCGAAACCGTCAACTTCAAGCTCACCTGCAAATATGCCGCGCCGGGCGCAGCCGCCCCCGCCGCTCAAAGCGACGACAAGAAGCCGAGCGCGCCCGCGCCTAAAGAGTCGAAAGAGCCGAAAGAAGTTGCCAAGAATTAGAGGCCGGAGGCTGCGCTCAACTCCCGGCCATCTGGAAGGCCGACAGCGCGGAAGGGAACTGGAAACCGATGAGCAAAATGGAAGCCCTGCAAAAGAAACCCTGGTATTTACAACTCGTCCTGTTCGGAGCGGTCGCGCTTCTGGTCTACGGAGCCTTCTGGTATTTCGTCACGAGCGGCACGCGCGCCGAGACGGCGCAGATACAGGAGAAGGTTGCGCAGCTTCAGCAGTCGAACGCGCGCGCGCAGATTGCTTCGCAGCGCTTGAGCGAGTTCAAGGTAGCCTACGCCCGCGCGCAGGGAGACTACGACGACCTCAAGGCGCTTCTGCCCGAGCAGCGCGAAATCACGATGGTGCTTCAGGGCTTGCAGGAGCGTGCGCGCGGGCGTCTGACCGTGCGCCGCTTCACGCCGAAAGATGACGTGCAGCAGGACTACTATTCGGGCAAACCCGTCGAGGTTGAAGTCACCGGCGCTTACAATAATCTCGGCGCGTTCTTCGCGCAGATGGCCGCCTACCAGCGCATCGTCTCTATCACCGACTTCAAGGTCTCGAAGCTCGAAGACAAGAACCAGGACACCGGCAAGACAGTCGATGCGCAGTTTCTTCTGACCGCCTACTACGCCTCGCCCGAGAAGCTCAAGGCCGAGCCTACGCCTGAGCAGAAGGCGAAAGAGAAGAAAGAGAAGAAGAAAGCGGCTGCCCAGGCGGCTGACGGGCAGGCTGAAGCGAAGTAACCCTTCTCACGGATGCGCCTCCGACACCGGGGGCGAGAGAGTCTTCAAGGTAACAGAGATGAGGAACTACACACAGATGACACGCAAAAAGATGCTCGGCATGCTCGCCTGCGCCGCTCTGCTCGTCGCTTCGAGCGCGTCTGCCGCCGTCGCACAGGAAGCCAGCACCACCTATCGCGGCGCGGGACGCGACCCCTTCGTTCCCTACACGCCGCCCGTCAAGCGTAAAGTGGTGAAGAAAGTCCCCGTGCCTGTTGCGCCGCCCTCGATACAGGAGCGCATCAATATGTACAAGTCGCTCAAGGCCAACGCGATGAGCCTGCAACAGCCCGCGCCGAAGCCGACCACCGCGCTGCTGCTGAGCGAAGTTCAGGTGACGGGCATCTTCCGTACGCCGCGCGGCTACGCGGCGATGGTCGAGGCGACGCCGATTTCGCTCTCCTACGTCATCTATCCCGGCGAGCAGTTCTTCAACGGGCAGCTCGTCGCCATCGAAGAGAACCGTCTCGTTTTCCGGCGCGAAACGCGCTGGTCGGACGGGCGACGCGAAATGGCCGTCGATATGAAACCGCTTCGACAGGCCAACGCCGTCGAAGATTCCATCAAGCTCTCGAAGGAGGCCGAGGCCAAGTCCTCTTCCTCTAAGTCCGAAGCTACTGCTAACCAGTAGCGCCTTCGCCTACCGAAACCGCGCGCGGCGGGGAAGCCTGAGCCCCTTCAAGCGCGCCCCTTTGAAAACTCCCACCCGCTTCCTCCTTCGCCCTCGACCGAGCGGCGACGGGAGCGAAAGAAACACCTCGGAGACAGATTGATTTTTCTCAAAGAGCCGCAAGCTTTTCTGCGTTGTGCGGCGCGCGCTTTAAAGGTTCTCTCCGTCGAAGAGACGGAGCTAACCCGAACGAGCGTTGGCGCGTGGCAGAAGGGCTCGCTTCAAGTCGCTCTTCGTAGCTGTTCCTCAAAGGATAAAAACATGACCTACCATCAACATCCGACTCATGCAGCCACACGCAGAGGCGCGCTCGTCCTCCTGCTCGTGTGCCTGCTCACGCCGCTCGCATATGCGACGAGCTTAGGCGCTCCGGCAGCGACCTCGCTTCGTGCCAGCGTCGAAGGCGCGACGACGCGCATCACCATCGACGGCACAGCGCCGATGCCTTACGCCGTCAGGCATGAGGACGCGCGCACGCTCGTCGTCGAGCTGCCCGGCGTCGATGCCTCGAAGCTCTCTGAGAGCTATCAGGTCTCTTCGCCGCTCGTCGCCTCGCTCAAGGTCGAGCGCCCGGCGGCGTCGAAGGACGCTTCGGCGGCCTCGTTTCCGCGTCTGCGCGTCGAGCTTCGCGCGCCCGTTCGCGCACGCTCGCAGATGGCCGAACGCAAGCTCGTCCTCGAACTATCGCCTGACAGAGAGAACAGAGCCGCCGCGCCTGCCTTGAAAGCGATAACTACCGAGAGCGCTTCCGCCGCGCCGGTGCAGCAGCCGACGCCCGCGCCTGCTCCGCAGACCACCACGCGCATCACGCCCGCTTCGCCCAATACCACCACTCAGTCTGAGCAGGGCAGAGCCTACGGCCAGCCCGGCTTCACGGGCGAGCCCATCAACCTCAACGTCGTCAACGCCGACATCCGCGACATCCTCAACTACATCACAGAGCAGTACGGCGTCAATTTCGTCCTCGACCGCTCGGTCGGCGCTGTGCCCGTCACGGTCAACGTCACGGAAGTTCCCTGGAACGTCGCGCTCGATTCGATTTTGCAGGCCAACCGTCTCGGCGTCGTCACGACGGGCAACATCCTTCGTGTGGCGACAGCCGAAGTCATCTCGGCGGAAGCCGCCGCGCAGGCGAGGATTCAGGAAGCGCGCCTCAGCAGCTCGCCTCTCGTCACAGAGTTCGTGCGTCTGAACTACGCGCGCGCCGTCGGCACACTGGCCGGAGCGGCGGGCTCGACCGGCGGCTTCGCCGGAGGCTCGACCAACCAGAGCTATTCGGGCGGCGCGGGCGGCGACGCAACGGGCAGCAGCGGCGACCAGGGCATCCTGCCCATCATCGCCCGTCGCCTTTCGCGTCGCGGCAGCGTCGAGGTTGACGGGCGCAGCAACACGCTCATCATCACAGACGTTCCGGAAAACATCGCCGCCATCCGGCAACTGCTCGCGCTCTTAGACCAGCCCGAGCCGCAGGTCGAAATCGAGACCCGCATCGTCATCGCCACGCGCAACTTCAGCCGCGACCTCGGCGTGCAGCTCTCGGCGCTCGCCGTCAACACCGGAAACGGCGCTGCCGGTTCAATCGCCACCGTCCCCGGCTCGCGCCTCGAAGGAGGCGGCGACTCCGGCACGTTCCCCGAAGCGCAGCTCGTCCAGCGCGGCATCCCGACCGGCATCGGCATCGAGCCCCTTCGCTCGCTCGGCGCAACCGCCGCCAGCACCGTCATCGGCCTGACGACCGGCATCATCGGCACGGCTCAAATCAGCGCGCTCATTACCGCCGCCGAAACGAAAGGTCAGGCCAAGATTGTCGCCACTCCGCGCGTCACGGCTCTGAACAACCGTCCCGCGCAGATTGAGAGCGGCTCGCAGATTCCCGTCGTCACTCCGCAGACCGGCGGCGGTGGCGGCGGCGGCGTCACCTTCACCACGACCTTCGTCTCCGTTCCCCTGCGTCTCTCCGTCACGCCGCAGATTACAGACGCGGGCACAGTCATCCTTCGCATCGTTGCCGAGAACAACTCGGTCAATCTCTCTCTGACCAACTCGCTCGGCACGCCCGGCATCGACACGCAGCGTATGCAGTCCGAAGTGCTCGTGCCGGATGGCGGCACGACGGTCGTCGGCGGAGTCTTGAACGACCGCGAAGCCGACACGCAGAACCGCACGCCCGGCCTCGCCTCCGTCCCCGTCCTCGGCAATCTCTTCAAGCGCAAGAGCGTCCGCCGCGACACCGACGAGATTCTCTTCTTCATCACCCCGCGCATCTACCGACCCGACTATCAGGGACGCCCCGCGCCCTCGACCGTCAGCACCGGCACGCGCTCGACCACCATCCCGCAGCCCGTCCCGCTCGGCAACCCTCCGACCAACACGCCCTCGCCCTTCTCGCAGCCCACAGGCCAGCCGTCGCAGCCCGTCTCGACGCAGCCGCCCCCGGCGAGCCAGCCGCTCGCGCGCCCCGAAGAAGCGACCGGCGTCCGCCCGTAAAAGGAGGTTAGAAAACCTGATGTTCAAAGCAGCACTCGGACAGATAATCGAACACACGGAAGGCGCGCTCGCCGCGCTCATCATGGGAGTTGACGGCATCGCCGTCGAGAAGGTTCTGCTGCCTGAAGGAGACGATGCCAACCTCGACATCGCAGCCGCCGAAGTCACCTCGCTCGTGCGCAACGCACAGCGCGCGGGAGGCGACACCGGCCTCGGCTCGCTTCGAGAACTCGTCATCGGCTTTCAGGATATGACCCTCCTCGCGCGCCTCTTCACCCCCGACTACTTCGTCGTCCTCGCCTTGAGTCCCGAAGGCAATCTCGGTCGCGGCAGGTTCGAGCTGCGTAAAGCCGAGCTTGCCCTCGCACGCGAATTCGCCTTGTGAGACCTCGCTGGCTCTTCCACCAGCGAGGCTACAAAAAAGAGAGGCCGCACGCGCGGCCTCTCTTTTCTTTTTGAGCGCAGTTCGCTCGACGCGAAAACCTCAAGCCCGCTCATCCAGTGCCGGGCGGCATCTTAACGAAGTTCATCCCGCGCAGAATAACTCTCTGGCGTCGGCGCACGCGGCGCGGGTTCGTCTTAGGATTGAAGACCGTGCGCGGGTTTGGAATCATCGCCGAAAGGAAGGCGGCTTCCTGCGGGGTGAGGTTGGCCGCCGGTTTGCCGAAATAGGTTTGCGCCGCCGCCTCCGCGCCGTAGATGCCGTCGCCCCACTCGATGACGTTGAGATAGATTTCCAGTATCCGTCGCTTCGAGAGCGTGCGTTCGAGGAAATAGGTGATGAAGGCTTCGCGCGCCTTGCGCGCCAGCGAGCGCTCCGAAGAGAGATACAGGTTCTTCGCCAATTGCTGCGTGACGGTCGAAGCGCCGCGCTTGAAGTTCAGCGACGGCATCCAGCTCGACTGGTCTTCGTCGCCCTCTGCTTTGGCCTCCTTCGCCGCCTCGCGCTGCGCCTCGTCCCAGGCTTTCTGAATCGCCTCGTAGTCGAAGCCGTTGTGCGTCGCAAAGTTGGAGTCCTCGCCCGCCAGCACAGCCCTCTGTAGGTGCGGCGAGATGCGCTCAAGCGGAACCCAGACCTGAATGCGCTTCGGCTCTCTGCCTTCCTTACGCGCCTCTTCCAGACGCGTCTCAATCATGCTCGTCGTCTCAGGGTTCTTCGTCTTAAGCTCAGCCACGCGCGGAAACGTCACGACCGCGTAAACTATCCAGATGCAGACGACCGCCAGCAGCCCCAGACATATCGCTTTAATCAATCTCCACATAGCATTAATTTCAAGTTTGAAGTTTTCAAGCCCGACGTTTCAAGCCCGCAGTCATTATCCTAACTTTCAAACCTGAAACTTCAAACTCGAAACTTCGTCCTCGAAAATGTCGCGCACGGCGCGGATGGTGTTGCAGTGAATCTCTACCGTATCGTCGATTTGTCTGGCGTAGCCGCCGGACATAACGGTGACGACGGGAATCCGCGCGGCGCGACAGGCGCTTAGCACAAACTCGTCGCGCCGACGAAGCCCCTCCAACGTGAGCGCGAGCCGACCGAGCTTGTCGCCGACGAAGGGGTCGGCCCCGCCGAGATAGAAGATGATGTCGGGCGCGTGTGCGAGGACGCGCGGCAGGTGCGCGCCGAGCGCATCCAGATATTGCTCGTCGGTCGTCTGGTCGGGCAGCTCCACGTCGAGCGTCGAACGCTTCTTGAAGAGCGGGTAGTTCTTCGCGCCGTGCATCGAGAAGGTGAACACCTGCGGGTCGGCCTCGAAGATTTCGGCTGTGCCGTTGCCTTGATGAACGTCGCAATCGACGACGGCTGCGCGGCGAATCAGTCCATCGCGCAGAAGGGCGCGAATCGTAATCGCCACGTCGTTGAGCACGCAGAAGCCTTCGCCCCGGTCGGGGAAGGCGTGATGAGTGCCGCCCGCGAGATTCGAGCCGACGCCCTCTTCCAGTGCCCAGCGCGCCGCAAGCTGCGTCCCGCCCGTAGCGAGAAACGAGCGCCGCACCAGAGCCTTCGACCAGGGCAGCCCGAGCCGCCGCAGCTCGCGCGGCGTCAGCGTCCCGGCGCGCAGGCGCGTCACGTAATCTTCGGTATGAACGAGCAGCACGTCGGCCAGCGGCGCGGGCTGCGGCTCGACCAACTGCTCCGGCAGCAGAGTCCCTTCGCGCAGCAGTCGGTCGCGCACCAGCTCGAACTTCCGAATCGGAAATACATGCTCCTCGCCGATGTCCGCGTAATAACGCGGCGTGTACGCAACTTTCATAAAAGAAGAGGTCAGAGGTCAGAGGTTAGAGGTCAGTGAAGACAAAAGCAAGACGAGACCACGCCGGATGAAGACTACGCTCTGTGCGCTGTTTTGACTGACCTCTGACCTCTCTAGTATTGAATCAGGCTGCCTTCGCGTTTGGCGCGGCCGACGGCGCGGGTGAAGACCCAGAGGGAGAAGGGAAGCAGGACGACGAGAAAGAAGCAGAGGGTGACGATGGGCTCGCGCACCTCTGCGAAGCCCTGACCTTCGATGAGGACGCGGCGGATGCCTTCGACGCCGTGAGTCGTCGGCAGGGCGCGCGAGACGTAGCTGAAGCCGCTCCCCAATAGCTGCGTTGGAAAGAGGACGCCGGAGAAGAGCGTCGCTCCTGTGCCGAGGAGGACGGCGAACGGGTCGCCGCGCTTGAAGACCATCGCAAAGCTCGCCGAAAGAATGCCGATGGAGGCGAGCACGAACGTGGTCAAAAGCAGAATGAGCAGCGCGAGCAGAGGGCTGCCGCGATAAGTGACGCCGAAGAAGAGCCAGCCGAGCAGCAGATAGAGGAAGGAGAAGAAGGTCGCCTGCACGAAGTCCCAGGCCGAACTGGCGACGACCAGCGTCGGGACGCTGATGGGCGTCATCAGCACGCCTTCAAGTGTGCCCTGCATCTGCTCGGAGCGAATCGCTGTGGCGAGGCTCGAAAAGCCGGTCATAAAATAGTTCAGCACGGCCAGCCCCGTCAGCCACGCGGCCAGGGGGTTGTGCCACTGCTTATAGTCCTGGATGACGCCCCCGACGAAGATTTGAGAGATGAAAAAGAGCGTCGTCACAATGAAGAGCGTTTGCAGCACTCGAAAGAAGAACTGCAAACGGTAGCTCAAGGCCAACTGGAAATCGCGCACCGCGAAAGCGCGCACGCGCCGAAGCAGAATCGCAATCCCTCTCAAACTCGTTCCTCCTTTCTCGCTTCGCGCTTCTCCTTCTCTCCTTTTTCCCTTGTCCCCCTCTCAGCCTTCGCCTCTTCCTGTTCCTGGCTCTCGTAGATTTCGAGCACGTCGAGGAGCGAGGCTCGTTCGGCGTCGCAGGCGAGAAGCTTCGCGCCCGCTTCAATCAAAACTCGAACGGCGCGGTCGAGCAGGTCGTCCGACGGCTCGCGCACGAGCGAGACAAGGGCGTCGCCGTTCTCTTCCGATGAGGTTACGGATGCGTCGTCGCCGAGAGCCTGCGTGAGTAGCTGCGCGGCTCGTTCGTGAGGGATGTCGCCGAGGGTCAGTATGGCGCGCTCCTTCTGCCTGTGCCGGGCGCGCAGGCGTGCGGGCGTGTCGATTGCGCGGATGCGTCCGCGACTGATGACGGCGACGCGTCCGCAGAGTTCTTCTATCTCGGCGAGGTTGTGCGAGGTGAGTAGAATCGTGGTCGGCGGCTGGCCTTGCGCGAGCCTGCCGATGAGAGCGCGCATGCGCGCGGCGGCGACGGGGTCGAGCGAGCGCGTCGGCTCGTCCAGGAGAAGCACCGGAGGATTGTTGAGCAGCGCGCGGGCGACGGCCATGCGCTGCTTGTTGCCGGTCGAAAGCTCTCCGAAGCGTCGGCGGGCGACCTCTTCAAGCTCGACGAGCGAGAGCAATTCAAAGATGCGTCGTCGAGCCGTCCGGTCGTCGAGCCCGTAGAGGCGCGCGAAGAACAGGAGGTTCTGCTCGGCGTTCAGACGCCAGTAAAAACTTCGCTCTTCGGCGCTCGCCAAACCGATGAGGGCGCGCACACGTTCCTCTTCGCGCACGCTGTCGTGCCCGCGCACGTTGACGACGCCTTCCGTCGGCTGGACAAGTGTGGCGATGATTTTGGTGAGAGTGGTTTTGCCCGCGCCGTTGCGTCCGATAAGGCCGAAGACTTCGCCTTCTCTCACCTCGAAAGAAACGTTGCGCAGGGCTTCGACCGGTTTTGCAGATTTGCGTCGGAAGAACTGTCTGAGGCGTGCGAGCGGCACGGGATAGGTCTTCGATAGGTGCTCGACGCGGATGGCGACTCTTGATGAAGTGGCTCTTGAATAGGCGTCCTTCGCTTCCGTCTCTAGCGTCTCCGAAGCTTCGCTTTTTGAAATATCACTGCTCGCCGAAGCGTCGAACGGGTGAGTCTCTGCGTCGCCGTCTCGCTGCGAATGTGCGTTGGCGCTCCCTCGTGTCTCGGCATCGAGTCGGTTCATGCTCTTTCAGGGGGAGGCTAGCGGCTGCGTTGGCGTGGGTCTAGATATTCGCGCAGGCCGTCGCCGAGGAAGTTGAAGGCGAGCACGGTGAGCGCAATGGCGATGCCGGGGAAGATGAGCGCGTGCGGGGCGGCCTGAAGCGTCGAGAGGTCGCGCGCCTCTTCAAGCATCACGCCCCAGGAGGGCGCGGGCGGCGGCACGCCCAAACCCAGAAACGACAGCGACGCTTCGGACAAAACCGCGCCCGCCATCCCTAAGCTCGCCTGCACGATGAGCGGCTGAATCGCGTTCGGCATGATGTGGACGAACAGGATGCGCCAGTCGCGCGCACCGAGCGCACGCGCCGCCTGCACGAAGTCGTACTCGCGCACCTTCAAGACCTGCCCACGCACCAGGCGCGCGTAGCCGACCCAACCGATGATGCACAGCGCCAGTATCAGCTTGTTCAGCCCCGCGCCGAGGAAGGCCACCATCGCAATGGCGAGCAGCAGACCCGGAAAGGCTAGAAAGACGTTGAAGACGTAGCCCGACACGATGCGATCGACCCAGCCGCCGTAGTAGCCCGCAATCGCGCCGATAATCGTCCCGACCACCGCCGAGACCGTCACCACCACGAGCCCCACCCGCAGAGAGATACGCGCGCCGTAAACCACCCGCGAGAAGATGTCGCGCCCCGTCGCGTCCGTCCCGAACCAATGCTCGGACGAAGGCGGAAGATAACGCGCCATCAGGTCGGTCGCGCCCACCTCATGCGTCGCAATCAAAGGCGCAAACAGCGCCACCAACACCAGCGCCGCGATGAATACCAATCCGAATATGGCGAGACGATTCATAAGTTGGTAAATGGTGAATCGTAAATCGTAAATAGTGAAAAGCAGTTTTTTCTATTCACCATTGACCGTTCACGGTTCACCAGTTCTTATCTATTCACGATTGACGATTCACCGTTTACGAAAGCCTGATTCTCGGGTCTAGCCAGCGATAGACCATGTCGGTGAGCGTGTTGGCGACGATGTATGTGATGCTGATGACGAGGACGCAGCCCTGCACGAGACGGTAGTCGCGCTTGCCGATGCCGTCGTCAATCAGGAGCAGCCCGATGCCAGGCCAGCCGAAAATTTTCTCGGTGATGATTGCGCCCGCCAGCAGCACGCCGAGTTGCAGGCCGAGAATCGTGACTACGGGGATGAGCCCGTTTTTCAGGACGTGCTTATAGACCACCTTGTTTTCGCTCAAGCCTTTGGCTCGCGCCGTCCGCACGTAGTCTTCGCCAAGCTCTTCGATGACCGAAGAGCGCACCATGCGCGTCAGCAGCGCCGAGAGCGCCGCGCCGAGCGTCACCGCCGGAAGAATCAGGTAGCTCCAATCTCCGCGACCCGAAACGGGCAGAAGGTTGAGCCAGACGGCGAAGACGTAGATGAGCAAAGGCCCGACGACGAAACTCGGCAGACTGATGCCGACCAGCGCCAGCACCGAAAGGAAGTTGTCCGTCAGCCGCCCTCGATTCTTGCCCGCGACGACGCCGAACGGGACGGCGATGGCGACGGCGACCAGCAGCGCCGCAATCGCCAGCTCGATAGTCGCCGGGTAGCGCGACATGATGAGGTCTTTGACGGGACGGTTCGTGCGAAAGGAGCGCCCCATGTCGCCCCGGACGAGAGCCCGCCAGTAGTCCACGTAGCGATTATCCGCGCCGTGCCAGCGCAGGGCTCGCTCGCCTCTCTCATCCGTCGCATAGCCGAAGAAGAAGGCAGGACGGTCGAGGCCGTGCCGGCGTCTGAACTGTTCTATCTGCTCGGGCGTCGCCTGCTCGCCCAGGATGGCCGCCGCCGGGTCGCCCGGCACAAGCTCAATCAGCAGCGTCACCAGAGACACTACCGTCCACACCACCAGCAGCAGAATCAACAGCCGACGCAAAGCGCCCAGTATCTTATGCTTCATCGCCGAAGCCGCGCTCAGAAATTCAGGGAATCGAAAGAATGAATACTACGGGCAGGATGATAGCAGAAAGAAGTAAATCGTGAATCGTAAATCGTGAATAGTGGTTGAAGGCTTCTTCGTTAGGCTGCTTACTCTCTTAGCTTCATCAGGCTCAAACTATTGACGATTTACGATTCACGGCTTTTAAAAAACGTAGCCCGACGGAGGTGCGCTTAGCGTCCCGCACGAGGCCCCGACAACCGCGTGCGGGCGTTTAGACGCAAATCCATCGAGCTACGTTTGAGGTTGCGGCCTTTTGTTGCTTCGCAACCAAACTTGAGAAACTTCAGTTGGCGGAATCGCTCGCTCGCGTGCCTGTGTGCAGGGCTGCGATGCCGCCCGTCAGATTTTTGTACTCGACCTGCTCGAAGCCTGCGCTCGACATCATTGCGGCCAGACGCGTCTGGTCGGGAAAGCGCGAGACCGAATCGGGCAGATACTCGTAAGCTCCGCGCGAGCCGCTGATGAGCCCGCCGATGCGCGGCAGTACTCGCGTGAAGTAGAACTTAAAGAGCGCTCGGAATCCTGGCACGACGGGGCTGGAAAACTCCAGCACGGCGATGCGCCCGCCCGGCTTTAACACTCGACCGAGTTCCTGCAAGCCGTCTTCCACGCTCGACAGATTCCGCAGGCCGAAGGCGATGGTGACGACCTCGAAGGATGCGTCGGCGAAAGGCAAGCGCAGGGCGTCGGCTTCGACGTAGCCGACGTGCGGCGCGAGCCCGTCGGTTTTGCGCGCGGCGATGTCGAGCATCGGGCGACAGAAATCGAGTCCGACCACGCGCGCCCGACCGGCCTCGGCCAGAGCTATTGCGAGGTCGCCCGTGCCGCAGGCCACGTCAAGCGCGCGCGAGCCTTCGCCCAGTGCATCTCGCAAACTCTCGGCGACGAGCCGCCGCCAGCGTTTATCCGTATTCCCCGACAAGAGATGATTTAAAAGATCGTAACGACCGGCGATACCGGCGAACATCGTGCGCACGCGCCGGGCGTGTTCGTTTTGTAGAGCGTCCTCTTGCGGGTTTCTGTCAGACACAATAGAAGGATTCAAGTTATCGGATGGTTGCAGACTATTTGTGATTATCTTGTGATTCGACTACGGGCGCCTGACCGGAATCGTAATCGGCGCGGGCGTCGCCGAAGGCTTGGCCGTCGGCGTCTGTGTGGGCGTGGGAGCAGGCAGACTCGCGCCGAGCACCTCGACCTCACCCGCACGCGCAAGCTCTGCGCGAAGCTGTGTGGCGTCGCCGATGGCGACAGACGCGATTGTCGCGCTGCGCAGAATCTTCGCCGCCACGCGCTGCACGTCCGAAGGCGTCAAAGCGCCGATGAGTCGCATCTCGTCCGAGGCGTTCAGCCCGTAGCTCACTTGGTTGAGCCATAGGTCGGAGAGCGCTTCGGGCGTCTCGGAGTTTTTGCCGAGGGTGGCGAGCACCTCTCGGCGCGCGACTTCGAGTTCCTCCGCCGAAGCTTGCGTCGTAGAGAGAGACTGAAGCGCGGCGCGTCCCGTCTGCAAAGCCTGTGCGGCCAGATTCGAGGGCACGGAAGCGCCCATGCGAAAGACGCCGGGCAGCGAGTAGGCGTGATGCTCTGCGAAGAAAGCCCGACCCTTCAGCTCTGGAAAACTCTTCAGCCAACGCTCGCGGGCGACGATGGCCAGAAGCCTCGCCGCCGCTGCGTCGCGGTCTTTGCGAGCCAGTCCGCGCACGGCGAGGCGGACTTCGGCGTCGGGCATGCCCGCGAAATCCACTATCAGAGGTCGTGCGTCGGGCGGTTCGGGCAGGCGGAAGGTCGAAGGCACCTCGGCGTCGCTTCTGCGCCAGACGCCGAGGAACTGCCGCAGCGCCCGCGTCGCGCGCGAAGGCTCGACGCCGCCGATGGCGACCAGAGAGGCGTTGTTCGGATTGAGAAAACGCTCGCGCACGAGGATGAGGTCGGGGCGCTCGACGCGCGCGAGCGACTCGGTCGAGCCCTCGACGATGCGCCCGTAAGGATGCTCGCCGAAGAGCCGCTTCGAGATGGCTCGGTCGGCCACCGTCGAAGGCGCGATGCTCACGTCGCGCACGGCCTTCAGACGCGCCTCGCGCAGCCGCCCGACTACCTCTGGTAAAAGCTGCGTGTTGACGAGCGCGCTCCGCAGCAGTTCGACTATCCGCTCAAACTCCTGCGCCCGCCCGGTCAGCGTCACGTCGATGCGGTCGTAATCGGTCGTCACCTCCAGACGCCCGCCCAGCTCTTCGGTCACGTACTGGCGCGTCGCCGGGTCTGGAAAGAGCGCATCGCCGAGCAGCGCCATGAGTCCTTCCTTGCCCGCGAGGTCGAAGGCCGCGCCGCTATGTATCCGCAGGCGCACGAAAACCTGCGCGTCGCCCGGACGATGCAGGAGAAAAATCTTCAGCCCGTTCAGCAACTGCTCACGGCGCGGCTCGGGCGCGGACTGCGCACGCGCTGCCCCGAAGGGCGCGAGCGTCGAAAGCAGGAGCGCCGGAAGGGAGATGAAGAGCAGGGTTTTTTGGACTAGACGAATCATCGAGTGTTTTTGGAGCTTCATGGGATACTATCGAATGCTCGCGCTCGTGCATCTGAAAAAGCGCGACCTTTGCAGATTTTTCCGGAGAATCGGGCGCTCTTCGGCGCGCACGGGAACGATTCTGGAGAGTCCGGGCAAGTTTAGATGCCGCTCATCGGGGCGTCAACTGCCCGACCCTTGCGTCAACTCGCATTAAAAAAGCGGCGCACCGTTCGGCTTTTCCCTGCATCTTAGTCACGACCCGCAGAACGTTCTGACGGGCGACGGGGTGTTCGCAGGGCAGGCATTCGACGAAAAAATTGTTATATAATGCTCGCCGGACGCTTCCTTCTTCCCGTAGGGGAAGCCGACGCCGAGCCGGTTCGCCGCCTGTCAGAAAAATAACTACAGTTGAAATGAAAGCTCCTCTGGCTTTTCCCCAGAAGGCAGTGAGATAGTAAAGAGATGAAACAGTGTCCGACATGCCAGGAAGTCTTCGCCGATAAGTTTGGCTTTTGCCCCGTCGATGGCACGCCGCTCAACGGCCACGTCGCTGCTACCGCTGCGGCTCAATCCCTCCCGCCGCGCGCCGAGTATGCTTCGGCGGTGAACGAGCCTCCCGTCAGCGAAGTGACGGAAGTGACCGCGACCGCGACCGACTACGAAGAGGAGACCAGAGCCTCCCACCCCTCCGGCAACGGCGACGGCGCCGCGGCCTCCGCCGCCGCGTCGGCGGCAGCAGCAGGTCGAGGCGAGTATCATCTGACGATGCTCACAGACGAAGGGCTCACCTCTCGTCTGACTAAAGAACTCCGCGAAGTCGCTCATCAATCCCAGCTCACCTGGCCTGAATTCAAACGCGACCCCCTCGGCTTCTCCAAACGTACCGCCTCTGCCTACAGCTCTCTCACCTGGCGCTTCTTCTCCCAGCGTAACGTCGCCATCGCTACTCTCACCGCTTTCGTTCTTATCTTCTCTCTCGTGGGCACCATCATCGCCCTTGAGCGTTTCCGCGCCGAGCGCACCGCTTCCGTTGCCGCCGACGAAGAGCAATTAGAACTCGTCCAGATGCTCGATACAGAGATTCCAAAGGAAGAAGAAAAGCCAGACCCCGGCACGGCAGGCATGAACAAAGGCAAGGGCGGAGGCTCCAAACCCAAGCAGGACAAGCCGCAG
>DASWNP010000035.1:0-40449 GCA_036399175.1 Pyrinomonadaceae bacterium | reverse complement strand
GCGCTTGCACAGCTATTGCCTAGATTCTATATCTAGTTTATCCACACCCTCGTGTTGAGAATTCCCCGGGATAACAGATGGAGAATTCAGCAGAGTGCGGATAAGTACTTTCAATCACTATTCGATTGTCAAAGACCTCTTAGGTATCAGTTTTGAGCGTCGCAAAAACGCTCAAAATTCAACATTCAATTTCGCACTTGAATGCTCAACTTTGAGCGGGCTTTTTCAGCCACTTTCGGCGCGTCGGTATGAGATGAACCGGGTGGCTCATCCGTTGCCCAACGGGCGCTTAAATTTATTGAGATTTCAAATCAGGATTGCGAGGGATAAGATGCAACCTTGCGTCGCATCCGTTGCTCAACCTGTCATAGCTTTTCAAACGCTCTCACGCTAAAACTACAACTCTCAAGCGTGCGAACAATCAGATGTCTTTTCAACTCCGACCGTTGCCTAAATTAACTCAACGGGTCGGAGCGTGTCAACTCATCAGCGAGCCCTCGAATCGCGCTCTCGTGATGCAGGATACAGACACAGAAATTATAGAAATTTCCCGTCTCCTTCAGGCAACGAATTCTGCCGACTGCGCATCATAATCAGCGTCACCGAGACAAGGTTCGATAGTCCTTAAATGCGGAGGCATCCTCCAGCCTCTCGTTTGGAACTCAACTCTTTTTTTCAATTCATACCCGGTCTGCAATCTTCAAAAACCTGCGTCGCACTTGGTAAAGGCGCGGTCTGGTTTTGATCTTAAAATACGGCGGTCTGCCGACGCCCGGCCTGGCCGTCAGTGTCTAAATCCCTGCTTGCTGGGGGCTCAAGTCTACCCCAGTAAGGCCACCTCAACCCGTAAACGTTCCATACCTATAACTTAAGGAGACTATGCCTCGCATGAAGAGATTTTTTGCCTCGCTTCTAATGATTTTCATGGTCGTTGCCATGAGCGTCGTATCAATCAGCGCACAGGAAACGGAAGAAGAGGATGATGCGGATATTCCGCGTATCTCTCGTGGAAAAATCGAAAAACGGACGTACATGCGTCTGCGCGCCGAACATATCGAGAAGCTTCGCGGACTCGACAAAGATAACCGCGACAAACAGAAGGATTCGCGCATCCGCGCCATCGAGCAGTTGAATCGACAGGAGCGTGAGAAGAAGCAGAAGCTGAACGGCAGCAAGTCTGCGCCCGCCTCGAACGATTCCGAGACCCCCGCCACTTCAGCCGACGCGACGATGGCCGCGACCGAGACCACGAGCCTCACCGCCGCCGCCGTCACTGGAAGCTGGACGCCCATCGGCCCCGCCCCCATCTCCAACGGTCAGACCTATTCGGTCGTCAACTCTGTAAGCGGTCGTGTCACTTCGATTGCTATTAATCCGAGTAATCCTAACGTCGTTTATGTCGGCACGGCTCTCGGCGGCGTCTATCGCTCTTTGAACGCGGGCGGAAGCTGGACGCCCATCACCGATAGCGCGCTCTCGATGGCAATCGGCGCTATCGCCATCGACCCTTCGAACCCTTCGAGAATCTACGTCGGCACGGGCGAGGGCAACAACGGCCAGCGCAACTACTTCGGCGTCGGCGTCTATCGCATCGACAACGCCGAGTCCGAAGAGCCGACGCGCACCCTGACGCGCCTCTATCTCGACGGCGCGGGCAACGACGTTTTCTCCGGTCGCGCCGTCACCAAGATTCTCGTCGCCGCCAATAACCCCGACGTGATTTTCGTCTCGACCGCTTCGGCTGTCGGCGGCGTCGGCTCCGATGTCGCGTTCTCTGTAACGCAGACTCCGCCGAGCCCCTACCGAGGCATCTACCGCTCAAGTAATGCGACGACCGCTTCGCCCACCTTCACCAAGCTCGACACGGTCGCCATCAACAGCGGCAACGTCGCCGTCCCCGACATGGTCTTCGACCCGGCGGACGCGACCAACAACACCATCATCTACAGCCTCTACGGCACAGCCGAGCAGGGCATCTATCGCATGTCGAACGCGCAGGGCGCTTCGAGCTACCAGAAGCTTCTGGCCGTCAGCACCACCGCCGCTTCGCGCATCAATCTGGCCGCCAACACGGACGGCTCGATTCTGCTGGCGACTTCGGAAGAGTCGAGCGGCAGCCTTCGCAAGTCGCTCAACGGCGGCTCGACCTGGACGTTGATGTCGGCGGCCAACGGCTTCTGCGGCGGCCAGTGCTGGTACGACTCACCAGTCGCCATCGACTCGGCCAACAACATCTACATCGGCGGCAACGCCGACGGCACGGCCAGCGGCATCCTCAAGAAATCGACTAACGGCGGCTCGACCTTCACGAAGGTTCAGGCCGGACTGCACGCCGATTCGCACGCCATCGCCTTCGACCCGACCAACCCGAACACCGTCTACACCGGCAACGACGGCGGCATCTTCAAATCGACCACCGGCGGCACCGGCACGTGGCAGAGCTTGAACGGCGGCTTGAACGGCGGTTCGCCCATCAACTCGATGCAGTACATGAGCGTCGCCGTCCACCCGACCGATGCGAAGTTCACCATCGGCGGCACGCAGGACAACGGCACGCACCGCATCAGAACCGACGGCTCCTGGACGCGCACAGACTACGGCGACGGCGGCTTCGCCCTCATCGACCAGAGCAGCACGGGCACGACCACTGTCCGCCAGTATCACACCTACTGGAACGCCGTCGGCGCGGGCGGGCTCGTCGCCTTCGGCACCACCACCAGCCCGACCGCTTTCGAGAACTGGTCGGCCTACGGTTGCGGCGGCGTCACTAACGGCCTGAGCTGCAACGATACGGCGGTGCTCTTCTACGCGCCGATGGCTCTCGGCCCCGGCACGCCCAACACGCTCTACTTCGGCACAGACCGTCTCTATCGCACGGCCAACCCGACGGGACGCATGTCGGTCGTCAGCCAGAAGCCTCTCGTCTCCGGCGTCGCCATCAGCGCCATCGGCATCGCGCCGCAGAACGACGGCATCCGCATCGTCGGTCTTGAAGACGGAAAAGTCTTCCGCACCACGACCGCTTCGACGACGCTGACGAACGTGACGCCGAACAACAACACCAAGTACGTCGCCCGCGCCGTTATCGACCCGAACAACCAGAACGTCGCCTACGTCGCCGTCGGCGGCTTCTACGGCACGGACAACGGCCAGCACGTCTACAAGACGACCAACCTGAGCGCCACGACTCCGACCTGGACGGTTGCGGGCGTCGGCATCCCCGACGTTCCCGTCAACGGCTTCGTCATTCACAAAGCGACCGGCTACCTCTACGCGGGCACGGACATCGGCGTCTATCGCTCGACCAACGGCGGCGCTTCCTGGGAAGCCTACAGCACGGGTCTGCCGCGCGTGGCAGTGTTCGATATGGCAATCGCCCCCGGCGGCGTCCTTCGCATCGCCACGCACGGGCGCGGCATGTGGGAGATTCAGCTCTAAGCCTTCGGTTTCAATCCCTCGCGGATTAACCTTCACGGCGGGTCGTTCACTCAAAGAGCGACCCGCCCTTTTCTTTACCTGCTCCGCTCGCGGAGAATATGCTCTGGAATTTAAAGGAGAACGTGTATGAAACTCTTCATCGGCCTCGTCCTCTTCGTGGCGCTCGCCGCAACGCCGCTTGCGGTCGGCATCACCGCGTCGAAAGCGAAGAAACGCTCTTGCACCGTCTATCTCGTCGGCGGCGGCGATGCCGTGCACGCCAATTTCATCAGCGCGACGAGCACGCAGTTGATTGTCGAAGTCGAGGGCGCGCGCCGGACGATAAAGCTCGACCACGTCGCCAACATCGTCTTCGTCGTCGATTTCAAGAACCGCCGGGTCGAAAACGTCGAGCCCTGACCGAAAGCGGCGACGGACGGCTGTTCTCTTTTCAGATTGCTGTTGTCTTTTGCGGCGAGCGGTTATATCGTGGCGGGCGCATCGACACAGGGAGGGCGGTTCGGGCGAACGCGGGGGACGTTTGAGCGGATGTTCAGGGCAGAGCAGGCGCGAGCCTGCGAGAGATTGCAGTCGGCAGTCCGGCGCGAACGCTGACGAAGGTTAAAACTAAAGCCCCCATGAACGGCGGAACGCTCGGCCATTACCGCATCGTCAAGAAGCTCGGCGAGGGCGGGCAGGGCGCTGTTTACAAGGCCGTCGATGAGCGCCTGAGCCGCACGGTCGTCGTCAAAGTTCTGCCGAAAGAGCTGACGGCGAAGGAGGCCAATCTCAAACGCTTCGAGCGCGAAGCTCGTCTCGCCTCTTCGCTCGACCATCCGAATATCTGCACCATCTTCGACTTCGACCAGGCCAACGGCGTCCACTTCATCGCCATGCAATACGTCGAAGGCCGCAACGTCCGCCAGCTCGTGGGCGGTCGCCCGCTTGAGCTTCGCAGCGCCCTCGCCATCGCCATCCAGGTCGCAGACGCCCTCAACGCCGCACACGCGCGAGGCATCATCCACCGCGACATCAAATCCGGAAACGTGATGGTGACGGACACGGGGCAGGTGAAGGTGCTCGACTTCGGTCTGGCGAAGCTTTTGGACGAAAATGAAGCGCAGGCCGAAGGCATCCATCGCACGGAGCTGACCGAAATCGGCGTGCCCTACGGAACGCCGACGCACGCCGCACCCGAACAGGCTCGCGGCGACCGCGTCGATCATCGCGCAGACATCTTTTCTACAGGCGTCTTGCTCTACGAGATGCTCACGGGCACGTGGCCTTTTCGCGGCAAGACCAGCATCGACGTGCGCCACGCCGTCCTTCACGATGCGCCGAAGCCGCTCTCCGAAGCCCGACCCGGAGAGACGCCGCCGCGCTTGCAGCAGATTCTCGACAAGGCTTTGGCGAAAGACCCGCGCGACCGTTATCAAAAGGTCGCAGAGCTTCGAGACGACCTCGCGCGCGTCTTGCAGGAGACAGGCGCGGGTGGCACGGGCGACACCGGGCAGCCCTTCGCAAGCTTCAACGCTGCCGCCTCGCCGCCGAGACATCTCGCCAGCTCCAACCCCGTCGCCCGCGCCGTGCGCTGGCTCAGGCACATCACCAGCACCGAGCCGCACACCGCCTCGCCGCATCACACGCCCTCGTCCTCGCACGTCTCGCAGGATGTACATCTCACACCCGTCACGAGCATGGGCGACCGGCCGAAAAAGAGCATCGCCATTCTCCCCTTCCGAAATCTCGCCAACAATCCGGCCTCCGCCTTCTACGAGTTCGCGCTGGCCGATGCCGTCATCACAGAGCTTGCACGCCTGCGCTCGCTCGTCGTGCGTCCTTCGTCGGTCATCGCCAAATATCAGGGACAGCAGGCCGACCCGCGAGACGCCGGGCGCGAGCTGAACGTCGATGCTATTTTGAGCGCGGGCTTTCTGCACGCGGGCGAGCGTTTTCGCGTCAACGCCCAACTGCTCGACGTGCTCTCAGGCGACATTCTCTGGAGCGAGCGTATCGACGCTTCAGCCGAAGACATCATCGGCGTACAGGACACCATCGCGCAGCGCATCGTCGATGGCCTGCGCATCGAGCTGACGCCCGCCGAAGAAGACAAGATGGCGCAGCCCGCCACCGTCAATGCCGCAGCCTACGAAGAATACCTGCGCGGGCGCGACCTCTTCGCGCGCTTCATCTTCCGCACCATCTCGCCCGAAGACTGCGACGCGGCCATCAAACACTTCCAGCGCGCCGTCCAGCTCGACGCTTCCTTCGCCCTCGCGCACGACGGGCTCGGCGCGTGCTACGTCAACCGCGTTTTCAAAGGCTTCGGCAGCGCCGAGGATTTCGAGCGCGCCGAAGCTGCCTTCAAAGAGGCGCTGCGCCTCGACCCGCAGATGGCCGAGGCGCGGATGCTGATGGTCTTCGTCTATCTCTGGCGCGGGGAGAAGCAGAAGGCGCGCGAAGAGGTCGCAGCGATGCGTCGGCAGTCGCCGAACGAAGCGGTCGTCTATTTCGTCAAGGCAACGCTGCATCGCCTCGACGGCGAGTTCAAACGCGCCCTCGCCAGCTACGAGCGACTCGTCAGCCTCGACCCGGCGGCGCACATCGTCGTGCGCTGCAACCGCGCCCTCATCTACATCTATCTCGGTCGGCTCGACGATGCCTTGCAGGAACTCGACGAGGCGAGCCGGAGCGAGCCCGACAACCCGCTCGTCCGAACCTTCCGCGCCCTCGCCCTCTACTATCGAGGCGAAGCTCTCGCGGCCACCGAAATCATGCGCGGCGTGCTTCGGCAGAACCCCAACATGCACGGCGTCCGCCCCTTCCTCGCCATCTTCCTCGCCGCGCACGGCGAGCGCGACGCCGCGCGTGCCGAGCTGACCGAGCAGGTCTTGAAGAACGCCGACGTTGACCCAGACATCGCATACGCCCTCGCCTCCGCCTACGCCCTTCTCGACGAGCGCGAACGAGCCTTCCGATGGCTTGAGCGCGCCATCTCGCTCGGCAACGAAAACCGCATCGCCTTCCAACACGACCGCAACTGGGCACACCTGCGCGACGACGAACGCTTCCAACAGCTCATGCACAGAATAGAAGCCGCACGCACGAACTGAGCGCGACTTTCAAACAGCATCTCCCTCAAACAGCTTCTCAGACGCCCCCTTCAGCCTCTTCAGCCAGAAGCCGCTCACCCGGCGAAAAAGCCCTCGACACGTCGCCCCTTTTCTCCCGCCGAAGTTAACAAGCTTTTAAGGCATCGTTCACCCAACGGTCGTCGTCGCCGCGTAAGTTAATTTTTTGTTCAGCCTTTGTTCAGACGGATGTAACACGCCTCGCCTAACCTTTCCCACTTGATGTTGCCTTCGACCGACAAACCTTCAAGGAGAAGTCAGAATGTCTTTCTCGCAAAAAAACTCGCGCGCTATCTCCGCGCTCCTCTGCGTCGCAATGCTCTCGCTCTTCCTGAGCGGTTGTAGTGGCGAGCGCGTTGGCGGCGGAGCGTTGCCGGGCGGCGGAAACGCTGGCGATAGCGGCGGCGCGATACGCTTGCAGGGCGCGGGCGCGACCTTTCCCAATCCCCTCTATCAAAAGTGGCTGAGCGAATACGGCAAGCTCAATCCCAATGTCCGCATCGACTATCAGTCCATCGGCTCGGGCGGCGGCATCAAGCAGATTCAGGCGCAGACGGTCGATTTCGGCGCGTCCGACGCGCCTATGACCGACGACGAGATTCGGAAATCTCCCGGCGAGCTTCTGCACGTCCCGACCGTGCTCGGCGCGGTCGTGCTCACGTACAACTTGCAGGGCGTCGAGCAGCCTCTGAAGTTTTCGCCCGAAGTTATCGCCGACATCTTCCTCGGCAAAATCAAGCGTTGGGACGATGCGCGTATCAAGGCCGACAACGCGGGCGCGAGTCTTCCCGCCGCCGACATCACGGTCGTTCATCGCTCCGACGGGAGCGGCACGACCGCCGTCTTCACAGACTATCTCTCGAAGGTCAGCCCCGAATGGAAAGAGAAGGTGGGCGCAGACAAGTCGCCGCAGTGGCCTACGGGGCAGGGCGGCAAAGGCAACGAGGGCGTGACGGGTCAAATCAAGCAGCAGCCCAACACCATCGGCTACGTCGAGCTGGCCTACGCCGTCCAGAACCGCTTGCCCGTCGCCCACATCAAAAACAGCGCGGGCAACTTCGTCGAGCCTTCAATCGACGCCGTCACCGCCGCAGCCGCCGCGACCACTTCCAGCCTTCCCGAAGACCTCCGCACCTCCATCACCAACCCGACCGGCGCGGACGCCTATCCCATCGCCAGCTACACCTACATCCTCGCCTACAAAGAGCAGAAGGACGCTGCGAAGGGAAAAGCTCTCGTCGATTTTCTCTGGTGGGGCATCCACGACGGCGAGCGATTCGCTAAAGACCTGCAATACGCGCCGCTCCCTGCCGATGTCGTCAAACGCGCCGAGGCCAAAATCAATTCCATCACCTCCGGCGGAAAAACACTGCGCGCAGCGCAATGATAAGAATTGACTCGTCGATTCATCTCTTCATCGAATCGACGAATCAATGTTTCAATGAATCAATTCTGATGAAACCTTCACCCGTCACGCCGAACCCTGCAACTGCTTACGGTGCGAGCGCGCGTCGCTGGAACTGGCGGCGCGCGCTCGCGCCGACGGGCAACGCCGGTGATGCCATCTTTCGCGGCCTGCTTTTTCTGGCGGCGCTCCTGCTGCTCGTCATCGTCGGCGCGATGGTTGGGTCGATGGCTTCAAACTCGGCGCTCTCTCTCAAACGCTTCGGCTTCGGATTTCTCACCGGCCAGACATGGAATCCCGTGCGCGACGAGTTCGGCGCGCTGCCCTTCATCTACGGGACGGTGATGTCGTCGCTCATCGCGCTCTTTATCGCCGTGCCGCTCTCTCTGGGCGTGGCGATATTTCTGGTCGAGCAAGCGCCGCGCCGGCTCGCGCGCCCCATCGCTTTTCTGGTCGAGCTTTTGGCGGCCATTCCTTCGGTCGTCTATGGCCTGTGGGGTATCTTCGTGCTCGCGCCCGTTCTGCGCGAATACGTCGAACCGCCGCTCGCGCGCTGGCTCGGCTGGCTACCGCTCTTTCAGGGCACGGTGACAGGCATCGGCCTGCTGACGGGCGGCGTCATCCTCGCCATTATGATTACGCCGATTATCACGGCGGTCGTGCGCGACGTTCTGACCGCCGTCCCCGTCTCGCAGCGAGAGGCGGCGCTCGCGCTCGGCGCGACGAAGTGGGAGACGACGCGCGTCGTTCTGGCAAACGCCGCGTCCGGCATTGCGGGCGCGATTATCCTCGGACTCGGGCGAGCTATCGGCGAGACGATGGCCGTGACGATGGTTATCGGCAATCGACCGAAAATCTCCGCCTCGCTCTTCGAGCCCTCCTACACCATCGCCTCCGTCATCGCCAACGAGTTCACCGAAGCGACCGACGATTTATACCTGAGCGCGCTCGTCGAAATCGGGCTCATCCTGTTTCTCGTGACCTTTATCGTCAACGGCATCGCGAAGCTGCTCGTCTGGAGCGTGACGCGCGGGACGAGCGGCACGGCGAGGGCGACGTGATGCAAGCTTCGGTTCAGACAAAGGACAAGAGACGACGCCTCACGAGCGCCGTGATGACGACTTTGACCGCCGCGTGCGCCGTCTTCGTCGTCCTCGTCCTCGTCATCATTCTCGGCTACATCGCGCTGCGCGGGCTGGGCTCGCTCAACCTTGAGTTTCTCATCTCCGCGCCCAAGCCGGTCGGCGAAGGCGGCGGCATCGGCAACGCCATTCTCGGCACGCTCATTCTGCTCCTGATGGCCTCCGTCGTCGGGCTGCCTTTAGGGATTGCGACGGGCGTCTACCTGGCCGAGTTCGGCGAAGGCCGCTTCGCTTCTCTGGTGCGCTTCGTGACAGACACTCTGACGGGCGTGCCCTCAATCGTCGTGGGCGTCTTCGTCTATACTTTAATCGTGCTGCCGTTGAAGCAATTTTCGGCGATGGCCGGAGGCGCGGCGCTGGCGCTGATTATGATTCCGATTGTCGCGCGCACGACCGAAGAGATGATTCGACTCGTGCCGACCTCGATGCGCGAGGGCGCGCTCGCGCTCGGCGCTCCGCAGTGGAGGGTGACGACCGGAGTCGTGCTTCCGGCGGCGGCCTCAGGCATCGCTACGGGCGCGATGCTCGCCATCGCGCGCGTCTCCGGCGAAACCGCGCCGCTACTGTTCACGGCCTTCGGCAGCCGCTTCTTCAACTTCTATCTCGACCAGCCCATCGCTTCGCTGACCGTACAGATTTACAACTACGCTATCTCGCCCTACGATGAATGGCACGCACAAGCCTGGGCGGCGACGCTCGTCCTGATGACGCTGATTCTGTCCATCAACATCGTCGTCCGCTTTTTCACGCGCAAGAAGTTTTAGAGAGAGATGTCAACACCCCTTCAAACAGCAGCCGCCGCCCCTTTGCGCAAACCCGAGACGCGCGCCGCCGAAAAGACGGACGAGCGCGGCGCAGCGCGTCCTCCTGCGCTGGCTAAAATCAGCGTCCGCGACCTCAACTTTTTCTACGGGGCGACGCAGGCGCTGCACGCCATCACGCTCGACATTCCCGAACACATCGTGATGGCCTTCATCGGCCCTTCCGGCTGCGGCAAGTCAACCTTCCTGCGCACGCTTAACCGCATGAACGACACCATCCCCGGCACGCGCGCCGAAGGCACGGTGCTGCTCGACGGCGAAGACATCTATTCTCCGCAGACCGATGTCGTCTCTTTGCGGCGCACGGTCGGCATGGTCTTTCAAAAGTCGAACCCCTTCCCCAAATCCATCTTCGATAACGTCGCTTACGGACTGAGAATCAATCGACTGACAGAATCCAAGTCGGAGTTGCAGGACAGGGTCGAAGAAGCGCTCAAAGACGCGGCGCTCTGGAACGAGGTCAAAGAGCGTCTGAAGAGTTCGGCGCTCGGACTCTCGGGCGGGCAGCAGCAGCGCCTCTGCATCGCGCGCGCTCTGGCCGTCAAGCCCGAGGTGCTCTTGATGGACGAGCCCGCCTCGGCCTTAGACCCGATAGCGACGCAGAAGATTGAAGAGCTGATTGTCGAGCTGAAGCGTCAATACACGATTGTCATCGTCACGCACAACATGCAGCAGGCGGCGCGCGTCTCAGACCAGACAGCCTTTTTCTGGCTCGGCAAGCTGATAGAAGTGAACGCCACCGAGAAGATGTTCACCAACCCCGACGAGAAGCTGACGGAGGATTACATCACAGGCCGCTTCGGATGAGGCGCACCGTTCAAGGAGGGGAGGCAGTTATGGAACGACACAGACGACTAGACACCGAGCTTGAAGATTTGCGCTCGCGCCTGCTGCTTTTGGGCGGCGAGACCGAGACCGCTCTCCAGCGCGCCATGTATGCTCTCACCGAGCGCGACAACGCGGCGGCGCGCGAAGTGCTCGACGGAGACGATGCCATCGACCGCATGGAGGTCGAAATCGACCGCCACTGTATCGACATCCTCGCGCTACGCCAGCCCGCCGCACGCGATTTGCGCTTCGTCATGTCCATCACCAAAATCTCCCCCATCCTCGAACGCATCGCCGACCACGCCTGCAACATCGCCCGCGCCGCCATCGACCTCAACGACGAGCCGCAGCTCAAAGCCCACGTCGATTTGCCGCGTATGGCCGAGCACGCCTCCGCCATGCTCCGCGCCGCCCTCGACGCCTTCACCTCCGGCGATGCCTCAGCCGCCCGCAAAGTCATCGAGCGCGACGACCTGATAGACGAAATGTACGAGCGCATCTTTCACGACCTCATCGACATGATGGTCAAAGACCCGACGACCACCACCCGCGCCGCGCGCCTGCTCTTCGTCGCCAAACACCTCGAACGCATCGGCGACTACGTGACAGACATCTGCGAGCTAACCGTCTACATGACCGAAGCCGCCATCATCAAACACAGCAACTGAGGAAATGATGAATGCGGAATGCGGAATGATGAATTGAAAGACAAAAGCTTTCTGCTTTTCATTCATCATTCCGCATTCCGCATTCATCATTTGATTTTATGAAGCCTGTGCTGATAATCGAAGACGACCCGGACATCGCCGAGAGCGTGAGGTATAACCTTGAGCGCGAGGGTTTGGAGGCACGCGTCGCGCTGACGGGCGAGCAGGGCTTGGCGCTGGCGCTGGACGAGAAGCGGTTGCCTTCGCTGATAATTCTGGATTTGATGCTGCCGGGCATGAGCGGCACGGAGCTGTGCCGCAGGCTGAAGCGTGAGCCGGCGACGAAGAGAGTGCCGATTATCATGCTGACGGCGAAGGCTTCGGAGGCCGAGCGAGTGGCCGGTCTCGACCTGGGCGCGGACGATTACATCACGAAGCCGTTTTCGGTGAGAGAGCTTCTGGCGCGTGTGCGCGCGGTGCTCAGGCGCGCGGACGAGCAGGCGACGGGCGGCTATGAAGACGCTTGCCTGTCGATTGATTACGCGGACATGCGCGTCGCCTGCGAAGGGCAGAACGTGAAGCTGACGCGCAAGGAGTTCGGGCTGCTTTCGATGCTGGCGCGCAGCGCCGGGCGCGTCGCCACGCGGCAATATCTTCTCGACGGCGTTTGGGGACACCAGTATTACGGCGACACGCGGACGCTCGACGTTCACATCCGACGCCTCCGGCAGAAACTCGGCGCGTGCGGCGACGCCGTCGAGACGGTCGTCGGCGTCGGCTATCGCTTCGTCGGTTGCTCCGAGCGCCCCCAGGCTTCCGACGCTTCCGATGCTCCGACCGCAGAGCCATCTTCCGGCGCTTCAACCCACGAGCCATAAAGCCCGTGTCTCTTCGCTTCATCTTCGCGCTCGCCCTCTGCGGCGTCCTGCTGGCAGCGCTCGCCGAGCCCGACTGGAATCTGCGCGCGGCGCTTTCGCTCTGCGGCGCTCTGCTCGCGGGCATCGCACTCGCACAACTCGTCTTCTACCTGCGCGCGCGTGCAGAGGATTACGCGCGGCGCGAGCTTCCCGTCAGTCTCGACAAACAGACCGAAAGCGCACGGGGCGGCGAGACGCTTGCGCCCTCAGATACCTTGCTGCGTATGACGATGAACAGCATGCGCGAGGGCGTGATTGTCGTCGATGAGTCGATGCGGGTGGTGGCGTCGAATCGCGCGGCGGATGAGACATTCAACCGCGCGGGCGTCGGCGCTCTGCGAGACAGGCGGCTCGAAGAGCTGACGCGCAATCCGGCCATCCACGCCGCCTTTCGTGCGGCTCTGGAACGGGCGGACGGCGCGGAGGTAAAGGTCGAGATGCGCGACGAGGGTCGTCGAATGTTTCAACTGCGCGTCGCCCCTTTACTCATCGGCGAAGAGACGAAAAGTCGCGGCGCAATCGGCGTCTTCTTCGACATCACGCGGCTCGAACGCCTTGAACGCGTCAGGCAGGAATTTCTCTCGAACGTCTCTCACGAGCTGCGCACGCCTCTGACGGCCATCCTCGCCTACGTCGAGACGCTTGAAGACGGCGCTCTCGAAGACCAGGAGAACAATCGCCGCTTCCTCTCCGTCATCCGCCGCAACGCCTCGCGCATGCACAACCTGATTGACGACATCCTTGAGCTGTCGGCCATCGAAGCCGGTAACGTGCAGCTTGAGCCGGGAGATGTTCGCTTGCGTCGTCTCGTGGACGACGTGGCGACGGCGCTGGCGACGCGCGCCGAAGAGCGCGGCGTGAGCATCGTCAACGAAGTCGGCGAGGATGTAATCGTCACGGCCGACGCGCGGCGTCTCGAACAGATGTTGACGAATCTGATGGACAACGCCGTCAAGTTCAATCGAGAGGGCGGGCGCGTCACCGTCAGCCACGAGAGAGACGCGCGCGAGCGCATCGTCGTCGCCGACACCGGCGACGGCATCCCTGCCGAGCACGTCGAGCGCATCTTCGAGCGCTTCTATCGCATCGACCGCGCACGCTCGCGCGAGCTTGGCGGCACGGGGCTCGGCCTCGCCATCGTCAAACACCTCGCCCGCGCTCACGGCGGAGAAGTGAGCGTCCGCTCAAGCGTCGGCGCGGGCTCGGCCTTCATCATAGAGCTTCCGCTCAACCGGCAGGACACGACTTCAGCGTCAAAGAAAACAGTTGAGAGGAAAACAAGCTCTAACGCTTCTTCCTGACTTTGAGCGAGCGGCAGTTGCTCGCGCCGCAGCGACAGGCTTCGGGCGGCGGGTGGGTTTCGTCTCTGTAGTCGATGGTGATTTCTTCGCCGGGCTCGATGTCGCGCAGGGCGAAGAAGATGATTCGGCTGCCGGGCGCGATGCGCATGAAGGCGTTGGGCTCGCACGAGTGATTGATGAAGGCGGTCTCGTTGCCGCCCGCCGCGCCGTCAATCGCAATCGTGTTGCCGAGCCAGATAATTTTTATCTCCTTCTGCTCGTCGAGCCGCGCCTCGATGTTTCGCCTGCCCCGGATTAGCTCGCCCGCATACTCGGCTATCTTCTTGCGCTTCTCGCGCCGCACGAGCGTAAAACAGCCGCGCCCGAAGATTCGGCTTTTCCTGACCTCAAGTGTTTTCGACATGACCTCCACTGCTCCCCCTTGCTTTAACGAGAGATGTAATAGCTTTGTAAGTACCTTTCGGGTCGATTATAGAAACGAAACCGCGATTTGTGCCAAGCCGATTCTACGGATGAAGCGCTCTGTCCGGTTGCGCTGCCGACGCGAATCTCGTACAACTTAGAGACGCAGACAGACTTCTAACAGTTCTCTCTTGATTTCCAACGAAAGCAAAGGACGATTTTATGAGACGGTCAAGTTTGAAGAGCGCGGCGCTGATGCTCGTCGTGGCGCTCGTCGCTTTTATCACGCTCGCACAGACGGCCTTCGCAGACGAGGGCATGTGGACTTTCAACAACCTGCCGAAGACGGAGATTAAGCGTCGCTACGGCTTCGACGTGACCGACGAGTGGCTGCGCCGGGCGCGCCTTGCGACCGTGAAGTTTCCGAACGGCACGGGCTCTTTCGTCTCGGCGGACGGCCTCGTGCTGACGAACTATCACATCGTCGAAGAACAGGTCGGCGCTCTCAGCTCCGCCGCGAAGGACTACGCCAAAGAGGGCTTCGTCGCCAACACGCGCGCCGAGGAATTGAAGATTCCCGGCCTTGAATTGAACGTGCTGATGAACATCGAGGACGTGACGGCGCGCGTGAGCGGCGCGGTCAAGCCGGAGATGTCGGCCGCCGCCGCAGCCGAGGCGCGACAGTCCGAGATTAGCCGCATCGAGGCCGAAGCCGCTCAGCGCACGGGCTTGCGCTCCGACGTGGTGACGCTCTATCAGGGCGGGCAATACAATCTCTACAGCTACAAAAAATATACGGACGTGCGGCTCGTCTTCGTGCCCGAGTTTCAGACCGCCTTCTTCGGCGGCGACCCCGACAACTTCAACTTCCCGCGCTTCAATCTCGACATGGCGCTCGTGCGCGTCTACGAAAACGACAAGCCTCTGAATCCCGAAAGCTACTTCAAGTGGTCGAAGACCGGCGCGAAAGAAGGCGACCTCGTCTTCGTCACCGGCAGCCCCGGCACGACGCAGCGTCTCAACACGGTGGCTCATCTAGACTTCCTGCGCGAGTCCGGCATCCCGCTTCTGATACGCATGCTTGAGAGCAGGCGCGATTCGCTCAAAGTTTACATGCGGCAGGGCGAGGAGCAGACGCGTCGCGGCCAGAACGAATTGAACTACGCGGAGAATTTCATCAAGGTCTACAAAGGGCAGCTCGCGGGCTTGCAGGACAAAGCTCTGATGGAGCGCAAGCGCAAAGAAGAAGACGCGCTGCGCCGCTACGTCTCTTCCGACCCTCGCCGCAAAAAGGAGTACGGCGACGCCTGGGACGCGATTGCAAAGGCGCGCGGAAGCCTTCTCTCCTACGAGCGCGACCGGCGCTTTCTCGGCGGGCTGAGCTTCAGCGACACCGGCGCGGCCTTCAACTCCGTTCTCTTCCAGCATGCGCGCGCGCTCGTCCGCTTCGCCGAAGAGAGCACGAAACCCGACGCCGAGCGTCTGCCCGAGTTCACGGAGGCGCGCCGCCCCTCGGTCGAGCGAAGTCTCTCTTCGCCCGCGCCCATCTACGACGACTTCGAGCAGATGAAGCTCACAGCTTCGCTCGCGCTCATGCGCGACACCTACGGCGCAAGCCATCCGCTCGTCAGAAAGGTTCTGAACGGCAAGACGCCCGAAGCGCGAGCCGCAGAACTCGTCGGCGGCACGCGGCTTAAAGATGTCGCGTATCGCAAGCAGCTTCTCGCGGGCGGCAAAAAGGCCATCGACGAAGCTAACGACCCGCTCATCGCGCTCGCGCGCTCGGTCGATACGGAAGCCCGCGCCGTGCGCAAGCGTTACGAGTCGGAGGTCATAGGGGTTGAGCGCACGGCCTACGGCAAAATCGCCCGCGCCCTCTTCGAGAAAGAGGGAACCGGCCTCTATCCGGACGCCACCTCCACGCCGCGCCTCTCCTTCGGCGCGGTCAAGAGCTACACGGAGAACGGCAAGCGCATCGGCCCCTTCACAGACTTCGCCGGGCTCTACGCGCGCTCGACGCAGTACAAGCAGCAGTTCCCCTACAACCTCGCGCCGCGCTGGATGGAGCGCAAGTCTGCGCTCGACATGAGCGTGCCCTTCAACTTCGTTTCGACCAACGACATCACCGGCGGCAACTCCGGCTCGCCCGCCTTCAACAAGGAGCTTGAGCTGGTCGGCCTCGTCTTCGACGGCAACATCCATTCGCTCATCGGAAACTTCGTCTACGACGAATCGCTCAACCGCGCCATCTCCGTCGATTCGCGCGGCATGCTCGAAGTCCTGCGCAAAATCTACGGCGCGTCTGCTATCGCCGACGAGCTGACCAGAACGAGCTGACGAGGCATGAGCAGACAAAGCGAAGAGAGCTGATAGCTCCTTCGTCCTTATGTCAAAACAGAAGGGCGAGGCTTTCACTGTGAAAGCCTCGCCCTTCTGTTTTGAAAGTCGCCCGCGACGTTTTCGCACCCGGCAGCGCCCGCCCTGTCACGCCTATCTGCGGCTCGTCACATTTTCGTTGACCGCCATGCGCGCTCAAGTAGAATCGGCGGATTTCTTCGGCGAAGCGAGAAGCTTTCGCCCGAGCAGGCTGATTCTGAAACTTGAGGAGCGTTTTCGAGATGGAGAGATTTTCAAAACTCGATTTCTTCAAAAAGCACGAGGGCTACGGCGCGATTTTCCTTCGGCTCATCATCGGCGCATTCATCATCTGGGGCGTGCAGGACAACGTCTTCAGCCGCGAGCACATGAAGGAGTTCGCAGACTTCCTCGCGGCGAGAGGCGTCCCCTACCCGACGTTCGCCGCCTTCCTTTCCGCCTACACGCAGCTCGTCTGCGGCCTTAGCATTCTGCTCGGCGCGTTCGTCCGCCTGACAGCCATCCCCTTCATCGTCAACTTCGTTGCGGCCATCATCATCGCTCACCTCGGCGACACCTTTCGCGGCATGTTCCCCGCGCTGCTGATGATTGCGGCGGGCTTCTTCTTCCTTTTTCACGGCGCGGGCAAAATCTCCGTCGATGAGTTTTTGGAAAGACGCCGCCGGGCATCTGAACCCGGAGCGTAGCCCCTGAGCGCAGGGTCGCAGGTCAAACAACTCAAGTCGCTCGAAGCCCTTTAAGCCAGAGCGGCGGCGCGTCGGCTTTCGTTTCTGTCGGCGTCGGAGAATCGCCTAGAGGCGTTCTGTTCGGGGCGTCGAAGTGTGGTATATAACCAACCAAGCTTATACATCCAGACATCGGAGGAATAGTATGAAACGTAAAGCCTCAGCCGTTTGGCAGGGCGGACTGCGCGACGGGCGCGGCAGAATCTCGACGCCGAGCGGCGTGCTCTCTGAGACGCAGTATTCGTTCAGCACGCGCTTCGAGGAGGGCATCGGCACGAACCCCGAAGAATTGATTGCCGCCGCACACGCTGGCTGCTTCTCGATGGCTCTTTCGGGACAACTCGGAAACGCGGGGCTCACCGCCGAGAGTATCAACACGACGGCCGCCGTCACGCTCGACAAAACCGACGCCGGTTTCACCATCACCGCCATCCACCTCGACGTGAGAGCCCGTGTGCCCGGCGCTTCTCGGGAAGCGTTCGAGACGGCCGCCAACAACGCCAAAGCGGGCTGCCCCGTCTCTCGCGTCCTGAACGCGCAGATTACGTTGGAAGCGACGCTGGAAACCTAAAGCAAGGAAAGTCCGGAGTCTGGAGTCTGAAGTCTGGAGTCGGGATAAAGCCTGGAGCTTTTCTGCTGATTCCAAACCTCAGACTCCAGACTCTGGACTCCAGACTTCTTTTTGGTGATACAATCGGCGGCAGTTTGAAGACAACAGAAGGGTAATCGGGGGCTCGATGCTTGAAGGGGCTCGTGCTGCGCGTTGTTCCGCGAAGCGGAAGGCGTCGGGCGGGGCGGCATTCGAGTCGGGCAGTCAGCGCGGGGGAGAAAGGTTTTGAGAGGAAGGATGTGAACTAAAGAGGAGAGGAGCATTTGAGAAGATGGCTACAACGGCAGTCAGGGATGCGGCGATTTTGGGTGAACATGCTGAGACAGGTCATCCGAAGGGGCTTTACGTGCTCTTCGCAACCGAGATGTGGGAACGCTTCAGCTTCTACTCGATGCTGGCGCTCTTCACGCTCTACCTACAGGACACCGTAGACGGCTTCGGCTGGGCGCGCAACGACGCCACGCGCCTCTACTCCTGGTATCTGGCCGCCGTCTACTTCAGCCCGCTCGTCGGCGGCATCATCGCCGACCGCAAGCTCGGCTATCGCAAGTCGGTGATGATTGGCGGCTTCTTCTTCATGGCCGGGCATCTATTGCTCTCCTTTCCCATCGTCTGGGTGATGTACCTGGCGCTGGTCTGCCTCGTCGTCGGCAACGGCTTCTTCAAGCCGAACGTCTCGGCGATGGTCGGCAAGCTCTACCCGGAAGGAAGCCATCTCAAAGACCGCGCCTATAACATCTTCTACATGGGCATCAACGTCGGCGCTTTTATTGCGCCGGTGGTGATGGAGGTCGTCAAGCAGAAGTTTGGTTATCATCCGGCGTTTGCGGTGGCGGCGGGCGGGATGGTCGTCTCGGTGGCGACGCTCGCGCTCTTCAAGCGCCACGTCGAGCAGGCCGACATCATTCCGAAGGGCTCCGGCAGCGCCGTGCGAGGCAACGAGCCGAAGTCAACGCTCGTGACGGAAGACTTGCCGCCGGTGGCGACCGAAGTGAATGAAGACGAGCTGCGGCGCGGCGGCAACGCGGGGGCGGCCACTACTGGCACGGCTCGCGGCGCAGAGGCCGACGCGGCGCGCGCCGGCGCCCTCGACCGCGTGCCCGACTCGAAGCGCATCTTTGCGCTCATCGTCATCTTCGCCATCGTCGTCGTCTTCTGGATGGCCTTTCACCAGAACGGCGCGACCTGGACTTACTGGGCCAACGACAACACGGATTGGGGCGCGTCGGCGGTCGTCCCCGTGCTCATCAACATCTTCACGCTCGGGCTCATCGACGGCTCTGACGTGTCGGGCGTCATCTCGAACGCCATCAACCCGTTCTTCGTTATCGTCCTCACCTTCCCGCTCATCTGGTTCTGGGGCTGGCTCGACCGGATGGGCAAAGAGCCCGCGACGCCGACCAAGATGGCAATCGGAATGTTTCTCGTCGCGGCGGCTTATCTCATCATGTATCAGGGCGCGGTGTCGGGCGGCAATACGGGTCGGGTCTCGCCCTGGTGGCTCATCTGCGGCTACGGCGTGATAACGCTGGGCGAGCTGATGCTGTCGCCGATGGGACTGTCTCTGGTCTCGAAGGTCGCGCCCATCAGGATGCGCGGACTGATGATGGGCGGGTGGTTCGCGGCGACTTCAATCGGCAACTACCTGGTGGGCACAATCGGTGTGAAGTGGACGACCTGGACGCACTCGAAGTTCTTCTTCGTGGTGGCGGTGATGTGTGCGGCGGTCGGCCTGCTGCTCTTCTTCCTGCTACGCCCCTTGAAGAAAGCGATGCCCGGCGTCTGACGTTCGCCCGAGCCGAAGGACGCTTGGCGGAAGATTTCGTCGAGAAGCGCGGCGCTCTCACAAAGCCCGCGCTTCTCGCGCCGAACCTTCTACGGCCTATAGCCTGTTGAAAGTCTCGACGGTTCTTCAGAAAACGCCCTCGACGCCGTAGCAGCAGCGCGAGGGCGTTTTCGCTTTCAGCCCCGAACATGAAATCGAACAAAGAGAAACACTCTCACACGCCGCCGAGCATCCTCCACCTGGACGAGCACCGCGACCTGGGCTTCGGCTCGGTCGTCGCCTCCGAGAGCCATCAGCGTCTGCTCAACCGCGACGGCAGCTTCAACGTCGAGCGCACGGGGCTGAGCTTCTGGGCTTCGTTCAGCCTCTATCACTCTCTTTTGGAGATGTCGTGGCCGAAGTTTCTCTCCGCCATGACGCTCTTCTACATCGCAAGCAACGCCCTCTTCGCCCTCGCCTTCGTCGCCTGCGGCGAAGACGCGCTCACGGGCGCGGAAGGCGAGGGCAGATTCCTGCGCGCCTTTTTCTTCAGCGTCCACACCTTCGCCACCATCGGCTACGGCAACGTCAGCCCCGTCGGCTTCGCCGCCAACGCCCTCGTCACGCTCGAAGCCCTCGTCGGCCTCTTCGCCGCCGCCCTTTTGACGGGGCTCATCTTCGCCAGATTCGCGCGCCCGACGGCCAAGATACTCTTCAGCCGACAGGCCGTCGTCGCTCCTTATCAGGACAGGAGCGCCTTTATGTTTCGCGTCAGCAACGGACGCCGCAACCAGATTATCGAGTTGGCGGCGACCGTGCTGATGGCTAAGTTCGAGACCGTCGAAGGCCGCCGCCTCCGGCGCTTCTATCCGCTCAACCTCGAAAGAAAAAAGGTCGTCTTCTTTCCTCTGACCTGGACGATTGTTCACCCGATAGACGAGTCGAGCCCGCTCTACGGACTGACCCACGAAGACCTGCACGCCGCAGACGCCGAGTTTCTCGTGCTCTTCACCGGCATCGACGAAACTTTTTCGCAGACCGTACACACGCGCTCTTCCTACAAGGCCGAAGAGGTCGTCTGGAACGCAAAGTTCAGCGACATCTACACTCGCTCGACGGACGACCAACTGCTCCGCGTCGATATTCGACGCCTCCATAACGTCGAGACCATCGAGACCGCGCCCGGCAACGCTTCACCTCAAACTCTCAAAGTTTAAGCCGCGACGCTGCCGGTAAGAGCCCGACGAGTCCCCGCTCAAATCCTGTTCTCAACAGCATCACTCTCATCAAGCACAAACACGCCCGCTTGAGCCTCTTTTTCCGCTGCTTCGCCCCTACACAAAACAGACCGCTTCTGTTAATTTCTTCTCAGCAATTCCTTATGAAATTAACCTTCTCGACTCGAACATGGGGGATTTATGTCAAATCAAGACGACGCCACACCTGAGCTATCAGCAGAGATGCAATCGCTCATCAATAGCAGCAAATCGACTTCCGAAGCCTTCTCCATCATCGGCACGGAGCTGATAGAGGTAAAGGCGATGCTGATGACTTTGATCGACCTGCAAAAATCGGCGCTCTTCGCCACAGGCGTCTCCGAGCGCGAGCTTGAGACGAACGTCCAGAACCTTCTCGAAGGCTATCGACAGAGGTATCTGAACGCGCTCTCGAAGAACATCAGGGAGGCGGCAGACCAGCAGTGATGAGAAATTTGCGTCGCCCGTCGTCTCCTCACGTCGTTTCGCGCGCCGCAGCTATCAAGGGGAGAGCTTACATGAAACAAATCCAACTCTTCATCTTCGCGCTCGCGCTCGGACTCACTCAGCCCGCGTGCGTCGTCGTGGGCGGATACAGCAGCGAGCGAGGGTGGTTCATCTGGCCGGGCAGCTTCGTCTTTCTCGTCGTCGCCGCGCTGCTGCTCTTCTTCTTCCTGAGAAGACGCCGGTAGAGCATCACGACACTGCTTGAAGAAACGCAACCGCACAGGGGGCGTCCGATTCGCGCGAGAAGCTGCGTCGCGCTTCGCTCTTCTTTCGCATGAATTAGGAAAAAGTCGCGTTGATTTCGACAAAACGGCATGTCAAACTGTGCGGGCTCGAAACAAAAGCGTGCGGGGAGAAGGAAGATAAATTCTTCGTCAGGCGCGCTCTTGGAGGCCGCGCCTGATAGCGGCGACGAACTGGGGACGGTGACGATGTTGAAGGCAATCACGCGCGAAGTCTCACGCCGCATCGAGCGTTGCGAACTGACCTACGTCGAGCGCGGGCGCGTGGATTACGAGAGGGCTCAGAGGCAGCATGCCGAATATCGCGCTCTGCTCGCCGCGCTCGGCGTCGAAGTCTTCAACCTCGAAGCGTCCGACGCGCAGCCCGATTGCTGCTTCGTGGCCGACACGGCGGTCGTCTTCGACGAGCTTGCCGTCATCTGCAACATGGGCGCGCCTTCGAGGCGCGACGAAACACCTGCCGTCGAACAAATCCTCAAAGCACACCGCGAGGTCTTTCGCATTGAGCCGCCCGCCACGCTCGACGGCGGCGATGTCGTCTGTCTCGGCAGGCAGATTTTCGTCGGACGCTCAAGCCGTACCAACCTCGAAGGCATAGAAGCTCTTTCGCGCATCCTTCGACCGTTCGGCTACAACGTGACGGGCGTCGGCGTCGAAGGCAGCCTGCATTTGACGACCGCGTGCAGCGCGCTCGACGAAGAGACCGTGCTCGTCAATCCCTGCTGGATAGATGCCGCGCCGTTCGAGGGCTTCCGCCTCCTGTTCTCACCCGAGCAGGAGCCCTGGGCGGCAAACGCCCTGCGCGTCGGACGACAGCTCTTCGTCGAAGCCCATGCGCCGCGCACGCTCGACCTCGTCGCTCGTCGCTACCCCGAAGTTAAAACGCTCGACATCTCGGAGTTTCGCAAAGCGGAAGGAAGTCTCTCCTGTCTCAGCATCCTTTTCCGCGATTTGAGTCAGCCCTCGACAAATCAGAAAAAGGAGGACTCGCATGCAGAGTGAGCATGCCGAGCTTTACACCAGCACGACGCTCGAAGCGCCCGCGACGGAAGTGGACTATCTCGAAGCCGAAAAGCGCTTCGACGAGTTGATGCGAATGGACGGCCTCGACGAGCAGGTCAGGTTTCGTCCGAAGGCTGCGCGCCATTTCGAGAGCGCTCTCGGAGAAGCCCTCGACGCAGCCTTCGACCGCGAGCTTGACGGCTGCGCCGCCGCGCACCTCTTCCTTCAGCGCGTGCTCTATCGCATCAATCGTCTCAAGTTTTTCTGGTACGACGAGCTGACGAACTACGACAACGAGCGCTCAGACTATCTGCGCGCCGTGCGCGAACGGATAGAGTCGGCCTGGCAGGCTTGGGAGTTGGCGCAGCTCGACGTTGAAGCTCTGCGACGCGAGGACGTAAGCGCAGCTCTTAAAAGTCGCGCCGCCTTAGACGTATCGCCGTCGCCTTCCCCTTCCGGCATCTACTTTCGAGACGAAGTCGGCGAAGCGGGTTACAAACGTCTGCTCGCCATCGTTTCTCTCGACGGGCTGGTCGAAGCCAGCCAGCTTTCGCGCACGCTCGGCGGCGTCTCAAACGAGATTCATGCTGTGATGACTCGCCTGCTCGTCGAAGAGTACGGCGGCGGTCGTCTCAATCGTAAACATTCGACCTTCTTCACGGCGATGCTCACAGAACTCGGCATGAGCGCCGAGCCCGAAGGCTACTTCGACCTCGTGCCCTGGGAAGTGCTCGCCGCCATCAATCAAAGCTTCCTTCTCTCCGAGCGAAAGCGCTTCTACCTGCGCTACGTCGGCGGATTGCTCTACACGGAGATTTCCGTGCCCGCAGCCTTCGACAACTATCGCGCGGCTGCCGAACGGCTCGGTATGCCGGAGGCGGCGCGCGGCTACTGGGAGCTGCACATCCGCGAAGACGAGCGGCACGGGCGCTGGATGCTCGAAGACGTGGCGCTGCCTCTGGCCGAGAGATACGCGTCAGAAGCGTGGGAGATTGTGCTCGGCTACGACCAGCAGAAGTTTATGAGCGACAGGGCGGGCGCGGCCATCGAGCGCGCGGCACGCGCGGCGGAGACCGAAGCGTCTGCGTCGAGCCTCACGCGCGATGTCAGGGAGGTCGGAGCGTGACGGTCGAAAAGCGCGAGACTCAACAGCAGCAGCATGAGCCGCCGCCGCGCTGCACTTACTTGCTGCCTATCCGGCGCGTGCGCGCTGGACGGGAGGAAATGGAAAGCTTCGCGCGCTACTTCCGGATGCTCGCCGGGGCGGGCTGCGAAGTGCTCGTCGTCGATGGCTCGCCGCCGGAAGTTTTCGAGGAACATGACATCGCCTGGCAGGGCATCTGCAAACACGTCAAGGTCAATCCGAGATATACCTATCTCAACGGCAAAGTGAACGGCGTCCACACCGGCGTCGATTTGGCGAGCTGCGAGCACATCATCCTCGCCGACGACGACATCCGCTACACAGCCGAAGACATCTCTCGCATGTGCCGCCTGCTCGACCGTCACGAGATGGTCAGGCCGCAGAACTACCTTTCGCCTCTGCCCTGGTGGGGACGCATGGAAGCGGCGCGCATGCTCATCAATCGCGGCGTGCTTCAGACGGGCGACTATCCGGGCACCTGCGCCTTTCGACGCTCGACCTGTCTGCGCGTCGGCCACTACGACGGCGACGTGCTCTTCGATAATGAAGAGATAGTCCGCCACTTCCTGCTTCAAGGCGCGGACGTTCACTACGCGCTCGACTTCTTCGTCCACAAGCGCCCGCCGACCTTTCAGAAATGGATGGAGCAGCGCCCTCGACAGGCTTACGAAGATTTCGTGATGCGCGCGAAAACCGCCGTCTTCATGTCGCTTCTGCCCGTCGGCCTCGCGCTCGGCCTACTCTTCGGCGCGAGCGCCGCGCTCAGCTTCGTCCTCTTCGTCTCCCTCTGTGCGGTCATGCTCGCGCTGCGCGGCATCCTGCGCGACAAAGCCTATAAGTTCTTCCGCCCCTACGTCGTGTTCTACGCGCCGCTCTGGGTGTTTGAGCGCGCCCTCAGCAGCTATTGGGCGCTCTACTGGCGCATCGCTCGCGGCGGCTATCCCTTCGGCGACCGCCTGCTCTCCAAAGGCACAGGCCGCGCCTGGGTCGCGGGCGGACGGATACAAACGAGAGGGTGAAAGGGGAAAGGGGAAGGGGAAAAGGGGACAGAGAAGAAGCAAGTGGGATATAAAGGCTTCGCCCTCTCCCCTTTTCCCTTTCTCCTTTTCCCTTTTCCCCCTTTTGATAAACCGGATGGCCGAAAGCGAAGACTCAAGAGAGTGGCCTGAACTGGGCGACATGCCTGCGGAGGAGTTTCGCGCGGCGCTGCACAGGGTCGCCGACTGGGTCGCCGATTATCGCGCCAGTATCGAAGCTTTGCGCATCACGCCCCACGTGAAGCCGGGCGATGTCGCCGCCGGGCTACCGTCCACGCCGCCCGAAGAGCCCACCGCGCTCGACGAAATTCTCAGAGACTTTCAGGAACTCATCATGCCCGGCGTCGTCCACTGGGGACATCCCGCATTCCTCGGATACTTCGGCTCGACGACCAACGCGCCCGGCATCCTCGGAGAGATTCTCGCCGCCGCCCTCAACGTCAGCGCGATGACGTGGCGCACCTCGCCGGCAGCAACCGAGCTTGAGACCGTCGCGCTCGACTGGCTCAGGCAGATGCTCAATCTACCCGCAGACTTCACCGGCGTCGTCTACGACACGGCCTCAGTCGCCGTCATGCATGCGCTCGCGGCGGCGCGCGAAGGTCTCGGCCTCGACGTGCGCGCCGAAGGCTTGTGTGGGCGCGCGGAAGTGCCGCCGCTCTGCGTTTACGCGTCCGACCAGGCGCACAGCTCCATAGAAAAAGCGGCCATCGTGCTCGGCCTCGGCGAACGCAACGTGCGTCGCATCGAGAGCGACGCTTCTTTTCGCCTCTATGCCCCGGCCTTGCGTCGCGCAATCGAGGAAGACTCACAAGCAGGACGCAGACCCTTAGCCGTCGTCGTCACCGTCGGCACGACCTCGACGGCGAGCGTCGATTCGGTCGAAGAGATAGCCGCCCTCTGTCGTGAGAAAAAAATCTGGCTGCACGTAGACGCCGCCTACGGAGGCGCGCTCGCGCTTCTGCCCGAAACCGCACATCTTCTGCGCGGCGTCGAAGCGGCTGATTCCATCGTCGTCAACCCGCACAAGTGGCTCTTCGTCCCGCTCGACTTCAGCGCCCTCTACGTCCGCCGACCCGAGCTGCTGCGCGCAACCTTCTCGCTCATCCCCGAATACCTGCGCGGCGACGCCGAACAGGCCGAGCGCAACTACATGGATTACGGTATCCAGCTTGGTCGTCGTTTCCGCGCGCTCAAAGCCTGGATGGTCTTTCGCGCCTTCGGCAGGAAGGGGCTCGCCGCGCGCATCGCCGAGCACCTGCGGCTCGCACGCCTCTTCGCCTCTTGGCTCGACGCCGACCCGCGCTTTCGACTGCTCGCCCCCGTCACGATGGCCGTCGTCTGCTTCCAGGCCGTCCCTCCCCAAAGCGACGGAAGACATCCTGCGCCCGAAGACCCGAACGCCTTCAACCGACGCCTCCTCGAAGCCCTCAACGCCACTGGCCAAGCCTATCTAACTCAAACGCTCCTCCGAGACCAGCTCGCCCTCCGCCTCGCCGTCGGAAATATCCTCACAACAGAACGCCATCTCAAACACGTCTACGAACTCCTGACACGCGAGCTGGAACGAATAACTCAAACCGCCAGCGCGTCTGATAAGGCCGACGATAAATAGCAACTCGGGAAAGACTGCTAACCTACCAGCAGAACTGTTGCAGAGTCCCGCAGCGCGCCATTCTACGAGTTTCGACGCACATCCTTCCTTTTCGTTCAGGCCATAGACCAAATCGTGAGTCCGATTTTTCGAGTTGAGGCGACGAGTCGGAAACGCTCGGGCGGATGCAAGCGAAAACCCGGCAATTGGAGGCTTTTTGGAAGATTCACCTCGGCCAACGATTGTGGCACACGAGTTGAAAGAGATATAGGCAGGTCGGTTCGCAGAAGCGACCGACCGCAAAATAAGGGACTCGTTGTGAAGGGGAGAGCGCAACGGGTCTCTTATTTTTTTTGCTGCTCGCTCTAGTTGCGAAAGTTCTGTGTGACCATGATGCCGCGCCGCCCGCCGTCCATGATGCCGATGCCAAGGCGTCCGAACTCGGGGCGGAGGATGTTGGCGCGATGGCCAGGCGAGTTCATCAGGCCGTTGTGAGCGATGGAGAGTGTCGGGGCGAGGGCGAGATTTTCTCCGGCAGTCCTGTAGGGGATGCTCGCGGAGTTGATGCGGTCGAAGGGGCTTCGACCTTCGGGCGTGACGTGGGAGAAGTAGCCGCGCGCGAACATATCTGCTGAGTGTCGGCGTGCGACTTCGGTCATGGGCGGGTCGGCGGCGACAGGTTTGAGCCCGGCGCTCGCGCGCTCGCGGTTGACCAACTCAAGCATCTGCGCTTCGAGGTCTGGACGCGGACGTGTATCGCCGACCTTGTAAGGTAACTCGACGCGCTCGTCCGATTCGGGACGAACGGTGAGCGTGTTTAAGGTCTGCCGGATAGCTTCGCCGAAGATGGAAGTGAGCGTGGTTTCAAAGCGTTCGGTGGAGGCGGCGAGACGGTTGGCGAGTGGGCTCTCGCGCGTCGCATTGTGCAGTCCGTCGGCGAACGGGAGGGCAAGCAGCAGGCTTGAGACGATGGCCGCGAGGATGAGGCCGTTGACGAAGCCGGGCAGCGTGCCGAGAAAGCGGTTGAGGCCGCGCTCGTGCGTGCCTTCGGGCAGACGCCCGAGCAGCATGTGCCCGATGAGTTGAATCAACGCGCCCGCGAGGACGAAGACGAGGATGAAGGCGAAGGGCTGAATCCAGACTTCCTTCCAGTCGAAGTAGCCCGCGAGCAGATGCGCCAGCGACTGATAGAAACGCAGCGCCAGAAAGAGACTTCCAATCCAGCGCAGGAGGTCTAGCAGACCGTAGATGAAGCCTCGATACCAGCCGAGCACGACGCTCAGCAGCACAATCAGAATCAGCAGCCCGTCTATGTAATTCCAGCTCATCGCGCCAAACAATCCGGCTAACCAGCTTAGTCTGTCCGAGGGGAGTATCGACAGTATATTACGAATCTACGTCGAGACAGTTCCCTGCCCTCACATTTGTCTCTCTATCCGTTCAAGATTGAATGTCGGTAGAGTCTGTATTTCAAAGCGGAGGGCGCAGGGGCGTAGAGCGTAAAGAGAGGGAGACAAACTACAGGCGACTTCTCCGGTTCTCTCGTGTGCTTCTGCCTTCGAGTTGCAGCTTGAGGTTTACGGCGTGCGCTGTTGGCTATCGGAGGCGGGGGCGTCGATTAGTTTCTGGAGGGTTTGAGCTTTGTCTGTCTCTCCGGCATCTTTCAGTTTTTGATGCTGCTCAAGGGCTTTGTCTCTCTGGTTGATGGCGAGGTAGATGCGCCCGAGAATGAGTCGCGCGGCGTTGGCCTTCGGTTGGAGGCGCAGGGCTTCGTTTGCAGCCTGGATGGCTTCAGGGTATCGCTTGTCGGCTTCGTAGACGAGACCGAGCTTGAGGTATGGCAGATAGAAGCCCGGGTCAATGCGGTTGACCTGCGCGAACGCCTCTTCGGCTTGCTTGAGCCGATTGGCGCTCAGATGCTCGTCGCCTGTGACGAGGTAGGCTTGGGCGGCGCGGTTGAAGGCGTCGGCGGCTTCGGCCTCAGCGCCGCGTTTGAGATAGGCGAGGCCGAGGTTGAAATGAGCCTGCGCGTTTTCGGGTTCGAGCTGGCAGGCGCGCTTGAAGGATTCTATCGCCTCCTCGAAGCTGCCGAGGGCGAACTGCGCGCTGCCGAGATTGTTGTGCAGGGCGGGCATGTCGGGCATGAGACGAAGCGCCTCGCGGTATTCCTGTATGGCGCGCTCGAACTGTTTTTTGGAGAAGTAGCCGAGGCCGCGCTCCATGTGTGCCAGCGCCTTCTTCTCTTCGGGCGAGACGACGCGAACGACGCCGGGCTTCGACGATGCGCCGAGCGGAGGACGACCTTCTGCCGACGCGGACGACGGTCTGCCCACGAGCTTCCCTTCCTCAATCTGACGACGCTGCGGCTCTTCTATCGCGCGGCGCGAAAGCTCTTCCCGGCGCTTCCTGAGCGTCTCGAAGGGGTCTTCCTGCTGCTGCTGTTGGGCGTGCGAAACCTGCGCGTGCGCGAGCAGGAGCAGGAACGCTGCCGCCGACAAGGCGACGGCGCGGAGCGAAAACTTTTGAAGAGATTGACGGGCGCGGGAAGTCGATTTCATCGGATTGCTCCTCGAAGCAGGGAGTCTACTCCGGTTTGAGCTTTGAGGCGAGTCAAATTTTTTCGGGGTCGTCGTGCTAAAGGATTTCGAGTTGAGACAGCATCGTGCGCGTGTGAATTAACATTTGACAGGCTGACGCTTTAGGGGTTGCAATAAGAACGTTCCGGAAGCAGTTTGTCGAAAGAGTTGAGAAGCTGAGGAGAGATGCGTATGAAATCATGCTTGAAGATATTTCTGCTGGCGCTGGCTTGCAGCCTGGCGACGCCCTTTCAGGCCGCGCCTCGTCGTCAGGGTAAAGGACACGCGTCGGCCGATGCGTCGCTCGCGGCCAGGATTCGACGCTTCGCGCCGACGCGCATCACCGCCGACACTTCGCGTCTCTCAAGCGGCGACCGTCGCGCGCTTGAGAAGATTATCGAAGCCGCGCGATTGATGGATCCGCTTTTTCTACGCCAGGCATGGAGCGGCAATCCGGCTCTGCTCGCAAGGCTGGAGCGAGACAAGAGCCCGCAGGGGCGTCTGCGCCTTCAGTATTTCCGAATCAACGCCGGCCCCTGGTCGCGTCTCGATCATAACGAGCCTTTCATCGAAGGCGTCCCGCAAGAGAAGCCGCCGCACGCAAATTTTTATCCGGCGGATATAACGAAGGACGAGTTCAACACCTGGGCGCAGTCGCTTTCGGAAGAAGAGAGAGCACGCGCCACCGGATTCTTCTACGTTATCAGACGGAGCGCGGACGGCAAGCTCAAGACCGTTCCTTACAACGAGGAATACAGAGAGTTTCTGCTTCCGGCCTCGCGCCTGCTTCGAGAGGCTGCCCGGTTGACCACCAACGCGACGCTCAGGAATTTTCTGAACAAACGCGCCGAAGCTTTTCTCTCGAACGACTACTACGAAAGCGATGTGGCATGGATGGAGTTGGACGCGCCGATTGACGTGACCATCGGCCCCTACGAGACCTACGAGGACGAGCTTTTCAGCTACAAGGCCGCTTTCGAGGCTTACGTCACGCTGCGCGACGAGGCCGAATCCGAGAAGCTCGCGCGCTTCAGCAGCTACTTGCAGGATTTGGAGAACAACCTGCCGATTGAGGCGCGTTATCGCAACCCGAAGCTCGGCGCGGCCGCCCCGATTCGCGTCGTCAACGAAGTCTTCGCTTCGGGCGACGGCAACAAGGGCGTGCAGACGGCGGCCTTCAACCTGCCGAACGACGAGCGCGTCGTCAAGGAAAAAGGCTCGAAGCGCGTCATGCTCAAGAACGTGCAGGAGGCGAAGTTCCAACAGACGCTCGTCCCCATCTCGAAGGTCGTGCTCGACCCGGCGCAGCAGGCCGACATCTCCTTCGAAGCCTTCTTCACGCACATCCTCGCGCACGAATTGATGCACGGGTTGGGGCCCCACAACATCAGCGTAGACGGCCGCGAAACGACCGTCCGCCTTCAGCTCAAAGAGCTTTCCTCCGCCTTCGAGGAGGCGAAGGCCGACATCACAGGTCTCTGGGCTTTGCAGTACCTCATCGACAAGGGACTCGTCGAGCGGCGCATGGAGCGTTCGCTCTACACGACGTTTCTGGCCTCAGCCTTCCGCTCCGTCCGCTTCGGCATCAACGAAGCTCACGGCAGAGGCATCGCCTTGCAGTTCAACTACCTGCTCGACGAAGACGCCATCCGCTTCGACGAGCGTAGAGGCACGTTCAGCATCAACCCCAGGCGCATCAAGGATGCCGTCCGCAAGCTGACCAGTGAGATTATGACCATTCAGGCCGAAGGCTCATACGACAAGGCCAAAGCGATGCTCGACAAGTACGCCGTCGTCCGTCCGCCGATGCAGAAAGCTCTCGACCGCATGACGAGCGTCCCTGTTGACATCGAGCCCATCTTTCCGCTCGCGCAGAACGTCGGCGGCGGCACGGGGCACAGCCGACAGACGCGGCTTCGCCCGCGACGTTGACGCTTGAAGTTGATGCTAAACAGACGTTGTGCGGATTATCTCGGAGGCGAGATGTTCCGGCCTTGAATCTGAACAGAGGATTATTTCGCGTCATCTCTGGCAGGCGAAGTTTCTAAGAGCGGAGCGATTGGTCGTAGTTTGTGAGAATGATGATGTCGCCCTGGCGCGCGCCTTCCGGCTCGTCCGCGTTGACGATGGCTACACCGGCACGGTGCCGAGGCTCGGATGCGTGCGGAGGCGTTCGAGAAGGGTTGTGAGGATTAGCTGACTCTCATCTGTGAGAACCCGCTAATCATAAGTGGTTGTCCAGAAATTTACTGATTTCGGCCTGTGCGATTTGAGAACTCCAACCATTAAAGTTGTAGTCAAAGCCATGATTGCCCCAGGGAAGATAAACGTAAGTGAACGGCACACTGGCGGCCGCCAACTTTGGAGTGATGCGCTCGACGTTCTCGCTCAGGACGAGTTGGTCATGCCCGCCGTGCAGGAACAGGGTAGGCGGCGACTCGGCGCTGACGTGTTCGATGGGAGAGCCGGACGCATAGGCTTTGGGTGCGGAGATGGGCGACCCGCCCAGAAAGTTCTCCAGCACATGCGGGGTGTCAATCACGTCCGGGCGACCCGGATGCGTGTAGTCCCAGGCTAAATCGGTTGGGCCGTAGAAGGAGATTACAGCGCGCACGCTCGTGTCTTGAGCATTGCAGGAACCAGGCTGAAGAGTGGGATCGTTCGCAGTATAGGCGGCAAGCAGCGCCAGTTGCCCACCGGCAGAGCGGCCCAAGAGGGCGAGTCGCTCGGGGTCAACATGATACTGTGCAGCATGGCTTTTAACCCACGCAATCGCACATTTGATGTCCATGATTTGCGCCGGAAACCGTTGTGCGCCGTTCGCCAGCCTGTATTCCACATCGAAGACCACCCGGCCATCCGCTGCCAGCCAGCGATCATAACTCGCAAAGTCGCTTTTAGCGCCGCCACTCCAGGAACCACCGTGAATCACGATAACGGCTGGCAATAAGGTCTTAGAAGTATCGTTCGCTTGCGGTTGATACACATCCAGACGTAACGGGTGCCCACTGGGGGCTGTAAACTCAACGTCGGGCTGTACAACAACCATGACAAGCGCGTCCGACTGCTCCGCTCCTAAAAAATATCGGCTCCATGAGAGGCTCACGCCTCTGTGCGCAGCAGTCCTGTAGGCTGCAAGGTTAGGCACGCTCGCACAAACAACCGTCACCGTACTGAGCGTAATCCCGCCCCACGCCCATGCGCTTCTCCGACCGATAAATAAAGCACACCCGCCGCAGACCAAGCTGATGAGACCTGCCAAGAGGATCCAGACACTCCACTCACTGGCACCGACCGCCACCATCCATAGGTAATATGATGGCGCTGGTAAGATAATCAGGAGTGCGGACAACACACACGGCACAGCAACTGACCAACACAGTATTAGTAGAAATTTTCTCATGAGGGCGAGTCACCTGCTGCGATGATGAATTGGAATGCTTAATAGAATCGCTGATTCCATCCAGCCCGACTTAGGTAGTTGGTGTAACTTGATTCATACTCTCAAAATCATACTGAAATATCTGCTATGCGTGTTCTTCGTGCTTGCGGGTCTGAATCATTTCATCAATCCCGCCTTCTATCTGAAGTCCATGCCGCCTTACTTGCCATGGCATCTTTTTCTTATTTACTTTAGCGGATTCTTCGAGATCGCTCTGGGCATCTTGCTTCCGGTGCCTGCCATGACACGCATTGCGGCCTGGGGGCTGATTGCATTGCTCATAGCAGTATTTCCGGCAAACATTCACATGGCAATCAACCCGCAGCTTTACTCCGACATACACCCTCTATTCTTATGGCTCAGATTACCATTGCAGATAGTGTTCATTGCCTGGGCGTACTGGTACACGCTGCCAGCAGATCAATAGGACGGCTGAGCCCTATTCGCCGGCAGCGTAAGATCCGTCGTCGGATCGAGGACTGGAAGCAGAACCTATCTTGTTTTATATAGATTGGGAAATTGACGGCGGAGGTCTTCCACCTTGGGCAGATCATGAATCACGATATAAGCGTCATTAGGATGACGGGCGGCGTAGTCCTGGTGGTGCGCCTCGGCCTGGTAATAAGAGTTAAGTCTGGAGACCTCGGTAACAATTGGACGATTAAAGACTTTAGCCTGATTTAGCTGATTAATGTAGGCTTCGGCTATGCGCTTTTGCTCATCGTCGGAGTAAAAAACAGCTGAGCGATATTGCGTGCCCGTATCGGGCCCCTGTCTGTTTAGTTGGGTTGGGTCGTGCGCGACCGCGAAAAAGATTTTGAGAAGCTGCCCGTAGGTAATCTGTGACGGGTCATAAGTGATCTGTACCGCTTCGGCATGCCCCGTCTTACCTCTACTAACCATCTCATAATTAGCCGATTTTGCAGTTCCGCCTGAATAACCTGATGTCACATTAATGACTCCCTTAACATGCTCGAACACAGCCTCGACACCCCAGAAACAACCGCCCGCCAGGACAGCCGTTTGCTCACCTTTTGTGGCAGCCAGCAGGGCGTCTACAACAGGATCAGGTATCGCCACAGCCCTTGCGTTGGCCGCATTACATGCCATCATGGCACAGAGTATAAGTAGCGTGAAAATACGGAAAAGTGAATTAGACATATAGGTCTCCTTCCAGAAGATTTAATCTGAGATTTTGCACACACTCAATTTACGAACGCTACACATCGTTGATTACTTTGTTTTGGGCGTGCCTGTTTATCGCTTGCGTTTTCATGCTCTGGCCTCTGCCCCAACCCTCAAGCGGTTCTATCCTCTGATGCATCAAGTCGTGGCGATGGCCGAAAAAAGTAGCTCGTTTCCGTCAACCGATTGTTTATCAGATCCGAGGGGGTTCATAGGAATTACGAGAGGGGATGCTTTCTGGATTGCTCCTCATCACTCTTCTTTGTCCAGCTTGAGCACTACTACCTAAGATGGACGCGCGAGTTTTCATCACCAGCCAGGTGAACGGCGCGCACACGGCATTCTCATACTCGCGCCCCGGCGGAGCCCGCGACATGCTTCCTGCGTCTTGTCTGCCTGCCCTACCTTAATTCTAAAATAAACATATTGAATCAAAGTGTAACATGGTGTACCTTCTGCCCTCATGGAGACTCCTAATGATCTCATCACAGCTACCGAAGCACGCAGACTTCTGGGCGTGAGCCCGTTGAAAATGACGAAACTGCTCAAGAACGGCAGCATTCGCCACTTCCCCGACCCACTCGACGAACGTAAGAAACTTGTTAGTAAATCCGAGGTACTTGCCCTCAAACCCAGACGCGCGGAGGCGGCATGATACATACGATAGCCGTCGCCAACCAAAAAGGTGGCGTCGGGAAAACTACCACAGCCACTAATCTGGCCGCAGGTCTTGCCATTCGCGGCTATAAAACACTCCTCCTTGATCTTGATAGCCAGTGTAATACTACCTACACCTTCCTCGACCCGACCCTTATCAAGACGACGCTGGCGGACGTTCTGGTCGGTCATCAAGAGCGCCCGCCGCTCATAGATGCCATTTACGAGACACACATTGAGAATCTTGATATAGCTCCCTCTCATATCCGGTTGGCGCTTTTAGAGCGCGCCGTGCAGATCGAGGAGCAATACCGCCTGAAAGATTCGATAGAAACCCTTTCGGACTATGAATTTGTGCTGATTGACTGCCCACCGAGCTTAGGGATGACACTAACGCAAGCCCTGATTGCCAGTACTCACGTCCTTGTGCCGATAGCAGCTCAATACTACCCGCTGGAGGGCGTGGTCGACCTGACGCAGACGATTCACGCAACGAAGAGGCCGAACCCTTCCCTCTCCATTCTGGGCTATCTGATAACCGCTTTCGACCCCAGAAACCGTATCTGCGGTGAAGCGTTAGCCAAGATTCAGGAGATGTTCAAGGAGTTGGTCTTTGAGACCGTGATTCGTACGAACGTCAAATTGCAGACTGCGCCGGCTAGGCGAGAGAGTATTTACGAGCACGCCCCAACTTCGCATGGGAGTCAAGATTATGAAGCTCTGACCGAAGAAATACTCGGCAGGTTGCAGATGGACTCGACCTTGAGGCTCGTCAGGGAGGCCGCTAAATGACAGACCCGAAGGAAGATAAAAAGCCGACGGTCAAAAGACGTGAGCCTAAAAAGGTCACGCCTACAGGCATCTTCGACAATCTCAGGCAGATACCACAGCTTCACCCTGTCGAAGAGATTTTAGGGCTGGTCAGACCCCCTCAGACCCCCTCTGATGGACAGACCCCCTCTGTCCCCCTGACCCCCATCGCACCGGAGAAAGATTTCAACAAGCGGGCGAACAGTCTGGAGCGCGACGCTTTGCCGTCGGGACTGTTCCCCGGCTCAAGCAAGAAAATTTACGATGCGCTGTATCTTCGGACTCGGGGGGCTATCAAGCCCTGCCGAACGATACGAGCGACGAAGAAAGACATCGCGGAGTGGTCGGGTGTCAGGAATCGAAAGACGTTAGATTCGCACCTGCGTCACCTGGCGACGTGCGGCCTGATTACGCGTGAGTGGGAACTTGGCAGTAACGACGGCTACCTGTTTGAAGTCCGGTTACCCGAAGAGACCCCTCTGATGGACAGAGGGGGACAGAGGGACAGACCCTCAGACCAGAAATTGGACAGGGGGACAGACCAGAAAAGGGACAGTGGTGGACAGAGTCAAATTGTTGAGAACAAAGCTGGATCGGTGGAGCCTAAGACTTTTATTAAGACTAAAGAAGAAAAAACTGATGATGAGGCTTTCGCCGAATTCCTAGCAGCGCTCAAAGAGACCACGAAAGAGTTAACTGGAAAAGAGCCGGCCAAAGCGGAAGCCGAACGTTGGAGGGAACTAGCCGAACTGCTGATGGCTGAGCTGCGAATCGCAGCCGCGCGTACACCTTCGGTTTCATCCGTTCCTGCTTTCCTGACCGAGCACCTCCGACGCCGGCTTTGGAAGATGGAGAAGAAGCCGCAGTCTGACAAGTTACAAGTGACAAGCGACAAGCCAACAGAAGAGCAGGGAAATTCCTTACCCGTTAAAGACTGTCCTAGTTGTGGAGGCTCTGGCTGGTGGTATCCGCATGGCTATGATGGCGGCGTGGCGAAGTGTCTGCACAACTGCCTGAAAACAACTCCGCACGAAGAAAGCATATAGTTTCACGCGCGCAAACAATGTATTTCCAACAGTACAGAAGAAAATAGCTGGCTTACTACGGATTTCCGATAATATGAATTATATGGCTCCACTAAAGGTGTTGCTGGCTTTGCGTGAATAGTCGCGTTTGCGTGTAAAGTCTGGTTTCTGCGTGTAAAGTCCGCGGCTGAAGCTGACCGCCAATGAGCAACTCTTTTATCATCGAAGGCAGCAGGCGGCAGCTTAGCCGCAGCGTTAGATTCTTACAACAAACGGAAGCCACGTTGAGTTAGACTGTGGGTTGAGAAATCGGAGGCTGAGTGCTTTCTCTGATAGCCAAATCTAACAAGTCATTCGAGCCGACCGGAAATAGCTCGGATGTATTCGTCAGCTTGGATGCCTCAGCAGAGGTCTCCCGGCGGCTCAATTCCAGCGTTGGGCTGCTTCGCCTCACAATTCAGTTGAGTTGAAGGTCAAGAACAAGCATAAGCAAAGCTCGTCTTGAGTAGTTACGGACAAGGGACAGCCCAACGAGTCATTGGAGCGGACGCGCTTCTGAGCTTGTCTTTCATCCGTCAGCTTGAAAACCTGTTTCATTGTCTGCGCGCCGCTCAATTCCAGCGTTAGGCATCTCGCTTGTTAATGTGATTGACAACTCATATAACGGTAGTGGGTGATTTTTAATGTTGAACACGAATTGAGATTTTGGCTATGTGTATTAGCGCACAGACGGATCCCCTTTCGTGTGATTAACTCACCACTAGACTTTCAGAGTCCGACATACGGCGAGAATCAGCGATTCCCCCGTATACTCATAGAGATAAGATTGCTTATCTTTCGTTGGTTCAACATTGAAAATGACTAACTACCGTTATATGAGTTGTCAATTCAAGCGAGAACTATGTTCAGCCGGTTCGGCTGAAGTTCCCGTTAATATCCTAGTCAAGTCCCTTACCGGATGAAGGCGTGTTCCCGACAATGTTATTCGGATTACTGGATAAGACTTTCTCTGTCTTAATGCTAGTGTAAACTAAGGAGAACTCCCATGGCGTCATTAAAAGCCGAACCAGATATTATCGTCGTCGACGAGGATGATGGCGAGACCTACGGCAACGCTGAAATTAAGTACCAAAAGGAACCTTACCAGGAACTTTGGGAGCGCACACCGGGAAGTGGTTGGGAGCAAATAAACGTTCATGTTCGAACAAAAGTAGGTGATGAAGCGGACACCGCCGGAAGATATGAGATTACGCTTAAGCCGGGTGAGGTCTATGAGGTGGGCATTTATGATGATGATTATGGGCCGCTAAAGGGCAATCCACATCCCCGCGCGAACCTCAAGGTCTATTGCCTGTGGAAGAAACCTAAGGTGCGCTCCCTGATTACTGATCGTAATCAAGACACGGGAGGCACATGGCACTGGCATCAGGTAGGAACGAATGTACCAACCAACATTGTCGCGATCGGCGTGAGTCAAAAGCCTCCCACTCTCGACAGCAATGGTATTCCTCGCCTCATAGATGTCGAGGGCGGCCCCGCCGCGCTATTGGGCCTTACCACAAATCACAGCGTGGAGATTCTGCCGCTGTCACCAGGCAATCACTACTTCTTTGTCGCCGTTGTCAGCGATGTCTTTGGTAATTGGGACGTACTGGAGGTAGAATTCGTCACGCTCCGCCGAAAGCTCACAATCGAGTTCGCGACCTTACATATTTACAATGACGGAGACGGCAGTTCCGTAGGTGAGGGCGAGTTTTGGTTCGGAGTCTATGAAGGCGAACAAATCGTCAAGGAGTTTTATCTCCCCACTCATGATATTGATGACTGGTCCGAGAGTGACCGCCCATACCCGGTTGGGTTCGCTCACATCGGAGTTCCAACAGTGGTTCAGACAGGCCAGGCAGGCGTCAGAGTAGATTCACACGGCATCGAGCATGACGGCTTATTTGAAAATAATGAAGCGGCGGGATTCCTACCGGTATTTGTGCCGATCCCTAGTGGCCGATACGTAGAGACCGTCACCAATGAGGTCTTCAGGATGGATTGTCCGATCGCCACTGTGGATGACGACTTTCACTACGGCGTTGACGTGCGATGGTCGGTAGAATACAAGCCGTAATCGGGCTTGATACGAAAAGGTCCAAAACTAAAGGCGGCGGAGTACCCACACCCCGCCGCCTAGCCAACTAAGTGTGCGCCTAGAGAGGTGGCAAGATTGGGGAGTTTCAGTTTCTCTCGCTCAGCTCAATCCAATCTCTCGCACGAGAAATGGCTGCAAGAAAAATATGTTGAAGGCCACCTCTATAAAAGAAGGAATGACTCGCGCCGACTCGATAAAAATCTTTAGAATTGATGGAGGCTGACAAACTTTATTGCCGACTCGCTATGTGCTTAAAGGTTCTAACATGATAAAGGTGGATGTAAAGTTTGATGGGCCTGAAGACGCAAAGGGTAAAATCATTCCCGAAGATTTGCGCTCTGAAATGGATAGCCTCGCCTTTGATTCAGAAGGCAAGCCTTTAACAAAAGAGAATTATCAATATGTGCTCAATGAAAAGTTGAAGATCAAAAGTATATCAAGGCCGTATGTTGAGCCGTCCAATTATGATTGAGGGTACGTGAGAGGAATATCTCTATAATCCGAAGGCGATGCCTAACAACTCATTCAACCCGACGCCTCGATAGCATTCCTTTCATGCTTATTTAGTTTCTTCACGTTGAATGCTTTATGCTCGGCGCGGGTTAATTCGGCGTTATGCGCTGTGTGGTTGATTCTCTGTGAACCAAGCTTTTTCAGCTTCGTATTTGCCCATGTAGGGTAATTCTGTCAGAGGAGTCAACACATGTTCTGTCCGAAATGCGGGAGAGATGATTCTCACCGGTACAAGTTCTGCCCCACCTGCGGCACCAACCTTGACGTGGTCACTATCGCCCTATCGACCGGCGAAGACAGCATATTCACCAGAGTCAATAAGCATCTCGACCGCTCGGTCGCACGCTACGCCGACCACTTCTTCGGGAGTGCTACGACGGCGGATCGAGAGGGTCGGGTCGGCAGTTCATGGCTGCTCGCGGGTAAAGGGGTACTCACTTTCTTTCTCGATCTCGCCTTGCTCCCGTTGATGTTTTGCTTTCTTCCCATCAGGCTTCTGATGCTGCTGTTGTATACGCCTCTGGGTTTGCTGCAAGAGCGGAGTGAGCGAAAGCGAAGCAGCGTGCCTGCTGTCGATGTGGCGAGTGAATCATCCCGGCGAGGGTTGCCGGAAGCAGGGGGTTGGCGGGTCGGCTCGGTTGGCAGTGTGACTGAAAATACAACGGTGCATTTAGAACTTGCCGAACCCTCAGGAGGGCGGACCAACACTTCAGACGATCTCCCTGGCAAGGCGCGCATAACAACCAGATGAACCGGACTCGCTCCCAGGATACCTCCTAAGGGTCTGGGTTTATGCTCGCCGGTTATCCGCAGCGTTATGCTGCTTCTTATAATTCGCCTAAAAATTCGCTTGCCTATGTTCATATAATGTATAATTTCCGTTCTGTCGGCCTGACAGTCCTTGCCAGTGGATTTTCTCACTGACTTTGGCTCTCACTCTTGCCTATATATAGGGAGGCCCTCATGAAAAAAACTGTATCAGTGAGCTTGCGCCAATTACTCTCGGCTATATTGTTAGCCTCTACCCTACTTCACCCAGGGAAGGCTAAAATCCTAGACCCCGCAGCGTACCATCCAGTACTGCGGGAAATAGCAGACGCTTTAGACCGTCATGGACTTGATGTAGTGCAAGACTGGAGATCACAGATTACCATCTCTGCTCCTAGCACGGTTGTCGCGCCACTCACTGAATATCCAATTTTAGGCACGCTGAAGATGGTAGATTGGATCCGCGATTTCAACTCGGGCGCTATGGGGGCGATTATGGCAATCAAACCGATCGGTAATCTTAAACATGACACCTTCATAGAGCAGTGGTATGACACTCCTCAAGAGCGACGTGTCTTCATCTCCTTTACCAAAGAGGACGCTGAAGATGCTGAAAGAGTTAGATCTGCTCTTGAAGATAAAGGCTACATAGCCTTCATCTACATCAAACACCCAGAAGATGATCCGGCACAGCCCCCAGTGTTGGTTGGCGAGTACTTCAAAACAGCAGGTCATCACCTAGTGATAGATACCCAGAAGGCCCGCGCGAGTCAAGGTGTTCTGGCGGAGGCGCTTATGTTCGCTCAGTATAGGCGAACACAGAGCACGAGAGGAGACACCGTCCAGATTTATGGTGCAAGAAAACGTTGTCCCCGAACACGAGAGGCGATTCAGAGATATACGAAGGCCGGAGCAACTGTAGAATACCATGATATAGACGCAGATCCCGAAGCAAAGAAAGTAGTCGCAGAAAACCATCAATGGCTTGAGGACGGCAAATATTTGCCCTTCATTAAGATAAACGGTAAACCCCTACGTTTCAGGAGTGAGGGCGTTAAACAAAC
>DASWNP010000034.1:0-62201 GCA_036399175.1 Pyrinomonadaceae bacterium | reverse complement strand
GGGAGACATCTCGACGGTGACACGGTCGCCCGGAAGGATGCGGATGAAGTTCTTGCGCATCTTGCCCGAGACCTGTGCCAGAACGATGTGCTCCGTGTTGTCGAGGCGCACTTTGAAGAAGGCGTTGGGCAGCTTATCGACTATCACGCCCTCCGCCGGAATTAAATCGTCCTTAGCCAAATTGTGCCGACTCCTTATTTGCTTTAATTGACCGAGCCGTCTTCGTCCGTCTCGGCGTCGCTCGCACGCTGTCGGGCGGCCTGCTGCACGGCAGGCTCCCAGACCCGCCCGCGCCATTCCTTCTGCGATTTCAGCTTCAGAATGGACAGAGAAGCGAGAGGCTGCGCGAGGTCGCGCACGAGGCGGACGACTTCGGCCTCACTCTCGAACTGCGGGCCGTCCGCGCCCTTGATGCTCAAACGAATCCGACTTCCGACCGAAGGAAGCTGCTCCAGCGTGACCATCGCGCCCGTCGGCCCGATGTGCTCGGTCTCGCCCTCGGCCACGATATGCCTGCCCGTTCTCTCCTCGTTCCACTCGGCTCGCACCGGCAGATTGACGAGGAAACGCTGCCCGACCTGCTGTTCAATTCTAATCTGTGACATAACTCTCCCTGCTTGCTCGAAAGCTTTGCGAAGCCCGAAGACAAGACTATTCAGCTTCGAGCCGCAAAGACATCAATTTAGATGAATCGGGGTTAAAAGGGTTGTATGAACGCTCTTCGAGGGCGGGAGCGGCGAACGGCTTATGGAAGCGGAAGCCGCAGGCGGAGTCGGGCGCGCGCGTGGAAAGGGCGTAGTTTTTTTGGACGGGCGAATTTTTCAGGCGAATTGGGAGCGCTTTTGAAGATTGGGGGCGAGAATTTCGGGCGGCGCGTTTACTTGCGCCAGAGGGCGTCGAGTTCGGCGTGGCGAAGCTGCTGATTGTTCATCAAGCCCTCTTCGAGCAGGCGCGCCACCATCGCGGCGCGCGAGCCGACGCCGAGCTTGGCGAAGACGCGCCGCAGGTGTGTGCCGACCGTCCAAGAGCTGATGTCGAGCACGGCGGCGATGGTCTTGTTCGGATAACCTTCGGCCACCATGCGGGCTATCTCCTGCTCGCGCGGGCTCAAAAAGACCTGCGGGCGAGCCGACTTCGGCATCAATCGCACGAGCAGGCAGCGCACGCCGTCCACCTCCATGTCGAGTATCACGTCCTGAGCGTTCTGGGGGTCGGCGTCCGTCAGGGGCGAGGCTTCGAGGCTGCTTCTCACCTGCCTGACGAGTTTCTGAACGAGCGCCTCAGTCTTATCGCCGCTCGATTTTGTGTCGAAGGATTCTTCCGGTCTTTTCGTGAGAAGAGGGGAGCCCATATCGCTTGCCTCCTGAGACAAAGACAGCCGCGCAGAGATTTTTGACCCCTTGTGAGAATTTTGGACGACGCGAAGAGAAATTAGAGGATATCGGGTCGCTTTCGTTGACCGCAGAGTCGGGAGTTTTTTGCTTCGACCTTCAGGGTTTCCCGCCGGTTCTTTCTTCGTCGGAAAAATTCCTACGGCGCGCGCTCGGCCGGAGAACCGAAATCCTTCCCGAAAATGAGCGGGCATCATACAGGGAAACTCCCGCCGAGCGCCTGTCGCACAATCGCGCGACGCGCGTTTGCAGTAACTCGATTCTGTCTCCCTGAAAGATGCGACTATCGAAGGCGCGCACGGAGAGCCTATCGTAGCCGCGCCGTTACCGATTTTGAAAGGAGAAATCATCATGTCTAGAGGCGGATACGGAACCCCGGCGGCTTACGAGTTCGAGGGCGAGGGCGAGTTCGAGTTTGAATTCGAGGGCGAAGGCGAATTCGAGGGCGAGGGCGAATACGAATTCGAGTTTGAAGGTGAGGGCGAATTCGAGGGGGAGGGCGAATACGAGTTTGAAGGTGAGGGCGAGTTTGAATTCGAGGGCGAAGGCGAAGGCGAGTACGAAGGCGAGTACGAAGGCGAAGAGTTCCTTCGGAGAATCGGTCGAGGGATTCGCAGCTTCGCGCAGCGCGCCGCGCCCGTTTTGAGACAGGTCGCCCGCGTCGCCGCGCCGATGGTCGCCACCGCCGTCGGCGGCCCCCTGGGAGGCGTGCTCGGCCGCGTCGCCACGCAGGCTCTCGGCGAAGGTGAGTTCGAGGGCGAAGGCGAATCCGAGTTTGAGTACGAAGGCGAAGGCGAGTACGAAGGCGAATACGAGGGGGAAGGCGAGTTTGAGAGCGCGGGCGGCACACGCCAGAGCGAAGCGCTCGGAGAGTTGATGGCCGCCGTCGCTTCAAATGCGAGAACGGAAGCCGAAGCCGAAGCCATGACCGGCGCGGCGACGCTGATGTCGCTCTCGGCCAGAGACCGCGCGGAGCTTCGCCGGGTGCTGCCGAGCCTCGTGCGCGGCGCTGCCGTGCTGACGCGCATCCTGCGTCGCAACCGCACGACCCGCCCGGCAGTTCGCACCGTCCCGACCATCGTCCGGCGCACCGCCAAAACGCTCCGACGCCGCGCCGCCTCCGGTCGCCGCGTCACCCGCCGCGACGCCGCCCGCGTGATGGCCGCGCAGACCCGCAACGTCCTGACCCGTCCGCACAACTGCGCCGAGGTGCTGCGGCGCAATGCGCAAGCCGCGCGCACCGCTCAGCGCAGCTCACGCTCGGGCAGCTCGAACGGCAATCGTCGCCCGCGCCCCGGCCAGCGCCCGCGCAGGCCGAACATGGGCTGAAGCTTCGACACGACGAACGAGCCCAAAGGGGAAGCGCACGGTGCGAGCTTGCGGCGGCGCTTTCGCCTCCCGCAGCGAGGGGTTATCCGCTCAAGGCTACGGCAAGGCCGCGCGAGGCACGCGAGGATAAAGCGGCGCGATTCTTACAGTCTTCAGGAGTAACGGCAAAAGAGGAGAAGCGACCATGAGTACGCCGATGTATGAATACGAATACGAGTTTGAGGGTGAAGGCGAGTTCGAGTTTGAGGGCGAGCTGGAAGGCGAGTACGAAGGCGAGTTCGAGGCCGAGATGGAGGGCGAAGAGTTCTTCGGGCGTATCGCCAGCCTCGCGCGGCGCGTCGCCAGAAATCCGGCCTTGAGAAGCGTCGGCTTGCAAGCTGCACGCGCGGCGATGGGCGGTCTCAGCCGTAGCGGAGGGCTCGGAGGATTGGTCGGAAACGTCGTCGGCGGAATGCTGCCGCAGGCCGAGTTCGAGGGCGAATTCGAGTTCGAGTTTGAAGGTGAGGGCGAATTCGAGTTCGAGGGTGAGTTCGAGTCGTTCTCGAATCCGCAGAGACGCCTTGAGACCGAAGCCCTGATGGCGCACCTGGGCAACGCGGCGGCCAGCGCCGAGAGCGAAGAGGAAGCGGAGGCTTTCCTCGGCGCGCTCATCCCGCTCGCCGCGCAGCTCATCCCGCGCGTCGCCCCGATGGTCATGCGCGCCGCGCCGCAGCTTATCAACGGCGTCGCCAACGCCGCACGCACGCTGATGAACAGCCCGGCCACGCAGCAGCTCGTCCGCACGCTTCCGACCATCGCCAAGAACACCGTCGGCTCAATCGCGCGACAGGTGGCGAACGGCCAGCCCGTCACCGTGCAGAGCGCCGTCAGGACTCTGGCTCAACAAACCGCCAACGTTATCGGCTCGCCGCAGCAGGCCGTCAATGCTTACAGGCAGAATCAGGCGCTCGACCGCGCGCATCACCGGCAAGCTCCGAAGCCGACCGCGCCCATCAATCGCCCGCCCGCGCCGCGCCACACGCAGCCGCGCACCGGCGCTGTTCCCGGTAGCCCGACGAGCGGCGCGAGAGGCGCACACAGCAGGCCAAGCCCGACGCCCTCTTCCGGCGTGCGGCCTCGACCCCAGTCTCCGAGCCAGACAGCGGGCGCGCGCAGAGGCGGCGGCGCACAGAGCGGACGCTGCGCGGGTTGCTGTCGCTAAAGCGAGCGGTGCTGAAGGGGCGGCGCTGAACGAGTCGCACACGCTTAAGGGCGTCTCCGGTCGCAGAGGCGAGCCACGTTTGAGCGTCGCGTTTGAAACCTTGCAGGGTTGGTGAAACAGATGTCAGCCAGTTTAGAACAACGCGGAACGTCGTGCGCCGACCCCGTTCAACAGGGGCGGAGCGGTCGCAGCCAGGGCAGGCGCGTGCTGAGGGGCGACCCGCGCACGCACTCGATTCCCGTGCTGCTCCCCTGGCTGCGAGGGCAGGCTATCAACGTGATGCGCCACGCCGCCGCGCTCAGGCCGTTCCATCAAAGAGAGTTCGGCACGGGCGCATCTGCGCCGACCGAGGGGCACATTCAGGCGGTCAACAAGCTGATGGCGCAGTTGCGCGCCGGACTTCTCAAGAAGGCCGACCGCGCGCGGCAGGCCGTCAGGGCGGCGCAGGCGCAATCTTCGACGCGCAATCTTCAGGCCGTCGTCACCTACAAGGAACGCGCGCACGATTGGGTGCGAGCCGTCGAACAGATTTGGGATTTCTACTTCGAGCTGTTCGGACAGAGACAATCCCAGTTCGCCGACTGGCTCGTGAGCTGCGACCGCATCGCGCTCGACTGTTATCAAAAATGCTTTACGAACATCGGCGTCGCCAAGTCTTTGCCAGCGCCGCCGCCCTTCTCCTACATGCGGACGGGCTTTTCGCCCGCCACCTACAGGCGCGGCATTCCGCTTCGCCGGTTGGGGCGGCAGCTCAATCCGTTTCCGTTGATTCAGTTGCCCTATCATCGTCTCGTCAATCCCTGGACGCTCGGCGCGATTCTGCACGAGGTCAGCCACAACACGCAGAACGACCTCGGCCTCGCCGAAATTATCCCGCGCAGCATCGGCAATCGAATTCTGAAGGCGGGGATGGGTCGGGAGGTCGCGCAGGTCTGGATGCGCTGGAATCGAGAGACGTTCGCGGACATGAGCGGGCTTTTGATGGGCGGCCCGGCGGTGGTCGCTTCGCTGATGGATGTCATCGGGCGCTCGCCGCGCACGGTGCTGACCTACAGCGGGCGCGGCCCGCACCCGACGCCCTACCTGCGCGCCTTCATCAGCTTCGAGCTTCTGCGCCGGATGGGCTTTCCCGAAAAGGCCGATCAGGCGCGCCGCGCATGGGCGCGCTGCTATCCGAATCCTACGGCGGGCACGATTCCGCGCGCCGTGCTCGAAACCTTCGACGAGGCCAATCGTCTCGTCGTCGATACCATCTGCTATCAACCCTATGCGACGCTCGGCAACAAGAGTCTGGCCGAGGTCATACGGTTCGGGCAGAAGGAACAGTTGATGATTGAAGAGGCGGCGCGGCGTCTCGCGGCGGGCACAGACCCCGGCATCATCCCCGAGCGTTACCTGATTGGCGCGTCGCGCGTCGCCTTCGACCAGAGGCTCGCGCGTCCCGAAGTGATAAAGAACAATTTCTACAAAGAGCTGGCGAGGAGATAAACGGCGGTGTCTCTGAGAACTGAAATCCAGAGCCTCTACGCGCATCTGCAAAGACTACGGGAAGCGCTCGTGTCTTTGCGCGTGACCATCGAAGAGGACAGACCCGAAGGCTCAAGCGTGATGCTGCTCGACGCCTTCGGCGATGCGACAGAAGACGCGCTCGGCTGGCTCGAAGAGGCTCTGCAATCAATCGAGCCCGCCGCCGTCCTCAAAGGCGATAAAGCGTTCGACGCGAACCGCGCGCGCCAGGCTCTGGTCTTTTGTCAGGAGCAGTTCAATCGAATCAACTATCGCTTCTCGTTCGACCTCGTCGCATACGAGCGAATCGCGGAGCTGATGCGGCTGGGACAGGAACGGCGCGGCGAGTGGCGCGGCTGGACGACGAGCGTCAGGCAATCGCTTGAAGGCTGCCAGCAGCAACTGTATGATACGAGCCACGCGCTGTTCCGCTGCTGGCAGGAAATAGCCGAAAGGGTTGGAATGACCTCCGTCTCCGTCCAATCCACAAACATCGGCCAGCAAGTCACCGTCCCCACCAGTCAAGAGCCAACGCTGGAAGGTATTCCATGAATAGTCGCCCAATTCGGTGTCGAGTCAGCGCGCCGGAGGTTGCGGCAGAGCACCGGTGCGAGCGTGGGCGCAGCGAGAGTTTATCCGAGCCGAGCGTTGCAAACGAAAGAGGAGGCCAACATGAGCAGCAGAGATAAAGGGCGAGGGCGCAATCGTCAGGATGAATCGAGAGACCGCGTCGAGAGAGAAGAGCCGACGGTGACGCGCGAAGCACACGTGGAATTTCAAGCGGCTGCTTTTTCGGACGCCGGGGCGTCCGACGAGGCCGGCGACGCGCCCGCGACCACGACGGGAACGACTCAGACGGGAACGGGCGGGCAGGCAACCACCACCACCAAACCTGCTACGACGCCCCCTGCCCCCGCGCCGACGACGAGCCGCCTCAGTCTCGCTTCCAAAAGTATTCTGAACGAGCTTCAGAATATCTCTTCCTATCCGGCGGCCAGTTCCGGTCTGACGCCTTCCATGCAAACGCCTCTCGCGGGCGGCGGCGCGAGCGGCGGCGGCGGTCAGCCTTCTCTCCAGCGCACGGTCGAATCGGCTCTCCAGAGCGTCCTCGGCAGGCTGCCGAAAGCGGGCGACCAGAAATCTTTCATGGCCGCGCTGAAGATGTCTTTCACCTACAAGGAGACGACGGGCGGGCGCAGGGAGTATGAGTGGACGCCGCGCTCCTTCATCGGGCAGACAGACCTCGGCGGCGGCGTCACCGGCGCACAGGCCAGCCTCGTCTCCTTCGCCAGAAGCGCCTACGACAACTCGCTCCCGCTCCTCGATAATCTCTTCCCGCTCACTTCCGTCGATGAGCAGGAGGTTGAAGCCGCCTCGGCCATTCTGCGTACGACCTGGACGGAGTTTATCAACGAGCTTGGACGCGAAGGCGGGGCGCGTGCCGCCAGAGCCGACGAGCTTATCAACAGTATTCTCGACGACACGCGACAGTGGCGCATCGACGGCCGGCGCGGCGGACACCTGACGCGTCTCGGCATACTGCTCGGCATCGTCGAGACGGACACGAGCGGCAACCCCAGAATCAGCAGGAACACCAACCGCGCCCTCATCACGCGCCGCCGCGTCATCACGCCCGAAGAGGAAGCCAATCTGACGAGCTTCATCGCCCTGCGCGACTTTATCACTTCGGTCGCCACCAGTTGGACGAACTACAAGGGCTTCTCACACGGGAGAGACCTGGGGACTGGGCTCGTCATGCTCTCGCGTCTGTTCTCGGTGGTGGGCGAATCGGTCGATGAAGTCTACGCCGCGATGGATTCGGTCTATCTCGGAGAGGCGGAGCGGCTGGCGACGCTCGTCGAGCTTTCGGGCGGCCGGGGGATGTCGGTCGAAGAGCTGCTCTCCTGGGTCTCAAGCTTCGCGTTGACGGAAGCTCCCGCGCTCATACAGGACGGCGGGCGCTGGGGCGTCGAAGCCATCCTGCCAACGGTCGGCCTGCTCGAAGATTTAACCAATGAATTCAACAGGCTGGTGGACGAACAGGCGAGCAAGACGAAGCCTTCTTTGTCGAGGGGCTTTTTTCACCCGCGCGTCAGAAATGCGCTGAGCGATTTGAACCGTTATCTGGCCGACGTGGAAGAGGTCGCCGAAGAAGTGCTCGACGAGCAGGAACAGAACGTCTAGTAGAGCTTAGCAGCAGTCGGCGCAGGCAGTTGGTTTCCAATGAACTTCAAGAGAGAATGAGGAGGCGCACCAATGGCGAAGGAACGAGACTATACAGACCTTTATGATCGCATTGCGGCGTTGCGCGAAACGATGGCCGGGCGGCTCGGCTCCGACCTGATTTCCAACCCGCAGCTCGCCGACGCGCTCACAAAGCAGATTAACGATATGCTCAAAGCCGTCGAGGCCGAGGAGGCGCGCAAGCCGCCGCCGCCCGACAGCGGCCTCGCGCAGCTCATCGGCCTCGGCCCCGAAGCGGCCACCGATTTTGGCGAAGCGCGCGTGCCCGTCAGCGTCGAGCGCTACGACGAGACGGTCGCCTCCGAACGCATCATTGCGATGGCCGACCTTTACTACATCTTTCAGCACGAGCGCATCGGAGTTTTCCGCGTCGTGCAGAAACTGCAAGAGCTTTTCCGCGCCGGGGCGGTGCGTCTCTCTTCGGGCAAAGGCGCTTACGGCCTCTACCAGTTCGACCGCCGACAGGTCTTGCGCTTCACGCAACGCGACCGGCTCGGCGCTTACTGCCGCGCCTTCGGCTACTGCATGGAAGGGCCGCCGCAGGGCGCGCGCGCCAACACGCAGTTTCATCATCTCTTCACTACCTTCATCAATCAGGTGACGCTCTACTGGCGAGACAAGCGCGTCTCGGATGTCATCCGCGAGCGCGCCTACGACCCCTCGTTCGGCTCCGTCTCGACCGTGCGCCGCTCCGGGCTCGACCTGCGCAACAATCTCAAGTTCTCTTCTTACGGCCATCTCAACGTTTTGAGAGTCGAGGTCATGCAACTGCTCGAAGAGTCGTTCCGCATCCTCAACTCCGAAGACATACGCAAGCTCTACGGGGCGGACAACGCCTGGGACGTGATTGAAGAAGTCCTCACGCGCTACTTCCGCGAGCGTCTCTCGACCTCGCCGCGTCAGCGCATGGCAATCGCCGGACGCGAAGTGATTCGCTGGCTCGCCTCTCCGCACATCCTCCAAACCTCGCGCGCGCAGTTCGAGGCGCTGCTCCTCGAAGTCGCCGAGCACGCCGAGGAATGGTTGATGAGCGCCGAGACGACGGGCGCGGTCGAGCCGCGTCGTCGAAGCGGTCGGGGCGCGGCGCGCGTACTGCCGTTGGACAGAGGCGAAGAGACGGACGGGCGACGCGCGGCCGCTGGCGGCGACTAACGGCAAACTCTCTGCAACACCGAAGGGTGAAGGATGAACACGCAAGGTAAACGACGCTTCATCCTTCACCCTTCACTTTAGAAGAGGAGACGGCACATGAGAACACCGGACGGCCACACCCTGCACCTGCCCGCCGAACATCTCGACGCGCTGCTCGCGGAGCTTCGACAACCCGCCGTCAGAGAGCTTGTCAGGAGCAACTACCAGGGCAGCATGCGTCAGGCTTTCGCCCGCACCGTCAGCCTGCTCGCGCAGGGCGCATCGCGCATCGGCGCGCTCAGGCATCGTCGCTCCGGCGAGCGTTTCCCCGTCTACGCGACCAATTACGGCGGCAGCACCTTCGAGCTGGTCACGCGTCCGATTGAAGGAGCGGAAGAGACAATCGTCTCTCTGCGCAGCCAATCTGATGATACTGGTGCGGAGTACATGGCCGCCTCCGCCGGTCGTCCGGTTCAGTACTTCGGCCCGATGTCGCTCGACGCGGCTATCAATGACCCGCGCGCGAACAGCCCCGGCCTCTACCGCATACACCTCCCCGGCGGCAGGCTCTACGACGGTCGCTCGACCGACACTATCCGTGCGCGCCTCATCAATCACCGCTGGTGTCTGACACATCTGGGTGTCCCGACCTCTGGTTACAGGGCCTCCATCGGGCCGATGCCGAGGAGCAAGCCCGCCCGCATTCAGGCGGCTGAAAAAAGGGCTATCCGGCAGACGCGCAGGCAGTCGCCCGGCGCAGGGACGAACGTCCGCGAAGGCGAATTTGAAGCGATGTTTCGAGATTACCGCGAAGCGGAGTCGGCGATTCAATACGAGACGCCGCCGCGCGGGCGTCGCGGCGGGCGTGGACGAAGGCCACTCTTGAGAAGCCTGGCCTGTTCGCCCACCGACCTCTCGACCGTGCAGGGCATCGTCGGCAGGCCGGTCACGGTCGATGACATCAGGGCGGCGATTGAGCGCGCCGTCGAGCGCGGCGTCTCTTCAGCTCAAAACGCCGCGCGCGCGCTCAGGCAGTCGCCGCGTCAGGCCAATACGCTGCGCGCCTTTCAAGAGGCGTTCGGCGTCACGCCCGAGACCGTCCCGCGCTGGAGAAATTCGAGCGATAGGTGGAAAGACCTCGGCGAGCTGGTCGCGCAGCGTTTGGAGAGCGCCGCGCGCATCCTCGGCGGCGGCTCAATCAGGTATTACTGCTGGACGTGCCCGTATCCGGGTTGGAATCCGCGCACCATGCGCGCGGGCGCGCCCTCAAACGGCAGGTACGAAATCTGTCTCGGCCAGCCCTTCTTCGAGAGCTGGCGGGATAGGATGTATTCGCTGATGGCCGGGTCGCTCTTGCACGAAGCTCTGCACATCTACTTCCCGCGAACCGTCGAGCACGAAAAGAGGGTCGGAAACTCTCACTGCTTCCAGGTCTTCGTCGCGCTCTACAACCGGCATCCGTTGTACAGGTGCAAAAGAGAGCAATGCCTCAAAGTGCCGTGTCGCGCGTAAGCTTCATTTGGTTGTGAGAAGGCTCGACCGTCGAGCTTCTGAGATTCTCCCTGACTGATGAATAAGCCGGGAGCAAAGAGTGCGAGCGCGTCGCCCGCCTACGTGCGAGCCAATGCAGCGCGCTTCGTCGAAGAGTTAAAACAGTTCGTCAGCTTTCCCTCCGTCAGCGCACAGCCCAAACACGCGGACGACCTGAAAAAGTGTGCGGCGTGGCTCGCCGCGCACCTGCACGGAATCGGCCTTGAGCATGTGCGCATCGTCGAGACGCCGCGCCACCCCATCGTCTATGCCGACTGGCTGCACGCTCCATCTCGCCCGACCCTGCTCGTCTACGGCCACTACGACGTGCAGCCCGCCGACCCGCTCGACGAATGGCAGACGCCGCCCTTCGAGCCGACCGTGCGCGGCCAGTACATCTACGGGCGCGGCGCTTGCGACGACAAGGGGCAGCTCTTCGCGCATCTCAAGGCGCTTGAGTTCTACCTGCTGAGAGTCGGGCGTCTGCCCGTCAACGTCAGGTGTCTCTTCGAGGGTGAGGAGGAGATTGGAAGTCCGAACTTGAAGAGTTTTCTCTCGCAGCATAAGCGCGCGCTTCGCTCGGATGCCGCCGTCATGTCCGACACGCGCATGCTCGCCGCCGACCGACCAGCCCTGACCTACGCGCTGCGCGGCGGTCTCAGCTTCGAGCTTGAAGTCGAGGGCGCGCCGAGCGACCTTCATTCGGGCAACTTCGGCGGCGCTCTACACAATCCCTTGCAGGCGCTCTGCGAAATCGTCGCCGCTTTGCACGACCGGCATGGGCGCGTCACCGTCCCCGGTTTCTATGAGCGCGTGCGCGTCTGGAACGAAGGGGAGCGCGCCTACATGGCCGAGCACGGCCCTTCGGACGAGAAGATTCTCAGAGACGCGGGCGCGAGGCGCGGTTGGGGCGAGCGCGGCTTTTCGCTCTACGAACGCACCACCGTTCGGCCTGCCCTGACCGTCAACGGCATCGGCGGCGGCTATCAGGGCACGGGGGGCAAATCAATCATCCCTTCGCGCGCCTTCGCCAAAATCAACATCCGCCTCGTCCCCGACCAAGACCCGCACGACATCGAGCGCCTCGTCCGCGCACACATCGCGCGCCTCACGCCGCCCACCGTTCGCTCAAACGTTCGCACTCATCTCCGTTCACGCCCCGCCCTCATCGACCGCACGCATCCGGCCATGCGCGCCGCCGCCGCCAGCTACCGCGCGGGCTTCGGCGCGTCGCCCGTCTTCGTGCGCTCCGGCGGCAGCATCCCCGTCGTCAACATCTTTCAGGAACTACTCCAACTCCAGACCGTCCTCATGGGCTTCGCACTGCCCGACGACCGCATCCACGCGCCCAACGAAAGATTCTACCTGCCGAACCTCTTCCGAGGCATTATCACCTGCGCGCACTTCCTCTCGGCCATCGCCGCAAAGCCGGGTCTCCGAGCCGTAACGGGCGTCGCAAGGCAAGCGCAGAGAAACGTCTGAAGTCGCCGTCATCTTCTGCTTCATCCCTCGCCGTCGTTGTTGACTCGCCGCGCGATTTATCCTAGAAGTAGACTGTTTCTTGCCATGTCTCAAAAGGGTTGACTCGCTCGTCAAGCGTTTTACAGATAGAAGCCGTCCACCGCTTTACGGATAGCGTGCTTCCTATGCGATTGCAAAATCACTCTTCGGCACTGCGTCTCTCGGGGCGTCTGCTTCGCCGCGTCGCGCTCATGCTCCTGCTGCTTGCGGCTTCGTGCGCGAGCCCTGCGGACGAGGCGGAGTATTTCGGCAAGCTCAAGCCGCCGCAGGAGAGAGTGCTGCGCTACATCTCCGGGCCTGAGCCCGAATCGCTCGACCCGCAAATCGGCACAGGCCAGCCCGAGACGCGTCTCTACATGGCGCTCTTCGAAGGCTTGGCCGAGTACGACCCGCGCACGATGGAGCCGATACCGGCCATCGCCGAAAGCTGGGAGACCAACGCCGACTCGACCGAGTTCGTCTTTCGTCTCAGACCCAACGCGCGTTGGTCGAACGGCGAGAGCATCAACGCGCATGACTTCGTCTACTCCTGGCGGCGCGCCCTCTCGCCCGCCCTCGCCTCGCGCAATGCTTATCTCGCCTACTACATCAAATACGCGCAGGGCTACAACTCTCGCTCCGTCTTCGTGCGCGACCCCGCGACGGGCGACTTTCTACTTGACAAGGATTTCCAGCCGGACTCCAACTCGGAAGCCTCGAAGACGACGAGCGCAACGACGACGACAAAGGCGAATCCCTCCGGCGCTTCCTCTCCTGCCGAACCGGCTCCCGTCTCCGACTCTTCGGCGACGCCCTCGGCGAGCCCTTTCGCCGACACGCCCTTTCGACGCTTCATCAGCTCTCCGGCGCGGCTCGTCCTGCCCGGCGACGAGAAGAAGCGACAGAAGATACTCGACGCCGACGCGCGCCTGCGCGAAGCTGTCGCGGGCAAAGAGTTCGTGCCTGTCAAGGCCGAGGACATCGGCGTCGAGGCCATCGACGACCTGACGCTTCGCGTCACGCTCGCACAGCCCGCGCCCTTCTTCATCGGCCTCGTGCCGCACCCGTTTCTCCGCGCCGTCCCGCGCCGCAGCATCGAGCAGCACAAAGCCGCCTGGACTCGCCCCGAAAACATCATCACCGGCGGCCCCTTCAAGCTCGAAACGTGGAAGCCCTACCACGAAATCTCGGTCGTGCGCGACCCCTTCTACTGGGACGCCGCTCGCGTTCGTCTCGACAGAATCTTCTTCTACGCCGTCGAAGAGAACACGACGATGATGAATCTCTACAAGGCGGGCGACGTTGACGCCATCGGCAATCATTACGTTCCTTCCGGCTGGATTGATGCCGTCCGTCCTCTCAAGGACTACATGGACGCCCCCGAGATAGCCATCATCTACTATCTCGTCAACGTCACGAAGCCGCCGATGAGCGACGTGCGCGTGCGCAAGGCTTTCAACATGGCGATTAATAAGCAGACGCTCGCCGACTGGCGCAAAGTGCCCGCGCCGCTCCACGCCTTCACGCCCTCCGGCATCTTCCCAGGCTACCCTCAGCCCACAGGCGACGCCTTCGACCCCGCACGCGCCCGCCAGCTTCTCGCCGAAGCCGGTTTCCGAAACGACGCAGGAGCTTTCGACCCCGCGAAGTTTCCCGCAGGCGAGGTGGAGATTATGTACGCCACCGCCGAGAGCAACCGTCACGTCGCCGAGTTCGTGCAGGCGCAGTGGAAACAGAACCTCGGCATCACCGTCTCGCTCAGGAACATGGAGTTCAAAACCTTCCTCGCAAACCGCGCCAAGCTCTCCTACAAAGGCTTCGCCAACGCAGGCTACGCGGGCGACTACATCGACCCCTTCACCTTCCTCAACCTCCTCGCCGCGCCCGCCACCGACAACGGCACGGGCTGGTGGGACGCGCGTTACGTCTCGCTGCTCAACGAAGCCAACCGGACAATCGACAAGACGAAGCGCTACGAGCTACTGGCGAAGGCCGAAGCCTACCTCATTGACGCGCAGCCCTTCATCCCGCTCTACGTGCCTTCGACCAAGTGGATGAAGAAACCCTACGTCAAAGGCATGTACGCGAACCCCGGCACGCTCCACGCGTGGAAGTTCGTCTACATCGAGCCCGAGCAGGCGAAGTGGAACGCCGACAGCCTCGATGCACACGACGCCGCGCAGCCCTCGCCCGCCCTCCAGCAGAAGGGAAGCTGAGTCGATGTCCTTCGAGCGCAAGCGCTGACAGCGTCCGCTCGAATCGAGACAAACCTCGACGCTTCGCTTTATCATGCAGTGAAGCAGTAAGCCACAATCCAACGCCGCGATGCGGAAGGAGAAGAGAAGTTATGAACGAAAACGATATTCAGTCGGGCGCAGGCGGAGAAAGCGCCGGAAGCGAGCGCACCTACACCGTCAGGCCGGGCGACACGCTCTCCAAAATCAGCCAGAGCCTCTACGGCGATTCCGGTCGCCACATGGACATCTACTACGCAAACCGCGACAAGATAGAAGACCCCGACAACATACAGGTCGGACAGGAACTCACGATTCCCGAATAGAGGAAAGACGATAGAAGTCAGGAGTCTAAAGTCTGGAGTCTGAAGTCAAAACCAAAAGCATTTGTCTTTGACTCCAGACTCCGAGACTTTAGACTCCTGACTTCAGACTTCTTTCCGTTCCGCGTTGCTCCTCACAGCCCCGCTATGTCCCACTTGCGAATCATGTCGAGAATCAAGGCGGCCATCTTGTCGTTCACCTTCACGAAATACTCGTTCGCCTTCTGCTGGTCGAACTTCGGATAGCCCTGCCCCGGCTGGTAGAGGCCGATTGAGGAAGGGAAGGGCGCTGCCGACCATGTGCCGGGCGCGGGGTAAGGCGTCGCCATCTCGGCCTTGTAGCGTTCGGGATGGACGAGCGAAGGGTCGATGGCCTGTATGAAGGCCGTCTCGTTGAGCCCTGCGTGCCCTCCGTCTTCGCCGAAGACCTGCTTCGTCACGTCGGAGGCGAACGACCACCAGTTGACCACCAGCGTCCGCACGCGCCGCTCGGCCGAGACCTCCGAAGCCACCGCGTTCAGCGCCGCCGTCTGCGGCCCGCCGTGCCCGTTGACGATGATGATATTGCGAAAGCCGTTCTTCGCCAGCCCCTCCAGGACTTGCTTGACGAAGGGACGATAGGCGGCCTCCGTAATCTGGAACGCGCCCGGGTAGGCTTCCATGCTGCCCGTCATGCCGTAGGGCAGAGTCGGCGCGATGAGCGCGTTGACGCGCGGCGCGATGCTGCGCGCGATGGCCGTCGGCGCGGTGTTGTCAGCGCCGTTATTAACAACGCCGTGCGGCTCAAGCGTCCCCGTCGGCAAAAGCACCGTCTGGATGCGCGACGGCACGACCTCCCGAAACTCCATCCAGTTGATGCGCTCCATCTCCCTCGTCGAGACGAAATCTTTCTGCACGCCCGGCGCATCCCTGCCCGACCCGCGAGCCTGCCCTCGTACCTGCACGCTCGCCGCCCCGGCCACCATCGACGCCCAAACGACGACGACGAGCACGTTTCTCAACGCGTTTAGAACTCTTCTCATTTCGACACCTCGAATTATCTGCTTCTATCCCAACGCCTCGAACAGACCGCTCTGCCCCTCGACCCTCCATCCGAAAAACTCTCGCGCCCAAATGAAACTGACTCCCGCCCTGCGCGCCGCCTCCGCGTCTCTCTCCATGTCGCCGACGAACAGCGTCTCGCTCTGCGTCGCGCCGAACCTGCGCATCAGGCGCAGAAGCATCTGCGGCTCCGGCTTCCTGCAAGCGCACCCCTCAAAAGGCGCGTGCGGACAAATCTCTATCGCGCCCTCGGGCGGCCTCATCCCGAACGCCGCCTCCGCCATCTCGCAAAGCAACCCGTACGCCGCCTCGAACGTCAAGTGCCCGACGCCGACCCCGCCCTGATTCGACGCAACTCCGAACCGCGCCTCGCCCCGCCTCCAATCAATCTCCGCCAGACGCTCCCTCACGCCCGGTATCAACTCCCACTCGCCCGGCCTGTTCGGACACGGCTGTCCCTTCACGGTAGTCCTGCGCAACGTACCGTCAGCATCGAAGATATAAAGCTTGAAAGTTTTCTTCCCGTCCCGCGTCTGTTTCATATTCTACGCCTGATGGTCGAAACAACTGCGATAAGTGTTTACATCCATTCATCCAACCATCGGATTAAAGCACACGTCCGATAATCCCCAAGACCTTTCAATCCGGCAGAGCCTCTTCCAACCAATTCTTTACAAATATTCAGCATAGTAAATCAACTGCAATCCGCTCCACTGCATAATTTTCGGTTTTGTTGAGCCCATGAAACGAGGCCAGGATTATCAGACGCGAGCAATGAGGATGAATGCGCCGGTGGCGAGAATGTGTTCGAAAGGATTTTGGTTTACCATGCGCGCGCTCGGCTGGAGCGCTACGGTTGGCGACTATCTCGGGACAGGAATCAATGCATCGACATGCGCAGTCGCATCGACATCATCCGCTACGCCATCCTTCAAGGCGGCTGCAAAAAACCTGAGAAGCAGAAGCCTTTCGCCCCCACGTCAAAGGCGAGCAGCCCACGCCGGCGACGACCACCTTCGAGCTTGTCTATGAATGTCGAGCTTGATGTGTTGGAGCGGCTTCTGAGCGAGCGAGGCTGAAGGGCTATAGAAGAACTGAACTCGTTCCGAAATCCGAATGAGCTTCTGTGAGAAATCTTCTAAAGCTTCTCTTCGTCGGTCTCTTCGTACTTCAGAAAATTTATCGCGTTCATCTCAAGGTTCTCGCGTCCGTGATCGTAGCGCATGACGGTCTTGGGGTCTTTGTGCCCGCTCATCATCTGCACCTGGCGATAAGAGAGACCCTGATCGAGCGCCTTCGTGATGGCCGTGCGACGCAGGTCGTGCGGCGAGAGCTTGTCGATGCCCGTGAACTCAGCCCAACGCCGCACGATGTTCCAGGCCATTCTCGTCGAGAGCGGCTTGTTGAACTCAAGCGTGCGGTAGTTAAGATGCGGCTGAAAGATGAAGGCGTTCTCTCCGTCGCTGTGAAGCGCTTCTCTTCTCTTCCTGTCGAGGCGCATGTAATCGTCGAAAGCCTTCTTCACCTCCGTCGGCAGAGGCAGCGTGCGCTCTCTTCCGCCCTTCACCTTGAACTTCACAATCCATCTTCCGTGACTCCACTTCACCGAAGAGACCCTCAGCGAGCAGGCTTCGCTGACGCGCAGACCCATCTTCAACATGACGAGCAACAGCGCGTAATCGCGCGCCCCTTCGGGCTTCGAGCGGTCGGGGCCGCTCAGCAGGTAGCGAACCTCCTTCGGCGTCAGCGCCCGACCGGCCAGTTCCTCCGGCACTTCCGGCGGCGGCACGAGCCGCGTCGAAGCCGGATTCATAGAGACGTAACCGCCCGCCTTCAGAAACTCGAAGAGCGAACGCACGACCGAAAGCTTCAGGCTGATGGTGGCCGCTTTTTGCTTCTGTTGCCTGAGCGTCTCGCGCCAGCGCAGAACGTGCTCAGGTGTGACGAGCGAAGGGTGTATGTTGCTGACAAAAGTGAAGAACTCACGCACGACCCTTCTGTAGGCGCGCCGCGTCTCCTCCGACACAGACTTCTCGCAGAACGATGCGGCCATCCGCGCGTCGAATCTCGCGGGGGCAGCCATCGTGTGGCTCTGGAATGTTTTATCCGACAGTTCGTTCGACATCTATCAAAAACTCGCCTCACCTTTGCGCTGGAAAGGCTCGGAACAAAAACATAAACGAACCTGATAATGGCGTAAGATACCATCACAGTCAATACTGGATTCCTCTGAAAATCCGCGAAAAGTCGAAGCGAGACCGCGAGCGCGCACGTCAGAAACAACTGCGTCGGAGCAGCACTTGAAAACAAATGCGCCCGAGAGCGACCTCACGCGAGCCTCTTTCTTTTCGGCTGAGCGATACACTTCTCGCATTTACAGCCGACGGGTTTGATGTGGTCGTCGAAATACGACTTGCCGTAGTTGATTGTAATCTGCTCTCCGGCCTTGATTCTCTTCTTCGACCAAATCCTGATGCGGCGACCGGAGATAAAGGCTTCGGCGTTGGGTCGGCAGGAGTGGTTGATATAGCGCGCGAGGTTGGTGCGGGGACTCCCGTCGATGGCGAAGTTTTCATCAAGCTCGAAGAAGTACTTGCCGCCTCTGCGGTCAACTTCTTCGCTGGTGACGACGGGGCCGACGTATTCGATGATGCGTCGTCCGGCGGGAATAGCTTCGAGGGTGAACAGTCCGAGGCCGGTGTCGGTGCGTTTGACGGCGAGCCTATCGCGCATCGAGGTCATGCTCTCAGTTTAGCATTTCAGGACGCGCGCGGAAGTTAATTGCTTGTCGATTGACGCCCACCGAAGAGAGCATCTCTGCGGGAGGGTTTCTGCTTTGCGTGCGGAGGGCGAGCAGGTTGAAGCGGCTCGCCCTCCGCTCGTTCAAGCCTATTTGATGTTGTAGAGAATCATGCTGTCGATTAGATAGACATCGACAGCCCACGTTCCGCCCAGAGGTGTCGGCGGGTTGCTCACCTTGCTTCCCCGGAAGGCCATGAGGTTTCCGGTCGCCAGCGCCGTCTCCAAAAGGTTCTGTAGATTGTGCGCGCTGGTTAAGACCGCGACGGTCTTGCCGGGCGTATCGCGCAGAGCGACCAGCGCATGACAGCCCTCGAAATTCGGCAGCGCATACGCTTCGACCAGCGTCACGCGACCGAAAAGCTGCACCGAGGGAAGACTTCCGGCTCGGCTCGAAGCCTTAGTGATGCCGGTGTCTTCCATCGAAGTATCTTTTTTCGCCATAAATATCTCTCCTTTGGTGTGGGACTAACGAAGCGACAGCGTGCGGGTTTGAAGGGAATGTCTATCTCTTGCCGCACCTGCGGAGATTCTAGACCCCTTGTACGATAGCGAGAAGCCAAGTCGTAGGACGATTCGGAAACGCCGCAACAGCTATGCCAGCCCCGCCTTCAACTTCGATTCCCTCTTCAGCCAAGCTTTATGAAAGAGAACTCGCCTCGGGTATCCTTCGACCGTTCACCGGCAAAGACAGAGAGGCGGCTCCGGTGTGAACTTTTGAAGACAGATGCTCTGGCTGCGCCAACGGGCTGCGAAACTTTTGCCTGAAAACGTCCGACCGTCGTCGTTGCGAAAGCAGGAAACGCACGATTAAAACGTCACCCTCTACTTGCCAATTCCCTACCCCACCCCTCGGAATTAACCTCGCTCCTGCATTTTAAAGCGCACATAACGGTAAAATAAATCTTGATTTGGAACTCCAAACGTGTTACATGGTCGCAGTATGTCTACTGTTGTCAAGACTAAGCCGAAGCAGCCCTTCTCCATCAGTCCGAACCCTTCGCTGCTCTACCTGACTCCTTCGCTCAAAAGCACGATTCACAAAGTTCGCTACGTCATCGAGAATCGACAGGGTTTGACAGCCATCCTGGGCGACATCGGTCTCGGTAAAAGTAGCTGCATGCGCTACTTGCTCGGGCAGTATGTCGGGCGCGAAGACGTGGTTACGGCGCTCATTCCCTCGCCCAATTTTCCCAGCGATTTCGCCTTTTTGAAGTCGCTCTGCGGCGATTTCGGGCTCAGGCCGCGCCGCTCGATGGTCGATCAGGAGCAGGAGTTACGCGGTTTTCTGGTCAACCTCTACAGCGAAGACAAGACGGCTGTGGTCTTCATCGACGAGGCGCAGCGCCTGACCGGCAAGATGCTTGAGTTGGTGCGTGTCCTCCTGAATTTCGAGACCGAAGAGACCAAGCTCATACAGATAGTGCTCTCGGGGCAGTTGGAGCTTCGCACGAAGCTGATGGATCCGACCAAGAAGGCCATCCGCTCGCGCATCTTCGCCCCCTCGCTTTTAGCCCCCCTGTCGCTCGCCGAAACACGCGAGATGGTCGCCTTCCGTTGCGAACAGGCGCAGGTCACCAACCCTTTCACCGACGCCGCCCTCGACGCCATCTATGCGACCACCGGCGGCGTCCCGCGCGAAGTTCTGAAAGTTTGCGCCATCGCATGGGACATGGCGCAGATGGCCGACATGTCGAAGGTTCCGCCCGACCTGATTGAAGCGGCCGTCAGCGAGGCTGTGCTACATGAGTGAGCCGAAGAGATGGGTGGGCTACGCCGACCTTCTGGAAGCCAAACGCAGGCGCGAGGAGCGCGAGGAACAGGACTCTGAGCCTTCGGTTCCCGCCCTTGAGACGCTTCCTGCACCTCAGATTCCGCCCCCGCCTCCTTCCGATTACGTCGTTGAAAATCAAATAGATACAGGAACTACCGGGGTAACTACCCCTGTAACAGCCCCGGTAGCTACCCCGGTAATTACCCCCGTAACTACCCCGGTAGAAGCGAATGTCGATGAAAACCCTTCCCAGTTTCAATCCCTCGATGCCACTCACACGGGCTCTGAACAGCGCGTCTATTCCGTCATGTACCGCGAGACCATCAGCAAGGGTGTGCGCGAACGCCACTTCGGGCCAGCAGAGCTGATTCGCAAAACCGGCATCCGCTCAGACCGCACCATCAGGACGGCCATTCGCGGCCTCATTCAGAAGTTTTCAATAGAAATTGTCTCAAACTCCACGGGCAGTCCGCTCGGGCCAAAATATAGAGTTTTCGAGCCGAAGGAGATTGTCAGGCGCAGGCGCGCTGCCGGTCTCAAAATCGACCCGCAGTCGAAAAAAATTGTCGGGGCTGAGGAGACCACCGAAGATGCTACCCCGGTAGCTACCGGGGTAACTACCGGGGTAGCTACCCCGGTCAAAATTACAGGGGTTACCCCGGTAGATTTTACAGGGGTTACCCCGGTAGATTTTACAGGGGTATATAAATATGTAAATAGTAGCACAACGTTGGAGGGCGCCACGGCGTCGTCTTCGTCGAAGTCTTTCGCGCGCGACCCGGACGACGACGACGAAACGTTTCTCGACTCGCTTCGAGGTATCTACGAAAGAGCGACGGGGAACGCCTGGACGACGGCGGACGCCGTCACGGCGCAGCGCGCGAGAGACATCCCACTGGAGGTCTGGGGCATCGCCATCTGCTACTGCGTAGACCGTGCGCCGGGGCACAAGTTCGACCGCCTCGCCTACGTCCTTGAGGAAGCCCGACGCCATCGAGAAGAGATGCGAGATTTCTCGAAGGAAGACCTGAAACTCATCCTGCTTCACTCGCTGCGACAAATCGAACGCGCCCGCAGCCTCGGAAGATGGGAACCGGCCACCACCCGCGAGGAGGAGAACCCTTGACCGAAAATCCAATCCGCTCTGCGCTCATCCGCGAACAAGCCACAGCACTGCGAAGGCCGCACCGGGCTTCAAGCTCAGCGCACACGCTATTCGCAGTCGAGCTATTCACCCAAAATCAAAGGGAAAATCAAGGCAATGGTCGGTAAACGGCCAGTCGAGGGTTTAAATATCCCGGTCGTGAAACAAGGGCGTATATTTCCGATAAGGGAATTTTTATGAACGCAGGCGCGAGAGCCTCAACGCTGAACTGTGAAGCCCTTCGTGGCTCGTTCGAGGAGTCCTCTGGAAAGCTCGTCCCAACGATTGGCGGCTCGCCCGTCGCCGGTCAAGTCGGCGGCAGTCAGACCCATCCCGCTCAAGTCCTCCGTGTAAATAATCATCAGCTCGTTTCGCTTCGCTTCGTCAACCAGATGGACGAGACGCTGGAGCAGGAGGTCGTCGCTCAAGGGGCGGAAGCCTTTGCTGGCGAGGAAGGCGCGTGCGCGCTCGCCGTCCGAGTTTGGGCGGCTCGGAGAGGTCTTGAGATTTCTGGGGAAGGAGTCGGCGATAAACTCAAGACCGCCGACGTTGACGGTTTTGTTGGCCTGATATTTGTACGAGTGGGTGTTCGTCGGCAGGTAGCCTTCAAACTGCACCCAGTAGAGACGGCGTATGCGTCCCTGCTTATCGGCATCGACGAAGAAATGCTGCTCGGCGCGCGCCACGTCGTAGAGAATAAAGCTCTGCCCGCCGATGTATTTGAACGCCTTGTCGAAACGAAGACTGACGGCAGGCATCTCCGTCGAAGTCAAAACCCGACCTTTGACGCGCCGCGACAAGCGTTCGTCGCTCCGCGCGCGCTCTTTCGTCGCGGCAGGCGACGTGGATTGCTGCGCGCGAACGATTTGAGAGGTCGCCGTCATGCTGGCGAGGGCGGCGAATAGCAGAACTGCTTTTTTCATCTTGACGAAGCTCCTTTGCGGTCTTTCCGAACCTACAGCATACGAAGAGTTTTGAGCGGCTGTTCCGCACCGTAAAAACGCTCTCTTTCCGATATAAATTCTTACAAATTCAGCGTACTTTTCGCTGCCCGTTTGCATCAAAGATTGACTTGGCTTGACGAGGTTGCGCCATTGGCAGCCGCCCCGTTCAAGCCTTTCTTTTTATAACGGGGAGATAAGGTTGAAAGAACGAAGAAACAAGGGTGAGATTCTGGCCGTGATTCTGCTGACGGCTATGATTGTCGGCGCGTTTCTGGTCGTGCCCGGCTGGCGGCAGCGCAGGCCGAGCGGCTATTCCGCGTTTATACCCGTGCCCGCAGGCGTCAAAGCCGCCGAAATCTCTCCCTGGGAACAGGCCGTCCGTCAGGTCAAAGAGGATCGCGGCGAGCCGATGGGCAAGCAGGCCAAGATTGAAATCCCGGCACAGCTCAAGCACTACAGCGACACGCGTCGATTCCTCGCTGTGCAGGTCGCCGAGTGGCGCGAGCACCGCTTCGAGACGCCGCAGGACTTCACAGACCTCGCCGAGCTAATCAGGCGGGGCGAGCTGGTCGAAGTCAAGACGGTCGGCGAAAACCACATCCTCTACGGCGTCGGCGGCAGCGCCGACAAAGAGCAGTTCACGCACTACGACAAGAGTACGGGCAAGAGAATCACTCTCTACGACGAAACCGAGCTTTCCGAAGAGTACGCAAAGCTCGACGAAGCTCTCACGAGCCTCAAGAGCGAGAGCGAGGCTCTCAGGAAAGAGCTGGCCGCCGTGCCGAAGCGTGAGCGCTCGCGCCGCGCGGAGTTGCAGACACAGCTTACCCGCACGGAGAAGTCGCTCAAGTCCGAGCGCGAGAGGAAAGAGATGCTCGAAGGCTTCTACGGCGACGCCGAGCGACGCCGAGAGCTTTTCACCGACTACGAAAACCTTTCGAGCCTGTCGAAGGATTTTTCAGGCCGCACATACAAGCTCGGCGAAGCTGCTTCGCGCAGGGAGATGAAGGTGCGGATGCTCAGCCACCTGCGCCCGGAAGCTCGCGTCGTGCTCGAAGAGATTGCGCGCTCCTACAAGCAAAAGTTCGACCGCCCGCTCCCCATCACTTCGCTCGTGCGCCCGGACGAATACCAGCACATGCTGAGCCGCGAGAACCCGAACGCCACGCTCATCGCTACGCCTCCGCATTCGACGGGGCTGGCCTTCGACATCTACTATCGCTTTATGACGGCTGAAGAGCAGTCGTACGTGATGGGTGAGCTGGCGCGGCTCAAGGACGAGGGACGCATCGAGGTGCTGCGCGAGAACCGCGACCATTATCACGTCTTCGCCTTCATCGACGGCGGCAGGCCGAGCGAGGGCTTGATTCGAGAATCTCTAAACAAAACCTCTTCGGCGAAGAGGACAGAAGAGACGCCCTCGAAGGAGAAGGAAAAAGAGAAAGCCTCCGACAAGTCCGACGGGGAAGAGAAGCGAGCCGCGAAGAAAGAAACGGCGAAGAAGGTTGTGAAGTCCGAGGCGACGAAGAAAGAGAGCAAGAGCAAAAAGAGACGCTGACGAAAAAAGAGGCGCTGACGAAAAATTCAAAATCTGTCTGATGCGGCGTCGCCGCCTGTCCAGACTGCGCTAGCTTGAAGGAACTTTTCAAACAGCTTCCATGACGACAATCCGGCTCCGGGTCTCTCTAACGACGTTTGAAGCTTAGAGAGGCTCGGAGCACGCTTTTTGGGGGCGTCGCTCGCAGAGAGAGTTTGATGGCGGCGTTCGTCGTCGGCAGAGTTTGACGGCGGAGCGTTTGAAATCGTCGCCGTACATGATTTCTTTCTCGAAGGGTTTGCGCGTTAACAGTTGAGTTTGGGAGTTTGCTTTTTCCAGACCGGAATGAGAGAAAACGAGATATGCTTTCAGGCATAATGAACAGAAGACGAGCCGCAGGCGCGGCTGAGAATTTTTCGACGTTCGGCGAAGCGGGCACTGCGGCGCGCAACATTTGGGTGAGGCCGGGGATGGCCGTCACTTTCCGCGCGGAGCTGATGCCGGGGCGCGTCTCTTCGGAGAGGACGTTTCGCGTAACGCAAGTGCTGCCGAGCCTGCGCGTCCGTATCGAAGGCATGCCGGGCGAGCACGCAGCCGGCGAGTTCGAGTCGATTTGAAAAGGCGTCGGTCGATTGCGAGCGAAGCGGCGAGGGGCTTGAAGGCTCCCGCGGCGCGCGAGGGAAAGAGAATGCGTCGTAGGTTTTGGAGGGAGAGATGAGTTCGCGCACGGTCGTCGTCGGAGATATTCACGGCTGCTACGACGAATTGATAAGCCTGCTGGACAAAGTCGGATTCGGCGCAGACGACCGTCTCGTCTCCGTCGGCGACCTCATCGCCAAAGGCGAGAAGAGTCGTGAAGTGCTCGAACTGTTTATGAGAGAGCCGCGCTTCTCGGCCGTCATCGGCAATCACGATTTGGCGCTGCGCCGGCGCTGGAACGGCGAGAAGTTTAAGCTGAAGGCTTCGCAGAAGCCGACGCACAAAGCGCTGAAGGCGGACAAGGAACGCTACGTCGCCTACCTGAACTCGCTGCCGTTTCTGATTGACCTCGGGACGCACCTGGTCGTGCACGCGGGCTTGCGCCCGAACGTGGCGCTTCATTCGCAGACGACCGAGGACATGACGGAGCTGCGCACGCTCGGCGCGCACCGCGAGAGCCGCGACGGCACGCCCTGGTACGACGCGTACGACGGCGAGAAAATCGTCCTCTTCGGACACTGGCCTGCGCCCGAGCCGAGGCGAGGCCCGAAGGCCATCGGCCTCGACACCGGCTGCGTCTACGGCCATCATTTGACGGCCTACATCGTGGAGACAGGGGAGCTTGTGAGCGTCCAGGCGCTACGCGCCTACGACCCCACCTGAAGGCTTCCGCCGTTCGCAGTCATGCCTTCGTCGCCGGGCCGAATCAAAAAATTCTCCCGGCGCGAAAGAAACCCTCCGCCCGGTGATTTATTCCCGTGCGAAATCCCGCGTTAATCAGTTGAAGGCGGTTAGAGCACGAAATTCCCAAAAAATCGAGGTTGCCCCGAAGATGACCGAAGGAAGAGACAATCGTATGAACGCGCTTGAGAAACAGACCGAGACGGACGACGCGAGCGGCCAAGCCCTTCGCCCGACGCCGTCTTCCGGCCTGCCGCAGAGCAATCAATACACGGATCGCTTCCTCGCCTGGTGCGTCTCGAACCGCGATTTGAGCACGCTCGAATTCTTCCGCCGCGTGCTCGAAGAGGCGCTCGACGATTCTCTGCCGCTTCTCGAAAGATTGAAGTTCCTGGCCGTCTTCTCAAGCAATCTGGACGAATTTTTCATGGTGCGCGTCTCCGGTTTGAAGGAGATGCTGGAGCACGAAGTCGTCAGCGTGATGCCGGGCGAGCTTATGCCCGCAGAGCAGTTGAGCATCATCAGAGAGCGCGTGCTGCCGATGGTTGAAGAGCAGAGCGCGTGCCTGCGCGAGAGCGTTTTGCCGCGTCTCGCCTCCGAGGGCATCTCGATTGCGCCTTACGAATCGCTCTCCGCCGACGAGAAACGGGCGGTTGACGACTACTTCATGCAGAGCGTCTTTCCGGTGCTGACGCCTCTGGTTGTTGACCCCGCGCACCCGTTCCCCTTTATCTCAAACCTCTCTCTGAACATCGGCCTGATGGTCGAATCTCTGCCCGAGCACAGTTCGACGCGCTCTGCGGCGGGCGATGCGCGCTTCGTGCGTATCAAGGTTCCGCCGCTCGTGCCGCGCCTCGTGCGCGTCGGCGAGACGGGGACGAAGTTCACGCTGCTCGAAGAATTGATAGAAGCAAACCTGCATTCCGTCTTTCCGAGCATGCGCGCCAGCAAAGGACATCTCTTCCGCGTGACGCGCGACGCCGACGTGGAAATCCGCGAAGACCAGGCCGCAGACCTCCTCGGGCTCATCAAGGAATCTCTGCGCGAGCGTCGCTTCGGTCTGCCCGTGCGCCTCGAAGTCTCTTCGACGATGCCTGCCGAGATGGTCGAGTACCTGACCCGCTCGCTCAGGATTGAAGACGAAGACGTGTACGTCGTCGATGGGCTGCTCAACGCATGCGATTTGATGTCGCTCTACAAGCTCGACCGTCCCGACCTGAAAGACGCGCCGCTTCAGACGACCGTGCCCGCGCCCCTGCGCAAGAAGAAGCCTTTCTTCGAGGCCATCAAAAAGCAAGACCTGCTGCTTCATCATCCGTACACGGCCTACACGACCGTCACCGAGTTCATCAACGCGGCGGCCAAAGACCCCGACGTGCTCGCCATCAAGATGTGCCTCTATCGCACAGGCCATAACTCGCCCATCCCGCAGGCGCTCATCGAAGCCAGCGAGAGCGGTAAGCAGGTGACGGTAGTCGTGGAAATCAAGGCGCGCTTTGACGAAGAGAACAACATCGGCTGGGCAAAGCGGCTCGCCGAGTCGGGCATACACGTCGTCTACGGCCTCGTCGGTTTGAAGACGCACGCTAAGTTGGCGCTCGTCGTCCGCCGCGAGAAAGAGAAGCTGCAAACCTACGTCCACGTCTCGACGGGCAACTACAACCCGACGACCTCGAACGTCTACACAGACCTCGGACTGCTGACCGCCGACCCGGAAATCGGCAACGACGCCATCGACCTCTTCAACTTCCTAACCGGCTTCTCACGCCGGAAGGAATACGGCCGCCTGCTCGTCGCGCCCCTGAACCTGCGCGAGCGCATGCTTGCCCTCATCCGGCGCGAGGCCGAGCACGCGCGCGCGGGTCGTCCCGCGCACATCATGGCGAAGGTCAACCGCCTGACCGACCTCGAAATCATCGACGAGCTTTACAAGGCTTCGCAGGCCGGAGTGAAAATCGACCTCGTCGTGCGCGGCGCGTGCATGCTCCGCCCCGGCGTCTCCGGACTCTCCGAGACGATTCACGTCCGCAGCATCGTCGGTCGCTTCCTCGAACACAGCCGCATCTTCTACTTCGCCAACGGCGGCGAAGATGATGTCTACATCGGCTCCGCCGACTGGATGGCGCGCAACCTCGACCGCCGCGTCGAAGTAGTCGCTCCCGTGCTCGACGCTAACTTGCGCCGCTACCTGAAGGAAGTGGTGCTCGAAGCCTACCTGCGCGATAACGTGAAGGCGCGCGTGCTCAACTCCGACGGCGCGTACGAGCGCGTCGCGGTCTCCCCCGGCGAAGCGCCGTTCAACAGCCAGCTCCATTTTGAAGGCAGCATCAGTCTTAACTTTTGACGCCCGTCCCTCGCGCGAGAGGGCTGGAAAGGCCGCACCCCCGACGGGGACGCGGCCTTTCGAGTTTGGCTTCAAAGTGAAAAGCGGTTTTAGTGCTCGTCTTTAGTCCGAGCCGGAGAGTCGCTTTGCGTGTGTGCGGGCGTCTGCGCCGAGGCTTTTTCGGCCTGCACGCGCTTGTAATAGTCTTCGACGAAATCCTTGAACGCCCCGTGTCCCCAACTGGTGTAGAAGTCGTACTGCTTCATCTCCTTGTAGACCTGCTCGAAATTCCAGTTGTAGAAATGGAAGCGATAGACCGCGCCCATCGCGCCGGTGCGGTGTCGGCCTCCGGCACAGTGGACGAAGAACTTGCCCGTGCCGGGGTCGCCGACGACCTTGAGAAACGCCTGCGTCGCTTCTTCGGTCGGGTACTTCTTGGTAATCATGGGGATGTTGACGTACTTCATCCCGAGAGATTCGACGAAGGGTTTTTCGTACTCCTTCGGGTCGTCGCGCAGGTCGATGACGGTCTTGATGCCGAGGGCGGCGAGAGCTTCGTAGTCTTCCTTTGTCTTGGGCTGTGCGCCCCTGTAGAAGCGCGCGTCCATCTGTCCGAAATTCTTAATTTCGACGCTGGGCGCGGTGCTCAGCGCGACTGGCTGCTGTTGCTGCTGCGCCGCCGCCGTGATGGTCAAAAGCAGGATGGCGACGAACGCGCCGGGAAACTTGCGGAAAGAGTTTCGTTTCAAGTTCATCTGCATCGGCAAACATTCTCCAGATTAAATCGGCAAATTAAGGGCGCTCGGTTCAAGAGAGCCGAGTCTCTGTTTATGGGCTTCCTCCGACCTCGTTGGCACGGGCGAGAGCTTGAGCCGCCAGGCTCGACCAGGCGAAGGCGCGCAAGTCCCCCGCTTGCGCGCCGCCATAGACTGAAGCTCTTCGGTCGCACGCAGCAGAGATGCCGCCATTTTGCGCACGGTTGTCGCGCTGCCGCCCATAAGTACGCCTCGCGTCGCGGCCGGGTTGCAAACTGCTTTTGAGAAATTGTGTCGCCGACTGATTCTCTTCGCCGAAAAATCTCGCGTTAGTAGACAAGGGCGGTCAAACAAGAACGGCCTGACGTGCCCGGCAACTTAAAGCGAACTGCTTCTCTAACGGAGGATTCTGAAAAATCATGTTTGCGAAAAGCCTACGCGCGGCGTTCACACTTTCACTCTTAATGCTCTCGGCCTCTCTCTCTTCCGCGGTTCTGGCTCAGGAGAAGACGGCGCAGACGCAAGCCCCGGTCGGCGCTCCGGTCATCTGGCGCGACCCCGGCGACATCTCCGCGCGCGATTTGCGCTACGGCCCCGGCTCTGCCGAGCAGGCTCCGGCCGCACCCTTCACATTCGTCAAAGAGGATAAGCTCGGCGCGTCGCCCAAGTTCGAGGTGAAAGACGCGAAGGGTACGACTTGGGTCGTGAAACTGGGCGTCGAAGCGCAGTCGGAGACGGTGGCGACGCGCCTGGCATGGGCAATGGGCTACTTCGCCGATGAGGCTTACTACTTTGAGCGCGCCGAAATCGCCAACCTGCCGCGCCTCGCGCGCGGACAGGAACACGTCGAAGGCAACAAAGTCGTGCGCGGCGTGCGCTTCGAGCCCCGACGCGCGCACATCTCACGCGGAGCGACCTGGGACTGGCTCAAGAATCCCTTCGTCGGCTCGCGCGAACTCGACGGCCTGAAAGTGCTCATGGTCTTGCTCGCCAACTACGACACGCGCCTCGACAACAACCACATCCTCTCGGTCGTCAACCCCGAGAGCGGCCAGACGGAAGCTCGCTACGTCGTCACCGACATCGGCGCGACGCTCGGCCAGGTCGGGGGCTTGGGCGGCAAGCGCTCGAAGAACAACCTTGAAGATTACCGTTCGAGCAAATTCATCATCGGCGTCCAGAACGGTCTGGTCGAGTTCGATTACAACACGACTCCGAGCGGCGGCGGCAAGTTCGCTTCCTTCTTCAACCCCGGCTATCGCAAGACTCAGGCCAACAAAGAGAAGGCCATGCGCCGCATCCCCGTCGAGAGCGCACGCTGGATAGGCTCGCAGCTCGCGCGCCTCTCCGACGAACAGCTCCGCGACGCCTTCACCGCCGCCGGTTACGACCAGCCGACCAGAGAAGGCTTCGTCAAAGCTCTGCGCGAACGGATTCAACAGCTCAACCAGTTGAGCGCCGCGCCGCAGACGCCCGCCGTCGCAGTCAAGTAAATTTTCGGGAAGAGAAGAGTTCCACCGAAGAAGCCGTCACGCTTGCATTGGCAAGTGTGACGGCTTCTTCGCATTCGGATGCAAAGCTCCTTCGTCAACACCGCGAATCAACATGCTTCTCAAGATGTTTGCGCTGATGTAAATTGGCTTGCGCGCCGAAGCCGAGAGCGTGAGAAACTGAAAGAACGTCTCGCCGAAAAACGTCGCGCTGAAAGAACGTTCCGGCGTGCCCTTCGGAAGCTTTGAGGATGAGTAAGATTCTACGTCTCACAGTCGCCTGCTTTGCGCTCGTCGTCACGCTTGACGAGCGTGCGTCGGCGCAGCAGGCCGACGCTCCGCGCTTCGAGGATTATCGAGTCGTCGTCTGGCGGGGGAGCGTCGCGCCTCTGAAAATGCGTAGCCACCGGCTGGCGCGCAGCTATCGAACAATCATTCGTGAGCAACGCGCGGAAGCGGGCATCAACTTCGCGGGTCATTACACGTTCGTCTCGGCGGGCTGCGGCACGGGTTGTTCAATCAACGGGATTATCGACGCTCGCACGGGTCGAGCATATTTCCCGCGCGAGCTGACGGGCTGGACAATCTCTATCGGGGATTATCAACTTCAGGAGGGCGAGGACGACTTTCGAGTGTTTCGCTCTGATAGCCGACTGCTCAAAATCGTCGGGCGACCGAACACGGGGAGGATGGGGGAAGAGCGACAGGGCGCAAGCGGCGTCTATTACTACGAATGGGCGAACAACCGTCTCCGACTGTTGAAGGTGATTCGCGCGGCTTCATACCCGCAGCCCGACCAGCCTTCGAGACGTTGACCGCACGAGCGCCGGTTCTGAAAATTGCACGGGTCTCATGCAGAAGCTCTAGCGGCTCGCCGCAGGAGAGGTGCTCTCGATGAGCAGAACGCCTTCGACCACTGCCCGCCGATTTTTGACGAAGAAGCGGATTCTGATTGTGAACTGCTTTTTCGACGAGTCTCGCCAGAGCGTCCGACGCCGGACGAAAATCCCGCAGCCTCTCGCGCCCGTCTATCTCGCGGGCGCATTCAAGCCGGAGCTTTGCGACCTGCGTCTCTACGACGAGGTCGATAGCGGGTCTCTCACAGACGAACATCTGCTCGGCTGGCCTGACATGCTCGTCCTCACTGGTCTCACCAATTCATTCGACCGGATGCTGCACCTGACAGCCTACGCGCGCACGAAGAATCCGAAGGTGCTGGTGGTGGCCGGAGGCGCGCCCATCCGCGCCCTGCCTGGTCGTGCTGCTCGCTTCTTCGACTACTGCTGCGTGGGCGACATCGAGCAGTTGCAGGACGTGATACGGGATGCTTTCGGACAGGAGTTCGTCGCCGAAGAGATGCTTCCGCGTTTCGATTTGGCCTACTGGCTGCGCCATTTCAACTATGCGGAGACGACACGCTACTGCAACTTTCGTTGCTCCTTCTGCGCTCTGACGGGCGAGGGGCGAAGCTATCAAAAATATGACCTCGATTACATACGCAAGCAGATGCTCGGCTGGCCGAAGCCCCGCGTGGTGATTTTCGCCGACAACAATTTCTACGGCAGCGACAGAAACCACTTTCTCGCGCGCCTGGATTTGATAAAAGAGATGCGGCAGGCAGGAAGGCTAGACCAGTGGTCGGCGCTGGTGACGGGCGACTTCTTTCTCAGGGATGAGAACCTGAAGTTAATTCGTGAGGCGGGTTGTCGTCTGCTTTTTAGCGGGGTCGAATCTTTCGATACCGAGTGGCTCAAGTCTGTAGACAAGCCGCAGAACACGCACAGCCCGCAGGTCGAAGTGATTCGCAGGTGTCTCGACGCCGGAATCATCTTCTGCTACGGGCTCATCCTCGATGTCACGACGCGCAGTCTCATGGAGCTTCGGCGCGAGCTTGAGTTCATCGCCTCGACGCCGGAAATCACACTGCCGAGTTTCCTTACGCTTCCGATTCCGCTTCTCGGCACGCCCTACTTCTCCGACTGCGCATCTCAGCGCAGGATTCTTCCCAACACCAAACTGCGCGACATGGACGGCTCAACCCTCGTGCTCAAAACTTTAGACCCGACCGAGGAAGTCGTCCGATTCGTCCGCGACATGCTGAGCCTGCGCGGCTATCGCCGACGCGTGCTCGCGCACACCGTGCGTTTTCTACGCCGCTATCGCTCGAAGCTCAACAAGACGCAGATGGCGGCGGAGCTAACCAACGCCGCGCTGCTGTGCGCCTACGCGCTTGCGACCTCGCCGACAAGCTTCTCCGTATCGTCGGCGCGCAGTCGGCGTCGGACTCACCTGAGCACGACCGAAATTCTCGACTCCGTCTACACGCCCGCCTTCCGCGTCGCCTCGCGCTTCGAGAGCTATTTCAAGCCGACGATGGTGACGGACGGCGACGGCGCTTTGACCGAAGAGATGGCCGACTGCTTCGAGCCCAAAACTACAGTCGCCCTCAAAGGACGACTGCCCGCCTGATAAGCCTGAGCCCGAATCGCCTCCGTTTATTTCGTGCCTGACAGTTCTGCGAAGCGGCGCTGCGTCTCGTGCGACCAGCCGGGGATTAGCTCGGAGACGACGCCGCGCTCGTCGATGACGAGCGAGAGCGGAACCGAAAGGTCGTCCGTTAAGAACAGTCGCTCGACGAGCGGGAGGCCACCGACGAGCACGTTGTAGCGGACGGGATGGTCGCGCAGGAAGCCTTTGATGTCGGCCTTCGGCTCGGTATCGACGTTGACGCCGACGAGGTCGATGCCGCGCGCCGCGAGAAGCGGGCGCAGGCGCTCAAGCTCGGGCATCTCGCGCGCGCAGGGCACACACCACGTCGCCCAGATGTTGACGAGCGTGCGCCGACCGGGGCGAAGCTGCCGGGCAAGAGTCGTCGCCTCGCCGTTTAAAGTCTTGAGCGGAAGCTCCGGCATGGGCTGGCCGATTTTCAGCTTGAGCGTGCGCGCGAAGACCTCCGCGCGCGTGAGCGGGTCGGGCAGCGTCGCACGCCCGGTCGCAACCGTTTCGATGCGCCCAGAGCCTTCTTTGAGCACGATGGTAGAGCCGGCCTTCGCCTCGCCCGCGAAGCGTTCCACCCTGCCGCCCGGCCACGTCACTTCGACGGATTGCGCCTGCGCGTCTTTGCCGAGGCCGAAGAGGAGGCGCGGGTCGTGCTTGGAGATGAAGCCCATGCCGCCGTCCTTGAGCTTGGTGAGCGTGCCGGCGGAAGTCTTGATGCGGACGACCGAGCCGAAGGCGTTGCGCCCGCGTTTGGGCTCGCCTTCTAGGAGGACGCGCAGAGAGTTGTTCGCCTGTCCGGTGTTGTTGCGGAAGAGCAGGTGAGCTTCGCCCTGAATGGTCGTCATAAAAACGTCGAGGTCGCCGTCGTTGTCGAAGTCGGCGAAGACGCCCGCGCGCCCGTCGGTTATCGAGTCGATGCCAGAGACGCCCGACACGTCCATGAATCGACGCTCGCCCCTGTCGCCGAGGTTGAGGTAGAGCGGGTCGCGCTCGTAGCCGCTGAAGGAGAAACCCTCCTGATTGATAAGCTGGTTCTGGTCAACGCGCAGCGCGCCCTTCTCTTCTTTGCCATCGTTTGCATGCGTCACGACCTGACGCCAGAAATGGCTTCAAGTGTCTTTCATCGACTTGCCGGAGATGAATCCGTTGGGCGTGAAGATGTCTTCCCAGCCGTCGTTGTCGAAGTCGATGAAGCCGCCGCCCCAAGCCCAACCGCCGCCGAAGCCGCCGACCTCAGCCGTCACGTCGCGGAACTTGCCGTCGCCCAGATTCTCGAAGAGGTTGTTTCCGGCGGCGAGTTTTTTGAGCACGTTGTCTTTCGGGTTCGAGTTGGGAAAGATGCGAGAGAGGATTCGATTGCCTGCGGTCGAAGACATGTTGGTGGTGTGCAAATCGAGCCGCCCGTCGTTGTTGAAGTCGCCGAAGGAGACGCCCATGCCGTTTCCGGGGTCGAGCACGCCGCGCTCTCTGGCTTCATCCGTAAACTTGTCGCCGCGATTGATGAACATGGCCTTCTCGCCGAAATCGTTTGCGACGTAGAGGTCGAGTCGTCCGTCGTCGTTTACATCGGCGAAGGCGGCGGCGTAGCTCCAGCGCGAATCTTCGACGCCCCACTTCGCCGCCTCTTCACGGAACGTCCCACCGGGCTGCGAGACGAAGAGCAGGTTGGGCGTGCCGTTCGTGGCGCGAAACCACGAGTTGGGCGTCACCTGACCGTAGCGGTTGTAGGAAGTAACGTAGATGTCGAGGCGACCGTCGCCGTTGATGTCGCCCGCGACGGCGCTGAAGCCGATTGATTCTTTAGCCACGCCCGCTTCCAGCGAGATGTCCTGAAAGTCGAGCTTGCCGTCGGGCACGAGTCGATTCTCCAGCAAGACCTGTTTGCCGACCGAAGAGATGAACACATCTTCGTCGCCGTCGTTATCGAAGTCGAGCGGAAGCGGGGCAGTGCCCGAAGCGAGCGTGCGCGCGCTAGTCTCGGCGGAGGCGTCGCGGAAGCGTCCCTGCCGGTCGTTGAGGTAGAGAAAGTTTCGGTCGGGCGCGGTGACGAAGAGGTCTATCCAGCCGTCGCGGTCGAAGTCGGCGGCAGCCGCGCCGTGCCAGACGAAGCCGTTGTTGCCCTGCGTGCCGAAGGCCGGACGCTGCACGGAGACGCCTGCGGGCACGGCGACTTCGGAAAAAATGTCGGTCGAGGCGACCATCGAATCGAGCCCGACGAGCGACCACGACTCGAACTGCCAGCGACCCGGCGCGGCGTAGCGCACGACGACGTTCGTCGTCCCGCGCGCCCACTCGCGCTTGCCCGCCGTGTCACGACCGATGACGTAGAAGGCCACGCGCGCGCGCCCGCCAGCGCCGACGACCGCCGTCGGCTCTTTCGCGCCCGCGACCGATTGCGCGCTCTCTTCAAAGTGCGCCTCCTTCACCTTGAAGCGCACGTCTTCAATCTCCGAGAAATGGTCGAGGAACGCTTCCCACGCGCGCATGAAATCCTCGCGCGTCGTCTCTCGGAGGGCGTTAGCAGTCGCGGAGGCGTTTGCGCCCGAAGGTGCTGAGCCGTTCGTGCCGGAAGTCGAGCTAGGCGGCGTCGCCGCGCTGCTCTTCGTCTGCTGCTGGGGCTGCTGCGCCGTCGCCGTTTCGACCGGCGCGGCCTCCCATCCGTGCGCGCCTATCCACTTGACCTGGTTCTTCGTGGCCGAAGGTCTCGAAGGGAAGGGAGAGGCTTGGAGGCGCGCGGGCAGAAACTCTGCGATGCGTCGCAGGTCTCGATCGCGCGTGGCGACCGACAATTCCAGAAGGTCGTTTGCCAGAGACTCCGACAAATCTTCGATGACCTCCAGACGCTTGCGGTCAACGGAATCGGACGAAGGACTCTGCGCGGAAGCACGCCTCGCCAGAGCTGACGGAAAGAGCATCGAGAGCGAAAGGCCGACGACCGACAGGGTCAGCCACACGGGGGACAGACGTTTCAGTTGCATATTCATTCAGCGAGAAATTTATTGACTAATGATGTTCGGGTAAGCCGGAGAACTTTCAGGCCGCGAAGGCGTCCGCGAGTCAGCTTCAAGACGCACAAACTTACTATAGCCCTCTTACGTCAGGCAAGTTATCGCGGTTTGCAAATGAGTTCGAGCGTGAGAATAACTGTCGGGGCGGGGCGAGTCCGTCGCGCGTGTGCTTCCTCAAAAAGCCTTGACAGCCGCGCGGCGCGCGGGAACACTAACGCGCGACTCAGCGCAAGCAGCTTTGCACGGTGGCTCTCGTCAGCGTAGCTGTCTTCGGCGCGAGCCAGTCCGCCGAAATAAAATCTCAAACGAATCGTTGGAGCGAAACTTTTATGTCACTCAGAGCGAAGTCGGTTTGTCTCCTGATGGTGTTGGCGCTGTTGTTTGCGGGGACGATGCGCGCGTCGGCGCAGACCGCGCAGGCGTTGTACGAGATGCCCGAAGGTGTGGAGACGCGCTGGGCGAGCCCGGAGAATCCGCGCGGCGAGCGCGGCAAGGGCGCGCAGGCGGCGGGCGGGCGCAAAGGCTCGCCGACGATTGCCATTAAGGCGGGCGCAAGCGCCGTCCTCGCCGAAGCTCAGAACACTTCGGGCATGGTGCGCCGGCTCTGGATGACCATTCCCGACCGCAGCCCGCAGATGCTTCGGGGGCTGCGTCTGGACATGTACTGGGACGGCGCGGCGACTCCGGCGGTGAGCGCGCCGCTCGGCGACTTCTTCGGCGTCGGCTTGGGTTTGATGGCGACCTTCGAGTCGGCGCTTTTCTCAAACCCCGAAGGCCGAAGCTTCAACAGCGTCGTCCCCATGCCCTTCAGGACGGGCTTCCGCATCGTGATGACGAACGAGAGCGGCAGAGACCTGCCCGAGCTTTTCTACGACATCAACTACACGCTCGGCGACCGCCATCCCGCGGGCATGCTCTACTTCCACGCGCACTGGCGGCGCGAAAACCCGACCACTCTTCAGCGCGACTACGAAATCCTTCCGCGCGTCGAAGGTCGTGGGCGCTATCTCGGCACGAACATCGGCGTCATCGTCAACCGGCGCGAGTATCACAACACTTGGTGGGGCGAAGGCGAGGTGAAGATTTACCTCGACGGCGATACGCAGTTTCCGACCATCGCCGGCACGGGCACGGAGGATTACGTCGGCACGGCATGGGGACAGGGGCGCTACGCCAATCTCTATCAGGGCTCGCCCGTCGCCGACGAAGGCCAGATGCGCTGGTGCTTCTATCGCTATCACATCATCGACCCGATTTACTTTCGTCGGGACATACGCGTCACCATGCAGCAGATAGGCTACCTCGCAGACCACAGCCGGGGCGCAATCGTGCGCGAGGGGCGCAAGCTTTACCGCGCAGGCCCCGGACTCGTCGAGAAGGACGTGCGCGAGGACGGCAAGTTCGAGCGCACGGACGATTGGTCGAGCTGCGCCTATTTCTATCTCGACCGCGCCGAGAACAATCTCCCGAAGCTCGAAGCGGCGGAGAAGAGAATGGCCGGATTGTGAGTTTCAATCTCTGAAGCGTCTCTCTTTGAAGCGGCTCTCTCTGAAGTGACTATCTCCGAAAGTGGCTTTCAAACTCGATTCACTAAACGGCGGAAGAAGACCGGCGAGCGGCGTGAGGAGAACGACCGCGCGGCGCTCGACGCCGATGCGTTGCGTTGTAAGTTTTCTCGCGCCGTTCGTCGTTCTACTCTTCGCGCTGTTCTTCTCGGCCTTCGCCTGCGCGGCGTTTGCGCTTGCGCCGTCGCTCGTCGCGGCGCAGGACGAAGAGGCTTTGTACGCACGGCTCGAACGCGCGGCGGCTCTCATCAGAGAGAGCCAGCTTGCGCGAGCCGAGACGGAGCTAACGGCGCTGCTTCGCGCGCGCCCGCGCGACCCTAACGCGCTCAACCTGCTCGGCGTCGTCCGCGCACGGCAGAAGCGCGGCGAGGAGGCCGAGCAGTTGTTCCTGCGTGCCTTGAGAGAATCGCCCACGCTCGTCGGCGCTTACGTCAATCTCGGTCAGCACTACGTCGAAGCGCGCAAACCTGAGCGCGCCCTCTGGGCTCTCAACGAGGCCGCGCGTCTTCAGCCCGCGCGCCCCGACATCAACTATCAACTCGCCTCGCTCTACGAAGAGAGCGGCGACTGCGCGCGCTCTCTCGAACATCTCGAACGCATCGCGCGCGAAGACTCGGGCGTCGAGCATCTCTACCTGACCGTGAAGTGTTATCTCGCGCTCGGACGTTCCGAGGAGGCTCTGGCGCTGACCGCGCCGCTCAAAAGACCGGGCGCGGCCTCGCCCGAAGACGCCGCGAGCTTCGCCGCCGCCTTCGCCGCGCGCGGCCTCTTCGACCACTCGCTCGCCATCCTCGAAGCGGCGCTCAAAGCTTCGCCCGACTCCTTCGCGCTGCTCTACAATCTCGGAGCCGTCTACGCGCAAAAGAACGAGCCCCGGCGCGCCGAAGAGTTTTATCAAGCGGCGCTCAAGACGAAACCCGACGACGCGCAAACCCTCCACGCCCTCGCCCGGCTCGCGCGCGCACGCGGCGACCTGAAAGCCGCGCTCTCTCTGCTCGCACGCGCTCGCCAGCAGTCGCCCAACTCGCCCGCTATCCTCTTCGATTACGGCTGGACGGCGCTCAACCTCGACGAGTTCGCCGAAGCCGTCTCCGCGCTCGAACAGCTTCGACAGAAGTTTCCGAACGAGCCTTCGTATCTCTACACGCTGGCCGTCGCGCGTTTCTATCAGAACGACGACGCAGAGGCCGTCCGTCTGCTCGAACGCTACATCGCGCAGAGCCCCGGCGACGGGCGCGGCCACTACCTCCGCGGCCTCGTCTTCTACTTCACCAAACAGTACGCGCAGGCGCGCACGTCGCTCGCACGCAGTTTCTCGCTCTCGCCCTCGGCCGACGCCGCAAGCTTCCTCGGCCAGATAGCCGCCGACGAAGGGCAGATGCCGGAGTCAATCGAATGGTTCAGCCGCGCCGTCGCGCTTGACTTGGCGCACGCCGCCGCCCGCGCCGGTCTCGGCGTGGCATACTTCAAACAGAAAAAATACGAAGAGGCGCGCGCCGAGCTTGAGCGCGCACACGCGCTCGACCCCCAGAACCTGACCGCCGCCTACCAGCTCGGCCTGCTCTACCTGCGTCTCGGAGACAAAGAGCGCGCCGCCTCCTTGACGCGCATCGCCGACCGCCTCCGCGCCCAACACAAGCACGGCGGAAGAGGCGGCCTCAGGCTGGTAGACGCTCCGAAGTAATCTGAAGCTGAGTTGCTCTTTAGTCCTATCGCTCAGGGGCAGGTTATCGCGCGGAGTATCCGGTTCGTTCCCAAAATCGATACTTCGCCTCACAAATAACGTTCAGCTATCCCGACCGAGGTTAAAGGAAATGAACTTCACCCTATTTGCTCTCTGGGCACTCGTCGGCTGGTGCAGCACGCCCTGGCCTCGTTCATCGAAAGCCAACGGCGACCCCCACCCCTGGATTGTTATTAAAATCGCGGGCGTCATCGGCGGCATCGTCGGCGGCCTGGTCTTCACTCAACTGTTCGACACAACTGCTGGGCCAGACCCTATCCCCTGGAGAGCTATCTACGCCGCCGCGACGAGCGTGGGAGCATTCGTCGGCGCGCGTCTCGTCGAAGACCTCTACCGTCTCGCCAGAGGCGCGACTGGCGGACGGACGGCGAGAGGTTAGCGCCCTGAAGGCTCGTCACCAACGGGCGAGAAGAACTCATGCCGGGCGCCCTGCGCGCGCCATCCGCGCCCCTGTGCATCTGCACGCTTCGCGCATCCATATCGCTCGGCACAAAATGATTGAGCGCGCCTGAGAAAAGCTGTTGACAAGCGCGGGCGCGGCTGCTATATCCTTCTCCACTTGGTTAACGGATTACGTAAACGCTTTTTCCCGCGACCAGGCCAGCTTTCCAAAGAAAACGCAAAAATTTCAGTCCGGCCGAAGCAAGTGGCATACGAGTTCGGCAAGTTTGGCAACGTCGCCGCCTGAGCGGACTTAAGCAGCAGCCGTCGTGCGTCGAAGCACGAGCGGCGCTCACGCCTTTTTGTCTTAGAGACATTTTCAGGAGCACCCGGTCGCGTCAGAGATGTCGTCTCTCTCGCCGACCGCAGCCGAGTCACTGGAGGGGTTATGAAGGTTCAAAGGTTAAAGGGAGTGTCAATCATCCTGCTGGCGCTCGTCTTCTTCTGCGCGCCGGCGGCCTACGGCCAGAGCGACCGGGGCACGCTGACGGGAACGGTCAGCGACCCGAGCGGCGGCGTCGTGCCCAACGCTAAGGTCACGGCGACGGCGCTCGATACGGGCGAGACGCGCGAGACTACGACTTCCGACGAGGGCACCTACACGCTCGCCGAGCTGAGAGCCGCGCCCTACAAGGTGACGGTCGAAGCGCAGGGCTTCAAGTCGTCGAGCGCCGACGACGTGAAGGTGGCCGTGCAGGTCACGCGCCGCGTCGATTTCACGCTCGAAGTCGGCGCTATCTCGGACGTCGTGACGGTGACGAGCGAATCGGCGCCGATCATCCAAGCCGAATCGGCCGTGCGCCAGACCAACGTCAACGAGCGGCAGGTGAAAGAACTGCCTCTCGCCGTCGCCTCCGAGTCGGCCGGACGCTCGCCTCTCTCCTTCATCTTCCTCGACAGCAGCGTCACCTCCGCGAGCGGCACGGGCACGAACGCCTCGAACTTCCGCGTCAATGGCGGGCAGGGTCTCGGCGCTGAGATTCTCATCGACGGCGCGAGCACGCGTCGCGCGCAGAACGGCACGTTCTTCACCGAAGTCGCTCCGGGGCCGAACGCCTTCCAGGAGTTCACCATCTCGACGAGCAGCTACTCGGCGGAGTTCGGCAGCTCTTCGGGCGGCATCGTCAACTTCACTCTCAAGTCGGGCGGCAACGAGTTTCACGGCGAGCTATACGAGCTGCACAAGAACGACGCCTTCAACGCCAACTCCTATCTCAACAACGCGCTCGGCCTCGCGCGCCCGCGCGACCATCAGAACAACTTCGGCGGCAACATCGGCGGCCCCATCTACCTGCCGCGCTTCGGCGAGGGCGGCCCCGCCTACTGGAGCGGCAAGAATCGAGCCTTCTTCTTCTTCAACTACGAAGGCTTCCGCAACGCCACCTCCGAGAACACGCTCGTCAGCGTCCCGACGGCGCGCATGCGCTCGGGCGACTTCTCCGAGCTTCTCACAGACCCCTACGTGCTGAGCTTCTTCGGGCGTCCGATTCAAATTTACGACCCGACGCAAAACCCCGCGACGCGCACGGCCATTCCGGGCAACCGCCTCGACCTCTATCAGGGCGGCGCGCTCTTAGACCCCGCCGGCGTCGCCCTCGCCAACTTCTTCCCCCTGCCCAACAGGCCGGGCGTCTTCCGCAACTACGAAGCGCGCAGCACCTCGCCTCTGACGATGAACAACTACGTCGGCAAGGTCGATTTCGTCTTCTCCGACCGTCAGCGTATGGCCGTCAGCTATTCGTTCCGCGAGCTGGACAGCATCAAGGGCTTCGGCGGCAGACCCGCTTTCACGCGCCTACCCGCGCCCTTTACGCAGCAGGACGTTTGGAATCAGAAGTTCAAGTCGCACTTCGCGCGCGTGCAGCACGATTTCACTTTCACGCCGACCTTGCTCAATCACCTCAATCTCGGCTTCACGCGCTACGACGTGGCGAACATGAATTTCGGCGAGGGCATCGCGCCGAGCAGCTTCGGCATTCCGGCGGGCGCAACGGCTAACGCCGCGCTGCCCCGCGTCGGCTTCCCCGGCTACGGCGACTTCATCACCGGAGCTGACCCGCGCTCCTACATCGACGCCGGCTCGACCTTCTTCACAGACCATCTCTACGACAATACCGTGCAGATTTCCGACGCCATGACCTACGTGCGCGGTCGGCACACGATTAAGTTCGGCGGCGACGTGCGCATTCAGCAGTTCAACGTCACGCAGCAGATTGACCCGGGCGGCTCGTTCAACTTCCGCCACGACATGACGGCCGCCGACCGCGACCGCGGCGGCGGCTGGCCTATCGCCAGTCTCGTCACGGGCGCGACCGAGTTCTCCTTCCAGACCGTGACGGCGGTTGACCCCGGCTGGCGCTACTTCTACCCGGCGGTCTTCTTCACAGACGATTTCAAAGTGACGCCCAAGCTCACCCTGAACATCGGCGCGCGTTATGAAATCTCTTACCCGCGCACCGAGTCGAAGGGGCGTCTGCGCGGCTTCGACCCTCATGCCATCAACCCGGCGACGGGCACGCGCGGCGCGCTCGTCGGCGCGGCAGGTCAGGGCGGCGTGGCTGCCGAGCATGAAGGTTTGGCTCGTCCCGATTATTCCAACTTCGGCCCGCGCGTCGGTTTCGCCTATGCCCTGAACGACAGGACGGTGGTACGCGGCGGCATCGGCATTTACTACGCGCCGATTCTCTACGGCTTCGAGGGCGGCAATACCATCGAAGCCTCGCTCGGCTATCGCAACTCGGCCACGCCCAACGACGCCTGCCCGCGCTGCCGTCGTCCCGACTTCGGCTCGCTTCAGGCTCGCTACTTCCTGCGCAACCTGCCCTCTTCCGGGCCGCTCGCGCCCGTCGCCAACCCGAACGACCAGTTCGTCAATCAGGGCATCGCCGTCGATTACTTCAACAAGGACTACCGCACGGGTCGCACCGTGCAGTACAGCGTCGACGTGCAGCGCGAGCTGCCCGCACGCTTCGCCGTCTCGCTCGGCTACATCGGTCATCGAGGCACGCGCCTGCGCTCAAACTTCGAGCGCTTAAACGCCGTCCCGCTCAATGCCTTGAGGCTCGGCTACCCGCTTCTAAACACGTCTCTGAGCGCGGCTCTCGCAGACCCGAACGCCGTCACCTACGCGAACTCGGTTGGCGTGCCGCTCCCGGCAGTTCCCTATGCGGGATTTAACGGCACGGTCGCACAGGCGCTTCGTCCCTTCCCGCAGTACGGAAGGATTCGCAGCCAGTTGGAGAGCAACGGCCAGAGCTGGTACAACGCCATGCAAGCCAAGCTCGACCGGCGTTTCTCTCGGGGCATCCAGTTCGGCGCTTCCTACACCTTCTCGAAGCTCATCACGGACGCTTCCGAAGACCTCTTCGGCGGCTCGCCCATCGGCGAAGTCTTGCAGAACCCTTACGACCGCCGACAGCTTCGCACCGTCTCGCCGAACAACCCGTATCACGTCTTCGTCTTCAACTACATCATCGAGCTGCCCTTCGGACGCGGCAAGCGCTTCTTCGATAGGGGCGGCGTCGTCGATGCCATCTTCGGCGGCTGGCAGATTAACGGCATCCACCGATACCAGTCGGGGCTGCCGCTCGTCGTCCGCGACACGGAACCGGGGCGTGCGGGCTTCCTCGGCCTCGTCGGATTCGAGGGCGCGCTGAGACCTAACCTGACCGGTCAGCCCGTCTTAACCAACAACGAGGAGACCGGCATCAACTTCCGTTACGTCAACCTGGGAGCCTTCTCGCCGCCGCCCAACTTCCAGGCTCCGCCGACGACCAACTATCTCGACCCGGCGTACCGCAACTACTACGCCGACCCTCTGCGCTTCTTCGGCAGCGCCCCGCCCGTTCTCGACTTTGCGCGCGGCCTGCCCTTCTACAGCGAGAATTTCAGCTTGCTCAAGAAGACGCGACTCACCGAGACGATGACGCTTGAGTTTCGCGGCGAGGTCTTCAACCTCTTCAACCGCCATCGCTACTTCGCGCCCGACAACGACTTCAGAAGCGGCGGCTTCGGCATCTCCGGCGTCGTCAACAGCAACGAGGTTTACGCGCCGCGCAACATCCAGCTCGGCGTCAGGTTCATCTTCTAGCCCCGGCGCGGGCATTTAACTTCGGGCGGCGCGGGAGAAGGCACAAAGGACGCTTCCCCGCGCCGCTCGCGCTTCCGCCGCAGGGGCACGGCGAGCACGTCCGTACCGGGAACGCTCGCGCCCGGCTCTCCTCGACAAACTTATCCGCACCATGAGCGCGCTGAAGAAAAGAGTCTCACGACACACGGGAGTCAGAAGGCTATCTGCTCTCGCAGCCCTCCTGCCCGCGCTCGTCTCAGGCTTCGGCGCTCCGGCCGAAGCGCGCACCGTCTCAAACCTTCTAAACCTCGAAGCACGCACCAGCTCAAACGTCGAAGCAAGTCGTCGCGCCCCTCTCGCCTTCGCCGCGCTTCTCCCGAAGCTGCAAGGCTCGGATAAGAGCGTGCGCGTCGCGCAGTTGATTGAACAGGGAGTGTCCGCTCTTGAGCGCGGCGACGCCGCATCGGCCAGAGAGTCGTTCGAGCAGGCCGTCAAAATCGAGCCGACGAGCGAGACGGCGCACACCTTCCTCGGCGTCATCGCCGACCGCGCAGACAATCTACGCGAGGCCGAGCGCCACTTTGCCGCCGCCGCCATCGCTGCTCCCTTCTCGCCCGCCGCGCGCAATAATCACGGCGCGGTGCTGATGAGGCTCGGGCAGTTCGAGAAGGCGGCGGGGCAGTTCGAGGCGTCGCTCAAGATAGACAAAAACCAGCCGAGCGCGCTCGTCAATCTCGCACAGATACGTTTTCAGTCGGGCACTCCCGAAGCCCTGCGCACGGCGCGCGAGCTGTTCGAGCGCGCGCACGCAATCGCGCCCGACGCCGAAATCGCACGCGCCCTCGTCATCATCGCTCTCAGGCAGAACGAACGCGATTCGGCCGCGCGCTACTTCCGCGACTATTCCGCCCGTCTCACGCGCTCCGCAAGCACGATTACCGCTCCCATTGCTCGCGCCGAGCTTGGCGCAGCCCTGCTTGAATCGGGGCTCGCAGGCGAAGCCGCAGAGGAAGTGCAGGCGGCGCTGGCAGCCGAGCCGTCGAGGGTTGAATACCTTCTGCTGCTCGCCCGCGCGCACCTGGCGCGCAGAGATATTCCGTCTGCCGGGCGCACGCTCGAAGGCGCGCTGGCGCGTGGGCTTGAGAGCGCGGCCATCTACGCGGCGCTCGCAGAGGTCTACGAGCTGAGCGGCCACATCGAGAACGCTATCCCGGCGATGCGCCTCGCCATCGAGCGCGACCCGAAATCCGAAGCTTACCGCTTTCGCTACGGGATGCTTCTGACCGACACGAAAGCGCCCGCCGCCGCCGTCATCCGCTTGCAGGAGGCGCTCAAAGAGTTTCCGCGCTCATCGCGTCTCTGGTTCGCACTGGGCGTGGCGCAGACGGCGCTCAACAAAATCGGCGAGGCCGCCGAAGCCTTCAATCGCGCGCAACAGCTCGACCCGAAGTTTGCCCCCGCCTTCGCTTACCTCGGCATGACGCACGACCAGCAGGGACGCTATCAGGAGGCCGTCGCTCACTACGAACGCGCGCTCGCCTTAGACGCGAGGCTCTTCGCCGCACACTACCTCGCCGCCGAAGCCCTGCTCAAGCAGACGCCTGCCGACGAAGAGCGCGCCGAGCGACACTTGAGCGCGGCGGTGGCGCTCGACCAGAAGTTCGCGCCCGCGCGCGTCTCGCTCGCCAAGCTGCTTCTGCGGCGCAACCGATTTGAAGAAGCGGTCGCACAGCTCAGGAGCGCCGTCGAGCTAGACCCGAACCTCGCCGAAGCTCACTATCATCTCGGACGCGCGCTGACGCGACTCAAGCGCACAGGAGAAGCGCAGGTGGCGCTCGACGCCTTCAAGCGTCTAAGCGAGCAGAGACGCGAGCAGTCGCACACGGAGCCGCGCGAGATTATGCGCCGCCTCGCCAACGTGCGCTTCTGATTGGCGGCGATTCTCTCTGCCGCTTTTCCGTTTATCGCATCGATGCGCGTTTCTGAAATCGGGCAGAATCAGTTTTCAATCCGGGAGGGAAATTCCTATGCCGTTCAATTTGCGTAGAAGCGGGCTCGTCCTCTTGTTCGCTTGTCTCTTCGTCGTGCTCGGCGTGGCGAGCGTCTCGGCACAGCAGCCTGCGGAGGGCGCGCAGCCCGCGACAGAGGATTGGGGCGACAGCTTCGACGGCGATGCTCTGGACGAAAAGAAGTGGGAGCGCTTCACCTTCGAGGGCGGAGGCGGGAAGGTGGAAGTTAGAGACGGGCAGGCGCGGCTGCGCGGCGTGAGTGGCTCACGCGCAGGCATCATTACGCGCACGACCTTCACGAGCGACCGCTTCGTCGTCGAGGCGCGGCTCGCACGTGTCGGCGAGTCTTTGCCCGAGCCCGGCAAGCAGGGCACGCTCGGCTTCGCCATCGTCGCCATCATGTTCGACGGCTCTGGGCGCAACCGCGTCGAGTGGATGCTGACGAGCGAGGGCATGTTCGAGGCCTGGTCGGTCGTCGATGGCAGAGGCGAGCGTCTGGACAATCGCAAGCTCGGCACGAAGATGAAGAACCCCGTGCTCGCCGTCGTCCGGCGCGGCGACGAATTCCTCTTCATCGTCAACGCCCCAGAGAGCCCGGCGCAGGAAGCGCAGGTCGGTCTGAGGAAGACTATCAAAAACATGCCGCGCTCTTTTCGCGTCATGCTCTACGGCTTCGGCTCTTCGGAAAACAACTGGGACGCCCTGCGCGTAACGGCCATGAAGTAGATGCTCAAGTAGAAGCCTCGACGAGAAGCGATGTTCTCGAAGCAGCGAAACCTGAAACCTCTTCCGACGGCGTGCCTCCTGCTCGTCGTCGTCTTCTGGCTCGCCGCCGCGCCGCGTCTGGAAGCGCAGCGTCGCGTGCGGCGCGAGCCCGCGTCGCCTGCGCGTGGTGTCGCCGCGCCGCGTTTCTACGTCAACCCCGTCTTCGATTTCGACTACCCCGACCCGACCGTCATTCGCGCGACAGACGGCTGGTACTACGCCTACGCGACGCAGACCGTCCTCGAAGGGCGCGTCTATAACTTTCAGGTCGCACGCTCGCGCGATTTATTGAGCTGGCAGCGCATGCCCGACCCGCTGGCCGTCAAGCCCGACTGGGCGACGCAGACGCAGCTCTTCTGGGCTCCCGACGTGCATCAACGCGGCGAAACCTTCTACATGTACTACTCGGCCGCGCTCAACCCCGACCTCGCCGCGCGCTTCAAGAAAGAGCAGGACGCCGAGTCGAGCAAGGAGGGAGTCTTCTGTCTGGGCGTTGCCACGTCGGCTGCGCCGGGCGGCCCTTTCTACGATAGCGGCAAGCCTCTGAAGTGCGGTCTCTCCTTCGTCCACATCGACCCGATGGCCTTCGACGACCCGAAGACCGGCAGAAAATATCTCTACTGGGGCTCGGGCTTCCAGCCTATCCGCGTGCAGGAGTTGAGCGACGACCGTCTCAGCTTCAAGCCCGGCACGAAGCCGGTTGATTTGGTGAGTCCCGACAAAAACATTCCTTTTCAAACTCTGATTGAAGGAGCGTGGGTCGTCGAGCGCGGCGGCTTCTACTACCTTTTCTATTCGGGCGAGAACTGTTGTCACGGGCCTTTGCAGGAGATTAAATACGCCGTCATGGTGGCGCGCTCGAAAAGTCCCGTCGGGCCTTTTGAAACGCTGGCGCAGGCGCGCAAGAGTAAAGACAGCGCCATCCTCCGGCGCAACGAGAAATGGATTGCGCCCGGCCACAACTCCGTCGTCACCGACTCAGCCGGTCAGGATTGGATTACCTACCACGCCATCAACGTCGATAAGCCGTATCTCGTCAGCGAAATCGGCGGCGACCGCAGCGTCAACCGCGTCATGCTGGCCGACCGGCTGCACTGGCGCGACGGCTGGCCGATGGTCGAAACGGGCACGCCTTCCAGGACGCGCCAACCTGCGCCGAGGTAGCGTCAGGCCCAAGGGAAACGAGATACAGTGAACGTGTTGAGAAAAGAGAACGGGGTGCGCGCGTCGCTTCTGTTGCTGCTGGCCTTGTGCTGGCTCGCGGCAGGGTTCGACGTGCGTGCGCAAGGCAAGCGCGCCGCGAAGGCATCGCAGGGGGCACGCTCTGCGACGGCGCAGCAAGCGTCGCGCGCCTTGACGACAGCGCAGGCGTCGCGCGCCGCCGTGCCGCGCGCAGAGCATCCGCGCCCGGATTTCGTGCGCGCCGACTGGCAGACCCTGAACGGCGCTTGGGAGTTCGAGTTTGACGACGCCGGTCGCGGCATCGCCGAGCGTTGGTACGCGGCGGACGCCCGCAAGCGTTTCACGAAAACGATTCAAGTGCCCTTCGCTTTTCAAACGCGCCTGAGCGGCATCAATGATACCTCTTTCCACGACGTTGTCTGGTATCGCCGCGCGGTTCAGATTCCCGAAGCTTTCCGCCGCGAAGGGCGTCGCGTCGTGCTCAACTTCGGCGCGGTCGATTACGAAGCGAGCGTCTGGGTCAACGGCGAGCACGCCGGCTCACACCGGGGCGGGCACGTCGGCTTCGCGCTCGACATCACAGATTTTCTGCGCGAAGGCGACGGCGCGAACACCATAGTACTGCGCGCCTTCGACCCTTCGAGCGACCGCTCGCTCCCGCGCGGCAAACAGTTCTGGCAGCCGAAGTCCGAAGGCATCTGGTACACGCGCACGACCGGCATCTGGCAGCCGGTCTGGCTGGAAGCGGTCGATGCCTCACACGTCAAGCGCCTGCGCATCACGCCCGACGTTGACAACTCGCAAGTGAGCGTCGAAGCCGTCCTCAGCCGCCACGCGCCCGACCTCCGGCTTCGTACCACGATTCGTCTCGGCAATCGACTCGAAGCGCAATCGGAAGTCGCCTGCACGAACGCACGCCCCGTAGCCATTCACAAGCTCAACGAGCAGCGTCTCTGGGCTCCCTGGGAGCCCACGCTGTACGATTTGACAATCGAGTTGGTCAACTCGCAGGGTCGCGTTCTCGACAGGGTCGAGAGTTATTTCGGGCAGCGCAAGGTGAGTGTTCACGATGGCAGGATTCATCTCAACAACTATCCGTACTACCTGCGCCTCGTGCTAGACCAGGGCTACTGGCCTGAGAGTCTCCTCACGCCGCCCTCGGACGAAGCCATGCAGCTCGACATCAAGATGTCGAAGGCGATGGGCTTCAACGGCGCGCGCAAGCATCAGAAGACCGAAGACCCGCGCTGGCTTTACTGGGCTGACCGCCTCGGCTATTTCGTCTGGGGCGAGATGGCGAACGCGCAGGACTACTCGGACGAGTACGTCGCGCGCTTCACCGACGAGTGGCAGCAGATTATCGCGCGCGACTACAACCACCCTTCGATTATCGTCTGGGTTCCCATCAACGAGAGCTGGGGCGTGCTCGACATCTTCACCAATCGCCCGCAGCAGGAGCACGTCAAGTCGCTCTATCACCTGACGCGCTCGCTCGACCCGACGCGCCTCGTCATCGACAACGACGGCTGGGAACACACCGACGAGACGGACATCTTCGCCATCCACGACTACGCGCGCACGGGCGAAGAGCTGGCCGCCCGTTATAAAATCCTCGAAACCGACCGCGCGCAGATTCCGCGCAACGGACGCGAAGCGCTCGCGCTCGGCTACAAGTACAACGGCTCGCCCATCCTGCTCACGGAGTTCGGCGGCATCGCCTATCGCGTCGGCGAGCGCAAGGCCGAAAACGAGTGGGGCTATTCAGGCATCGAGCCCTCGAAGGAAGCGATGCTGCGCCGCCTCGACGGCCTCGTCAAAGCCATCGTCGCAAACAAAGCCTTCGCCGGTTTCTGCTATACGCAACTGACCGACGTGGAACAGGAGATAAACGGCCTGATGACCTACGACCGCAAGCCGAAGGCCGCGCCCGAAGAGTTGAAGAAGATTTTCGAGCAGCGTTAAGAACATTCAAGGGGAGCTATAGGTTGATGGAGAACGAGAGACAGGCGCGAGACGAGGAAGCCGCAAGCGAGATGCACAAGCGGCGCATCACGCTCGACGACGGGCGCTACCTGATTTTCTACACCTTCGATGGCGACGATTCGTCAGCCGTGCCGCAGAGCACTTCCGCATCGTCGCAGGTTGAGCCGCAGGCCGCGCCGTCGGCAGAGGAGGAGCGAAGTGTCTGAGCTGCGCTGGCATCCGCTCTTGGGCGAGTGGGTGGCGACGGCCACGCACAGGCAGGCGCGCACTCATCTGCCGCCCGCCGACTTCTGCCCTCTGTGCCCCACGAAGCCCGGCGGCTTCCCGACCGAGGTGCCCGAAGCGACTTACGACATCGTCGTCTTCGAGAACCGCTTTCCGAGCCTCAAGGCCGACCCGCCCGCCCCTGATGTCGAAGCGACCGAGCTTTACCCCGTCCGACCGGGGCAGGGCGTCTGCGAAGTCGTGCTCTACAGCCCGCGACACACTTCGACTCTGGCCGCCGAGCCGGTCGAACAGATTTACAAGCTCGTGCAGGTCTGGACTGACCGCTTCCGCGAACTCGGCGCGCTGCCCTTCGTCGATTACGTCTTCGCCTTCGAGAACAAGGGCGAGGCCATCGGCGTCACGCTCCATCACCCGCACGGGCAGATTTACGCCTACCCTTTCACGCCGCCGCGCGTCGCACGCGAGCTTGAGCAGTCGCGCGCACACAACGATAAGACCGGGCGCTGCCTGCTCTGCGACATCGTCGCCGAAGAGCGCCGCGACGGGCGCAGAGTCGTCTCCGAGAACGAGTCGTTCATCGCCTACATCCCTTTCTTCGCGCGCTACCCCTACGAAGTCCACATCAGCTCGCGCCGACACCTCCAGGCGCTCACGGACATGAGCGTCGAAGAGCAGCGCGACCTCGCCGCGTTGCTCAAGGCCGTGCTCGTCGCCTTCGACAAGCTCTTCAATCTCTCTTTCCCCTACATGATGGTCTTGCACCAGCGACCGACCGACGGGCAGAGCTACGACTACTATCACTTTCACATCGAGTTTTACCCGCCGCTTCGCACGGCGACGAAATTGAAGTATCTGGCCGGAAGCGAAACCGGAGCGGGCATGTTCATCAACGACACGCTGGCCGAAGAGAAGGCCGCAGAGCTTCGCGGCCACTTCGAGGAAGTCGTCTGGAGGAAGCCGAGTTGATCGAGCGCGAGCCACTCAGACGCGAGTTCGAGGAGCGCTACGGTCGTGCGCCCCGTCTCTTCCGCGCGCCCGGTCGCGTCAATCTCATCGGCGAGCACACGGACTACAACGGCGGCTTCGTCCTCCCGATGGCTATCGACCGCGAGACGATTGTCGCCGCCGCCGCGCGCCCTGACAGCCGCGTCCGTCTCTATTCGCTGAACAGCCGGAACGGCGCGGAGTTTGATTTAGACAAGCCGGGCGAGCCCCGACGCGGCCACTGGATGGATTACGTCGAAGGAGTGGCGCAGGCGCTCAAGGGGCGCGGCCTGCGACTCGTCGGAGCAGATATGCTGATTAACTCCGACGTTCCGCCCGGCTCAGGACTCTCTTCTTCCGCCGCGCTCGAAGTCTCCGCCGGGCTCGCGCTGGCGAGCCTCGCCGGGATAGAGGTTGACCGCGTGCAGCTTGCGCTCGCCGGGCAGGAGGCCGAGCACACCTACGTCGGCGCGAAGGTCGGCATCATGGATCAGTTCATCGCCGCGCTCGGGCGCGCGCGCCACGCGCTTTTGATAGACTGTCGCACGCTCGACGCCAAGTCCATCCCGCTCGACACGACGGAGACGGTTGTCGCCATCTGCGACTCGACCGTCCGTCACGAGCTTGCATCTTCCGAATACAACACGCGACGCGCGGAGTGCGAGCGCGGCGTCGAGCTTTTGCGCGAGAGCCTGCACGACATCACGCACCTGCGCGACGTGTCGGTCGCCGACTTCGAGCGACACGAAGGGCAACTGCCCGAGCCCATCCGTCGAAGGTGTCGCCACGTCGTCACCGAAAACGAACGGACGCTCAGCGCAGCCGACGCCTTCGCCAGTGGCGATCTCGCCCGAGCAGGCGCGCTGATGAACCGCTCGCACGATTCGCTGCGCGACGACTACGAAGTGAGCTGCCGGGAACTCGACACGCTCGTCGAGATAGCGCGCAGCTTAGGCGACGGCGTCCTCGGCTCGCGCATGACCGGCGGCGGCTTCGGCGGCTCGACCGTCAGCCTCGTCCGCCGCGCCGCCCTCGAAGATTTCAAGCAGACTATCGATGCCCTTTACCATGAGCGCACCGGCCTCCGCCCCAAAATCTTCGTCTCCGAGGCCGGCGACGGAGCGGGAGAGATAAGAAATGATGAATGATGAATGCGGAATGATGAATGGAAAGACAAACTGCTTTCTGCTTTTCATTCATCATTCCGCATTCATCATTCCGCATTTGATTTTATGAGTAGCATCCGTGAAGTGGCGCGCACGGCGGGTGTTTCGACCGCGACCGTGTCGCACGTCATCAACAACACGAGATTCGTCTCGGAGGAAGTGCGCGCGCGCGTGCTCGAAGCCGTCGAGCTGTGCGGCTACTACCCGAACGCGCACGCGCGCAGCCTCGCATCGGGGCGCAGCCAGATAATCGGCCTGCTCATCTCCGACATCGCCAATCCCTTCTTCCCCGAGCTGGTCAAGAGCATCGAGACGGCGGCCTACGAGCACGGCTACGACGTGGTGCTCTCGAACACGAACTACGACGCCGAGCGCACGTCGCATTACGTCAGGCGACTCATCGAGCGCAAGGTGGCGGGCGTCGCCCTGATGACCTCCGAGCTTGACCCCGCGCTCATCGACGAGCTGGCTCGCCAAAAAGTCTCGGTCGTCTTCCTCGACCTCGGCGAGCCCGACCTCCACATGAGCAACCTCTGCGTGGACTATGCGACGGGGATAGAAGAGGCCGTGAGTCATCTCGTCGCGCTCGGGCACCGTGACATTGCCTTCATCAGCGGCCCCGAGCATCTGCGCTCTGTCGCGCGTCGCCTCGAAGCCTTCCGCGATGCGCTCAAGGGGTATCTTCCCCATGCGCCTTTGAGAATTTATCAGGGTGACTTCCAGCTTGAAGGCGGGCAGAGGGCGGCGCGCGAGATTCTCGACGCGGGCAGCCGAAGGCCGACGGCCATCATCGCCGCCAACGACATGATGGCGCTCGGCGCTCTGGCCGAGTTTCGCGAAGCGGGTCTGGAAGTTCCGCGCGACATCTCTATCGTCGGCTTCGACGACGTGGCTTTCGCCGCGCTCGCCAACCCGCCTCTGACGACTATCTGCCTGCCGCGCGACGAGCTTGGACGCCGCGCCGTCGAAGCTCTCTTCGAGACCATCTCGCACCCGGAGCAGAAGGGAGTCGAGATACACATTCCGACTCATCTCGTCATGCGCGGCTCGACCGCCGCCGCGCCGCCCGACGCGGGCGAGCCACTTGCGACCCCGAGCACAGCCACGCCGAGCGGCGCACGCGGATAAGAAGCGCGCTTCAGCGCACGTCTCGGCTTCAGGAACGAACCGAAGGAACAAAAGATGCGACAGACAAACCGCACAAGCGAAGTTATTCATACCAGCGAAGCTATCAGTGCCGAACCCGCCCGCGCCGGAGCTTTCAGCGCCGAAACTAACCGCGCCGCTAAAAGCGTCTCACGCGCGACGACAACAAACGTCTCGCTTCCGAGTCTGCGCCGGAGGGCGCTGCGAAGCCGGAGGATGCTGGCGCTCGTCGTCTGCATCGTCGCCGCTTTCTCTTCGACCGCGTCGGCGCAGCGCCGCGCGCCGCGCGCGAATCCCGTCATGGCCGGAGATTATCCAGACCCCTCAGTGATACGCGTCGGGCGCGACTACTGGGCGACGGCCACCACCTCCGAGTGGGCTCCCGAATTTCCGCTGCTCCACTCGCGCGACCTCGTCCATTGGCGAACGGTCGGCGCGGTCTTTCAGAAACGCCCCGCATGGTCTGTCGGCAGCTACTGGGCTCCCGAAATCTCGCAGTATCGCGGGCGCTTCTACATCTACTACGTCGCGCGCAAGAAGGACGGGCCGCTCTGCGTCGCCGTCGCCACCTCGAACAACCCGGCAGGGCCTTACAGGGATCACGGCACGCTCGTTTGCCAGGAGGTCGGCTCGATTGACGGCTTCCCCGTAGACGACGAAAACGGCCAGCGCTACCTGCTCTGGAAAGAGGACGGCAACAGCGTCAGCAAGCCGACGCCCATCTGGGCGCAGCGCCTTTCGCCCGACGGCACGCGCCTCATCGGCGAGCGCAAAGAAATCATGCGCAACGACCAGGCGTGGGAGAAACACGCGACGCTGCCTTACGGCGATCTCGTCGAAGGCCCGGCCATCGTGCGTCGCAACGGCTGGTTCTACATGTTCTACTCCGGCAACTTCTGCTGCGCGCGCGAGTGCAACTACGCCGTCGGCGTCGCGCGCTCCCGAAAGCTTCTCGGCCCCTGGGAGAAGAACCCTGCCAACCCGATTCTCGCAGCCAACGAGGCGTGGAAGTGTCCGGGTCACGGTACGGTCGTGACAGACGAGCGCGGGCGCGACTACTTTCTCTATCACGCTTATCACCCGAAGGATTTCGTCTACGTCGGGCGTCAGGGGATGCTCGACGAAATCCGTTGGAACGCCGACGGCTGGCCGACCATCAACGACGGGCGCGGCCCCGGCGGCACGCTCACCACCGCTCGCAACAGTTGGCGGGGGCTCGAACATGCCTTCTTCGACGACTTCAACAGCGCTCGCCTCCAACCCGTCTGGCAATGGCCGCAGGCCAACGAGCCGACTGTGAGAATCGACCCCATGCGTCAGGGCTGGCTCACGCTCGCGCCCGCGTCTGCACAGGCTGATAGTCCAATCGCAGCCGTGCTGGCACGCCCGACCACTCGCGGCGACTATACGGCGACGACGATGGTCGATGCGCGCGGCCTCGCGGCGGGCGCGCTCGCAGGGCTCTCGGCCTACGGCGACGCGGAGAACGCTATCGGCGCATCGGTCGGCGCAGGCGGCAGAGTTCAAGTCTGGCGTCGGGAGAAGAACGAGCAGCGCACGCTTGCCAACGTCGATTTAGCATCCGCTTCATCCGTCTACCTCCGCATGACGGCGCGCGAAGGCCATCGCTATCGCTTCGCCGCGAGCCGCGACGGGCGTCGCTGGATGGATGCGGGCGAAGAGATTGACGGAAGCTACCTGCCGCCCTGGGATAGAGGCGTGCGCGTCGCCCTGACGGCGGGCGGCGCACCCGGCGCGAGCGGGCGCTTCGGCTTCCTGCGCGTCGAGCCTCTGCGTTGAAATTTTCGAGAAACGAATTTAGAGCGTTTCACAAAACCAATGGAAGATTCAGAGACTCAGGAAAAGAATTAACAGGGATGGACAGGAAGAACAGAAATGATGAATTAGGAATGATGAATGCGGAATGAAAAGCAGAAAGCAGTTCTTCTTTAATTCATCATTCCGCATTCCGCATTCATCATTTGTCTTTACCCTGTCCATCCCTGTTTGAATTGCTTTTGTCAGGGACTCTTGGAGACCGGAGAGGAAAAATTATGAACTCATTCGACAAAGGAAGGCGGGGCTTCTTCTGCGCTCTGCTGACGGTCGCTCTCATGTTGCTCGCGCTCGGCGGTTGCCGCAAGGAAGGCGGCGGAGGTGGAGGCACTGCGGGCGGCGACGGCACGGCGAGCGACACCGGCGGCGCTGCGACGAAGAAGACCGGCAAAATTCGCGTCGGCTTCTCGCAGATGGAGAACAACGGGCCGTGGCGCATCGCCGAGACCAAGAGCATACAGGACGAAGCGGCCAAACGCGCCGACCGCTTCGAGCTTGTCTACACCGACGCGCAGGGACAGACGGCCAAGCAGGTCTCCGACGTGGAAGACCTCATCGCCCAGCGCGTCGATGCCATCTTCCTCGCGCCGCGCGAAGCCAAAGGCTTCGAGCTGGCTTTACAGTCGGCGAAGGAAGCGAAGATTCCCGTCTTCCTCATCGACCGGGAGGTTGAAGGCAGGGCGGGCGAAGACTACGTCACCTTTATCGGCTCGAACTTCGTCGAAGAGGGCAGGCGCGCTGGCGAGTGGCTCGTCAAACAGTCGGGGGGCAAGGCCGGAGTCATCGAGCTGCTCGGCACTCCCAATTCTTCTGTCGCGCGCGACCGCCACGACGGGTTCGCCGAAGCAATCAAGGCGAGCCCCGATATTAGAATCCTCGCCTCCCAGCCCGCCAACTTCACGCGCGCCGAAGGGCAGAAGGTGATGGAAAATCTCATACAGGCGCACGGCGCGAACATCACCGCCGTCTACACGCACAACGACGAGATGGCGCTCGGCGCGATTCAGGCGCTCAAGGCCGCCGGACGCCAGCCCGGCAAAGACGTGCTCGTCGTCTCCGTTGACGGACAAAAGTCTGCCCTCGAAGCCATCGTCCGGGGCGAGATGAACGCGACGGTCGAGTGCAACCCGCGCTTCGGCCCCATCGCCTTCGATACGCTGGAGAAACACCTGCGCGGCGAAAAAATCGAGCCCAAGATTATCGTCCCCGACAAGTTCTTCGACGCCTCGAACGCCGCCCAGTTCGTCAACGAAGCCTATTAGCAAGTCTGGAGTCTGGAGTCTCGAAGTCTGGAGTCAAAACCAAAACATCTCCTGTCTTTCGACTTTAGACTCCGGACTCCAGACTCCAGACTTTAGACTCCAGACTCCGAGACTCCAGACTTTTTTATGAACAGCGAACCACTCCTCCGCATGGAGGGCATCACGAAGGTCTTCTCGGGCAACGTGGCTCTGGACGGCGTGAGTTTCGAGCTGCGGCACGGGGAGGTGCATTCGCTCGTCGGCGAGAACGGCGCGGGCAAGTCCACGCTGATTAAGATTATGACGGGCGCATACAGGCGCGACGGCGGGCGCATCTTCCTCGAAGGCGAGGAGGTGAGCTTCAACTCGCCGGAGGACGCGCAGGGAGCGGGCGTCGTGGCCGTCTATCAGGAGGTCAATCTCCTGATGTATCGAACGGTGGCCGAGAACATCTTTCTCGGGCGCGAGCCGCGACGCTTCGGCTTCATCGACTGGAAGCGGATGAACGACGACGCCGGAGCTATCCTCGAACGCCTCGGCTTGGACATCGACCCGACCGCCACGCTCGGCAGACTCAACATCGCGCTCAGGCAGATGGTTGCCATCGCGCGCGGCGTCTCCTTCGGCGCGAAGGTCGTCGTCTTGGACGAGCCGACAAGCTCCCTGACCGAGCGAGAGGTCTCGATACTCTACGACGTGATTCGTCGTCTGAAAGCCGAGCGCGTCGGCGTCGTCTACATCAGCCATCGCTTCGACGAGCTTTACACGGTCTGCGACCGCGTGACGGTTTTGAGAGACGGCAAGTTCGTCGCCACCCGACCGCTCGAAGGCTTGGAGCGAATCGACCTCGTCTGCCTGATGCTCGGCAAGCAGCGCGAAGAGTTGCAGAAGAAGGGCGCGACAGCCTTCGGCGACCATCACGACGCGATAGCTGCGGCGGCGACCGAACAGAGCACGCCGCTTCTGCGCGCCGAGAATCTCACGCGCGGGCGCAAGCTCAACCGCGTCTCACTCGACGTGGGGCGCGGCGAGATTGTCGGCATGGCGGGCTTGCTCGGCTCGGGTCGAACGGAGACGGCTCGCGCCATCTTCGGCGCTGACGAGGTGGATGCGGGCACGGTCGAGCTTGAAGGCAAGCGACTCAAGCTGCGCTCGCCCGGCGACGCGATTTCCGCCGGTCTCGCCTTCCTCTCCGAAGACCGAAAGGCCGAAGGCATCATCCCCGAGCTTTCCGTCCGCGAGAACCTGACGCTCGCGGCGCTGCCCGCCTTAAGCAGCGCAGGAATAGTCTCGCGCGCCAAGCAGGACGAGATAGTCAATCAATACATGAAGCGTCTGGGCATCAAGGCGTCGAGCGCCGAGCAGAAGATTAGAGAGCTTTCGGGCGGCAATCAGCAGAAGGTTCTGCTCGCACGCTGGCTCTGCAAGAATCCTAAGTTTCTCATCCTCGACGAGCCGACGCGCGGCATCGACATCGGCGCGAAGGGCGAGATTCAGTCGCTCATCAACGAGCTGGCCGAGTCGGGGCTCGGCGTGCTGATGATTTCATCCGAGCTTGAAGAGCTGGTCGAGGGAAGCTCGCGCGTCGTCGTCATGCGCGACGGTCAATCGGTCGCAGAGCTTCGCGGGCGAGAGATTTCCCAGGACAACATCATTCACGCGATGGCCGAAGGCGAAGCGCCGCCGCCCGTCGAGACCGATGCGACAGAAGTGACCGGGACGAGCGACGCGGCGGCTGCCGACGACGAATAGGGAGCGGGAGGGAAACGATGTCGAATACAGCAGGGACGGTTCAGAGGGCTGGGGGCTTCGGCTGGTCGAAAATCGCCGACTACGCGCCAACCTACGGAGCGTTTGCCGCGCTCCTGCTGCTGCTCGTCATCGACTCTCTGTTCATCCCCAATTTTTTCCAGCTCAGCAACTTTCGCAACATCCTCCTGCAAGTCTCGCCGACAGTGCTCGTGGCGATGGGGATGACCTTCGTCATCGCCACCGGCGGCATCGACCTCTCGGTGGGCGCGGTGATGGCGATTGCCTCGGCTGTCGCCGCCACGTCGCTCGATAGCGGCGTCTTTGTCGCCGTCCTGCTCGCGCTTCTTATCGCCACCGGCGCGGGCGCTTTCAACGGCGCGCTCGTCTCCGGCTTTCACATCCAGCCCATCATCGTCACGCTCGCCCTGCTGATTGCCGGGCGCGGCATCGCACAGGTCATCAACGGCGGGCAGTTGATACCGTTCTCGAATCCGAGCTTTGAATATCTGGGGCGCGGCTACGTCGGGCCCGTGCCGGTGCAGGTGCTCGTGATGTTCTTAGTCGTCGTGGCCGCTATCTTCGTGATGCGCGCGACGACCTTCGGGCGCTACGTGGTGGCGACGGGCGGCAACGAAGCGGCGGCGCACCTGGCGGGCGTCAAGGTTCGACGAACGAAGGTGGCGGTCTATGCGCTGAGCGGATTCTTAGCCGGGCTCGCCGGTCTCATCGAGACGGCGCGACAGGGCGCGAGCGACGCGCCGAACATCGGCCTCAACATCGAGCTTGACGCCATCGCCGCGACGGTCGTCGGCGGCACGCCTCTGACGGGCGGGCGCGCGACGGTCGTCGGCACGCTCATCGGCGCGCTCATCATGCAAATCATCACGACGAGCATCAACATGAAGGGCTACCAGTATTCGTGGTCGCTGGTGATTAAGGCGGCCATCATCGTCGTCGCCGTCTACGTCCAGCGTCCCAAAGTCGCATGAGAATCGAAAGCGAGACTTTTATCCGCAAGTGCGAGAGTCAATCGTCGCTCCGCGCGAAGATGTTGAAGGCGATGCTGAAGAGGCGTCCGGGCGGGGTGCGTCTCGGGGGCGCGCATCTCGTCGTCGCCTTCGCGGTGTCGCTCTTGATTCTCTGTCTGCACGTCGGCGTCCTCGCGCAGACGCGAGGAGACGAGCGAGCCGTCTATACGAATCCGGTCATTGCGGGCGACTTTCCAGACCCTTCGGTGATTCGCGTGGGCACGGACTATTGGGCGATGACGACGACCGGCACGTGGGCTCCGCATTTTCCAATCCTGCACTCGCGCGACCTCGTCAACTGGCGCGTCGTCGGCTACGTCTTCGAGAAGAGCCCTGCGTGGGTGAAGAGCGATTTCTGGGCTCCCGAAATCACTCACGACCGGGGTCGCTTCCTCGTCTATTACACGGCGCGGCGCGAAGAGGGGCGCGGCAAGACGGGCACGCTCTGCGTCGCCGTCGCCTCGGCGAAGAGCCCCGTCGGGCCTTACACGGATCACGGCGCGCTCGTCTGCGAGATACCGGAGCTGAAAAACGTCGGCTCAATTGACGGCTTCTTCATCCGCGACGAAAAGAATGTGCCCTATCTCATCTGGAAAGCCGACGGCAACGACGCCGAGCCCGACGTGCCCACCTCCATCTTCGCGCAGCGCCTCACCGAAGACGGCACGCGCCTCGTCGGCAAGCGAAAGGAAATCCTGCGCAACGATGCCGCGTGGGAGCGCCACGTCGTCGAAGGCTCGTTCATTCTCAAGCGCGGGCGTTGGTTCTATCACTTCTATTCGGGCAACGCCTGCTGCGGTCGCGGCTGCGACTACGCGCTCGGCGTCGCGCGCTCCCGGCGGCTGCTCGGCAAGTGGGAGAAGAGTCCGAAGAACCCAATCGTAGACGACAACTCCGACTGGCAGTGTCCCGGTCACGGCAGCATCGTCTCGACGCCCGACGGGCGCGACTTCCTGCTTTATCATTCCTACCGACGCCGCCGCGATACTTTCAACGTCGGACGTGAAGCGCTGCTGGACGAAATCCGTTGGAACGCCGACGGGTGGCCTGAGATAAACGCCGGGCGCGGGCCGACGAGCCTCGCCGCATCGCCGCACGGCATCGACGAAGCGGACGACGAAGCGGAGTTTTTCGACGACTTCAAAGAGCCGCGTCTCGGTCTCGAATGGCAGTGGCCTATGTTCTTCGAGCAGACGTTGCGCGTCGATACGGCGACGGGTCATCTCGTCCTCGAATCGTCGAGAAGCGGGCTCATGGACGAGTGGACGGCGGCGGTCGCCGCGCGCCGAATCCTCTCCGGCAACTACGTTGCGACGACGCTCGTCTCGCTCGCTCGTGACGCGCGAGCCTCCTCCTCTGAGGCGCGAGCAACTGCGCCTGACGCGCGTGCAGCATCGACCCCATCATTCTCTATGCGCGCGGGGCTGTCGGCCTACAGTTGGCGCGACAGGTCAATCGGCATCGCCGTCGGGCGCGGCAAAGTCTCCGTCTGGAGACGCGAGGGCAGGGAGACGCGCACGCTCGCCGTCGAGGATGCGCCCGCCGGTGCGCGCTCCGTCTACCTGCGCATGACGGCGAAAGACGGAGAGCTTTATCGCTTCGCCTACAGCGCGGACGGGCGCGACTGGAAAGAGCTGGGCGAGGCGGTCGATGGCAGCTTTATCGAGGGCGCGCACGTGGCGCTGACGGCGGGCGGAGCGCCGGGCTCTCCCGCGCGCTTCGACTGGTTTCGCCTCTCGCCGAATCGTTGAGACATCTGGAGGGTTTGCTGATGAGTCAGGCCGGAACGACCACCATCGACGAAGCGGCATCGACGCGAGGGCGCGTCGTGCGCGCGAAGCTGACCTCTCTTCTGCAACGTCAGGGCGCGCTCGTCGCGCTCGTCCTGCTCTTCGTCTTCGCGGCTTTTCGTTACGAAAATTTCCTCGGCTGGCCGCCCGAGAACTTAATCAACGTGCTCAGGCAGAACAGCATGGTCGGCCTCGTCGCGCTCGGCATGACGTTCGTCATCCTGACGGGCGGCATTGACCTTTCGGTCGGCTCTCTTCTGGCAGCGGCGGGCGTGATTGCCGCGAGCCTCGCCGGGCAGGGGCTTCTTATAGCGACGCTGGCGGGAGTGGCCGCCGCCGCCCTGCTCGGGCTCGTCAACGGAGTCGTTATCTCGAAGGCGCGCATCCAGCCCTTCATCGTGACGCTGGCGATGATGATTGCCGCGCGCGGCCTCGTGCTCGCCTACACGAAGGAGGATACGGTCAGGGTTGAGCGCACGTCGCTCTCGTTCTCGGAACTCGGGCGCGGCAAGCTGGAACTCGGCGTGCTCGATTTGCCCTATCCCGTCATCATCCTCTTCGTCGCCTTCGCGCTCGGCTGGCTGGTGCTACGCCACACGCGCTTCGGGCGACACGTCTATTCGCTCGGCGACAACGAAGAGGCGGCGCGACTGATGGGCTTGAACGTGAGCCGCGTGACCATCGGCGTCTACGCTTTGAGCGGCGCGCTGGCTGGTCTGGCGGGCGTGATACTGGCGTCGCGTCTCGGCGCGGGGCAGCCTGTGGCCGGACTCGGTTGGGAACTCGACGCCATCGCGGCGGTAGTCGTCGGCGGCACGCTTCTGACGGGCGGGCAGGGCGGCGTCGGCTCCACGCTCGTCGGCGTTATCCTGCTCGGATTAATCTTCAACATCTTCAACCTCGAAGGTCAGATTAGCCCCTGGTGGCAGATGGTTCTGCGCGGCGTCATCCTGCTCGCGGTCGTCGTGGTGCAGAATCGTTTGAGTCGGAGGAAGTGACGAGGGGGGAAGCTTGCGGACGGCGGGCGAGGTTTGAGGGATTCGATTTCGTGTGCCGGAGCGTGCGGGTTTTCAAGCAGAGGCTATGAGTAAAGGTCGCTACACGAAGACAGAGAGAGAGAGTTTGACGCAAGCCGTGCTCGCGGACGGCTTCTGCGTGCTGAGAGAGCATTTCGACCGGCGGACGCTCGCAGGGTGGAGCGAGGCTTTCGCGCCGCTTTTAGAGCGACACATCGAGCGCGAGGGCACTTTGCAGAATCGAGGGCCGGGGCGCTACTACGTGACGCTACCCTTCCAAGCGCCCTTCGCCGACCCGGCCATCTACGAGGACGACGACGTGCTCGCCATCGTCGAAAGACTGGTCGGCGAAGACGCCGTCATGTGCCAGCTTGCGACCGACACGCCCCTACTGGGCTCCGACTATCAGGAGATACACCGCGACACCCCTCCGCTCTTTCCCGAAACCGGACGGGAGACGCCGCCCTTCCAGCTCGCCGTCAACTTTCCGCTCGTCGATGTGACCGTCGAGAACGGCCCCTTCGAGGTGGCGCGCGCCACTCACATGATTCCGAAAGAGGAGGGCATGCGGCGCATCGAGTCGGGCGAGGCGAAGCTGGAATCCATCCTTCTGCGCGCGGGCGACGTGATGATACGCGACGTGCGCGGCCTGCACAGAGGCACTCCCAATCGCACCGCGACGCCTCGCCCGATGGTCGTTTTAGGCTACAGCCGTCGATGGCTCTTCCGTCCCGAAGTCTCCATACGCATCCCGCGCGCCACGTACGAAACTCTCTCCGAGCGCGCCCGCCACCTGCTGCGCTTCAACCCCGTCGTCGATTCAATCGACGACGACGCAACGGAAGTCTATCAATCCTTCGCCTACTGAGCTTGTTGCTCGCAGCGACAACCCAAACTGAGGGAAGCTTATTCGTCGTCAGAGATAAAAAAGTGGCCGGGCTGGCTTTCGAGCCGACCCGGCCAATCGCGTTCTCTGTCTGACTCCAGACTCTCCTGACTTCAGACTCCAGACTTCGAGACCCCAGACTTTACTTGTATCGATAAGTTATCCGCCCGCGAGTCAAATCGTAGGGAGACATCTCGACGGTGACACGGTCGCCCGGAAGGATGCGGATGAAGTTCTTGCGCATCTTGCCCGAGACCTGTGCCAGAACGATGTGCTCCGTGTTGTCG
>DASWNP010000033.1:0-23278 GCA_036399175.1 Pyrinomonadaceae bacterium | reverse complement strand
ACATATTCGCCGTGTTCATCAAACCCGACATTCAATCCCTGATATGCCCTTCGACCTCCTCAAACAACCCCGCCTCGTAAACGCTCAATCCGGCCCGGCTTTCGCCTCCAAAAATGTAATGCTCCAGCTTGCGAATATCTTCGACATAGCCGCGATAGTCATACTCCACGTTGGCCGGGTCCTGACCTCGCATCCCATGCCTTGAAGAGCGCTCAAGGCTCTCAAAATAACTGGCCCGTTCCTCACACCTCGCCCGCACTTCGCTCCTCGTCAGACCGTGCAAACTATGACAAAAACTTTCCAGTTCAAACATAGCTTCTCACCCGCTACTGTAATTAAACACATCCGCCGAAAATACAAAAGGCTGCTCAAAAGAGCAGCCTCATGTGCCTGATTCTCAGGAGATAAAAACGGAGCCGACGGGACTCGAACCCGCGACCTCCGACGTGACAGGCCGGCGTTCTAACCAACTGAACTACGACTCCGCGTGAACTTCTGATTCTCAAAGAGGCCGCCGAAGCCCTTCTGGTTCGCCGACGCGCTTTATCTCTGGTAGGCACGGAGGGATTCGAACCCACAACCTCCACCTTGTAAGGGTGGCCGTCTACCATTGACATACGTGCCTGCGCATCGGTCGGCTTCGATGCCTGAAGCAAAGAACTTCGCTCGCTCGATTTAAACCAGCATTCGATTCGTGAGCGAGACCGTATCCTAAGAGATGCGTGCGCGCGGTGTCAAGCAGAGGACGCGCCTTATAGAATCCAGACGGGCAACGTCTCTTTCTCGCGCCTCTTCTGATTTTGCGTCGTCTCGGTTTGGCGCTCCTCTTCGATTGGCTCGCTCTCCCGGTCGTCAGCCGAAGGAACTTTCTCCGGCTTCTCGCGTGTTTTCGAGACGGGCGAGATGAGCACGTCTTCAACCTGTTTGTCGAGCCTGCCGATGACTGACATAGCGCGTTTTCTCCTTTTAGCCGACGCTCGTTTGCGGCTATTATTTCAATGTCACGAGATTTGAGAATGCAAGAGAGTGTAAGCCCGTGCCAGACCGACAGACAACCCCCCGCAGAAGCAGAGGCCGCGCGACGAAGGCGACTGCCGCCTTCGCCGCCATGCTCCTTCTCTTCGTCGCCCTCGGCGGCGCGCTCTTCGACGCGCGCGCGCAGGAAGAGCAGCAGCCGAAGGCGCGCCCCGCCGAGCAGCAGCTTCAGCGACCGAGACGCGTCGGCTCGACGTCCTCTTCGCCCGCTCCGCCGGCAACGCCCGGCGCGACGCCCTCGCGCTCGGCATCGTCGCCGTCGGCGGAAGCGGTCGGCGAAGACGATGTGGTGCGCGTCGAGACGGAGCTGGTCTCCGTCCCGGCGGTCGTCACCGACCGCACGGGCAGACCCCTGACGAATCTGCGCGCGGAGAATTTCACGCTCTACGAAGACGGACGCCCGCAGCGTCTAGCCAACTTCGCCACTACCGAAGCGCCCTTCGAGGTCGCCCTCCTGCTCGACACTTCCGGCTCGACGCGCGCCGAAGTCGGCCTCATACGCCGCGCCGCCAACGCCTTCATCCAATCGCTTCGCCCCGGCGACCGCGTCGCCCTGCTCTCCTTCAGCACGAAGCGCGAAGGCAAAGAGAGCCTCGCCACCATCGAAGTCAAAGCACAACTGACGAGCGACCGCGAAGAGTTGCAGGCGGCGCTCGAAAACATCGGCTCAAGCAACGGCACGCCCTTCTACGACGGCTTGGAGCGCGTCGCCTCGGAAGTCTTTCGTGAGCCCGCGCGTGAAGATGTGCGAGGCCGGCGCGCGCTCGTCGCACTGACCGACGGAGTCGATTCGGCGAGCGCATCCGATTTCGACGAAGCGCGTCTGCGTCTGAAACAGTCGGGCATCGTCTGCTACTTCATACAGGTCAACACCGAGGGCTTCGTCGAAGACCGCCTGCTTCAGGACTGCGCCGACGACGGCACGCTGCGTCTTTCGCGCGCGCAGCTTCAACGCTACCGACGCCTCTTCGCGCCCTACACAGACCCCTCCGACTACGGAAACTTCTGCCGCCTCGGACAGTTCGAGCGCATGGACATCAGCCGCAAGCTCTACAACCTCGCGCGGGCAGAGATGAACGCGCTGGCGCGCGACTCCGGCGGCAAGACCTTCCCCGTCGCCGACCTACAGGAAGCCCGCTCGGCCTTCCGGCAAGTCGCCGCCGAAATCGGCACGCAGTACAGTCTCGGCTACTACTCAAGCAACAAAGCGCGCGACGGACGCTTCCGCACCATCCGCGTCGAAGTCAAAGGCATCAAGGACGCGCAGGTGCGCGCGCGCGAAGGCTATCAAGCTCCCGGCTCGTGAAGAGGGGGATGGAGATGGGGTTTAGGGGTTAGGGGTTGGGGAAGAAGAGAATCGGAGAAGGTGTCGAACAATTTATGAGTCAGCATGTAAACAACGGCGGGCGCGCGTTCGAGCGTATCGCTCTGATAGTTCTGGACAGCCTCGGCATGGGAGAGATGCCGGACGCCGCCGATTGGGGCGACGCGGGTGCTGATACGCTCGGCCACATCCTCGAATCGCGCCGTGTGCATCTGCCCAACTTGCAGCGCTACGGTCTCGGCAACACTCGACCGTTTAGCGGCCTCGCGCCCGACCCGCAGCCTCGCGCCTCTTTCGGTCGTTGCGCTCTGCGCTCCAACGGCAAAGACACGACGACAGGCCATTGGGAGATGGCAGGTATCATTCTTGAGCGTGCCTTCCCGACCTACCCGCAGGGCTTCCCCGCAGAGATTATCGAGCGCTTCGTCAGAGAGACGGGCGTGCCTGGCGTGCTCGGCAACGTGCCCGCCTCCGGCACGGAGATAATCAAAGAACTCGGCGAGGAACACGTCCGAACGGGCAAGCCTATCGTCTACACCTCAGCCGATTCCGTCTTTCAAATCGCCGCACACGAAGGCATCATCCCCGTCCCCCGGCTCTACGAGATTTGCGAGACGGCGCGCTCCATCCTGCGCGGGCGTCACGAAGTCGGGCGCGTCATCGCACGCCCCTTCGAGGGCGAGCCGGGACAGTTTCGTCGCACCGAAAACCGGCACGACTACGCCGTCCCACCGCCCCGCGAAAATCTGCTCGTCGCCCTCTCCGACGCGGGGCTCGACGTAGTCGCCATCGGCAAAATCGCTTCCATCTACGACGCCGCCGGAGTCACACGCGACCTGACAGCCAAGAACAACGACCAGTCCATCGACCAGACCGTCCGCGCTCTCCGAGACGACACGCGCGGACTCATCTTCTCCAACCTCGTCGATTTCGACATGCTCTACGGCCACCGCCGCGATGTGGAAGGCTACGCCCGCGCCCTCGAACATTTCGACGCGCGCCTCCCCGAAATCGAAGCCGCCATGCGCCCGCGCGACCTGCTCGTCATCACCGCCGACCACGGCAACGACCCGACCTATCGCGGCACAGACCACACGCGCGAATACGCTCCCCTGCTCGCCTACGGCCAACAAGCCCGCCCCGGCGTCCGTCTCGGCGACCGGGCATCTCTCGCCGATATCGGCCAGACCATCGCCGACAACTTCGGCTTAAAGTTAACGGCAGGCGAAAGCTTCCTGAAAGCTGTAACGGCCTGACGCTCAGGCCACGAAGAAGATGAAAAACGGGCGCGAAGTTTTGACTTACTTCGCGCCCGTTTTTTTACGTCTAAATTTTGGCTGAGTTGATTCGCTATCCGGTCTAGTCGAGACGCTTCAGTTCGAGCGTTGCGTGCGCTCGCGTGTCGAGTTCGTAAAAGCTTGGGAAGCGCAGGAGCGCGCCCGGCGTCCGTCCTTCATTCTGCTTGTAGGTGCGGTAGAGGGTTTCGAGCCAGCGTTCGGTGTTGATGAAGCCCGTGCCCCACGACTTCCATTTTTCGGGCAGACCCTCGGCCTTGATTTGTTCGAGCGTGCGGCCTGCGGCCACGCGCTGGCGTACGATGCCTGATGTCTCGACGAGCATCTGGTGATAGGTCTTCAGGTCGTCGATGGTCGAGAGTGGCCCGTGCCCGGGGATGATTTTGACGCCTGCGGGCGCAGTGGCGATGACCTGCGCGATGTTACGCGTCAATCCCTCGACGCTCCCGCCGCTATTGAGGTCAACGAAGGGGAAGCGGCTTGCGAAGAAGTGGTCGCCCATGTGGATGACGTTTGCGCCGGTGAAGAAGATGATGCTGTCGCCGTCGGTGTGCCCCGCCGGGTAGTGTACGACGCGAATCTCTTCGCCGTTGAAGTGGATTTGCACGCCCTCGTTGTAGGTGATGAGCGGGAGCGCCTCGGGGCTCGCGGGCGGGATGGTCTGTCCCGCAACAGTCGCGCCGACGGCCATCCGCTTGCGCACGTTCATGTGCGCGAGGATGGTTGACTCGGTAGAGAAGGCAGCGTTGCCGCCCGTGTGGTCGAAGTGCCAGTGTGTGTTGAGGACGAATCTCAGGCGCGCGTTGGGGTTTATCTGTCTGAGCGCGGCGCGAATTTTGTCTGCGAGCGGGGCGAACTGGTCATCGACGATGAGCATGCCGTCCGGCCCTGCCGTGACGCCGATGTTGCCGCCCGCGCCTTCGAGCATGTAGACGTTGCCCGCGACCTTCGTGGTCTTGATTTCGACCTTCGAGAAGTCGGCCTGCAAGGAACGGTGGCCGTGCGTGTGCGCGCGCGCCGAGGCGGCGGCGCACACGAGAGTAGCGGCTAAGATTGCGAAGAGTTTTTTCATCTGAATCTCCGTTGGTTGGGGCTCGCGCCCTCTATGCATTCGGGTCTTTGAGAACGGCGATGTAGGACAGGTTGCGATAGCGTTCGGCGAAGTCGAGTCCGTAGCCGACGACGAAGGCGTCGGGAATTTTGAACCCGAGGTAGTCGATGGCCACGTCGCGCTCGCGCCGCTCCCATTTGTCGAGCAGGGCGACGAGCTTGACGCTGCTCGCTCCGCGCGCGTGCAGGTTCGGCAAAAGATAGGAGAGCGTCAGCCCCGTATCGACGATGTCTTCGACGACGAGAATGTCTCTGCCCTCAATCGGCACGTCGAGGTCTTTGACGATTTTCACTTCGCCCGACGTGCGCGTCGAAGAGCCGTAGCTGGAGATTGCCATGAACTCCATGCCGAGCCGCAAATCGATAGCGCGCATCAAATCGCTGATGAAGACGACCGCGCCTTTGAGGATGCCGATGAGCAGAGGGTTTCGACCCGCGTAGTCGCGGGCAATGTCAGCGCCAAGCTCGGCGATGCGCGTCTGAATCTGTTCGGCGGTGAAGAGGGGTTGAAGATTGGGGTTGCTGAATTCCGAGACGGTCGGTGCGGTAGAAGTCAAAGTCGCCTCCGGGTATGATTCCCAAGTGTATGAAAGCTCGACGGCTCGGCGAGCCGCGTTTGCGTGTGCGCCTGATGGTGCGACATACTAAGAGAGCTTTTCCCGCAGGTCAATGAGAAAGCATTCAGCCGTCAGCTATCAGCTTTCAGCCAGACACAGGCGAAGCTTTGGGCTGATAGCTGAATGGTGAATGCTGAAAGCTTGAATTCTTATGGCAGACGACCAATCGACACGCGACCGCGTGCGCGCGCTCGTGCGCGACGTGCTTGAGAACGCGCTTCCGGCAGATGAGCCGACCGGCTCATCCGTGGGCGAGAGCGCCGCGCCGCAGTCTTCGCCGCCTGTGAAGACGGAAGAGACGGCGCGCGCGCGCGTTATCCCGACCGTGCGGCCGGAAGCGACTGCTGACGAGCAGTCCGACGTGCGCGACGAATCCTCGAAGACGATTATCACCGAAGACGACGTGCGCGACCTCGAAGAAGGCGCGCGCCTGCGCATCGCCGAGGGCGCACGCCTCACCCCGCTCGCCGCCGACATTATCCGCGAGCGCCGCATCGAGCTTCTGCGCCGCACCTCCCGACGCGGCTCGCGCGCCTCTAAACAGATTGCCGTCGGCGCAGACCATGGCGGCTATCCCATGAAAGAAGAGCTGAAAAAGCTCCTCGTCGAACTCGGCCATCAGGTGCGCGACTTCGGCACAAACTCGACCGACGCCGTCGATTATCCAGACTTCGCCCACGCGGTCGCCCGCGCCGTCTCCGAACGACACGCCGACCTCGGCATCATCATCGACGGCGCGGGCGTCGGTTCCTGCATGACCGCCAACAAAGTCCCCGGCGTTCGCGCCGCCGCTTGCTACTCCGTCAAAGTCGCCAAAAATTCCCGCGAGCACAACGACGCCAACGTCCTCACACTAGGGAGCGGCACAATCACAACTGATGAAATGCGCGACATCGTCCGCGCCTGGCTCTCGACGGAAATCAGCGAAGAACGACACAAAAAGCGCGTCGCCAAAATTGAAGCTGTCGAGCGGCAGTATCGAAGTTGAAAATGAATGTGCCAAGTCCGCAAATTATCATCATTGCCGGAGCGAACGGGGCGGGGAAGTCAGCTCTCGCGCCGTTTCTGCTGCGAGATAAGTTTGGCCTGACCGAGTATGTCAATGCTGATGCTATCGCGCTCGGTCTTTCAGCTTTCCGGCCTGAGAGCGCTGCGCTTGAGGCCGGGCGTATCATGCTCAGGCGTTTGCGCCAACTAGCGGATGAAGGCTGTAGCTTCGCTTTTGAAACCACTTTGTCGACACGCTCTTATGCAGCATGGCTGAGAAGGCTGAAACAGCAGGGCTACAATTTTCATCTGCTGTTTATCTGGCTGCGCAGTCCTGAACTGGCTGTAGAGCGCGTCAAGGAGCGTGTATCTCTGGGTGGGCATAACGTGCCGGAACATATTATTCGCAGACGTTACGAGAAGGGTGTGCGTAACTTCTTTAGCTTGTACTGCCGTCTGGCGGATTCGTGGGTGGTGTATGATAATTCTATCTCCGGCCGGTGGCTTCGGGTTGCTGCCGGGAAGCGGGCTGTTATATCGGTAATTGAGGAGAGTTTATGGCATCAGTTCAAAGAGGCTGCGAAATGAAGGTGGCGTCGAAGAATTTAAAAGACCTCTTCGTCGCGGAGGAAAAAGCGGTGGACGAGGCGATGCAAAACGCCGTCGAGCACGCCCTTATGATTCATAAGCGCGCGGGCAATTCCATCGCTTCATGGAAGGATGGGAAGGTGGTTATTATCCCCGCAGAAGAGATTCCGATGGTAGATAAGACGGGCAAGAGACGCAAGTAGTTTCAGGAGCAAATATGTCGATGACATATTCACAGAACGGCGATTTAGAACGGCGATGTCGGCGTCGCGTGTTTGAGGTAGCTGCTTGGGAGAGAAAGCCAGCATGAGCATTAAGACTGTAGATTTGAAAGAGGCGCAGGCTCAACTGCCGGAATTGCTGACTCTGGCGTTGGAAGGCAACGAGGTGATTATCGCCGAGGGCGACAAGCCTCTGGCACGGTTAGTTCCGTTCGCTCCTTCTGCTCGAAAGCGTGTCGCCGGATTGCATAGAGGAATGGCATGGACAAGCGATGATTTCGATGAGCCGCTGCCGGACGAGTTTTGGATAGGCGACGCGAAATGAGATTGCTTCTCGATACTCACACTTTCATCTGGTGGTTCAGCGAGCCGGAAAAACTTTCGACACGTGCGCAGAACCTTTTAGCCGATGCCGCTAACGAGCTGTTGTTAAGCGTGGTCAGCGTTTGGGAGATGCAGATTAAAATTCAGTTGGGAAAGCTGCGATTGACGATTCCCTTAAGGGAATTGATAGAGGGTCAGGAGCAGACGAATGGCTTGCAAATTTTACCCGTTCAGTTAGAGCACGTGCTGGCGCTCGAAGCTCTTCCTGCCCGCCATAAAGACCCGTTTGACCGTTTGTTGATAGTACAGGCCGATGCGGAAGAGGCTTATCTCGTGAGCATGGACAAAGTGTTTTCAGATTATTCCGTTAAGCTGCTCTGGTAGCGACGCAGTTTTTCGACTCTTACTTGAGCGAGGAGCTTTTGAACACATGTCATATTCACAGAACGGCGATTTGGAGCGCCTCGTCGAGCAGATAACGGATGTCATCGTGGCGCGTCTGAACGGCGACGCTGAAGAGCAGGCGGCGCTGTGCGGGTGTGCGTCGGAGTGTTTCAATCGCTGTCCGGAGCGGATGCAGAGGGTGGTGGACGCGGGGGCGGCGCGCATCGGTCTGGTGCTGGGCGAGGCGGCGACGGCGAGGGACTGGGCGAGTCTGGTTGACCATACGCTTTTGAAGCCGGAGGCGACCGAAGCGGACATCGCGCGCCTGTGCGAGGAGGCGGCGCAGTTTCGCTTTGCGAGCGTGTGTGTGAATCCGGCCTGGGTGCGGACGGCTGCGTGCAATCTGCGCGGGTCGGGCGTGCCGGTGTGCACGGTGATAGGGTTTCCTCTGGGGGCGACGCTGCCGGACGTGAAGGCTTACGAGGTGCGGCGCGTGATTCTGGACGGCGCGCAGGAAGTTGACATGGTCTTGAACGTGGGCGCTTTGAAGAGCGGGGACGATTGCGCGGCGGAGTACGACATCAGGTGCGTTGCCGAGGCGGCGCACGAGTACGGCGTGCTATGCAAGGTGATTATCGAGACGGCGCTTTTGACTGATGAAGAGAAGGTGCGCGCGTGTCTGGCGGCGAAGCGCGCGGGCGCGGATTTCGTCAAGACTTCGACGGGCTTTGCCAAAGGCGGAGCGACGGTGGCAGATATTGCTTTGATGCGCCGGACGGTGGGCGACGCGATGGGCGTGAAGGCTTCGGGCGGCGTGCGCGGCATCGAGGATGCGCGGCAGATGGTCGAAGCCGGGGCGACCCGCATCGGCGCAAGCGTCGGGGTGAAGATAGCGCAGGAGGCGGCGGGCTCGAAGACTGGCGTTGCGGCTGCTGCTTACTGACGAGGCGCATGTTGATGAGTCGCCGATTGATTTCGGTGGTAAGAAGGAGGCGAGTCGAGTTGGACGTTCGCGCGCGTGTGTCGAGCTTGATGTCGGGATGGATGCTGAGATTGATGCTACTGGCCGTGACGGCCTTCGTCTTGACGCCGACGAGCGCGTTCGTCTGTCTCGCTCAGGGCAGAGCTGAGGCGTCGCAGGCGAAGTCGGCGCGGGTGCTTCTGACGGTGGTGGATAAGAACAGAAATTCGGTGAGTACGCTCAAGGCCGAGGACATTCGGGTTGTGTCGGAGGGCGCGGCGCAGGAGGTCTTGAGTCTCGAAAGACAGACGGGCACGGCGCTGCGGCTCGTTTTGATGATGGATGCGAGCGCGTCGCAGGAGCAGGTGTTGCCGGTCGCCAGAGGCGTGGCACTGTCGTTCGTCGATGCGGTGCTGCGCCCGCAGACGGACGAAGCGGCGGTCGTCTCGTTCACGGGTGAGATGACGGTCGAGCAGAATTTGACGAGCGAGGTGGAGCGGGTGCGTCAGGCCATCGGGCGCGTGCGCTTCGTCGCGCCGCCGGGATGGAAGCGCGGAGGCATTATCGTCGGGGGGCAGAATCTTCCGTCTGCGCCGCCCGTCGGGGCATCGACCGCGCTCTGGGATGCGCTCTGGAAGGTTTCGGACGAGGTTCTCTCGAAAGCTCCGCCGGACGCGCGGCGCGCCATCATTCTTCTGACCGATGGGTCGGATACGAGCAGCCGCATCAAGCGAGACGATGCCATCAGGAAGTTGATTGAGTCGGGCGTGGTGGTCTACGCGGTCGGGCTCGGCGACAAAACTTTCCCTTACGACGGCGTCTATAAAGACACTCTGACAAGGCTCGCCGAGCGCACGGGCGGGCGCGCTTTCTTTCCTGAAAAGTCTGCCGAGCTTGACTCCATCTTCGCGCGCATCAGGCAGGAGCTGCGCGAGCAGTACGTCGTCACGTTTCGCTCGAAGGATGGAAAGGGCGGCGACTCGTATCGCAAGGTGAAGATAGAGCTAGTCAACCCCGAGCTTCGCCGACAGGATTTGAGTCTCGCCTACCCGCAGGGCTACTTCGTCAGGCCGTAGCCCGTCCTTAAGCCCGCAGTGAAGTTTCAGAAGCAGACGCCACCCTCGCCTTGAAAACGTCGGCGCTTTGCGTCTATGCTCGACGCGCTCATTCGACAATAAAGTTTCAGGTGGTGAAGAGTCATGGCGAGGGAACACAACATCCTGGCGGTGATACTCGGAGGCGGCGCGGGCACGCGACTGTTTCCTTTGACGCAGCAACGCTCGAAGCCCGCCGTGCCGCTCGGCGGCAAGTATCGCCTCGTCGATATTCCAATCTCGAACTGCATCAACTCCGACATCATCAACATCTTCATCCTGACGCAGTACAACTCGGCCTCGCTCAATCGCCACATCGGTCGCACCTACCGCTTCTCGCAATTCTCCGACGGCTTCGTCGAGATTCTCGCAGCCGAGCAGACGCCCGAAAGCCCGCAGTGGTTTCAGGGCACAGCCGACGCCGTCCGGCAGGTCTTGCCGCACATCGCCGACTGGCGTCTCGACACGCTGCTGATTCTCTCCGGCGACCACCTCTACCGCATGGACTACCGAAAGTTTCTCGCGCGCCACTACGAGACCGGCGCGGACGTGACCGTCTCGGTCGTGCCTTTCGGCAGAGAGGCGGCGGAAGAGTTCGGTCTTTTGAAGGCCGACGCGAGCGGGCGTATCACTGAGTTTAGAGAGAAGCCGAAGGGCGCGGCGCTCGAAGAGATGCGCGTCGATACGTCGCTCTTCGGCCTGAGCGCGGAGGAAGCGGCGAAGCGTCCGTTTCTCGCCTCGATGGGCATCTACGTCTTCAACTACGCGCGGCTCGAAGAGATGCTCGCGCAGAATAAGACGTGGGTGGATTTCGGCCGTGAAGTGATTCCTGCGGCCATCGGCTGCTGCAACGTTCAGGCTTATCTCTTCGACGGCTACTGGGAAGACATCGGAACTATCTCGGCCTTCCACGCCGCCAACCTCGATATGTGCTCGCCGCTCCCCAAGTTCAACTTCTTCGACGCCGAAGCGCCTATCTACACGCGCACGCGCTACCTTCCGCCCTCCAAAGTTCACAACTGCGAGATTCACCACTCGCTCATCAGCGAAGGCTGCATCATCAATCAGGCGAAAATCCGCCGCTCCATCATCGGCCTGCGCAGCCGCATCGAGCAGGGCGCGCAGATTGAAGATACCTACATCATGGGCTCGGACTACTACCAGTCGGTCGAAGAGATGCGGCAGGACATTCAGCAGGGCGTCCCGCGCATCGGCATCGGCGAGGGAGCCGTCATCAAAAACGCCATCATCGACAAAAACGCGCGCATCGGCGCGCGCGTCCGCCTCGTCAACGAAAGCGGCGTCGAGCATCTGGACGCCCCCGACGGCTCCTACCAGATACGCGACCGAATCATCCTCGTCCCCAAAAACGCCACCGTCAAAGACGGCACGGTAGTTTGAAACGCGGAACGCGAAACGATGAACGCGGAACGGAAGAGAGATTGAATCATTGATTCAATGATTCAATCTCTTTTTAGTTCATCCTTCATCGTTCCGCGTTCATCGTTTGCAATGAACTGTCGGCGGCGGAGTTCGGGAGGCGCGGGTTGTTGCTGCTGCTGCTGTTGTCGGCGCTGGTTGTCCTGAGCGGTGTCGGCTGCGCCGGAGGGTTTGTAGGTGTAGCTGTCGCGGGCGCGGACGGCGAGGTTGGGGCGATAGACTCGGACGCGGACGCTGCGTCGCTCGGCGATTTGGGATTGGCGTTTGGGGTAGTAGCCGAGGCTGTACTGGCGTCGAAGCTCTTCGGCGATGTTGGCGAAGGATTGGGAGAGATAGTAGAGGTCGCGGGCTTCGTGCAGACGCCCGCCGGTACGGTCTGCCAACCCGTGCAGGTAGCGGTCGCCGCGCTCGTAATCGCCCCGACTCGAACCCGCGCCGCCACCACCTCCGCCGCCGATAGTGCCGCCGCCGGGTAAGGGAAAGGGAAAGGGGAAGGGGAAGCGTCCGATAGAGCCGGGGTAGCGCGAGCGTCTGCCGCCGGGATAGGGCGAGCGTCCGCCGCCGCCGGGCCAGGAGGGGACGTTTCCGCCGCCCATCTGCGCGTAGGTGTCGTACTGGACGGGATAAACGGTGGCGTCTAGCTCTTCCGCGTCGCGCAGGGTGCTTTCGTAGCTGGCGCGTTTGCTGGTGGTGTCCACGCCATCGGTGAAAAGGACGATGGCCTTGCGCCCTTCGATGCGGTCGAGGCGCTGCTTGATGACGAAATCGACGGCGTCGTAGAGCTTCGTTCCGCCGCCGGTGCGGGTGCGTCGAATGGCGTCGCGCAGCGCGTAGCGGTCGCTGGTCGCTTCGGAGAGGACGCGTATCTGGTCGTCGAAGGAGACGACGAGGACGCGGTCTTCGGCGCGAAGCTGATTGACGAAAGCGATGGCTGCATCCTGTATGTCTTCGAGGCGGAAGGCGGTGGAGTTGCTGGTGTCGATGACGAGGGCGACGGTGAACGGCTTCTCGACGGTGGCGAAGTAGGCTATCTCCTGCTCCGTGCCGTCTTCGTAGATGCGAAAATCTTCCTTGCGCAGGTCGGCCACGTACTTGCCGTTTCTATCCATGACGCTCACGGGGATGGTGACGAGCGCCGTGCTGACGCGCACAACCTCTTCTTCGCCGACCTCCTCAGCCATCTCTGCCTGACGCGAAGCGTCCGCTCCCGTTTGCGGACGCTTCGCCGTGCCGTCGCTCGTCTGCGCGCCGCCGAGTTTCGGCTGGCGTTGCTGTGGGTTCGCAGTCGGCGCAGGCGCAGGCGCAGGCGTCGGTGCGTTCTCTCCGACGCGCCGGGCGCGTGATTGTGCAGGCGTTTGCGTTAACTGAAGACTGAAAAGGGAGAGGAGCAGAACACAGGCGGCAAGCTTTCTCATGGCCTTACGGACTCCTTCGGGGCAAGCATAACACGCTGACAGGGCGAGGTACAGACAGAGCTTTGATGCAAAAAATGATGAATGCGGAATGCGGAATGATGAATGAAAGGCAGAAAGCAGTTTTCAGTTTTCGGTTTTCAGTTTTCAGAAAAGAGCTGCGGTACTTTTGCTGAAAACTGAAAACCGAAAACTGAAAACTAATTCATCATTCCGCATTTCGCTCGATGGCGTTGAAGATGAAGGGGAACGTGCCCCAGGTCTGTGCGCGGTGCTGCGGGCGGAAGCCGAAGAGGATGATGCGTCCGCGCCCGAGGGTGGTTTCGACGAGGGCGGCTTTGCCTGCGAGGTGGCGTTCGCCGAGCAGCCAGCCGGAGCGTAGCACGTCGCGCTCCGAGTAGCGCGCGACGACGCGTGCGCTCTGCGTGTTGAGCACGTCGAAGGCGGCGCTGTTGACGAAATAGGCGTCGGCGTTTGGCGAGAGGCCGCGCGCGAGCGGGTGCGACGCGTCAACGTCGAGGCGAAGAATCGAGCCAGGGCAGTAGAACTCGGAAGATTTCAAATCGGCGAGCACGTTGCGGACGGGAACGCCGAGATGCTTGATGGCGAACTCGGTCGAGGCGTCGAAGCAAATGAGCGTGCCGCCATCTTCGACGAAGCGGCGCAGGTTTTCGACTCCCGTCTCCGTGATACCGCCCGCGTACTCAGGCGGCGCGGTCTCCTTCGAGCGCCCTTCGACAATCTCTTTGAGGCGCATCGAGGGCAGAACAATCACGTCGAAGCGCGAGCGAAGGTTTCTGGCCTGTACGTCGCGGTCGCGCAGGGAAGTGTAGGGGATGTTGAAGGTGTCGAAGACGTAGCGCGTCCAGCCTTCGTCCATCGAGCCCGTAAAGCTTTTGTAGAGGGCGAGGCGGACGGGGCGCGTGAGTGGGTTCGAGATGGGCGAAGCGTCCGACTGTTTTTGTCTCAGGCCGAGGTCGCGCCTGACCTCCGACTCGTCTCGGACGAGCGCGAGGCGACGCTCGCTCTCAGGCTCGCGGATGGTGTGAACGGCGACGGTTTCGACGCCCATCTGCATCGGCAGCGTCCAGCCCGCCACGTCGTATGGACGCTCGGCTTCTCCGCCCGCCGTGCGCCTGTCGGGGTAGACCTGCCGCTCGAAGAGCGCCTGCACGTTGGCGCGGTAGGGCTGCGCGAGGAAGACGATGTAGCTGCCGAGCGGGATGTCCTGATAGGCCGCATCGTCCGAGCGAATGAACGTGCCTTTGCCGCCGCGCCCGAAATCAACCTGACTGCTGCCCTTCGTGTGAAGCTTGCCGTGCAAACTGTCGGAGAGAACACCGTGCAGCTCGCGTTCGAGCCTGTGAACTTCGACGCCCTGCGCGACGAGCGCGCCGAGCATCTTGGCGACGTTTTCGTCGCGCCCCTGTCCGGCGGGGATGAGATAGGCGAGCGTGCGCCCGGGCGCGGGCTTCCAGTCGAGCGCGCGCTGGCCGAGCCGGTAGAAGTTTTCTAAGTAACGCGTGCGATACTTCGAGGCCATCGAGAGCACGGCGCGGCTGGCGATAAGCTCCATCCGAAGGATGTCTGCGGGACGCCAGAGGCCACCCGGCCAGGGGTCTGGAAGATTTGTGGCCGGTTGGAGCGCGCCCGCCGACATGCCGCGCGAAGTGGCGGCGGAGAGCTGTGCGCGGGTGACGTTCAAGGGCGTCATCAGCTTGGCGCTGGCGGCTTCGGAGAGGATGCCGATGGAGTTGTGATAGTAGGGCGCGGTGCGAAAGCCGCCGTGCCACCAGGTATCGTACATAGCGTTGGTGATGACGCCCTGCTGGCCTGCGCTCTGCAAGTCGGCGGCGACCTTATGGCCGATGAGCCCAACTTCGCGTAGCAGCACGGGCGCGATGTGAGGGTTGGGCGGGTCGTAGAAGGGCGGGATGAAGAACCTTGAGCCGTTCGTCCCCTGCTGATGCACGTCGTAGACTATCTGCGGAAACCACTCTTTCCAGAAGAGACGCGTCAGCGCTTGCGTCTCTTTGAGGTTGAGCATGAACCAATCGCGGTTGTTGTCGTGCCCGGCGTAGTGATGATAAAGCTCGGGCGGCTCTGTGCCCTCGTAGGGTGTGCCGAGAGTTTTTCGATACCAGTCGGCGACGATGTCGTTGCCGTCGGGATTGGCCGAGGGGATGAGCAGGAGAATGGTGTTGCTCAGAATCTCGCGCGTCTCTGCGTCTTCCGCCGAAGCCAAATCGTATGCGAGCTGCATCGACATCTGCGAGCCGACGACTTCGGTAGAGTGAATCGAGCAGGAGATGACGACTACGGTCTTTCCTTCGCGCATCAGCCGCTCGCGCTCGCGCTCGTCGCGGACGAGACGCGGGTCGGCGAGCCGACGCTGAATCTCTTTGTATTTCGGCAAATCGCGTATATTCTCTGGCGCGCTGATGTAGGCGACGACGAGCGGGCGTTTAAAAGTCGTCTCGCCGATGGTTTCGACGTGCAGGCGCGCGGAGGCGCGGTCGAGGCGCGCGAAGTAGTCGCGTATCTGAGTCCAGTCAGCGACCTTTCGGTCGTCGCCCGGCGTGAAGCCGAGCACCGAGCGCGGGCTCGGAAGGGAAGCGCGCTGAAGCGACGCCTGCCCGCCTTCGATGCGGACGGAAGGCGCGCGGCGGCGACGTTGCTGCGGCTGCTGCGCGGTCGTCTTTGTCGAAACGATGCTCGATAAAAGAATGGCTGCTGCTGCGGCCAGAGCAGAGAGAGCGGTGCGAAGCGAAGACTGATGCATCCCGATAGTCTTTCAAATGAAATGATGGCTGAAGAAACGTCGGTTGAAGAGCGACGTGAACTACGCCGAGAAACGAAAGCGTCGGCGCTTGAGGCGCGGCTCGCCGAGTCTAGCACACCTCGGGCGGCGGGGCGTTCGCTCGTCGGGCGTCTGCATTACTGGTGGTCTCTATTCGTCGCGGCGCTCTTGCTGCTCATCTTCGGGCCCCCGGCGCTGCTCATCGCCTATCTGGCGGGGCGTCGCCACTGGGTTTACCCCTGGGCGCGTTTCGGGGCGCGCAACTGGCTGCGGCTGAGCGGCGTCCGCGTGCGCGTCCGGGGACGAGAGCATCTCGACCCGCAGCAGACCTACCTCTTCGTCTCCAACCACCGCTCGTTTCTCGACACGGCGACGCTCTTTTACTACGCAGGCGAAGGACGCCGCATCGGCCTGCTCGCCAAGAAGGAGCTTTTGAAAGTTCCGATACTCGGCTACGGCATGAGCTACGTCAACATCATGGCGATTGACCGCTCGAACCACGAGCGCGCCATCGAGACCGTGCGCGCCGCCACCGAGCGCATCCGCAGCGGCATCTCCTTCGGCGTCTTCGCCGAAGGCACGCGCGCACGCCCCGGCCAGCTTCTTCCCTTCAAGAAGGGCGCTTTCTACATGGCCGTCGATGCGGGCGTGCCGCTCGTCCCCGTCGTGATGAAGAATACGGACGTGCTCATGGGCAAAGGCACGGGCACGGCTAGCCCCGGCACAATCGAGATGGTCCTGCTTCCGCCCGTCCCGACCGACGGCCTCTCAAACCCCGAAGACAAAGACGAAAAGGACGAATACGTCAAGCGACTCACCGAAGCCGTCCGCTCAAGCGTCGCCCGCGAACTCGGCATAGAAGAAGGCGAAGGGGAAAAGGGGAAGGGGTAAAGGGAAAAGGGGAAGAACACTCTTCTGTGTTTTCCCCTTTCCCCCTTTCCCTTTCCCCTTTTCCCCTTCCAGTTTTCAGGGTTTGGGCGTCGGCGTGGGCGCGGGTTTGGCGGGCTCTTCGACGACGCCGGGCTCGCCCTCTTCGACGATTCTCACCTTGCCCGCCAGCCGCTCGAAATCGCTGTAGCGAACTCGCATGCGGACGCGCACGACGTGGCCGCTATCGAAGACCAGCTCGTCGTCGGCGTAGGTGTAGGTGGGAAACCAGTAGCGACCGTCAATCTGTTCGCGGTAGGTCTCGAAGGTGGCGTACTTGTTGTTCTTATCTTCGGGCATGCCCTTGCCGCGCGCCTTGACTATCTGCAAGTCGCGGTCGTCAACCCAGATGCGACCGACGAAGACGCGCTCTTTAGTCTTCTTCGGGTCGGGCATCACCTTTGGCGAAACGTCGAAGATGTACGTGTCGATTTCGTCGATGCGCTCTTTGCCGACGTAGTTGAAGTTGTAGAGATGCGCCTTCGAGGCTTCGAGGGCGAAGGGCTGGATGCCGCCGAGGTCTTCGAGGTCTTCGGCCGTGATGCCGATTTCGGTAATGGTCGGCATGGGGAAGAAGATAATCTTCTCGAAGCGGTTGCCCTGGTCGTCGAAGACGAAGCGCGAGGTGCGGCGATACTCGCCCGAAATCTGCCCGCCGAGGCCGAGCGTCTGGATAACGGCGTCGCGCTTGAAGCTGTAGTTGTTCAGAGCCCGGCGAAACTCCGACTCTTTGGCCGTGAAAGAGCGCACGATGCGCTCGACATCAATCCGCGCGGCGGATGAAGTGGAGGCCGACGCCGGCTGCTGCTGCGTTGTCGTCTGCGCCTGCACGGTTGCGAGCGAGACGAGCGCGAAAGCGATGGAAAGTAGAGTGCGTTTCATAAACCTTCGTTTTTAATTTGAGCCCGGGAAGTGCTGGCTGACGGCCACGTCGAAGAGCGAACGCGCCACAGGGCAAACTATTCAGATGCCCCGGCGCGAGCGCGTGTTGCCAGCTTTGAAAAGCATTGTAGAGTTAACCCGACTCGAACCACCTCTCCCCGTCTAATCCGTTTCAGGGCTTCAAAAGAGCGCGGTGCGACCGGCTTGAGCGCCTCATAAGTATTCTTCTTTTCGCAGTCAGGCGGGATGAGGGGCTGAAGAGATTCTACCTCCGACTTCTTCACCGGCGAGGTGCGCAAAAGGCGAAGGTGGCGGTAGCGCGAAAGCTTTAAATCCGAGGCTACATATTCAAGTGCGGAGGCGTTGCCAGTAGACACCGGCCCAGTCAATCTCGACTATCTCTTCCGTGATGCCGTGCTCACGCCTGTAGTCGTCCACGGCCGGCCTGCAAGCCGGCACTGCCTTGTAGTCGTCAACGATACAGTAGCCCCCGACCGACAGTTTCGGGTACAGGTGCGTCAGGATATCCATCGTGGATTCGTACATGTCCCCGTCGAGGCGGAGCAGGGCGATGCGCTCGATTGGGGCTTCGGGCAGCGTTTCGCTGAACCATCCCTTCAGGAACCGCACCTGAGAATCCAGCAGCCCGTACCGCTCGAAGTTTCTCCTCACCTCCTCCAGCGATACGGCCAGGAAGTCTATCTTGTGATGCTCGTCCCCGGCGTCTTGCGGGTAGCGCGCGGGGTCTGGGGGCGGCAGTCCCTGGAACGAGTCCGCGACCCACACGTTACGGTCAGTTATCCCGTAGGCTTGCAGGATGGCGCGCATGAAGATAGTGGAGCCGCCGCGCCAGACGCCGGCCTCGACGAAGTCGCCCGGCACTCCGTCTCTGAGGGCAGCCTCGGCGCAGAACTGGATGTTGTCGAGGCGCTTGCGCCCGACCATCGTATGTGCCTGCGAAGGCCAGTCCATACCGTTCTCGCGCAGGTGAGGGTCGAAGCGGGGCGGGTGCCCCATGCCGGCGTTGTCGTCCTCATAGATAAAGTTCGTCAAGACGCGCTTCATCAGATCGAGGTAGAGCTGCGAAGGAGATTGCATGCCGAGGATTCTACGACCGTTGTCATTCCGCGCCAAGCGCCGACTGTACAACCCTCGATTATCAAACGCCCCCGCAGAGCCGATTGTTAATCAGCTTTGTGGGGGCGTGCGCAGACGCCTCAAGGGGCGTAGTACCCGGAGAGGTCAATCACCAGATGAGTGGAGGTGAGAGCGTAGATGCTAAAAACACCGTTCGTGTTCAGCCCTACAGTGAAAGCGTTGTTGACGACTACGGGGCCACTCCCCTCATAGTTAACATTGGCGGCGGTGGGTCGCACGGTGTCGGTTGGATAAAGAGTGATGAAGCCGGGCGTGGAAGGCGTCAGGCTGTTGATGACGGTCGCGTTGCCGACCAGAGCGCGTGAGCCAGCAGGAACGCCGGTGCAGGAGGTGATAGCCAACTCCATCCGAGACACGCCTCCGGCGAGGGCTGCGCCCGGCATGTCGCAGGCGGGCTGGCCGGGACGCGTGTCCAGAAGGCGCACCGGAGCAGACAACCCGTAGTAGGATAGTCCCGCCCCGTTGGCGTCGTTGGGCTGATCGCTGTAGTAACCGGTCACGTCCACCACGAGGTGAACGCCTGTGTGAGCGTAGATGTTGAAAGCACCACCCGTGCTCAGCCCGACAGTGAAAGCATTGTTGACGACTACCGGGCCGCTCCCTTCGTAGTTAACATTGGCAGCAGTAGGTCGCGTCGCTCCGTTCGGGTAGAGGGTGATGAAGCCGGGTGTAGAAGGCGTCAAGCTGTTAATGACGGTCGCGTTGCCGACCAGAGCGCGTGCGCCAGCCGGAATGCCCGTGCAGGAGATGGCAGCCACTTCAGTTCGGGGCACGCCCCCGGCGAGGGCTGCGCCCGGCATGTCGCAGGCGGGCTGGCCGGGACGCGTGTCCAGAAGGCGCACCGGAGCGGGCAGCGGGTGATAGTAGAGGCTGCCTACTGCTGGTGGCGCGTAGTAGCCGGTCACGTCCACCACGAGGTGGACGCCTGTGTGAGCGTAGATGTTGAAAGCACCACCCGCGCTCAGTCCGGCGGTGAAAGCATTGTTGACGACTACCGGGCCGCCTCCTTCGTAGTTAACATTAGCAGCAGTAGGTCGCGCCGCTCCGTTCGGGTAGAGGGTGATAAAGCCAGACGCGGAAGGCGTCAGGCTGTTAATGACCGTCGCGTTGCCGACCAGAGCGCGCGCGCCAGCCGGAATGCCCGTGCAGCTTCCGACGGCGACCTCGGTGCGGGAAGAGCCGCCTGCCAGCGCCGCGCCCGGCGTGTCGCAGGCCGCCATGCCCGGGCGGGTGTCGAGCAGCCTAATCGGGTGCGGCAGCGGGTAGAATTGCAATGCGCCATTGCCGGTGACGTTGATGGTCTTGGTGTAGTTGTTGTCGGCCTCGTTACTCTCGGAGATTGCGCCGGTGTAATCAGTCTGGAGCGTCACGGTATGATTTCCCGCGCTCAAGCTGCCGATGGAAAAGTCCTGAAGGTAGAGGTAGCCGTTCGCGTTCATCGGAGGGCTGATGTACCACGAGCCGCGCTCCACCCCGTCAACCAGCACCCTTGAGTAGAAGGTCGCGGTGGTCGCGGCGGTGCCGTTGTTAATCACAGCCCAATCCACATAGAGCGTGTCGGTGGTACTGAGCGGGCTGCCGTCGGTGCTCGTGCCCGTAGTGCTGGAGACAACTACCTTGTCCGACCAGCCTGCCGGTTGATAGGGGGTCAGATTAGGCTGAGTAGGAGAGACAACGTTGATGGTCTTGGTATAGTTGTTGTCGGCCTCGTTGCTTTCGGAGATTGCGCCGGAGTAGTCAGCTTCGAGCGTCACGGTATGAGTCCCTGCGCTCAAGGTGCCGATAGAAAAGTCCTGAAGGTAGACGTAGTTGTTCGCGTTCATCGGCGGGTCAACGAACCATGCACTACGTTCCACCCCGTCAACCAGGATTCTGGTATAGAAGCGCGCTCCGGTCGCCGCCGTTCCGCTATTGATCACAGCCCAGTCCACGTAGAGCGTGTTATTGGTACTGAGCGTGCTATCGGTGCTCGTGCCTGTAGTGTTGGAGACGACTACCTTGTCCGACCAGCCGGTGGGCTGGTAGGGTGTGAGGTTCGGGGAGCTTCCGCCGCCGCCACCACTCTCGCGGAATTGTGAGATGGTCAGCGCAGTGTTATTGATGACGCGGTGGTTGTCACGCTGGTCGGCGATGCCGGTTGGAAAACCGTTGAGAGTGACCGACGGGTTTGAAAAATATGGCTGGCGGGTGCAGCCTGACGTACACGGGTTGGCATATGACATGACCGTGCGGAAGGAGCCGTTGACGTAGTGCCCGAAGGCGTAGGGGTACGACGCCGAGTTGGCGGGCGGGCCGTTTTCGGGATTGTGTTCGCAGCCTTGATTGTGTCCAAGTTCGTGGGCGAAACTGAGATTGCCCACCGCGCAAGACCGAGCGGTGGCGGAAAAAGCATTGACGGAGAACCCCGCGCCGACGCTGCGCATCACATACGCCAGCCCGCAGCCATCACTGGCGTTTTCAATGAGAATCGCCACCAGGTCGGCTTTCGCACTGTCTCGCGCGGCGGCGACCGTCGCATCGCTGTCCACCCAATTGAGAGCCGCATCTAAAGTCCCGGCGGCTTCGTTGTAGTTGACTTCCAGTGTGCTGACCAGCCGCAGACGCGGATTGATGCCGCTGTTTTGGTAGGCTGAATTTGAGCTGGCGACGGCTTGTTGAATAAAAGCCTGAGTTTGCGTCGTACCGCCCAGAGCCGAGCGTACATGCGCTGTATAAACGACCAACACGTCAATCTGGCTTCCATCATCGGGAGCGACCGGAACGTCGGCTGTTGACTGTGTGTTCTCATCCCTACTTTCTGTTTCCGTCTTTGCGGGAATCGCTCCGGCGCACGCAGGGAATCGGCTCTGGTCTATTTCAACTAGAAGATGTCTGAAATTTTCCTGCGGGACGATTTCATAAACGCCCCCCGGCGAATAAATCAGGCCGGACATGGCCTGACCCTTGACGGTCAAAATCACGTCGCCGCTCCAGCCGTCCTGGTAAATCTTCCCGCGCCAGGTGAATTCGTCAGCGTCAAGCCGGGCAAAGCCTTCCGACTCACTCCGAACAGCCTCATACGCTTTCCCATCGAGCAGCGGGATTGACAGCCCCTGCGCGGCTTCAAAATTGATGTCGCCGAAGTTGACGCTGATCTCCTGCTCACGCACCCCGGCAATCGAGGCGAGCGGCCTGGAGTCTTGCGCATCGGCTGATTTCTCCGTGCCGATCAAATCGAACAGGCGAGTTGTCTCCTGAGCTGATTGCGCTTTAGAAGGTCCGAAATATAAAAGACAAAAGATAGAAAAGACGAGAGTGATTAGAACAGGCAAAGACCTTCTTTTCATAACGCTCCTTTTTCTTGCCGGTCAATCCGACTCCTCTCTTGCCGAAGTCGAATCATTCAGCCCACGCGAGAGACTCTCTCGGCGGGGGCCGAGGTCACGAGTTTTTGGTGGTTGAACGGTCGGGCACGCTCCCTCACGGAAAGGACGTGTTTAGGGCGCAAAGCGCGAGATGACGGGATACGTAAGGAAGTAACCCATCAGTGAGAAGCCGCAGTGGTGCGGATCGGGTTAGAGTAGCCTGTGGATACTGTGTACGGTCAGAGAGAACGCTACAGCGTGCAACGAGGTAATAAAAACTAAAGAATGCGACAACGCGTTCCCGGTTCCAGAGTGTGAGACACTGCCGCAAATACGGCGGCTAATCTACGCTGTACTGTAGGCGCTGTCAAGGACTTTCATTAACCGGGTCGGATTGACCGCAGCTCGGCTATTTGATCGAGTGAGGAACATTCGGCAGCAACTACGAAGATACCGTCTCATACGCACGCTACGAGCCGGTCTGTGTTCATTCCTCACCTCGAAAGCTTTCGAGATTGAGGATAACAGAAAGCAGGAGGCAGCCGATATGAAGCCGCCGCCTGCTAAGAAACCCTCTTCCTTCTCTGCTCAACTGACAAATTCGACTTCGACGCGGTGCGGGATAATGCCACAACGAGCGCCTTCATCGAGCAGGCGCTGGACGGCGGCGCGGCCTCGCTCGGTGTAATCGAGCGTCAATTCGTTGACCCACATGCCGACGAAGCGGTCGGCCAGTTCCGGCTCCATGTCGCGCGCAAACTGCATGGCGTATTCCAGCGCGTCGGCGCGATTGTCGAGCGAGTAGCGGATACTGTCGTGGAGGCACTTCGAGACGCGCGAAATCGTCTCCGCGCCGAGGTCGCGGCGGATCACGTTGCCGCCCATCGGGAGCGGCAAGCCCGTGCGCTCGTGCCACCATTCGCCGAGGTCTAAGACTTTGTGCAGTCCCAGGTCTTGATAGAAAAGCTGCCCCTCGTGGATGAGCAGCCCGGCGTCGGCGCGCCCCTCCTGCACGGCCTCGATGATCTTGTCGAAGGGCACAACCTCGTATCGGAAATCGGGCGTGTGGATGCTCAAGGCGAGGAACGCGCTCGTCAGCTTCCCCGGCACGGCGACTTTCAGCGACGCGAGTTCTTCCGGTTTGAACTTCTCGCGCGAGACGACGATGGGGCCGTAGTTGTCGCCGATGCTCGCGCCGTGCGGCAGGAGCGCGTACTTGTCCGAGATGTAGGCGTAAGCGTGAAAGCTGATGGCCGTCACGTCGTAGACGGCGCGCATGGCCTTCTCGTTCAAACTCTGAATGTCTTCGAGGACGTGCGTGAAGCGCAAGCTTCCGGTGTCGAGTTTGTTGGTGGCGAGGCCGTAGAACATGAAG
>DASWNP010000032.1:0-6532 GCA_036399175.1 Pyrinomonadaceae bacterium | reverse complement strand
CTACAGCCATCAAACAGACATCCTCGTCGGCTCTCCCCTGGCAGGCCGCAACCGACAGGAGATAGAACAGCTCATCGGATTCTTCGTCAATACTCTGGTGATGCGGACAGACCTCGCGGGCAATCCGACTTTTCGTGAATTACTGGGGCGCGTGCGGGAAGTAGCGCTGGGAGCATACGGGCATCAGGACGTGCCGTTTGAGAAGCTTGTAGAAGAGATACAGCCTGAGCGGAGTTTGAGTTATTCGCCGTTGTTTCAGGTCGTCTTCGCTTATCAAAGCGCGGAGTCGGCGGAGGTCGAAGCGAACGGATTGCTGATGACCCGGATGGATTCTGTCGGCCTGTCGGTGAAGTTCGATTTGGTACTTGAGATTGAGGAAACTTCTGAAGGGCTCGTCGCCCATTTTCTATACGGGACGGAGCTGTTCGAGCCCGCGACGATTGAGCGAATGGCCGGACATTTCCGCACGCTGCTCGAATCGGTCGCGCGTGACGCGGAGACGCCCCTGCAAGACCTCCCTCTGCTGACTTCCGAAGAGCGTCGCCGGATACTCTTCGACTGGAACGAGACCGCGACCCCGTACCCTTCGACGTTCTGCCTGCATCAACTATTTGAAAGACAGGTGGAGAGCACGCCAGACTCGGTCGCGTTGATTTATGAAGACGCGGAGCTGACTTACGCGGAAGTGAACCGGCGAGCGAACCGTCTGGCACATCATCTGCAAAGCCTGGGAGTGAGGCCGGAGACGAGAGTCGGGATTCTGTTGGAGCGCGGCGTGGAGATGGTCTTGGGCGTGCTGGCTGTGTTGAAGGCAGGCGGCGCTTATGTGCCTTTAGACCCGCAGTATCCGCAGGAGCGCATCGCCTTCATGCTCGAAGATGCGGAAGCTTCGTTGCTTTTGACGCAGGAGCACCTGCTGGAGAACGTCGGCGTCGAGAGGGCGCGCGTGTTGTGTCTCGACAGAGACGCGCACGAGTGGGCTGAAGAGAGCGCGGAGAATCCTTCGAGCGCGGTCGTGCCGGACAATGTGATTTACGTGATGTACACGTCGGGCTCGACGGGCAGGCCGAAGGGCGTGGCCGTCACGCATCGCGGCGTCGTCAACGCGCTCTGGTGGCAGAAGTCGGCTTTCGAGCTGGACGAGACGGACTGCCTGCTGCTCAAAGCGTCGCTCAGCTTCGACGTGTCAGTGTGGGAGACCTTTACGGGGTGGCTCGCGGGGGCGCGCGTGGTCGTCGCGCGTCACGGCGCGCAACAGGACAGCGCCTATCTCGTGCAGACGGTGGCGCGCTACAAGGTGACGACGATTCAGTTCGTCCCGTCGCTTCTGCCAATGTTCCTCGAAGAGAAGGGACTGGATGCGGCAGCCGCTTCCCTGAGACGGATGGCGGTAGGCGGCGAGGCGATGCCGGTCGAGCTTCTCGAACGCCTGCGCTCGCGTCTCTCGCTCCAGGTGCACGATTGGTACGGCCCGACCGAAGGCTCTATCGGCTCGGTTCACTGGCCTGACAAGGGCGAGCCCCTGCGCTTCGCCGTTTCCATCGGACGCCCCATCGACAACACGACCGCCCACGTCCTCGATTCTCGAATGCAGCCCGTCCCGGCAGGCGTCGCCGGCGAGCTATACCTCGGCGGCCTCTGCGTCGCGCGCGGCTACTGGAATCGACCCGACCTGACCGCCGAACGCTTTATCCCCGACCCTTTCTCCCGAGAGCCCGGCGCGCGTCTCTATCGCACGGGAGACCTGACGCGACATCTGCCCGACGGCAGAATCGAATATCTCGGCAGGCTCGACCATCAAGTCAAGATTCGCGGCCTGCGCATCGAGCTTGAAGAGATAGAGGCGACGCTCGGCGCGCACAGAGGCGTGCGCGAGTGCGTCGTCATGGCGCGCGAAGACGCGCCTGGCGATAAGCGGCTCGTCGCCTACATCGTCGCTCAACAGGAATCTTCTTTGAACGTCGCCGAGCTTCGCAGATATCTGCGCGAGCAGTTGCCCGACTACATGATTCCTTCGGCCTTCGTCCTGCTCGATAAATTGCCACTCACGCCGAGCGGAAAAGCTGACCGCAAGGCGCTGCCCGCGCCCCGTGCGACGAGCGCGTCTGAGGGCTATCTTGCGCCGCGCACGGCGGTTGAAGAGATGGTCTCGGGCATCTGGTCGGAAGTGTTGAAGGTGGAGCGAGTGGGCGTGCGGGATAATTTCTTCGAGCTTGGCGGCCATTCGCTTCTGGCGACGCAGGTCGTCTCTCGTCTCAGAGATGCTTTTGGGGTGGAATTGCCGCTCAGCCGTTTCTTCGAGTCGCCGGTAGTGGCCGAATTGTCTTCGTTCGTCGAGGCGGAGATGCGCGCGGGGCGTGTGGCGGAAGCGCCGCCGCTCAAGGCCGTGCCGCGCGAGGGCAACGCAGAGCTTCCGCTTTCGTTCGCGCAGCAGCGCCTCTGGTTCATCGACCAGTTGGAGCCGGGCAATCCGGTCTACAACACGCCGGGCGCGGTGCGTTTGACGGGCGCGCTCCGAATCGAAGCGCTTGAGCGCACGCTCGCCGAGCTAATCAGGCGTCACGAAACGCTGCGGACGGCTTTCCGCGCGACAACGGGCGGCGAGCCCGTGCAGGTGATAGAAGAGGCCGAGCCTTTCAGGCTGCACGTCGAAGACCTCTCGACGATTCAGCCGGGCGAGCGCGACGGACGGGCGCGTGCCCTCGCTCTGGCCGAGGCGCAGACGCCCTTCGATTTATCGCGCGGGCGGCTCGTGCGCGCCCGACTTCTGCGCTTCGGCGCGCAGGAGCACACGCTGCTCGTCACGATGCATCACATCATCTCGGACGGATGGTCGATGGGCGTGCTCGTCGGCGAAGTGGCCGCGCTCTACGAAGCTTATTCGACGGGGAAAGAATCGCCGCTCGAAGGGTTGCCGATACAGTATGCGGATTATGCGGTGTGGCAGAGAGAATGGCTGCAAGGCTCGGTGCTCGACGAACAGCTTGCTTACTGGCGCGAGCAGTTGGCAAATGCGCCCGCCGTGCTGGAATTGCCGACGGACAGGCCGCGCCCGAGAGTTCAGACGTTTCGCGGCGCATCGCTGCCGGTGAGTTTGCCGAAGAGTTTGACCGAAGCGTTGAAGGCGCTCAGCCGTCAAACGGGCGCGACCCTGTACATGACGCTGCTCGCCGCCTTCCAGACTCTTCTCGGGCGCTACACCGGACAGACGGACATCCTCACGGGCACGCCCGTCGCCAACCGCCGACGCGCGGAGCTTGAAGGGCTCATCGGATTCTTCGTCAATACTCTGGTGATGAGGACAGACCTTTCGGGCAACCCGAGTTTCCGAGAGTTGCTCACGCGCGTCAGGCAAACGGCGCTGGGAGCGTACGCGCATCAGGACGTGCCTTTCGAAATGCTGGTCGAAGAGTTGCAGCCGGAGCGCAGCCTGAGCTACACGCCGCTCTTCCAGGTGCTCTTCGTTTTGCAGAACGCGCCTTCGGAGGCACTGGAGCTGGAAGGCTTGAAGGCGAGCCTGCTGGATGTCGAAAGCGGGACGGCGAAGTTCGACCTGATGCTGTCGCTCGAAGAGACTTCCGAAGGGCTCGAAGGCGTCTGCGAGTACAGCACGGATTTGTTCGACGACAGAACCGTCAGCCGCATGCTCGAACATCTGAGGACGCTGCTTGTGGGAGCGGTCGAAAGCCCTGAGCGTCGCATCAACGAGTTGCCGCTCCTGACCGAAGCCGAGCGACGCGCTCTCTCCGAGTGGAACGCGACGGCGAGCGAGTTTCCCAGGGAGGCTTGCATTCACGAGCTTGTCGCAGAGCAGGCGGCGCGCACGCCTGAGAGCACGGCCATCGTCTTCGGCGAAGCGAGTTTGAGTTATCGAGAACTGAACGAGCGCGCGAACCGTGTGGCGCATCACCTGCGCTCGCTCGGCATCGGCGCTGAGACGGTTGCGGCGGTGATGATGGAGCGTTCGATAGAGATGCTCGTCGGCGTGCTCGGCGTGCTCAAGGCGGGCGGCGCGTATCTGCCGCTCGACCCGGAGTATCCGCAGGAACGTCTCGCCTTCATGCTCGAAGATGCGCGCGCTCGCGTGCTGCTCACGGAGCAGAGACTCGCCGAGCGTTTGCCGGAGACAAGCGCTAAGGTCGTCTGTCTCGATACCGATTGGAAGAGAATCGAAGAAGAGAGCCCGCGCGAGCCTGAACGCAACGCTGCTTCGACGAGCCTCGCATACGTCGTCTACACGTCGGGCTCGACGGGTAGGCCGAAGGCGGTCGTGATGCCGCACCGCGCCGCCGTCAACCTCGTCACCTACCAGATGCGAAGCTCCGGCGAGGCCGCCGCTACGGCGGCGCGCACGCTGCAATTTGCTTCGCTCAGCTTCGACGTTTCGTTTCAGGAAATCTTTTCGACGTGGGCGGCGGGCGGGGCGCTCGTACTGCTACGAGAGGATGAGCGCAGAGACGGCTCGGCGCTCCTCGGCGTACTTCGGGAGCAGCGCGTCGAGCGACTGTTTCTGCCCTTCGTCGCGCTGCAACATCTGGCCGAAGTGGCCGAGGCGGAAAACGTCTGGCCTTCGAGTCTGCGTCAGGTCGTCACGGCGGGCGAGCAGTTGAAGATTACGCCGCACCTCGCGCGCCTCTTCAGCAGGCTCGACCGTTGTATCCTAGACAACCACTACGGCCCGACCGAGACGCATCTCGTCTCCATGCACCGACTCGAAGGCGACCCGTCAGACTGGCCGAAGCTTCCACCCATCGGGCGACCCATCTCGAACGCCGAAGTTTATCTGCTGGATGATGCTTTGCAGCCCGTCCCTGCGGGCGTCGCGGGCGAGCTTTACGTCGGCGGCGCGCAGCTCGCGCGCTGCTATCTCAACCGCCCCGGACAGACGGCGGAGAGATTTATCCCCAACGCTTTCTCAAGCGAGCCCGGCGCGCGTCTCTACCGCACCGGCGACCTCGCGCGCTACCGCGCCGACGGTGTGCTCGAATATCTCGGACGCCGCGACCTGCAAGTTAAAGTGCGAGGCTTTCGTGTAGAAGTCGGCGAGGTCGAGGCAGTGCTCAAACTCCACGCCGGGGTGAAGCAGGCGGTCGTCGCGGCTCTGGAAGACGAAGAAGGCAGAAAACGTCTGGTCGCTTACCTCGTCGCGGCGCGCAAGTCTTCGCCGCCGACGAGTTCGGATTTACGCTCGTACCTGCGCGAGCGATTGCCCGACTACATGATTCCTTCGGCCTTCGTCCTGCTCGATAGATTGCCGCTGACGCCGAACGGCAAGGTTGACCGCACAGCTCTACCCGCGCCCCGTGCGAAGAGCGCGTCTGAAAGCTACGTCGCTCCGCGCACGGCGGTTGAAGAGCTGACGGCGGGCATCTGGTCGGAAGTGTTGAAGGTGGAGCGAGTGGGCGTGCGGGATAATTTCTTCGAGCTGGGAGGACACAGCTTGCTGGCGACGCAGGTCGTCTCTCGCCTGCGCCGTGCCTTCAAGGTGGAGCTTCCTCTCAGACGTTTGTTCGAGCATCCGTCGCTCGAAGAATTGGCAGGGGCAATCGAGGCGGAGATGCGCGCGGCGGAGCAAATACAAGCGCCGCCCGTCGTCCCGCGTTCGCGCGACGCGGAGCTGCCGCTCTCTTTCGCGCAGCAGCGCCTCTGGTTTCTCGACAAGCTTGAGCCCGAAAGCTCTTTCTACAATCTTCCTTCGGCTATCAGCGTGCGCGGGAAGCTCGACGTGGGCGCGCTGGAGAGAAGCCTCCGCGAAGTCGTCCGGCGTCACGAAGTACTGCGCACAACTTTCGAGACCGTCGGCGGCCAGCCCCGCCAGGTGATAACTGAAGAGCCACGCTTTCATCTGCCCGTCACAGACCTGAGCGAGCTACCCGAAACGACGCGCAGCGCCGAAGCACAACGCCTCGCCACCGAAGAAGCACAGCGCCCCTTCAATCTCTCGGAAGGAGCATTGCTTCGCGGCCTGCTCGTTAAGCTTTCGGATGAAGAGCACGTCCTTTTGCTCACCATGCACCACATCGTCTCGGATGGCTGGTCAATCAGTATCTTCATCCGCGAAGTAGCCGCGCTCTACGAAGCCTTCTCGACGGGGAAAGAGTCGCCACTCGAAGAGTTGTCGATACAGTATGCGGATTATGCGGTGTGGCAGAGAGAGTGGCTGTGTGGCGAAGTGCTCGACGAACAGCTTGCTTACTGGCGGAGACAACTGGCGGGCGCACCTCCGGCGCTGGAGCTTCCGACCGACTACCCCCGCCCGGCGGTGCAGACCTTCAACGGCGCGACCGCTTCCGAGATGCTCCCGCGCAGCTTGAGCCAGCAGCTTCAAGCCCTCAGCAGGCGCGAAGGCGTAACGCTCTACATGACTTTGCTCGCCGCCTTCCAAACCCTACTGTCTCGCTACAGCCATCAAACAGACATCCTCGTCGGCTCTCCCCTGGCAGGCCGCAACCGACAGGAGATAGAACAGCTCATCGGATTCTTCGTCAATACTCTGGTGATGCGGACAGACCTCGCGGGCAATCCGACTTTT
>DASWNP010000031.1:0-44160 GCA_036399175.1 Pyrinomonadaceae bacterium | reverse complement strand
GATGGTGATGCCAGGAGATAACGTGGCGATGGAAATCACATTGATCACGCCGATAGCGATGGAGAAGGGGTTGAGGTTTGCGATTCGAGAAGGCGGGCGGACGGTAGGAGCAGGCACTATCTCCGATATTATTGAGTAGCTGTCGGCGGCTCGCTCATCTGCCGCAGGTGACGGCGGCAAACTTTAAGACTGACTGTTGAAGGCTGAAAGCTGAAAAACATGCTGAACGAGAAAATCAGAATCCGACTCAAGGCTTACGATCATCGAGTGCTGGATCAGTCCACCTCCGAGATTGTCGAGACGGCGAAGCGCACGGGTGCGCGCGTGGCCGGGCCGATTCCGCTTCCCACTTCCAAGAACAAGTGGACGGTGCTGCGCTCGCCCCACGTCGATAAGAAGTCGCGCGAGCAGTTTGAAATCAGAACGCACAAGCGCCTGATGGACATTCTCGACCCGACGCCGCAGACGGTCGATGCGCTGATGAAGCTCGACCTCCCGGCAGGCGTTGACGTGGAGATTAAAGCTTTCGGCAGAGACAGGTAAGAAATGATGAATGATGAATGCGGAATGATGAATTAAAAGCAGAAAGCAGTTGGTCTTTGTGATTCATCATTCATCATTCCGCATTCATCATTTGAGGTTCAGTGATGGTTAACGGAATCATCGGTAAGAAAGTCGGCATGACGCAGTTGTTCGCGCCGGACGGGACGGTCACTCCGGTGACGGTCATCAAGGCGGGGCCGTGCATCGTCGTGCAGAAGAAGTCGTCCGCCGGGCCTGACGGCTACGATGCGGTGCAACTCGGGTTGGTCGAAGACCGCCCCATCAAGCTGAAGAATGTCAACAAGCCTCTGCGCGGCCACTTCGAGAAGACGGGCGGCGGCGTGCCTCCGACCCGCATCCTGAAAGAGATTCGCGTCGAAGCTGCGGAGAACAATCTCAACGTGGGCGATAAGGTTTTGGTTGACCAGTTCGCCGACGGCGACACCATCGAGGTTGTGGGCAAAAGCAAGGGGCGCGGGTTTGCGGGCACTATCAAGCGGCACAATTTCAATCGCGGCCCCGAATCGCACGGCTCGATGAATGTGCGTGCGCCGGGCTCAATCGGCGCATCGGCCTACCCTTCGCGCGTCATTCCGGGCACGCGCTCTTCGGGTCACATGGGCGACGAGCGCATCACGGTCAAGGGCTTGACGGTGGCGCGCGTCGATGTGGAGAACAACCTTTTGATGGTGCGCGGCGCTGTGCCGGGCGCAAACGGCAGCGTCGTCCTCGTCCGCAAAGCGGCACGTCAGAAGAAGAAATAGACCATAGACGATAGACCATAGACCATAGACGAGAACAAACAATCGTCCATCGTCCATCGTCCATCGTCGTTTACGGAGTAAACGAGATGCCTACCGTTAAGGTGCGCAATTTGAGGAATGAAGAGGTCGGCGACGTTGAGTTGTCCGATACGGTGTTCGGCGCGGAGGTGAACGAGCATCTGATTCACGCGGCGGTTAAAGCCTATCTGGCCAACGCGCGACAGGGCACGGTCGGGACGAAGACGCGCGGCGACGTGTCGGGCTCAGGCCGCAAGCTCTGGAAGCAGAAGGGCACGGGGCGCGCGCGCATCGCCAGTCTTCGCTCGCCTCTCTGGAAGGGCGGCGGCAGCGTTCACGGCCCGCAGCCGACGCGTAACTGGTCGCATAATCTTCCCAAAAAGATGCGGCGCGGTGCGCTCCGCTCGGCTCTTTCGGCGCGCTTGAGCGAGGGCAACCTCGTCGTGCTCGATTCGTTCACGCTCGGCGCGGCCAAGACCAAAGAGTTCGTCGGCGCTTTGACTGCGCTCGGACTCGAAGGCAAGACGCTCATCGTCGATACGATGGAGAACGAGAACCTTCTGCTCGCCTCGCGCAACGTGAAGCGCGCGAAGGTCGTCTCCAGCCGCTCGCTCAATATCTACGACCTGCTTTATCACGAAAAACTAGTGCTGTCGCGCGCGGCTGCCGAAGAGTTGTCCGAGCGACTCGACTCGAAGCGTCCGAGCGCGGAAGCGACGGAGGATACCGAGGGCGCAAACGGCGCTGGCGAGAACGCAGAAGAGGAGGCGGCGTAAATGCGAACTGTGTGGGACATCATCAAGTCGCCGGTGATTACGGAGAAGGCGCTGGTAGCGAAAGAGGAATCGCAGGACAGGCGGCAACTGCTCACCTTCCGCGTTGACCGCCGCGCCACGAAGCCCGAAATCAAGAGCGCCGTCGAAAAGATTTTTCAGGTCGAAGTCGATTCCGTTCGCACCGTCAATTACATGGGCAAGAAGGCGCGGCGCGGGCGCTTCGAGGGACGCAAGCCCTCCTGGAAGAAAGCCTACGTCACGCTCAAGGAAGGTCAACCGCCGTTCGAGTACGGCGACGCCATTGGGTAAAGGATGAAGGATGAAGGCGGAAGGATGAAAGCCTCTCAGTAGAGCCGAATGGTTTTCTGATTCATCCTTCATCCTTCCGCCTTCATCCTTAGATAAAGTTATGGGCATCAAGAAACTGACACCGACATCGCCGTCGCGGCGCTACCAGACTTACCTGACGCGCGACGAGCTGACGCAGGACGCCGAGCCCGAGAGGTCTCTGCTCGAACCGAAGAAGCGTATTTCGGGTCGCAACAACGACGGGCGCATCACGGTGCGTCGTCGAGGCGGCGGACACAAGCGTTTCTATCGCATCGTCGATTTCAAGCGTGACAAGACGGGCGTGCCCGGTCGTATCACTCAGATTGAGTACGACCCGAACCGCTCGGCGCACATCGCGCTCGTCACCTATCTCGACGGCGAGAAGCGCTACATCATCGCGCCGGTCGGTATAGAAGTCGGCAAGACGATTATGAGCGGCCCCGAAGCAGACATCCTGCCGGGCAATGCCCTGCCGATTCGCAATATTCCGTTGGGAACTCAGATTCACAACATCGAGCTTCGACCGGGCAAGGGCGGCCAGATGGCTCGCTCCGCCGGAAGCTTCGCGCAGCTCGTCGCCAAAGAGGGCGACTACGCGCAGCTCCGCATGCCTTCGGGCGAAGTCCGTCGCGTGCCCGTCGTCTGCATGGCGACCATCGGACAGGTGGGCAACGTCGAGCACGAGAATGTTTCCTTCGGCAAGGCCGGACGCTCGCGCTGGAAAGGCTTGCGCCCGCACGTGCGCGGTGTGGCGATGAACCCGGTCGATCACCCGCACGGCGGCGGCGAAGGCAAGACCTCCGGCGGTCGCCATCCCGTCACGCCCTGGGGACAGCCCACGCGCGGCTACAAGACGCGCAAGAACAAACGCACGACCAAGATGATTGTGCGCGACAGAAGAGTCAAATAAATGATGAATGATGAATGCGGAATGATGAATTAAAGACAAATCGCTTTTCATTCATCATTCATCATTCCTAATTCATCATTTGAGGTTGATATGGCACGTTCAGTTAAAAAAGGCGCGTTCGTTGACGGTTACTTGCAGAAGGCGGTGGACAGGATTCGTGAGAGCGGGAATCGTCCGCCGGCCATCAAGACCTGGTCGCGGCGCTCGACCATCACGCCCGACATGGTCGGACTCACTTTCGCCGTTCACAACGGCAAACGTCATCTGCCCGTCTACGTGACGGAGAACATGGTCGGGCACAAGCTCGGCGAGTTTGCGCCGACGCGCACCTTCAAAGGCCACGCGGGCACGAAGGCCGAGAAGTCGTCGAAAGTAGCGAGATAGTAAATCGTCAATCGTGAATAGGTAACTGCGTTCAGCAGGCCTTCTATTGACGATTTACGATTTACGATTCACGAGGTTTGAGTCATGGAAGCTAGAGCGAGTGCGAGATATTTACGCGGGTCGGCGCAGAAGGCGCGGCTCGTCATCGACATGATTCGCGGCAAGAACGTCAACGAGGCTTTGGCCGTGTTGCGTTTTACGCAGAAGCGCGCCGCCGAGAGCATCGAGAAATGCGTGCGCTCGGCCGTGGCGAATGCGACCGAGGCGGCGGAGAAGGCCAACGTCGTGGTTGACCCTGATGACCTTTGGGTTAAAGCCGCTTTCGTCGATATGGGGCCGACGAAGAACCGTCGCCGCATGCGTCCCGCGCCGCAGGGTCGAGCCTACCGCGAGCAGCGCCACTTCTGTCACGTCACCGTGCTGCTTTCGTCTGACGAACGCGCGGCGACGAAGAACTCGAAAGGCAAAGGCTCTTCGAGAAGACAGGCTGCCGACCGCGCGGGCAAACCGCAGCAGCAGGGCGCGAAGGCTTCCGCCACGAAGAGCGAGAGAAAACCCCGTCCTCAGTCAAACGCTTCGGCGACGACTGAAGGCGCGAGCGAAACAACGTCTCAAGAATAAAGTTGGGAGAAGATTGTGGGTCAGAAAGTTCATCCTTACGGCTTCCGCCTCGGCTATAACAAAGACTGGCATTCGCACTGGTTTGCGAAGAAACAGTACGGCGATTACCTGCTTGAAGACCTCAAGCTGAAGGCCAGCATGAAGGCGCGTTTCGCGGGCGCGGGCGTCTCGCACGTCGATGTCGAGCGCGCGGCCAACCGCCTCAAGCTCATCATCTACACTTCGCGCCCCGGCATCATCATCGGACGCAAAGGCGCGGAGATTGACAAGCTCAAGGCCGACATCTCTTCGCGCACCGGGCGCGAAGTGCTCGTCTCGATTCAGGAGATACACAAGCCTGAGTTGAACGCGCAGCTTCAGGCCGAGAAAATCGCGGCGCAGCTTGAGAAGCGCATCGCCTTCCGTCGCGCCATGCGCAAGTCGGTCGAAGAGACGCTTCGCTTCGGCGGGCAGGGCATCAAGGTCAAGGTCTCGGGGCGTCTGAACGGCGCTGAGATTGCGCGCAGCGAGTGGTACTTGCAGGGACGCCTCCCGCTCCACACGCTTCGCGCAGACATCGACTACGGCTTCGCCGAAGCCAACACGACCTTCGGGCGCATCGGCGTCAAGGTCTGGATTTACAGGGGCGAGATTCTCGACCCGAAGGCGGCGATGGCGCGCGGCACGGCCACAGACCCGATTAACGAAACGCGCGGCGATAGGGGCGACGGACGCGAAAGACGCCCGCGCACGCGCCGCGAGCGTGAAGGCGGCGAAGGCGCACGTGGCGACAGGGGAGACCGTCGCCCTCGCGGAGACAGGGGATAAAAGCCGTAAATGGTAAATCGTAAATCGTGAATAGATGTTTTTCGTCTTCTCACTATTTACGATTCACGATTCACGATTTAAGAGGTGAGCATTCATCATGTTGATGCCGAAGAAGGTTAAGCACCGAAAGCAGATGCGCGGTCGCATGAATGGTGTGGCGAATCGCGGCGGGTCGATTAGCTTCGGTGAGTACGGTTTGAAATGTCTCGAACCGGCGTGGATAACGGACAGGCAGATTGAGGCCGCGCGCATCGCCATGACGCGCCACATCAAGCGCGGCGGAAAAATCTGGATTCGCATGTTTCCCGATAAGCCTGTGACGAAGAAGCCTGCGGAAACGCGTATGGGCAAAGGCAAGGGCGCGCCCGAATACTGGGTGGCGGTCGTTAAGCCCGGCAGGATTCTCTACGAGATTGAGGGCGTCAGCGAAGACGTGGCGCGCGAAGCGATGCGTCTGGCGGCGCAGAAGCTTCCCATCAAAACCAAGTTTGTGACCCGCGCGGAGCAGGAAGGAGGCGCTGTTTAGATATGAAGAGACGTGATGAGGTGACGCGCCTGCAAGAGCTTTCGGACGAAGAGCTGAACGAAGAGGCCGCGCGTTTGAAGGAGTCTCTGTTTCGCCTGAACTTCAAGCTCGCGCTCGGCGAGATGGACGCCGTCAAAACCGTGCGCCGCGAAAAGAAGACGCTCGCGCGCATCAAGACCATGATGCGTCAGCGCGCCATCGGCGCGCAGCAGCAGGCAACGAAATAAATGATGAACGATGAACGCGGCAGTGTGAATTAAAAGCAGAAAGCATTTCGTCTTTCATTCATCATTCATCATTCCGCATTCATCATTTGAGGTTGTTATGGCAGAAGAGAACACACAAGAGGCCGGGCGCGCGAGCGATGAGCAGGCGGCGCAGGAGATTCCCTCGGGCGAGGGGCTGGCGCACGAGATTGCGCCGAACGTCGATTCGCAGGCGGGCAACGCTTCCGGCACCGAGGCCGGTAAGCGCCGTCATCGCTCGGAGAAAATCGGCATCGTCGCCTCCGACAAGATGCAGAAGACGGTCGTCGTCAGGGTTGACCGTCTCATCAAGCATCCGAAGTATCGACGCTACGTGCGCCGCACGTCGAAGTTTATGGCGCATAACGAAATGGATGCGGCCATCGGCGACAAGGTGCGCATCATCGAGACGCGTCCCCTCTCGGCTCGCAAGCGCTGGCGCGTCGTCGAGATTGTTCAGAAGGCAGAAAAATAGTGAATGGTAAATCGTCAATCGTAAATAGAAAGAACAGTTTTTAACTATTGACGATTTACGATTGACGATTTACGAGGATTGAGCAATGGCTATTCAGATGCAAACGTCGCTGGAAGTGGCGGACAATTCAGGTGCGCGGCGCGTCGAGATGATTATGGGCATCGGCGGCTCGACGGGACGCACCGCCAGCCTCGGCGACAAGATAAAGGTGACGGTCAAAGAGGCATCGCCCGACGGCGCGGTCAAGAAGGGCACGGTTCATAACGCCGTCATCGTGCGCACGCGCAAAGAGGTGCGCCGCAAGGATGGGACTTACATCCGCTTCGACCAGAACGCGGCGGTGCTCATCAAAGAGGACGGCACGCCCATCGGGACGCGCGTCTTCGGCCCCGTCGCACGCGAGCTGCGCGAGCGCAACTTTATGAAAATCGTTTCACTCGCGCCGGAGGTGATTTAACAGTGGCAGCAGCAAGAGGAACAAAACGCTCGAAGATACGCAAGGGCGATCAGGTGGTCGTTATCGCCGGGCGCGATAACGGCAAGCGCGGGCGCGTGCTTGAAGTGAAGCCTGCCGAGGGTCGCGTCAAGGTCGAAGGCATCGCCATGCAAAAGAAGCACCAGCGCGCCAACCCGCAGAACAATCGCGGCGGCGGCATCATCGACCGAGAGGCTTTCATCGACATCTCGAACGTGCAGCTAATCGACCCGCAGACGGGCAAGCCCACGCGCGTCCGCTACGAAATGAACGACGACGGCTCGAAGACGCGAGTCTCGACGCGCGGCAGCGTGCTCGACAAATCATAAGAAGCTTTTAGAAGAGAAACGCATTTAGCGCCCCATCCCCGGAAACGGCCTGACGACCGAGAGCGTCGCCGAGACCCGGGGCGAAAGATGAGGCCCGGAGAAAGAAAATGGCAGCCAGATTAAAAGAGCGTTATAGAAACGAGATTGCGCCCGCGCTCGCCAAGGAGTTCAACATCACGAACCCGATGGCGACGCCGCGACTCGAAAAAATCGTCATCAACATGGGCATGGGCGAAGCCATCAGCAACGCCAAGATTATCGACACGGCGGCAGACGAGCTGACGGCCATCGCCGGGCAGAAGCCCGTCACGACGCGCGCCAAGAAATCCATCGCCGCCTTCAAGCTCCGACAGGGCATGCCCATCGGCACGATGGTCACGCTCCGGGGCGACAGGATGTACGAGTTTCTCGACCGCCTCGTCTCCGTCGCGCTGCCGCGCGTCAGAGACTTTCGGGGGGTCTCGCCCAAAGCCTTCGACGGACGCGGCAACTACACGCTCGGCATCCGCGACCAGTTGATTTTCCCCGAGATTGATTTCAACAAAGTGGACAAAACGCGCGGCATGAACATCTCTATCGTCACCACCGCGCGCAACGACGAGCAGGCGCGCGCCCTTCTCAAGGCGCTCGGCATGCCGTTCCGTCAATAAAGCTTTCAGCAATCAGCTCTCAGCAGTCAGCTTAAAACTGATTGCTCTGGCTGAAGGCTGATTGCTGAGAGCTGATTGCTCGTTAGGTTAAAGATTCATGGCAAAGAAATCGCTAATCGCAAAGGCGAACCGGAAACCGAAGTTCTCTTCACGCGCCTACACGCGCTGCAAGCGTTGCGGCAGACCGCGCGGCTACCTGCGCAAGTTCAAGCTCTGTCGTATCTGCTTCCGCGAGCTGGCGCTGCAAGGGCAGATTCCGGGCGTCGTCAAGTCGAGCTGGTAAAGAAGCACTCAGCAATCAGCCGTCAGCATTCAGCTTTGAATGCTCGGGCTGAAGGCTGATTGCTGAGAGCTGATTGCTTATTGGAGTTTTGAGTAATGACTGATCCTATTGCCGACATGCTATCGAGGATGCGCAACGCGATTGCCGCCAAGCACTCGCGCGTGGACATCCCGGCGTCGAAATTGAAACTGGAGATTGCCCGCATTCTCAAGGAAGAGGGCTACATCAACAACTTCGTCATCAAGGGCGAAGGCGTCAGGAAAAACATACGCATTTTCCTGCGCTACGACGCGCGAGGCACGTCTTCGATTTCGCATCTGTCGCGCGTCTCGCGCCCCGGCCGCCGCGTCTACATGGGCTCGCAGGAGATTCGCCCGGTGCTCGGCGGCTACGGCGTCAGCATCATCTCGACCTCGCGCGGCCTGATGAGCGGCAAGCGCGCGCGCCGCGAAAACGTCGGCGGCGAAGTGCTGGCACAAATCTATTAGTAAGCAGTAAGCAGTGAGCGGTAAGCAGCTAAATGCTTAAAACCGCTCACCGCTTACCGCTCACTGCTCACTGAGGTTTTGTTATGTCTCGTATTGGAAAGAAAGCTATCACGGTTCCGAAGGGCGTGACGGTGACGATTCGGGAGCGGGAGCTGGAAGTGAAGGGGCCGAAAGGCACTCTGCGGACGCCCGTCCCGGAGGGCATCACTTTCAAGCTCGACGGCGACCAGTTGCAGGCCGAGCGCACGTCGGACGAGCTGGCGGCGCAGCACGGACTCGGGCGTGCGCTCGCAAATAACGCCATCGTCGGCGTGACCGAAGGCTTCACGAAGCAGATGGATGTCGTCGGCGTCGGCTACAAGGCCGACGTGCAGGCCAAGCGCATCGTCTTCTCTCTCGGCTATTCGCACCCGATTGAGTTTCCTCTGCCCGAGGGCGTCGAAGTCAGAAGCGAGCGCGTCCCTGCGAAGTCTTCGATTCCGCAGTATCAGGTGACGCTGACGCTCACAAGCATCGACAAGCAGAAGCTCGGACAGGTCGCCGCCGAGATGCACAACCTGCGCAAGCCCGACCCCTACAAGGGCAAAGGCGTGCGCTACGCCGACGTGCCCCTGAAACTGCGACCGGGCAAGACAGGGAAGTAGAAATGATGAACGATGAATGCGGAATGATGAATTAGAAAGCATTTGTCTTTCATTCATCATTCATCATTTCGCATTCATCATTTGAGGTTCTTATGGCACAGAAAGATAGAGCAACGGTTCGCAGGGCGGTGCACAAGCGCATTCGCCGGAAGGTGCAGGGCACGGCGGAGCGCCCGCGCCTTGCCGTCTACCGCAGCCTGAATCACATCTACGCGCAGATTATCGACGACGAGCGAGGGCAGACTCTCGTGTCTGCTTCGACCACCGAGAAGGATTTGCGCGGGACGACCGGCGGCAACGTCGAGGCCGCGCGCCGCATCGGGCAGATTATTGCCGAGCGCGCTCTCAGCCGGGGCATCGACAACGTGGTGTTCGACCGGGGCGGCTATCGTTATCACGGGCGCGTCAAGGCGCTCGCCGACGCCGTGCGCGAAGCCGGGTTGAACAAAGGCGAAGTTCAGCAGCCGCAGGGCGAGACGGCGACGGAAGAGGCCGCCGCACAAGCTTCATAGGAATTTTTAAGAGATGCGACAACCGAGACAACGTATTTCAGCAGCCGGACTTGACCTGGCCGACCAGGTAATAGCAATCAACCGCGTGACGAAGGTCGTCAAGGGCGGAAAGAACCTGAGTTTTGCGGCGCTCGTCGTCGTCGGCGACGGCGCAGGCCACGTCGGCTTCGGCACGGGCAAAGCGCGCGAAGTGCCGCTCGCCATCAAGAAGGGCATCGAGGCGGCGAAGAAGAATCTGATTCGCGTGCCGCTCATCAATAACACCTTGCCGCACCCGCTCATCGGCGAGCACGGCGCGGGGCGCGTTTTGATGAAGCCCGCTTCGGAAGGTACGGGCGTGATTGCCGGGGGCGCGGTGCGCGCCGTCATGCAGGCCGCAGGCGTCCACGACGTTCGCACGAAGGTGCTCGGCTCGACCAACCCGCACAACGTCGTGCGCGCAACCTTCGACGGCCTCCTCAACATGAAAGACCCGCTCGAAGTCGCGCGCCTGCGCGGCAAGCAGGTCGAAGAACTATAGGAACGGTAAATAGTAAATGGTAAATGGTAAATAGATAAGACAGGTTTTATCTATTCACCATTCACCGTTTACCATTCACTTTTGACGAGGTTTGAAATGGCTGGCGAGAATAAAGAACAGACGGGCGAGGGCGGCGGCGCGAAGATTCGCATTCAGTATTACCGCAGCGCCATCGGTTTTCCGAAGAATCAGAAAGAGATTATCCGCAGCGTCGGCCTGACGAAGCTCAATCAAATCGTCGAGCGTCCCGACACGCCCGCGATGCGCGGCTACGTCCTGATGGTTCCGCACCTGCTGCGAATTATTGAATAACAGACGATAGACCATCGACCATAGACGATGGCCGGAATCGGTCTTGGCTATCGTCCATCGTCCATCGTCCATCGTCCGAACGGAGTGAGAAATGGCTATCGGCTTAAACAATCTGCGTCCCGCCGAGGGCTCGACGCACAAGAAGAAGCGCGTGGGTCGCGGCCCCGGCTCGGGGCTCGGAAAGACGGCCGGGCGCGGCAACAAGGGACAGAAGTCGCGCTCGGGCTACAGCGCCAAAATCGGTTTTGAAGGCGGGCAGATGCCTTTGCAGCGCCGTCTGCCGAAACGCGGGTTCACGAACATCTTCAAGAAGCAGTGGATTGAAGTCAGCCTCTCGGCGCTGGAGAACAACTTCGAGGCCGACGACGAAGTGACCCCCGAATTGCTTCACGAGCGCGGGCTGATTGCCAAGGGCAAGGGCGACGTGGTGGTGCTCGGCACGGGCGAACTCTCGAAGGCTCTGCGCATCTCGGCGCACCGCTTCACGAAGAGCGCACGCGAGAAGATAGAGCGCGCGGGCGGCGCGGCCACGCTGCTCGTCAAAGAGCAGCCGCCCGCCTCCGACCAGCCAGCGCCGACGGCCTAAAGCCCTCGGATGCGGTCGGTTTCGCCATTTCAAGCGGACGCCAGCCAGAGACGCAGAGACGCGAGAAAACGGTCTCTGTGTCTTTAGCTTTTAGAAAATAGCCGTTAGCTTTCAGCAGTCAGCTTGTCAGCCTGTCAGCCAGACGCGAGCCCGGCGCGGCCTTCAAGCTTGAGGGCTTCGCGGGTTTGGTAATGTCGCAGGGCAGCGTTTACTATTAGTCCTTTGAATCTCTGGCTGAATGCTGACAAGCTGAAAGCTGACAGCTAAAGGAAGAAGCACTGATATGGAAAAGTTTTTCGCCGCCGTCAGGAATATGTTCAGCGTGCCGGATTTGCGCAAGCGCATCTTCTTCACGCTGGGTCTGCTGGCCGTCTATCGCTTCGGCGCGCACGTCACCGCGCCCGGCATCAACAAAGACCAGCTTGAGCGCGTCTGGCGCGACCTCGGCACGACCCTTCTCGGCGTGCTCGACCTCTTCTCCGGCGGAAACTTTCGAACCATCTCCGTCTTCGCCCTCGGCGTGACGCCCTACATCACCGCCTCCATCATCCTCCAACTGATGACGACCGTCTTCCCGCAGCTCAAGAAGCTACAGGAGGAGGGCGAGGCCGGGCGACAGAAGATTAACCAGTACACGCGCTACCTGACCGTCCTGCTCGCGGCCTTCCAGACCTTCATCGTCGCACGCTGGCTGCAAGCCAATCAGGTCGGCCCCGAAGGCTGGGGCTTCGTTCTGACCACGATGCTCACCTTGACGACCGGCACTATCTTCGTCATGTGGCTCGGCGAGCAAATCACCGAGCGCGGCATCGGCAACGGCATCTCGCTTCTGATTTTCGCAGGCATCGTTTTGGGACTTCCGGCGGGCGTCTCTCAGGTCTTCGAGCGCGTGCGCGGCGGAGACACCTTCGCCACCATCGGCGTCATCGCGCTCGTCGCCGTGCTCATCGCGCTCATCGCCTTCGTCGTCTTCGTCGAGACGGGGCGGCGCAAAGTGCCCATCAGCTACGCCAAGCGCCACGTCGGGCGGCAGCTCGTCGGCGGGCAGCAGACGAACATGCCTTTGAAGGTCAACATGGGCGGCGTCATCCCCGTTATCTTCGCTTCCTCCATGCTGGCGATTCCGCAGACGGTTCTGCAATGGATTTCTTTCGACCCGAACGCGCCGAACACCTGGCGCTACAAAATCCATTTCTTCTTCCAGCAGTTTCACGGCGGCGACCCCTACTACGAGCTGATTTTCATTTCGCTCATCGTCATCTTCACCTTCTTCTACATCACGATTATCTTCAACGTGGAAGAAGTGGCCGACAATCTGCGCAAGCACGGCGGCTTCATCCCCGGCATCCGCCCCGGCAGAAATACGGCCGAGTTTCTGAACACGATTCTGACGCGCCTGACGGCGGTCGGCGCTCTCTACCTCGCGCTCGTCGCCCTCATCCCGCAGGTGATGTTGAGCGGCTTCCGAGTCGGACGCCTGCCCTTCATCGGTGGCGGCCTCGATGCTTTCGTCAGCACCACTCCCGGCCTCGGCTGGATTCCGACCGGCATGGGCTACCAGTTCTACTTCGGCGGCACGAGCCTTTTGATTCTCGTCGGCGTCGCGATGGACACGGTCGCACAGATTGAAGCGCAGCTCGTCATGCGCAACTACGAAGGCTTCTTCGGCCCCGGCAGCCGACTGCGCGGTCGCCGAGGATAAGACAGGGGACAGGGGTTAGGGGTTGGGGAAAGCGTTTCTGCTTTTTCTTCCCCAACCCCCAACCCCTAACCCCCAACCCCTTTGCCTATGTCAAAGATTATCGTCCCAATGGGAGCGCCGGGTGCGGGCAAGGGCACGCAGGCGCGTCTGCTGCAAGAGCGCCGGGGCTTGCCGCAGATTTCGACGGGCGATATTTTCCGCGAGCTTGCCAAAGCCCAGACGCCTCTGGCCGAAGAGGTACGCGCCATCCAGGCAGCCGGTAAGCTCGTTTCAGACGACGTGGTGATTCGCGTCGTCGAAGAGCGCACGTCGCGCGAAGATTGCCGCGACGGCTACGTCCTCGACGGTTTCCCACGTACCACCGTGCAGGCCGAGATGCTTGAAAAACTGGCTCAGTCGCAGGGACACGAAATCACCGCCATCTTCGTCGATGTGCCCTTCGAGATGCTTGAGAAGCGTGCGACCGGAAGACGCACCTGTCCAGTCTGCGGCGAAATCTACAACCTCTATTTCAAGCCGCCTGCCTCAGACGAGGTCTGCGACCTTCACCCGGAGGCCAAGCTCACGCATCGCGCTGACGACACCTCCGAGAAGATTCGCGTCCGGCTGGAAACCTACGAGCAGCAGACGCGCCCCCTGCTCGACTACTACGCCGCCACAGGTCGCCTCCAGCGCGTCGATGGCACACGCGCCCCCGAGACGATTTATGCAGACATTGAAAAGATAGTGAATGGTAAATCGTAAATGGTAAATGGCGACGTGCTGAAGGGGCTTTCTATTTACCATTTACGATTTACCATTCACCAAGTTTTATGATTATCGGGAAGTCAAGAAAAGAGCTTGAGAAGATGCGCGCCGCCGGGCGGCTGGTGGGGCTCGTCTTGCAGGAGCTGCGCAGGATGGCGCAGCCGGGCGTGACCACGCTTGAGCTTGACCGCGCGGCGGAGAAGATGATTCGTGACGCGGGCGCGCTGCCAACCTTCAAGGGCTATCACGGCTTCCCGTATTCCATCTGCGCGTCGGTCAACGAACAGGTCGTGCACGGCTTCCCGTCGAGCTACGCTCTCAAAGAGGGCGACATCTTTTCCATAGATTGCGGCGCGACGCTCGAAGGCTTCGTCGGAGATACGGCCACGACCGTCCCCATCGGACAGGTGAGTGAAGACCGTTTGGCGCTCATCCGCGTGGCCGAAGAGTGCCTTGAGCGCGCCATCGCGCAGTGCCGACCGGGTCGGCATCTGGGCGATATCGGCTGGGCGGTGCAGGAGTACGCAGAGGCGCACGGCTACTCGGTGGTGCGCGAGTATGTCGGGCACGGCATCGGACGCAGGATGCACGAAGACCCGCAGATTCCCAACTACGGGAAGCCGGGGATGGGCGCGAAAATCCGCGCCGGCTACGTCTTCGCCATCGAGCCGATGCTCAACATGGGCACTCACCAGACGAAAACCCTCGCCGACGGCTGGACGGTCGTCACTCTGGACGGCAGGCCGAGCGCCCACGTCGAGCACACGGTTGCCATCACAGAGGAAGGCCCGCAGGTGCTCACACGCGTCGCGGAGAGCGCCGCCCGCATGGAGACGGCGAGCGTCTGACAGCCGAAAAAGCGCCTCCCCGAGCTTGGCTTAGAGTAGGTGCTATGTTATCATTCGCAGTTTGCCGCACACGGTAATTTGTTTCCTTATTACCTGTCTATAAACTCAGAAGCGGCGAAGCGCGGGATTTTCAATCCGAAGGGCGATTGAGAGATGAAAGTAAGAGCGTCGGTCAAGAAGATGTGTGATAACTGCAAAATCATCCACCGCAAAGGCGTGGTGCGGGTGATTTGCACTAACCCGAAGCACAAACAGCGTCAGGGATAATAAATTTCGGATTCCCGCTCGGCGAAGCGCGCAAAGTAGAAGAGCATCAAAGCATCTAAGTTGTGTCGTCGTCGATGGTGAATCTGCAATCGTAGGAGTTTAAGAGATGGCTCGTGTAGTTGGCGTCGATCTTCCGGTTAACAAACGCGTCGAAGTTGGCCTCACATATATCTATGGCATCGGTCGCTCGCGCTCAAGCTCGATTTTGCGCGAGGCAGACATCAACCCGGACACGCGCGTCCGCGATCTGGACGAAGCTCAACTGGGTCGCATCCGCGCGGTTATCGAGGGACAGGGCGATGTCGAGGGCGATTTGCGCAAGCGCATCCAGATGGACATTAAGCGCCTGATGGACATCGGCTCCTATCGCGGCCTGCGCCATCGCCGCGCGCTTCCCGTGCGGGGGCAGCGCACGCACACCAACGCGCGCACACGCAAGGGGCCGCGCCGCGCCACCATCGCCAAGAAGAAAGCACCGGGCAAGAAATAAGAAAGCGTTCAGCCGTCAGCTTGTCAGCAATCAGCCTTTGGGTTGCTGTCTGGCTGATTGCTGACAAGCTGATAACTGACAGCTTAAAATCATGGCAAAAGCAACTGGCGGAAAAAAGAAGGTCTTTCGTAAGAAAGAGAAGAAGAACATCCCGAACGGCATCGCGCACATCGCGGCGTCGTTCAACAACACGATGATTTCGATTACAGACCTTGAGGGCAACCTCGTCGCGCAGTCGTCTTCGGGCGCGCGCGGCTTCCGGGGCTCTCGTAAGGGGACGCCCTTCGCCGCTCAGCAGGCGGCCTACGAGGCGGCCAACAAGGCTAAGGAAGCGGGCATGCAGCAGTGCGAGGTGCGCGTCAAGGGGCCGGGCGGCGGACGCGAGTCGGCGATTCGCGCGATTAACAACGCCGGCATCCGCGTCACCTCGATTCGTGACACGACGCCGATTCCGCACAACGGCTGCCGTCCGCCGAAGCGTCGCAGAGTTTAATTAGAGAAGCTGTCAGCAATCAGCCGTCAGCTTTCAGCAAGACAGGAAGACTTCCGGCTGAAAGCTGACCGCTGATTGCTGAATGCTTAATTATCAACCTAAAGGATGAAGGGCTCACTCGGCGAGCGTTTTCGGTTTTGAGAAGCGCTTGCGCGGGGAGTCTGTAAACTTTTCCGTCTTTCAAATAGACTGGAGGCAAAAGTAGTGGCTAGGTATCGTAGTGCGGTGTGCAGGCTCTGCCGCCGCGAAGGCGCAAAACTTTTCCTGAAGGGCGACCGTTGCTTCAAGCCCTCGTGTCCGATTGAGAAGCGCGGCACGCAGCCGCCCGGACAGCATGGCAACTCCATGCGGCGCGGCAAGGCTCTGGTCGGCTACGGCCAGCAGTTACGCGAGAAGCAGAAGGTCAAACGCATCTACTTCGTTCTCGAAGGACAATTCCGAAACTATTTCGAGCGCGCCGCGCGCATCAAGGGCATCACGGGCGAGAACCTTCTGATTCTGCTCGAACGCCGTCTGGATAACGCGGTCTATCGCGCCGGCTTCGCCACGTCGCGCCGACAGGCTCGGCAGCTCGTCAATCACGGGCACGTCGAAGTCAACGGGCGCAAAGTCGATATTCCTTCTTTCCAGGTTAAGCAGGGCGACATTATCACTATCCGCGAGACGAGCCGCCGCAACCCGCACGTCGAAGGCGCGTGGCAGACGGCTGCCGGTCGCGGTCGTCCGTCGTGGATTGCTCCGACCGACGGCGCTGACATGAGCGCCCGCGTGGCGACGCTGCCCGTGCGCGACGACATCGACCGCTCCATCAACGAGCAGTTGATTGTCGAGCTTTACAGCAAGTAGTTTTTCAGGCCGGGGCACGTCCTGCCGCGTTCGCGTCTCTGCTGGAGACTCTGCTCGTCTGCATCAGCCGAGCGCGATGCTGATGGGCGTGCTTCTCAAAGGCCAAGCGCCTTTTCTCAATTACGGTTTGCACATATAAGACTTATGGCTATGGATCAACATAATCTCTGGACAGGATTTCAGATGCCGCGTCGCCTCGCCGTCGAAGGCGACACTTTGACCGACCGCTACGGGCGCTTCTCCGCGCAGCCCTTCGAGCGCGGCTTCGGCACGACCATCGGCAATTCTCTCAGGCGCGCGCTCTTGTCTTCCATCGAAGGCGCGGCCATCACGGCGGTCAAAATCGAAGGCGTCGAGCACGAGTTCTCTTCGATTCGCGGCGTCGTCGAAGACGCGACCGACGTGATTCTCAATCTCAAGCAGATTCCCTTCAAGCTGCATGGCAGCGAGCCGAAGACGCTGACCATCACGAAGGAGGGCGCGGGCGAAGTCACCTCCGGCGACATCGAGGCCGACGCCGACGTTGAGGTCTTAGACCCCAACGCCTACATCGCCACCGTCAGCGAGGGCGGCTCGCTCACCATCGAGATGCGACTCAAGCGCGGGCGCGGCTACGTCCCCGCCGAACGCAACTTCGACGAAGATTTATCGCTCGGCTACATTCCTATCGACTCCGTCCACACGCCCGTCAAGAAGGTCAACTTCACGGTCGAAGCCGCGCGCCTGGGGCAGAACACGGAGTTCGACAAGCTGACGATTGAAGTTTGGACGGACGGCTCGGTCAAGCCCGACGATGCCATCGGCCTCGCCGCCAAGCTCATCAAAGACCACATGGCAATCTTCATCAATTTTGAAGAGGACACGGACGATTTCGCCTACGCCAACATGGAGCGTCCGCCCCTGCCCCGCAACGACCAGCTCGACCGCTCGGTCGATGAGCTTGAGCTTTCGGTTCGCTCCTACAACTGCCTGAAGAACGCCAACATCCGCACCATCCGCGACCTCGTGCAGCGGTCGGAGCGCGAGATGCTGGCGACGAAGAACTTCGGCAAGAAGTCTCTGAACGAAATCAAAGACATCCTGCACGGCATGGGGCTCGACTTCGGCATGGAGTTCGACGAGCAGGGCAACCCCATCCCTGGCTCCGGCGGGCGCGACGCCACCGACGACCTCAGCGACATCGAGGACGACGAGGAAGAGTAAAGGAAAGGATGAACGCTGAACGCTGAACGATGAACTGAAAGACAGAAGGCTTTTGCTTTTCATTCATCGTTCCGCGTTCATCGTTCATCGTTTGGAAACATGCGACACTTAAAAGCACATCGCAAACTTGGACGCACGACGGAGCATCGCATGTCGATGCTGCGCAACCTTGCGACCTCGCTCATCAACGCGCGAGACGAGCGCATCATCACCACGCTGCCGAAGGCCAAAGAACTGCGCCCGTTCGTCGAGAAAGCCATCACGCTCTCAAGAAGGGCGAAGGGCTTGGAGGGCGACGATGCGGCGGTGCAGGCCGTGCATCTGCGCCGTCAGGCCGCGGCCTTCTTTCACGCAGGCAATCGCCAGCAGGCGGCTTCTGCCGGGCGTCGCGGTCAGCCCCGCGCGCCGCGCACGGCGGGCGTCGCTGCGCTCAAGCGTCTTTTCGACGAGCTTGGGGAGCGTTTCAAAGACCGTCCGGGCGGCTACACGCGCATCATCAAGCTCGGGCGGCGCGACGGCGACAACGCCGAGCTGGCCATCATCGAACTGGTCGATAATCCGCGCGAGCGCGAGGCCGCCGAAGCTTCGTCGAAGCGCGCCAAGACAGTCGCCGGAGGCAAGAAGAAATCTGCACGCGCAACCGCAGAGGCTGAAGGCGGGCGTCGCGGCGGACGGAAGGCCGACAAGACCTTCGAGAAGGATGAGACGACGCGTGCGCGCGGCAAAGGCGAGGCGTCGATTGCCGAGACGAAGGATTCCGACAAGGCGGGTAGCGGCGGGCGTCGCTCTCAAAAAACCGAATCGACAGCCGCCGAGCAGGAGACCGAGTAGTACAAACGGGAGTGAGATGGAAGAGCGCGCCGCGCCTCGGCATCGAGGGCATCGAAGCTGTTCAGGGCTTCGAGGATTACCGGCAGCCGTAGCGCGCACGTTCACTAAACACGAGCCCCCATTCAAGCGTCGGCTCGGCGCGCGAGTCGGGGGCTTTTCCGTTGTCAAACATCTCGAACGCGCCGGGGCGAGTTTTTCGCCCGCCCGCGCGGAGTCTAAAAAGGCATGAGCGAGCAAGACAAATCGCAGCCATCCGGCCAGGAACAGACGCATAGAGAAAGACCGCAGGGAGAACGCCCTGAGCGCGCTGCGGCTGGCGGCGCAAGCCCTGTGGGCGGCAGTAGCGGCGGTGGAGGCGGCGCGCGTCACGGCGGAGGACGCAGGCGTCATCGAGGGAGCGGCGAGCGGGGCGAGCGTTCGGCGCAGCCGCGCGGCGGTGAAGCTTCGCTCAACATAAGAGAGCTGCGCGAGCTGGTCGAGCTGTTCACCTCGAACGGTCTCACCGATTTCGAGTTTGAGAACGAAGAGATACGCGTCCGCCTGAGTAAGAACTCTCTGCCGCAGATGCACGCGCCGCAGCAGATGATGACTTATACGCCGGGCATCGCCACGATACCGCAGGGAGCATCTCCCTCGGCCTCTCCGAGCCAGCCGGGCAGCAGCAGCGACGCTGCCGGAGCGCCGAGCGCCGACGCCTCCGGCGCGACCGCCGCAAGCGAAGACCTTCATACCATCACCTCGCCTATCGTCGGAACTTTCTATCGCTCGCCTTCGCCGACATCGGAGCCCTTCGTCCGCAACGGCAGCCAGGTCGAGCCCGACACGACCGTCTGCATCATCGAGGCGATGAAGCTGATGAACGAGATTCAGGCCGAAGTCAGCGGCGTAGTGGAAAAGATTTACGTCGAGAACGGCCAGCCCGTCGAGTTCGGCCAGCCGCTCTTCGGCATCAGAAAGTAAAGAACAGTGACAAGTTAAAAGCTGGTGAATAGTAAATGGTAAATAGTGAATGGAAAGAACTGGTTTTATCTATTCACCATTTACCATTCACTGTTCACTTGTTTTTCTGTCTTGCTCGTCATTCATCACTTGTCACTTGTCACTGATTTTTTGTGCGTAAATTTCGTAAAATTCTGATTGCAAACCGGGGCGAGATTGCATGTCGCATTATCTGGACGTGCAAGGAGATGGGCATTCGCACCGTCGCCGTCCATAGCGCCGCCGACCGCGAAGCGCTGCACGTCCGCTTCGCAGACGAGGCGGTCTGCATCGGCCCTGCGCCTTCCGCGCAGAGCTACCTCAACATCCCTTCCGTCATCGCCGCCGCAGAGATAACCAACGTCGATGCGATTCATCCGGGCTACGGATTTCTCGCCGAGTCGGCCTACTTCGCAGAGATTTGCGAGGCATGCAACATCAAGTTCATAGGGCCGCGCCCCGGCGTGATTCGCATGATGGGCGACAAGATTGAGGCGCGACGCACGATGCAGGAGGCGGGCTTGCCCATTCTGCCCGGTAGCCCCGAGCCCTTGAAGTCGGCAGAAGAAGCGCTGGTTCTGGCGCGCGAGATTGGCTTTCCCGTCATCATCAAGGCATCGGCGGGCGGCGGCGGTCGCGGCATGCGCATCGTGCGGACGGAGGAAGAACTGGCCGGTGCTCTGCTCGTCGCCTCGAACGAAGCGGCGTCGGCTTTCAGAAACAGCGACGTTTACATCGAGCGTTATATCGAGCGTCCGCGACACGTAGAGATTCAGGTGCTCGGCGACGAGCACGGCAACTGCATCCACCTCGGCGAGCGCGATTGCTCCATCCAAAGGCGACATCAGAAGCTTCTCGAAGAAGCGCCATCGACCGTGCTCACGCCCGAGCTGCGCGAGCGGATGGGGCGGGCAGCCGTCGAAGCCTGCCAGCGCATCGGCTATTCGAGCGCGGGCACAATCGAGTTTCTCCTGGACGAAGACGGGCAGTTCTACTTCATGGAGATGAACACGCGCATACAGGTCGAGCACCCCGTCACGGAGATGGTCACGCTGACAGACATCGTGCGCAACCAGATAGTCGTCGCGCAGGGCGACCCCGTGAAATACCGGCAGGAAGAGGTTATCATCGGCGGCCACTCCATCGAGTGCCGCATCAACGCCGAAGACCCAGTCACCTTCGCGCCCTCTCCTGGACGCATCACCACTTTCAATCTGCCGGGCGGCCCCGGCGTGCGCGTCGATACGGCCATCTACCCCGGGTACCTCGTCCCGCCCTTCTACGATTCGCTCATCGCCAAGCTGGTCGTCCACGCGCGAACGCGCGAGTTCGCCATCGCGCGCATGCGCCGCGCGCTCGAAGCCCTCGTCATCGAAGGCATTAAGACGACCATCCCTCTGCACCTTGAGATTATGGACGATCCCTATTTTCAGGCGGGCGACTATTCGACGAAGTTTATGGAAGAGTTCGCCGCGAGGCGCGAGGCGCGAAGCGCCGCCGCCGGAGGCTCGGCGACCTGAGAGATGAAGCGACGAAGCGACGATCGCGCCGCCGCCGCGAGCGGTTTGACGGAGCACGGCTAACTCGTTATAATAATCGACTTTTGTGAGGCAAGTGGGGCTTGCCTATGGCTTGGAGGATAAAATAATGGCTTACGCAATCATCAGGTCTGGCGGCAAGCAGTTTCGCGTCGAAGAAGGCTCGACGGTGCGCGTCCCCTCTCTGAACAAAAGGGCTGGCGAATCGGTCGAACTCGAAGCGCTCGTCATCAGCGGCGACGACGGCGTGAAAATCGGCTCGCCCGCCGTCGAAGGCGCGACGGTCGCAGGGACGGTGGTCGATCACGGTCGCGGCGACAAAATCATCGTCTTCAAAATGAAGCGTCGCAAGCAGTACAAGCGCACGCAGGGACATCGGCAGAATTATACGACGGTGAAGATTGATTCTATTGGATAGTCTGGAGTCAGGAGTCTGAAGTCTGGAGTCAAAGACAAGTGCTTTTGGTTTTGACTCCAGACTCCAGACTCCAGACTACTCTGACTGTCGTTCAGGGAGTTAAGCAATGGCACATAAAAAGGGAGTCGGTTCTTCGCGCAACGGGCGTGATTCGGCGGCACAGCGTTTGGGGCTGAAGAAGTTCGGCGGAGAGCGCGTGCTTGGCGGCAACATTCTGGCGCGCCAGCGCGGAACGAAGTGGAAGCCGGGCAGGAACGTCGGACGCGGCAAAGACGACACGCTGTTCGCTTTGATTGACGGCATCGTGAAGTTTGAGGACAAGGGACGACAGGGGAAATTCATCAGCGTCTATCCTGAAGCTGCGGCTGCTGTTCCCGCGCCGGAGGCGGAGCAAGCGGTCGCCGCCTGAGAGGCCAGGGACACACGTCCAACGCTCTGTCGAGACGCCCGCGCCGAGTGCCTTCCACTCAAGCGACGGGCGTCTCGTTCTTTAAGCTCTCAGCCGTCAGCCGGTCAGCAATCAGCCAGAATTTGTTTTGGTTTTGCTGAAAGCTGAAAGCTGATTGCTGAAAGCTACAAATTGTTTATTGATAGAACAAAGATTCGCGTGCGGGGCGGCCGGGGCGGCAACGGCGTGACGGCGTTTCGGCGCGAGAAGTTTGTGCCGCGCGGAGGGCCTTCGGGCGGCGACGGCGGGCGCGGCGGCGACGTTTGGCTCGTAGCCGATTCGGGCGTCAATACGCTTCTGCATCTTCGCTATAACCCGGAGCACACAGCCGAGCGCGGGCGGCACGGCGAGGGCTCGAACCGTTCGGGGCGCGAGGGCGAAGACGTTTCGGTGCGTGTGCCTGTGGGCACGCAGGTCTTCGACGGCGAGACGGGCGAGTTCTACTGCGACCTGGCGGAAGAGGGACAGCGCTGGCTGGCGGCGCGCGGCGGGCGCGGCGGCTTCGGCAATTCGCACTTCGCCTCTTCGACCAATCGTGCGCCCCGATACCATCAGGAGGGAAGCCCCGGCGAAGAGCGCGAGTTGCAGCTTGAGCTGAAGCTTCTGGCCGACGTTGGTCTGGTCGGCTTCCCGAACGCGGGGAAGTCAACTTTGATTTCGACCATCTCGGCGGCCAAGCCGAAGATTGCCGATTATCCTTTCACGACGCTTGAGCCGCACCTGGGCGTCGTCGATTTGGGCGAGTATCGAACCTTCGTCGTGGCAGACATCCCCGGACTCATCGAGGGCGCGCACGAAGGGGCTGGCTTGGGCGACCGTTTCCTGCGCCACGTCGAGCGAACGAAGCTTCTGCTGCATCTGGTCGATGTCTCGTCCGCTTCGGGGCGCGACCCCGTCGCAGACTACGAGACCATCAACCGCGAGCTTGTCGCCTACGATGCGCGCCTCGCCGAGAGGCCGCAGGCGGTCGTCGCCACGAAGATTGACGCACTCGACGAGCCGGAGCGTCTCGAATGCCTCAAGCGTCGCGCAGCCGAAGACGGCAGGCCGTTTTATGAAATCTCCTCGGTGACGAACAGGGGCGTGCGTGAGTTGGTGATGGGCGTGGCGAGGATGCTTGATGAAGTGAATGCTGATTCGAGCGCATCGAGGGCGGAGGAGAGGGGCGCGGGCTGAAGTCGGTCGCGGAAGGGGCGCTCGCGCGTTGTAGAGATTTTTCGTGGCGGCGCGTCGTGCGAAGTCCGCAAGTTATGGAAGGCGAAAGGCGCATAGCTCTATACGGCGGAACGTTCGACCCGGCGCACGTCGGCCACCTCACGGTGGCGCGTAATCTTTCAACGCTCTTCGGGCTCGACGAAGTTCTATTCATCCCGGCCTACGTCGCGCCGCACAAGCGGCACACGACCGTCACGCCCGCCGTGCATCGCGTGGCAATGCTGGCTCTGGCGACGCAGCAGGAGCCCCGCTTTCGCATCTCGACCGCCGAGCTGGACGCGCCCGAGCGTCCCTACACAATCGAGACGCTGACGGGTTTCAAAGAGACGATTGGACGCACGGCTCGCCTCTTCTTCGTGATGGGCGCGGATTCGTGGATGGAGATAAGAACCTGGAGGGAGTGGGAGCGCGTGCTCGGCATGTGCGACCAGATTGTCGTGACGAGGCCGGGCTACGAGCTGAGTACGGAGCACGTCACGGAGCAGTTGCAGCGAAGGATTGTTGACGTGCGCGGCAGGCAGGCGCGCGAGATTGAAGAGAAGCTGGCGCAGCCTTCGGAGGCCGCGCGGATTTACCTGAGCGACGCAGCGACGGTCGATGTCTCTTCAACCGAGATTCGCCGCGCGGCTCGCACGACGAACGAAGAGAGCGCACGTTGGAAGGCGCTCGTCCCGCCGCCTGTGGCGGATTACATCAGAAAATACGGGCTCTACAGAAATACGCATGAAACAGAATTCACCGATGCCGGACGAGACCTCACCGCGCACTGAGAAAGAGCGCGCAATGAAGACGACTGAACGCGAGACGGAGAACGACGCGGCCACCGACTCGACGCGGCAGGCCGCCACTAACGCACCCGTGGGCGACGCGCTCGATGAGCGTATGCTCGCCGCGCTTCACGCCGCGAGCGACAAGAAGGCGCTCGACCTCGTCGCGCTCGATTTGCGCGCCGTTGCGAGCTTCACGGACTGTTTTCTCATCGCCAGTGGCACGAACATCAGGCAGGTGCAGGCCATCGCCGACGCTATCCTAGAGCGGCTGAAAGAGCAGGGCACGCGCGCCGGGCGCGTCGAAGGCTACAACGCCGCCGAGTGGGTGCTCCTCGATTACGGCGACTTCATCGTCCACATCTTCGAGGAGAAGGCGCGCAGGTTCTACGACCTCGAACGCCTCTGGCGCGATGCGGCGCGCATCGTGCTGCCGCCCGAGCTGAGACCGGCGAGCAGCAGCAACACCGGCGGGGCAGGCGACGCGACGCGCGGCGGTACGAGCGGCGCGGCGAGCGGCGACGGTTCCGAAGGCTCTTTGAGAAATGAACGGTGATTGAGCTTGTCGCGCAGTCGGAGTCGATGCGCGAGGCTTTGCGTCTCGCGGGGCGTGTGGCCGAGACGGACGCCAACGTCCTCGTCACGGGCGAGTCGGGCGTGGGGAAAGACGCTCTGGCGCTCTTCATTCACTCGCGCTCGCGGAGGGCTCGCGGCGCGTTCGTCAACATCGACTGTGCGGCTCTGCCGGGCGAGCTTCTGGAGGCCGAGCTTTTCGGCTACGAGCGCGGAGCGTTCACGGGTGCGACCGCGACGAAGCCCGGACGCCTCGAAGCCGCGCACAGGGGTACGCTCGTCTTAGACGAGATAGCGCATCTTTCGATTGACGCGCAGGCGAAGCTTCTGCGAGTCATCGAGCGGCGCGAGTTTGAGCGGCTGGGAGGGCGGCGGACGGTGCGAGTCGATGCGCGGCTCGTGGCGCTGACAAACGTCGATTTGGAGGATGCGGTGAAGCGTCGAGCTTTCCGCGAAGACCTCTTCTATCGTCTGAACGTCGTGCGCATACACGTTCCCCCTTTGCGCGAGCGGCGCGAAGACGTGAGGCCGCTCGCCTCGAAGTTCCTTGAAACCTACGCTGCCAAGCACGGGCGCGGCGCGGCGCGCTTCTCTGCGGACGCGCTCGCGGTGCTCGACCAGTACGAGTTTCCAGGCAACGTCCGCGAGCTATCGAACATGGTCGAGCGCGCCGTCATCGTCTCGGACGGAGGGGAAGTCTCGGCCTCGCACCTGCCCGAAGCCGTGCGAGAGGCGGCGCGCTTGCGGACGCGGCGCTCGCGTCGCCCCACGCTCGCCGAGCTTGAGGCCGACTACATCCGCGAGACGCTTCTTTCGACGCGCGGCAACAAATCCGAGGCCGCGCGCCTGCTCGGCATCAGCCGCAAAAATCTCTACGAAAGGCTCGCGAGGGAGGAATCAGAGGTCGGAGGTCAGAGGTCAGAGGTCAGTGAAAAAACTGCCGGCGACGCCGAGACTCAAGATGATTCGGAAACCGACCTCTGACCTCTGACCTCTGTTTTATGCGTTTTCGTTTCATCTGGGTAGGGAAAACGCGAAACGAGCATCTGCGGGCGCTCGTAGAGGATTATTTGAAGAGGCTTTCGCGTTTCGCGCGGTGGGAAGTGGTGGAGCTGCGCGAGTGTGCGGCGGGCGGCGGGAGCAACCCGCGCGTTTGTTTGGAGGAGGAAGGCAAACGCATCGTGGGTGCTTTGGCATCAGATGCGCTGACGGTTTTGTTGGACGTGGAAGGGCGGCCGTGGAGTTCGACTGAGCTGGCCTCTGAGATTGAGAACTGGCAGACCGAGGGGCGCAGGGAAGTGGCTCTGGTTTTGGGCGGCCACTTCGGAGTCTCCGAGGAAGTGAAGCGTCGCGCCGACGTGCGCTGGTCGCTTTCTCGCCTGACTCTGACACATGAGATGGCGCGCGTCGTGCTCGCCGAACAGCTCTACCGAGCCTACACCATCATGCGTGGCCTGCCCTACCAGAAATGAAGGGGATTTTGATAACCGACGACGGACGATAGACCATAGACGACGGACGAAACCGGATTGGCTATCGTCTATGGTCTATCGTCCATCGTCCGAATTAAGACCAGTGGGGTTTTCCGAGGAGCAAATAGAAAAAGATGGATAAGAGAAAGTTGAAATCATACCGCGACCGTCTGCTTGAGCGGCGCGAGGGATTGTTTAGCCAGGTGACGGAGGCCGAGCTGTCGAGCCGCGAGCGCGACGCCGAGGCGACGCAAGACCCGGCGGACATGGCCGCCAACGCCTACACGAAAGAGCTTCTAATCTCCATGTCGGCCAACGACCGTCGCTTGCTTGAGCTGATTGACGAGGCGCTGCAACGCGTGGAGAAGGGCGAGTACGGCGAGTGCGTCAACTGCGGCGAGCCCGTGCAGGAGAAGCGTCTGGACGCGGTGCCCTGGGCGCGCTACTGCCTGCGCTGCCAGGATTTGCAGGAGCGCGGCCTCCTGAACGTGGACGACGAATAACTCGACGCGCGAAATTCGCGTCTGAATATAGACAGCCTCGCAGACTTGAAACATTCAGGTCTGCGAGGCTGTTGCTGTATCATCCTCCTTGAGAATCGCCGGGCGGCATTTTCAGAATCTCCAAATAGCAGCCTTTTTATGAACCGTCTCGCGGCCAAAATCGACGCGCTCTACGATGCGACGCTGGCGCTCGTCTTTCCAGAGACGTGCGCCGTCTGCGGCGCGTCGGTTGAGGCGCGCGCCGACAGCCCGGCCTGCGAAGCTTGCTGGCGAAAGACGCGAATCTTCACGGGCGCGGAGACGATTTGCTGGAAGTGCGGCGCAGAAGCCCTCGGCGAGGTCGAGCCGGAGAAGCGCGCCGAGGTGCGTTGCAGGCGTTGCGAGGACGAGGCGTTCACGGCGGCGCGGGCGCTCGGAGCTTACGAGGGCGCTCTGCGCGCTTCGGTGCTGGCGCTCAAGCACGAGCCGCACGTCGCGGGGCGTCTCTCCGGTCTGCTCTCTGAAGCGCAGAGACGCGAGCCGCTCGACGCTTCGACGCGTATCCTGCCCGTCCCGCTTCATCCCGAGCGCGAGCGCCTGCGCGGCTTCAATCAAGCGGCCACGCTCGCACTCGCTCTCTCCGCCAGGACGCGCCTCCCCCTAGACGAGCGGACGCTCACGCGCATCACTCACACCGAGCGCAACCGCGCCGGAATGGACAGGCGCGGACGCCGCGAAACCGTCGCAGACGCCTTCGCCGTCCGTCGCCCGCGCCTCGTCGAAGGCGAGCGCATCCTCCTTATCGACGACGTTTTCACCACCGGCGCGACCGCCTCCTCCTGCGCGCAGGCGCTCAAAGCAGCGGGCGCGCTTGATGTCTTCGTCCTCACCGTCGCCAGAGCGTGAGGGGAAGAGGTCAGAGGTCAGTAAAAACAGAAGCCTTCGTCTCTGCTTTCGTCGCTGCTTTCTGTCTTTCACTGACCTCTGACCTCTGACCTCTGACCTCTGGTTTCTGGCCTCTGACCTCTGTATTATGTCTGCCATGAGAACACTCTATCCGGCTATCGAGCCGTTCGACGAAGGCATGCTGCCCGTCTCCGATGTGCACACGCTCTACTACGAACAGTCGGGAAACCCGGAAGGCTTGCCCGTCGTCTTTCTGCACGGGGGCCCCGGCGGCGGGACTGTCCCCGAATATCGACGCTTCTTCGACCCGTCGGCCTATCGCATCGTGCTCTTCGACCAGCGCGGCTCGGGCAAGAGCACGCCGCACGCCAGCCTCGAAGAGAATACGACGTGGCATCTCGTCTCCGACATCGAGCGTCTGCGCGAGCATCTGGGCATCGAGGATTGGGTCGTCTTCGGCGGCTCGTGGGGCAGCACTCTGGCGCTCGCCTACGCGCAGACGCACCCCAATCGTTGTCGCGCGCTCGTGCTGCGCGGCATCTTCCTGTGCCGTCCGAAGGAGATTCTATGGTTTTATCAGGAGGGCGCGAGCGCGATTTACCCGGACGTGTGGGAGCAGTACGTCGCGGTCATCCCCGAAGCGGAGCGGGGCGACATGATGAGCGCCTATCACCGGCGGCTGACGAGCGACGACGAATCAGTCCGACTCGAAGCCGCGCGCGCCTGGAGCATCTGGGAGGGCTCGACCTCGAAGCTGTTTCCAGACCCCGGCTTCATCGAAGAGTTTGGCGAGGCCGAGTTCGCGCTCGCCTTCGCGCGCATCGAATGCCACTACTTCATGCACAACGCCTTCTTCGACACGGACAACTACCTGATTGAGAACGTCGATAAGATTCGACACATCCCTTCCATCATCGTGCAGGGGCGCTACGACGTGGTCTGCCCGATGATGAGTGCATGGGAGCTGCATCGCGCGTGGCCGGAGGCAGACCTGCGCATCGTCGCCGACGCCGGGCACTCCGCGCTTGAGCCCGGCATCACCGGCGAGCTTGTCGAAGCGACCGACCGCTTTCGCAGTCTGCGTTGAAGAGGGCGCTAAAGAGAGACGCCAGAAGCGAGCGCGCGGAAGAAGTAAAGTTTTGACACCCGCGCACGGGCTCGCGTAATATCGTCAGGCAATATGAATGGACGAGTTTTAGTCCTCAATGCTTCGTATGAGCCTATCAACGTGTGCACGGAACGGCGCGCGGTAGTGATGATTTTCAAAGGCGTCGCGCGCATGGAAGAGCACAACGGCCACATGCTTCGTTCGTCGAAAGTGACGATTCACGCGCCCTCCGTCATACGCCTGACCGAGTATATCCACATCCCCTTCAAGAACCGCTCGCTGTCGCGCAAAAACATTCTGCTGCGCGACCATTCGACCTGTCAGTACTGCGGTAAGCAACTGCCGCCCTCGGAGCTGACGCTCGACCACGTTCTGCCCCGCTCGCGCGGCGGCGAATCGACCTGGGATAACCTCGTCGCCTGCTGCAAGCGCTGCAATCACAAGAAGGGCAGCCGGACGCCCGAAGAAGCGAGGATGCACCTGATACGCCGCCCGCGCGGCTTCTCGCTCCACGTCAACCGGCAAATCATGCGCTACCTCGGGCGCGCCGACGAAACCTGGCGCAAGTATCTCTTCTATGAATCGGACGTGAACGGAGACTGAGCACTCAAAGCCTCGTAGCTTTCCCTGTCGGACTTTCTCAAGCAATCGCACTTAATGAACGCGGAGGATTCAATCCATGTTTTACCCTCTATTTGTAATCGGCGGATTAGGGATGCAGGAATTAATCATCGTCCTCATCATTCTCCTTCTGCTCTTTGGAAGCACGCGGCTGCCGCAGCTCGCCAAAGGCATGGGCAAGAGCATCCGCGAGTTTAAGAAGGGCATCAACGACGGCGAAGACGACTCGGAACTCGAAGCCGGGCGCGAACGCGAACGCCTGCGCGCCGCCGACTCCGCCCGCCTCCGAGACGAAGAACTAGCCTCCGACCGAGCCACGCTCGACAAGCCGCGCTCCTGAACAGTTACACGCAAGCTCTAAAAAAGTAGCCGCTCGATTAGCTCCCTCCGGGGCTTATCGAGTGGTTCTGTTTTAGATGAACGAAATTTATTCTGAGGTCGATGTTACTGCCAGCGCGCTGAATCGAACTGCCGTTTCGTTTCAGTCGGCCTTCCGACCGACGACGAGCGTGGCCTTGATGGAGAGGGCGAAGTCGCCGCCCTGCCGCTCTTCGTCGATGATGCGCGCCACCTCTTCGACGACGCGCCCGCGCGCTTCGTCGTCGGGCAGAGCGTCGAGCCAGCCGCCGAGCAGGAAGTCGCGTATGAGCGGCGCGCTTATGAACTCTTCACCAGAAGGGAAGTTGAACTCTTCGATGCGCGTCCAGGATTGCACGTCATCCAAAGCCTCGCGCGCGGCCATCGCTTCCACGTCTGAGACGGTGTGCAGCTCGTTGATGAGCGCCTCGACAGTCGAGCCGTGTTCGCCGAGGCCGACGTTGCCGAGCGCCTCCCAGTAGATGGAGAAGAACTCGCCGAAGCTGGAAGCCGTCGTCAGGTTGAGCGCGATGGTCGCGCCGGGCACAGCCACCCGCACCATTTCCGAAAGCATCTCCGGCAGACGCTCCGAGACGACCAGCGATGCGTCGCCCATAACAAGCTCAAACTGCTCGTCCTCGAAGCCGAGCCCGTCCGGCTGTCCCAGACGAAACTCCACCTGTGCGCCCGACTTCAAAATCTTCGCCTTCTCCCTCGCCAGCTCCAGCCGTTCTTCGCTCTCATCAACGCACATGAGCGACACGTCGCCTCCGGCGCGCTCGACGACCGCCAGCGCATGGCCGCCCGTGCCCGCCGCGACGTATAACGCGCGCCCCGCCTTCGGAAGCACGACGTGCTCGTCGAAAAGCTCCGCGAACCTCTCGCCCCAATCCGGCGCAACGTAGAGGTCGTAGAGAAAAGCCAACTCCTTGTCCGTTCTGTTCGTACTCATAACTCCGAAATGATGAATGCGGCAGTGTGAATGATGAATTGAAAGACAAAAGCTTTCTGCTTTTCATTCACACTGCCGCATTCATCATTCATCATTTCCTTTCCAGTATTCCCTGTCGCGCAGGCGTTCGGGGAGGCAGGCCATCTCGCGGCGCGCCTGCGGGTCGTCGTGCACGTAGCGGTAGCCTTTGCCGTAGCCGGTTCGTTTCATCAGGGGCGTGATGGCGTTTCGCAGGTGGAGCGGGACGGGCTCGCGCGCCGTCTCGGAGGCGTCTTCGAGGGCGGCATGGAAGGCGCGCTTGACGGCGTTTGATTTCGGCGCGTGGGCGAGATAGACGGTGGCCTGCGAGAGCGGATAGAGAGCTTCGGGCAGGCCGATGAGATGCGTTATCTGCGCGGCGGCAGCAGCCTGTACCATCGCCTGCGGGTCGGCGAGGCCGATGTCTTCGGAGGCGAGAATGCAGAGACGCCGCGCGATGAAGATTGGGTCGGCTCCGCCTTCGATGAGACGCGCGAGCCAGTAGAGGGCGGCGTTCACGTCGGAGTTGCGCAAAGACTTGATGAGAGCCGAAGCGAGGTTGTAGTGCTCTTCGCCGCCCTTGTCGTAAGCGTAGCGCGCACGCCCGAGAGCTTCGCTTATCGCTTCGTCTGTGATGCGGCGCACGCCCTCGCCGTCAGGCGGCGTCGATTCGACAGCCGCTTCGAGCGCGCTCAAAGCGACGCGGGCGTCGCCGCCCGCCGAACGAGCGAGCCGGGCGAGCACGTCGTCGGCAATTTCGGGATGAAGATGAGCGACGCCGCGCTCTTGCTCCGAGAGGGCTCGGCGGAGTATCGTCTCCACATCGCTTTCGTTCAAAGGCTCAAGCACGAGGACGCGCGCACGCGATTGGAGCGCGCCTATCACCTCGAAGGAAGGATTCTCGGTCGTCGCGCCGATGAGCGTGATAGTTCCGTCTTCGACGGCGGGCAGAAGCGCATCCTGCTGCGCTTTGTTGAAACGATGAATCTCGTCGATGAAGAGAATCGTTCTCAGGTCTCCGGCGCGAAGCGTGCGCGCCTCTTCGATGGCGGCGCGAACTTCGCGCACGCCGGAGAAGACCGCCGAGAGCGCGACGAAGCGGGCGCTTTTGCGAGTCGCCAAAAGGCGAGCCAGAGTGGTCTTGCCCGTGCCGGGCGCGCCCCAGAGAATGAGCGAGGGCAGCGCGCCCGTGCAGTCAATCATGCGTCGAAGCGGGCGTCCTTCGCCAATCAGGTGCTTCTGGCCGACAAATTCTTCGAGCGTGCGCGGACGCATTCTCTCGGCGAGCGGCGCATCTTCGGGCACGGTCGGCGACGGCTGCGGCGGACGCTCTTCGTCGGTTTCGGCGAACAGATTTTTACTGGCACGGCGCGGCATAGAACTCACCTTGCGAAAGCCCTGGAACGGGCGGCGCAAACGCCGCGACAGCGCGCTTCGCATTCGAGCGCATCTGTCTGAAGACGACCGCCGCCGGACAATCCAAAAAGGGAAACTTATGAGCTAGCTTAACACAAAACGCGCCCCTGTTGACGAGGCGCGCGGGCGCTAAAATCTTGGATGGAACGCTGCCGCAGGGTTCAGCGTATATGGATTCAAGGTCGCCGCCGGAGATGGCACTCGGAAGGGGTCGATTGACGGGGCGGCCAGTCTGAAAAGAGGTGGGAAAATGAAGGACATGAAAGATATTTTAAGAATAGTCGGAATCATTCTTCTGGGAATGTTCGTTTTGGTCGTCGGTATTCCTCTGGTGCTGACAGCCGCCGGAATAGTTTTAACCGGCGTCGGCGCAATCATCGCCATCGCCGTCCTGCTCATCAAGTTGGCGGTCGTCGCCGCCATCGGCTACCTGATTCTAGTTGGCATCCGCGCGATTTTGCGTTGAGGTGAAATTAACAGAGACGACCTTAAGTCACGCCGCCGGAGGCTCTCGGAAGGTTTGACCTCGACGCTCGTTCCGAAAAAGCATCCGCCGGATTCAAAAACATGAACGCGCCGCCGCACGAAAGATGTGGCGGCGCGTTTTCATTAAGGCAAAAGGAAAAAGGCAAAGGGCAAAGGTTTAAGAAGCAACTCAAGAGAAGTTTCCATCGCACCTTCGACTTTTGCTCCTTGCTCCGCCTTTGCCTTTTTCCTTTTGCCCTTTGCCTTCTTTCAGGGTCGTCTGCCGAGGTAAGGTCGCCCCGTCGCTGCGGCCATCCAGATGCATAGCAGACAGACTATCGTGAAGAGGACAATCATCGTCATCGCCGATTCCGCCTTTCTTCGAGTGCCAAACGCGAGCTGCCCACCTTGCCTTCTACAATCTATTCGGCGGGATTGAGAAATTCTTGAGGAAGAAAAATTTTTGAGCGGAAAGTTCTGACAAGATTTCGCAAATCCTGTTAATATCCGCGCTGCCGGAGGAATCCAAACGGCGAACAGTCGAAATCCTGAGTCATAATTTCAGAACCAACGGAGGTGACAAGATGGGTGGTAGACGCAAACAGAGCGGCGTGCTGCGCAACTCTGCAAACGTGGCTAAAAGCGCCGTTGACCTGACGGCCAACATAGCCGAAGAGGTTTTGGAGAGAGTTTCGGGCGCGATGGATTCGATAAGAAATATCGAGGCCACTATCGTCGAGCCCGTCAGCCCGACGGCGGCCAGGTTGATACGCCCGAAGAATCAGGACGAGCCGGGGCGTCCCCGCCCCTCGGCGCGCAGGACGGTAGACAGGGGCGCTGCGCAAACCAAGAAACTCTCGTCGCAGATGGCCGACGCCACGAACAAGACGACCGAGAGGGCAACCAAAGCTGCCAGCCGGACGGTCAACAAAACGACCGATGCGGTCGCCCGAACCGCCAAAGCGAGCATGCCGCAGACGGCGGATAGAAGAACGGCGCGCAAGTCTTCAGCGAAATCTTCGAGCAGAAAAAAGAGCGGCGGCGGAAGATAAAAGCGGACGCAAGAGTTGAACGAAAAGAGGCGAGCCTCAAAGGGGCTCGCCTCTCCTGTTTTGAGCGCGACGAAACGGGCGAAGGTTAAAGTTTCACACGTATTGGGTCTTCTTCTATGTACCCGCCTTTGACCTTCTTCTGCTCGTCTTTGGTCAACGCTTTCTCTTTCTTGGGAAGTTCTTTAACTTGCGTGCGACGCTTGGGCTTGTTTTCGTTTTTCTTCTCCGGCATGGCGCATCTCCTTTTCCAGATGTGTAGCTGACGGACGCGCATTCTATACCTGATTTGCCGAAGCTTGAATCCTGAATTGTGGGGCAAGCTTATATTCTGTGAGGCAAAGCCGGCGCGGCTCAGACGTTGAAGCGGAAGTGAACTACGTCGCCTTCCTGCATGACGTACTCTTTGCCTTCGAGTCGGAGCAAGCCCTGCTCGCGCGCCGCCGCGTAAGAGCCCGCGCGGATGAGGTTGTCGTAGCTGACGACTTCGGCGCGGATGAAGCCGCGCTCGATGTCTGAATGGATAGTGCCTGCGGCCTGCGGCGCGCGTGTGCCGCGCGGAATCGTCCAGGCGCGCACCTCCTTCTCGCCGGCCGTCAGAAACGACATCAGTCCGAGCAGACGATAGGCGCTACGGATGAGATTATCGACGCCGCTTCCCTCGACGCCGAGCGATTGCAGGTAGCCGAGCCGCTCGTCGGGCGCGAGCGCGACCAGCTCGGCCTCAAGCTGCGCGCAGATGACGACCACTTCAGCCCCTTCTTCCGCCGCTACTTCGCGCACCGCTTGGACGTGCGCGTTCTCTTCCGGCGCGGCGAGCGTCGCTTCATCGACGTTGGCCGCGTAGATGGTCGGCTTCGTCGTGAGTAGAAAGAGACTGCGTGCGACGGCGCGCTCGTCGTCCGTGAGCGCGACGATGCGCGCGGGCTTGCCTTCGGAGAGCGCGACCAGAAGCTTGTCGATAACGTCGATTTCGGCGCGTGCCGTCTTGTCGCCGCTCTTGGCGGTCTTCTGCGCGCGCTCGCGCCTGCGCTCGACCGAGGCGAGGTCTGAGAGCGCCAGCTCAATCTGGATTGTGTCGATGTCGCGGCGCGGATTGACCGAGCCTTCGACGTGTATGACCTGCTCGTCCTCGAAGCATCGGACGACCTGCACGACCGCATCCGTTTCGCGGATGTTGGCGAGAAACTGGTTTCCCAATCCTTCGCCCTTCGACGCGCCGCGCACGAGTCCCGCGATGTCGAGAAACTCGACGCTGGCCGGAACGATAGTGCTCGTCTTGACTATCGCGGCGAGCGGCTCCAAGCGTTCATCGGGGACGGGGACGACGCCGACGTTGGGCTCGATGGTGGCGAAAGGGTAGTTGGCCGCAAGCGCGGCGGACTGCGCCGTCAGCGCGTTGAAGAGTGTGGACTTGCCGACGTTCGGTAGCCCGACGATGCCTGCGCGAAGCATAAGCGATACCTCGAAAAGAGAGTTGCCAGATGTCAGATGTCGGATGTCAGTATTTTTCTAACCTCTGACATCTAACATCCGTGCTTCCGGCTTGTCCAGCCACGACGAGCGCGGGCGCGCTTTGCAATCCTGCGGCGAGATGCGGATATAATCTGGCAGTTCGCCGACGTTCATCGGACGAGCCTCAATCGACAGACGGCTCTCGCAAGACAAGCTGATATGACCTTCGCTCTTCTGCTCGCGCTGACGGCCATTGCGAGCGGCACGACTTTAACCTATCTCTACGACCGCGATGCGCCTTTCGCGGCGCGACTGTGCGCGGGCACGCCGACGGGTTTCGCGGCGCTCGGCCTCGTCGGATTTCTCTTCGCCTCTTTCATGGGGCTCACGCCTCCGGCGCTCGCGCTGAGCGCATTGGTCGTCGGCCTGCCTCTGCTGCTGCTCTTGAGACAGGAGTGGCGAGCGCAAGTCAGCGGAGACATCGCGGAGACGTGGGGCGAGCTGCGCGGCGGGCTTCGGCTGCGCGGCGGGGCGACGCGCATCGTCCTCTTTTACGCGGGTGCGACGTTACTCTTCTGGTTTCTGTTCGGGCGCGCGATGTTCGAGCGCGAAGGCGAGATTTTCACCGGCGTCGATAACAATCTCGGCGATTTGCCTTTTCACCTGAGCATCGTCACGAGCTTTGCATACGGCGACAACTTCCCGCCGACTCATCCGGAGTTCGCCGGAGTTCATCTGACCTATCCGTTCATGGTGGACTTCGTGGCGGCGATGTACGTCGGCGCGGGCGCATCCTTGCGGGGCGCTCTCTTCTGGCAAAACTTCGCGCTCGCGCTCTCCTTCGTCGGGCTGCTCAATCGCTGGGCTTTGAAGCTGACGAAAGACAAGCTGGCTGCTCTCGTCACGCCCGCGCTCGTGCTGCTGGGCGGAGGCTTCGGGTGGTGGCGTCTCTTGCGGGAATGGCGAACGGGTCGGGTTGAGCTTCTCACGCTGCTCGGCAGCCTGCCGCACGACTACACCATCGGCGGCGGCGACGCGCTCTACAAGTGGGGCAACGCCCTCACGACGCTTCTTATCCCGCAGCGCGGACTCCTGCTCGGCCTTCCGCTCGCGCTCGTCGTCTGGACGCTCTGGTGGCAGGCGACGGAAGATAAGGAAGAAAGAGAAGGAAGGGAAAGGGAAGAGGAAGAGAAAGGAAGAGACCGGCAGGCTGAGTCGGCGACGAAGCGGCGGGAGAAGCGCAGGAAGAATCGTGGAAGACGCGACGAGGCGGCGAGGCAGGAGGGGGCGAGGGCTTCTGCCGCTAAAGTCTCAGTTGCAGGGGGTGTCGAGGGTTTCCCGGTTTCCTCTCTTTCCTCTCTTTCTCCTTTTCCTCTTTTGCCCTTTTCACCTGTGCGCCCGATGGTCGCGGCGGGGCTCGTGGCGGGATTGTTGCCGCTCGTGCACGCGCACAGCTACGTGGTGATGATGGCGATGGCGGGATGCCTGGCGCTGCTGTTTCCGAAATATTGGCGGGGCTGGGCTGCTTTCTTCGGGATGTCGCTTCTGTTGGCCGTGCCGCAGATGTTCTGGGCGACGCAAGGGTCGGCAGTGCGCGCGGAGACTTTCTTCGGGTGGGCGTTCGGATGGGATAAGGGGCAGCACAACGTCGTCTGGTTCTGGCTGATGAACACGGGGCTCTTTATCCCTCTGCTCATCCTGGCGCTCGCGTGGCGCGGCCGTGACCCGGTCGTGCGCGAGCGGCTGCTCCTTTTCTATCTGCCGTTCACGCTCTGCTTCGTCGTCCCGAACCTCTACAAGCTTTCGCCTTTCCTGTGGGACAACATCAAGATTATCTTCTACTGGTGGATTGCCTCCGCGCCGCTCGTCGCGCTGCTGTTGGCGAGGCTCTGGCGAAGTCGCGCGCTCGCGTGGCGCGCGGCAGCGGTCGCGTCGATGCTGGGGTTGATACTGGCCGGAAGTCTGGACGTGTGGCGCGTCGTCTCGGCGGCGAGCGAGCAGAGGGAGTTTGACGCGGCAGGGATAGCGCTCGCGGAGCTGATAAGGGAAGAGACGCCGCCGCGTTCACTGATTCTGCACGCGCCGACATATAATCATCCCGTGTTCTTAACGGGCAGGCGCTCTCTGATGGGCTACGCCGGACATCTCTGGACGCACGGGCTCGATTACGCGCCGCGCGAGCGCGACGTGCGACGCATCTACGCGGGCGGCGCGGAGGCCGACGCGCTGATGCGTCGATACGGCGTCGATTACGTGGTCGTCAGTCCGCTTGAGCGTGCGGGCATCACGCCGCTCGACGAGCGCTTTTTTGAACGCTATACGAAGGTTGGAGAAGTAGGTGCCTACCGCCTCTACAAAACGTCGCAACGCTAAGAGGTCGCGCGCGAAGTCGCAAGGGACTCAGGAGACACAAGCGAGTCAGGCGACTCAAACGCCGTCGGTCGAAGCGTCGAGGTATGCGAGCGACGTGGGAGCGAGTGCTGCGCCCGACGTGCCCGAATCCTTCTGGCGCGGAGCGAGCCTCGCCGTCATGCTCGTCGCCGCCTTCGTGCGTTTCTATGCGCTGGAGATGAATCCTCTGCATCACGACGAGGGCGTCAACGGTTGGTTTCTGACGCGGCTCGTGCGCGAAGGCGTCTACAACTACGATCCGGCCAACTATCACGGCCCGACGCTCTATTACTTCACGCTCGTCCCGGCCTTCCTCATGGAAAAGCTCGGGACGGGGATGACGACCTTCATGCTTCGCGCCGTGACAGGGCTCTTCGGCTTAGCGATTGTGTGGCTCGTGCTTAAGCTTCGTCGTCACTTGGGCACAATCGGCGCTCTCGCTTCAGCCGCGCTCATCGCCGTCTCGCCCGGCGCGGTCTATCAGTCGCGCTACTTCATACACGAAACCCTCTTCGTCTTCTTCACGCTCGCCATCGTCGTCGCCGTCGTCAGGTATTACGAGCGGGGACGGACGCTCGACATCATGCTCGCCTTCGCTTCAGCCGCGCTGCTGTTTGCGACCAAAGAGACGGCCTTCATCTCCGTCGGCGTGCTCGCGCTCGCCTACGGCGTGGCCGAAGGCTGGACGCGGCTGGCGGGTAGGATGGGCTGGTCGGCGGACGGAGAGAGAAACATGGAGACCCGGCGAGGCATCGGAATGCGTGAGTGGGTCGGAAGAGAGTTTGAAGAGGGCGGGCTCGCGCGCTTCGGCGGCGCGACGCAGCTCGGGCTTCTCGTGTTGGGCGGGCTCGCGCTCTTCGTGCTCATCAACGTGCTCTTCTATTCGTCGTTTTTCACTTACTCGAAGGGCGTCGCGGCCTCGCTCGAAACTTTCAAGATTTGGGCGAAGACCGGCAGCGAGGCGCACGCCAAGCCGTTCGACACCTATCTCGCGTGGCTTCAGCAGGAGGAAGCGCCTATCTACGTGCTCGCGTTGCTCGGCTCGGTCTGGGCGCTTTTGCGCGGGGGAAGTCGTTTCCACATCTTCGCGTGCGCGTGGGCGTTCGGGCTGCTCGCGGCCTATTCCATCGTGAGCTACAAGACGCCCTGGCTCTCGCTCAACTTCGTCGTCCCGATGGCAATGGCCGGCGGGCTCGCAGTGCAATGGGCTTACGAGCGGGGCGGGCGCTCGCAAGTCGGGCGCAGGCTGGTGCTGGCCTGCGTCGCTTCAGGGCTCGCCGTCTCGTCTTACCAGATGGTCGTGCTCAACTTCTACAGATATGACGACGACAAGTATCCGTACGTCTACGCGCACACGCGGCGCGAATTTCTGCAACTGACGGGTGAGGTGGAGCGTTTGGCTCGACGCACGGGCGCGGGCGCGAAGACTCCCGTCGCCGTCGCTTCGCCCGACTACTGGCCTCTGCCCTGGTACCTGCGCGACTATAAGAGCGTCGGCTTCCTCGGCACGGTACAGAAGTACACGGAGCCCATCGTCATCGGCAACGAGTCGCAGCAGGCGCAGCTTCAAACGCTGCTCGCCGACACGCACGCGCAGGTCGGCGCGCTCTACCCCTTGCGCCCCGGCGTCAATCTCGTCCTCTTCGCGCGCCGAGACCTGCTATCGCCCCGGAAGTGAGCCGTGAGGCTTTCGCAGCATCGAGAGGTCGGATAGGAGTTTTAAGTATGAAATCGAAATCAATCGCCCTCGGGCTCGCTCTTTTATTCCTCTTTTCGGCGGCAGTTGTCAGAGACGTATCGGCCAAAAGCTCTCCGCCCTCGGACGTGCTCAATCTCAGGCTCGACATGAGCCGGGAGGAAGTGCATCGCCGTCTTGAGCAGTTGGGGGCGCGGCTGGAGAGGGAAGAGAGAGGGCGGCAGGAGGTCTGGACGTTGCTGCGCGAGCCCCGCTTCAGGTCGGTGCTCGTCGGCTACGACCCCGAATACAAAGTCCGCTACGTGACGGCGATTGCGCGCGAGGGAGGTCGCCGCATGCGTTACTCCGAAGTGGCCTCGCTCAAGAGCGCTTATGCACAGAACACCATCGCCAGCTACAACTACACCTGGGAAGTGAAGCCTTCAAAAAAGAGCGAAGGCTACTTCGTCATCGTCATGGGACGCGACCCGCAATTTCTCACCTCGCTCTCCATCAAACGACGCCCGACGGGCGAGGTCGATTAAGAGCCTCGCCGTCCACGATTCCTAAATCCTCCGCCCGCCGAGTCTCGCCCGAGCGCAGGTGCTCGCTGTGCCGCCCGCGCCACCACTCTTTGACAAAGAGTAGCGAGGGTGCTACATTCCGCTCGATTCCTAACAAAGAAACGGTTCGAGCCGAAAGACACTCCCCAGGTCTTGAAGCATCCGACGCGAACTGTCAAATCAAACCCCGACCTCGTGAGCGCAATTTAGCTTGTCGGCATTCTCGACCTCGTCAGCAGGTCGCCCGTGCTCGTTTGAGAATCGTTTAAGAGATGGCGGGCTGCCGCTTCCCGAGCGGAGTTCCAACCTGCCGCCGCTTCTGGATAGAGCGCCCGAATCTGCCTTTATAACGGGCACGCAATCTGAAATTTGTCGGAACCGAAATTCCGCGCGCAATCGTGCGCAGCGGCCTGTGAGCCGCTCTCTCTCTTGGCCTGTCAGGTTCGGAAGTCCGGCCCTCATCGACTGCAATAAAGGGTGAAGCACATGAAAAGCTCGAATCGTTCGCGTAAGCAATTTACATTCGGCAGACTCCACGTTCTGCTTATCCTCATCGCGTGCGGGCTCGTGGCCTGCGCCATCCCTTTATTTATCGCCGGAGCATCCAACCCTTCGTCCGGCACGATAAGCCCGACCCTGAACGCAACGCTCAACTGGGTCGGCACAGCCACCGGCGGCGCTAACCCCAATAACAACGTGCCCGGAACGAATCACGACCAGTTCTGCGTTGAAGGCTCGAACTGCGACACCTTCACGCTGACCGTCTCGGGCACGCCCGGCGATTGGACGGGCAAAGCCATCCTCGTCAAAATCGAGGTCGATTTACCTTCGAGCGATTACGACCTTTTCATTCACAAGACTTCAAATAGCGGCGCGGTCGTCGGCCAGTCGGGCAACAATCCCGGCGAGACGGAGCAGTTCACCCTCCTTCCGACTGACACGGGCACGGGCGTCTACACGGTGCACGTCGTCTATTTCGCCGCCACCCCGGCAGACCAGTATCAAGGCTCGGCGACAGTGATTGCGAGCGACGCCGAGCCTGTGCCGACGCCGACGCCCGGCGCTTCGCTTCCGCCTTCCTGCACTCCGCCCGGCACGGAAGTAGCCACCGACCCAAGCGGCGATGCCAACCCGCTCACCCTCAACCCGGCGCAGTTGGACATCGTCAAAGTCTCGATTGCCGAGCCGGCGAGCGCAGCCGGAGATGAGAAGCTCTCCTTCTCCGTCGATGTCGCCGGAGACATCACGACCGTCCCGGCGAGCGCGGTCTGGAGCGTGAGGTTCAAGCCGCCCAGCATCGCTCCGCCGACGACCTACTACTACGCCAGCGCCGAATCTGACATCAACGGCGTCGTCACTTTCCATTACGGTCGCATCGAGGGCACCAGCGTCGCCACCAGCCAGACCGGAGACGGCACGGTCGATAAGGCGAACAAGCGTTTCATCATCAACGCCCCGCGCACCGGCATCGGCAACCCGCAGCCCGGACAAAACCTGACGGACGTTCACGGCGTCACGCAGCAGCAGGTCGGCGTCCTGCTCGTTCAGGCCGACACGACGCGCGATGCCAACAACCAGAAGATTTACACGTTGCGCGGCAACAGCCAGTGCAACCCGGGCGGCGGCACGATGCCTTCGCCCACGCCCTTCGTCGAGCCGACGCCTATAGCCGGCGGGCCTCGCTTCACGAACTACATGTCGCCTCCGGGAATAGGCGACAGCGCAGGCGAGCCGACGCTCGGCGCAAACTGGACGAGCGGCAATATCATGTACATCGCCTCGCTCGAAGTTCTGCGCGTCAGCTTCAACGATTGCTTCTCGCCCGCGCCCGCTACCTGGCAGAAGACCAATCAGGTCATCACCGATAAAGCGACCGCCGACCCGATTCTCTATACCGACAACGACATCGGCAACGGCTTCCAGCGCACCAACCGAACCTTCGTCTCGCAGTTGCTCTCGGCGGACGGTTCGAGCGCCTTCGAGTTCACGGATAACGACGGTCAGACCTACACGCAGGGCGCGAAAGGCTCAGGCATCGGCTCAGGCGTTGACCACCAAACAATCGGCAGCGGCCCTTACGCCAAGAACCCCGACGGCTCTTACAAAGGCGGAGCGCCCGGCCCTCTGACAAGCTATCCGAACGCCGTCTACTACGCTTCGCAAAGCATCGGCTACGCCAACCTCGCGCGCAGCGACGACGGCGGCCTCAACTTCGGCCCCGCCGTGCCGATGTATGACCTGACAATCTGCGGCGGCCTGCACGGCCACATCAAGGTCGCGCCCGATGGCACTATCTACGTACCGAACAAGGGTTGCAGCAACGAGCAGGCGGTCATCGTCTCCGAAGACAACGGCCTCACCTTCGAGATTCGCAAGGTTCCGGGCAGCACCCCGGGCGACACAGACCCGTCAGTCGGCATCGGCACGCCCGACCCGACGACCGGCATCAGCCCGATTTATTTCGGCTACGCCAACGGAGACGGGCGCGCGCGCATCGCCGTCTCGCGCGATAGAGGCAAGACCTGGACGGACAATCAGGATGTCGGCAAGACGTTCGGCATCCGCAGCTCCGTCTTTCCGGCGGTCGCAGCCGGAGACGGCGACCGCGCCGCATACTTCTTCCTCGGCAGCACCACGCCGGGCGGCCGCGACGACGACGCGGCGGGCAACTCCGACACAAAAAACGCCTACAACGGCGTCTGGTACGGCTACATCTCGACCACCTTCGACGGCGGCAAGACATGGAACACCGTCAACGCCACGCCGAAAGACCCCGTGCAGCGCGGCGTCATCTGCACCGAAGGCACGCTCTGTCCTTCGGGCACGCGCAACCTGCTCGACTTCAACGATGCCACGATAGACGAACGGGGGCGCATCCTCGCCGCTTACGCCGACGGCTGTATCAGTGAGGAGTGCATTCGCGGCGAAGACCGAAACGGCGACGGCAAGCTCAACCGCTTCGACAACGACGGCACGGACAAGGCGGTCATCATCCGTCAGTCCGGCGGCAAGACCCTGCGCGCGCAGTTCGACGCTTCAGGCCCACAAGTGCCCGCCGCGCCCGTCGCCGCCGCCGTCTATAATCCCGACACGAAGAGCGTCGTCGTCACCTGGACGCCGTCCGACAGCGACCCACCCGTCACCAGCTACAGGATTTATCGCACGCGCGAGGGCGTGGAAACTCTCATCGCCGAAGTCGGCGCGAACGTCTTCTCTTACGAAGACACTTCGGGCAAGCCGACTGACCGCTACCGCGTGGCGGCGGTGAATCCGGCGGGCGAAAGCAGCGCGACGTGCGGCACTGTCGCCGTCACGGCCTTGCAGTCGTCGTGCGTCCTGCCCGGCAAGCTCGTCGTCGAAGATAAGAACGACGGTGACGCTGCCCCGAACACTCCGCCGACGCCTGAGACCGACATCAAGAGCGTCTACATCGCCGAGCCGCCGCAGACGGACAACGTCGGACGCCTCGTCTTCACTCTCAACGTCGGCGCACCCGCAAGCACGGGCACGGCTCCGCCCAACAGTCAGTGGTACATCATCTGGAATCGAAGGCAGCCCGAAGCCGACTACGACCGCTTCTACGTGGCGATGAAGTCGGATGCAGCCGGGACGGTCAGGTTCGAGTACGGTAAGTTCGGCGTCGCCCTGGATGCGACCAACCCGAACCCGAACGCCAACATTCCCGTCAAACTCGGCGACGCCGACGGCGGAACCTATAACCCGTCTTCGGGCGTCATCACCATCTCGCTCGCCTACAGCAAGGCCGAGAATTTACAGGTCGGCAACTCGCTCAACGGCGTCAACGCGCGCACCTTCTTCAACCAGCCCGATTCGGGGCCGAAGTCGCAGCGCAACTCTTCCGACATCACCGGCGAAGGCAGCTATAAACTGGTCGGCAGCGCCGTCTGCACATCGACCTCGCCGACGCCCACTCCTTCGGCAACCCCGACGCCGAGCCCGTCGCCGGGCGCTTCGCCGACGCCGACGCCCGCGCCGACGCCGACGAACGTCCAGTTCAGCCAGTCTGCTTACGTCATCACCGAAGCCTGCACTTCGACCAACGTCACCGTCACGCGTACGGGAACGACCAACGGAACGACCGTCGTCAACTACAGCATCGACAACGGCACGGCGCAGCAGCGCGGCGACTTCACTTTCGCGCGCGGCAAGCTCACCTTCACCTCCGGCGAAACCAGCAAGACCTTCCCCGTCCTCATCTGCGAGGACGGCTACGCCGAAGGCACCGAGACCGCTACCATGCGTCTCAACGTCACCGAAGGGCTCGGCCTCGGCACACAAGGCTCTGCCACCTTAACCATCAACGACAACGAGACGACCGACCGCACGACCAACCCCGTTGACGATGCGGCCACCTTCGTCTGCCAGCACTATCACGACTTCCTCAATCGTCAGCCGGACGCCGACGGGCAAGCCTTCTGGACTAACCAGATAGCATCGTGCGGGACGAACGCCGCCTGTATCGACGAGAAGCGGACGAACGTCTCGCAGGCGTTCTTCCTTTCCATCGAGTTCCAGAACACCGGCTACTTCGTCTTCCGCTTCTACCGAGCATCGTTTAGCGAGAGCGCGGAGAGGCCGAGAGGGTTGCCGCGATATGCTGAGTTTCTGCGCGACACGCAGGAGATACAGCGCGGCGTGACGGTCGGG
>DASWNP010000030.1:0-73838 GCA_036399175.1 Pyrinomonadaceae bacterium | reverse complement strand
CTACAGCCATCAAACAGACATCCTCGTCGGCTCTCCCCTGGCAGGCCGCAACCGACAGGAGATAGAACAGCTCATCGGATTCTTCGTCAATACTCTGGTGATGCGGACAGACCTCGCGGGCAATCCGACTTTTCGTGAATTGCTGGGGCGGGTGCGCGAGGTGGCATTGGGAGCATACGGGCATCAGGACGTGCCGTTTGAGAAGCTGGTGGAAGAGATACAGCCTGAGCGAAGTTTGAGTTATTCACCGTTGTTTCAGGTCGTCTTCGCTTTTCAGAACGCGCCACTGCCTGACATCGCGCTGTCGGACTTGCGCCTGAGCGTCTTCGATGCCGAGCGCGAGACGGCGAAGTTCGACCTCGTGCTCGTGATGAACGAAACGGACGACGGCCTTCAGGCCATCATCGAATACAACACAGACCTCTTCGAGTCCGAGACCATCACGCGCATGTTCGGACACTTCCGCACGCTGCTCGAATCGGTCGCCCTTGATGCGGAGACGCCCCTGCAAGACCTCCCTCTGCTGACTCCAGAAGAGCGCCGCCGGATACTCTTCGACTGGAACGAGACAGCCGCCGACTACGGACGCGAGCTTTGCATCCACCAGCTTTTCGAGCGACAGGCCGACGCGAACCCGAATGCTCCGGCGCTCGTCTTTGAAGATACGGAACTGACTTACGCGGAGCTGAACCGGCGAGCGAACCGTCTTGCACATCATCTGCAAAGCCTGGGAGTGAGACCGGAGACGAGAGTCGGGATTCTGTTGGAGCGCGGCTTGGAGATGGTCTTGGGCGTGCTGGCGGCCGTCAAGGCAGGCGGCGCTTACGTCCCCTTAGACCCGTCGTGGCCTGCGGAGCGTCTTGAGTTCATCGCTTCGACGCTCGACATCGGTTGCCTGCTCACAGAGCACGCGCAGCTCAGCATAGTGCATGAGTTGCAGTGGCGTCTGCCGAAGCTGGCTCACGTCGTCTGTCTCGACGTGGATACGCCCGAAGTTTCGCCCGAGCAGCTAGACGAAAACACGGTCAGGTCGCTCTGGAATCATCTGGCCGAGCAGGCGACCGACGAGGTGTCGGCTGGCGGCTTTGTCAGCAGCTACACGGGCGAGCCTTTCAGCGCGGCGGAAGTCGGCGAATACGTCGAGCGCGTCTGCGCGCTGGCCGCGCCTCGCGTCGGGGAAGACAGCCGCGTGCTCGAAATCGGCTGCGGCTCGGGTCTCATCATGTTCGAGCTTGCGCCGCGCTGCGGCCTCTACGTCGGGCTCGACCCTTCGGACGCCGCGCAGGCGCAGAACCGACGGCGACGAGACGAACGCGGACTCGAAAACGTCGAGCTTTCGGTCGGCTTCGCCGACGAGATTGATTCGAGATTCGAGTCGGCCTCCTTCGACCTCGTCCTTCTGGCGAGCACGGCGCAGTTCTTCCCCGGCCAGCTCTATCTCAGGTCGGTGCTGAGAAAAGCTCTGAGGCTGCTTAAGCCCGGCGGCCGACTCCTGCTCGCCGACGTGATGGACGCACGGCGCAGGCAGGAGTTTCGTGATTCGCTCCGCGACTTCCAGAGACAACACCCGGAGGCCAAAACCAAGACGCTGCTTGAGAGCGAGCTTTACGTCGATGAAGACTTCTTCGCAGACCTCCTGGCAGACGCACCTGAGCTGGCCGAAGCGCGCGTCCTTCATCGCCGGACGGGCTTCGCAAACGAGCTTGGCTATCGCTACGACGTGCTGCTCGAAAAGCGCGCTCCGCAGGCGAGCGAAGGAAGCGACGCGCACCCTCCCGCGAGAAGAAAGCATCTCTGGACGAGTTGGCATCTCGGCGAGCAGCCGGAGCATAATCCGTCCGCTCCGTTGAGTTCGGAAAACGTCGCTTACATCATCTTCACTTCCGGCTCGACGGGCGTGCCGAAGGGTGTCATCGTCCGCCACCGTTCGGCCGTCAACGTTCTCGAATGGGTGAACAAGACTTTCGGCGTCCGCACAGGCGACCGCCTGCTCTTCGTCAATTCGCTGACCTTCGACCTTTCGGTCTACGACATCTTCGGCACGCTCGCGGCGGGTGCGACCGTACACGTCGCCTCACGTCGAGACCTGCGCGAGCCGCAGCGCCTCGCGCGCATGCTCTTCGAGGAGCCCATCACCCTTTGGGTTTCCGCACCCATCGCCTTGCAGCAGTTGACGCGCTTCTTCCCGCATGAGCCTGCGGAGAACGGCGCGAGTCGGAGACGGGGCGACGGTTTGAGGGTCGTCATGCTGGCCGGCGACTGGATTCCTCTGCGGCTGCCCGACGAGGTGAGAGAGGCGTTTCCCGGCGCGCTCGTCGTCAATCTCGGCGGCGCGACTGAGACGACTGTCTGGTCTAACTATTTCAACGTCTCCAGAGTCGAGCCGCACTGGGCGAGCATCCCCTACGGCAAGCCGATTCAGAACGCGCGCTATCACATCCTCGACGCGCGACTTGAGCCCGTGCCCGTCGGCGTCGCGGGCGACAACTACATCGGCGGCGAATGCCTCGCCCTCGGCTACACCGACGCCGCGCTCACAGCCGAACGCTTCATCCCCGACCCCTTCTCGGCAAACCCGGGGGCGCGCATGTACAGAACGGGCGACCGCGCGCGTTATCGCTCAAGCGGCGACATGGAATTCCTCGGCAGGCTCGACCATCAGGTGAAGATTCGCGGTTATCGAATCGAGCTTGGGGAGATAGAGTCGGCGCTCGTCGCGCACGCGTCGGTAAGCGAGGCGGTCGTCCTCGTGCGCGAGGATACGCCGGGCGAGCGTCGTCTGGTCGCTTACGTAGTCGCGCGAAGCGGCGCGGGGAAGGGCGGCGATAATTCTTCGCCCGCGACCGCGAGCGAGCCGCAAATCACGACGAGCGAGCTTCACAGCCATCTCAGGGAAAAGCTGCCGGAGTACATGATTCCGTCCGCTTTCGTCATGCTCGACGCGCTGCCTCTGACCGCTAACGGCAAGCTCGACCGAGCGCGTCTGCCTGCGCCCGACGCTTCGCGCCCCGCGCTCGACGCCGCCTTCGTCGCGCCCGCGAGCGAGCTTGAAAGGCGCATCGCCGCCATCTGGCAGGAGGTGCTCGGCCTTGAGCGCGTCGGCATGCGCGACAACTTTTTCGAGCTTGGCGGCCACTCGCTTCTGCTCGTGCAGATGCACGGCAGGCTCTCGGAGGCTACGGGGCAGAAGCTATCCATCGTCGAGCTTTTCAAATACTCGACCGTCGCCGCGCTGGCCGAACGTCTCCGGCAGGAGGAGCGGCAAGAAACGGCTGAGTCAACGTCTAATCTCCGTCGAGGTGCGGCGCGTCGAGCGGCCATCAAAGAGCGTGCGAGGCCGAGATGAGCGCGCCGCTTCGACTGTTGAATCAGACGACCTTCGAGGGCGCTTTTCAGATGAGTTTTCCGTCGCCGGAAGCGGCGTTGCGATACGTGAATGGATTTAGTAAGATGCGCACTTCTCTCGCGTCCGACTTACCCACTGATAGAGGAAATCTCCACATGACGACAATCGACTGCATCCCCACTTTGGCCGAATCTCTGTCCAACAACAGCCGGAAAAACGAATTGGTCAGCTATCTCAAAGAACTGAAAAGCGACTGCGGCACGCTCTCGCCCGAGCAGGTCGTCGTCATACTCGGACAGTGGTTTCATCCTTTGCACTACTTCCCCGTTTTTCTCTCGCGCCTCATCTCCGTTGCGCCGAGCATCGAAACTCAGACCTTCATCTCGCGCATCCTCTGGGAAGAACTCGGCGAGGGAGACCCGCGCCGCGCGCACGAGAAGGTCTACATCGAGACCATTCTCGACGGCGGTTTCAAAGAGTCGCAGGTTGCAGAAGCGCCGCCGCTCGAAGCGACCGAGAGACTCATCGAAGGTTACAGAGAAGCTTCGGCGAGCTGCCTTTCCGGACTCGGATTTCTGTACGGCACGGAGGTCGTCGATTTGCCGATGGTAGCGACCATCGGCGAATTGATGCGCCGCTCGACGGGCAGGAGAAATCTTCCCTGGGTGAACATCCACGTCGCGCAGGAGCCCGGACACGTCGATAGCGCCAACGAGACGCTCAAGCCTTCCTACACGGATGACGAAGAGCGACAGATTCTTGAGAGCGCCGAGCGAATGTGGGCGCTCTGGATAGATTTCTTCCGCGACGTTCGGAAGGCAATTCTGAACTGAGCCGAAAGCGCGGCGCGAGCCCGGAAGATTTCCTTGCCCCTCAAATGAGAAGGCTCGCGCGCGAAATCAATTCACAGTTGAAAGTCGCCCGGCGTCCGCTCTGCTGTCCTGTCATTCATCTCACCTATCAGGCCACAGAAAAAATCCTGACCTCATCTCGGGAAGCTTCGCCAGTCTTTCGGCTGACCGGCGACGGTTTGGCTGACCTGGCGTCGTGAGAGGCCGCTCGGCGGGAGAGCCTTCAGGCGCGACTCGCGCGCTTTGAAGCCGGGCTTGATTCGAGGAAGCGAGAGATGAGTGAAGCGGGCACGAGCGGTACGGGAATAGAGATAGCGGTCGTCGGGATGGCGGGTCGTTTCCCCGGCGCGAGCGGTGTCGAAGAGTTCTGGCGAAACCTGAGCGGCGGCGTCGAGTCCGTCCGGTTCTTCACGGATGAAGAGCTGAAGGCGAAGGGAGTCGATGCGGCTCTCGTGGCAGACCCCGATTACGTCCGAGCAGAGGCGGTGCTCGACGAAGTGGAACTCTTCGACGCGAGCTTCTTCGGCTACACGCCGCGCGAAGCCGCCCTCATGGATCCGCAGCACAGGCTCTTTCTCGAACACGCGTGGGAGGCGCTTGAGCGCGCCGGTTACTGCGCCGAGAAATACGACGGGCGCATCGGCGTCTACGCGGGCGAGAGCGTCAACTCTTACCTGCTGAGCAATCTCTACCCGAACCGGGAGCTGTTGCGTTCGGCGGGCGCGTTTCAAACCATCATCGGCAACGACCGCGACTATCTCGCCACGCACGTTTCCTACAAGCTCAATCTCAAGGGCGCTGCCTTGAGCGTCCAGACGGCTTGCTCGACCTCGCTCGTCGCCGTGCATCTGGCCTGCCAGAGTTTGCTCAATCAGGAATGCGACATGGCTCTGGCGGGCGGGGTCTCGGTGAGCGTGCCGCAGGGGCAGGGAGCTTTGCATCAGGAGGGCGGCATCATCTCGCCCGACGGCCATTGCCGCGCTTTCGACGCACGGGCGCGCGGCACGGTGAAGGGAAGCGGCGTCGGCGTCGTCGTCCTCAAACGACTGGAAGACGCGCTCGCCGAAGGCGACCCCGTTCACGCAGTCATTCTCGGCTCGGCCATCAACAACGACGGCTCGGCGAAGGTCGGCTACACCGCGCCGAGCGTCAACGGTCAGGCCGCCGTCATCGAAGAGGCGCTCTCGGTGGCGGGCGTCGAGCCGGAGACGATTTCTTACGTCGAAGCACACGGCACGGGCACCGCGCTCGGCGACCCCATCGAGATTGCCGCGCTCACGCAGGCTTTCTCGACGGCCTCTGGACGAAAGAATTTCTGTGCCGTCGGCTCGGTCAAAACAAACATCGGCCACCTCGACGCCGCAGCCGGAGTGACCGGGCTGATTAAGACCGTCCTCGCCCTCAAGCATCGAAAGCTTCCGCCGAGCCTCAACTTCGAGCAGCCCAACCCGAACATCGACTTTGAGGGCTCGCCCTTCTACGTCAACACGAAGCTCTCCGAGTGGAACAGGAACGGCACGCCGCGACGCGCCGGCGTCAGCTCCTTCGGCATCGGCGGGACGAACGCGCACGTCGTCCTCGAAGAAGCTCCGGCTGTGAATCGAACTGTTGAAGAGACGAGCCGCCGCCGCTCGCGCCCGCTTCAACTGCTGACGCTTTCGGCCAAAACCGAGACCGCTCTCGAAGCGGCAGCCGCGCGTCTCTCGCTGCATCTCAGGCAACAGCCCGCGCCCGACCTCACGGATGTCGCATTCACGCTTCGTCAAGGCAGGCGGGATTTCGACCGGCGGCTGGCCGTCGTCTGCCGCGACGCTTTGGAGGCCGTCGAGGCGCTTGAGTCAGCCGACGCGCGTCGGCTGCACAGGGATACGCGCGAGGGCGGCGTCGCGCGTCCGGTCGTCTTCATGTTCACGGGGCAGGGCTCGCAGTACGCAGGGATGGCGCGCGGGCTCTACGAGACGGAAGAGATTTTCCGCGCGACCGTAGACGAATGTTCGGAGTTGCTCAGGGCGCACCTGGGCTTCGACCTGCGCGACGTGCTCTTTCCCCCGGCGGAACGCGCGGAAGAGGCTTCGGAGCGTTTGAAGCAGACGGAGGTAACGCAGCCCGCGCTCTTCGTCGTCGAATACGCGCTGGCGCGACTCTGGACGAGTTGGGGCGTGCGCCCGCAGGCTTTGATTGGTCACAGCATCGGCGAATACGTGGCCGCCTGTCTTGCCGGAGTCTTCTCGCTCGAAGACGCGCTCAGGCTCGTCGCGGTGCGCGGGCGCTTGATGCAGAGCGCGCCTGTGGGCGCGATGCTGGCCGTGCCGCTCGCGGAAGCGGAAGTGAAGAGCATGCTCGGCGACGATTTATCTTTAGCCGCCGTCAACGCTTTGTCGCTCGTCGTCGTGTCGGGGACGGTCGAGGCCGTCGAACGTCTCGAACGTGAGCTTGAAGGGCGCGGCCTCGTCTGTCGTCGCCTGCACACGTCGCACGCGCTGCACTCGCGTTTGATGGAAGCGGTCTTGCCGCAGTTTGCGGAGAGCTTCAGAGATGTAACTTTGCGCGCCCCTCAAATTCCAATCGTCTCGACGATGACGGGCAGGTGGATGACCGGGGCTGAGGCGACGAACGCCGAATACTGGACGAGGCAGGTGCGCGAGCCCGTGCGCTTCGCCGACGCGGTCGGCGAGTTACTGCGCGAGCCTGAAAACCTTCTGCTCGAAGTCGGGCCCGGGCAAACTCTCTCTTCGCTGGCGAAGCTGCACCGGGAAGCGATGCCCGGGCGAACCATACTCTCTTCGCTTCCCGCTCACGGGGACGCGCAAGGAGATGTCGCTTATCTTCTCGGCACGCTGGCGCGCATGTGGACGGCGGGAGTGGAGATTGACTGGCGAGCGTTTGATGCGGGCGAGGGCGCGCGCCGTCGCGTCGAGCTTCCGACCTATCCTTTCGAGCGCGAGCGCTTCTGGATAGACCCGCCCGCCTCTTCGCAGACGGGCGCGTCGGAAGCTTCGTCGCTCACACGCAAAGGCGAGGTCGCGGATTACTTCTACGTTCCTTCGTGGACGCGCGTGCCCGCGCCGGAGACGGACGCCTTAGAGACTCTGAAAGAGGATGCCTGCTGGCTCGTCTTCAACGACCCGGGCGGCCTCGGCGCGCGTTTGATGAGCCGTCTGGAGCGTCGCGGAGAGTTCGTCGTCAGCGTCATGCTCGGCGAGCAGTTCGACAAGCTCGGCGAGCGCACGTTCGTTCTCAATCCGCACCAGCGCGGCGGCTACGAGGCTTTGATGAAGGAGCTTCGCGCGCTCGGCAAAACGCCCGCGCGTGTGCTTCATCTCTGGGGCGTGACGCCGGAAGCCGCCGCCGTGCCTTCAAACTTCGACTGGTACGGCGAAAGCCTCGCGCGCGGCTTCTACAGCCTGCTCTATCTCGCGCAGACCTTCGGCGAGCACGGCCTTTCGGACGAGACGCAAATCGTCGTCGTCACCAACCACATGCAGGAAGTGACGGGCGAAGAGCCCGTGCGGCCTGAGAAGGCGACGGTGCTCGGCGCTTGCAAAGTTATCACGCAGGAATACCCTGCTCTCGTCTGCCGCAGCATCGACATTCATCTGCCGCCGACAGGCAGCGCCTCGGAAGAGCTGCTGCTGGAAAATCTACTGGGAGAGTTTGCCGCGCCCGTATCCGAGAGCGTCGTCGCCTATCGCGGACGCCGACGCTGGACGCAAGGCTTCGAGCCGGCGCGTCTGGGCGTCGCGCTTGAAGAGTCGTCGCCGCCTCGCCTCTTACGCGAGCGCGGAGTCTATCTTCTGACCGGCAACCTCGGCGACTTAGACCTCGCGCTCGCACGCTACCTCGCGGGCGCGGCGCACGCGCGCCTCGTCATGCTCACAGACGAAAACTTCCCCGCGCGCGACAGTTGGAATGACTGGCTCGCCTCGCACGACGCGGACGAAGAGACGACGCGGCGCATCCGAGAGCTTCTGTCGCTCGAAGAGTCGGGCGCGGAGGTGCTCGCGCTTCAGGCCGACGTGTCGAAGCGCGAAGAGATGGAGCGTGCGCTCGCCGTCGTGCGAGAGCGGTTCGGCGAAGTCAACGGCGTCGTTCACACGGCGTCGGCTACCTCAGGCGGCATGGTGCAATTGAAGACGAAAGAGATGGCCGAGCGGATTCTCGCTCCGAAGGTGCAGGGCGCGCTCGTGCTCCAGTCGCTTCTCGAAGATGCGCCGCTCGATTTCTTCCTCGTCTCGTCCACGTCGCTTGCGCTCACGGGCGTCTTCGGCCAGTCGGACTATTGCGCGGCAAACTGTTTCCTCGACGCCTTCGCCCACGCCAACACCGCCGCGCGCCCCAAAACTCTCACCGCGAGCATCGACTGGCACATCCCCCAATGGGAGCGCTGGCAGGAATCTCTGATGGCCGCAGTGCCCGAGCTGCAAGCGCAGTTCGCGGAGACGCGCCAGCTCTACGGCGTCAGGCTCGAAGAGGGCGTCGAAGCTTTTCGACGCATTCTTTCCTCTTTAGAGCCGCAGGTCGTCGTCTCGACTGTGGACTTTCAGGCGTTCATCCGCGAGCAGCAGAAGAACGCCGGAGCAAACCTCTTCGACCAGCTTGAGACGAGCGCGCCCGCGCGGCTCGCGCACGCGCGCGACGACAGTGACGCCGACTACGTCGCGCCCGCCGACGAGACCGAAAAGGCCATCGCCGCCATCTGGGAAGAACTCTTCGGCCTCCAGCGCATCGGCGCGAACGACAACTTCTTCGAGCTTGGCGGAAACTCCCTGCTCGCCATCCAGCTCGTCTCGCGCGTGCGCAGGGATTTCCAGATAGAGCTGCCCTTAACCAGTCTCTTTGAAGCGCCGACGACCGCCGGGCTGGCCGCCGCCGTCAATCAGAACCTCGTGCGCGATAAGGAATCCGAAGAGATAGAGCGCCTGCTCAGGGAGATTGAATCGCTCTCGCCCGACGAGCTTGAGGCTACGCTCGCCGAAGAGCTGCAAGCCAGCGACGAGAACGCAGATGGATGAGATACAAAAGCGCTTCGCTTCGCTCACGCCCGAGCAGCGCGCCCTGCTTGAGCTGCGACTCCGGCGGCAGGGGCTTCGCTCGCCGCTTGATGAAGCGAATGCTAAAACGGGCGTCGAAGTCGCGCAGCACGCCGCGCCGGTCGATGCGTCGCGCGACGAAGACGAAGACCCGCAGGAGTGGCGCAGCCGTCCCGTCGAACGCCGCATGGGTTTCGGTCTCTACTTCTTCTCGGACGACGGCTCGAAGGATTCAGCAGACAAGTATCGGCTCGTCGTCGAGAGCGCGAAGTTTGCCGACCGCGAGGGCTTCGACGCCGTCTGGACGCCCGAGCGACACTTTCAGCCCTTCGGCGGTCTCTACCCGAACCCTTCGGTGCTCTGCGCGGCGCTGGCTTCGATTACCGAGCGCGTCGGGCTTCGCGCCGGAAGCGTCGCGCTGCCTCTGCATCATCCCGTGCGCGTCGCCGAAGAATGGTCGATGGTCGATAACCTTTCGCACGGTCGCGTCGGCGTCTCGTTCGCTTCGGGCTGGCATCCGGACGATTTCATCTTCGCGCCCGACGCCTACGACGAGCGCAAGGAAGTGATGTTTCGCCACATCGAATTGATTCAAAAACTCTGGTCGGGCGAGACGGTCTCGATGCAGGGCACACGGGGACGCGAGACGCAGGTGCGAGTTCTGCCCAGACCCTTGCAGCCGCGCCTGCCCGTCTGGATTACGAGCGCCGGTAGCCCTGAGACGTGGACGCGCGCCGGCTCAATCGGCGCAAACATCCTCGCCGCCCTCATCGGCTACAGCTTCGAGGATTTGCAGGAACGCATCCGCAGCTACCGCGAAGCGCGCGCTGCGAGCGGCCACGACCCCGCCTCCGGCATCGTCACGATGATGCTCCACACCTTCGTCGGCGAATCGACCGAGGACGTTAAGCGCAAGGTGCGCGCCCCCTTCACGAATTACTTGCGCTCCTACTTCAAGCAGTACGACAACGTGCGCTACGACGCCGACGAGGTCACGGAAGCCGACCGCGACGCCATCATGTCCGCCGCCTTCGACCACTACTTCGACACCAATACGCTGATGGGCACGCCCTCCAAGTGCGCGCGCGTCATCGACCGCATGCTCGCCGCCGGAGTTGACGAAGCGGCCTGCCTCGTCGATTTCGGAGTTGAGACCGAAGACGTGCTCGAAAGCCTTCGACACCTGAACGAGCTGAGAGAGCACTACGATAAAAAGCAGGCGGGGGAAAGGGGAAAGGGAAAAGGGGAAGGGGAAACAGCAAGCGAGTGATAGATGCGCTCGCCTTCCTCTCTTTTACCCCTTTCCCCCTTCCCCTTTTCCCTTTCCCCCTCCCCGAAGGCCGACATGAAAGAAATTTCCGAACGCATCTCTGCCCTGACGCCTGAGCAGCGCGCTCTGTTCGAGGCTCGCCTGAAGAAGAAGGGCTTGCACGCGCCGCCGCCGTTGGAGACGATACCGCGCCGCAAGGACAGGGATTCGCCGACGTGCCCGCCTTCGATAGACCAGGAGCGGCTCTGGTTCATCGAGCAGTTGCAGCCCGGCAACACCGCTTACAACATCTTCACGGCCAGCCGCATTCAGGGCTCTCTCAACGTGCCCGTGATGGAGCGCGTCATCAACGAATTGATTAAGCGCCACGAAGTGCTGCGCACGACGCTCAGGTCGGTCGAAGGTCTGCCCGTGCAGGTCATCGCGCCGGAATTGAAAATCTCGCTTGCGCCCATCGACCTCCAGCACCTCCCGGTCGAGGAGCGTTACGACGAAGCTCTGCGGCTGACGACCGAAGACTTCGCGCGCCCCTTCGATTTGGAGCGCGGGCCGTTAGTCCGCGTCGGCCTCCTGCGTCTCGCCGCAGACGACCACGTTCTGCACGTCAACATGCACCACGCGATTACAGACCGTTGGTCGTTCGCCGTCTTCGAGAAAGAGCTGGCCGTGCTTTATCAGGCGTTCGGGACGGGTCAGCCTTCGCCTCTGCCGGAGCTGCCGATTCAGTTCGCCGACTACGCCGTCTGGCAGCGCGAGCGCATGCAGAGCGAGACCTACCGCAAAGAGCTTGCCTACTGGAAACAACGCCTCGCCGGCGCGCCCTTCGTCCTCGAATTTCCGACCGACCACCCGCGCCCGCCCATCCAAACCTTTCAGGGGGCGCGCGTCTACGTCAACTACCCCAAAAGCCTGCTCGACTCTCTGAAGGAGCTGAGCCGCCGCGAGGGCGTCACCATGTTCATGGTGATGATGGCCGCCTACAAGGCGCTGCTCTTCCGCTACACGAATCAGGAAGACATCCTCGTCTCGACACCCATCGGCACGCGCATCCGACCCGAGACGGAAAACCTCGTCGGCTACCTCCTGAACCTGCTCGTCGTCCGCACAGACCTCTCCGGCGACCCGACCTTCCGCGAGCTTCTACAGCGCGAGCGCGAGTCGGTCGTCGGAGCGTTCGCGCATCAGGAGATACCCTTCGGGAAGCTCGTGCAGGAGCTGAAGCCGAAGCAGGACGCGAGCCGCAACCCCATCGCGCAAGCCGCCTTTCTCTACCTCGATTTCCCCGAAGCCTCGGCGATGGAATTCTTAGGTCTCACCGCCTACCACATCGACATCGACAACGGAGCCTCTCGCTTCGACATCACGCTCTCGATGACTGAAACCTCCGAGGGCTTCACCGTCTCCATCGAATACCTCACCGACATGTACGAGCGCAGCAGGATGGAGCGCATGGCTCGCCATCTCGAAATCCTGCTCGAAGGCATCGTCGCCAACCCCGATGCACGCATCTCCGAGCTGCCGCTGCTCTCCGAGGAAGAGCGACAGCAACTCCTCTCGGATTCCAACACCGCGCAACGCGAGACGGCCTCCGCGCCGCTCACTCACGAACTCTTCGAGCGACAGGCCGCGCTTCGCCCTGATGCACCCGCGCTCGCTTTTGAAAACGAGACGCTCGACTACAGAGAACTCAACCAACGTGCAAACCAGCTCGCGCGTCACCTGCGAAGCCTCGGCGTCCGCGCCGAGACGCGCGTCGGCGTGCTGCTCGAACGCTCCGTCGAATCGGTCGTTGCCCTGCTCGCCATCTTCAAAGCCGGAGGGGCGTACCTGCCGCTAGACCCGCAGTACCCCGGCGAGCGTCTCGCCTTCATGCTCGAAGACTCCCAGGCGACCGTCCTCATCACGCATTCGTCGCTGCCGGACGCTCTGCCTGCACGCCCTTCATCAATCGTCCGTCTCGACGCCGACCGCGAAGCCTTTGAAAGCCTCGACGGCGAAGACCTCCGCGTCGATGTTCGTCCCGAGCATCTGGCCTACATCATCTACACATCAGGCTCGACGGGCAGACCCAAAGGCGTCCTCGTCGAGCACAGGCAGCTACAGAACACCCTCCGCGCCGGACTCGAAATCTTCGGCTTCAACCACGAAGACGTGATGCCCTGCATCGCTCCTTTCTCCTTCGACATCTCGCTCTTCGAGTTGCTCTCGACGCTCGTCGCGGGCGGGCGCTGCCGTCTCGTGTCGAACCGCGCCGCGCTCGACGCTTCCGTCGCCCTGCGTATGCTGGAAGAAGCGACGATGCTTCACGGCGTGCCGGGACTGATGCGCCGTTTCGTCGGCTTCGCGCGCGAGGCGGGCGCGGGCCAGAGATTCGCGCAGCTCCGACAGCTCTTCGTCGGCGGCGAAGCCGTCTCGCCGGAACTCATAGAAGAGATGCAGGAGACGTTTCCTTCGGCAGAAATCTCGATTCTCTACGGCCCGACGGAGGCGGCCATGTGGTGCGCGCGCTACAGGGTCGAGCGTGGCTCGCGCATCGCTCATCAAATGATTGGCAGGAGCGTGGAGCGCGTCTCGCTGCGCCTGCTCGACAGGCGGGGCGGCCTCGTGCCCGTCGGCGTAGACGCCGAAATCTGCATCGGCGGAGCACAGGTCACGCGCGGTTATCTGAACAGGCCGGAGCTGACCGCCGAGAAATTCGTGCTCGACGCGTACTCTCAAGAGCCCGGCGCGCGGCTCTACCGGACGGGCGACCTCGGGCGCTACCTGGCGGACGGCAATGTCGCCTTCATGGGACGCATCGACGAGCAGGTGAAGGTGCGGGGTTATCGAATCGAGCTTGGAGAGATAGAGTCGGCGCTCGCCGCGCACGAAGGCGTTCGCCAGAGTGTCGTCGTCGCGCGCGAAGATGCGCCGGGCGACAAACGGCTCGTGGCCTACGTGGTCGCCGCCGCCGAAGGAGAGCCGCCGAGCGCGAGCGCGCTTCGCGCCCACCTCAAAGAGAGTCTGCCCGACTACATGATTCCGTCCGCTTTCGTCATGCTCGACGCGCTGCCTCTGTCTGCGAACGGCAAAGTCGAGCGCAAACGTCTGCCCGCGCCCGGCGCGGAGCGGCCTGAGATGGACGCCGCCTACGTCGCTCCGCAAACGCCGACCGAAGAACGCCTCGCCTCCGTCTGGTCGCAACTCTTAAGCGTTCGTCAAATCGGCACTCACGACAACTTCTTCGAGCTTGGCGGCGACTCGCTCCTCGCCACTCAGCTCATGTCTCAAGTCCGCAGCATCTTCCAGGTCGAGTTCCCGCTCGCACACCTCTTCCAGCACCCGACGCTCGTCGAACTCGCCGCCCTCGTCGAAGAGGCCATCATCGAACAGATGGACGACCTCACCGACGAAGAGGCCGAGCAACTACTGAAAGACTGATAGGGAAAGGAAAGAGGGCAAAGGTAAAAAGGCAAAAGGCAAAGGGAAAGCGTTAATCCGGTTTCATCTTCGCCTTTTTGCCTTTTTACCTTTTCCTTTATCGAATTTGGGGAAGCGTGGAGAGCCCGTTCGGGATGATGTAGCCGTGCTGGTCGTTGGCGATTGTTGAGAGAGCGGATTCGAGGGTCGGGTGCGGCTCAAGTCCTGTGCGGCGAACGGTGTCGGGGTCGAGCGCGGAGACGAGAAGCATGCGAAAGCGCTCGCTTTTACGTCGCAAGCCCCAGGCCGTCTGCCCGTTGATTTTGTAATCGTCCACGAGCATCAAGGCGGTAGCGCGCGAGCCGCCCGGTACGAACCATCGCAGGAAATCGTCGCGCCCGAGCCCGCCGCCGCATTCTGCCAGCGCCACCATCGTCCCGCCCTCTTCCAGCACAGCCGAAGCGTGCTCCATCGCCTTGTGCGATTGAATGAGGTTGATGTCGCGCGGCGAGCCTCCGGCGCTGACGATGACGAGCGGGCGACGCTCCGTGACGGCGTGCGCGTGCGCCGCGCGGTACTGGTCGCAGCCGAGGCGATGCGCGTCGCGCCAGTGGCCTGCGTAGAGGCGGACAATCTCGTTGGCTTCGCCGAGCACGCTGTTGACGAGAAACGAAGGGTTGAGCATCCCGACAGCTTCCGTCATGTCTTCGTGTACGGGATTGCCGTCGAGGGAGCCGGAGGCGATGCCCGCGCGCTTTTCGAGCGTCTCGCGGTCGAAGGAGAGAAGGTGATTGGCCTGAATCGAGCTTTCGGCGGCGCAGCCCGGCAGGATGGCTTTACGTCCGCCGGAGAAGCCCGCGATGTAGTGGAAAGAGATTGCGCCGACGACGACGCCGCGGTCGGCCTCGACGAGCCTTCGATTCAAAACGACGGGAGTGCCTCGCGAGGTGACGCCCAACGCAGCGTGCGTCGAAGCATCGTTCACATCGTGCGGGTGGACGGCGATTCTAAACGGCAATTCGTCGCCGAGGATAGAGTGAATCTCGGCGCGAGTCGGCGGGCGATGGATGCCGCCGCCGACGAGTATGGAAATCTGATTGTCGGCGAGACCGCGCCTGTTCAGACGCTCGATCAGAAGCGGCGCGATGCGCTCGACGCCCGCCGCGCGCGTCGCGTCCGGCACGACGACGACGATGCGGTCGCCCGCTTCGACAATCTCTTCGAGCCGGGGCGAGTTGATTGGAGCATCCAGAGCGGCGTGCAACGCTTCGTCGCTGAGCAGCGCGGTTTCGGTCTCGGAGGGCGCGAGCACGTCGAAGCGTTCGGGGTCGAAGGCGAAGGGAATCTGCCGCGCGCCGTAGCCGAGGGCGATTGTGCGCGCCGCTCCCGACTTCCTTTGCGTCGCCATAGAAGCCGAAGGATTGCTCTCGTCGGGCGTCGGCGCTTGGTCGAGCATTGAGCGTGTCATCGCGGCCTGCTTCCTTTCAGGACGCGCGCGAGGCGTGGGATGCCCTCTTCTATCAGTCCGGGCGCGGAGTGGCTGAAGTTCAGACGCATGCTCGGCGCATGGCTCAAGCCCTCTCGCACGCCGAAGGCCTGACCCGGAATGAATGCGACGCGCTCGTGCTCAATCGCCTTTCGGAACAACTCGAAGGCATCGAACTCGTCCGCCAGCTCGACCCAGCAGAAAACGCCGCTCTCCGGCTTTCGCCAGCGCGCCTCTTCGGGGAAATGTTCCTCCAACGCACGAAGCATCGTGTCGCGTCGCAGTCGATACTCTCGCCTTAGATTTTCGACGTGGCTCTCCAGTCGTCCGGTGTCGAGATAGGCGGTGACGAGGCGCTGCGTGAAGGTCGCCGTGTCGATGTCGGACGATTCCTTGACGACCGAGAGCGGCAGCAACATCTCTTCGGGCACGATCACCCAGCCGACGCGCAAGGCCGGAGCCAGAATCTTCGAGAAGGAACCGGCGTAGAGCACCGTGCTTTCGCCGAGCGCGCGAAGGGGCGGCTCGGTCTCTTCGTAGCAGAGGAAACCGTAGGCGTCGTCTTCGATGATGGGGACGCCGTAATGCTCCGATAGCTCGACGAGGCGCGCGCGCTTCGAGGGATGCAGGCGGACGCTCAGAGGATTGTGGCCGTCGGTGATGCAGTAGATGAAAGCGGGGCGCTCGCCGCGTCGCAGAATCTCCGAGACGGCTTCAACGTCCATGCCCGTCTCTGAGTCGGTCGGCACGGTCAGGATTCGAGGCCGGAAGGGTTTGACGACCTGCTGAAAGCCCGTGTAGATAAGCTCTTCGGTGATGATGCTTCTGCCTTCATCCAGGAGCAGACGCGCGAGCAGACTCATGCCCTGCTGCGCTCCCGCCGTGAGAAAGATTTGCTCCGCTCGACAGACGACGCCGCGCCGCTTCATCAATTCGACGACGTGCCGCTTCAGAGGCTCGAAGGGCGGGCTGTATTGCAGCGCACGCGCGTCTTCTGAGAGGACGCGCGCGGCTGCTTCGGAGAAATCTGCGGCGGGGAAAAACTCCGGCGCAGGCAGTCCGAGAGCGAAAGAGATGATGCCGGGGCGCGCAGTGGCCGTCAGCATCTCCTGCAAAGACGAACGCTCAAGGCCGCGCGCCCACGCCGCAAGTTCAACCTCCGCACGCTCTTTCATCGACCCTTTGCTCAAAGCTCTCGCTCGTCCTCCGGCTCAGAGATTCCCCCTGCGCGCCTGCTCGCGCTCAATCGACTCGAAGAGCGCCTTGATATTGCCGCCGCCGAAGCCGCGCGCCCCTTTCCGCTCGATTATCTCCATGAAGGCGGTCGGGCGGTCGTGCAAAGGCTTGGTGAAGACCTGCATGAGAATGCCCCACTTGTCATGGTCAACCAGTATGCTCAGCTCGCGCAGCGTGTCGAGGTCTTCGTCGAGCTTGCCGACTCGCGCCTCCAGCGTTTCGTAATAGGTCTCGGGCGTGTAGAGAAAGGGGATGCCGTTCTGTCTGAGGGTGCGGACGCTTTGCTTGATGTCGGAGGAGAGAAGGGCGATGTGCTGCGCGCCGGGGCCGTGATGAAAGTCGAGGTATTCATCAATCTGCGAGCGCCGCTTGTTGGCCGCCGGTTCCATCAGGGGAAACTTGACGCTGCCGTCTTTGTTCTGGACGACGCCCGAATTCATCGCCGTGTTGTCCGTCACGATGTCTTCCTGGTGCGAATGATGAAAACCGAAAACGTCGATGTAGAAATCGTACCAACGCGTGAGCGTGCCGGGCTCGACGCAGATGGCGATGTGGTCGATGGCCTTGAGCGCCGTTTGGGCGACGGTGGGCGCGGGATTTTTTATCGGCTGGAAGCCGGGATAGAAGCTCTCGGATGCGCCCCTGCGCTCGACGAAGGAATGAACCGTGTCGCCGCAGGCCGCCACCGTCGCCTTGACGATGCGCCCTTCGTCCTGCTCGTAGACGGTCGGCTCAAGAACAGGGCGCGCGCCGCGCCGCACCGTCTCTTCAAAAGCGCGTGAGGCGTCAGTCACTTTGAAAGCGATGTCTTTGACGCTGTCGCCGTGCAGCTTGACGTGCTCGGCGACGGGGCTTTCGGGCGAGAGGGCGCTTGTCAGAATCAGCCGGATGTCGTTCTGCTCAAGGGCGAAGGAGGTGCGCTCGCGCTCGCCGGTTTCGAGAGTGGCTAAGGCGACGGGCGCGAAGCCGAAGGCGAGCCGGTAAAAGTGTGCGGCCTGCGAAGCGTTGCCGACGTAAAATTCCACGTAGTCGATGCCTTTAATCTCGCACATAGAATCGAGGCTCCCGAATATCGTCCGCGCCGCCCGCACCCGCCTTCGAGAGAAGGCCGCAAGGTGCACGAGTCGTCAAGACCGAAGCGGCGGCTGCTTTGTTAACCCTTGAGTGAAAAGAGATGTCAACCGGAGTAGAAACTGACTTCCCGAAAGACAAGCGCACGCCGAAAGGAAGGACGCCCGCGCCCGCGCTATTTGCTTGCAGGCGCGCGGCGGCGACAGCATAAACCTTAACCGTCCGCCTTTCAAATTCCAGCGCCGCGCCGCGCGCCGAAGAAAAGCGCGCCTGCATACTCTTCGATAATCTCTATTTTCGGCGCGAGTGCTCCTCTAGCCTTTGAGCAAATTTGAAAAAGAAGATAATTTAGAGCGTACCGAGAAGAGCTACGACCGGCCAGACGAATCCACCTGCGCGGAAAGGAGCACACATGAGTGCTAACACTTTGACCATCACGGACAATCGCACCGGCAAGCAATACGAAATTCCTATCGAGAACGACACCGTCAAGGCGATGGATTTAAGACAGATTAAAGTCTCCGACGACGACTTCGGCTTGATGACTTACGACCCTGCTTTTATGAACACCGCTTCATGCAAGAGCAGCATCACCTACATCGACGGCGACAAAGGAATACTCGAATATCGCGGCTACCCCATCGAACAGCTCGCCGAGCAGAGCAACTATCTTGAGGTCGCTTACCTGCTCCTGAACGGCGAGCTGCCCAGCGCCGAGCAGTTGAAGCAGTGGACGTGGGACATCACGCACCATACCTTCATCAACGAGAACATCAAGAAGGTCTTGGACGGCTTCCATTACAACGCTCACCCGATGGGCATGTTCGAGAGCATGATTAGCGCGCTCTCCACCTTCTACCCCGACGCCAAGAACATCTTCGAGCTTCCCTGCCGACAGAAACAGATTCACCGTCTCATCGCCAAAGTTCCGACCATCGCGGCCTTCGCCTATCGCCACCGCATCGGTATGCAGTACGCCTACCCCGACAACGATTTGAGCTACGAGGGCAACTTCCTCAACATGATGTTCAAGACGACGGAGCTGAAATACACTCCGAACCCCGTGCTTGAGCGCGCCCTCTCCGTCCTCTTCATCCTTCACGCCGACCACGAGCAGAATTGCAGCACCAACACCATGCGCTCCATCGGCAGTGCCCACACCGACCCGTTCTCGGCTGTCGCCGGAGCGGCTGCCGCGCTCTACGGCCCCCTGCACGGCGGAGCGAACGAAGCTGTTTTGCGGATGCTCAAGGAGATAGGCTCGAAGGACAGGGTGCCGGAGTACGTCAAGCGCGCTAAGGGCGGCGAGTTTCGACTGATGGGCTTCGGCCACAGGGTCTACAAGAACTACGACCCGCGCGCGCGCATCATCAAGCAGGTGGCCTACGAGGTCTTCGAGGTGACGGGCAAAGACCCTCTGCTCGACATCGCCCTTGAGCTTGAGCGCATCGCGCTCGAAGACGAGTATTTCGTCAAGCGCAAGCTCTACCCGAACGTCGATTTCTACTCCGGGATTATCTACCAGGCGATGCGTTTTCCGGTCGATATGTTCCCCGTGCTCTTCGCCATCCCGCGAACTTCGGGCTGGATAGCACAGTGGGTCGAGCTTTTGAACGACCCCGAACAGAAAATCGCACGCCCGCGCCAAGTCTACCTCGGCGAGCGCACGCGCAACTACGTCTCCATCGAGCAGCGCGGAGCCGAAGCCAGCAAGTCTGCCGGAAGCAGCTAACTGCGAAAAAGTCTGGAGTCTGGAGTCCGGAGTCTGGAGTCAAAACAAAAAGCTTTTGTCTTTGACTTTAGACTTTAGACTCCAGACTCCAGACTTTTTTCATTGGAGGTTTTTTGAGAACTGCTGAAGTGGTCATCGTCGGCGGCGGGGTGATAGGGGCGAGCGTGGCCTATCACCTCGCGGCCAGAGGATGCCGCGACGTGTTGGTGCTTGAGCGCGGACGGCAGCCGGGCGAGGGAAGCACGGGCAGGGCGACGGGAGGTTTTCGCGCGCAGTTCAGCACTGCCATTAACGTCCGGCTCTCTCTGCTCGCGCGCGAAAAGCTTCTGCGTTTTCGTGAAGAGATTGGCGTCGAATCAGGCTACCGGCAGTGCGGCTATCTTTTTCTGGCGAGCGATGAGTCGCAGCTTGCGGCGCTTTATGCCGGGCAGAACGTGCAGAAGGCAGAGGGGCTCGAAGAAGCGCGACGCGTGAGCGTTGACGAAGCAGCGCGTCTTAATCCGTCCATCGAGACCGAAGGGCTCGCGGGCGGTGTCTTCTGTCCGACCGACGGCTTCATTCGCCCGATGCAGATTCTGCGCGGCTACACGGAAGCCGCCGCGCGACTCGGAGTGAGATTCGAGTACGGAACGGAGCACACGGGCTTTCGCCTCGACGCGCGCGGGCGCATCGAGGCGGTCTCGACGAACAGGGAAGTGGTAGCGGTCGGGCAGGTGGTAAACGCAGCCGGGGCTTGGGCGGCAGAGGTGGCCGCACGCGCCGGAATGGAGCTTCCGGTCGTGCCTCTACGTCGTCAGGTGGCGGTGACGCATCCGTTCGACCTTCTGCCGGAAGAGATGCCGATGACGGTCTTCGTCGAGGACGGCTTTCACCTGCGCGTGCGCGACGGGCGCGTGCTCCTGCTCTGGCCTGACCTGCCTTCAACCGAAGACGCCTTCGACGCGCGCTTCGACGAGACGTGGCTCAGGGAAGTCGTCGGCCGCGCGCACCTGCGCGTGCCCTGTCTCAGAGAGGCGCGAGTCGACCTCGAAAGCTGTTGGGCTGGACTCTACGAGATGTCGCCTGACAAGCACGCCCTGCTCGGTCGCGCTGCGGGCTTGGAAAATTTCTATCTCGCCAACGGCTCTTCGGGGCATGGCGTGATGCACGCGCCCGCCATCGGCCAACTGCTCGCCGAGCTGATGCTCGACGGCGAAGCACGCGCGCTCGACATACGCGCCCTGCGTCCTACGCGTTTCGCCGAGGGCGAGCCGAACGCCTCTTCGGATGTTCTCTGATGGGCAGAGAGTTGTTTGCTGGTATGATGCGAGGCATGGAGGGCGGCTCGGAAGTCGTGCAGGGCATCAGCGAAATCGTCGGCGCAGGACAGACGGGCGAGGGCGCGCGGTGCGTGGTTTACCGTGCGCTGCGCCCGCTCTTCTGCGACACCTGCGGCGTCGAGATTTTGGAAGGGCATCTCTTCACGCGCTGGCCTCTGCCCGGACAAAAGCTGAACATCATGCCGAGATGCCGCAAGTGCACTCCCTTCAAATTCGACGAGAGCGAGGCACGCAACAGACAACAGTCGGCGCTTCTCAAATCTCTTCTCACACGGCAGCAGGAGACGGAGACGCAAGCGCCCGCCGCCGATCCATCGAAGATTGCCGAAGCCGTCGAGCGACGCCTCGGCCCCGCCCTCTCACGCGTCCGCCGTTCACGGAAGCCCAACCGATAGACAGGAGCGACCTGGAAGCGAGCTATTCTCAGAAGCGAAACTCTCCGCTCGTCCGCGAGCCTCTCGGGTGAAGCTTCCGGGCAATCCGCCGCGCCGTCGCCGCCCGTATATCCTTTGAACATGGAGGTAACTGATGATGAACAGGCGTTCGTTTCTCTCTTTCGGCATCCATCTCGGCGCGGCTTCGCTCGTCGCTCAACTGCCGTTCGCTTCCGCGCTCGAAGCGTTTGCGAAGACCGCCCCGCCCGGCAAGGTCTCTAAAACCGACGCCGAATGGAAGCGTCTGCTCACGCCCGAGCAGTATTACGTGACGCGACAGAAGGGCACGGAAGCGCCCTATTCGAGCCCGCTCAACAAAATTTATGACAGAGGCACATTCCTCTGCGTCTGCTGCGACCTCCCGCTCTTCAGCTCCCGCACGAAGTACGACTCGCAAACCGGCTGGCCGAGCTTCTGGGCTCCCATCAACAAACAGCACGTTCGAGAAGAGACTGACAGAAGCCTCCCCGACACGCGCACCGAAATCCTCTGCGCGCGCTGCGACGCACACTTAGGCCACGTCTTCGACGACGGCCCCAAACCCACCGGCCTTCGCTACTGCATGAACGGCGTCGCTCTCAAATTCGTCAGGAGGCGATAAAGGGAAAAGCTTTAGGACGGTTCAACCGGAAGACTTTTTTTACGACGCATGAGGGCAGATGAAAGACTCGCTCTCAAGCGTCGTTCGTCTCTTCACCATCCGATAAAGTATCTTCCGTCCGCTCGGCGCGCTTCGGCATTTCGTCTATCTTGACTTGGGATTGATTGCATTGCACAATCCGGCGCAAAGTTTTCCCGGGCTTTCAGCGTTTTAATTGAGACGGCAATCTCGGCTTCTGATGTTCGCGGAGGCGCGGAGGCCGTCGAGGTAATCTCAAAGACCGCTTGGTTTGATTCTTATGAGCTACAGACAATTCAACTGAACGGGTTCGGCGGCGTCCCCGTCGGGGATTGCAAACGAACCACGTCTTCACAGGCTCAGAGGTAGCTTGCCCGCCTTCGTCTAAACGCTCGGACGAGGCGCTCGCTTTCTTCGAGCCTGAAGAAAGCGAGCCGCTCTCTTGAAAAGACACCGACAGACTCTCGCCGCGCTCTGCGGCCAAATTGTAAACAGACCAGCCCTCCTGCTCGCCTCTCTCGTTCTGGCATCGCTCACACTGAGTTGTGCGGGCGCGAGCGCGCCTGCGGGGCAGACTCCGCAGCCGTCACTTCGGCTCAGCATGATTCCGACGACCGACCCCGGCAAGATGCTGCGCGAGAGCCAACCGCTCGTCGATTATTTGCAGAGGGAGACGGGCGCGAAGGTTGAGCTGAGCATTCCGACCAACTACGCGGCTGTCGTCGAAGCTACAGGCAACGACCAGGTTGACATCGCGCACTTCGGCGGCTTTACCTACGTGCAGGCGGCGCGACGCTTCGGCGTTCGCCCGCTCGTCCAGCGCGACCGCGACCGGAATTTCCACAGCGTCTTTCTCACACATCCCGCCTCCGGCATCGACAACCTCGGCGACCTGAAGGGGCGCACCTTCGCCTTCGGCGATGTCAATTCCACTTCCGGCCACCTCATGCCGGAATACTTCATGCGACAATCGGGCGTCGATTTGGAAGTTATCACGAAGGCCGTCTACACGGGCGGGCACGACGCGACGGCGCTGGCCGTCGCCAACAAGAAGGTTGACGCGGGCGCGATGGATGAGCTTGTCTTCGACCGCATGACGAAGGAAGGAAAGCTCGCGCCGGAGAGCGTGCGCGTCTTCTACACGACTCCGCCTTACTTCGATTACGTCTGGGCGGCGCGCAAAAATCTCGACCCGAAACTGGCCGACGCCTTCGCCAGCGCCCTTCTCAAACTCGACGCCGCCAACGCCGAGCACAAGCGCGTGCTCGACATCCTCAGCGCGACGAAGTACGTCAGAGCCCACGACGGCGACTACGACAAACTGCGTCAGGCGGCGACGGACGCGGGGCTTTTGAAGTGACTTTGTCATGAAGTGACTTTTGAAGCGACTTCAGAAGCGATTAGTTGACGATGGTCTATCTGCTCGACCAGATGACGAAGGAATACAGAATGCGCGAGGGCGTTCTGCGCGCCGTCGATGAACTCTCTCTGTCGGTGAAGAGGGGCGAGCGCCTCGCGCTCATAGGCAAGTCGGGCGCGGGCAAGACGACGCTCTTTCGCCTGCTCAACGCGACGCTACGCCCGACGCATGGCCGTCTGCTGTTCGACGGGCAGGAGGTTGGCCGCATGTCTTCGCGCGAGCTGCGCGCGATGCGTCGGCGTGTGGGCACGGTCTACCAGCAGCACTACCTCGTGCCGTCGCTCTCCGTGCTCGACAACGCGCTCTGCGGGCGACTCAGCCACTGGTCGTTCTGGCAGACGGCGCGCAGCATCATCAGACCTTCAAGGCTGGACGTAGAGCAGGCCGAGCACGTGCTTGAGCAGGTGGGGCTCTCGGAAAAACTGCGTGAGCGCGCCGACGCGCTCTCGGGCGGGCAGCAGCAGAGGCTCGCCATCGCACGCGCCCTCGTGCAGCAGCCCGAAGTGATTCTGGCCGACGAGCCCGTCGCCTCGCTCGACCCCGGTCTCGCCGATTCGATTATGAATCTGCTGCACACGGTCGCAGACGAAGGCGGGCAGACGCTCCTCGTCGCGCTACATAACGTCGAGCTGGCTTTGAGTTACTTCCCACGCATCGTGGCCTTGCGCGGCGGCGCTCTGGCCTTCGACGCCGAGGCCGCCTCGCTGAGCCGCGACGCGCTGCAAGAGTTTTACCTCGACGAACGCGCGCCGGCGGGCGGGCGAAGCGAGAAAGAATGGCGACAAACCACAGCTTAATAGCGCGGGTCGAAGGCGCGGGCTCGCTCGCGCTGCGGCGCGCGGCTCTGCTCGTCGCGCTCTTGGCGGCGCTCGTCTTCTGCTGGCGCGCCGCAGAGATTCGTCCTTCCGCACTGTTCGACCCTGAATCCGCTTCCGCCGTCGCTTCGTTCCTTCGGGGACTTTTCCCGCCCGACTTCTCCTTGAGTTTCCTCGGCGTCGTCTTCGACGCGACTGTTCAGACGCTCGCCATCGCCGTCGCGGGCTCGCTGCTTTCCGTCGGCATTGGACTTCCGCTCGGCATCCTCGCCACTTCGACGCTCTGGCGTCGCGGCGTGCTGCTCTCCGGCGAGCAACCCGGCGCGCAGTCCACGCTGCTCGCGGCGCTCAACCGGCTGACGCGCGCCCTGCTCGGTTTCCTGCGCGCCATTCCGGATTTGATGTGGGGCTTGCTCTTCGTCGTCGCGGTAGGACTCGGCTCGCTCGCGGGGACGCTGGCGCTCGCGTTCAGTTATGGCGGCGTGCTCGGGCGCGTCTACGGCGATGTCTTTGAAGACGTTGACCCGCGCCCCGTAGAGGCGCTGCACGCATCGGGCGCGACGCGTGCTCAGGTCTTCCTGCGCGCCATCTGGCCGCAGGCCGCGCCCGCCGTCGCCGCTTACACGCTCTACAACTTCGAGTGCGCCGTCCGCGCGGCGGCGATTCTGGGCTTCGTCGGGGCGGGCGGCATCGGCTACGAAATCAACCTCTCGATGCGCCTCTTCAGCTACGGACAGGTGCTCACGCTGATACTCGCTTTCGTCGTGCTGCTGACGACGACTGACGTGCTCAGCCGTTACTTTCGCCGACGGCTGCACGCGGAAGTCTCACACGCTTCTCCCGCGCGTTACCTGTTGGAAGAAACTCTGGGCGTCGGCGCGCGACCCTTCGGGCGTCGCGCCTCGCGCGTCGCGGGGCGCATCAGTTCGCGCGCCGTGTGGCCGCTCATGCTCTTCGTCGCGGCCTTTAGTCTCTACGCGGTCGGCTTTCTGAACGGGGCTCTGCTGGAGGCGGGCACGGGCTGGCGAATCGCGCGCTTCGTCGGCAGGATGTTTCCGCCTGACCTTTCAACCGAGTTTCTGCTCGAACTCGTCAGGCCGCTTTTTCAGACCGTCGGCATCTCCGTCATGGGAACGCTACTCGGCATCGCAATCGGCGCGACGCTGGCGCTGCCCGCCACTTCGACGCTGATGTTTTTGCCGCGCGACGCGACGGGACGCCGCTCGGCTGCGGGGCTCGCGTCGCGCTGGCTCGCGTATCATTCGGCGCGCATGCTCTTCACGCTTTTGCGCGCCATTCCCGAATTGGTCTGGGTGCTCATCTGCATCATCGCCGTCGGCCTCGGGCCCTTCGCGGGAACGCTCGCCATCGGATTGCACACAGGCGGCGTGCTCGGCAAGCTCTACGCCGAGACGCTCGAAGAAGCGCCGTCGAAGCCCACTGAGGCGCTTCGTGCTTCGGGCGCGAGTGCGTTCCAGATTTTTGTCTGGGCGATGTGGCCGCAGGCTCGCCCGATGCTTTTGAGCTATACGACGCTGCGTTGGGAGATGAACCTGCGCGTCTCGACCGTGCTCGGACTGGTCGGCGGCGGCGGCCTCGGCTCGGCCATCTACAACAACGTCCAGTTGGGCTTCTACGAGCGACTGACGACGCTCGTCGCGCTCGTCTATGCGCTCGTCGTTACGACCGATTGGCTGAGCGACAGATTGCGGCAACGACGCCTGAGCACCGGACGCGCCGCCATAGATTCTTTCTCTACAGACCCGACGGCGCTCGGCAAGACAGCCACGAAGGCGTGCGAGCCTTCGGCGCGAGGCGAAGGCTCAATCTTTCACCGTCGGCGGTCAACCTCACCAAACAGTTTTCGTTGAATCAGACAAAGGAGGAGCACTCGATGAAACACGGAGCGAGAAATAAGATTGTCGGGACGGTCACGTCGGTCAAGAAGGGCGACATCATGTCGCTCGTCAAGCTGAGCATCGCCGCGCCGACCGAGATGTCTTCGGTTATCACGACGGAATCGGTCGAAGAGCTTGAGCTGAAGGAGGGAGATCAGGTCGAGCTTGTCATCAAGGCCGTGCACGTCCTGCCCGTCAAGCTTGAGTAGCGTGTTGGGGAGGATTAAAGCGAATAACGAATCTGTATGCTTCCCGTTTAGCGGAGGGCTTAGGCCCTCCTACTGCTCAGCCTGCGCGCTCATAATATTCACACTTCCTGCTATTTCGACGCGGTATTCAGGCGAACGTGCGTTCGACCATCTTCTCGGCTGCGCGCGGTAGCGAGAGCATCACGAAGCGTTCGGATGAATACAGGTAATCCTCTCCTGATTCATCTATAATTCTAATCCAATCGGCAGGGTCGTTCGCCTCCGGTGCAACCACCTGATATAGCTTTCGCAGTTCGAGAGATTCCTCGTTCCCCTCGTTATTGACGCACAGCGCATAAGTTTTCATAACCTAATCTAAAAGCCTCTTTACTTTCATCCCACGTTTGCCGATTCCGTGAGCTTCATACCAATGCAGCTCAGCTTGATGAATCTCGCCATTTGTGAGTTCTACTGTGGCTATCCCCTTGACCTTGCGCCAGCGACCGCGCCCGTAGAGACGCTGTAATCGCTTCAGTATGTGGATTCTACTCCCGACAGCAATATTTTCAATTACTGTAATTTTACCAATGATGCGACTAATCTCGAACACTTCATAGCAACCTTATCAAGCTGTCAGCACCTGACTTTATTCTTCATCCTGTCGAAGTTTTTCGAGGACGGAAAAGTCTTCGAGCGTGGTTACGTCGCCCTGCACGGAGCCGCTGGCGGCGATTTCGCGCAGGAGTCGGCGCATGATTTTGCCGGAGCGAGTTTTCGGGAGCATGTCGGAGAAACGTATCTCTTCCGGCCTGGCGAGCGCGCCTATCTCTTTGGCGACGTGCTCGCGCAGCTCGCGCTTCAGGTCGTCGTTGCCTCGTCGTCCGCCTTCGAGCGTGACGAAGGCGACGATGGCCGAGCCTTTGATTTCATCGGGACGAGCGACGACGGCAGCTTCCGCCACCGCCTCGTGCGAGACGAGCGCGCTCTCTACTTCGGCTGTCCCGAGACGATGCCCACTCACGTTTATCACGTCATCGACGCGCCCCATAATCCAGAAGTAGCCGTGCTCGTCGCGCCGCGCGCCGTCGCCCGTGAAATAGACGCCTTCAATCTCCGACCAGTACTGCTTTCGATAACGCTCGTCGTCGCCGTAGATGGTACGCAGCATCGAAGGCCAGGGTCGCTTGACGACGAGATAGCCGCCCTCGTTCGTGCCGACGCTACGGCCGTCTCTGGTCTGCACGTCGATAGAGATGCCGGGGAGCGGGCGCGTCGCCGTGCCGGGCGTGGTCGGCGTCGCTCCGGGCAGGGGCGAAATCATAATCGCGCCCGTCTCGGTCTGCCACCACGTATCGACAATCGGGCATCTGCCCTTGCCGATAATCTCCCTGTACCACATCCACGCTTCGGGGTTGATGGGCTCGCCGACCGTGCCGAGCAGGCGAAGGCTTGAGAGGTCGTGTTTGAGAGGCCACTGCTCGCCCCACTTGATGAAGGAGCGGATGGCCGTCGGCGCGGTGTAGAAGATGTTGACGCCGTGACGCGCGATGATTTTCCAGAAGCGGTCGGGCTCGGGATGGTTGGGCGCGCCCTCGTACATCAAAGTCGTCGCGCCGTTCGAGAGCGGGCCGTAGACGACGTAGGAGTGGCCTGTCACCCATCCGATGTCTGCGGTACACCAGTAGGTGTCTTCGTCTTTGAGGTCGAAGACCCAGCGGGTCGTGAGATGCGTCTGGAGCAGGTAGCCTGCGGTGGTGTGGAGGATGCCTTTGGGCTTCCCCGTAGTGCCGGAGGTGTAGAGGATGAAGAGCGGGTGCTCGCTGTCGAGTTCTTCCGCCGGACAGTGAACGCTGACGGTCTCCATGAGTTCGTGCCACCAGTGGTCGCGCCCCGGCTGCATGTTGATTTTCGTTCCCGTCCGACGCACGACGATGCAATGCTCGACCGAAGGCGTCGATTTCAGAGCCTCGTCAACCGCAGGCTTTAAGCGCACCTCCGAGCCGCGACGAAAGCCGCCGTCGGCGGTGACGACGAGCTTGCAGCCCGCGTCGTTGATGCGGTCTTTGAGAGCGTCCGCCGAGAAGCCGCCGAAGATGATGGAGTGCGTCGCGCCGATGCGGGCGCAGGCGAGCATGGCGATGGCAAGCTCGGGGATGAGCGGCATGTAGAGCGCGACGCGGTCGCCCGCCTCGACGCCGTAAGACTTCAGGACGTTAGCGAAACGGCAGACGTGACGATGAAGCTGCTTGTAGGTAATCGTCCGCACCTCGCCGGGCTCGCCCTCCCAGATGATGGCCGCCTTGTTGCGCCGCCACGTTTGCAAGTGACGGTCGAGACAGTTGTAAGAGATGTTGATTTTGCCTCCGACGAACCAACGGGCGTGCGGCAACTGCCAGTCGAGCACCTGCTCCCAACGCTTGAACCAGTGAAGCTGCTCGGCCATCCGCGCCCAGAAGGATTCCGGGTCGCGCTCGGCTTCCATGTAAAGCCGCTCGTACTCCTCCATCCTGCGAACGTGCGCGCTGGCGGCAAACTCAGGCGGCGGCGGGAAGAGTCGCGTCTCGTGCAGGATAGATTCGATAGCGGCGGAATTTGGATTCAAGTTCTGCGTTGACATAACGGAAAACCTCTCAGGAGCGTGTCTCGTCTTTCAAGCTTGCGTGCGGGTTTGAGAAGGAATTTAACACAGGGGGCGCAGAGATGGGAGAGAGAGCGCAACAGAGGCGCGCTCAATCGACGAGAGCTGAATCTGCCTGAGCTAATCAACGCCGCCAGTCGAAGCCTTCCGGCTCTCGTCTACCTCCTGCCAGATGCGCACGTGGCGCGTCTCTTTGAGCAGGAGCGAGCCGACGACGAAGGTCAGAAGCGCGACGACAATCGGGTAGTAGAGCCCCGCGTAGATGTCGCCGGTTTGCGCGACGACCGAGAGACCGATGAGCGGGAGGAGTCCGCCGAAGACGCCGTTGCCGATGTGATACGGCAGAGAGAGCGCCGTGTATCTGATTTTCGCGGGGAAGGCTTCGACCAGATAGGCGGCGATAGGCCCGTAGACCATCGTCACCCAGACGACCTGTATGAAGATGAGCAGTATCAGCTTCCAGGCTATGGGGTCGCTCAGCAGGTTGCCCAGACTCGTATAAGTCAGAACTTCTCTGGCCGGCGTGAGCACGCCGCCGACCTCGGACATCGGCGTGAGGTTGATAGCGCCCGTCACGGGGTTTCTCTGCGACGTGGCGGTGACGACGTTCGTGCCCACCGTGCGCTCCATCGCCCTGTAAATCGGGAGATAGGAGAGAGCCGCGAGCAGGCAGCCGAGCATGATTATCCACTTGCGTCCAACCTTGTCCGAGAGCGCTCCGAAAACGACGAAGAAGGGCATCCCCAGAAGCAGCGCCGCCGCGACGACGTAGTTGGCCGAAGTGGCGTTCACCTTGAGAATGGTTTGCAGGTAAAAGAGCGCGTAGAACTGCCCCGTGTACCAGACGACGCCCTGCCCGGCGGTCGCGCCGAACAGCGAGATGAGCACGCGTTTTAAGTTCGGCCATTGCGTGAAGGCTTCCTTCAAGGGCTTGGCCGAAGTCATCCCCGCGCTCTTGACGTGCTGGAAGATGGGCGACTCTTTCATCTTCAGACGAATGTAGAGCGACACGCCGACCAGAAAAATCGAGATGATGAACGGCAGACGCCAGCCCCAAGAGCCGAACGCTTCTCTCGACATCGTGTTCTGTATGATGAGAATGACGGCGAGCGAAAGGAAGAGTCCGAGCGTCGCCGTAATCTGGATGAAGCTCGTGTAGAAACCGCGCCGCTCGTCCGGCACGTGTTCGGCGACGTAGACGGCAGCGCCGCCGTATTCGCCGCCGAGCGCGAGCCCCTGAAGAACGCGAATCAGCAGAAGGATAATCGGCGCGGCGTAACCTATAGTCTCGAAGGTCGGAAGAAAACCGATGAGCGCGGTCGCGCCGCCCATTATCAGGAGCGTCACGAGGAAAGCATACTTGCGTCCGATAAGGTCTCCGATACGACCGAAGAAGAGCGCGCCGAACGGTCGCACGACGAAGCCGACGGCGAAGGTCGAGAGATAGGCGATGAGCGCGAACGTGTTATTGCCCTTCGGATAAAAGAGCGGCGAGATGACGGCGGCCAGACTCCCGAAGATGTAGAAGTCGTACCACTCTATCATCGTGCCGATGGCCGACGCCGCGATCACCTGCCAGATTTTGTAATCACCCGACGCGCGCTCGAAAGCTCCCGCCCCGTCGATTGCCTGCGAATTGTCTCTCGTCATAGTTTCGGATTCTTATAGAACCTTTCGCCTTTCTCATCAAGAATGATATTGGCGACGCGTTGCGCCAAGTCAGGCGGACAGGCGCGTCGTCAGGTCGGCGTTATCGGACGCTTCGCAGTTCGGCGGTGCAGTTGACTCTTCTGTGAGAGATTCAAGCGAGGTCGTTTCAGTGCTTCGGAACCTGGAGCTTTTCGGCGAGGGCGTTGAGGGCTCGGAGGGGGAGTTGGAGGAAACGTTCGGGGCTGTTGCGATGGTGGGGGCCGGCGTAGTAGTTGGCGAGCGTCTCTTTCAGGTGGGCGAGGGTGGTTTGTGTGGCGTGGGGGTCGGATTGGAGGATGCTTTGCAGGACGGCGGCCTGGGCGAGCCAGTATTGGTCGTGAGGGTCGGGGGTGTGGCGGTGTTGGGAGATTAGTTGTTGGAGTTCATCCTGAATAGAAGCTGGAGACTTAGAGCCGAGGACGCGGACGAGGATGCGATTGTAGCGGTCGAGGACGGGGGAAACTTCTACCTGGTCGGTCTGGTATTTGTCCGGGTTGATGGAGGAAAGCGCCTGGAGTTCTTCCTGAAGACGGGCGGCGAGAGCGGCGTAGATGGCTTGAGTGTGATGCAAGGGGTTGGTGAGAGATTCATCGACGAAGACCTCTTCCCTCCCTTCCTTTTCTTCCGCGAGATGCGTGATATGACCGGCGAGCGTGCCCCGGAGGCGAAAGACCTGGAGGGCTGCGCGGGCGGCGGTGGCAAGCAGTTCTTTTATCTCTTCTTCGGGCTCGCCGAGGGCTGAAGCGAGGCCGGCGGCGATGAGGGCGTCGCGGTAGGTGCGGTAGTGTTTGGCTTGCGCGCGTGGGTCTTGGGCGGGGTCGGGGGCGGGCGCAAGCTGTTTGCGACGCAGGCGCTCTCTCGTCGCAGAGAGATTTTCCCTGATTAGCTCGATGTCGAAATCCGAGTGCTCGGCCATCGCTTTCAACCTCAAGGGAGACGCATCTTAAAAGTCGTAATCGAATTGTTTGATAGTCGTAGTCACCGTGCTTGCGCCTTCCTCGATGGGCGTCTCGGTCAGATAATATTGCACCTTGCCCGCTTCGAGCGCTTCCCAGACTTCCTCGGCCACCTTACTCTGGCCGGGTTTCTCGCCCATGCTGATGAGGATGGATTCGAGGTATTCCCACGTGCCCTGCTTGCTGCGCACGCCCTTCTCGATGAGGCGCGTGCCGATGCGGCCTGCGCCGCCTTTGGCTTCGACGATGGCGATGCTGCCGTCGGGGAGCCGGTAGATGAGGTCTAAGGTGCCGGAGCCGCTGCCCCTGTGCAGGCGTTTGAGCGAGCCCGCCCCCCCGAGCTTGAGATGCTTTCTGAGCGCACGCTCGCCGACAATCTCGCCGATGTCTTCCGATAGCTCGATGGCGCTTCGACGGTAGGCGTTGCGCATCGCCTTGTTGGTCGCCTTGCGCGCCAGGTCTAAAAATTGTTCGCGCGAGAGCACCTTGTCGCCGAGCGCACCCTTGTTCTCGAAGGTGTATTCGTTGAGGTAGGAGATATCACATTCCAGCAGCTTGACCTTCGAGCGGATGCCGTAGAGCACGAGCTTGTCGCCTTCCATCTCGACGACGTAAGCCTTGAAGCCGAACATCTCGTACGCCTTGCGCGCCCACGTTTTGATTCTGTTGACGACTTCGGTGAACAACTCGCGCACGATCTTCGAGAACTGTCTCGCGCCGAGCGTGCCCGCGCCTTCGACCACTTCCGCCGTCTTGCGGCTGAGGTCGCTGATGCTCTTGCGCTCGGCCACTTCGCCCGCAGCCAGCTCGGCCACCTCTCTGCTGCTCGCTTCGAGGGCTTCGCGTTTGGCCGCCTGCTGAGCCGCCGCTTCCGCGCCTTCTTTGACAACTGTTTTGCCGAGCCCACGCGCAAGCTTTGCGAAAGGAGCGTAGATGTCGAGGAAGAAGGCCGCCGTGTTGATGATGGCTTCGACGAGGGCGGCGCTGGCCTGACCTTCGGAGACGAGCGCCGTCTCTTCGGTGACGTTGGTTCTGGAGGTTTGAGAGAGGTCGAGATATTGCTCCCAGCTTGCGCCGACCTGCGCGGCGGCGGCGGTTGTGCCGACGGCGGTGGCGGCGAAGAAGGTGGCCGTGCCGAGCGTGGCAATCTCGGCGACGACGAAGGCGGCGGCGGCGAGCGTCGAGAGTCCGAGCTGCTCCCAGAAGGCGCGCGACTCGTGCTCTTCCAAATCCTCTTTGGCAACTTTCTTATAAAAATCTCTGCCCCAGGGATTGCCGGAAGGCGCGCCCATGCCGCCGAAGAACTGCTCGTGGATGGGCTGCAAATCGTAGTAGTCGATGTCGCCGTCGGGGACGAGCTTGACGAAGGTTTCGTCGATGTTGGCGAGCACTTCTCGGAGGACGCCCTCGACGACGCCGCGCGCCTGCTCCGGGTCGTTCGTCAGGACATCTTTGACGCGCTCGCTGCGCGTGACGGCGAAGAGCGAGGGATAACGGCTGGCGAGACCGTTGATGACGTTGGTGAGCGCGTCGTATTGCTCTTTGACTTCTTCCCAGGTCGGCCCCGGCGGCTCTTCAGTGCCGATGAGCGGGTAATTCGGTTTTCGCTTCGGGTCGAACTGCATGGGCGCGCCCCGCCCCGGCCCCCTGAGGTTCGGCCCGTAGCCGACGTAAATCGTCGCCAGTTGCGTGCGCTTCTCCTGCGCCTGCTCAATCTTGTCGGCGGCCTGCTGCACTTCCTGTAAGTACAAATCCTGCTCGGGCGTCGGCGCATCGGCCTCCTGCTCTTCGCCTTCGGTGAGGCCGAGACGCGCCATCTCGTCGCGCACGTATTCGCGGTTGACGTGTAGATACTGCCGCGCCGTCTCTCTCACGTCTTCGGCGAACTCCTTCCTGAGCTTGACGACGGTCGGGATGTCGTAGAGGTCTGCACCGTAGTTGACGCTCGCCTCCCAGAGCGCAGAATTGTGCTGCGCGACTGACGGCAAACTGCTGCCGAAGCTCTCCCAGATTTGCTCAAGCTCGACTTCGTCGTCGTTATCCACCCAGGTCTTGGCGTGAATCGCCTCGATGCGGGCGAGGCGGTCTGTGTCCATCTTGCCCGCAGGCGATTGGTTATCCGCCGGCACGGCCTCGCTCGTCCCACTCTCGCCCGTCTTGCCGACCGCCGTGTTCGTCGCCGCGTCGTCCGCCTTTTTCTCCTGCCGCGCGATGATGCTGCGTGAGGCGACGGAAGCTCCCGACGGTTGCTCGGAGACGACGAACGAGCCGCCCGCGACGACGTGGCTCGCAGCGCGTTCGGCCTCCTGCTCGAAACTGTCCTGGGGAAGACTGAGAGCTGGCGCGGCGGCATCTGTCGCCGCACGACCCGCGCGCTGCTGTGCGACGTGCGTCAGCTCGTGCGCGAGCAGTTGTCGTCCTTCGCGCGTGTCGGGACGGTAAAGCTCTCTGCCGAAGTAGATGTCTCGACCGGCGGTGAAGGCTTGGGCGCTCACGCGGCGGGCGGCCTCGCCTGCGCTCGCGTCGCTGTGGATTCTCACGTCGTCGAAGCTCTGCCCGAAACGACTCTCCATGAAAAGACGCGTAGACAAATCGAGCGGCGCACCCGTCTCCGTTCCTTCGAGCGACGAGGCGAAGCCTTCCGGCAACTCGCGCGCGGACGCCTCTTCAGCATCTCTCCCATCATCCTGCTTCCGCGCCGCGACGCGCGCCCCGCTTCCCTCGCCCAACGCCTTCTCGCCCGACGCCCTGCGCTGAATAAGACGACTCATCGAGGCGTTTCCGTAGCGACGCTGCAACTGCATGACAAGCCCTGCGCGCACGCTGGCCGAGCCGCCCAGACGACCGAGCGCCGAGTCGATGTTCGACGCCGGATTCTGCTGGCTCGACGCTGCGCCGAAAGCACCGACGGCGCGCTCGACTTGCGCGCGAGCCTCGCCCCACGCGCCGTCCAGATGCTCCGGCGACTGCCGCTCCGCCTGCGGCGCGCTCTGCACCTTCGCGGCTTGCGCCGCCTCACTCGAAATCTGCGCCTGCTTCTCAGACATATATGAGTTTTCAGTTTTCAGTTTTCGGTTTTCAGTTTTAAGCAGAAGATACAGTTTCTTTTCTGAAAACTGAAAACCGAAAACTGAAAACTGCTTTACTTAACTTTCCAGCGCAGGCCGGTCATTTTTCCCATCACTTCGACGAAGGTGATGTAGTGGCCGGGTCTGACGAGGTTGCCGCCGGACATGATGTTGGCGTTGTTGCCGACGAGCAGTTCTTTGGCCGCCAATTCGCCGAGCTGTTCGCGGACGCGCTCGTAGTGCGCCGGTTTGTCGCCGGGCAGACCGTCGGCGCGGTAGGGGTCTGTGTATTCGTCGCCGAGACCTGCGAAGAGGTGGCCGAACTCGTGCGCGGCGACGTTCTGGCTGAAGGCGTCGTCCTGCGCGACGACTTCGACGACGACGCGTTGATAGCGGGGCTCGGGCTTGGCGTTCTGGCGTCCGGCTCGCGCGAGTGTAATCGGCTCGAAGTCGAGCACGGTTCCTCTGAGCGCGGCTTTCACGCTCTGAGCGCGCTTGTATGCAAGCTCGGCGTCTTCCATCTCGGAGTTGCTGGTCGTAGAAGCCCAGCCCGTGAGGATTATCTCTTTAATCGTCTCGGGGCGAACGAGGCCGTACTGCCACGCGAGCGGCCCGCCGAGAATTGCGCCGACCTGCTGCTCAAGCTCTTTCGTCAGCGTCGCCTTGCCCGGCTCGAAGGGAGCGATTTGCGCCGTCTGCATGTGGGCTTTCTGTCCTTCGAGCTTGCCGGGCTCGGTCGGGTCGCGCCAGTCGAGGTGGGCTGTGGCTTCGCCCTTCTTACGGTGGGCGGGGTAGCGCGGCGTGGCGGGCGGAGTCTTCTGCGCGACGACTTTGACGTGCGCGGCGTCGGCACTATCAATCGGCATCACTTCAACGTCGAGCGAGGCCGACACGTCTTCGAGTCCCGGCTCGGCGCAAAAGAGCGTGTGCTTGCGACTCCACGCGCCGCCGACCGAAGCGACGAGGTCGTCCGTGAATTTCGCTTCCTGCGCTTTCGTCCAGACGCAATCCTTCGGGTCGGGCGGCTTGTGCGTCTTGTAATACTCGGCGTAAGGCTCTTCGGTCATCATCTGCGGGGTGAAGGGTTGAAAATCGACGTGGACGAAGATACTGACGTGTGCCGAGCCCTGGCCGGTGCCGGGGTCGTAATTCATGGCGAAGCGTTCTTCGTCCGATTGGTAAGAGCGACTGAGCAGCTCCGCGCGTTTCTCTTCGGGAGTCGGGTCGGGCAAGGGTTCAGGGACGGGAGGAAGCGCGACGCCGGGCGACGCGCCCTGAGCGCCCTGGTCGCGCTCGGACGACGCGCCCGCCCCACCTGCCCCACCTGCTCCGCTCGCTGGTTGCCTTTGAATCACGGACAGCTCGGCTGCACCCGTACCCTGCTGAACGACGTGCGCCAGCTCGTGCGCTATCAGCTCGCGCCCCGCGTCGGTCTGCGGCGAGTAGCGTCCTTCGGCGAAAACGATGTCGCGCCCGACGGTGTAAGCATTGGCTTCAAGCTCCTGCGCCGAGCGTGCGGCGCGCTCGTCCGTGTGCACGCGCACGTCGCCGAAATCTTCGGCGAAGCGCGCTTCCATGAAGTTGCGCGTCGAGGCGTTGAGCGGCTGGCCGGGCGCGCGCAGGGTCTCGCCGACGACGGGCGAAGCGTCGGCAACAGCATCGGTCGAGGCGGCGAAGCTCTGCGAGAGCGCGGGAGTCGCTTTTCGCGCGAGCGGTGTGTCGGCGTGCGTCGATGAAGAGGAACGTGTCTCGCCGTCAGTCTGCGCGGCGTCGGTCTTATCGGCGCGCATGACGCGTTCGGCCATGCGGTCGGCCTGCTGCTCGTGCGCGTCCGAGGGCTGGCTCGTGCGCGCTTTAGATTGCAGCACTCTGCGGACGTAGCGATTGCCGTAGCGGTGCTGCAACTGGCGGACGAGCGCCGCCTTGATGGATTCGGAGTGTGAGAGCTGTTCGAGCATCGCGCCAAACTCGGCGGGCGAAGCTTCGGGGCTGCTGCCCTGCGCCGCCTCGACCGTATGCTGCACCTGCTCGGCCAGCATCAACTCCGAACCTTTCTGCGCCTCCGCAGCCTCCGGCGCGACTACGCCGGCGTCTTGCTTCGCTTCGTTCCTGACTCCGGCCTCTGATTTCCTTTTCATCACAAGAGCCTTCCAGACTCGTCGCTTTCGACCTTCAAAGTTTCGCTCCGGTAGTTCGCGCCGACGAACGGGGCAAACAGGTCAGGCCACGGAGTTAATAACAGGCGTCGTTTGCATCACAGGCCGAGGTTGGCTTCGAGGCTTCCGCCGACGAGCTTATGGTATCTCGCGGCGAGGGTTGAATGAGAGGTGCTTAATTGTCCGCGCACGTGCTCTCTGAGAAGGGCGCGCTGTGATTCGTTAAGCTTTTCTCCGGGTCGGCCAAACACCTCGCCGCCCGCGAGCATCCGAGCCAGCTTGCTGACGTAGCCCTTCACGTTGTTCGTCTCCAGGTCGATGAGAGGCATGTAAGTACGAGTGCCGGGGACAGGCTCATAGGGAACGAGCAGACCGGAGTTGAGAGTGACATCTCCGCCGGGCTTCTCGGTGGCGGCCAACTCGATGTCGGCGAGGTGAGTGGAGATTTCCGCGAGGAAACGATTGGCCTGAAACTCCGCCGCTTCGGGGAGCGGCTTCGAGGCATAGGGGACGGAATTATCCAACGCGTACTTCTTGACCGCCGCCGCCGATTTGCCCTGCAACTCCTGATAGGTCTTGGCATCTTTGGCGCGCGCAGAGTAATTCGGTTCGACCACTCCCGATTGGAAATCCCGCAGGTGTCTGAGTTCGTGTCTCATGTTCTGGATGGTGCACTTCTGCGGGTTATAACGAATGATTGCTCTGACAAAAGAGGTCGAGCCGTCGGGGCTCGTGATTACGATATAAGAGGTATCGGCCTCGCTCTTCATGGTCGGGTCTTCATGCAGGACGACGCCCTCCTGCGCGAAGGTGCTCTTGATGGCCGTCAGGTTCTTGTGTTCGGCCAAGAGGTCGCCCGCTATCTCTTCGGGCGGAAGCTCGCCGCCTTTCGGGTCGGTGATGAGAGCCTTCTCAAGCTTGACGGGCGGGCGCTCCATCAGGATGGTGAATGTGCCGTCCGCCATTTTGACTTTCAGACCGCGCCCGCCGCCCGTGTCGATTTCCTCGACGGTCGCGCCGCGCCCCTCATAGAATTTCCTGACGCGCTCGCCCGTCATGTACTCGTAGCTGTAACTCTCAGCGCCGACGTTCTCAAGCTTCGCCTCCGACATGAACTGAGCAAACTCGACTGTCGAGCCGCTCGCGGTCAGTTGCTCCAGCATCGGCTCGAAATGCTTCGGGCTGAATTTGAACTTCGAGGTGGCATCGCTGACGATTTTCCGAATCTCCGCGTCAATCGCCGCACGCTCCTTCACCAGCTCGCCAGCCGACTCCTGCGTCACGTTCCCTTCTTCTATTAACTTCGCGGCTCTTTCGCCGAGCTTGTTCTGTCGAGTCTGGAGGGCTTCGATCTCTTTCCCGAAAACTTTGAGGAAGCGCGAGTGTGCCTCTGCATCTTTGAATTCCCCGATGACAGGCCGACCCGCTTTGCCCGCGATGGCGAGCACCACCATGAAGAGGGCATTTTCCAGCGTCATCTGTCCGCCTTCGGCGGCGGTCATCATCTTCTCTTTCTCGACGCCGTGACGCAGTAGTCCGAAAGCCTCAAGCGCAGCGAAGTTCGCTCCGATATTTTTCAACTTGAGTAATTTCTCAAGCCGCGCTAACTCCTTCGGGTCGAGATTTTTCATCTCGCCGAGAGCTTTGCCGGAGAGCGCGAAGTGGCGTGCGATGCCGCGCATGCCGCCGAAGAGAAGGGCGTTCCAGGCCGTTTCTTTGGCGAGGTCGCCGCCGAACTTGCCGAGGTCTTTGGCCTCTTCGCCCGTGTAGCCCATACCGCGAGTCGTCAGCGTGAAGGCCAACGACTCGGCCACCGCCACGCCCCCCACCCGCGCCACGTTCCCCGCCGTCAACGCGAATCCCGTCTCAAGTCCGAGCGCGCCGCTCGCCACAGTTCCAGCGCCCGACGCCGACACCACGCTCAACTGAATCATGTAGAGATTGACGGCCACCTCGCCGAACTGGATAAAACGACTCCACTCGGCGTAGAACTCTTTGTATTGAGGGCTGCCCGTGAGCTTGCGGAAGTCGGCTTCGGCCGACTTATCACCGGAGAGGAATTTCTCCTGCACGTCGGCGAGTCGTTTTATCAATTCGCTGACGCGACCCATCGCCACCTGTGCGGCGGGAAGATAGGCCGACTTGCTCCGGTAGAGCACCTGCTGGAAGTGGATGGCTTTCTCCATCTCGCCGGAGATTTCCAGACCGAGCGGAGCCTGCTCCAAGCCCTTGTCTATCCTGGCTACGATCTCCGCCGCCGCTTTCGGATCGACATCATCACGCTCGTAAGCCTCTTCGAGCATTCGCCAGGCGGCCTCCAGCGCCTTGCCCGTCAGAACCTCCGTCTCAAGCTGCTCGTACTTGCCGCTCTTCACGTCCTCTTCGCTCGCAATCTGCTTATAGTAGTTGCGCCTGATTTGCTTCACTTCCTCAAGCCAGTGTTCGAGGAGCGTGAGTTTCATAAAGGGAGGGAAGAAGCGCATGGCCTTGTCGGCCTCGTTGTAGGCGGCGGTTGCGGCCGGGTAGAGTGAGAGGTGGAGCGCCTGCACGTAGGCGTTGCGAATTTCGTCGAGCCGAGCCAGCAGCGTCACCTTCGGCGCTTCCGGGTAATCACCTTTGCGGAGCAGGTCGATGCTCGGCAGGACTTTCGCCACTCCGGCGCGAATACTATCGTGACGCGTAATCTGCGCCTGCGCTTCGGGCAGCCTGGCAGGGTCGGCTTTCAAATCGTCGCGCTCATTCTGGAGTTCAAAAAAGAGCAGGTCGATGCCGAGGTCGGGATACTGCTGCTGTAGGGTTTCGACCTGCGCGATGGAGGCATCGTAGAGCGTCACCACCTGCTCGAGCGACATGGGCGCGGGCGGCGGCGACTTGGACGGGTCGGCGGGCGCTTTGGACGGGTCGGGGGTCGGCTGCGCCGACGGGTCTGCCGTCTTCTGTCCCTGCGGCGCGGCAGGCGTTTGCGCCGGGGTCTTATTCTGTCGATGGATGATGGCGGCGGGCGAGGCCGTGAGCGACGAAGGGCTGAATCCTTCGCTTATGTTGCTGGCCTGCTCGGCCTCTCTTTCGGCGGCGCTGTCGGGCTCGCTCAGCAGTTGCTGCGAGGGCGGCGTCGTTCCCTTCCGCTGTTGGAGGACGTGGGTCAATTCGTGCGCCAGCAGTTTTCGGCCTTCGCTCGTCGCGGGTTGAAAGCGTTCGTGGCCGAAATAGATGTCACGACCGATAGTGAAAGCTTCGGCGTCGAGAGCCTCGGCGGCGGCGGCGGCATTGGCGTCGGTATGAACTCTGACGCCGCCCAGGTCATCGCCGAATCTCGATTGCAGAGGTAGACGCTCACGCGCTTCGAGCGGGCGTCCCGTGTCGCCCGAAGGCACGAGCGGGAGAACTTCCTCCGGTTGGCGAGAGGCAGAAGAAGCGGGGCGTGAGCCGACGGCCTTGCGCTGAATCACCCGACCGACGTAGGCGTTGCCGTAGCCGTTCTGCAAATGTCGAAGCACGCTCAACTGCGACGAAGAAGAGTTGCGAAGCTTCGAGAGGAGCGCGCTGTAGTTTCCCGGCGGCGACGCGGGGTTGTTGCCTCCCGCGCTCAACATGGCTCGCGCGACGAAGCGCATGGCCGATGAAGATTCGCCCGCGACGCCCGCGCCCGTCGGGCGCGACTCGTGCGCGGGCGGTTGGACGTGCGCGGAGTCTTTCGCGGCGTCGGTCGGCGTTGTTTTGTGATTCGAGTCGGACACAGAGGTTAGCGCACCAGCGAGTAGTATTTCTCGAAGTCCTGTTTTTCGCAGACGCGCCCGAGCTTCTGATACTCGCGGCGCAGGGCGAGGACGACGTGCTCCATGTTGATAACGCCGCCGTCGGCTGCCGCGAAGAAGGCCGCCGAGAGCGCGACGTTCTTGATGTTGCCGCCCGCGATTTTGAATTTGCGCGCGAGGAAATCGAACTCGATGTCCGAAGCCACGGGCGCTTGCGCGGGGAAGAGTCCGCGCCAGATACGCAGGCGGCTCGTCTCGTCGGGGAAAGGAAACTCGATTGAGTAGTGCATCCGGCGCAGGAAGGCTTCGTCGATGTTCTTGCTCATGTTGCTGGCGAGGATGATGACGCCTTCATACTCTTCGACGCGCTGGAGCAGGTAGTTGACTTCGATGTTGGCGTAGCGGTCGTGCGCGTCTTTCACTTCGGAGCGCTTGCCGAAGAGGGCGTCGGCCTCGTCGAAGAAGAGGATGGCGCTCGACTGCTGCGCGTCGTCGAAGACGCGGCTCAGGTTCTTCTCCGTTTCGCCGATGTACTTGCTGACGACCGCCGAGAGGTCAACCCTGTAGAGGTCGAGCCCCAATTCTCCGGCGAGCACTTCGGCGCTGAGGGTCTTGCCCGTGCCGCTCTGCCCTGTGAAGAGCGCGATGAGACCTTTGCCGAGACTGAGGCGCTCGCCGAAGCCCCAGAGATCGTAGACGCGCACGCGATGACGCGCCTGCTGGCAAAACTCCGCGAGCTGCGCCAGAGTGTCTTTCGGCAAGACCAGCTCGCTCCACTTCCGGCGCGGCTCTATCTTCTTCGCAAAAGAGACTATCTGCTGCGAGGCGACGGCGCGACAGCCCGCCAGCACGTCCTCCATCGTCACAATCGGCTCTTCGCCTTCGTCGCCGCGAAGCCACGCGCGAGTGGCGGCGCTTGAGAGCGCACGCTCAATCTGCCCGGCGTTGAAGCGAAAGGCGCTCGCAAGGTAAGAGGCGTCAATCTCGTCGGCGTGCGGCGCGGTCTCGCCGTCTGCTTTCGCTTTGCCGCGCGTGTTTGCCAGCGCGTCGAGACGCGTCTGCCAAATCTTCTGCCGCTCGCACTCGCCCGGCAGAGCCACTTCGAGACTCACGAACCTGCGCCCGACGGCGCGCGGAGGCTCCCAGGCCGAGCGGCTGCCGAAGAAGACCGGCGCGTTGAAATCTTCAAGCTCGCGTTCGAGTATTTCGAGCAGGCCGAGACGCCGCGCTTCGTCGCCGGTCTCTTCGAGCCAGCCGTCGAGGTAAGCGGCCGCGCCGTAGAGCATGGCTTCGCGGACGGCGAGGCGCAGGGCGGTCTGAAAGTGTGCGCCGCCGCCCGCGAGAGAGGCGCGCAGGTCGAGCGTGAGCACGGCGTAACCGAGCGCGCGAGAGACGGCTTCGGCGCACGTTTTCTTTCCTGCGCCGCGCGCGCCGTAGAGCAGGCAGTAGAAGGAGCTTGAGAAGGAATTTGAGAAGGAATTTGACAATGGACGTGAAGAGGCGTCCACGTGTCGATGCTTTTCGACGAGGCGTTCGAGGGCGGAGAGGGTCTTCTGCGGCAGTTGCAAATCTCGGAGCGCGTGTCGGGGCGCGACGAACCGTGCGCGAGGTGAGACGGCGGAGAGACGCGCGTCGAAGCGGTCGCTGCCGCAGCAGAATTCGACGATGCGTTCGTCAACCTTGAGACTCTGGCCGAGCAACGGCACGGGACGCTCCGAGGCGTCTTCGTGAAGCGTGACGAGCGAGCGCGAGAGAAGCGGCGACGAGGCGGCGAAGCACTGGCGTGCGGCGATGCGTTCGTCCGAAGTGACGCAGAGCAGGCGCAAGGCCAAATCGACCGAAGGGCGTTTGCGTAGCACGTCGTCCTGCAAGTAGGCGTAGAGCTTCTGGTAGCGCAAATCAAGCTCGGGCGCGAGCGCGAGCAGCAGCACGTCTTTCTCGAAAGGCGAAAGGGCGAAGACGCGGCTGAGGTGCGGCAGCCGAAGCGCGACGCCTGCTTCGAGGCTGCGTGCGGTGCGCTCCTGAATCTCCGCGCCTAGGCTCGCAAGACGCGCGTAGGTTTCGATTCGATTCGAGCCGGGCGCGGGGCTCGAAGCGTCGAGCAGCTCGTCAATCTCTTCCTCGGAGATGCACAGCCCTCGAAACTCCGCCGCGTAGTCTTCGCCCTGCCGCGCGCGAAACTCCGCGACCGCCTGACAGAGCAGGTAGTCGAGCCGACGCAATTCGTCGCGCAGGTGCTCGTTCGAGTTCGCGTATGCAGGCTGTGCCATCGTCGTCGTCTAAACTCTTTCGGTCGAATCGAAATTCGGTCGGAGCTTTCAGTCGAATTGAAATTCAAGCTCGCGCCGCTTCTGCCAATCCAGGAGCCAACTGGAATGGTCGAAGCCCGCCATCCTGAGAACCATCTGAAGCGGACAGGTGAGAAAACGCACGACGAGCCGTTCGTCGGAGAACTCAAGCTCGGCGCGGTTCTCTATGAAGTTTCGGTGCAGGTATTCGGCGCTGCTCTCGGCAAACGCTCCGAGCCTCGCGGCGAAGCCTTGCAGCATAGTTGAACTGACCGCAGCCAGCGCCGCGCTCCAAGCTTCCAGAGCTTCAAGAGCCGGCTGGTCGAGGGATAGCGAGTCAGCATCCTCTTCATCGACAAGCAGGAGACGCGCGAGCGGCGCTTCGTCCGTCGCGTCAGAGCCGGAAAAGAGCAGGCGGACGAAAGACGCAGGCTCGCTCTCGGATGTTGCCGCGCCGTCGCTTGCGCTGTACGCGAAGCGACGGGCGTGCTGGGTCGCGTGAGCGAGAAATTCGCGCTGGAAGGCTCTGTGCATGTCGGGCGTGAGCGTCTGCGCGTAAGCGTTGAGCTGCGCGGGCGTGGGTGCGCGCGTGAGACCGGCGAAGAGGGCGAGGCCGGCGTCGGTGCGCGCGCGCTTCGTGTTCCGCGCGCCGACGCATTGCAGGGCCAGCGCGAAACGCAGCCATGCGCTCTTCGACGCGCCCTCGGGCTCGGGATACGGAGAGCGTTCGAGAAATTCGTCGAGGCTCAGCTCAAGCATAGTCGGGCAGAGCAGGAAGAGTCCGCCGAAGGCGGTCGAAGCCCGGCGCATGGCTTCGGCGTGCGCGTCGCCCGTCTGCAAGTCTCGAAGCAGCCCGGCCGTCTCCGTCCCTCCGACCTCGCGCATGAGCGTCCGCAGCAAATCGGCCTCCGAGCCGTGCCCGAATCGACCGAAGAGGGCGTCCGCATCCTCCGCTTCTATCTGCGAAAGCAGGTGACGCGGATTCTCCGCCTGCATCAGAGAGCGACGCAGGCGCAGCAGGTCGTCGATGAAGCGCGCCAGCGTCGCGTCGGGCCCAAGCTCGGGGCGCTCTTCGAGCAGGGAGAGATAGAGCCGCGCGAGGTCGCGCGAGTGGACGAAGCTCTGCGCGACGCCGCGCGAGTGTGCGCGCAGCGCGCCGACCCAGTGCGGGTAGATGCCCGGGCGCGCGACGCTCTGGGTGGGCGGCAGCAGACAACTCCTGACGACCGACTCGGCTTCGGCGTCGTCGAGCGCGGCGAGGAGCGCATCGAGCGAGCGGCGACGCGCCAGCTCAAGCATGGCATCGCGCCCGGCGTCTGCATCCTGAGAGAGAACGTGAACAGTGATTTGTCCGGTGGAGCGCGCGGAGAGGTGTCTGAACTCATCGAAGTACCAGCGCTCCCACGCTCGACCGACGAGCAGGTCTTCGAGGAAGGCGGCGAGGTATTCGGCGCGGTCGCGGAAGACGACGACGACGCTTCCCCCGCGACTGATGACGCCCAGCACGTCTTCGTGCAACACTCGCGCCCACGCGCCGGAGAGACGGCGGTCGTCGCGTCGGATGTCGAGCGTGCAATCGACGTTGAGCTGTTCGATGAAGTAGAGGCGGTCGTCTGTGCCGAAGAGCGAGAAGCGTTGTTCGAGTTCTGGCGCGAGCAGCTCGGCGGCGATGCGGTCGAGGCGTCGCCGGATGGATGGGGCGGCGTGGCTCTGCGCTCGCGCGATGGTGTAGCGCGCGTCGAGCCGCTCGACGTGAACCGCCGTTGAACGCATACTGCTCCAGCCTGCCTCTTCCCTACCAGACGCTCTATCTCGAAGCCTTCAGTTTTTCCACTTCGGCGCGCAGAGCCCTCAGCTCTTCGGCCTGTGACTGAAGCACGCCGAGAAGCGACTCTTCCATGTGATTGACAGGGAGGCCGACGAGCGCGTTGACTTTGCGCACGCCGTCTTCGTTTGAATCCTGCCACGCACGGCCTACCACACACGACGCGCCGCCCACGCGCCATAAATCTTTCGGCGCAACCGCCATCCCGCAGCCGTCCGCGAGACCGGAAGGCACGATAAGGTCGCCCGCGCGGACGAGGCCGCGCACTTTGATTTCCACCTGCCCGAGAAAAGCCACGCGCTCGAAGAGATGCCTGGTTTCATCCGTCGGCATGTTGCCGAGGATGATCGGGCGGGTGGAAATCACCATCAGGTGATGCGCGCCGCCGGTCGTTTTGGAAATCTTTCCGGCGAAGAGACCGACGATGTCGCCCGCTTCCATCTGCTCTTCCGCGTCGAGGCGCTGAAGCCATTCGGCGTAGTCGCCGCCGACGGTTCCGAAGTTAATGCTATTTCCGTCCGGGTGTGCCTCGATGCGCCCGATGTTCTGGTTCGAGCCGTTGAAGAAGGTGACGTAGTTGTTCGACTCTCGCGGGTCGGAGTTGCCGACCTTGAGGGCGAGCACGTCGGCGTTCGAGCTGCCGGAGACGTTCTCGATGAGGGCGATGTGGTCTGCGATTCCGGCATTGCCCGCCCTGTTGCCCTGCACGTGAAGGCGAGCGGTGGGCGCAGTCGTGCCGATGCCGACATCGCCGTTGGCCTTGACGGTGAGCCTCGTGTTGTTGCCTCCGGCGCGCAGTTGCAGGTCGTGATTCGTCATCGTTGAGACGATACCGCCCGAGCCGTCTGCGCCGATGAGAATTTCCTGCGCGCCGTCGTTGGCGCGCACGTTCAAGTAGGTATCGTCCTCGCCGTGAACGGTGACGCGGCGGTTGGGGCTGCCCGTGCCGACGCCGATTCTTCCGTTGGCTTTAACCGTGAGCTTCGTGCTGTTGCCTCCGGCGCGCAGCTGTAGGTCATGGTCGGTCATCGTCGAGAGGATGCCGCCGGCGTTGTCCGCGCCGACGAGGACTTCGTGCGTGCCGTTGTTGCCCCGGACGTTGAGATAAGTCCCCGCGTCGCCCCTGAGCGTGAGCGCGCGGTTGGGGCTGAGAGTGCCGATGCCGACCTTGCCGTCGTCTTTGACGACGAGCTTGGTCTTCTCGTCCTTGTTTTGATGCACGACGAGGTCGCCGCCTTCGGCCTGTAGGTGCAGGGTGGAGGTCTGCCCGTTGTTGCGTGCCATCAACTCGTTGGTGTCGAAGACGAGGTTCGTGCCGCCTATCGCGCCGACGACGAGGAAGCCCGACTTGCCGTCGAGCGTAGCATCCTTGCCGCCGCCAATCTGGAGGCGCACGGGCGGCTCGGTCATGCCGATGCCGATGCCCGCATTTCCGAGCACGCTCATGTCTCTGTCGGCGGTGAGATGCCTGTTGACTTCGAGCGAGCCTTCGAGCCAGACGGCCATGCCGTAGCTGTCGGAGGGAAGCGGCGACTCGTGGCTGCGCCCTCGTATGAGCAGCCCGTTGTCGGGCGCTTCTATCTCTTCGGCGACGACGGCCACGTAGCGCCGACGCTTGTCGTCTCTCGGGTCGGTCTTCGAGACTGACTTGACGACGTTCTGCGAAGGGTTGTCGGGGTCAGCGTCCCATGTGAGCGTGCCGAGATAGACAGGCCAGCGCGCGACGGACGGGTTGTCCGGCAAATCGTCGAAGGCGCGCGGCCACGCCTTGAGGTTGTCGGGATTCTCGGTTGACTGGTCGCCGGTCGGTCGGAGGTCGAAGGGCGGGTCGTCCTGATAGATGAGGCGGAAGGTTTCGCGTACGCGCATGAACTGTTCTTCGGCGTCGCAGGCGCGATAGCCGGGCGCTGGCCGCGTCGTGCGCTCAAGCTTGTAGGCGAGCCAGACCTTGAGCAGCGCGGGCTTGCTTTCGCCCGCAAGCTGCGAGGCGATGCTCTCGACGTTCAAGGGCTCGGCGTCGAAGACGTAGATTTCTCGCCCGTAGCCATCGACGGCCATGCCGGGCGAGACCGACCAGATTTTAGAGTCGGAATCCTGCCGGATGTCGAGCCCTTCGACTATTCCGGCGCGGTGATGGCCGATGGTGTGGCGTCGGCGCATCTCGATGTGATAGCTCTGCTCCTGCTCGAAGTCGCTCGCGCCGAGAAACTGCCGCTCGTAGTAGTTGAGACGCTTGATGTCGTCGGTGCTCATGTCGTTGAACCTCCACGCTGGACGTTGACGGCGCTGACGTTGTCGTTCGGGTCGATGACAAGCTCGATGGTTTCCTGCGTCGGCAAGACCCAGGCCATGTGGAACAGGTTGCCGAGAGAGTAAGCTTCGGCTTCGGTGACGCGCCGCTCCGTGACGTTGTAGCCGCGCTGCTCAAGCTTGGCGGTCGCCTGCGCGGACTTGAGGCCGTACACGTCGAGCGCCGTATAGACCTGCGGAGTCGTCAGTTGGAGAAGGTTGCTCATGCCGAGGCTGTTGGCGGTCGAGGCCGAGTAGGCGCTGAGCAGATGCATCAGCCGGTCGCCGCGCATCACCATCTCTTCGATGGACTGCGCCGTATCCTGCGGCGACTGATACTGCTGCTGATACTGCTGCTGTTGCTGCTGCCCCTGAAACGTCGTTTCGGTCTGTTCGTCGCTCATGTTGTTGGTGACGGTCGTCGTGGTCTGTTCTTCACGCGGGCGGAAAATGCCGTCGAAGGCTCGGGCGAGGTCGAGGTCGCAGCAGATGTGCTCGACGAGACGGTGGATGCCGGAGAAGACCGGCTGCATCCAATAGCGAAGGTTCGGCGCGGTCAGGAGTTGACGGCGCGCGAGGTTGCAGATTTTTTCAATCTTACCATTGCGCACGGTGATGCAGGCGAGGCGCACGCCCTCTTCGTCGCCGCAAGGGCGGCAGGGGACGAGCAGCGCATCGCAGATGCAATCGAGCATGAGCTGCATGAGCCACGCGTAGAGTCGAAACATGGCGTTGTAGACGTGGACGCCGTACTGCGGAGCCTGCGTCGTCAGGGGGAAGCTGTCTTCTATCTCGCGCAGCGCATCGAGGAGCGAGCAGCGCGTGCGCGCGCCCTTGCGGTAGAGCCGCAGCACTTCGTCTTTGAGACGGCAGAAGGAGGTCTTCAAAGCCTGATGTCGCTGCTCTGCGTTCTGGACGCCGACGGCCTGTTGAAAGTCTGCGAAGAACTTTTTCGAGGTCGAGAGATACTCGACGAAGCACTCGCGCGCCTTGCTCCAGAAATCGTCCTTCGACTTCTGCTGCTCGCGCTCGTCTTCTTCGACGAGGTCGAGGCGGAAGACTTCGTTCGTCTGCGAGGGCTCGCAGGAGGTCGAAGAGCAGCCGTTCTGCCTGACCATCGCCGTCATCGGTCGGGTGTGAATCTCGTTGTAGGAGATGACGAGGCAGTAGTCTCTCGGCTGGTCGTCGCAGGAAGAGGGCGGAGGCGTCCTGAGCTTGCCGTCGCAGCCGGGCTCTTCGTCGCGGAAGCAATCCTTGAGATAGCGCAGCACGTCGAAACGCTCCGTCTCGCAGACGACGATGTCGTTGCCGCAGCAGTCGATGGCGTAGCCGGGCTCGACGGTGACGACGCCGTCGCACGGGTCGCAACGGACGGCCAGCCCGCAGACGACGCCCGTGCCGACGAGGTAGCGGTTGTGCAGCCGGTTCTTTTCGATGACATACGTTTGCGCCTCTTCGAGAATCTCGGCGGTGAGCATCTGCCCGCAGAAGAAACGGGGTCGCGTGTAACATTCCTGACCGCCGCAGGAGGGGCAGGTCTGGGGCTTGCAGGTCGTCTTCTCTCGGCGGGTCGCTGTTTTGGTCAAAGCCATGAGGCTACCTCCATTAGTCCACTACGAATCAACTTCAAGATGAGCGTTACTGAAACTGTCTCGGCGACGAAGCGGAAATCCATTCGGCGACGAAATTGACCCGGCTCGGCGACGGGAGCGATGCGCGGGTCGGCGAAGAAGCTTTCGCGGCTTCGCGTCTGCGCTCTATTTTTTCGACGAGCGATTCTTCGAGGGCGCGGAGCCTCGTTCCTTTCCTCTGCGTCCCTGCGGCTCGTCGCCTTCCGGTTCGTCGAAAGCCTGTGCGGCGGCGGTGCGTCTCGAATCAGACTTGAGCGTCGCCCCCTCCCGAAAGCCCGAAGGGTCTTCGCGGTTTCCCACCGTAAACCAGCTCTCGAAGAGTCCGCCCTGCACGCCGACTTTGCTGCCGTCGGGTCGGTCGCCGGTCGGAAGCTGTGCGCGCACGAACTCGGCATCAACCGCCCTGCCCTCTTCGTCGATGACGAAATCGCCGCGCAGGCGCACCCACACGTCGGGCGCGGATTCAATCAAAGAGATGTCGTCAGGGTCGAAGATGAAAGCGATAGCCCTACAGCGCTGGTCGGGCGACCGGACGGCCTTGAGGATGCGCCCGTCGGCGGTCTGATCGAGGATTTCAGCCGGGACGACTTCGCCGCGAATCGGACAACGACAGCGCAGGTGCGGCATCTCCGACATCTGGTGTGGAATCAGAACCTGAAAAACGTGTTCGGCGTCGATTCTCGTCGCGGCTGGCTCAAGCGCGTTGACGGGGCCTGTAAAACCGATAACCAAGCCTCGACCGATGTCGTCGCCTTCGAGCATCACTTCGATAATCGGATTGTCTCCCGTGTTGTGCGCCCAGCTCAGAGCGTTGATGCGCGTGAGCCCCTGCTCAAGACCTTCTCCGGCAGGCCCCGGCGGGCCCTGCTCTCCGGGTGCTCCGGGTTGTCCGGGCGCGCCGGGCGGGCCCTGCTGACCCGCAGGGCCTTGTGCACCGGGAGGCCCTGCGGGGCCGGGTTCGCCCTGCGGCCCGGCTTCGCCTGGCGCACCTGCTTCACCCGGAGCGCCGGTTTCGCCGGGAGGGCCTGTTTCGCCCTGCGGGCCGGGCTCGCCCTGTGGGCCTGCTTCACCTTGAGGGCCGGTCTCACCTGCCGGGCCTGGCTCTCCGGCTGCGCCCGGCGTGCCCGGCTCGCCTTTCTGGCCGGGGATGCCCTGCGGCCCCGGAGGGCCGGGAGGGCCTTGCGCGCCGGGAGGGCCTTGCGGGCCGGGCTGGCCTTGCGGCCCTTCAGGGCCTTGCTTGCCCATGCCGGTTTCGAGCGCGCAGAGGATGGCCTGTTTGAGAGTTTCGGCGCTGGGGAGGAGCGTGCGGATGCGGTTGTCTATGTCGGCATCGTTAATGCTCTGGCCGTCTGTGTACTCGCGGACGGCGGCGAGCGCGACGCACGTCTCGTCGCCGCAGGAGGGACAGCAATCGAGCGCGTGCCAGAAGATTTCTGCGCAGGTCTCTTCGTTGACCGAGACGACGGCGACGCCGCCGCTCGACTGTTGCTCCAGCCCCGCGCCCGCCGCGTAGAGCGTCCGACCGTCGGGGCTCAGGAGCAAATCCTGCGGCGCGGCGACGACCGTCAGAGGGTCGCCGAGCGCCGCCTGCGGGTCGCTCACAAACCGCTCGCCGTTGACGGCGCGAAGCGTCGCCTTGTCGTCCGTATCAGCCGACAGGAGGTAGGCCCACTTGCCCGAGGGCGACGATTGAAGTGCAAATGCCGTGTTCGTCGTACCGAACTCGACGCCTTCGCCGATTTCGGGAAACGCATCGGGCGTCTCCTGTATGCGGAAGGCGCGGACGAGCCCGCCTTCGGTGGCGACGAAGAGACGCAGGCTGTCGCCCGAAGCCGCGACGAGCAGGGGCTTATCGGCGACGGCGAGGGAATGAACAATCGGATTCTGGCTCGAAAGCGTCTCAATCTTCGAGGCGGTGACTTTGTTATCGGCGTTGGCCGCTTCGGCGACGAAGAGCCAACGCCCGTCGCTGCTGATGGCGAGGTCGCGCGCGTCGTCTCCGGTTTCCACCGTCGCATACTGCGCGGGCGTCGGGTCTGACGCGTCGGCCAGAGGCGAGTTGAGCTGCGTGTTCCAGATGATGATTCGCTTCTCTGCCGGTTCGAGCGAAGCGACGCGCCCGTCTGCCGCCGAGACGGAGAGCTTGGGTGTGTGCGCCGCGTCGAGCGCGCCCGCGCCGAGCGTGATGTCGTTGACGGTCTCGGGGCTGTTCAAATCCTCGACGTTAATCACGCGCAGCACGAAGTCGCCCGCCGAAGCGTCGCCCGTGTGGCGCACGACGTAGAGAAAGTCGCCTGCGGGAGAGAGCGCAAGGTCTCGGCCTGCGCCTTCGAGGTCGATGGCGCGCAGAAGGCTCTGGTTGTCGGAGTCGTAGACCATCACCTGGCCTTCGTCCGCCGAGTTGAGGACGAAGAGACGCGAGCGTGTGGTGTCGAGGGCGAGGCGCGAGGCGCGTTCGAGATTGATGGTGGTCGTCCATTCGAGACGCGAGCCGCCCGCCGCCGTAGCATTGCAGCAGTTGCCCTGCTCCGGCAGTTTATCGACGCGCTCGACCTTGACCTCGAAGCCCTCGCAGACGCGGTTGGCATCGCAGACGCTCTCGTCGCAGCCGCACTCGGAATAGAGCGCGGGCACGAACTGCGTCTTGTGCTCGGCGTAGCAGACGGAAATCAGAAGCGCCTGCACCTCGCCGTTACCATTGCCGTTACCGTTTCCATTGCCGCCGTTGCCGTTTCCGTTAGCGCCGCTCTCATCTTCTTTCGGAGCGAGAAGCTTTTGCAGGTCAACGTAGAGTCTCTCGCGGACGACTATCTCTCTGCCGCAGCAATCGAGCGCGAGTCCGGGCTCGATGACGACGAAGCGGTCGCGGCAGGCCGGGTTCGGGTGCTCCGTCACTCTGAGGCCGCAGACCGTGCCCGAGCCGTGCAGGTATCGGTTGTGCTGGCGATGCTTGCCGATGTGATAACGCTGCTCGTCGCCGAACTCCGACACGGAGAGGAATTGTCCCGTGAAGTAGTTGACCCGCTCGTGCGCCGCCATCGCGCATTCGAGGCACTCGCTCTGATTGTGCGTCAGCCCTTTAGACATGGCTTCTCCTTCTCTCTCGTCCGTTTCTCATCCGACCACCGCGCCGCCGCCCACGCGTGCGCCGCCGCCCACTCGGAGCGCCCCGCCCCCGCCGCCCTCTTGCCGCTCGTCGCAGCCGAGCAGCGTGTCGTAGCCGAGCGTGGCGCAGTGGTTCAAAATTGTTCTGGGATAGACGCCGACCTGCGTATCGACGCCGACCGTTGATTGCACGCCGACGCGCAGGCGCGCTTCGACCTTCACGATGTCGAACTGCGTGTGCGCCGGTTTCTCCTGCTCGACGAGGTGGCTGAGCATGCGCTCGACTAAACTATTGCGTAGCTCCGAGGCCGCGACGTAGATGCTGAACTTGTGCGCGTAGACGAAGAAGGGGTCGCGCGCGGGGTCGCCCGTGCCGACGAGCGCGAAGTCGCCGACGCCCCGCGTGCCGTTCAGTTGCAGACGCTTGACGACGCAGTTATCCCAAAGCTGCACCCCGCCGCTCGCCGAGCCTTGTGCGCCGAGAAACAGCCAGCGACGCAAACTGAAGTGCTCAAGGATGCGAACCTCTATGCCGAGCGCGAGGCGCAGCAGAAGCTTCAAGCCTTCGGGCGTTCCGCGCCGCCGATAAAGCTCGGGCGCGTGTCTCAGGAGGCTGCGGCGTGTCTCCTCTGACCAGGTCGGGTCGAAGGCCATATCCACCCAGGCGGCGAGCCACGAGAGAAAATCGCGCGGCGCAGAGGCGGGCGCTCCGTCGGCGTCGAAGAGCTGCGAGATGTTCGTGACGGTGTCTTCGATGCCGCCGAGAATGTGCTCGAAGATGGAGAGGAAGCGTTCGAGGAAATCACGACTCACAGGGTCGGCGTGATAGACGGCGGGCAGGTATTCGAGATAGGTGATGCGTGGGAAGTGTGCGCGCAAGCCCGGCACGAAGGGAGTCTCGACGCCGTTGCCTCGCAGCTCAATCCTGAGCCAGAGGTATCTGCCCGGACGACTCAGAATCAGAAAGTCTCCGGCGTTGGTCTGGTTCGTCAGCCACTCGTCTGCGCCGAGCGCCTCGACCTCCGACTGCTCAAGTTCATCTTCCGAAGTGTAGGTGCTGACCGTGACGCTCGTGCCAGCGGGAATCTCAAAACCGGCGTCGAGCACGAGCTTGTGCCAGCGACAATTCTCTATCCGGCTATCGAGCGCGACGGAGAGATAAGCGCCCTGTTTGACGTAGCCGCGCGGGGCTTTCAGTTCGGCGACGCCGATTGAAGGACTGCCGCCGACGCTCAACAGGTTTCCCGCGCCGTCGGAGATGAGCGCCGCGCACTTGCCCCGCCACTCGGCGAAAAACCGGTCGTAGAAAGTCTCTTCGCCTTCGACGCGAAAGCTGTGCGCGCCCGTCTCGGAGGCCAGAACCAGCGCGCCCGCGTCATCGACCGCCACCGCCGTCGGCTGAAACTTTCCGCCGACCTCTTCGGCAAACTCGACGCGCCCGACGACGCGCCCGTCCGAGTCGAGCATCTTCACGTAACTCACGTCCGCATCGACGACGTAGATGCGCCCCTCTCTATCGACGGCCAGATGCGTCGGGCTGCTGAAGGGCGCTTCGGGCTGCGGGAAGGCGGCGAGCGCCGACGGATAAGCGCGCTTCCATTCGACGAGGATGTCGTCGGAGCCGACGGCGTTGATGGCTTCGAGCACGATGCGGCGCGCGTCTGCGAGGCTCGCCACGTCGTCCGAGATGATGTCAACATCGTCGATGCTCGCGGGCTCGCCTCCGAGCGCGTGCGGCCAGTGCTCGACGCGCCGACGCGCCGGAACGTAGACGAACCTGTCCTTTGCGAGCGTCCCGTAGAGCACCTGAAAGACGTGCGCGGCCAGAGTCGTGCCGTCGAAGACGCGGAAGCGGCGCTTGCGGCAGTCGTACTTCTGCACGCGATGATTGCCCTTGTCGGCGATGTAGGCGTCGCCTCGCGCATCCGTCGCCACGTCCGAAGGCTCACTAAACTCTCCCGGCTTCTCGCCCGCGACTGGCTGACCGAAGCGGACAACCTTTGTGTCATCGGGCACGCAATCTGGCGGCGACGGCGTCGGATTCGCTTTCACGTCCGACGAGTCGGCGCGTCTGCCCCACGCGGCTCGAAGCGCGAGGTTGTGTCGAAGAGAGAAAACCTGCACGCGATGATTGCGCGAATCGGCGACGTAGAGCAGCCCCGACCGGGAGACGGCCAGGCCGCGAGGCTCGTTGAATTGTCGCGGCGCGTCGCCGAGTCCGCCGAGGCACGGGAGATACTGAATCGAGGTCTTGCAGATTTCGCCCGACGGAAGGTGCGCGGGATAAAAGTCCGTCCATTCTTTCTCGATGGAGGCTTGATGCTCTGGCGCGTCGCTCGCCGCACACTCGTCGCACTTCTTCGCGCCCGCTCCCTTACTTTTGCCATGCGACTTACCGCAAGAGCAGGACGAGGAAACACGTCGTTCACGCTTGCCGCACGAACAGGAAGAGCCTCCCTTCGAGCTTCCCTCCCGGCAATCTTCGCAGCAGGATTTGTCGCCGTCGCCGTTCACAAACGCGAGGACGACTTTTCGCGCCTGCCTGACGTTCCAGACCGTCTCGCAAATGACCGCGACTTCCGAGAAGCTTTCGGGGTCGCGCCTGAGCGAGCGCGGCCAGTGTTCGACGCGATTGGCGGTCGAGACGTAGACGAAGCGGTCGCCGTTGAATTGGCCGCCTTCGATGCGGAAGAAGTGTGCGCGCGAGCGCAAGGCTTCGCGGCGCACGATTTTGTAGATGAGATGCTTCGACGCGTCGGAGACGTAGATAGCGCCGTCCGTATCGACGGCGACTCCCGTCGGATTTTCGAGCCCGCCGAAAGTCCCCGCCGCATCCTTCAAAGGGACGGGCGGCGCGGGCTGGTAGGCGAGGCGCAGGCCGTCCTCCGCGAGCCGCAGGTTCGAGAGCGCGGCTGCGCGCCAGCCGCCGACCATCGAATGCCCCTGGCGGCTGTTGAGGATGAAAAAAGTTTTGGCGTTATTCGGCGTCATCACTCTGTAAATTCATCGCGCGAGTTTGCTTTCAAAAATTCATCGCGCGCGCGTTTGCTCGTCGCGTCGTCTCGTCGAAACTCCTAGCCCTGCGTGTTGAAGGAGACGCGGATTTCGTGGCCGTCGGAATAGACGAGCGCGTCGTCTTCGATGGGCGCATCTTCGCAGCGACCGAAGCGCTCGCCGTCGATGATGATGCGCAAATCTTCTATGCTTCGGACGCCCTCGGTTTGCAGGACGACGCGGTAGACTTCGGAGAAGAGGACGTCGCCGCCGAGCGGCCAGCCCTGCCCGTCAGAGCCGCCCGTCAGCGGATGCAGATAGCGATTGAGCGCCCGCTCAAGCTCCATCTCGACCTTCGCCGCGTCGGCCACAGGCGAGGCCACGACCGTCGCTTCAATCCTGACGTGCGCGTAAGTAGGCGGGGCGACGAAGACTTCGGTTGTGAGCAAACGTCTCCGGTTCAGGTGCGCGCAGACGGCCTGCATCGTGCTCTCGCTCGGCATGGGTCGCGCGTCTTCGCTCTCAGGGATGACGACGACCGTCATCGCGCCCGGCACATCGACGCCGCGAAACTGCGGATGACGAAGCGCAAGCGCGTGCGCGCGACGAACGCGCGTGCCCGGCGTTTGCAGGGCGATGAACTCAAAATCTTCTGCGGTGACGGCGCGGTCGCGGGCTTTGAGTTCCTTCGGCGCGCGTGCCTTCGTATCTTCGATTGACTCTTCGTCCGTGCCGCCTTCCGCCGCCCTCAGATTCGTCACGCTATCGACCCCGGCGACGTTGGTCTGCAAATCCGTCACCATCGACGCCCCGACGTTGCCGCGTGCGCTGCCGCCGTAGCGATAGAAGCGCGCGACGATGTTGTTGACACCGGCGACGGGCGTCCGCGCGTGTTCGCCGAAGAGGACTTCGCCCGTCGTGCGGTTGAGCACGTAATGCCGGTCTTCCTCCGTCGAGCTGTAGAAGTCTTCGACCTCCTCCCACGGCTTGAAGCCCTGCCCTTCGTCCACTTCGAGCAGAAAGCCCTTCATCAGCTCGCGCTCGCGCAGAGCCTTATCCGCAGCCTCGCGCTCTGCTTCATCCGGCGGCTTGAGGCGCGCGGCCGAGCGCGCGCGCAGACGCTCTTCGACCGGAAAAGGCGCGCTCGCGTAAACGGGTGAGTTGAGCAGCAAGAAGCCCTGATTCGGCTGGCCGTTGCTTGAGCCGACGACTTCTTCGCGGACGGTCGTGACGGCTGTCGCGCGCACGGTGTTGGTGACGACGGCGTCGAGCTGCGGCGCGATTTCGTACTGCGAGCTTTCCAAACGACAGCGCAGCCAGTAGAGCTGTTCGTCGGCGATGGAGCTGAACGCGCCGAGCTTCGCCTTCTTCGCGTCCTTCGGGCCACGAAGAACGACGTGGCCGCTTCGCATCAGGGCGCGCGTTTCGTCTCTGACGACGCGAAGCGGACGCCAGCCGCCGCCCGCCCAGTATTCCCAGGCGAGCACGGCGGGCGGCTTGAGCCGCGTCTCAAGCGTCGCGCAGGATTCTTCTTTGCGCGTCGCGTCGTCCTGACGAAGAAGCACGGCGAGGTTTATCTCGACCGAAGGGAAAGCGTTGTTCGACGCGAAGCCGAGCATGAGGGCGCTGCCTTCACGCGCGCGTGCGCCGAAGGGCGGGAAGGATTTTCCGCCGGGCTGATTGGCTTCCGTGTAGTCGAGGAAGTTGACGCCGTCGAAGACCTGAACTTTGCTGAGACGTGCGCCGAGAGCCATGAGCGGCTCGTCGGTCTCGAAGACGATGGGCTCTGTGGGTTCGGGCGCGAGCATCGGCATATCGCTCGGCTCGGGCTGTTTCTGCTGTGCGCCGACGCGCGTGCCCTTCGGAATGATGACGGTCGAAGCGTCGGGAGACGCGAGCGCGAAGGTCAGCTCGACGCGCGCCGGAGCGGCGGGCTTTCGCTCGACGCCGATGAGTTGCAGAAACTTGATGTAGTTTCTCTCGGGCACGCGGTTGAGGCGAAAGAGAATCATCTCGCCGAGCCAGGAGAATAGCTGCATCAGAGTGATGCCGGGGTCGGAGTCGTTGTGGTCAGTCCACTCCGGCGCGTAGCGCGGAATGAGCGAGCGCGCTTCTTCCATGATTTCGGCGAAGCGCCGGTCATCAAGGTTTGGTGCTGTGAGTGGCATTACGGCTCCGTCAGGTAAAATGGATAAACCAGATTGCGCCTGCCGTTCGTTGAGCGGACGCGGTAGTCAACGTGAATCAGCAGACGGTTTTCGCTCCCCGGAAACGTCTCGACACGAACGCTCTCAACGTCGATTCGAGGCTCATACTCGGCCAGAGCTTTCTGCACCGAGTAGATAATCGAGCCGCGCGTGGCCGCGTTGTTCGGCGCAAAGATGTACTCGTGAATGCCGCAGCCGAAGTCCGGCTCCATCACGCGCTCGCCTTTGGCCGTGCTCAGAATTATCCAGACGGCCTCTTCGATGTCCTGCTCGTGGCGCGAATAGGAGAGACCGCCCCGCGCGTTGACGCGAATCGGAAACTTCCACCCCACACCTAAGAATTCACGAGCCATCTTCTTTGCGGTCTCCTGTAAAACCGGATTGCTTTTTCGGTTCTCCTACAAACCGATGGAGTCGAGCGCGTTCTGCAATTCGACGAGCACGCTTTCGAGCTTTTCGAGCGTCTCGGTCAAATCCTTCGCGCCCGTCGCTTCGCCCATCGAGGGAAGCTTCAGGGAGAGGCCGCCCATTTCCATGAGCGGCGAAACCATGTCGAGCAAAGGCTGAATGGCGGCCAAGCCCTGCATGAGCTGATTGAGAGAAACTTCGGAGTTGGCCTTCGCGCATTCGAGCGAGGCGAGCAGGACGGGATTGCCTTCGGCGGCGTTCAAGTCGATGCCCACCTGAAAATTGAGAATGCTCTTGACGCCCTGAATAAAGCACTTGAGAAAGGCGATGATGATGCGCAGGATGTCTGCAATCATCAACGGAATGCCGATGGCGAAATTCAGGCACGGGCCGAGGTCGGCGGCGGCCTTTGCAATCTTCGGGAGCGTATCGACGCTGATGTCTTTGAGCGCGGCGACGACGTTCAGGACTTTGAAGAAGCATGTGAGCCCGGCCAGAGTCGGCGCGAGCTGGAGCATGAGGCTGTGAACGAGCGTGCAGTCGCTCGGCGGCCCCTGAGAGATGTCCATCAGCGCCTTCAGCTCGACGCCGAAGGGCAGCGTCACCTTCATCGAAGGCGGGTCTGGAAACTTGACGCAGGGTATCTCGACGAGTGCTTCAGCCATGATTCTTTCAGTCTCTGGGTAAGTCTTATCCGTTCTCTTATCCGCTCAGATTGGGCTCGGCGCGGGCACGACGGGGCGACCGTTGATGACGACCTGCGGAGCTTTAATGTCGATGAAGGCGACGGCTGTAATGCTGATGCGACCGTTCGACAGCTCGATGACGTTGCCGTGCGCGTCCTTGATGCGGATGTGTCCTTTGTCGCCGCCCGTGACGGGCGGGTCTGTTATCTCGATTTCGTGACCGTTGAGCGACTTGAGGACGCGTATCTTCGTATCGTCGCGCGGCGGCTTGTCCTTGCCGTTCCAGAGGAAGCCGAGGACGAACGGGTGCTCGACGTTGCCGTGCTCGAAGGCGACGAGCACTTCGTCGTCCACTTCGGGCATGAACCAGCTGCCCCTGTCCTTGCCCGCCATCATCGTCGCCACACGCGCCCACTGGCTCTCCACCTGTTCGCCGAGCCAGGGAAAGCGAAGCTGCACGCGCCCTGTCTTCAAGGGGTCGTCCACGTTCACGACGAGGCCGGTCACGACGCCGTAGATTTTGCTCATCGCCGTTTCTCCTCCAGACGCGCCTCGAAGTCGGTGACGTAGCCGCCGGAAGTTATCGAGTGAGTCGTCGTCTTCACGGTGTAAGTGCCGCTGAAGAGCTGGCCGACCTTCGCTATCTCGACGCGGCTTCCGGCTCTTAAGTCGGGCGTGCCGACGGTCGAGCCGCGCGCCGTCACCATGTTTCCGGCTATCCCCATCAGAAGCGCCTTCGCGTACTCCTTCGCTTCGGCCATGCTCCTGAAAGGCTGGTCAACCACGATTTCGTTCTTCTCTTTGAAACCCTCTTCGAGCTTGTCGAGCTGCTTCTTATCGCGCAAGGGGCTGTTGGGCAGCATCGTGCGGTCAACCGTCACCTTGACGGGCTGCTTGGTCGTCATGTCCCAGCCGCGCACGGTCACTTCCTTGACCTGCTTCGAGGTCGTCAGCGTCGGCTGAAACTGGATGAGCGACCTGCCCCACTCCAGCCTGTAGGAGAGGCGCGGCTCGCGGCCCGCGGGGCCGAAGTAGAGATAGGGGCGCTGCTGTTTGTCTTTGCTCTCGTACTTGAGAAGCACGTCGTAGCCGTGACGGTGCGCGAGCTGGAGCAGGAAGACGATGTCGAACTGGTTATCCTGCAAGACGTATTCAAGCTCGGGCTCGGAGCTTGCAATGCCGGGCTCGGTCTTGAGGTCGATGGGCTTGTTCTCGAACATCAGCTTGCGACGCTTGCCCACCTTGTCGGCAATCATGCTGGCTTTGGGCTTCGTGCCGAAAGTTCTCTCGTCGTAATGGAAGGTCTCCTGCTTGGCGCTCATCTGGCTGAGGACGCTTTGCGCGCTGACCTTCAGCGTGGGCTGTCCGGCGGCGGGGAAGTTCGGCGTGAGCTTGTTGATTTTGCCGAGCAGCATCATGCGCAGGGGCTCGGGCTTGTCGCGGTCGTCGTGGCGTCCGGCGACGGGTCGGAAGTAGCCCATGTGCAGCTCGACGGTTTTGCCGGGCAGGAAAATGTCAATCATCTCGTCGGGGCGGTCGGTCTTCGAGCCGGTGTATTTGAAATCGAGCCGTTCGGCGTCCCAGTTGTTGACCGTAATTTCCATCGTATCGACTTTGTCGATGCTGTCGGTGTAGCGCACGTCGATAACGTCGCGCGCGACGGAGAAACGCCCGTCCGGGCCTTTGACGGTGTCGAGGTCGCGGCCATCGACCTTGAGGTCGAAGGCCGGCACGTAGAGGTCGCGCCCTTCGTAGATGGGCTGGAATTTCTCGACGGTGGCCGACATCAACGCGTCCTCCGCGAGAAAGGCTCAATCTGGATGGGCGGAACTTTCAGGATAGTTCCGGGCGGAACGTGTCGCGGGTCGTCGAGGTCGTTGGCCTCGGCGATGCGCCGCCACTCGGCGGGCGTGTCGTACTCTCTGGCCGAAATCTGGTCGAGCCGCTCGCGCCGCTTGAGGACGTGCGCCTTCGTGTGGTCGGCAGATTCGAGGTTGCGCGACATCTCTTCGACCGTCTGATACTCGCGCATCTTGACCGTCACGCGAGCGCGAAGCGGCACGCCTTCGGGACTAAAGAGCGTGAACTTGCGGTCTACGCTCTCGACGATGCACTTGAAATAGAAGGGAGCGTTCGAGACGAATTTCTTTCCCTGCTCTTCGGCGCTCGAAGGCGGCGCGCCCCAAGAGAAGAGGCAGCGCGGGACGGCGTGCGTCTTCGGGTTCTGCTTGACGAGGTCGTAGAAGCGATTGACCTTGTCTGTCACGCTCGTGGGGAAGTCGGCCATCCCGTCGTCGGTAGAGTCGAAGAAAAGCTCGACGCTCAGCGTTTCCGTGCCGCCGCGTATGAACTGGAGGACGGGGGCGTCTAAGCCGGGGATGGCGATTTCGGCGAACTGCGCCGTCTTGTTGAAAGACAGCTCCGTCGGGTTGAATTGAACCTCGACCGACTTTCCGGTTTCGAGATTCTCAAAATTTGCTTTTTGCAGCTCCAAGACTTTTTCCCTCTAGTACGGGTCGGTGTCCGCCCTCTGGTTCGTCACGTCGCTGTCCTTCTTGGCCTCTATCTCGTCGCGCAATTCTTCGCGCATCCGCGCGACGGCCATCTGGATAATGCGCTCGGTCGTCTCGTCGTTCAGGGCGGCGTCGCCGTCGATGACGTGAACGCTGCTCTTCAAAGTTCCGATGGTGACAGGCACTCGTTTCTCTCTCCCGCGCGATTAATCGAAGCGCGAAAACTTCGGAGAAGCTTTCTCAGAGAAGCTTCCAGCCTTCGTGTGCGATTTCGAGCGTCTCGATGGCGACGGCGCTCTGCGAAGCATTCAGGGTTGGCCCTGTCAGCTTCGAGGGCAGCCCGCGCACGAACTTCCAGCTTCTGAGGGGCAGCCCGAACTCGTTGACTAAAGTGATGAGCCCGTCGGAGCGTTTGCCGTTGCCGCCGACGTAGTCGGCATGCCAGCGCCAGAGTTCATCGGAGAAGGTCATGCCGCGCTTGAGGACGATGTTCGAGTAAGTTATGCGCGTCATAAACTTGTGAACGTAGGCGTTCTGGCCGCCTTCGGAATATTCTTCGAGCGTCATGCTGGCTTCGAGGCCGGTGCATTCGCTGAAGCCACCGGCGGCCACCTTCTTCGCGCCGAAGACGGCCTTCTGAAGCGCGCCCGCCGTCTCGATGAGCGAGACGTAGAACCTGAAGGCGGGAAACGGGTCGTTGCGGCTTCCGGTGGCTGACATCGCTTCTACCTCTCCACGATTTCAAGCTCTTCGACCGTGCGCCCGACGCGAAAGATGATGAACTCCGCAGGGCGAACGGGCGCGACGCCGACATCCGTGATGAGCCTGCCGAGCGCGACCGACTCGGGCGGATTGTTCGTCTCGTCGCACTTGACGAAGAAAGCCTCTTCGGGCGTCGCGCCCGCAAGCGCGCCTTCGCGCCAGATGTTTTCGAGAAAGTTCGAGACGCCCATCACTAGCGTCTGCCGCAGAGTGAAATCGTTCGGCTCGAAGACCGTCCACTGCGTCGCCTCGTCAACGGCTTCCTCAATCATCAGCATCAGGCGGCGCACGTTGACGTAGCGCCAATCGGGGTCGGAGCTAATGGTGCGCGCGCCGAAGACGCGAATGCCGCGACCGGGGAAAGCGCGTATGCAGTTAATCCCGACCGGATTCAAAACGCCCTGCGCCGCTTCGTTGACGACCGTTTGAACATCGCTCGTCCAGAAAAGCTCCGCGTTGGCGGGCGCAGCGTGTACGCCCGTCGAGAGGTCTGTGCGCGCGTAGACACCCGCGAGGTGTCCGCTCGCGGGGACGGCGCGCGTCAAACCGCGACGTGCGGCGGGCGGCTCGACCACTTTTATCCACGGGTAATAGAGCGCCGCGAAGCCGCGCGCCGACTCGAAGCGCGTGCGCCACTGCTGCACGCCTTCGAGGTTCAACGCAGCGCCGCCCTGACCGACCGGCGCGTCGAGAATCGCAAAGCGGTCTCGCATGCGCTCGCAGTGGTCGATTAAAGCCTGCTCGACGGCGGCCACGTCCTCTTCCGAGAAGACCGGCGGCTGCTCAGGCGGCGCGGGCGGCGCGCTCGCGGCGACGGGCGGCGCAGCGTTGGAAGGTAGACAGGGGTCTCGCGGCGGGGATGTGGGCGGCGGAGGCGCGGGCGGCGCGACGACCGGCTGAACGTGTATGTCGGGGATGGCGACGATGCTGACGGCGTCGATGTCTTCGAGGGCACAGAGCCCGCGCTTCGCGCCTGTGGGTGCGCCGCTTCCGCAGATGAAGTCCTCGCGCACGAGAGACGCGAGGCCATCCGCGCCGCCGGAGAGAAAGCCGACGCCTTTGTCGAGCGCGGACTCAACCGCGTCGGGCAGAAAATCCGTGCCCGGCGGCAGACCTCCGATTAGCTCGGCTCTCAACCAGTGTGAGCGCGGCGTCAGCTCGTCGCCTTCGCTCAGGATGCGCGCGAAGTAGCGCGGCGCGTTTACCTCGACGGAGAGACGCGCGAAGCTCTCGCGGAAAACTCCGTTCGAGACGACGAGCGAAAACTCCTTCGCGTTGTGCGCGCGAAGGTTGAAACCGATGCGATTGCCCCACGCGCCTTCGTCGCGCGCCGAGAGACGAATCACTTCGTCGCCCGACGAGTTCTTCAACAGACGCTCGGCGCGCGCGGCAGTTTGTCCCGCGACGCGGACGACGAAGCAGGTGCGCCCGCCGTTTTCGAAGAAGCCTTTGACGGCGTAGGCGAGAAAGGCATAAGGCATGAGGTCGCCGAAGAGCGTCTGAAACTGCCGCCATGATTCGAGACGCACGGGCGCATTGAGCGGGCCGCTTTCGGCCAAGCCCACGAATCCCGCGATGTCCGTGCGCACGCCTCGAAAGCGCGGCGCAGCATCGCGGAACTCGAAATAGACGCCCGGTGTCAGGTATTCAGGCACGTTTCCTCACTCACTCGTTCTTGAAAGCGATGCTAACCGGAGCGCATCGGGGCGAACCGAAGCGGACGATGAAGCAAGCGCGGTGTGCTCTCTCGCTTCGCAACGCATGCGTGCTCTCTCGCTCTTAAACCATCTCCAGGCCTTCGTGAACCAGCTCGACGGTTTCGATGGCAACGTCGCCGGTCTTGGCGTTGAAGGGGCCGCTGTCCCACTTGCTTATCCAGACTTCGCGCAGACGCCAGCGAAGGACTTCGTTGCGCTGCTCGTCGAGGAGGATGATGTCGGCGCTGCGCCGCTCGTTGATGCCGTTGATGATTCGCTTGCGCCAGTTCCAGAGCCCCTTGTCGCGCGTGTAGCCGCGCTTGAGCACGATGTTCGTGTACTTTCGCAGCCCCGGTAGCTTGCGCACGTTGAGGGTCGGGTCTGAGCCTTCGCGGTAATCGACGGCGTCGGTGTCGGTCGTCAGCCCGCTGCATTCGGTGAAGCCCGCGCGGGCGATGCCGTCGATTTCGACGAGGAAGTTGAATTGCGGATACGGGTCGTCTCGCTTGCCGGTTTGCGCCATCTCTTAATCTCCTTCTGAAGCTTTCTCTAATCAACCTTCATCGACGGACGAGCCGCCGACCCACTGGCCGATGCGGAAGATGACAAACTCCGCAGGGCGCACCGGCGCGATGCCGACGAGCACGATGAGCCTGCCGTTGTCGATGTCGGCCTGCGTCATGGTCGTGCGGTCGCACTTGACGAAGAAGGCTTCCTCGGGCGTCTTGCCTTGAAGCGCGCCGTCGCGCCAGACGTTCGTGAGAAACGCCGTCACCGTGCGCCTCACGCGCTCCCAGAGCGGCTCGTCGTTCGGCTCGAAGACGACCCATTGCGTGCCCTCGTCAATCGACTCTTCGATGAAGATGAAGAGGCGGCGCACGTTGACGTATTTCCAGTCGGGGTCGCTCGTGATACAGCGCGCGCCCCAGACGCGCAAGCCCCGCCCCGTGCTCCTGAAATCGCGCAGCACGTTGATATTGACGGGCGACGGGTTGAGGATGTCCTGCTCTTCTTTGTTGAGCTTCAGCTCAAGCCCCGTGATGCCGCGTATCACTTCGTTGGCGGGCGCTTTGTGAACGCCGCGCTCGATGTCGGTGCGCGCGTAGATGCCTGCGACGTGGCCGCTCGGCGGGACGGGCATGTCGGTTTGCGAGAGCGGGTCGCTGACCATGATGCGCGGGTAGTAGATGGCCGCATACTTCGTGTCGTAGAGGCTGCGCTGGCTCTGTATGTCGTTCATGTCGGGCGCGACGTTTCCGGCTTTCGGGCGCGGGTCGAGGATGGCGAAGCGGTCTTTGAGACGTTCGCACTGCTCGATGAGCGCGCCCTGTACGACCTGCGAAGTCTGACCCGGCGCGGCGATAATGCTTATCTGGTCGATGTCTTCCAGAGCCTTGATGCCGCGACGTTTTCCGGGGCCGCCGTCCGTGCCTTTGTAGTCGAAGTCGGAGGGCGCGCCGGAGCCGTCGCTTCCGCCCGTGCCGAGGACGGTCTGCGTGCCGTTGCTGCCCGAGGGGAAGGCGAAGGGATGCGTGCCGTTCAGTGGCGGCCCGACGGTGATGAGCGAAGAGCTGTTGTTGATGATGTCGCGGTAGAAGCGGCCGGGGATGTTCTCAAGCGTCAGGCCGCTATAGTCTTCGGACGTGCCGCCGTAGCTTACCGTGAGTCGAAACTCGCAGGTGGAGATGATGGTGTTGGCAGGCAAATCTGCCGCCGCCAGCGCGGGGCCATCGACGGTAATCATCGTGCCGTTCAAGGCCGTCACCTTCCGGTAACGCTTTGTCGTGCCGTTATCAATCTCGACCCACGCGCCGACGTAGAAGCCGGCCGCCGACTTCATCTGAATGTCGTTCGTGTTCAGCAACGCGCTGAATTCGGCGCGCGCCGCCGACTCGTGTGCGCTTCTGATGTCGAGGCTCTTTCCCCAACTGCCGACATCCTTCGCGCTGATGTCGAAGGCGTCGGGCAGCTCGGCCAGAGTCGGCGGCACTGTCGCAGAGGCGCTCGGCGTGGTGTTGACGGCGAGGCCGCTCACGTCCGTAAAGACGGTCGTATACTTGGCCTCGAAGATGACGGTGGTGGAGGGAGCATTGTTGACGGTGATGACGCCCGTCGCCTGGTCTATCGCCGTCACGCTGATGACCGGCGAATCGGTCACGACGCCGTTCTTAATCATGCGCAGCATCAGCTTCGTGCCGTTGCGGATGCCGCGCCGCGTCACCGTCCTGAGCTTCGTCTGCTCGCCGACGGGCGTGATGGAAGTGTCCTGAGCGAGACGCGTGATGAGTCCGCCCTGCGCGACGGTGGTGGCTGAGGTGGCGCTGCCGCCGCCGATGACGACGCGCATGATGTAGAGCCGCTTGCCGCCGTTGGCGAAGAAGCCTTCGACGGCGTGGGGCAGATAGTTGTGCGCCGCGCCGAAGGCCGAGCCGAGGTTGAAATAACCTCCGAACTTGCGCTCGAACTCGGCGAAGCTCGTGACCAGAGAGGGCAGCCCCTCGATTGCTCCGCGCAGCGTCATGCCGACAAACCCGGCGGTGCTCGTACTCACGCCCTCGATGGGTTTGCTTCCGGTATCCACCTCTTCAACGTACACGCCAGGGGCTAAATATTCAGGCATCGCAAGTCTCCTCTAATCTTGAATGATTCCGGGCTGGTTGATTCTCCGGCTGTTTCGTCGTGCGAACGCGTCAGGGCGGCGGCGGCAGGCGAAAATGCTCTTCGTTGACGAGCCTACCGTAATCAGGGAGCAGCGCTCGCGTCTCGGTCTGGAAGCCGTTCGCAAAGGCGCTGATACTCGCGGGCGACCAGACGCGCACTTCGTCGAAACGAAAACGACCGTCGGAGTCGGTCAGGACGGGCGTAATCTCCGTGCCCGCCGGGCCTGCGTGCGTAATCGTCACCTCAGCGCCGAGGATGGGCGCATCGGGGTCGGCTGCTTCCGTGACGCGCCCGCGAATGTTCACCTCGTCGCCCGGCAGAAGGATGTCGCCCAAATCGACGAGCGGCGCGGGTGGTGTAGGCGTCTCAGGGTCGAAATCATCCGCAGGCGGAATCGTTGCCACGACCGCGTGCGTCACTTCGCCCGCGCGGTACTGCTCGGAGCGCGCGCGGATGTGCAGGTGTAGCGCCGCAAACTTCTCGTAGGCCGAGACGACGAACCTGCCGTCTTCAAAGACGCGCCCGAACACTTCTCCTTCGTCTGCCGTTATCTCGATGTCGCCCACGACGGCGCGCCCCGTGCCTTCGTGCAGCAGACGGCCTGTGACGTATGCGACCTGCGCGAGATATGAGTCGTCTTTCATTTCGTCCGTCTCTCGGTCGTCCGCCTCAAGTCGTCTGCTTCGCCACTTCAAACTGCGTGAAGGCCAGCTTCTTGCGTCGCACCTGCTCGCCCGTCATCTCGCGCTCCGAGTCGATGAAAATCGTCTTGACCTCGTAGGAGGCCGACAGACGCATCGGACGCATGAAGGATGTCCAGAGCTTGTTGGAGTCTTCGAGGCTCAGAGGGTTGAGCGCGACGCGCAATTCTTCGGCGCTGTTCTGAAGCACTCCCTGCAAGAGCGAGCCTTTGATAATCGTGTTGTTGTGTAGAATCTGCATCGTGCGGCTCAGGAGCCGGTGATCGTTTTCAGACGAGACGGTGAGCGGCGTGATGAGATAGAAAAGGTTCAGAGGCAGAGGCGGAAACCGGAGCAGGCTCGGCGTGATTTGTTCGAGCGGTCGGTTCTTCATGTCGCCGTTCTCCACGACGCGGTAGAGATAGACGGAGAGGCCGCTCGCCTTCGGTTTTTCGTTCTCAATCAGCATGTACGGAGGCTCAAGACTGATGTCCTGCTCGGTTGGGACGATGGAGGTCAACTCGCTGTCGAACTGCATGTTCGACCAGAGCAGCGACCTCAGCGTCTCGTCAACCGCGTTAAGGACTTTGTAGTCGCTCATCTCTCTTCCAAACGATTTGCGCGGACAACTTCAGCCGCCCTGACAGCCCCAAGCAGCCGACGCCGCGCGCGCTCGCTCGCCTCCCGAACGATGCCCGCCCGAGCATCATCTTCAAACACGCGCTCTTCGTCGCAAGGGTTCTTCACTCCGTCTGCCGGTTGATGAGCGAAGCGATCTCATCCGGCTTTCGAGGGTTGACGCGGTAGAAGCTTCGCGCGTCCATCCCCTTGCGCTCGATTAAGAGGTCGCTCGCCACCAATTCGTCGAGCGCCTCTTTCACCTCGCCGATGCGCTGCACGATGCGGCGCTCCAGCAACCACCACTCGGCGATTCCCTCAAGCGTGTCCTGAGAGTCGGGGTGTTCCGCCAGATAGGCCAGAATCTCCTGAATCGTCTGCGTCTTTCCCCTCTCGCACATAGCTTTCGCCCAAACGAACGCCGCTCGCCGAAGTTTGAATGCGCTACGTTGCAACCCGCGCGCCAACACGGATTCCCAGGTTTTTCTCAAACTCCCGCACCTCTCAGCCGGACTTTTTTGTCCATCCTTCTGACCGACGAGCCAACCAAACTCCGTCTCAAGCGACAGATAGGGCTATGACAGATTTGTCCTACGCGGGACTCGAAAATGTCCGCCTTCGTCGCGCAGGGAACTTTTCCGAGCGGCCTCTCAAGAGAAAAGGCGAGAAAAAATCTCTCTCGCCTCTTGCTCTGACGTTTCTGTTTCTGAGGTTTATGTCTCTCTGACGCGTGTGTTCGGTTCGACGCCCCGGCGGGGCTGTTCAGGAAGTTTTGAGGTCGGTATTTTTCAGCGCGAGCACGTCTATCTGATGCTTGCGTATCAGTTGCCAGAAGGCGCGCCGGTTCTTCTTAGCGATGTGCGCGGCTCTGGTGATGTTGCCCTGACAGGCGACGAGCAGCTCCTGTATGTAGTTTCTCTCGAACTGTGCAATCATCCGGTTCTTGAGCTTCTGGAAGGGCTCGCGTTCGACGCTCGCTTCCCAATCGGGCAGCGAGATGTCTGAGGCGCGGATGAACTGCTGCTGTGCGCACATCGCCACCGCACGCTCGACGACGTGCTCCAGCTCGCGGACGTTTCCCGGCCAGCGATAAAACATCAGAGACTGCACGGCCTCCGGCGAGAAGCCTCCGACGTCTCGCTCAAATTCGGCGTTGTATTTTTCCAGAAAGTGACGCGCCAGCAGTGGGATGTCTTCGAGACGTTCGCGCAAGGGGGGAAGCGCAAGCGAGATGATGTTCAGACGATAGTAGAGGTCGCGTCGAATCTTCCCTTCCCCGACGGCCTGTTCGAGGTCGATGTTGGTCGCGGCGATGACGCGGACGTTCGCCTTGCGCGTCCGAGCCGAGCCGAGCGGGCGGTATTCCCTCTCCTGTAGAAAGCGAAGCAGCTTGACCTGCGCGAGCAGCGGCAGGCAATCAATCTCGTCGAAGAAGATTGTGCCGCCGTCGGCCTCCTGGATTAAGCCAATCTCGGAGCTGGCCGCGCCGGTGAACGCCCCGCGCTCGTGACCGAACAATTCGTTCTCGACCAGCTCGACCGGAATCGCCCCGCAGTTGACAGGGATGAAGGGCTTTCGCGCGCGCGGGCTCAGGTAATGAACCGCCCGCGCGCATAGCTCCTTGCCCGTGCCCGTCTCTCCGTTAATCAGGACGTTGGCGTCGCACTTCGCCACGAGAGGGATTTTCTCGACCATGCTCAGGAAAACTTCGCTCTCTCCGACGAGCTGTTTTAACCCGAGTTTCTCCTTGAGCGTCTGCGTCAGGCTCGACTCGCCGGAACTGCGTTCGAGCAGCCGCCGTATGCGCGGAAAGACATCTATCGCCTTCACAGGCTGCGTCACGTAATCGGCCACTCCGAGGCTCAGAAGCATGAGCATCTGGTCTGGCTCGCCGCCTTCGACGATAACCAGCAGAGGCGCTTCCGCAGCCAGTCTTCCAATCGGCGCGCGAAGCTGCTCCGTCTGCCGCAGTTCTTCGTTCGACAGCGCGACGAATAGCACGTCGGGTTGAAAGTTCTTGATGCTATTTAGAATTTCGAGGTGATGATTGCCAATGGTGAGCAGGTTGTAATTCTCTTTCAGGAACTGAACTTCGTCTGTCTGAGTGGAGGCGAGCAAACCCTGTAAGTGGCTCGACAGGTCGCCCGCCTCGTTGCAATTAAGCAACAAGATTCGTGCCCGTTTCATCTTCAGTCGCCCGGGGGAAGCAACTCCTAAGGGGGAGCGTTGAGGGCATCTCCTTTCTTGCGTTGCCTCGATGAGCCGAGGCCATCTAATTCTTAAAACGTGGATTACGAGGAAAAAAAGAAGAGCTGAACGGTGTCTAAATCCTGACTCGTAGGCGCGAGAGTTCTAACTTGAGTGCAGCAGAAATTATACACGAAGAAGCCTCACAAAGCATGCCGGAATCGATTAACCGTGCTCGCGCCGACGACGTTTCGACGATGCGCCCGAGAGTGCGAGCCGTCAGCCCATGTCTGAATCTCCGGCGCTGATAACCCTTGTATCAGGTCGGCTGACAGAATCAATCTGAGGCGTAGGAGATAGGACTCCGGAAGCCCCTGTGAGATAGTACTGCGCCCGCGCTGGCGGTATCTCTGGCGGCATCTCAGACGACATGTCAAGCTCAAGACGCTCGAAGCTAATCACCTTTGCGCTGCTGGCGGTTGCTCTGGCAGCGATGCTCTTTATCGTCCAATCGAACTGCCCGACGAGCGGAATCACATTCTCTGCGGAGAAGGCGGCTTTCGTCCGACTGAAAAACCGCACGGCTTTGCCGCAGGAGGCAGACTTCGATAGGCGTGTGACGTTGGAGACTCTCTTGCAGCCCCTCGACGACCGGGGGCGCTGGTCTGAGTCGCGCGCCGTTGTCGTTGAAGGCTACGTGGTAGGGGTCGGCGCGGGCGGTATCGAGGCGGCCAACTGTTTCTCTCCGGTCAGGCGCGACACGCACATCTATCTATCGTCGAGGCGCGATGCACAGACGCGAGAGCGAATTGTCGCCGAGGTCACGCCGCGCATCAGAGACTGGGCTCGGCATCATGGCAGGGATTGGTCGGAGGCAGCGCTCAGGCGCGAACTGGCGGGACGTTGGTGCCGCGTCGAGGGCTGGCTGCTCTTCGACCGCGAGCACGAAGAGGAAGCGGAAAACACATCCCCAGGTCGTCCTGGAAACTGGCGCGCGACGGCCTGGGAGATTCATCCCGTCACAAGTATCGAGGTGCTCAGATGATTCGGCTTCCTATAGGATTGATTATCGGAAATATTGGGAGGGGAGGCTGATTCCCTCCCCTTCTGTTGTAAATAATCGGCTTTCCCCTCGTGATTTTAAACTGTCTCTTCCTTCGATGCTCTCTTCACACGGTCGTGTCTGCACTTCAATACTCCCTTTTCCAAACCATTTGGATACCACCACCCTGAACCCAAACAGTCTGGACAATCTGTGGCCTGATCTTCTGCGCCTGAGTCTTTGCTTTCGTCCGGCAGTTCTCTGCCTTCTGCTTGAGCCTGTTTTCTGTCGATTTTCCAGAGGCGGCGGCGGAGATGTTCTGCGAGGAAGGCAGGGACGGAAGAGACGGTGGTGCGTGCGGCTGCTATGCGCAACTCTGCGATGAGCACTTCGGCCAGTTCCTGCCAGCGCGGAGCATCAGCCCTTGACGGTGATTTGCCCGTCAACTCTTTTGCGGCTCTGTTCATAGCCGAGGCGAAGCCGGCGTAAGCCTCATCATCATCAGTTTTTTCTATAGTCTTAAAAGAAGTATTAGACCCCTCGTAAATTGTTGAATCGTCTGCAGATAAGGTACTACTGGTACTACCAGTTTTTGGTAGTACTGGTACTACCAGTTTTTGGGTAGACCCACTTTCGTTGGTAGTACCGGCAGAACTGGTACTACCAGTTAAGTTGGTAGTACCGAATAATCCCTCCGCTACTTCTTCGGGCGTGAACACCTCATATTCGTTTCCGTTGTTCTCTCCGACGATGGTTTTGACGAGAATTAGTCCGACGTTTTGAAGATGCTCGATGGCCGTATCGACGGTGCCCATCGAGCCCAGTCCGGCCCCGACTTTAATCTGCGGCCTTGAACGGCGGACGGTTCGGTTCGGCACGACCGCCCCGCGCGATACGCTCCAGAGATAATCCCAGACCTGCTTGCTCTTGCCTTTGAAGAGGCGCGCCGCCATCGCCTCGCGCGTCACGGAGTTGGGAACACGCTGGAAGTCGCGCTCGGGGGCGACGGCCTTTTTATTGACGGATTTGGCGGCTGAAGGAAGGGTATTATTAGTTTTGTTGGTACTACCGGTTAATTTGGTAGTACTGGTAGTACCAGATAAATTGGTAATACCAGTTTCATTAGTAGTACCGGTACTACCAGTTTTGTTGGTAGTACCGGAGGAGCTATCCTGTTCGACATCCAGAGGGACGCGCCCCATCATGCGGCCGAGGACGCGCTTGACGGAAGCGTCGTCCTGCGGCGTAACTCTAACGGATTCAATACTATACTTTTTGCGCCTGGGTGACGGCTTGTCGTTCGACACGGCTGATTATCTCCTGTGCCAACTGTTCATAATCCTGATGACCCTTGCTCCCGTGTGCGTAGTCGAGAATGGGCTGGCGAGCCGCCGAGGCTTCGGCGAGCGTGGCCGTATGGCGGATGGCGGAATCGAGCGCCAAATCTTCAAAATCCTCCTTGATTTTGGCGAGCACGTCGCGGTTGACGTTGACGTTTGAGCGATGGAGCGTCGCCAGCGCATAGACCACGAGGTTCGGGTTGGATTCCTCCACCACGTCGTTGATGATAGCCATGAGGCGTCGGAGGGCTTCGTAGGCGAACCAGTTAGTCTGAATGGCGATGATGACGTGTGTGGCGGCGCAGAAGGCGTTGACGGTCGAGATGCCGAGGCTTGGGGCGCAATCAATCAACACGTAATCGAGGTCGCCGGAGAGTTGCGCGAGCGAGCGCGCGAGGCGGGTCTCGCGGTTGATGGAGGAGAAGAGCTTGATGTCGATTTCGGCGAGGGCGATGTGGCCGGGGGCAATCTGGAAGTTGGGGGAGACGGGGCGGATAATCGAGCCGAAATCGGGCGATTTGTCGGCTATCAGGGCGTAGGAGCTGTATTTTTCGTCGTCCGGATTTTCCAGGCCGAGGTGGTCTGTAGCGTTGGCCTGCGGGTCTAGGTCAACCAGGAGGACTCTGCGCCCGAGCCGAGCCAAACAGGCCGAGAGGTTGACGGCTGTCGTAGTTTTTCCCACTCCCCCTTTTTGATTGGCTACCGCAATAGTAATCATCACCCCTCCTATGCAGCCCTCTGAGCGCGCCTCACCTTCAGAGACAAGACCTCCGACTCGCTGACCAGCTTGACGCGCTTGTCGAGCGGGTCGGGGAAGTGGCGGATAGCGCCGTCTCTGAGCAGTTGCGACATCTTGACCGTGCTGACGCCGAGTAGTCTGCGCGCCTCGGCCACTTGAATCAGGTCTGTAGGTTGGTCGTTCAGCATGATAGCCTCCGTAAAATGACCGCGAAACGATATAAGAGGCTTTAGAATGTGTCAATATAAATTTACTTCGATTTAGAAAGCGGAGCCGGAGAGCGGTTAGGGAAGCTCGCCTTGACAGTTAATTTGACGGGTGCTATTTCCTTTGCTTGAAAGCGGAAGGGGAGCGGATGCTCAGGCCGCCTTTGCGTGGGCGGGGCAAGTTTTCTCAGTTTAAGGGTTCGTGTACGCCTTTCCAGATTCCTTGCAGGTGTTCATTCTGCAACTCGGCAATTAATAAAACATAGACGCGTCCACAACAGACCGTCGGGCTAGTCGGAAGACATCCCGGCGAGCGCGTGCGGACTGAAGCTGTCGGAAGAGACTCGGTCGCGGCATGTGACGATTGGGTCTCGGTCTCGCGCGGCGACGCCGGATGAAGAGGATTCTAAATTCACGTCTGTAGAGTTCCCATCGAAGAGATAAAAGATGCCCGACCAAGACCTCAACTCGAAGCGGTCTCAGCTTTCGACGGCCAAGCGCGCTCTGCTGGAAAAACGTCTGAAAGGGCGGGAATCGGGACAGGCAGAGGGGCAGAGCATACGGCGTCTGAGCAGGCGCGAGCGTGCTCCGCTCTCGTTCGCGCAGCAGCGTCTCTGGTTCATCGAACAGTTGGAGCCAGGCGTCTTCGCTTACAACATTCCGGTCGCCCTGCGCCTGAAAGGCAAACTCGGCGTCTCGGCGCTTGAGCGCAGCATCAACGAAGTCGTACGACGACACGAGAGTCTTCGGACAGTCTTCAGGCGTGAGGCCGGAGAGCCCGTCCAAGTCATCCTGCCACAGTTGCGTCTCGACCTCCCCGTCACAGATTTACGAAGCCTGCCCGAGCATGAGCGCGAAGCGGAGGTCGTGCGTTTGACGACCGAAGAGATGCAACGCGCTTTCGACCTTGAGACGGGGCCGCTCGTGCGCGCGAGGTTGCTCCGGCTCGACGACGATGAACACGTGCTGCTCTTTATCATCCATCACATCATCTCGGATGGATGGTCGATGGGCGTGCTCGTCCGCGAAGTGGCGACGCTCTACAGGGCTTATGTCGAGGGCGAAGAAGAGTCGCCGCTCGCGGAACTTCCTGTGCAATACGCAGACTTTGCCGTCTGGCAGCGCGAGTGGATGTCGGGCGAGGTGCTTGAAAGAGAGCTTGGGTATTGGAGGCGAAAGCTAGGCGGCGAGCGCGCCGCGCTTGAGTTGCCGACGGATTATCCACGCCCGCCGCGCCAGAGCTTTCGCGGTGCGACGAAAAAATTCGCGCTTCCCGCAGAGCTTTCGGCCTCCATCAAAAAGCTCGCGCAACGCGAAGGCGCGACGCTCTACATGCTTCTGCTCGCCGCCTTCAAAACACTTCTTCATCGTTACACGAATCAGACAGACATCCTCGTCGGCTCGCCCATTGCCAATCGCAACCGCGCCGAGATAGAGAACCTCATCGGGTTTTTCGTCAACACGCTCGTCCTGAGAACCGACGTGTCTGACAATCCTGGTTTTCGACATCTGCTCAGTCGCGTGCGCGAGGTGACGCTGGAAGCTTACGCGCATCAGGACATGCCTTTCGAGAAAGTCGTCGAA
>DASWNP010000029.1:0-28289 GCA_036399175.1 Pyrinomonadaceae bacterium | reverse complement strand
AAGCTAAACGTGCAGCGACGGAGCGGATCTTCGGCTTCGAGCTTCTGCCCGCACCGCTCATTGTGTCACATCTGCAACTGGGTCTTTTCCTGCAAAAAGTAGGAGCCTCGGTGTCAGAGGTGGGAGATGAGCGTGAACAGGCTCAGTCAACATTCATAATTAACCACCATCTTAAAGTTTCAAAAATGTCGATAAATTCGCCACTCCTCTGATTTCTACTTATCGAAGGACAGACATGTGCTGTCACGCTGTAATTAGGCATTAGTCAAAGGCGGGTTTTCTGCGATAACGGTGGAGAGGAATAGCGGTAGTCCTGATCGGTGGTATAAACAAGCGCCGTAGCGGAGTGGGATGTTCCAAACAGGAGCGTTCATGACGGTGGCATCGCGATCGGAGCATGCACGCTAGGCCTCGACGAGAGCGACGATTTTATGTATATATCATGTGGCTCGAACATTTTCTGTTTACCGGCACGGGAAACTGTGCTAGGAGGCCACATTGAGTTCTGCCATAGAGAAACGGACGAACGGTAACGGTAAACTCACTCACAGTTCTACTCAGGCTAGCCAAGCTAAGCAGACTAATACGACCGGCACGGATGTTTCGGCTCTGCCGAATGAGGTTAGTTCCTTTCGGTTCATTTCGGCCTTGCGCGGTGACGCCCGCCGTCTGGAACTGCAGCCGAATTCAATAGACCTCGTGGCCACCTCACCGCCCTACTGGCGCAAGCGCGACTACAGCTTCCCCGGTCAGATCGGCCAAGAACGCACGCCAGAGCAGTACGTCGAATCTATCCTGACCGCGCTCCGGGAGTGGAGGCGCGTTCTGCGCCCCACCGGCTCCGTTTTTCTTAATCTCGGCGACACCTACCACCAGTGTAGCCTCGTCGAGATACCGAGCATGGTGATGATAGCCGCGCGGGCCGACGGGTGGCTCATACGTAACCGCATCATCTGGGCAAAGGGTAACGGCACGCCCGATCCGGTCAAGAACCGCCTCGCCAGCCGGCACGAATTCATCATTCACATGACGCCACGCCGCAGGTACTACTATGATTTATTCGGCTTCGCGGAGAAATTCGGGAACGGATCTAATCCCGGCGATGTTTGGGTTATAAATCCTAAAAAGACCAAGAGCCAGCACCTCGCGCCGTATCCGGATGAAGTTGTCGAGCGCATACTGACTCTCGCTTGCCCTCTGGAGGTGTGCGTGGCGTGTGGTATCCCCAGGCAAAGGGTTACTCGTAGGACGAGCAAACTAAATCCTGAGCGCCAGCAGGCGCGCCGGGCCATGAAGATCGCCCGCGAGGCTGGGCTGACACAGCAGCACATCGCGGCGATACAGGCTACCGGCATCTCTGACGCTGGGAAAGCCCTCTATTTTCAGAACGGGACTAGTTCGGCTAAAGTCCGTAAGCTGGCGACGGAGGCCAAAAAGGTTCTCGGCGGCTACTTCCGGGAATTTACCTTCGCGCGTCGGGAGACTGTTAGATGGACGAGATGTAAATGCCGACGGGGCTTCATGCCGGGGGTGGTGCTCGACCCGTTCATGGGCACGGGAACAACACTCAGGGTCGCGGCCCGGATGGGGTACTCGGCAATAGGCGTCGATCTGAGCCAAGGGACCAAGCGCGAATTCACTTCAGTTGCAAAAACAGTCTTCCTGTAAGATAGAAATGCATTGGCCGAGTAGCTATATACTGTGCCACTGACTGATGGAGGCATTTAATTCTCACCCTCTTTTCTGCCACGACATTTCAACAAACACCCGCAATGATATAAACTCCAACCGCATGCTCGTAGGTCGCGTGCCACTCACTTGACTGGATAGCGCTTTCTACGTGCCCTCAGCCAATGTCGCTTCTGAAGAAAGTATTCTCGCGCGAACTCCCGATAAGCAGCCGCGATTGTTCATTTCCTTCCGGAATCCGGCATTCGATGGAAGTCGCTCAGACTCCATGTAATATTAACTTCGCCGCCTAGCCTGGTTAAACTTGGGCTTGGGCCATGACAATAAAGGTAAGCCCTGATGCCCTCGTTCGGTAAGAAGTCCTTATCGCTATTCCTCCGTAATCGCTGCGAGCTTCAGTTTTTACTTTCCCTTTACACCAATGATGAGCGCCTCAAACGTGGAATGCCCCCGTCCCAAGACGTGCGGGCGGCGCTGGGCTTTGCCGGGGCGGCGGGCTACGAGTGGCAGGAACGGAAACTGGGGGAGATGCGGGACGTCTTCGGGAGCGCCAACGTCAGAGTCGGGATGCTGCGGAAGGGTAACCGGCGGGAGCCGACAGATATTACGCCCGAACTGCTTCGAGAGCTTAAACCCAATCAATTTATTGTAGAAGGTAAATATGTAACAGCTACATTTACCTTCAGGTCTGCCGTCAATCTCATCAATCTGAAAGATGTTCTTGGTACGGACGTTAGTATTGATAATTCTCAACCTGACATCATTCAATTTTTGCCGCCTTTAGCGGCCGGCATAGGCCCGAACTCCGACGAACTTCCCGACCCCTATGAACTAGGGGTGCGGCCTAACGGTGATGTATTTCCCCTTGACCCTTCTGACAACCGCCTGCGACTGCGGATTATTGATATCAAGCTCACGTCAGAGCCGGGCGCGTATTACTTCGCGGAGGTGGTTTACTACTCCATGTCCTTGGCGGCTTGGCTCATAGAGCACAAGCTGGATCAGGAGTTTGTAGTGGTGGCTGCCCCGGCAGTGTGGCCCGGCTCGCACGAAGCCTCCAATCTCGCCAAGCAGTCTGCCGAATGGAAGCAAAAGGCGCACGTACCGACGCCCGCAGACGTAGCAAAAGCTCTGGAGGAAGATCTCGAAATCGCGCCGGTTGACGTCTTTGCCCCGCGGTTGCGTCGCCTCATCACGGAGCAACTCCCTATCATACTCAGTACGCCGTGGCAAAAGGTTAATGCGCACGTGGACTACCGCTGTAAAGGCTGCGAGTTCCTCGGCTATCCGTGGATCGATAAGAGCGGAAAAGTCCACAACGACCCTAAGCACTGCTGGCCGACGGCCGAGAACAAAAAGGGGCTGTCGCGCGTCCCGGGACTGTCGGAGGGTGCGAGCGAGCACCTGCGCCAAGGCAACATACTAGATTTGGACCTACTCGCGGCCACTAACCCGGCGGCGGCTGTGTTTGACGAACACCAAGGGCTGCGGGCCAAGCGGACAACCTTTCCATACCGCGCCAAAGCTCTGCGGGCGCGCAAGTCGTCTGTCATACCCAACTCGGGCGGTGACGCCCTGATGCCGCTGTACCCGGCCCTCCACATTTACCCGTTCCTCGATTACGACCTGAGCAGTGCCATCACAGTGGCGATCGGCCTCCGCGCTTTCTGGAATGAGCCGCTGCCTTTCGGATCAACCCTCGAGAGAAACAGTCACGCCTGGACCCGGAAGCAGGGTGAGGATGAGGTTTTCCTGATCGACACTCGTAGCCTCGACAGAGAGCGGGACGAATTTCTTAAATTCCTCCACCAACTTCGTGAAATCTTCAACTGGGTGACTAAACAGGACGATGAGGATATTGAGGCGGGGCGTCGTGATAACAAAACGCAGGCCAGCACTTATCAGATTTACCTCTGGGACGAGTCGCAGCGGAAGCACCTCGCCCGATTGGTTGGTCGTCACCTCTTACACATCTTAGCTGACCCGAAGCTCCGCGGCCTCGCTTGGCTATTCCCTCCGCCGGAGCTGCTGCAGAACGCCGAGGACGCCACGCGGCAGTCGCCGATCACGCTCGTTTCCACCGTCGTTGATAATACGGTCGCGCTCCCGGTCTCGCACTATCACCAGCTTTTTGAAGTTGCAAAGCATTACAAGCCTGACAGTGCCCCGGACCCGGTCGTCCACCCGCTCTACCAAGAGCCGATGAGCGACCTTATACCTGCCGAGCGCATTCACGAATACTGGGAAAGGGAGGGACGTTGGACGGAGAGCCAGGGCTATATCCAAGCGGCGACCCGGAACAAGGCTTACGCCCTGAGCTTGGTAGTCCAGCGTCTCGAAAGCGATCTGGAGAAGGTACTATCGCGGCAGGCGGCACCACCCGTTGTGCGAAATCTTCGTGTGGTCACCGGCTTGGCCCCGCAGGGTCGCTTGTGGCTTGAGTTCACCCGCCTAGACGCGGCCCTTGATAGTCTTGACGCCCATACAGTGCGCTCCATGCCCCCGCATGAGAGGGAGGCGCGGTTGAAATCCGCCCGGCTCGTGAAACGTTTGTCTGGGGCCAACAGGCAACAGGCCCTTGATGACCTAAGCAAAGCTCTCGGCCGGCCTCTTTCTAACGTCCAGAATCTGTTGGTCTACAAGATGAGGGACGCCTCTCGGGAACTCAACGCCAAGCCGGGCGATTTCACATACGCCTTATCGCCCGAAAAGCAGCACGGATTCCTCGACCAGCACCCGAACAGATTCATCAGGGCAATAATTCCGCGCGACCCGTTCTTCCGTCGCTATAGAGCGGGTACAACAATAGCCAACGAAAAGTTGACGGGCGTCACCATCGAGGCAATCGATCGTGTTAACGGGTACATCGCCCTCCGCCCAAGCGAAACCTGCGCGGCCCTACGGTTCGAGAATGAGATGGGGATAGATTTTTCTAAGAACGTCATACTCGATCCCGTTTCCGAAGATTTTCTCACTAAGAAGGTGGAGTTGACCGTCAGGGGGATCGCCTACCCTCCGAGTGCCGGCAGCGACGCGCGGGTACTTGAGGCTTTAGAGTTTCCTCCCACCCCGACATCGGGATCCTCCCCGTCATCGCCAGCAGCGGAAGTTCTCTGGGAGGCACCGTCACTTACCAGCAGGGCGACCGGTCGCAACCTGCAAAACGTCGAAAAGAGGCTGCATACCCACTTGCAGTCTAACGGTGCCGACCTCGACCAATCGCAGTGGCGCGCTTGGAAAGCGGCACTGGCCCAGTGCCTTTCACTGATATGGGGGCCTCCGGGAACCGGCAAGAGCAGCACCCTCATCGCCGTAGTGCTGGGTGCCGTGCTTGAGGCACTGGAGTCCCAACGTCATCTGCGGCTTCTTATTACTGCCACCACCTACACTGCGGTGGACAACGTCCTGCTGGATGCGGAGAAAGAGCTTAAAAAGCTATTACCGGCCGGGCAGTGTGACGTTTACCGGGTTCAAAGTAAGTGGCACCCTAGAACGGTGGATCTGTCGAAAGAGCAGCCTGACCTGCGGGATCTGGTTCTCAACACCGCGAAACCCGCCCAGGAGATCATGGATTTGCGGGAGCGCCTAGAAAACCCGTCCGGGGTGATGGTTGTGGGCTGCGTGCCGCAGCAGCTCCATAACCTCGCGGTCGCAGGAAAGACTAAGAGGTTGCCTGCTCACACTATCCGCCCCTGGTTCGACATCATCCTGCTCGACGAGGCGTCCCAGATGGACGTCCCCACCAGCACCTTAGTCTTCAGCAAGCTGGCGCAGGATGGCTCAAGCGTTCTGGCCGGTGACGATTTGCAGCTATCCCCCATTCAGAAGGCGGAGCCGCCTAAAGATCTCGAACACATGGTCGGCTCCGTTTATAACTACTTCCGCCACCACCACGGCATTGCCCCCAACTCACTCGACATCAACTACCGGTCTAACCAGACTCTCGTCGACTTCACTAAGGTCGCCGGGTACAGCGCAAACTTGCAGAGTAACTCGCCGGACCTGAGGCTGCACCTATCGCCGCCCGTACCTACAACTAAGTCTCACAACTGGCCTTCTCAGTTGTACTGGTCGCCTGATTGGGAAAAGTTCTTAGAACCTGATCGCCCCGCCGTCTGTTTCGTCTATGACGATAAGTTAAGCAGCCAGGTCAATGATTTCGAGGCCGACGCGGTCACGACGTTGCTCTGGCTTTTGCGGGGACATCTCACTGACAAGCTCGTTAACGAGAGAAAATCGGACGGTACCACTGACCGAACGCCGTCCTCGTCACACTATAAGGTGAAGGACTTCTGGGGTAGGGCCGCGGGGGTTGTCACGCCTCATCGCGCTCAGATGGCGAAGATAATTTACCGACTACAGCAGGTGTTCCCCGGTGACCCCGCAGAATACATCCGGAATGCAATCGACACGGTCGAGCGGTTCCAGGGGCAGCAGCGGGACGTGATCGTCGCATCCTTCGGCATCGGCGATCCGGACATCATCAGGTCCGAGGATGAGTTCCTTTACAGTCTGAACCGCTTTAATGTGCTGACTTCACGCGCGCGCGCGAAGCTCATCGTCCTGGTCACACGTTCTCTGTTGGAACACCTTTCGAACGATGTTGACGTGCTCAAGGAGTCACGCTTGCTCAAGAAGTTTGCCGAATCCTTCTGTACTCAACATCAGACCATACAAGTCGGGTTCGTCAAGAATTCTAAAGACATCAAGCGAGACGGCGTACTACGCCGTTGGTAAACTGCAACTTCAACCTTTGTAAGCCCACCTCCAAGTCTAGCCCACTGCCGCCTCCGTGAGTGCATTACGAGGATTGGCAGCATAAACAAGCGCCCGATGTCTTTCATGAACATCGGGCGCTTGTTTTTCAGCGGGGCGAACGAATCAATTACCCGAACGCGAACGAATCAATTACCCCGTAGAATTCACGATTTACCATTTACGGCTTTTACGATTTACGAAGCTCGGTGAGCACCTGCTTGGCGACTGACTTGAGGGTGTCGAAGACGCCTGAGCCTTTGGCGGCGACGGCTTCGTGGACGGGCTCGTCTTTGCGGCGCAGCTCGGCGACGAGTTCCTGAACGGGAAGGACGTTGGGGAGGTCGCGTTTGTTGAGCTGGAGGACGTAGGGAATCTTTGTCAGGTCGTAGCCGTTGGCGTTGAGGTTCTCTTCGAGGTTGTAGAGCGACTCGATGTTGGCGTCCATGCGCTCTTCCTGCGAGTCGGCGACGAAGACCACGCCGTCAACGCCTTTGAGGATGAGCTTGCGCGAGGCGTCGTAGAAGACCTGCCCCGGCACGGTGTAGAGATGAAAGCGCGTCTTGAAGCCGCGCACGGTGCCAAGCTCAAGCGGCATGAAATCGAAGAAGAGCGTGCGGTCGGTCTCGGTGGCGAGGCTGATGAGCTTGCCTTTGGAGGTCGGCGCGGTCGAGTCGTAGATGTATTGCAGGTTGGTCGTTTTGCCACACAGCCCCGGCCCGTAGTAGACGATTTTGCAGTTGATTTCGCGTGAAGCGTAGTTGATAAACGTCATAGCGCTCTTTGAAGTCCGGGAGTCTGGAGTCTGACAGTCCGGAGCCCGAAGCCTGAAGTCTGAGACTCTCGACTCCAGACTCTGCAAACTCCAGACTTAACTGAAGAGACTGTCGATGTCCTCGTCCGTAATTTCGGCGAAAATAGAGGTTTCCGATTCGCGTTTCTGCTCGGAGAGGCGGGCTATCTCCTCGAAAACGGCCGCCAGCTCGCGCGAAGCCTGCCGGACGCGCAGCTTGATGAGTCCGAGGCTGGAGCGCTCGTCGAAGACCACGACAAGCAAAACCCTTCCGATGATGCAGATGTGTATGCTTTCGCGCTCGCCTTCGTGCGAGAGCGTGGGAAACTCTTTTTCGCCGATGAGCCGCGCCATGCCGCCTGTGGCGGCCACGTTTCCGGCAGCCAGAGAGGCCAGGCTCGTCGTGTCGAGGTCGCCGACCGCGCCCTGGACGGCTATCTGCTGGCCGTTTTTGTCCACGAGAAAGACCACCCGCGCGAAGGATTCAAAGCGCAGCTTCATCAACACAGTCTCAATCTGTTTATACTGCTGCTCTTGGATAATGATGGGAGTGTCTGTCATTAGAACACAAATGCTTTCTTTTTACAGAAGGCGGACGGTACAGGGATGGCTGTCTGAGGAGTCCGTGCGGGATTAAAACGACTGGCAAGAAAGGACTTACGCCCGAACAAGTGGCCGCACCCACCCGTGAGCCCACCGCGACGCGAGGAGCATCCCGGCTTCTCTGGCACTCTAGCATAGCGTCTCGCGTGACTTCAACTGTTTTTCTATGTTTGCCACTCTGAGGAATTACTTGAGATCGCTCGTCGGCAGCCGCAAACCCCACTACTTCGTTGATTTATGCGCGATGGTATGTTAAACTGCATGCGGTTTGGTGGCTCCATCGTGGAGTTGCCGGTGAAAATCGAGTGCTGCGAATGAGCGATCCGTTCATCAAGGGTGTGAAAAGACCTTCCTCCCAACCTGCACCACAGAGCACCTCCTCGAAGCCTGCGTCGAAAAGTCGCAAGCCGGCGGTTAAATCCACTTCGCGCCCCGAAGCCCTCAAGAAACGCTCGGCGTCGGAGAAAGCCCCTGTGCGTAAAGCAACTCCAACGAAAGCTGCTGCCGCGCTGACGGCTGGCAACAGGACGACTCGCCCGGCCTCGAAGCAGACCAAAACCGCGCAGCCTGCACGAAAGACGAACGCCAAATCGCGCGCCGCCGAAGCGCCCCCCTCGAAATCAACCAAAGTGACCGTTTCGCCTGCGTCCAAGCAGACCAAAAAGAGCGCGCCAGCCAAAGGCTCTACGCCTGCGGCCAAGACTTCTGCCAGCAAACCTTCGACCGCGACAAACAGACCGGCGGGCACTGCCAAATCCGGCGCACGTTCGCACTCTGCGGCGACTCAAGCTCCCCGCCAGCCGACGCGCGACGAGGCCGCTGCCCTTCGCTCCTTCGAGCGCGCCCATAAAGAGTTTGCGCGCGGCCATTTCGCCGAGGCGCGCAACCTGTTTCGGGCTCTCATCGAAGAGCACGCGGGCGTCTCCGAGGTGACGGCGCGTGCGCGCACCTATCTCTCCATCGCCGAGTCGCGCCTGCGCTCGGAGAGCGCGCTTCCGCGCGACGCAGAAGCTCTCTACGACCGGGGCGTCATCGAGCTGAACCGGGGCGAGTACGTCGCCGCGCAGGAGCTTTTCGAGCGCGCTTTGCGGCGCGACGACCAGTCGCCCGACACGCACTACGCTCTGGCCGCCACGCGCGCACGTCTCGGCTCTGTCCAATCGGCGCTGCAATCCTTAGAGCGCGCTCTTGAACTCAAGCCCAACCTGCGCGTCCGCGCGCAGCACGACCCCGACCTCGCGTCTCTGCGCACCGAGCCCGACTACGAAAGGCTCGTCTTCCCTTCTCGTCTCTAAAAAGCGCTCGCAAAGAGAGTCTCCCCTCCGGCACACGCTTTGGACGCGAAAGTCCCTTTAAACTCTTCCCGCTTTAAAAGCCTAACTCTTTTGGGTATGATTTCACCGGCGGCTGACGTGCGCCCGGCGCGCGTCTTTGAGGAGAGCGACCATTTGCTAACGGAAACAGAACGCGGACTCAAGCTGGTTGCCATCGGCGGCGGCACAGGTCTCTCGACGGTGCTGGCCGGGTTGAAGCAGCTCGTCGGCAGGTTTGAAGAAGGTTCGACCTGGCTCGACTCGCTCTCGGCCATCGTCACTGTCTCCGACGACGGCGGAAGCTCGGGGCGTCTGCGCGACGAGTTGCAGATGCTCCCGCCCGGCGACATACGCAACTGCATGGTCGCCCTCTCCGAAGACTCGACGCTGCTTTCGCGTCTCTTCCAGTATCGCTTTCGCGGCGACGGCCAGCTCGGCGGCCACAGCTTCGGCAACCTCTTCCTCGCCGCCCTGACCGACGTGACGGGCGACTTCGTCGAGGCCGTGCGTCTCTCTTCGGAAGTGCTTGCGAGCAAGGGGCGCATCTATCCCGCGACCCTCAACGACGTGCGGCTCGTCGCCGAACTCGAAGACGGCGCGGTCGTACGGGGCGAGACGAATATCACGGCCTCGCGCGCCCCGATTCGTCGCCTGAGCTTAGAGCCTGAACAATGCCTCCCGCTGCCTGAAGCTCTCACGGCGATTCGCAACGCCGATGTCATCACGGTCGGCCCCGGCTCTCTCTACACGAGCATTCTGCCGAACCTTCTCGTCGCGCGCGTCGCCGAATCCATCGGCCAGTCGCGCGCCGTCAAGATTTTCATCTGCAACCTGATGACACAGCCCGGCGAGACCGACGGCTACACCGCGCGCCAGCATCTTGAGATGGTCAAACGCTACGCGCCCGAGATTCACTTCGACTACACAATCGTCAACGACCGTCCCATCAGCGAAGAGCAGGCCGCGCGTTACCTGGCCGAGGGCGCGCATCAAATTGGCCTGACCGACCATCAGCTTGAGAAAGAGTTCGGCGCGGAGACCGAGATAATTCGCGCCGATTTGCTCGACGAGAGCGAAAAAGTTCGTCACAGCCCGGAAAAACTCTCGCGCGTTATCATCGCCTGCTTCGAGCAGGCCATCTGTCACACGTCGAGGCGCGCCGAAGCGCTGCTGCACGCGACGCGCACCTGAACTTCCAAACGCGCTCCCGGAATCTCTATGGAGAAACAATCTCAATCCCCGACGCAAGCCGCGACCGCCGCCGCCGCGCCGCTCGACGTGCTCATCCTCGCCGCCGGTTTGGGAACGCGCATGCGCTCGCGCACGGCGAAGGTTCTGCACCAGCTCGGCGGACGCCCGCTCATCGCGCACGTCTGCCGCACCGCCGCCGCCTTGCAGAAGGAGGCGCGCCCCGTCTATGTCGTCGTCGGCCATCAGGCGGAAGAGGTCAAGGCGGCGGTCGGCGAAGAGCTTGGCGAGGCGGGCGCAATCTTCATCACTCAGACCGAGCAACGCGGCACGGGCGACGCCGTCATGGCCGCACGCGATGCGCTCGCCGAAGCTGGCTCCACCCTCTTCGTGCTCTCCGGCGACGTGCCTTTCGTGCGCGCCGAAACGCTCCTCGCCCTCTTCTACCAGCATCGCACTCACAGAGGTCGCGGCGCGGCCTGCACCCTGCTCGCCGTCCGCCTCGAAGACCCGACCGGCTACGGGCGCATCATCCGCGACGCCGAAGGCCGCTTCGAGCGCATCGTCGAGCAGAAGGACGCTACGCCGGAAGAGCGACAGATTAACGAAATCAACGCCGGAATCTACTGTTTCGAGACGAGCACGCTCTTTCGCGCGCTTGAGCGCGTGCAGCCCGCGAACGCTCAGGGCGAGTATTACCTGACGGACGTGCCCGGCATCCTTCGCGCCGACGGCGAAGACGTGAGCGTCTATCTGCACACGGACGCGCGCGAGGTCTCCGGCATCAACACGCGCGTCGAGCTTGCTGAGTTCGAGCGCATCATGCGCCATCGAACGCTTCGCCGACTGATGCTCGACAGCGGCGTCACCATTATCGACCCGCAGCACACCTACGTCAGCGCCGACGCGCAAATCGGGCGCGACACGGTCATCCATCCCGGCACGCACATCGAGGGGCGCACAGTCATCGGCGAGAACTGCGAGATACGCCCGGGGACGCGCATCACCAACTCGCGCATCGGCAACGGCGTGCAGATTAGAGACCACTCGGTCATCGTCGATTCCGACATCTCAGACCACTGCTCCGTCGGCCCCTTCGCGCACCTGCGCATGAACGCGCAGATGGAGGAATCGGCCTCGGTCGGCAACTTCGTCGAGGTGAAAAAGTCGCGCCTCGGCGCGAAGGCCAAAGCGCAGCATCTAACCTATCTAGGCGACGCCACCATCGGCGAGCGCACGAACATCGGCGCGGGCACCGTCACATGCAACTACGACGGCAAACAGAAGCACCAGACCGTCATCGAAGAAGACGCCAAGATTGGCTCTGACACGATGCTCGTCGCGCCCGTCCGCGTCGGCGCTCGCTCCATGACCGGCGCGGGCTCAGTCGTCACAAAGGACGTTCCGCCCGACACGCTCGTCGCCGGAGTCCCCGCCACCATCAGGAAACAACTCGGCGACAAACAGCTCGATGAACAGCAGCAGCCCCGCGAACCTCAAACAGACGCCTCCGCAACTTCCCCCTCATCAACCGGCGACGACAACACGCCCTACGGCGGCGCGTCTCAGACTATCGACACCGAAGAAGCGGTAACTACCGCGACGAGTGACGAGTAACAAGGAATACGAAGACAAGTAAATGGTGAACAGTAAATGGTAAATGGAGAAAAACTGCCTTTACCTATTTACCATTCACCATTCACCATTTACCCGCGTTTCAGGAGAAAGCAACATGTGTGGAATTGTTGGTTACGTCGGCAATAAGCAGGTCGTGCCCGTCATCCTCGACGGGCTGCGGAAGCTCGAATATCGCGGCTACGATTCGGCTGGTATCGCGGTCGTGGATGAAAGCCACCGTCTCGACATCCGTCGCGCCGAGGGGAAGCTGCGCAACCTCGAAGAAGCGATTCGCCTGAAGCCGCTCGACGGCACTTACGGCATCGGCCACACGCGTTGGGCGACGCACGGGCGTCCGACCGAAGAAAACGCGCATCCGCACCGCGACTGCACCGGGCGCGTCGTCGTCGTTCATAACGGCATCATCGAAAACTATCTTCAGCTCAAAGAGCGCCTGCGCCGCACCGACCACCGCTTCGTCACCGAGACCGACACGGAGATTGTCGCGCATCTCATCGAAGAATACCTGCGCGAAGAAGAGACCTTAGAGCGTGCCGTGCGCCGGACGGTGCGCGAGCTGCGCGGCATCTTCGCCCTCTCGATTATCTCTTCGGACGAGCCCGACATGATTATCGCCGTCCGCCAGGGGCCGCCCGTCGTCATCGGCCTCGGCGACGGCGAGTTCTTCGTCGCCTCCGACGTGCCGCCCATCCTCCAGCACACGCGCGACGTTTTCTTCCTCGGCGACGGCGAAATCGCCGTGCTCACAAAAGACGCCGTTCACGTCACAGACTTCGACGGCAACCCGGTCGAGCCCCAGCAGCAGCGCATCACCTGGGATCCCATCATGGCGGAGAAGGGCGGCTTCAAGCATTTCATGCTCAAGGAAATCTACGAGCAGCCGCGCGCCGTCCGCGACACCGTGCAGGGGCGCGTCTCCCTCGACACAGGGCGCATCTATCTCGATGAGATGAACATCACCGACGCCGAGTTCAAGAGTTTTACGCGCGTCCTCATCGCCGCCTGCGGCACTTCCTGGCACGCGGGGCTCGCCGGAAAATACATGATCGAGCAGCTCGCCCGCGTTCCCGTCGAAGTGGACTACGCATCCGAGTTTCGCTACCGCGACCCTGTCATCGATGAGCAGACGCTTCTCGTCGTCATCTCTCAATCGGGCGAGACTGCCGACACCATCGCCGCCCTGCGCGAAGCCAAAGAGCGCGGCGCGAAGATTCTCTCCATCTGCAACGTGCAGGGCTCGATGATTACCAGAGAGAGCGACGGCACGATTCTCACGCACGCCGGCCCCGAAATCGGCGTCGCTTCCACGAAGGCTTTCACCGCGCAGATGGTTGCGCTCTATCTCTTCGGCCTCTATCTCGGACAGCTTCGCGGCGTCATGGGGCAGGAGGAAGCGCGCCATCACGCGCAGCAGTTGGCGGAGCTTCCCGTCAAGATTGAAAACCTGCTCTCCGAGGCGGACGAAATCGAGGAGCTATCCAGAGAGTTCTTCCGCTCGACAGACTTTCTCTACCTCGGTCGCGGCATCAACTTCCCCGTCGCCCTCGAAGGCGCGCTCAAGCTCAAGGAGATTTCCTACATCCACGCCGAAGGCTACCCGGCGGGCGAGATGAAGCACGGCCCCAATGCGTTGATTGACGAGCGCCTGCCCGTCGTCGTCGTCAACCCGCGCGAGGAAGGAAACAAGGCTTCCGAGATGCGCTACGAGAAGACCCACTCCAACATCGTCGAGGTCAAAGCGCGCGAAGGCATCGTCCTCTCCATCCTCACCGAAGGCGACGCGATGTCTGCGGAAGTCTCCGACTACAAGATAGAGATTCCGCCCTCCAGCGACCTTCTCTCGCCCATCCTCGCCGTCATCCCCCTCCAACTCCTCGCCTACCACATCGCCGTCCGACGCGGCTGCGACGTTGACCAACCCCGCAACCTCGCCAAGTCTGTTACGGTGGAATAAGAAAACCGACGACGATTGCATCGAACATCGAGAGGGCGGCGCGCAGCCTTGATTGCTACGCGCCGCCCTCTCGATGTTCGACAGCTTCACTCGTCGAAGCGCTCGCGGAAATCCTTTGAGCGACGGCGTAGCTCCAGCCAGTCGTCGAAGATTTCGGGCGATTGCAGCCAGACGGTGAACCACTGCGCGATTTCGGTCTTCTCGGCGCGTTTGCGCTCGTTGACCGAGGGGTTGCGTGCAATCATCTCGGCGCGCTGCTTGCCCTTCAAGACCGTCTCGTGCACGCGTCTGAGACCCGCCTTGTCCTGCTTGCGCTCGAACTGCTTGCGGAGGTTATTCAGGTTCTTTATCGAAGCGGCGGCCTGCGCGAAGTCGGAGAACTTGAGGACGTTTCTGAACATCGCCTCGTAGGGGTCAGCCGAACGCCAGCGCGCGTCCATCTCCAGGACTTCGGCGTGACGCAACTCCGCGCCCTCGTCGGCCAGAAGCCGCGCCACGCTCGCAGGACTATCGACCGCGCCCTCGCCGAAACGCTCGCGCACCGCCTCCGAGACGGCCTCCAATTCCTTCGCACCCACCGACTCGCAATCCAGATGCTCCCACACCTCAATCATCAAATCGCGCTTCGTGCGTGCCTTCCATTCCTGCTTCTTCATTTCGCCCGAAAGCTTAACGGAAAAAGTTGGAAGTCTAAAGCCTTCCGAGTCTCCGGTCGGGGATGATTTCGAGACTTGAGACTTGAGGCTTGAGACTTTAGACTTGAAACTATGAGTTTGAGCATGGAAGCGGCGCGGGCGGCGCTTCGTGAACATTTCGGCTTCGAGGATTTCCGAGAGGGACAGCGCGAAGTCGTCGGCGCGATACTCGAAGGCCACGACACGGTGGTCGTGATGCCGACGGGCGGCGGCAAATCGCTCTGCTACCAGTTGCCCGCCCTGATGAGAGAGGGCGCGACGCTCGTCGTCTCGCCGCTCATCGCTTTGATGAAAGATCAGGTCGATGCCTTGCAGGCGCGCGGTCTGCCCGCGACTTTCATCAACAGCTCGATTGATTTCGAGGAGCAGAAGGCGCGGGTCGGCGGCGTCCGGCAGGGACGCTATAAGCTCGTCTACGTCGCGCCCGAACGCTTCCGCAGCGCCCATTTCGTCGAAGCCTTGCAGCGCGCCCAGGTCTCGCTCATCGCGGTTGACGAGGCGCATTGCATCTCTCAATGGGGTCACGATTTTCGTCCGGACTACCTGCGCCTGCAATCCTTCATCGAGCAGATAGGACGCCCGCAGACCGTCGCCCTGACGGCGACCGCCACGCCTTACGTTCGCGCAGACATCATCGAGCAGCTTCACCTGCGCGACCCGCGCGCCTTCGTCAGCGGCTTCGACCGCCCGAACCTTTCCATCAATGTCGTCCACACGCAGAAGGAGCGCGAGAAGATTGCGCACATCAAGTCGCTCGTCGCCGCTTACCCCGGCGGTTCGGGCATCATCTACTCTTCGACGCGCAAGTCGGTCGAGCAGGTCGCGCAGCGTTTGAAGGAAGCGCGCTTGCCGGTCGTCGCCTATCACGCGGGGATGGACGATTCGGAGCGAGTGCGCGCGCAGGAGGATTTCATGTCGGGGCGCGTGCAGATGATTGTCGCCACGAACGCCTTCGGCATGGGCATCGACAAATCCGACATACGCTTCGTCGTCCATTATCACCTGCCCGGCTCCATCGAAGCCTATTATCAGGAGATTGGACGCGCCGGGCGCGACGGCCTCCAGTCGCGCTGCGTGCTGCTCTTCAACTACGCCGACAAGCGCACGCAGGATTACTTCATCGAAGGCTCTTACCCGCCGCCCGACGTGATTGCGCGCGTCTACGAAGCTCTCGTCGGGACGGGGCAGCATCGCATCGAGCTTTCGACGCGCGAGATAGCCGCGCGCGCAGGCATCCGCAACGAGATGGCCGTCCAATCCTCGCTCATCATCTTAGAGAAGGCCGGGCACGTCGAGCGCGGCGCGGCGGGAGAGAATCGCGCGGCGGTGCGTCTGCTTTTGACGCCGCAGGCGGCGCGCGAGACGGTCGGCGCGCGTCGCAGCGCGCAGATGAAGCAGGTGCTCTACGGGCTGCTCGGCGGTTACGAAATCAGCCAGCGCGCGGACGTGGAGCTGGACGTATCGGAGCTTTCCGAAACGCTCGGCCTTGAGCTTTCGGCGATGCGCCGCTCTCTCTCGTCGCTCGCAGAGGCGGGCGTCATCTCCTATCAGCCGGCACGGCGCACGCGCGGCTTGCAGATGCTCGACGAGCATCCGGTCAAACAGCTACGCATTCGTCCCAACGACCTCGCGCGCCGCGCCGCTCTTGAGCAACGCAAGCTGCGCGAGATGATTAGCTTCTGCTACGTGGAGAACTGTTATCGCGCTTTCATCCTCGACTACTTCGGCGACCGCTCCCACGCTCTCAACTGCGGCATGTGCGGCAACTGCCTCGCCGACTCGAAAGAGAAGACGAAGACTCCTGAGGTAGAGTCGGTAGACTCACAGCCGCGCGTCGCCGACGCAGGCGCGCGCACGCCTCCGCTCGACCCGCCAACACGGCTCGACCGCTTCCGCATGGAGCAGACGCCTGCGGGGCTCGACCTCGATGAAGAGCTGCGCGCTCAGAGCGAGCTTCGGCGTATGCGCGAAGAGGCCGAGCTACATGCTGCCTCCGCTCCCCAAACGGTCGTCATCAACGAGGCGCGCGCTCTCGACGATGCCGAGTCGTTGCGTGTGCGAAAAATTCTCGCCTGCGCCGCGCGCATGCAGGGACGCTTCGGCAAAGGTCTCTTAGCTTCGACGCTCCGAGGCTCGCGCGCACGCAACGTCACGCAGGCCGGTCTCGAACGTCTCTCCACCTACGGTATCCTCTCCGACATGACGCAGGACGAGCTGCTCGTCTACATCGACGCGCTCGTCTCCGCCGGATGCCTCACCGTCTCGACCGGCACTTATCCGACCGTCTCGCTCACGCCCTTCGGCAGCGAAGTCATGCGCGAGCGCGAGGCTGTCAGCCTCGCCCTGCCCGTCGAAGTCTTCAACGCGCCCCGAGCCGCAGCAGCAGCTTCACTCTCTGGCAGAGCATCCGCATCCACCGCGCCCGCCGCCGATGCTCCGCCGCGCATCGGCACGAAAGATGAAACCTACGCGCTCTACGAATCGGGTCTTTCCATCGAAGAGATAAGCCGACAGCGCGGCCTCACCGAAATCACCGTCGAAAAACACTTGGCCGACTGCATCCTCGAAGGTCGTCCCTTCGACCTCGCGCGCCACGTCACGGACGAAGACCGCGCCGCCATCGAAATCACCGTTGACCTCGTCGGCACCGAACGCCTCAAGCCCCTACGCGACGCCCTGCCCTCTCACATCACCTACAGGATGATTCGCTTCGTCGTCGCCGACATGCAGCGCGCCGGGCGCGTTGAAGAGACAACGGTTGAATGAATCGCCCTCTCTCGTCGCCCGCCGCTCTTTTCTTTTCCATGCGGCGGTGCTAGCATTTCCGCATGAGCGAAGACCCCACCAAAGACATAGAGCAGAAGTACGACACCAAGCCGACGCTTGAGACCATCCTGCTACGTCTTGAAGAATTTCGCGCGGCAGTAGAGAAGCGGTTCGACGGCTTGGAGTCTGAAATGAACAGACGCTTCGATAGCCTTGAGCGCAAATTCAACAGACTGAATAAAGAGCTGCTTGAGCTTAAAGCAGACCACGACGGCCTGGACGAGCGGGTTGAAAAGCTGGAAGAGACGAGGGCTTAAAGAGCAGCTAAGTCGATTTGATTCCTTAATCTCCGGCGCGACCGCATTTCCCCATGAGTCTGAAACCTTCCTCCTTCATCGCACCTGCAAAAATTGCCTGAGTTAAATTTAGACGTGAGCCGAAATCCAAACACAGAGACGCCGCAGCCCTCTCAAAATCCCGAGCTACCGCCGACCCAGCCGCACGACCCCGCGCAGCCTGAGCCCCTGCCGATTCCGCCCGATAGAGAGCCCTCGATGCCCGCACCCGTGCGCGAGCCGAAGACGCCGCTTCCGGCAGGCGACCCGACGCCTGCTGAGCCGACCCGTCTGGTTTGAAGCTCGCTCCGTACTGACGCCGCCCCTCCGTTCTTCTCCACACCCGAATCGTCCTTGTATAATATGCGTGAGTTTCTCAAATCATTCTCGACGCGAAGCTGCGATGGAAACGTACGAAGGGCTGATATCCACTAATCAACTCGACGCGGACAAAGCCGCCGCGCAGAAGGCCGCCGACCCTGAAGACGCGCGCCTGCGCGAGATAGAACGCGCGCTCTCGTCGAAGCCCTTTCGCCCGCACCCGCTTTTTCGTAGCGGACACGCGCAGACGCTCGCCGCCTTCGCCTGGCCGCGTCGCTCGAAGTATCTCGCGCAGCATGCGACGGACGAAGCACGTAGGTTCGAGGTCGAGCCCGGCGTCGAATTGCTCGCGCATTGTCGCTGGCAAAAAGAGCGCCTCGCGCGCCCGACGCTTCTTCTCGTTCACGGACTCGAAGGCTCAAGCTCCTCCGTCTACATGCTCAGCACGGCGCACCTCGCTTATCACTCGGGCTTCAACGTCTTGCGCCTCAACCAGCGCAACTGTGGCGCGACCGAACACCTTACGCCCACGCTCTATCACAGCGGCATGTCGGGCGACCTCGCGGCAATTGTCCGCCACCTCGTCGAGCGCGACCGCCTTCCGCGCATCTTCCTCGCCGGCTTCTCGATGGGCGGAAACCTCGCCCTCAAGATGGCGGGCGAGATGGCCGGAGATGCGCCGCCGGAGCTTCGAGGCGTCTGCGCCGTTTCGCCTTCGCTCAACCTGAGCGAGTGCGCGCAGGCCATCGGGCGGCGCTCAAACTGGATTTACCAGCAGAGCTTCATGCGCAGCCTCCGCCGCCGCATCCGTCACAAGCATAAACTCTTCCCCGCGCTCTACGACACGCGCGGCTTGAGACGCGTCCGCACCGTCCGCGACTTCGACGAGCGCTACACCTCTCATCACGGCGGCTTCAAAGGAGCCGACGACTACTACGAGCGTTCGAGCGCGCTCTCCTTCGTCCCGCGTATACGCATCCCGGCTCTCATCGTCCACGCGCAGGACGACCCGCTCGTCCCCTTCGATTCCTTTCGTCATCCGCTCCTGACAAACAACCCGCGCATCCTTCTGCTCGCGCCGCAGCACGGCGGCCACGTCGCCTTTCTTTCGGCCTCCGAGAACGAAGAGGAACGCTTCTGGGCTGAGCAACGTCTGGTGGAATTTTGTCGCCTGATAGAATCTAAGACGGAAGGATGAAGGCGGAAAGATGAAAGCCTCGCTCCTTCGCCGTCCGCCCGGCCACAGGTCACGGGCAGGATTTTTGTAGTTTAAGACTTGCGCGATGCTCGCAAGCGAAATAAGCTTAACGGGTGAAATGGATGTAGTGAGAGCGAAGGAATCGACGGGGTGTGGGTCGATTCCGTCTGCGAGATAATGATTCTAGCCATCCAACTGTTCTCAGTTATTCTGCTCGTCTTAGCCAACGGCTTCTTCGTCGCGGCGGAGTTCGCCTTCGTCGGCGTGCGTCGCTCGCGCATCGAGACGCTGGCCGAGACCGGCGACGGGGGCGCAAAGCGTCTCTTGTCCGTCCTCGATAATCTCAACGCTTATCTCTCAGCCTCGCAGCTCGGCATCACGCTCGCTTCGCTCGCCCTCGGCATCATCGGCGAGCCCGCCTTCGCCCGTCTGCTCGAAGCGCCGCTCGCGGGCACGCGTCTCGACGAGTATCGACATCCAATCGCCTTCGTCATCTCATACAGCATCATCACGGCGCTGCATATCGTGATAGGCGAGCAGGCTCCGAAGCTCTTCGGGCTTGAGCGCGCCGAGCGCGTCGCCATGCTCTCGGCGCTGCCGATGCAGATTTTCTACAAGGTATTTCGCTTGCCGATTCACGCGCTCGACTGGGCGAGCGCACGCGTCGTGCGCCTCTTCGGTCTGCACGCGACGAGCGCGCACGCCTCCATCTACACGGAAGAAGAGCTGCGACAGCTCATCGACATGTCGCACAAGAGCGGTCATCTCGAAGCTGACGAGCAGCGCCTCATCAATCGCGTCTTCGATTTCCACGAGGCCGAAATCCGCGAGGCGATGGTGCCGCGCACGACCATCACGGCGCTGCCCGTCACGGCCACTCTACAGGAGGCCGAGCAGGCTTTCTGCGACGGCGGCTATTCGCGCCTTCCCGTCTATCGAGAACACCTCGACGAGATTATCGGCGTGCTCTTTATGAAAGACCTCATGCCGTGCATGAGAACCGTCAACCCTTCCGAGTTCAACCTGGAGAAGATGCTTCACCCGCCGATGTTCGTTCCGGCTACGGCCAAGCTCGGCACGGTGCTCAGGCAGATGCAGGCCGGACGCACGCACATCGCCTGCGTCGTCGATGAGCACGGCGGCATCGAAGGCATCGTCACGCTCGAAGATTTGCTCGAAGAGATTGTCGGCGAGATTGACGACGAGTACGACGAAGAGGCGCGCGAGCAGATTTCGGCAGAGGAGGACGGAACTTACCTGCTCGACGGTATGCTCGCCGTCCGCGACGCCAACCGTCGCTTTCAGCTCAAGCTGCCCGAAGATGCGGGCTACACGACGCTCGCCGGATTCCTGCTCGCCAAAGCCGGAAGACTACTGCGACCGGGCGAGTCGGTCGAACACGACGGCGCGCAGTTCGTCGTCGAGCACGTCGATGGCAGACGCATCCGCCGCATACGCTTCACGCCCGCCGTCCCCGACAGCGAGGAAGCCCTCGCCCAGCAACCCTGACCCGCAAGCCGGATTATGAACTCGAACGAAGGATTCACGGAGCTTGTTTTAGTGCTCGGAGTAATGCTCCTGCTCTTCATCCTCGGGCTCGTGGCCGTCGGCGTCTTCTTCCTGGTCTGGCGCAGGGAGCGCAAAGGGTCGGGACAGGAATGAGGGAGAAAGTCCGTTGAAGGAGGCGCTAACCGGAGCGCAATCGTCAGGGTATAAGAAACAAAACGCGAAGGATGCTGCAATTCAGCGTCCTTCGCGTTTTGTACTTTCGAGGGCTCGAACCGCACGGCGTCGCTCTCGGACGCACGTCTCGCGGCTCGTTCAGATAGTTCTAAGCATCCGTCTCACGCGTCGTCGAGTCGGACGCGGCGGAGGGCTGCGAGCCGTCTCGATTCTGTTCGGGCTCTGTCGCGGCAGACGACTTCTCAGCTTCGTGTTGAAGGTCGTCCGCCGGAGCGTGATAAGCGAAGACGGCCTCTTCGTCCGACTGCGGGAGCACGCGCGCGGCCAGACTTTCAAGCAGGCGGCGAATGCGGCCAGGCTCGGGCTGCTGCGGCGCGAGAGCGGTTTCGGTCTCGCCCATTTCGGATTCGAGGCGAATCAGTTGAGCCGTCGCCTGACGGCAGAAGCCGCAGGCCACGAGATGCGAGATGACAGGCGCGGATTCCGGCTCCGAGAGGCAACCCTCCACGAAAGCCGCGAGGCTGTCTTCGTCCAGATGCCGTTCGTCGGATGCGTGCGAAGCGAGCCGTGCTCTGTAACGAAGATGCTGCTCGATTGCGTGCCGGATTGTCTCGTCGTTGCTGCTTTTTTTCTGTCGCGCCATTGTTTTGTACCTTCCCGCTTGAGAGACGCTCAGTCGGCAACTTTTTTGCTCAACTTTTCGGGCGCGGCTTCGAGCAGATGCCGTTGCAGGTCGTCGGAGGCGAAACCGTCGCTCGCCATCTCCATGCAGAGCTTGACCTCGTCCGTCCCGAGTCCGTGCTTGCTGCGAAGCTCTTCGCCGAAGCGGCGCTGCACCCTGACATAGACCTTCTCCAGCCAGCGCATGACGGTCGATTCGTGAACCCGACTCTGCGCCGAAGAGCCCGAGCGCGGCTTCGACTGTCTCTGAAACCATCGACGCAGAGGCGACTGCGGCTCTTCTACGAGGCGTGCAATCTCGCGCAGCTTCAAGCCTTCAACGTGGTAATACATGAGCAGAAGCTTCTCGTGGTCGTCGAGGGCGGCGAAGGAGGCGTCGAGCGCGGCGACGGTGACGGCTCCGTAGCGTCCGCGCGCGACCGTCTCGGTCATCGCGTGCTCGCTCGCGCGGTCGATGCCGCGCCAGCCCGGGCGCTCGTGAATCTCGCCGCCGCTCTCCGACCAATCGTCGATGGTCACTTCGTCGCGCCGCGCCCGGTGCAGGTCAACGACGGCGTGCCAGACGATGGCGCGCAGCCAGCCGCGAAGGTTGCCCCGCCCCGAATAGGTTGCGAACTTCGACTGCCTGACGCCCTCGACGACGCGCGTCCCGTACAGCTCCGTGTAGACCAAATCAATCGCCTCTTCCGCCTCTGACGGTGCGCCCGCCAGATGTTGCGCAACGCGCTCGATGAAGTGTCGATAGCCTGCGTCGAAATCCCACCACGCGTGCTCGTTGCCCTGCGCGCAGGCGAGCGCCATGTAGAGGTCTGTCGATTGAAGGTCTGTGAGAAATTGTCGAAGCTCTGCGGCGGAGACTTGTTTGGGCGGCGCTCCCGAATCGCTCTCGCCCGCAGCCTGAACGACCAGATACTTGTTTGCGCCCGCGCGCAGGGCGGCGGCGAAATCTTCGCGCGCCACGCCGTAGTTGGGCGCGGCTCCGGCGCAACGCGCATAGAGCGCGTCCACGTCGGCGGCGCATTCCTCGAAGGCGCGCTCAAGAGGGTTGGGAGAAGTAAAGCTCACAGGGTTCGGGGATTATAGAAGAAACCTGCGGATTTCGCACGAGACATTTGGTTTGCGAGAAAAGCCTATCCGAGCTTGCTGCGCGAGCAAGGCCCATCTATTTTTCCAGCTTTTTCAGCAGACGTCCCGCGTGATTACGTGCGATGAGCGGGACGCGCTCGTCGGTCTGAAGGCTCCGGAGAAGCGGCACGAGCTGAAGCGGGTCGGACAAAGCGTCGCGCTCCAGGTATTTCTCGAAGTGGGTTAGAAGCTTTGGCAGCTCAAGAGGCTGGTTCTCAAGCGCCACGTCAATCTCGAAGACGAGCATGGCCTGGTCGGCGGCGCGTCGATATTCTCGTGCGAGCGCCGAAGCGTTCGCGTCGTCCGTCCAGTTGAAATCAGCGCTGCGCTCGCGTCCGCCCCGCGCCATTTGCAGCCGCGTCGTGCCCATGTGCGGAAACTGCTTGACGGCCTGATAGCTCGCGTCGGTGTCGAGAAAATGGAGCGCCTCCCAGAGAGCGTTGATGCGCTCCAGAGCTTTGGGCGAAAGCTGGAAGGGGTCTTCGACCGGCTCGGCGTAGGTTTTGCGCTCGAAGCTGATGCGCCCCGCGCCACGCGCGTCGTGCTCGATGCGAATGTGCGTGATGGAGGATTCCGGCTGATTGAACTCGTAGACGTAGCGGACGCCATTAGCCTCCGCTTCCGTCGTCGCCTTCTCTTTCGACGCTTCCTTCGAGCCGAGCACGTCGGCTTGTGCGGCGGAGTTTTCCGCTTCGCGCGCGTTGCGTTTGATGGCGGGCGCGGCGTCTGCGGGTGTGGGCTCGGCGCGGGTCGAAGTGTTGGCGCTCTGTTTGGCGGGGGCGGCGGTGGTCTTAGTTGTCGAAGCTGTTTTGCCCGAGGTGCGGCGCGCGGGTCTGCCGCTCTGTGCCATAGCGCAAAGAGCCGCGCTCAAGAGAAGAACGAGCGCGGCTGCGTTGACGGGTAAAATTTTTCTCTTCTTCACACTCACTCGAACCTGACGGAGACGAGTTTCGAGACGCCCACGTCTTCCATCGTCACGCCGTAGAGGGCGCGCGCCACTTCCATCGTCCGCTTGTTGTGCGTGATGACGATGAACTGCGTGTCAATCGACATCTCCGTAATCTTGGCCGTAAAGCGCCCGATGTTGGCTTCATCCAGAGGCGCATCGACTTCGTCGAGCAGGCAGAAGGGCGAAGGGCGGTACTTGAATATCGCCAGCACGAGCGCCAGCGCCGCCATCGCTTTCTCTCCGCCGGAGAGCAGAAGCACGTTCTGCAAGCGTTTACCCGGCGGTTGCGCGACGATGTCGATACCAGACTCTAACACATCGTCGGCATCAATCAAACTCATCTCGCCGCGCCCGCCGCCGAAGAGTTCGACGAAAAACCGACCGAAGTTTCGATTAATCTGCTCGAAGGCATGGCGGAAACGCTCGCGCGAGCGGCGCTTGATTTCGCGCAGCGCCTCTTCGGTCGAGCTGATGCCATCGACGATGTCCTGTCGCTGAACGGTCAGGAATTGCAGGCGCTCTTCGGACTCGGCCAACTCTTCGAGCGCCATCATGTTGACCGCGCCGAAGCCTTCGAGCCGCGCTCGCAACTCTTCGACTCTGGCACGAGCCGCTTCGAGGTCGAAGCCCGAAAGCTCGTCTTCCATCGTCGCCGCAAGCTCTTCGAGCGGCTGCGCCAACTCCGTCATGCACGCCTCGCGCACGTAGCTCAAACGCGCGGCGGCTTCCGCCCTCTGGACTTCGAGCGTGGCGCGCACGTCGCGCATGGCGGCGGCGCGCTGGTGCAGCTCTTTGAGTTCGAGGGCGAAGGCGTCGGCGCGCTCGCGCGCTTCCGAGAGCCTCTGCGCGGCGGCTTCCGTCTCGCGCTCAAGCGCGGCGCGCTCGCTCTCGACGCGCTCGGCGCTGCGCTCTATCTCTTCCAGAGCGAGACGCAAATCTTCGAGGCGCGACTCCATCTCGGAGACTTCCGCGCCGTGACGCTCAAGGCGCGCGTGAAGCTCTGCGGCTTCCGATTCCATCCGGCGAAGCTCGGAGGCCGTCGAGCGACGCCGCTCGGTGGCGGCGACGGAGGCGGCGCGCTGGCGGTTGAGATGCTCGCTGTCTGATTCGGCGGCGCGACGCGCGGCTGCGAGCACGCTCGCGGCCTCGGCGACTTCGCGCGTGGCGGCGAGGCGCGCGGCTTCCGCCGTGTCGGCTTCGCCCGCTTGCGTTGTCCGACGCTCTTCAAGCTGCCGGCGCTCTTCGGCGAGGCGCGCGGCATCGTCCGCGACGACGCGCATGTGTCGCTCGGCGCGTTCTATCTCCTGAGCCAGTCGCGCCGCGTTCAACTCGCGCGCGACGTGCTCGCGCTCTTCCCGCCCGATGTGGTCGTTAAGCTGCAAGAGCGCGTCTTCCAGCTCGCTCAGGCGCGTGCGCGCCGAAGTGGCCGCCTGCTCGTTGAACATCAACTCGGCTTCCAATTCAGTTGCACGCTCGCCAAGCTCGCGCATCTCGCGTTTGAAGGCGAGAAGCCCTGCGCCTTCGCCCGCTACGTAAGGGTCGCCTGCGCCGATGAGCTGACCGCCCGTCGCCCACTCGCCTTCGGCGGTGACGTACATCTCGCCAGTCGCCAGAGACATCATCGTCGCCTGGTCTAGACTCTCGACGATGCGCGCGTTCATCTCGCGCGCGAGCGTGCGGCTGAGCACCGACTGAAGCTCTCGCGGCGCGCCGAGCAAGTCTGCGATGCGAATTTCTCTCGCCTCGTCGCCGGAAGCTTCTTCGGCTAAGGCTGCGCCCGCGTGTGCGGTCGAGTGCGAAGCGGTCGTGCCGTTATCGTTCGACGCGCCGTGTAGACCGGCGACGAGGAAGGTTGCACGTCCGGCGTCGTTTGACTGAAGCCAGGAGGCTGCGCGCACGGCGTCGTCCGGCGTCGGCACGATGACCGATTGCAGGAGCGAACCGAAGACGCTCTCGACGGCGCGCTCCCACTGCGGCTCGACGCGAAGCATGTCGGCCAGCGTCCCGATGGAATGGAAGCTCTTTGGCGCACCGGTAGAAGATTCGGAAGAGAAGATGCGCTGCACGGCTTGAGAGTAGAGCGCGCGCTGTGCGTCGAGTTCCGAGAGCGTGTCGAGACGATGGCGCACGCGCGCCGCTTCGTCGCGCACGCGCGCATATTCTGTTGCAGTCGTCGAGACTTCGGCGCGCGCTTCGGCGACCGAGCGCGCGGCGCGCTCGCGTTCCGCCGTCATCTCTTCCAGACGCTGACGCGCTCCCGCAAGCTCCGTCTCAAGCCGCTCGGCTTCGGCTCTGGCCGAGGCGTGGGCGGCGGCGGCGCGTTCTCCTTCGCGCTCAAGTCCTTCGGCCTGCAAAGCGATTTTTTCGAGCGACGCTTCCAACTGGCGGCCAATCTCCAGAAGACGCTCGGCGACCGCCGTATGCGTCAGAAGCTCTCCGCGCGCACGCTCGATGCTCTGCTCTGCTTCCAAAACTTCCGCGAGACGCGCCGCGTAAGACATCTCCGCTTCGGCCAGGAGACGCCCCATCGCTTCGCTCGCCTCGCCGAGCTGCGTTTCGTCCGCGCGCAGGCTCTCGCATTCGGTTTCCACCTGCGCGGCGCGCGCGCGCACGCGCTCCATCTCCGCTTGCAAATCGCCGATGCGTTTTTCGAGAGCCGCCGACTGCTCGCGCTGGTAAGCGCCTTCGCGCTCGCTTCTGTCGCGGCGCAAGGCCGACTCGGCGACGAAAGCGCGCGCCTCGGCCAACTCCTCTTCGCGTCTGCGCGCCTCGGAGGTCGCCCGTCGCGCTTCTTCTTCGCGCGTCTCGACTTCCTGCAAAAGCAACTGCTCTTCGGCGCTCGCGGCGGAGAGTCGCGCGTGCAAATCTTCGAGCAGAGAGACGAGGGCGCGCTCGTCCGCGACGTAGACGCGGCGCAGAAGCTCTCTCAGCTCTTCGCGCAGTTGACGGTAGCGTCTCGCTTTGGCCGCCTGACGCCTGAGCGAGTTCACCTGCTTGTCTATCTCGGAGGTGATGTCGGAGATGCGACTCAGGTTGATGCGCGCGCCTTCGAGACGCGCTTCGGCGGCGCGCTGGCGCACGCGAAACTTCGTGATGCCAGCCGCCTCTTCGACGAGCGTGCGCCTGTCCATCGGCTTGGCTGAAAGAATCTGCCCGATGCGTCCCTGCTCGATGATGGCGTAGTGCGCGCCCGAAAGACCCGTGCCGGAGAAGAGGTCTTGAATGTCGCGCAGACGACAGGCGCGACCGTTCAAAAGATACTCGCTCTCGCCCGAACGATAGAGCCGCCGCGTCACCGAAACAATCTCGCCCGGCGCAAACTCCAGCGCCAGACGGCGCGGTCGCCAGTGCCTCTTATGTCGCGCTTTGGCGAGAGTCGCTTCCGCGCCCGACTGTCCAACTTCAGAGGCGACTCCGGCTGCGCCGACTTCTGCCGTTTGATTTTCCGCCTGAGAGGAATCGCCGACCGGGGACGTTTCAGTAGCAGCGCTCTCAAGCGCCTGCGGCGCAGGCTGGTCGGCGGATGATGTTTGAGAGGGATGCTGGTCGGAGGTCGCGGCGGCGGCGTCAGTTGCGGGCGCGGACTGGAGGTGGCCGGTAATCTCCGGCGAGAGGCGTCCTTCGATGACTTCGGCCTGGTCGTCTATCTCTTCGAGCGCGGAGTCGATGTCGTCGATGTCTGTCTCTTCTTCGACGGTCTCGTCGCGCATCATGTGGAGGACGACTTCTGCCATGCCGCTCGGCGGACGATTGCGCGAGCCCTGAAAGATAACGTCCTTCATCTCCGCCCCGCGAAGCTGCTTGACGCGCTGCTCGCCGAGCACCCACGCGATGGCGTCGGCGACGTTCGACTTGCCGCAGCCGTTCGGCCCGACGACCGCCGTGATGCCTTCGCCCGTGAAGACAAGCTCGGTGTAATCCGCGAAGGATTTAAAGCCGGTGATTTCTATGCGTTGAAGTTTAAACATCCGTCGTGTAAGTTCCAGTCAGATAGGCTCTTCAAGGGCGGCTTTAGCGCGAAAAGCACAGCCCATAGAGCGCGGTGCGGGAGAGGCACACTATATGTTGGACTGGGGCGAGATGTCAACCTAAACTTGAAGTGAATGCTGCTTACTGCTGTCAGGCTTTGATTTAGAGGGCACGGGCGGGCTTCGGCGAACGTCTCCGAAAGCAGAACGACCGGCTGACGCTTCGAGACAAGGCGCGTCAGCCGGTCGCTTTCCGTCGAGGTTAATTTTCGCCCGGGCTCAGGCCGGGAGGCAATTAGCTCCCGGCCTGAGCGGATTTCGGGTTTCGTTTAAGTCAGTCTCCCCGAAGGAGTTCGCCGAACGATTCCCGCATCAGGACGCGGAGCGGGTTGGGCGCGCCTCCTTTGAAGTTCCACATCGAATCGAGGAGAGCCGTCTGAGTCGGGTTAGGATCGACGCCTCTGGTGTTGTCGCCTCCTACTCCGAATCTTCCCCTGTACTCTCCCGACACGATGAAGCTTCTCACCATCTCCGCTCGCTTCACACGCCCTCGCGCCACTTCTTCATTTCTCACGTCTTCTCCCGCCTGGCTGAACTGATTCATCTTCTGTAGCCAGAAGTCGTAGCCGGAGAAA
>DASWNP010000028.1:0-1630 GCA_036399175.1 Pyrinomonadaceae bacterium | reverse complement strand
GGCCCGGCGCCCTTGAACCGGCCGCTCGGCCGGACGACCGCGCGCGCCGCGATCGTCATCCCGATCGCCCGGCTCCACCACAGCACGATCGGCGCCCAGACCAGAGTCCAGACGCCCCAGCCGGAATAAGCGCAGGCGAGCGCCGTGCCGGCGCCGAGCGCTGCGGAGACGAGGTTGACCAGGGCCTGGCGGCGGAAGTCGATCTCGCGGCCGAGCAGAGCGCTCGGCAGCGCGATCAGCGGCGTCGAGAGGAACAGGACGGCCTGCACCCGGAGCAGGTCCGCCACCTCGGGCTGGCGGTAGTAAGCGGCGGCGAGCGGCGCGGCGAGGAACTGGATCGCGGCGAGCGCCGAGTTGAGCAGGATGAGCAGTCCGAAGACCTGGCGCACCTGCTCCCTGTCGATGCGCTTGCGCTGGACGAGGGCGCTGGCGAAGCCCCAGCCGTTCATCAGGTTGAGGAGGACGAGCACGACCTGGGTCATCGCGAACAGGCCGTAGTCCGAAGGCTCGAGCAGCCGGATGACGAGGAAGGTCGAGGCCCAGGTGAGCAGCTGAGCGACCACCTGGCTTCCGGAGCGCCAGAGGACGGCGCCCTTGACCCGCTCGGCGAGCGGCACCGGCGCGGCCTCGGCCGCTTCCATGTTCAGCTCCACGCCCACCTGTCCGTTCCGGCCTCTCTTCGCGCATGCCTGTTCGAGAACGCGCATAGCGCAAAGGGGTTAAGCCGCTCTTAGGCACCGCTCCGCGCGGCGGCGTCCGGCCCCTTGAAGCCCGGCGCGCTTGGCCTAGATAGGACAGGCGGGGTTCGGGCAGCCCCCGCCGCGTCTCCGACATTCGGCGGATTTTCGCGAAAAAAGCCATTGACGGCGGGTCGAACCGCCCATATATGGCAGCTCACCGGCGGGGCACGAGTTTGTGCTCTTCCCCGCTTGCGTCTCTTAACGATCGGTAACCCGGTTGCCCCGGATCAAGGGGAAGGAGACGCGTCGGCTCTTTGACATTGTCGGTTTAGATGAAGGGACATGTGGGCGGCGGCTCCGGTCACCAGCGAGTTTAAGGCGCTGGAGGATCGGTTAAAGCCAAGTCGTTCCATGGGCATGGAGTCGGAGGTCGCTTCGACGAAGGCCCTACATGTCTCGTTACATATCCATCAGTATATGTGATGTGCAGGAACGGCTCCTTGAAGCCGGCCCTGGACGGTCGCGAGCTTGCTCGCGGGCGCCGGCGGCCGGACATAAACTTGAGAGTTTGATTCTGGCTCAGAACGAACGCTGGCGGCATGCTTAACACATGCAAGTCGAACGAGACCTTCGGGTCTAGTGGCGCACGGGTGCGTAACGCGTGGGAATCTGCCCAAAGGTTCGGAATAACTCAGGGAAACTTGAGCTAATACCGGATAATGTCGCAAGACCAAAGATTTATTGCCTTTGGATGAGCCCGCGTAAGATTAGCTAGTTGGTGGGGTAAAGGCCTACCAAGGCGACGATCTTTAGCTGGTCTGAGAGGATGATCAGCCACACTGGGACTGAGACACGGCCCAGACTCCTACGGGAGGCAGCAGTGGGGAATATTGGACAATGGGCGAAAGCCTGATCCAGCAATGCCGCGTGAGTGATGAAGGCCTTAGGGT
>DASWNP010000027.1:0-61940 GCA_036399175.1 Pyrinomonadaceae bacterium | reverse complement strand
AGGTGCGACCGGCTGCAAATGTTGCCGGTCGCACCTCTTCGGTTTTGCTGAGACGTTAGTCTGTTGAAGTCCTTCGGCGAGTCTATTTCGAGAAGCCGCGACGGCGCAGCGAAATCAGCTCATCGACGGGAGGCGTACCGTAGCCCGCCGCTTTGACGCGCTCGACGAAGGCCGGAGTGACGCCCATGATGCGCAGCCCGACCAGTTGTTCGACCGAGAGGTTGGAGTAGCCGACCCGCTTCATCTCTCGAACGAAGCTGAGGCTGACGCCCTGAATCCTCATCTGCACGAGCTGGTCGAGCGTCAGAGAGTTGTAGCCCTCGGCTTGCAGCCCCTTGATGTATTCGGGGCTGACGCCCTGGTCTCTGATGCGGATGAGGTCTTCAATCGGCGGCGCGCCAAAGCCACGCTCCTTCAGCTCTTTGACGAACTGGACGCTGACGCCGTGATCGCGCGCCCTGACGAGTTCTTCCGCCGAGAGACGCCGGTAGCCGAAATTCTGTAGCTCGCGGATGAAGCTGAGGCTGACGCCGTGATCTTTCATGCGGACGAGCGATTCGAGCGATTGAAGCTGGTAGCCGAGAGCCTTCAGGCCGCGCACGTAATCGAGACGAACGCCGTGATGTCCGAGCCTGACGAGTTGTTCGACGCTCGGGCGCTCGTAGTTCTGCGACCTCAATTCGTTAATCAGCTCAAGGCCGACGTTAGCGCCTGCCAGCTCGAAGAGCTGCTTTTCGGTGGGCGTGCCGATGCCCTGCCTTTGCAGCTCGGAGGCGAAGCCCTGATTGCCGACGAAGAGGAAATGGCCTGAGCCCTTGCCCTCCTTGAACCAGCCCTCGCAACGGAACGTGCCCGCGTCGCGCCTCAGCTCGAAGCGAGCCTGTGTGCCCGCCGCAGACATCACCTCTTCGCGCGTCAGTCCGTGCAGCTCGGCGGGGTCGATGTCGAAAGAGCTGTTCCAGTTGGTGGAGGACTTGTGTCCGTCCGGCGTCTCTTTCCTCGACTGGTGGCTCAGAGTCAACTGCACCTTGTCCGCGCCCGGTTGATACTCGACCATCCAGCGGCCTTCAAAACGCTCCTGCGCGCTCGCAGTCGTCCTGTGAGAAGCCCAGACGCCGCAGGCGACCGGCGCGAGCAGCCCGGCGACCGTCAGCAGACGTACAGGCCAAGCTGCCGCAACTCGCCTCAGCAGGCGACCGGCGAGTGAGAAGTTTCGCTGCTCCATTGTGAGTCTCCTGTTCAAATAAAACTTTTGGGACGTGAGTAGCAAGGCAAGAGAGCCCCGCGCGTGCTGTCCGCTCGAAAAGTTAAACACCGCCCGCGACCGTTTCGTTGCAAAAAATCCCGCCCGAATTTTCCAGCACACCCGTTAGTGACGAAAAAGGGCTCGGGGTTTCAGTTTTCGGTTTTCAGTTTTCAGAAAGAGAAGAACTGCTTTGTGCTGAAAACTGAAAACCGAAAACTGAAAACTCCTCTAATGCAGGGCGGTCTTTTTGAGGACGCCGCCTTTGGCGTCGGCGAGGGGGTTGACGATGATGAAGGCGGCTTCGTCGATGTCGATGGCGACGTTCTGGATTCTGCCGATTTCCAGCCGCGTGACGACGCAGAAGAGAATGTCCTGCTCCACGTCAGTCCAGCCGCGCCGACCCTTGTAGACCGTCACGCCGCGCCCGAGGACACGGGTAATAGCCTGCCTTATCTCTTCGCTGTGGTCGGAGATGATGGTGACGGCGGTGTATTCCTCGATGCCGTGAATCAGAAAGTCAATCGTCCTCGACGCGGCGAAGTAGGTCAGAATCGAGTAGAGCGCCGACTCGATGCCGAGCAGGAAAGCCGCCGCCGAAAAGATGAAGATATTCAGGATGAGAATGATATCGCCGACCCTCAGCAGATGTCCTCGCTTGCTGATAAGGAGCGCGGCCACCTCGGTTCCGTCGAGTACCGCGCCGCCGCGAATGGCGAGCCCTATTCCAGCGCCGATGAAGAATCCGCCGAAGACGGCTGTGAGCAGCTTGTCGGGCGTAACGTCGGGGAATTTGACGAAGGCGAGACAGAGCGAGAGCCCCGCAATCGCCAGCGAGCTTTTGACGGCGAATCTCTTTCCGATTTGACGATAGCCGAGCGCGATGAAGGGAAGGTTGATGAGCAGCAGCAGAATCGACAGAGGAAAGCCGAGCACCTCCGAGACGAGCATCGAGATGCCCGTCACGCCGCCGTCGATGAAGCGGCTCGACAGCAGAAAGCCCTTGAGCCCGAAGGCCGCCGAAAAGATGCCCAGCAAGATGAGCAGGCCGTTAACAGCTTCGCGTATTGGTTTGTTCATTCGAGTCGAGATTAACCCGCCGCGAGCCTCCGGCAAAGAGCCTTCGAGGCAAAAGACCGTTCAGACGCCGACGCCGTTTTTATCGCTCGCCCTTCGTGATGTGTCTCCAAACCTCGCCGACGGAGCGGGCTTCGGGCGCGGCCTTCTGCATGGCGAATCCGGCGAGCGAGAAAAAGAGCGCGGCCAACAGCGCGGGCAGAAGCGTCCGCCGCACGGCCGACCAGAGCCAGTGTCTCTGCTCGATTCCTTTCAGGCGCTTGTAAAGGCCGGTGAGCAAAACTCCGTCGAGCAGAATCTCCGCAAGCAGCGCGGGCGCGGCGTAGACCACGTAGAAGACGGCGACGAGCCCCGCGATTATCGCCGCGATAGCCAGCAGGATGAACAGGCATCCTTCCGAATCCAAATCTATGTCGAGGCCAAGCCCGCCCGAAGAAGAAGTAGTGCTTCCACCGGAAACGGAGGCGGAAGAAGAGACGGATGCTGACGGAGATGATGCTAACGGAGATGAAGAGGAAGCTGCGACCGATTCGCCCCAGCTTCCGCCCGCGCCGCCCCCGCCCGCGTCGCCGCCCGTGCCACTGAAACGAAAGGCTTCGTCGTAGTTCGTCAAACCCGAAGGATTGAAGTCCGCGAGCCCCGACGGGTCGAAATCCAGTTCGAGATTGCTTCTGTCCTGAGCGCGCTGGAAGGCGAGCCAGAGGCGCAGCAGCAGCAGAAACAGGCAGTAGGCGAGCAGGATGACGACCGGGTAGCGCAGCCACATCTGCGAAACTCCGAGATGCAGCAGCGAGAAAGAGATGAGAAAGCCGCCCAGGCCCGTCAGCATAAGGATGAGCGAGACGAGCAGGCGCGGCGTCCCGCGACGCAGGAGTCTGCGCTTGAGAAGCTCGATTGTACGCTGCCTTCTGTTGGCTCTATCGCTCACGTTTCAAAAGCCCGGCTTTCAAGTTTCAAGTTTCGAGTTTCAGGTTTAAAGTTCAGCCCCGAAGCCGACGCCCGTGTTGAGGGCGAGGCGCGTCTGTCCGGCTGGTCTTCTCAGAACGTATTATATGCTCAGGCGGGGCTTCGGGATGAAGAGTCTTTGGAGACGGACGGAGGAAGACGTTTGAAGGCGATGCTGAGGCGGCGTCGAGGCGGTCGGGTGAAAGAGACGAAGGTGAGTAAGAGTCGAAGGTCTAAGTCGGGAGGTGAGAAGCGGTCTCGCGTGAGCAGTTTCGCGCGCCGTTTGCTGGCGGAGTGGGGGCGTCTGGAGTTGGCGCGGGAGGGGCGAGTAGTGGTGGCGGTGTCGGGCGGAGCGGATTCGACGGCGCTGCTGGCGGCGTGCGCGGAACTGGCGCGGGCGGAGTTGTTGAAGGTCGAGCTGGTGGCGGCGCATCTCGAACACGGGCTGCGGGGCGCGGCGGGCGAGGCGGACGCGCGCTGGGTCGAAGAGTTGGCGCGCGGGCTCGGCGTCGAGTGCGTAGTCGGGCGCGCGCGTGTGGGCGAGCGGGCGGAAAAGTCGAAGGATAATCTGGAGCAGGCGGCGCGGCGCGCACGTTATGAATTTTTGGGAAGGACGGCGCGCGAGCATGCGGCGCAGTTAGTCTTGACGGCGCACACGCAGGACGACCAGGCCGAGACGGTCTTGATGCGCCTGCTGCGCGGGAGTGGGACGGAAGGCTTGGCCGGGATTCCTCCTTTGAGAAGGATGCAGGAGGCGGACGGCGCTCTCGTGCTGGCGCGTCCGTTGCTCTGTTGGGCGCGACGCGCGGAGACAGAAGAGTTCTGCCGCGAGCACGGCCTCGCGCCGAGGACGGACGAGATGAATCTCGACGAGAGGTTCGCGCGCGTGCGCGTGCGGCGAAAGCTTCTGCCTCTGCTTGAGAGCTTCAACCCGCGCGCCGTCGAAGCGCTGGCGCGCACGGCTGCGCTTCTCAGAGAGGATGCCGCGACGCTCGAAGTCGAAGCGGCGAGACTTTTGGGGGAAGCCGCCGAAGGAGCGACGGAGAAAAAGCGCGGCGACGGGAGAGCGACGGGGAAAAGGAGTGTCGGTGCGGAAACGTCGCCGGAGTTGAAAATCGAACCCGGTAAATCCTCGCGGGCGTTCGACTACGTAATGTTATCGAAGCGGGGTGAAACGGCGTCGAAGTCGGAGGATGAATCAGCGTTGCGCTCGGAGGTCGAAAGCGGCGCTCCGCCTTTGCGCGTGAGTGTGCTGGCAGGAGCGCCGTTGGCTTTGCGTCGGCGCGCGTTGCGGCTTTGGATTGGGCGCGGGCGGGGCGACCTCCGGCGCGTCGAGATGGTGCACGTATCGGCGTTGGAGAAGCTTCTGGAGGGCGAGCGGGGCGGGCGCGTGGCGGAGCTGCCGGGCGGCTGTCAGGTGGAGAGGCGGCGGGGTTGGCTTCTGTTTCGAGGGCGCGAAACGTCGGAAGAGTTGAAAAAGGTTTGAGCGACAACTAGAATCAGAAACGCCGAGCGACCGTCGGCTTCGAGGCCGACGGTCTTCTTGTTGACGAACGGCTGACGGTTTTCGGGAGAGGGTGAAGAAGAGAGTGAAGGGCGAGCGAATTGCGGAGATTCACGGCGCGGCTGAGATTGCCGAGCGCGTCCGCGTGCTCGCCGGAGAGATTTCTGAGAGCTTCGGCGAGCGCGAGCTGACGGCGCTCGGAGTGCTCGAAGACGGCTTCGTTTTCCTCGCAGACCTCCTGCGCGCCATCCTCTCGCCGCACCTGCGCACCGCCTTCCTGCGCTACGACCAACGCTCGCTCGGAGGCCTTCAGGACATCTCCTTCAACACGCCGATTGACGTTTCCGGTCGAGACATCCTGCTCGTCGAAGGCGTGCTCGACACGGGCGTCACGCAGGAATACATCGTCAAGCAACTGGAAGCGCGAGGCGCGGCGAGCGTCCGCCTCTGCGTGCTCGTGGACAAGCCGGGCAGGCGTCGCACCTCGGTCGAAGCGGCCTGGCGTGGCTTCGAGACGCACGAGGATTACGTCTTCGGCTACGGCCTCGGTTTTCAGGAGCGCTGGCGCGAGCTGCCCTTTCTGGCAACCTTCGCGCGCAATGAGAAATAGGGAAAAATAGGCCGGAGACCGAAGGATTTGAAGGTTTCGGCCTGCTCGCCGTGAGGGGCGGCGGGCACAACTAAGAGGGGGCTCAAGGCATCAAAACCAAGCGCCCGAAGGTCGGACGAAAGATTGAAGGGCTCCCTGTTCGGCTGCACGGGCGCAACAATAAACGGGGTTATCTTCGGGGAGCGACAATTGATGCCGAAATGAGTTATCATCGGTGTCGGAGGCGAAAATATTTTGAGTTCCACTGCTAGGCAAATTATTTTCTGGGTGCTCATCCTCGTCGGTGCGGTGCTGCTGTATCAGGTGTTCGTCAACAAGCAGGGGCGCAGCGCGAAAGAGGTGGGCATTGGTCAGTTGAAGGACAAGGTTGTCAAGGGTGAGATTGATAAGCTGACCTTCAGACAGGGCGAAGCGGTTGCGATTGACACGCAGAAGAACGAGATTCACGCGAAGCTGACGACCGAGCCGACCAAAGCCGAGCTGACGAAGCTGGCATGGGAGACCGACGGCAACGGCAAGCAGAAGGTTCGAGAGATAATCGACGAGGGCGGAGGCACGGGCGTCTTCTGGACGATATTGATAACGTGGGCTCCCTTCCTCTTCTTCATCGGCATCTGGATTTTCATGCTGCGGCAGATGCAGGCCGGAGGCAACAAGGCTCTCAGTTTCGGCAAATCGCGCGCAAAGCTTCTGAACAACCAGCAGAAGCGCGTCACGTTCAAGGACGTGGCCGGCGTCGAAGAGGCGAAGGAAGAGCTACAGGAAATCATCGAGTTCCTGAAAGAGCCGCAGAAGTTTCAGAAGCTCGGCGGACGCATCCCGAAAGGCGTCCTGATGATGGGGCCGCCGGGAACGGGCAAGACGCTTCTGGCTCGCGCCGTCGCGGGCGAAGCCAACGTGCCCTTCTTCTCGATTTCGGGTTCGGATTTCGTCGAGATGTTCGTCGGCGTCGGCGCATCGCGCGTCCGCGACCTCTTCGAGCAGGGCAAGAAGAACGCGCCCTGCATCATCTTCATCGACGAGATTGACGCCGTCGGTCGCCACAGAGGCGCAGGTCTCGGCGGCGGCCACGACGAGCGCGAGCAGACCCTCAACCAGTTGCTCGTCGAGATGGACGGCTTCGAGTCGAACGACGGCGTTATCTTGATGGCTTCGACCAACCGACCCGACGTGCTCGACCCGGCGCTGCTGCGTCCCGGTCGTTTCGACCGTCGCGTCGTCGTCTCCCGCCCTGACGTGCGCGGGCGCGAAGGCATCCTCAAAGTTCACACGCGAAAGATTCCGCTCGGCGAGGATGTTGACATCAGCATCATCGCGCGCGGCACGCCCGGCTTTACCGGCGCCGACCTCGCCAACCTCGTCAACGAAGCGGCCTTGAACGCCGCCCGCTACAACAAGAAGATCGTGATGATGACCGACTTCGAGCTGGCGAAAGACAAGGTGCTGATGGGCGCTGAGCGCAAGAGCATGGTCATCTCCAACGAGGAGAAGCGCGTCACGGCCTATCACGAGGCGGGTCACACGCTCGTCGGCCTCAAAGTGCCGAACGCCGACCCCGTCCATAAAGTGACGATTATTCCGCGCGGCATGGCGCTCGGACTGACGCAGCAGTTGCCCGAAGGCGACCGCCACAACTACACGAAGGATTATCTCCTCGGCCAGATTGCCATCCTGATGGGCGGACGCATCGCCGAAGACATCTTCCTCGGCAGCATCACTACCGGCGCTTCAAACGACATCGAGCGTGCGACCGAGCTTGCCCGCGCGATGGTCTGTGAGTACGGCATGTCGGAACTCGGGCCGCTCACCTTCGGCAAGAAGGAAGAGCAGATTTTCCTCGGGCGAGAAATCGCGCAGCACCGCGACTTCTCCGAAGACACGGCCATTAAAATCGACCAGGAGGTGAAGAAAATCATCTCCGACCAGTACGAGCGCGCACGCAACATCATCGTCGAAAACCGCGACGTGATGGTGCGACTCTCCGAGACGCTCCTGGAGCGCGAATCGCTCGACGGCGTGCAGATTCGGCGCATCGTCGCTGGTCTCCCGCTCGACGACGAGCCTACGTCCTCGAAGGACGACCAGGATCGCCCGCAGCTCAAAGAGCCCACGCCCAGCGCGCTCAAGCCGATTCTGCCGCCCATCACCGGCAGCAATCCCGCGACCGCGTAAGGCACAGGGAAAAAGGAAACAGGCAAAGGGGAAGAGGTTTGAAAGCCTCTTCCCCTTTTTCTTTCTCGCCCCCCTTCGACGCTTCGCCTCCGGAACCCTCGCGGCCTTTCTGAACTTTTCATCCTGTCTATCCTGTCCATCCCTGTTTGAATCTTCCCTGCTTCGATTTAGAATTTCCGAATGGCTTCAACCGAACCGGCATTGCCTTCACCAAGCGTCCGTCGCTGGAAGCTCGCGCGCCGCAGTCTGGCCTACGGCGAGCGCACGCTCGTCATGGGTATCCTCAACGTCACGCCCGACAGTTTCAGCGACGGCGGACAATTCCGCGATTTCGACAAAGCTCTCGCACACGCCGAACAGATGCTCGAAGAGGGCGCGGACATCCTCGACATCGGCGGCGAATCGACCCGACCCGGCGGCTCGCCCGTCGCGTCGGAAGAAGAGATGCGCCGCGTCGTCCCCCTCGTCGAAGCCCTCACACGAAAGTTCGACGTTCCCATCTCGGTCGATACGAGCAAAGCGTCTGTCGCACGCGCCGCCCTCGAAGCCGGAGCCGAGATAATCAACGACATCTCCGCTCTTCGCTTCGACCCGCACGTCGCCGACGAAGCCGCGCACTTCAGCGCAGGGCTCATTCTCATGCACTCGCTCGGCACGCGCGAGACGCTGCACACATCTGCGCCCGTCGAAGACGTTCTGCCGGAAGTCGTGCTCGGCCTGCGCCGGAGCATCGCCGAGGCCGAGCGGCGCGGCGTCGCACGCGAATCTATCGCCATCGACCCCGGCATCGGCTTCGGCAAAACTCAGGAGCAAAACCTTGAGCTGCTCGCACGCCTCGACCTGCTCGCGCGCGAGTTCCCAGACCTGCCCCTCCTCGTCGGAACTTCCCGCAAGCGTTTCATCGGCGCGCTCCTGGGCAACATCGCGCCCGCCGAGCGCCTGCACGGCACGATGGCGACCGTCGCCGCCGCCATCCTTCGCGGCGCACACCTCGTCCGCGTCCACGACGTACTTCCCGCCGTTCAAACGGCGCGCATCGCGGAAGCGATAAGAGCCGTAAATCGTGAATCGTCAATCGTGAATAGTTAAAACCCGTTCCTTCTATTTACGATTCACGATTCACCATTCACCACTTCTTTCTATTTACGATTGACGATTCACGATTTACGGCTTTATGGTATTCGCATGATTCTTAATCGAAGATTTGTTCGCGCGTTGGCGCTGGCGGCAGTGGCAATCTGCGCGTCGGGTTTTACGGAGTGCTACAAGCCCGTGAAGCGTGGGGCGCTGCCGACGCACATTCGGACGGTGGCCGTCCCGGTCTTTGAGAACAGGGCGCTGCGCTTCAAGGTGGAGACGCGCTTTACCGAGGCCGTCAGTAACGAGATTATCCGGCGCGGGCACGGGCTGCGCGTGCAGAGCGAGCGCGAGGGCGCTGACGCCGTCGTGGACGGCGTGATTAAGAATTTCTATTTCTCCGGCGTGCTGCTCGACAATCGCGGACGCACGCGCATCTTCGAGGTGACGGTCGAGGCCGCCGTCACCGTCCGCGACCAGATTGAGAATCGAGTCCTCTACGACAATCAGAACTTCGTCTTTCGCGGCGAGTTCGAGTTTACGAACGACCCGCGCACCTTCTTCAACGAGGAAGACCCGGCGGCGCAGCGTCTCGCCCGCAGCTTCGCCGAAAGCCTCGTCTCGACGCTCGTCAACGGCTTCGGAGTGAATCAGGAAAAGTGAGTACGCTGACGCGCGAAGAATTGCGGCGCGCTCTCAAATCGGGGCAGGTTGCGCCGCTCTACCTGCTCTTCGGCGCTGAGGGCTACCTGCGCGACGCGGCGGCGCGCGCCATTGCCGAGACGGTTTTGAAGGGCGCGCCCCTGCGCGAGTTCAACGAGGCGACGTTCAGCCTTGCGAGCGTCGATGTGCAGCAGGCGATTGCCGTCGCCGAGCAGTTGCCGATGATGTCTGAGCGCCGCGTCGTGCGCATCACGGAATTTGCGCGCCTGCGCGAAGCGGACGAAGGCGCGCTCCTGCGCTACCTCGCGCGTCCCGCCGAAACTTCGGTCGTCATCTTCGTCGCAGACGAGCTGGACAAGCGACGCAAGCTGACGAAGAGCCTGCTCGACGCCTGTATGAGCGTCGAGTTCGCCGCGCTCAAGGAGGCCGAGCTGGCTACATGGGCGCGCGCGCGTCTCAAGGATTTGAAGGCCGAGGCCGACGACCGCACGCTCCATCACCTCATCGCGCTGACGGGCACGAGCGTGCGGCAGTTGGCGACCGAGCTGGACAAGCTTTCGACCGCCGCGATGCCTTCGGGACGCATCACGCTGGAGTTGGTCGATGCGCTCGTCGGGCGTTCGCGCGAGCTTTCAAACTTCGAGCTGACAGACCATCTCATCGCACGCGACCGCCCTCGCGCCCTTCAGACTCTCCGACGCCTGCTCGACGACGGCACAGAGCCCCCCATGCTCGTCGGCCTGCTCGCCAGCAGCTATCACCGTCTCGCGCTCGCCAAAGAATTAATGTCGCGCGGCGCGGCCAACGAAGAGGTCTTCCGCCTCGCCGCCGTCCCCTACAGCAAGCGCGAAGAGTTTCTCGCCACCGCCCGACGCACAGACACTTCTACCCTCGCCCGGCGCATCCGCCGCATCGCCGACGCCGACCTCGCCATCAAAACCTCCCAGGCCACCCCACGCCTCCAACTCGAAATCCTCGTCTGCGAACTGGCGACGTAACGAAACGATGAACGCGGAAGGCGGAACGATGAAGTGAAAGCAAGTTGTCTTCCACTTCATCGTTCAGCGTTTCTAAAAATCGAGCGGTCGCAAATCCGGCTCGACCCATTTCGTGCGCGCCTCCGGGGTGTCGAGGCGCTCGCGGCTGTAGTAGTTGTAAATCAGCTTCGAGTCGGGGAAGGATTCGAGCATCTCTTCGGCGAGCTGCACGAGGGTGAGGCGCTCAAGTCTGGTTTCGAGGAAGCTCTGAAGTCGTTTGAGCCAGAAGAGGGTGATGGTTTCGTTGTAGACGCCCAGGTCTTTCGAGTGATGCCAGAGAAAGCGCCGGAGGCCGTCTCTCATCCGCTCCAGAGACTCTTCGAGCGTCGATTGTGTCAGGTAGCAGAGGCCGACCAAAAGGTGCTCTGTGTGGCTGAACGCATCGGGCTCGCGCGTGCACAACTCGAAGCCCCAAACGACTGACTCTATCTCGGCGGCATTTCTGTAACGACGCTTTTCATCATGCTCGAAGCTCATCTCTCGCAAGTCTCCTTTCCGTCTGGTTCAAACGCGGACGATTTTTGAAAGTGATGCTGGCCGAACGTCGCGCTCTGCGCCGCTCGTGCCCGGAAAAGCAGCGCGCAAAAATAAGCGAGGCGAACCGAAAACTCGATTCGCCCCGCTCCTGTCTGGTCGTTTCTGTCTGGCGCTTATTGCTTGTTCAACTGGTTGACTCTGGCCGTGAGCCGCGATTTGTAGCGCGCGGCGGCGTTGCGATGAAGCACGCCCTTCTGCACAGCCTTGTCGATGAGCGAAATGGTTTCGGGCAGAAGCGCCTGCGCTTCGCCGCTCGTGTCTGTGAGTGCGGCGCGCAGCCTTTTGACGCCGGTGCGCAGGCGTCCGCGATTGCTCCGGTTGACGATGCGGCGCTTTTCGCTCTGTCGCATTCGTTTCTCTGCTGATTTGTGATTAGGCATTCTCGATAATCTCCGTCGGTAAAACTCCGGTTCAAGTAAGTTAATGATTGCGGCTTCGGACACTACAGACGACCTCGCCCGGTCGAGTGCAAAGCGGAAAGTATAGGTAGCGATGGATAGGATGTCAAGGCGACAGGAAAGGCGCATCAGGCGGGCTTTCGAGTCTTCGTTGACACCCGTGCGGCTCGTGTTGTAGCGTTTCGCCTGTCACTATGCATGTCACTTCAAGACCACCTCATCCGCTCGCTCGTGCGACACGCCGTTTTCACCCATAGCAAGGAGACTCTTTGAACAGTTGAAGAAAATCGAACTTCCGCCAAGAGGGATTGAGACGCTTTTCGGCGTCCACGACCAGAACATCAAGTATCTGGAATCGCTGCTTGACGTGCGCGTCGATGCGCGCGGCCAGGATTTAAACGTCGACGGCGACCCGAAGGATGTCGAGACCGTCGAGCGCATCCTCGAAGACTTCGCCGCGCTCTTCGCCGAAGGCAAGACCTTCACCGACCGCGAGCTGCGCGAAGCCTTCGCCCAGATTGCCGAAGACCGCGCCTATTCCCTGCGCGACTATTTCACCAAGGCACGCTTCAACCCCTCGGGCAAAAAGCAGGTCGCGCCCAAGTCGGCCATGCAGCGCCGCTACATCGAGTCGATACAGGACAAAGACATCGTCTTCGGCATCGGCCCGGCCGGCACGGGCAAAACCTATTTGGCTGTAGCGATGGCCGTACAGGCTTTGACGCAGAAGCAGGTGAGCCGCATCGTGCTGGCGCGTCCGGCGGTGGAGGCGGGCGAGCGTCTGGGCTTTCTGCCCGGCGACTTGCAGGAGAAGGTTGACCCTTACCTGCGCCCGCTCTACGACGCGCTCTTCGACCTCATCGACGCCGAGCGCGTCACGCGTCTTCTGGAGAAACGCATCATCGAAGTCGCGCCGCTCGCCTTCATGCGCGGCAGGACGCTCGGAGATGCTTTCATCATCCTCGACGAAGCGCAAAATACGACGAGCGAGCAGATGAAGATGTTCCTGACGCGCATCGGCTTCGGCTCGAAGGCCGTCGTCACGGGCGACGTGACGCAGATTGACCTCCCGACCGGAAAGCGTAGCGGGCTCGTCGAGGCCGAGCGCGTGCTGGCCGACACGGAAGGCATCGACTTCATCTACTTCACCGAGAAGGATGTCGTGCGCCACCGCCTCGTGCAACTGATTATCAAGGCTTACGAAAAGCATTCGACCCGCACCTCGCCGATGTAAGAGCAGTGACGAGCGACAGGGAATTGATTCATTTCTTCATTTTTTCATTGAATCAATGAACCGATGATTCAATGAATCAATTCTTATCGGCTCATCACTGGTTTTGAACTCGTCACTCGTCACTATGATTGAAGTCGTGAACCGTCAGCGAGGGCGTCGGATGGAGGGTGAGCGATGGCGCGGGCTGGCTGAGGAGGCGTTGAAGGCGGCGGGCGTGGGGGGCGCGGGCGCGACCATCGCGTTCGTGTCGGATAGGACGATGCGGGGCTTGAACAGGCGGTTTCGCGGCCGCAATTCGACAACTGATGTGCTGTCGTTTCCGGCGGAGCAGGACGAGTTTGAGAAGGCCGCAGGCTCGACGCTGGGCGACGTGGTGATTTCCGTAGAGCAGGCGGCGCGCCAGGCGGCGAAGCACGGACTGGAGTTTGAGGAGGAGGTGGCGCAACTGATTCTGCACGGGCTGCTGCACCTGTGCGGCTACGACCATGAGACGGACGGAGGCGAGATGAATCGTCTGGAAGTGCGCCTCCGGCGGCGTCTTGGCATATAATCCTGCGGACGATGGACGATAGACCATAGACGATAGCCATGCAGCTTTTCGTCCATCGTCTATCGTCTATCGTCCATCGTCCTCTTTATGGAAATCGAAATAGGTGTCACGTGTCTGTTTCTGCTGGTGCTGGCGTTTCTGGCGACGGTGCAGTTGGCGTTCGGTCAACTGAGCGATGTCGGCCTGCGACGTTTGATAACCGAGCATGAAGAGAGACCGGGGACACCGGCCAACGACTTTCTCAACGAGGTTCTGGAAGACCGCACGCGTTTTCGACTGACGCTGACGGCCACCATACAGATTCTGCTCGTCGCCGTCTCGGTGCTCGTCGCGTCGCTTTCGTTGCGCTTGTTTCCGGAATATCCCCTGCTCATCGCGTTCGTCGCGTCGCTCGCGCTGACGGTCGTCTTTCGCCAACTCATCCCGCGCCTGCTCTCTTCGCGCAACCCGGAGAAAACGCTCCTTGCGCTGCTGCCGCTCTTCCGACCCTTTTATCGAGTGATGTCTCTCTTGGCCGTGCCCGGCGCAGGCACGGCGGAGCGTGCGCGGCGCGACGCGCAGCAGCCGGAGACGGGCGCGGACGAGGCTGAAGAGACCGACGTTGACGACATACAGGCGCTCATCGACGTGGGCGAAGAGGAAGGGATTCTCGAAGAGGAAGAAGGCGAGCTGATTCATTCCATCATCGAGTTCGGCGACAGGCAGGTCAACGAAGTGATGACGCCGCGCACGGACATCGTCGCCGTGCCGATAACGGCGACCGTGCGCGAGGCGCGCGATTTGATGATTGAATCGAAGTATTCGCGCCTGCCCGCCTATCGAGACCAGATAGACAACGTGGAGGGCATTATCTACGTGCGCGACCTGCTGCAATGCTGGCCTGAGAATCGGGAGGACGACCCCGTCGAGCCTTTGCTGAGGACGGTCTATTTCGTGCCGGAGACGAAGGCGGTCGATGAGCTTCTGGAAGAGATGCAGAAGGCGCACACGCAGCTTGCGATGGTGATTGACGAGTACGGCGGAGTCGCGGGGCTCGTCACGGTCGAAGATATTCTGGAAGAGATTGTCGGCGAGATTGAGGATGAAGACATCGGGAGCGAAGAGATAGTCGAGCTTATCGCCTCAGACGAGGGCTACTACGACGTGCCCGGCTCGACAGAGGTCGGAAAGATTGAACGGCTCTTCGACATGGAGATTGAAGACGACGACTTCACGACCATCGCCGGGCTCGTCATCAACGAGTCGGGGCGCGTCCCGCCTGCGGGGACGCAGCTCAGCTTTCGCGGCCTCGACGTTGAAGTGCTGGAAGCCGACGAGCGTCGCATCAACCGCTTAAGGCTCAGGCGTCGCGCCGAGGAAACTAACGGCGGCGAACCGCCCGAATAAGAAAAGGCAAAAGGAAAGGGGAAGGGGAAAGCAGTTCAGATTTGATTTATTACTTTTGCCCTTTGCCTTTTTACTTTTGCCTTCATCCTGTCTATCCTGTCCATCCCTGTTTGAACATTCCGAAAATTTCAGAGGGTTATGCCAAAAAAGAAGAGCAAATTTTTGGGCGGCAAGCGTATCGACCCGCGTCCCATCTCGCCGGACGTGGCGCTCGCAGACCTCGTTGACGAAACGTTTCTCGCTTATAACGCGGCGCGGTTGCGCGAAGCGTGCCAGCTTTTCACGCAGAAGATGCTTGAGCCTGAGACGACCGTCGGCCTCTCCATCACGGGCGCGCTGACGCCCGCCGGACTCGGCATCTCTGCCTTGATTCCGCTTATTCGCGCAGGCTTCATCGACTGGATTATCACCACCGGCGCAAACCTCTATCACGACACGCATTTCGGCATCGGCCTCTCGCTGCATCAGGGCTCGACGCAAATCTCCGACATCACCCTGCGCGAAGAAGAGGTGGTGCGCATCTACGACATCTTCTTCGACTACTCTGTGCTGCTCGACACGGATTCCTTCTACCGTCGTCTCATCGAAGGCGAAGAGTTTCAACGCACGATGTCAACCGCCGAGTTTCACAACCTCTGCGGCAAGTACGTGCGCGAGCGCGAGCGCAAGCTGGGGCTTGAGAACAAGTCTCTGATTGCCGCCGCCTACGAGTACGGAGTGCCCATCTACACTTCGAGCCCCGGCGATTCATCCATCGGCATGAACGTCGCGGCCAAAGCCTTGCAGGGAAACCGGCTCGCCTTCGACCCGTCGCTCGACGTAAACGAGACGGCGGCCATCGTGCTCGCCGCCAAACGCGGCGCGATTCACGGGCGCGGCGATAGAGGGCAGAAGCACGGCGGGCGCTCCGCCGTCTTCATCCTCGGCGGCGGCTCTCCCAAAAATTTCATGCTCCAGACCGAGCCCCAGATTCAGGAAGTGCTCGGCATAGACGAGCGCGGCCACGACTACTTTCTGCAAATCACCGACGCCCGACCCGACACCGGCGGCCTCTCCGGCGCGACGCCCGGCGAAGCCGTCTCCTGGGGCAAGGTAGACCCCGAACGCCTGCCCGACGCCGTCGTGTGTTATGTTGATTCCACTATCGCGCTACCAATCATCACGGCCTACGCGCTCGCACGCCACCAGCCGCGCGAGCCCAAACGCCTCTACGAGCGTCGCGGCGAGCTGATGGACTTATTGATGTCTGAATATCGTAAATCTAAGAGAAGATGAAAGACGTAAATCGTGAATCGTAAATCGTAAATAGTTTGAGCCTGAGACAGCTTGAAGCTGACAGGGAAAGCGACTCGACCGTGAAGCTTTCGAGCCACTATTCACGATTTACGATTCACGATTTACGAGGACTGTCATGGGGAAAAAGATAACGGACGAGCAGCCGCGCGTCTATTTCGATTGCTCGAAGTGTCCGGCCTTCTGCTGCGCCGTCTACGAGCGCGTGCAGGTGTCGAAGCGCGACATCAACCGACTGGCGAGATACTTCGGCGTCTCGGTCGAGGCGGCGACGAGGCGTTATACGAAGATGCATTCGGGCGAGCGCGTGCTGCGCCGGACGAAAGACACCATCTTCGACGAAGCCTGCATGTTTCTCGACCCGAAGACGCGCGGCTGCACAATCTATCACGCCCGCCCGCAGGTCTGCCGCGAGTATCCCTCGCGCTCGCGCTGCGCCTACTACGACCTTTTGCAATACGAGCGCGGCCAGCAGGATGATTTCGGCGTCGTGCCCCTCGTCCAGATTACCTTCCGCAAGGTGACGAAAAGAGAGCTTTCCGACGACAACGGTCACGAGCGCATTTGGGAATGGAACGAAAATAAATGAGGAGAAAAAGATGCAGGAGTTTCTATCGAGGATGATGGGGCGGCGGATGGATATTTATTGCGGCGGCGGGGCGAGCCTGCGCGGCGAGCTGGTGAAGCTTGAGGGAGGGGTGCTGCATGTGAAGGACGAAGAGCAGATGTGCTACGTGGCGGTGGAGAAGATTATCATGGTGTGGGAAGTCAGAGAGGAGGAGCAGCGCCCGGGTTTTATCTCTTCGCCTGCCGGCTTCAAGTCGAAGTCGCGCAAGTAAGACCTATCGGGTCGCCCGATGCTCGGAGAAATGAAAAGGCCGACGCTTCACGTTCGGAGCGTCGGCCTCGAATTTTGTCGGGCGTGTTCTGTAGGTGCGGGGAGCTTTGTTTTCGTCAAGCGTTATTTGACGACGGCGACCAAATCGCCCTCGGTGAGCGGGACGCGTCGATAGCCGACGATGCGCTCAGACCAGTATTCGTTGAAGGGCGAATAGACGACGCCCTTGCTGGTCGAGGCGTGATAGAAGCCGTTTTCGTCGGCGACGATGCCGACGTGGTTGAGGTTGTTGAAGAAGACGAGCGTGCCGAACTTCAGTTTCTCTTCGGGGCGGGCGGCGGGGAAGGAGTTCCAGAGCGTGCGTGCGCTGGCGCGCTCGAAGCTGATGCCCGCCGACTGGAAGACGCTCCAGACGAAGCCTGAGCAGTCGTAGCGGCTCGGCCCCGACGTGCCGAGGCGATAGGGCGTGCCGAGGCGCATCTCGATGGCGGCCAGCATCATCTCCTGCAAGTGTGTGCGGCGCGTGGGGTGGAGTTTGGGAGCGGTCGTGCTGAGAGGGGCGCTTGCGGGAATCTCGTCGGTCGGCGCGAGCGAGACGACGACGGGCTCGTTCTCAAGAGTGGGCTGACCGTTGTCGGCTGAGATGGTGGTCGTCACCTGACGGGGACGCAGAGCGTCGGTCTGTGCGGCGGTGGTGACGACTGACAGGCCGAGAAGGAAGCATGCGGCGAGCATGCGGGGGAACATTTTAGTCAACGACATTTCGGGGGAAGCGGTCTCCTCTACTCTAATCTTCGCGTCTTGCTTGCTTGGGAACTTCTGATTTGAGGAAGGTCGTTGCTTGTTGGCGCAACGTCTGAAACCATTCTACGCAAAGGCGCGCAGGCACGACAAGAGCCAATGTGACTGTTTTGTGACGACGCACAACTCAGAAATGAAGCTTGACCCGAAAGAGGCCACGCCGGAGGGTGCGAAATGCTTCATCTTGAACGAATTGTCAGGAGTTGATACGCAGGCTCGACGCTTCAGGTGTCGATTGAGGCCGATTTAACGGTCGATTAAGAATCGTTCGTGCCGGGAAAGCATGGATATTTTTCGAGGTGTCGTGATAGCATGCGCGCCAAAAGGGAGAGGCCGAAAATGTTATTCGTCGAAAGCAGAAGGTCGGAGCACGAGGTCGAAGGGGCTGCGCGCGGGGCGCTGCTGGAGCGTTTGCAGGAGAAGGGGCTCGTGCCCCTGATTCGCACGGCGCGGCTCTATTGCTTCGAGCTGGCGCTCTTGGGCCCCGAGCGCGTGCGCGAGATGGACAAGCTGTTGGCCGCCTGGGCTGAGGCCGAGGGCGACGCGCCCTACGTGAGCGGCGACGTGTTCTGCTTTGAAGACTTCGCGCTCTTCCTCATCTTCGGCGACAACGAAGAGGCGACAGGCGGCCTGCGGGCAGGCATCGTCTACCGCGACGACACGGCTGAACCGCAGCAGAAGCTCGAAGCTTTCTGTCGAAACTTGCAGGAGGCGCTGGAAGCTTCGCGCGGCGCGGGAGGAAACGGAGCGGGCGGGGCGTCGAAGGAGTCGCACGCTGGCGCGTCGCTCGTGGGCGGCTTCGAGTGGAAGCGCGTGGAGCCCGGCGTCGCCGACGGCTTCAGGCGTTTCGCGTCGGTGCGGGAGAGCGACGCAGCGGCAGCATCGGCGCAGGCGAACGGGCGCGCGAAGGCCGGGGCGACGGAAAGCGAGCGCTCGCGTGCGGCTGACCTTCTGGAAGACACGGAGACGAGACGGCTGCTGCGGCGTCTGCTCGAAGCGCAGGGCGCGGGACGCAACGCCGACCTGCTCGTCAGCGCGATAACGACCGGCGGCGACGCGGGCGCAGAACCCCTGCTCGGCAGGCTTTCGTCGGGCGGCCTTTTGCGGCGCGACGTGGTGGTCAGTTGCCGCAAGCAGGGTCGGGCGCTGTTTCGTCTGCCGTCGATGGAGGCTTTCGAGATGGTGACGGCCAGCAACGCCATGTGTAGCGAGTGCGGGTCGTCTCTGGCCGACGAGCGCGTGGAAGAACTCGTCACGCCGACCGAGCTTGCCGCTTCCGTCCTCAAGGAAGGGGCGTGGATGGCGCACCGTCTGCGGACGCTGCTCGCCTCGGAGCTGGGCGTGCCCGAGACGGAAATCGCGCTGCGGCAGTCGCCCGACGACGGCGAGGTGCACATGATGTCGAACGTCGGCGGCGAGCCCTTCCTCTTCTACCTGAGAGACGGCGACGTGTCGGCCTCGCACGCACGCCGCGCCCTCGACCTCGAAGCCGAAACCGAAGCCGCGCATCTCGTCATCATCACGACCGGAAAGATTCAGGACGAAGCGCGCGTCCGCCTGCGCGAGCACGCACGACGCCGCTCGCTGCGCGGCGGCGCGCTCGAAGTCCTGCTCATCGAAGGGCTCGACGCCGCCACAGCCGAACTGCGCCACGCCTTCGAGCGCGTCTCCCAGCGTGTCCTCGCCAAAGAACTCTACGAGCTGGATGCCAGCCTCGGCCTCAGCGTCGGCTACATGCTCTCCGCCCGCTTCCGACTCATGCAGAAATCGGGCGCGCTCAAAGACCTCGCCGCCTCCGCCGCCGGAGCCCTCGCCGGAAGCCTGTGAAAAGCCGTAAATCGTCAATCGTCAATCGTAAATAGAAAGAACTGGTTTTAACTATTGACGATTGACGATTCACGATTTACTAATCTGTCCTTATACCGTTCAGCGATGGGGCAATTTGATTCCCTCGCGGAGAAAAGTGTTGACAACCAAGCGGGGCGGGCGTGAATCTTAAGAAGGCTTCCTCGTGGCTCTCCATTCGTCGGATTTTTTTTGAAGACGGTCTGAAGTATCGAACGACAAATATGAATAAACGCGCTCTGTTCCTCCTGTTGTATTTCGTTGCGGCGGCCTTCGTCGTCACACGCGCACAGACAGAGAATCCCTCGGTGACGCGTCCGCGAAGAGTTGCCGCGCCCTCTGCCACCGTCGCGCAGGCCGTGCAGCAGCCCTCGCCGACTTCAAAGGCTGCGCCCGCGCAGCCGCAGACAACCGCGCCGCAGCCCGCACCGGCGACCACCACGCCCTCCGCCCCCCTAAGCGCGCCGCCCGTCACTTCGACGCTGCCCGCGCCGCAAGGCTCGACGGGTGGGCCTCTCTCCGTGCCGACGCTCGCGCCCTACGCTCAGGCCGCGCCCTTGCAGCCCGCCCGCCCGATTGCGCCTAACAAGGCTCGCGCGCGCATCGTCGAAGCGCAGCGCCTGATGCAGACGCGCCTGACGCCGACGGCCAGCATGATGCCTTCGCTCTACATGGTGACGGTTGCCGCGCTCGACCAGGACTCTTCGCAGATTCACCTGATGTCGATTCCGAAGCAGACGCTTCTCACGCGCGGCGCAGATGTGGCGCTCGTCACCTCGCGCGGCCAGAGCGTGCGCTTGCGCATCGTTCGTCCCAACTACGTCAACACTTCGGTCGTCGTCTCCGACGCTGCGACGGGACGCCAGCTCACGCCGCTTCTCATCGAGTATCCGATAGAGAAGGGCGGCATCTACCGCGAGATGGCGTATTACACTTCAGCGCACCCGGCGCTGATGTCGCCCGAGCTGGTCAAGACCGGGCAGAATTACGTCCGCACGATGGTCGATTTGGCCGCGCAGCGACTCAAAGACAAAGGCATCCACATCGCGCCGCAGCTTCTCGACATCGCCGAGCGTCTCTGCATCGTCGAGCACGTCGATCACGGCCGCTTCATGCAGGAAGCGCGCCTCTCCATCTACGAAGAGATTTACGCGCTCTACGCCCTGAACGAGCTGAACACCTACCGCTACTCGGTGAGCACGGCCGGAGCGGGCGGCATGGTGCAGATGATTCCCTGGACTTACCAGATGATTCGCCAGCGCCACGCAGCCGTCGGCCTCAACCCGGATTTCGTCGCCGGCATGCGCAATCACGGCAACGCCCTCGAAGCCATGCTGCTCTATATCAACGACACCTGGCGCGACCTCCTGCTCAACCCCGACGTGGCCTACGCCTTCAACTCCGGCCTCGCCACCCAGTCCGAGCTGGTCTCAGCCGGTTACAACTCGAACCCTGCGCGCCTCGGCGGCTACATCCGTCGCGGCGGAAACTCCTGGCGCTACCTTATCCCCCGCGAGACGCAGATGTACCTGCAAATCTACAAATCCTTCGACAGCCTTATGCCCTTGAAGCTGCGCGCCCCGCTAGCGACTCCCGCGACGACGACGACGCTGCCCACGCCGACGGGCTGACACCGATAGACCGGAAGAGCGCGCAAACGAAAGCGGAAGGCACGCGAGACTTCGGACTCGCTCAAGTGCCTTCCGCTTTCGCGCGTCTGCGCCGCGAGTCGCGTCCGGGTCAGTGATGCGCGAAGCGAAGCGACCGCGCCGTTTGTCTCCGGCTATTGACGCCTTAAGGATGCTTGGAGTATAAGCCGGACAGGTCTCTTAAAGGATGTTTGCTCAGACCGCGCTCGGCTCGCCATTGCCCGGCAGGGCGCGTCGCCTCTTCCGTCATCCTCCGGCTCGTTTGGCCGCGCGGCAGTTCGAGACCGAAGCTTGCACGACAGCAGCGCGCCCGCTCGACATCGCTTCGCGCCCGCACAATCAAGATGCACAGGTCGAAAAACTTAAACCGCAGCCTGCGACCCGCTCGTTCAACGTCTGAAATCTCGTTCGATGTCTCAAGCTCTGATAAGGCGAAACGGAGGTAGCGTATGAGTCAACTGGGGCCGCCCTATCCTTTCATCCATAGCAAGCTGAAGGCGGGCAAGGTGATTCCGTTTCTCGGCTCGGGCGCATCGCTCGGCGGGCGCGAGCCGGGCGCGAAGTGGCAGAAGGGCGCGGCCTCCTTTCTCCCGACGGCGACCGAGCTTGCGAACTATCTGGCCGAAACTACCGCCTTTCCTTCCGACGAGCTGCCCGACCTGACCAAAGTCGCGCAGTACTACAGCGTCGTCGGCGGGCGCGACGCCTTGAACGAAGAGCTGCACGCCATCTTCAACTGCGATTATCCGATTACTTCGCTTCACAGCTACCTCGCCGACGCAGCCGTGCCCATGCTCGTCGTCACCACCAACTACGACGACCTCATCGAACGCGCCCTCGCCGCCAAGGGTCGTCCCTACGATTTAGTCATTCACACGACCGATCCCGATAGCGGCGACAAGCTGCTCTGGTGGCCGCACGGCGAGGTAGAGCCCGACGAGGTTAATCCTAACAAGCTCGACATCGACCTCGACAAGACGACCGTCATCTACAAGATGCACGGCGCGGTCGATAGGCGCAATCACGAGCGCGACCAGTACGTCATCACCGAGGACGACTACATAGATTTTCTCTCGCGCATGACGAAGAACAAGGCCATCCCCGCCATCTTCGCCGAGCCGTTCCAGACGCGCCACTTCCTCTTCCTCGGCTACGGCCTGCGCGACTGGAATCTCCGCGTCGTCCTCAATCGCATCGAGCGGGATTTGCGCCGGCCGGGCAGCATCATGTCATGGGCGATTCAGTTCAAGCCCTCGCCTCTGGAAAAACTCTTCTGGAATAAACGCGGGATAGAAGTCTACGATATTACGCTCGACGAGTTCGTCAAAGAACTCGCGGCGCGTCCGTGAAGGTGGGAATGTCTACAGCCAACGCGACTTCGGAAGCCACGCCTCGTTCGCCCTACAAGGGTCTCGTTCCTTACGGAGAAGACGACGCCCCCTTTTTCTTCGGACGCGAGAAAGAGACGCGACTCATCATCGCCAACCTCTTCGCTTCGTCTCTGACGCTGCTCTACGGCGAAAGCGGCGTCGGTAAATCCTCCGTCCTGCGCGCGGGCGTCGCACGCCAAATGCGCGAGCGCGACGACGTGCTCGTCGTCTACTTCAACTCGTGGCAGACCGACCCCGCCGTTGACCTCAAGGCCGCCGTCTCGAAGGCCGCCGCGAGGGTGGCGGGAGATGGCTCAAAGCCTGACGACTCGAAGACCGGCGACTCGAAGCCGCTCGCGCTCGACGAGCGAGCGCCGCTCGAACAGTTTCTCTCCGACTGCGCGGCGAAGTTGAACCGGCGGCTCATGCTCATCCTCGACCAGTTCGAGGAGTATTTTCTTTATCATCCGCAGGACGACGCCTTCGCCTCGGAATTTCCCCGCGCCGTGTCGAAGACGGATGCGCCCGTCAGCTTCCTCATCTCGCTGCGCGAAGATGCGCTCGCGCGCCTCGACCGTTTCGAGGGTCGCATCCCGACGCTCTTCGACAACTACCTGCGCATCGAGCATCTCAACTCGGAGGCCGCCCGCGCCGCCATCGTCAAGCCCATCGAGCATTACAATCAGCTTCACGCGCAGGACGGAAGCCCCGTCCAAATCGAGCCCGAATTGGTCGAAGAAGTTTTGAAGCAGGTCGAAGCCGGTCAGGTCGTGCTCGGCGAAGCGGGGCGCGGCATGGTAAGAGAAAAGAACATCGAGTCGCAGATTGAGACGCCGTATCTACAGCTCGTCCTCGTGCGTCTCTGGAACGAAGAGATGGCGGCAGGCTCGCGCGTGCTCCACCTGCAAACCCTGAAGGCGTTGGGAAACGCAGAGCGCATCGTCCGCACACACCTCGACGCCGCCATGAGCGCGCTGCCCGCCTGGGAGCGCCACGTCGCCGCCAGCATTTTTCATTACCTCGTCACGCCCTCCGGCACGAAGATAGCCCACACGGTGCGCGACCTCGCCGACTATGCCACGATGCCGCAGGCCGAAATCAGCGCCGTGCTCAAAGCGCTTTCGAGCGGCGAGGTGCGCATCCTGCGCTCGGTTGACCCTCCGCCCGACCAGCCCTCCGCCCCGCGCTACGAGATTTTCCACGACGTGCTCGCTTCAGCCGTCCTCGACTGGCGCTCGCGCTACGTGCTTGCGCGCCTGCGCGAGCGTGCGCGCCGCAAGCGTCTCCTCTACGTCGGCGCGGCTCTGCTTGCTGCGGTCGTCCTCGCCGCAGGCGTCGGCATCTACCAGTACAGGCAGCTGGCCGAAGCTCAGCGCAGGCAGTTGGAGGCCGAGCGCGAGCAGCAGGAGGCGGAGAAGGACAAGGAAGAGGCTGAACAGGAATACAGGGAGTTTCTCATCTACCAGAAAGCCATCGCCCTCATGCAAGACCTTTCGAGCGACAACGCGGAGGATAGACGGGCGGCGGTAGAAAACGTCAGGCGACTCGCACAGGAAGAGACGCTGCCGCACGCCCTCGTCCCGGCCATCGAAGAGCTTCTGGAGAAGAATGAACCGGCGCAGGCCAAAGAGATTTCCGTCCTGCTTCGCAAGGCGAAGTCCGTCCACACCGTCCCTGACGACGACAACCCGGCCACGCTCTCGCCCATCATCTTCCTGCAAATCACCGACGAGCGAATGCGCGGCGACGCCAAGAAGCTCGAAGCGCAGCTTGAAGAGAAAGACTACACCGTGCCCGGCATCGAGCGCGTCGCGCGCGGGCCCAAGGCGAGAGAGCTGCGCTACTTTCGCAAGAGCGACGAGCAGGAAGCCGCTTCGATAGCGAACCAGCTCAACAACTCCGGCTGGGCGACCGTCAATCTCAAATACGTGCCCGGCTACGAGAACGCCAAAGTCATCAGGCCGAGGCAGTACGAATTCTGGTTTGAAGACACCCGCGCGCCCATCGAGCCCGACGGCATTCGCCTAAACATCACGCTCGGAGAGACGAACCGGAACGCCGAGCAGAACGAGACCGGCGCGGATACAAAAAGAAAGCAGGCGGAGCTTGAGAGCAAACGAAAACAGACTGAGCAGAACGAAGCAGGGCGAGAGCCGGAGAAGCGCGGCGAACCGCCAAAAACCGTTCGCACGCCGCAGGTCAAACGCTCTCCCGAGCGTCCCTACAAAGGCAATTGAGCGGACGATTGGGCGGGCGTCGTTGCTCACATAAAGGAGAAGTAAGCAGAGTATGGACGGGGCGGGAAACGCGGAATTAGAGCCGCCTTACGGAGCGATTGCCAGAGCTTTGAAACGAGGGCGAGTCGTGCCGTTTCTCGGCGCGGGCGTGAGTCGTAGCGCGCCTGCGGCGCAGGCGGAAGGAAGCGCGGCGCAGCAGCCCGCCGGTCTGCCGAGCGGCGCGGAGCTTTCGCGCTACCTCGCCGAGCTTGCCAACTTCCCGGCCGACGCCGACGCAGACCTCGACGATTTGGCGAAGGTCGCTTCCTACTTCGTCGAGACGAGCGGGCGACGCAGCCTCCGAGAGATTCTGCACGAAAGGTTCAATCAGGACTACACGCCGCACAGGATTCATCACTACCTCGCCAGCATCGAAAAGCCCCTGCTCATCGTCACCACCAACTACGACGACCTCACCGAGCGCGCCTTCAAAGCAGCCGGGCGTCCCTTCGACCTCGTCGTTCATCCGACCGACCGCGCAGACATGGCCGGAGCCGTCCTCTGGTGGAAGCACGGCGAAACCGAGCCCGTCGCCGAAGCTCCGAACGTGCTGCCGATGACCGAGCGTCTGCGCTCGACCACCGTCATCTACAAGATGCACGGCACGGTCGTCCGCTCATGGCACAAGGGCGAAGCCGCGCAGGCGCTCGACGAAGACGAAGACCGACCCTACCGCGACGACAGCTACGTCATCACCGAGGAAGACTACATAGATTTTCTCCACCGCATGACGATTCAGGCCGCCATCCCCACGCAGTTCATGGCCTATTTCAGCATGCGGCAGTTTCTCTTCCTCGGCTACGGCCTGCGCGACTGGAATCTCCGCGTCGTCCTCAAGAACTTAAACGCCGTCCTCAAGATTCAGGAGGCCAACAAGCGCACAGACGACTCGGACGAGCCTTCGTGGGCGATTCAGTATCGACCCTCCCGCCTCGAAAAGAAGCTCTGGGAGAGACGCGGCGTCGATATTTACAACATGGACATCGACCACTTCGTCGAGAGGCTGCTCAAACACTGACGCGAGAGCCTGACGAAGAACTTTACGAAGAACTTTTCAAACAGCCTTCCAACGCCCGAGCGGCGGCGATGCTATGACTACTCATCCCATCCCTTCCCATTGCCCCTACAAAGGATTGCAGCCCTACACCGAGGAAGACCGCGAATACTTCTTCGGACGCGAGAATGACCAGGAGATTATCGCCTCGAACCTCTACGTCGCGCCCCTGACGATTCTCTACGGCACGAGCGGCGTCGGCAAATCCTCCGTCCTGCGCGCGGGCGTGATTCCGTTTCTCAAAGAGCGACGGCGCGTGACGGTCGTCTACTTCAATTCCTGGCAGAGCGACACCTTCAACCTCCTTCTCAAGAACGAAGTGCTCAAGGCCGTCGCCGAGAGCACGAAGCAGACGCCCGAGAGCGTTCTGCGCGCGGTAATGAAAGCCCTCGGAAAGAGAGATTCGCTCGGTAGCAGCATCGTCAGCTTGCTGTTCGACAAGCTGCCGCTCGACGACCTGCTCGTCGCCTGCGCCGAAACGTTTCGCCATAGCATCCTTCTCATCTTCGACCAGTTCGAGGAATACTTCCTCTATCATTCGACGACGACCGGCGCGTCGGGCTTCGACGCCGAGTTTGCGCGCGCCGTCAACCGGCAGGAGACCGGCGTCAACTTCATGCTCTCGATGCGCGAAGAGGAATTGAGCAAGCTCGACCGCTTCCGCGCGCGCATCCCCAACCTGCTCTCGAATCTTCTGCGCCTGGAAAACCTCACGCCCGAGGCCGCCGAAGAAGCCATCCGCGAGCCCCTGCGCGTCTACAACGAAAAGCATCCAGCGCACCGGATGGAGATTGAAGCCGCGCTCGTCGCAAACATCGTCGAGCAGGTCAGACCCGGACACTTCACCGAAGGCGAGACCAAGACGCTCGAAGCCGTCGGGCAGGAGAAGGCGAGCCGCCAGGTCGTCGCTCCTTCGACGCGCATCGAGACGCCTTTTCTTCAGCTCGTCCTGACGCGTCTCTGGGAGGCCGAGCGAGACTCCGGCTCAAACGTGATGCGCCTTGCGACCTTTGAAGAGCTTGGCGGGGCGCGGGAGATTGCGCGCCGCCACCTCGATCTGGTGATGAGCAAGCTCGACGAGTCGCAGCAATCAATCGCCGCTTCCATCCTGCGCTTCCTCGTCACGCCGACGGGCTCGAAGATAGCGCAGCAGCCCGCTGCTCTCGCCTCCTGGGCTGAATTGAAAGAGACGGACGTGCAATCCGTCCTCACGCTGCTCAGTCGCGGACAGGACGTGAGCATCCTTCGGAAAGTCTCCGTCCCCGGTCAGGCCGAACGCTACGAGCTTTTTCACGACGTGCTCGGCCCCGCCATCCTCGATTGGCGCTCGCGCTACGTGGCGGCGCAGAAACTTGCCGAGACCGAAAGAGCGTTGGCGCGCCAGTCAGCCGAGAACGCCGCCGCCCAGGCGCAGCTCGCGCGCGAGCGAATGCTCGTTCGACGCCTGCGGCTGGCATCCATCGTCGGAAGCTTCCTGATGATTGCGATGTTTGGCCTGACCCTCTACGCCTTTCAGCAGCGTCGCGCCGCCCGCGACCAGACCAAAGCGGCGCAAGAGGCCAAAGTTATGGCCGAGCGTGAGAAGAACAAAGCGACCGCGGCGCTTAACGTCGCCTACGATGCGAGAGAGCAGGAGCGGCTACAAAAACAGAAGGCTGAAGAACAGCAACTGTTAGCCGAAGAGCAGCGCGACCGTGCGAAGCAGGCCGAGGAGGTCTCCTCGAAGGAACGCCGACGCGCCGAAGAACAGGCTCGCCTTGCCAGCGCCAGCGCCGAGCGCGCCGAAGCGGAGAAGGCCAACGCTATCGCCGCGACGAAGGTGGCCGAAGCGGAACGTCTTCAGGCAGAGCGCGCCGCGCTCTCCGAGCTTGGCGCGAGCGCCACGATTCTCGCCGACATTCCCGGCAGAGAGTTCGACGCGCTGGCGGCGGGCGTCGAGGCCGTCGCCTCCAGCCTCGCCAAACAGACCGCGCCGCCGCCCTCGGCCATCGGCGGACTCAACGCTGCCGTCACCTCCGTCCGTCATTCGCTCCCCCTGCGCAGTCACACCGGCGAAGTGATCGCCGCCGCCTACTCACCCGACGGCAAGCGCGTTGCAACCGTGAGCAATGATGGCACTTTGCGCTTGTGGACATCCGATGGACAACCCCTCGCCGCAGCGCCATTGGTGAGAGCTGACGAGGGGCTCAGAAGCAGCGTGATTTATACGGATTCCAATCTCAAGGCTGCTGCCTCCAGAGTATTCTCACCCGACGGCGCACGATTGGTCGCTCCGACTAGTCAAGGGGCACAGGTGTTGGACACGCAGACGGGCAAGCTGATACTCAAGCTTGAGAGTCCCTCTACACAAGCAGCCTTCTCCGCCATGTTCTCGCCCGATGGCTCGCGCATCCTCACTATCGGCTTGGAAGAGAATGGGGACGACGTTGCGCGAGTGTGGGATGCGCATACGGGCAAAGAGCTTCTGGCGTTGCGCATGGAGGAGAGAAACGTCAGCTCCAGAGGAACTGACTTAGCCCTCTTCTCGCCCGACGGAAAACTGATTGTGACCAGAAGGAGAGATTCTTCCGTACGCCTCTGGGATGCGCAAACGGGGCGACAACTGCCGTCGCTCATTCCTGAGCTGATGAACTCAAGGTTCGACTCTGTGGCCTTCTCCCGCGACGGCTCGCACCTGCTCTTGGAGAAACAGGGCGGCAGCGGGCTGGCGGCTTTCAATATGAAGACAGGTGAAAAGTGGGAGCTGAATGAAGGTTACTGGTATTTAGACGATGAATCTCTTCCCGGCAGGGTATCGCCCGACGGTAGGAGTTTCGCTTACGTCAAAGACAATTCAATAGAGATATGGGATGCCAGTCTTAAGAGGGCGAGACGTTTGCCTTATACCAAAGGGGTCAAGAGCGTGCTCACCTATTCACTCGACGGCAAGCTTCTGGTAACTGACGGCTCGCAAGGGCTGCAACTCTGGAAGTCCGACAACGGCAGACCCGTCGCCACGCTAGAGGGACGACACACCGGGCTCGTCACTCACCTTGCTTTCGCGCCCGACAGCAAGCAGGTTATCACCACGAGCGGGGATTACACGGCGCGCCTCTGGAATATAGCCGCCGACCACTCGCTCGCCACGCTCGACGATAAATTCAACCACGTCGCCTACTCGCCCGACGGTCGTCTGCTCGTCACGCTTAATCAGATTGTACCCACGACGGCTCAACTGTGGGATGTCGCGACGGGGCGTAAGCTCAAGGGGTTCGCCATTAACGAATCGGCGCGCAACGTGAGTTTTTCGCCCGATGGTGGGCGGCTGGCTGTCGCCTGCGAAGACGGCACGGCGCAGGTCTGGGATATTAGCGAGGGCAAGCTGCTCCTGACTCTCGATGCCTCCGAAGACAAACGGCCAATCGTCACGGCCACGTTTACGCCCGACGGCGCGCGCATCCTGACACGCAGCCTTAGCAGCACGGTGAATCTATGGGACGCGCAGAGCGGAAAGAATGTCGCCAAACTGCCGTCGGCCTACTTCTCCGGCACACGCATCTTTTCGCCCGATGGCAAGCGGATGGTCGTGCAGATTTCAGACAAGAAAGCTTTCCTCTACGACACGCATACCGGCGCGCAGCTCGAACCGCTCGAAGGCGACCTCCCCCGCGAGTTAGGGTTCGGAGGCGGGCAAGTAGATTTCTCGAAGGACGGACGCAGTATCATCATCGTCCAGATAAAAACGGCGCAGGTGTGGGACGCACAGACCCGTAAATTGCGCTTTACGCTACAGGACTTCCACGCGGGCGATGTCACAGCCGCCACCTTCTCGCCCGACGGCAAACTGCTCCTGACGGCCAGCGAAGATAATACGGCGAAGCTCTGGGACGCATGGACGGGCAAGCTGCTGGCGACTCTTCAGAGACACAAAGGCGGCGTCACCAATGCAGAGTTTTCGCCAGACGGCCAGCTTATCGCCACTTCGGGACGAGACGGCACGGTGCGCCTGTGGGATACGGCTACCCGCCAACCCCTCGCCACCTTCACCGGCTTCGCCGAGCAGGTCTACTCAGTCCAGTTCTCGCCGAATGGGTCTCAGGTGGCCGCCTGGGGAACTGATGGTGTGGTGAAGGTATTCTCGACCGATTTGTCGGCGATGATGGAGGAAGACTTGAAGCGTGCGTTCGAGTTGTTGCGCCACCAGCCGGAGTTCGAGAAGGTCTGCGACTACAGCGCGCCGTACCTCAACCCGCCTGCGCCGTGCTCCCAAAGAGCGAGCGCGGCGGGCAAGCGAGGACGACCTTGAGGCAGACCACTTGATTTGTTTGAGGTTGGAGCGCCTCCTCAGTCGCCGTACTGCAAACGAGGGCTCAAGGGTTCGCCCGTGCTCTCGTCGTCGCGCGAAGAGTCGGCGTACTGGAGTTTGTAGAGACGCCAGTAGAGACCGCGCGCGGCGAGCAGTTCCTGGTGCGAGCCCTGCTCGCGTATCTCGCCGTGATGCATGACGATGATGCGGTCGGCGCGCTGGATGGTGGAAAGGCGGTGCGCGATGACGAGCGAGGTGCGGTCGCGCATGACGCGCTCGATGGCCTGCTGGATGAGCTGTTCGGTCTCGGTGTCGATGGAGCTTGTGGCTTCGTCGAGGATAAGGAGCGCCGGGTCGAAGGCCAGCGCGCGGGCGAAGCTGATGAGCTGCTTCTGCCCGACTGAGAGACCCGCGCCGCGCTCGCGCACTTCCGTCTTGTATGTGCCGGGCAGACGGCGGATGAAGTCGTCGGCGTGAACTTCGCGCGCAGCCCAATGGATGCGCTCCTCTCCAATCTCCTCGCGCCCGAGGCGGATGTTGCTCTCGATTGTGCCGCTGAAGAGAAACACGTCCTGCAAGACGACGGCGAAATTCTCCCTGAGCGCGCGCAAATCCCACTCGCGCACGTCCACGCCGTCGAGCAGTACGCGCCCGCGCTGCACGTCGTAGAAGCGCATGAGCAGGTTTGTAATCGTCGTCTTGCCCGAGCCCGTGTGGCCGACGAGCGCGACGGACTGCCCCGGCTCGACGCGGAAGGACAGGTCTCTTAAGACCCATTCCTCATCCTTGTAAGCGAACCAGACGTTTTGAAACTCTATCGAGCCGCGAGCGCGCTCGGTCTTCTTCGGCTCGGCGGGCGTCTCAATCTGGAGGGGCAAATCGAGCGTGCGAAAGATGCGCTGCGAGGCCACCATCGCCGATTGAAGCACGTTGTACTTGTCGGAGATGTCGCGGATGGGCTGAAAGAGCTGCTGCGAATACTGTATGAAGGCGACGAGCGCGCCGAGCGAGAGCACTTCGCGCTCCGTCGTATTCTGCAAGACGTAGCCGCCGCCCCACCAGATGATGAGCGCGATGCCGACCGCGCCGATTAAATCGACGAGCGGAAAGAAGACCGAGTAGTAAAAGATTGTCTCGACGTTGGCGTTGCGGTAATCGTCGTTGAGGTCGTGGAACTTGGAGAAAGACTTCTCTTCGCGGTTGAAAATCTGGACGGTTTGCGCGCCCGTCAGGTGTTCCTGTAGAAACGAGTTGATGCGCGCAAGGCGCGTGCGAACCATGTCGTAGCCGCGCCGCGCGTGCTTGCGAAACCAGGTGGTCGCGGCGAAGAGCAAGGGTACGGTGACGAGCGTGACCAGAGTCAGACGCCAGTCCATCCAGAGCATGATGCCGACGATGGCGGCAATCATCACCACGTCGCCGAGCACGTCGATGACGCCCGAGGTGAACAGCTCGTTCAAGGCGTCCACGTCCGAAGTAAGACGCGTCATCACGCGCCCGACCGGGTTCTTGTCGAAGTAGGCCACCTCCTGATGCTGTAGCTTCTGGTAAAGCTCGCTCCTCAAGTCGTACATCACGCGCTGGCCGACCGTCTCAAGCAGCACGGTTTGCACGTAAGAGAAGACGAACGTCAAAAGCAGCACGCCGAGAAAGACCAGCGCCACCCACTGAAGACCTTCGAGACGGCGCGGAACGATGTGCCAGTCAATCGCATACTGCGTGAACTTCGGCTGCGTGATGCGCAGGGCGTTCAAGACAAGCGTCAGCAGCAGGGCGGGCACGAGCACGCGCAGGTAAGGCCGCAGGTAACGCACGAGCCTTCGCGCGATGCCCTGGTCGAGCTTCTTCCCGATGGCTTCCTCTTCGTGAAATTGTTGGACTGACGTTGCCACTTTAACCTTCGAGCTTTCTCTAAAATTCGTTTGCCCCGAACCCTCCGCTTTTAAAAGAGGCGTCCGTCAGGTGCGAACGGCGCGGCCAGTGCAGAAGCAGGCCGAACCATCCGAGAGCCAATAGTAAATGGTAGATGGAGGTTGCGCCCTTCGTTAAGTGTATCAGGACGCCCGAAAGCCCGGTCATTTCGCACAGCGCGAAAGCGAGGATGTAACCGGCCTGCACCTGTCTCGCGTCCTGCCGTTCAATAGCCCGCGAGAGCATGCGTCTCTTGAGCACGAAAGAGAGAATGAGTGTCGTCACGCCTATCGCAAAAAAAATCTGTCGCAGAGTGTCGTCAGCGTCGGCGGCATCGATTGGCTTCCCGACCAACATCGGCAGGAGAGAGAGAAAAGCAAACGACATCAACTGCGCTATCCAGATGAGCATCAGATTGCGATAGCGCGAGTCCGAGTTCTCTCCTGCCGGTCTATTCTCTTCCGTGCTCATGCTGATTCTGACTCCTTTCTTCCAATGCGTATCAGCTCGCGGCCAGCTCTTCTTCGAGCAGTTGGCGCTCGTAGAGCGAGGCGTATTCGCCGCCGCGCGCGAGCAGCTCTTCGTGCGTGCCGCGCTCGATGATGCGCCCTTCTTCGAGGACGCAGATTAAATCGGCGTCGCGGACGGTCGAGACACGGTGCGAGACGATGAGCGACGTGCGCTCGCGCATGACGCCGCGAAGCTGAGCCAGAATCTTCTCTTCGGTGTAGGTATCGACCGAGGAGAGCGCGTCGTCGAGAATCAGAATCTTCGGCTGGCGAAGCACGGCGCGCGCAATCGCCGTGCGCTGCTTCTGCCCGCCCGAAAGTGTGATGCCGCGCTCGCCGACCATCGTGTCGAAGCCTTCGGGAAACGAGCGCACGTCGTCGCTCAAGCCCGCGATTTCAGCCGCCCATTCAACTTCTGCGCGCTCGGCCTGCTCGACGCCGAAGGCGATGTTCTCGGCCAGCGTGTCGCTAAAGAGAAAGGTCTCCTGCGGCACGTAGCCGACTGCGGAGCGAAGCTGTCGAAGCGGATAGTCGCGCGCCTCGACGCCGTCGATGAAGAGCGTGCCGGGCGGCGCTTCGAGTAGACGCGGGATGAGATTCATCAAGGTCGATTTGCCCGTGCCCGTGCGCCCGACGAAGGCGACCGCCTGCCCGGCCTCGATTCGCAGGTTGATGTCACGAAGGACGGGCGCGCTGTGTTCGTTGTATGCGAAGGTCAGGTTGCGAAATTCGATATGCCCGCGTATCGCGGGCTGCTCGCTGACGCCCGCGTGGTCGGCTATCGCAGGTGCGACGGAGAAAATCGAGTTCATGCGCTTGAGGCTGGCCGTGCCGCGCTGGTAGAGATTGACGACGTAGCCGAGCGCGATGAGCGGCCAGATGAGCCGCGTCAGGTAGAGAATAAATTCCGTCACCTGCCCGACCGTGATTTCGCCGCGCACGGCGAGCCGTCCGCCGTACCAGATGATGAGCACGTAGCCCGTGCCGATGACGAATTGCAGGAGCGGGCGCATCACGGCCGAGATGCGGACGAGCGAGAGGTTGCGCTCGGCATACTGCCGGTTCAAATCGTTGAAGGCGGAAATCTCCGACTCTTCCTGCGCGTAGGCGCGCACCACCCTGACGCCCGAAAAGTTCTCCTGCGCCCGCGCCGAAATCTGCGCGAAGAATTCCTGTATCTTCTCGAAGCGGACGTGCACCTGCTGGCCGAAGTATTTCACCGTCAGGGAGACGAGCGGCATCGTCACGAACAGGAGCAGCGTGAGACGCACGCTGATTCTGAGCATCAAAGGGAGGATGATGAGCACGACGAAGACGGTCTGGAGCGTGTACATAATCATCGGCCCGGCCAGTTGCCTGACCGCCGAGAGGTCGTTCGTCGCGCGTGCCATGAGGTCGCCCGTGCGGTTGGCCTGAAAGAAGGAGAGCGGCATGTGTTGCAGGTGGGCGTAGAAGTCCTGCCGCAAATCGTATTCGACGTGGCGCGACATGCCGATGATGATACGGCGCTGGAGGAAAAGGAAGATGCCGCTCACGAAGCTGACGCCGAGAATCGTCAAAGCGTAGCGCGTAATCTTCTCGAAGGTGACGCCCACGCGCAGGTCGTCCACCGCGCGCCCGACGATGGCCGGAACCAGAAGTCCGATGACGACCGATGCCAGAATACAGAGCACGCCCAACGCCAGAGACGTTTTATAAGGCCGGAAATACCGCGCGAATCTTCTCAAATCCTGCATAAGCCCAAACCACGCCCGCCCCTCGGCACAAACCCGAACACAGACGCCCCTGCCTTTGAATCCCTCGCGCCTATGATGCGCGATTTCATACCTTAAAGACAAACAGAGAAAGAGGTCAGAGGTCGGAGGTCGGTAAAAGCAAAAGCTCTGCGCGGAGCTTCTGTCTTTCACTGACTTCTGACCTCTGACCTCCGACCTCTAAATTGTGATTTGTTCGGCGGTGTCGGCGATGTTTGAGAGAGAAGATTCGTCGAGGTGGTCGGCGGCGAGGGCGTTGTTTTGAATGTCTCGGTCGGGGGCGAAGATTTCGTCGGTGAGGTCGATTTCATCTGCGGACTCGGGGGGAGTGCAGACGCGGTTGCGCCCGCTCTTCTTGGCTTCGTAGAGGGCGCGGTCAACGGTCGTCAGGAGAAGGTCGCGCGAGCCGGCGTGGACGGGGAAGGTGGCGACGCCGAAGGAGGCCGTGATGTGGCCGACGAAGGGAACTTCCATCTGCTCGATGCGCGCGCGCAGGCGTTCGGCCACGAGCGTCGCGCCGTCCAGCCCGGTCTCCGGGAGAATCACGGCGAACTCTTCGCCGCCGTAGCGCGCCGCGATGTCCGCGCCCCGAACCACCTCGCGCAGGGCGTCGGCCAGATGGCGCAAAGCCTCGTCGCCAACGTCGTGGCCGTAGCGGTCGTTGACGAGCTTGAAGTTGTCGATGTCGAGCATGATGAGCGAGACGGGCTGGCGCATGCGCGTCGCCAGATGAAGATAGCGCTCAAGCTGCATCTCGAAGGAGCGACGGTTGAAGCAGCCTGTGAGGGCGTCGGTCAAGGCCATCTGCTGCATCTGCGCGAAGAGCCGCGCGTGATTGACGGCGACGGCCACCTGGTCGGCCACCGTCCGCATGAGAAGTATCTCGTTCTCCTGCCAGACGCGCTTCGCATCGTCGAGGCGCACCATCAAAGCGCCCATGAAACGCTCGTGATAGATGAGCGGCACGACGGCCAGAGGGCGCGTCCCCGCGCCCGTCTCTTCCGCGCCGAGGCAGCCGTCCTGCACGTAAATCTTGAGACGCCCGCCGAGGCGGACGCTGTAGGCGTTGAGGTCGCTCAAGATTTCGGTGCGCTCGGCTTCGTCTTCCGCGCCGTCGCGGAAATAACAGTTGGTCAGGGCTGGCTGACCCGTGTCGCCTTCGACGCAGAGCGCGCTGTGCAGTGCGCCGAGCGCGCGCCCGACTTCGTTGACGGTGGTTTGCAGGATGCTTGAGAGTTCGAGCGAGCTGCGGATGGCTGTGGCGATGCGGTTGACGGCGATTTCGCGCACGGCCTGTTCCTGCATCAGTCGCGCGAGCTTAGTCGTGACGGAGAGAGTCAGTTGCAGAGAGGTCGTCTTCGGCATGCAGCCGCGCACGGCCTCGGCGAAGGTGGAAGCCTGAAAAGGGTTCTCCGCCGTGACGCGCGCCATCAGGTATTCGAGCGCCGAATAGACGATGTCCGGCTCGAACGACCAGACCACGTCGATGCCGCCGCCGCTATCGCCATCCTCGCCCGGCTCGCGCATCGACGCCAGCACCGCAGAGAAGCGCGCATCCGCAATCACGACGAACCGCTCGAAGTCTGCGCCGTCGCCCTGCGCCCCCGTCGTCATTGGCGTCGCGCCGCCCGCGCGTTTCAAGAGAACCGGCGCGCGCTCGTATTCCTTCGTCGAGAGCATCACTTTGTTGAGCGCGTCTTCGGCGGCGACGAAGAAGAAGGCATGCCTGGCGGCGCGCCCGACTTCGCGCACACGAGCAAGGTCGCGCAGAGACCGCTCCGACATCGAAGGCAGGCTCTCGACCACGAGCGCCGCCAGATTGTTCTCCAGCACCACGTCTTCAAAATAGTGTTGAAGCTGCGTGATGGTCTGCTCGGCACACCGCACGGGCGTAAGCTGGCGCGCGTGTTGGGCAATCAGTGTGCGATAGAGAGAAAGCATCGAAGGGTTTGACCGGATTGAGGAGAATGAAGGGATTCTGGCGAGTTTGACGTTGACGACGAGAGGCGCGAGCGGCCTTGCACGCTGCCCGAAGGGGAAGGCAACGCAAATTCATTCTTGCATAGCGAAAACCTCTTGTCTACACAAATTTAACAGCCTCTAAATGAGGCAATCGGAGAAGATATTTTCTGGAATGGAGCGACGCGACTTCCAGAAAATCCGGCCATCGAGCCCGCCGATTTAGCAGCCTCGCTTCCGGCCTCGCGGGTCGTGTTTTGAGAGGCGCGGCGAGCGGCTGCTAACGGATGAAGACCTCGGTCGTCGGTCGTGCGAAGTCGTGATGCGCGAGCAGGTTTCGGATGGCCGAGGCAATCTTCTGTCCGCCGCGCTCGGAGGGTTCGATAGGGTTGGCGTAGTCTGTGTCTTCGTCGCAGACGAGACGCAGGTCGATGAGCGGAAGTCTATGCGTGAAAGCCTCGCGGATGATGCAGTCGTTGAAGATGGAGAGGGCGGTCACGGCGAGCCTTTGCAGAAACGGGTCGGGGAAGCGCGGGTAATAGATGGTGCAGAGGGCTGTCGGCAGGTGCAGGCTGAGGACGGTTTGAAGCATCTGCCGGTAGTCGCGCTGAAACTCGTCGGCGATGTCGGCGATGCGCGAGAGAACTTCGGCGCTTGAGCGCGCGGCAGTGTTGAGGATGTTGGTATGCCTGAGCGCATCGTTTCCGCCGATGCTGACGACGAGATGCGTGGCGTCGGAAGGGATGCCCGCCAACTGTCGCCGTATGTCTCGCGTCACGCTGCCGTCGATGGCCTTGAGCGTCGCCGTCGAGCCTGAAGGCAGAAGCTGACGGAGTTGGCGAATCACGTCGGGAGCGCCCCGGACGTAGGCCGCGTTGTCGAAAATAGAATCGCCGAGAAGTACAACGTGCTGCATGTGTATCAAACCCCCGAAACTCGTTCGTCAACTTACGAAAGCAAATTAACATGGATGGACAGGATGCACAGGATTGAAGGCAAAAGGAAAAAGGCACAGGGCAAAGGTGAAGCATAAATCCGAAAGCGGCTTGCGCTCCACCTTTGCCTTTTGCCTTTCGCCGGAGCAGGCTTAGAGAGGGTCTGTTTCCTGGCAGGGGCCGTTCTCGCTCTGGATGGAATACCAGGTGCCTTCGCTCGGACGCCAGACCGTGATGTCGGTGATGCAGTCGCCGTTATAGTCGGCGGGGACGAGCACGTCGCCGAGGTTGATGGTGTCGCCCCAGTTGACGAGTCTCACCGTGTTCGTGGCGCTTTGCAGGATGTACCAGTTGCCCTCGCTCGGACGAAAGACGGCGATGTCGGCTTTGAAATCTCCGTCGTAATCGCCGGGCACGAGCTTATCCGTGCTGGCTCCCCAACCCTTGACCCTCCCGCCTGACGTGCTGCCGATGATGTACCAGTTGCCCTCACTCGGACGCCAGACGGCGATGTCGGTCTTACCGTCGCCGTCGTAATCCGCCTGAACAGTCTGGTCTGTGCTGAGTCCCCATTGGTGCGTCCTGAGAAGGCCGTTGCTGCTCTGGAGGATGAGCCAGTTGCCGTTGCCGGGACGCCAGACGGCGACATCGGCCTTGCCGTCGCCGTCGTAGTCGCCGGGGACGGCGATGTCGCCGCTCACGCCTATCTGGACGATGCGCGGCGTGTTGTTAGAGCTTTGAAGAATGCGGTAATGTCCGTCGTCGGGGCGATAGACGGCGACATCGGCCTTGCCGTCACCATCGTAATCGGCAGGCACGAGCACGTCGGAGGCCAGGCCCCAGCCGACGTGATAGGCCGTCGGCGGCGAAGGCGCGAAGTCTTTGATGTACCAGTTGCTCTCGCTCGGACGAAAGACTGCTATCTCCGCTTGTCTATCACCGGTGTAATCCGCCGGAACAGGCTTGTCGGTGCTCATCCCCCAATGAGTCAGGAACACTTGGGCGAAGACGCGCCGGTCGTCCGCAGAGGCGGCATGAAGCGCGAGCGCAGCGAGCAAAGCTACGCAGAAGCGAGTGATTTTGCGCATGTTTGAAATCTCCTTCGAGTCGGTTTGAGTGAGCAGGTCGAGGTTGTCAGACGGCGAGTTGTCCGTCAGAGCCGGGGCTTGGGGTTGAATGCCGGGAGCGACGGCAAGCTAACACGGACGCGGCGAAGGCGTCAACGCTATCTCGCAGAGACTATTCTATACACCGACTGTTACGTGTGATACACTGTTCCACGTTTGCAACGCAGGGGGCGCATCACTCATCGCCGAAATCAAACGAAACGTCAGGAAGTCGGGCGCAAAACGTCGCCGACAGTAAAGAGGAAAACGAAGGATGTCATTCAACAAGATAATCGTGGTCGGGAATCTCGGTCGTGACCCGGAGCTGCGCTTCACGCCGCAGGGCACGCCGGTCTGCACTTTCAGCGTGGCGTCGAACGAGCGGCGCAAAGACCGCACGGGCGAGCAGCAGGACTTGACGACCTGGTTTCGCGTGACGGTTTGGGGCAAGCAGGCCGAGGCGGTCTCGAAGTATCTGACGCGGGGGCGCAGCGTCTACGTCGAGGGCAGGCTGCACGTCGAAGAGTGGACGGACAAGGAAGGCAAGCAGCGCTACACTTTGGAGCTTAACGCGAACGACGTGCAGTTCATCGACGGCGGCGGCGCTTCGGAGCGCGAGGGCATCCCGGTCAGGCAGGTCGAGCAGGGCAGAGGCGAGAGACCGGCGGCGCGACAGGCGAGCGGCGGACGCACGGCGAGTGCTACGTCGGAGATGGAAGAGGACGAGATACCTTTTTAAGTCGCCTCGAAGCGCCGAGGGCAGCATGAATAAAGTTCGCATCAAGCGTCTGGAGCGTCTGTGGACGGACGACCGCCCCATCTGCGCGCACGCCTTCACCCTCATCCTCGACGGCGAGATGGTGCAGGACGACGCGCCCTGCGCCTGCGGCGGAGAGCGCATCACGCTCGTCGCCGCACGCGTGGTCGAGCCGTCGCCGCAGCAGCAGTCGCCCGTTTCTTCGACCGCACGAGAGGGCGCGACGGCTGCGACGCACGCATCGAAGAGTTTATGAGCCAAGAGCCGACAGAGACACATCTTTTGGCGACGGGCGCGCTCGCTCCCGTGGACAGGTCGCAGTTCATGCCTGCGATGTCGATTGAGCTGGCCGTCGAGCGTTACAACACGATTACGGAGTTCGTCAGCCGCGTGCTTCGTCGTGATGTCGATTACGGGATGATTCCCGGCACGGAAAAACTCACCCTGCTCAAGCCCGGCGCGGAAAAGCTCACAACCTTCTTCGGCCTCTCGACGCGCTTTCAACTGCTCGAACGCATCGAAGACTGGACGGGCGAAGAGCACAACTGCGAGCCCTTCTTCTACTACCTCTATCGCTGCCAGCTCTACAGGGGCGACCTGCTCGTCGCCGAAGCCGACGGCTCGTGCAACTCGCGCGAGGCGAAGTATCGCTACCGCGAAGCGCAGCGCATCTGCCCCGACTGCGGGCAGTCGGCCATCATCAAGGGCAAAGAGGAATACGGAGGCGGCTGGCTCTGTTTTAAGAAGAAGGGCGGCTGCGGCGCGAAGTTTCCGGTAGGCGACGTGAGCATAGAGAATCAGCAGGTCGGGCGCGTGCCGAACCCGGAGATAGCCGATCAGGTCAACACCATCCAGAAGATGAGCCAGAAGAGGGCGCTCATCGCCGCGACTCTTTTGGCCGTCAACGCCTCCGAGTTTTTCACGCAGGACGTGGAAGACATGCACATTCCTCCCGCGCCGATTGTCGTGCAAACGCCTCCCGAGTCGAGCAACCTCGAAAGCGAAATCCTCGCCGCCTGCCACGCCCTCGGTCGCACCGAAGCACAACTCGCCGACTGGCTCAGGAGAAAATACGACGCCGATTCGCTTGAGCGGCTGACGCCCGCACAGAAGCGCGACGTGCTCTCCTTCCTGCAAAGCAGAAAGAAAAATTGATTCATCGGTTCATCGGTTCATTGATTCAATGAAAAAATGATTCGATGAATCAATGATTCAATCTCTTTGCCTTCCGCTTCGGGTGATGTAATTTAAAGACTGCGATGAGTTCGACGCCTGTTGTGATTCGGTTCGATTCGGGGACGCTCGTGCTCGACGGCGCTGACCGCTCGTTTCGTCCTCCGGCGCTCTTTCGCTGGGACGAGCGCGTGATGCGCTGGCGCGCTCCGGCGTGGGGCTATCGCCACGTCATACGCGAGTTCATCGCGCAGAAGACGCCCTACGAAGACCGTGCGCGCGCCTATCACGAGTTCGATTTTCCGACCAAGCTGATGGTCGAGCCGCGCCCCTACCAGCGCGAGGCCATCGACGCATGGCGGCGCGCTCGGCGTTGCGGCGTCGTGGTGCTGCCGACCGGCGCGGGCAAGAGCCTCGTCGCGCAGATGGCCGTCGAGCAGACGAAGCGCTCGACCTTAGTCGTCGTCCCGACGATTGATTTGATGAACCAGTGGTACGACCTTCTGCTCTCATGCTTTCAGGCCGAGGTCGGGCTCATCGGCGGCGGCTACTACGAAGTCGGGGCGCTGACGGTCACGACTTACGCGTCCGCCTTTCGCTTCATGGAACGGCTCGGCAACCAGTTCGGCTTCGTCATCTTCGACGAGTGCCATCACCTGCCGAGCAGCATCTATCGCTACGCCGCCGAGATGGCGCTCGCGCCCTTCCGCCTCGGACTCACGGCCACGCCCGAGCGAACCGACGGCGCAGACAGCCTGCTCGAACAGCTCGTCGGCCCCTTCGTCTATCGACGCGAAGCGCACGAGCTGGCGGGCGAGTACCTGTCGGACTACAGCGTCGTTCGCATCAACGTGCAACTGAGCCGCGAAGAGCGCGCTGCCTACGAGCAGGAGCGCGCAATCTTCCGGCGCTTCCTGAGCGAGAAGGGAATCGAGCTGGGAAGTCTCTATGGCTGGCAGATGTTCATTGCCGCGAGCGCGCGCAGCGAACAGGGACGCCGCGCCATGATGGCCTACCGCGAGTCGAAGCGCATCGCTCTCGGGACTGAGGCCAAGCTGCGCGTGCTGGCCGAGCTGCTGCGCCGTCACAGAGACGAGCGCACGCTCATCTTCACCGCCGAAAACGAGATGGTCTATCGCATCTCCGAGCAGTTCTTCATCCCGGCCATCACGCACCAGACCGGCATCAAGGAGCGGCGCGAATGGCTCGAAGCTTTCAACCGGGGCGACGTGCTCGCGCTCGCCACCTCGAAGGTCTTGAACGAGGGCGTCAACATTCCTGAAGCCTCCGTCGCCATCGTGCTTTCCGGCTCGGGCTCTTCGCGCGAGCACATCCAGCGCCTGGGACGTATCCTCCGCAAGCAGCCCGACAAGCGTGCGACGCTCTACGAAGTGGTGACGAGCGACACGACCGAAGAGGGCATCAGCAGCCGTCGGAGCGGCGGCGAGCAGTTCCGCGACACGCGCCACGAAAAGGAAGAAGCAGCCGGGATGGTGAGGCGACTCATCTAGTTTGACCCACAGGCGAATTAACAGGGATAGACAGGATGAACAGGACAAAGACAAATGATGAATGATGAATGCGGAATGATGAATTAAAAGGCGAAAGCTTTTTGGTTTTCATTCCGCATTCATCATTCCGCATTCATCGTTTCTTATGTTGACGGCAGACCTCGCACAGAGTTGGCTGCGCGGCGGGCGCACGGGGCCGCGTCTGATTGACCCGGAAGACCCCGACTACCTGCGCGATGCTTCGTCGCTCATCGCTCTCTTCGACGAGCACGAGGGACGCCCGCGCTCGGCGCTCGACCTCGCGCTCACCGATTACGTCGGCACGGGAACTGACTACAAGATTCAGCGAGGGCTCATCAAGCTTCTGACCGACAGGTGTACGTTCGAGACATCTGCCGCCAAAGATCCTGTCGAGATTCGCCGCGCGCTCTTTCTGCGTGCGCGTGCGGCGCATCCGTTGATTGGCGACGAGGCGCGGCGCGCAGAAGTTGTCGCCGAAGCGGCGCGCGAGCTTGAGTGCCCGCCCGAAGCGCTGCTGGAAAGTCTCTACGCCGATTTGCCGGAGAATCAGAAGCTCGTCGAGTTTGAGCGCACGACGCCGCGCGAGCTTCTGGATTTATACAATGTCGCGCAGGCGCAGGCTCTGCTCTATCGCTGCGTGCAGATGCAGCTTTGGATTGAGCCGCAGAGCCCCGAAGGTTATCGTGAGTTGTTCGGCGCGATTAAAGCCTACAGGCTGATTCACACCATTCGCGGCAGCGTCTCCGAGGGCTACGAGATACGTCTCGACGGGCCTGTCTCGATGTTTCATCGCTCGCAGAAGTACGGCGTGCAGATGGCCGTCTTCCTGCCCGCGCTCCTGCTCTGCGCGGGCTGGCGCATGCGCGCCGAGATAGCCCAGAAGCCCGGAACTGCGAGCGCCTACTTCGAGCTGCACAGTGGACAGAAACAGCTTCGCTCTCATTACCTCTCCGCGATGCCCTACGAGAACCCGACGCACGAGAAGCTCGCCGAGAGCTGGACGAAGTTCGATACGCCCTGGCGACTTGAGCCGAGCGCGGAGGTCATAGACCTCGGCGAGAGCGCCTTCATCCCCGATTTCGTCCTCGGCCATCCCGACGGCTTCAAGGTCTATCTGGAAATCCTCGGCTTCTGGACGCCGAAGCACTTGCACGAGCGTCTCAAAGAGTTTGAGCACGCCGGCATCAAAAACTTTCTCGTCGCCGCCTGGGAGGAGCTGCGCGGCAGCCGCGACCCACTCGCGCGCATCCCACCGCAGACGATTATCTACAAGAGCAAGCTCGACCCGGCCTCGGTCGAAGTCGCCGCCAACGCGCTCGCCTTCGGCGAAAGACAGAATGAAAAGGGGGAAGATGAAAAAGGGAAGATGAAAAAGGGGGGAAAGGGTAAAGGTTAAAGGGAAAAGGGCGAAGGCACGGAAGCATTTCTGCTCTTCCTTTCCCCCTTCCCCCTTCCCCTTTTCCCCTTCCGGTCTTGAGTTATGCACTTTAACCTGAAACAGCTTTACACGCCGCCGCTTGAAATCTACGAGCTGAACGAGCGGGCGCTGATTGTCGATACGGAGACGGTCGGCGCGGGGCCGACGCTTGAGATTGTCGAAATCGCGTTGTGCGACGTGGAGGGGCAGGTGGTCTTCGAGTCTCTGGCGCAGCCGGTCTTCAATGCGCTGCCGCCGCCGTCGAAACACCATCGTTTCGTGCGCGAGGAGTTTCGGCAAGCGCCCGTCTGGACGGACATCTGGCCGAGCCTCGCGTCGCTCGTCGAGGGGCGTCTGCTCGTCGCCTACAACGCGGCCTTCGACCGGCGCGCCTTCGCCGCCACCTGCTCGCGCTATCAACAAAGCTCCGGCGAGCGCGGCTGGCGCTGCGCCATGCAGCTCGTCAAGAAGGCAGTCGGAACCAGACGCTCGCCGACGCTCACGGAAGCCTGCGCGCACTACGGTCTCGAAGGCGGAAACCATCGCGCCGCCTGCGACGTTCAGGCCACAGCCCGGCTGCTTCAGGCTCTCAAATCCGCATCAGCTTAGATGTCGCTCGGAAATACGGGAACTGTTCGGAGATGTTGACGGCGATAAGAGAGTCGGACGAGCGGAAGGTCGGGGCGTGGGAGGCCGACAAGAGCGAGCGCCCGTTCAGATGCTTCTGCTGCCGCGAGGTAGTCACGCTCAAGCGCGGCAGCATCCTCGCACCGCACTTCGCGCACCAGCCTCCCTTCAACTGCGAATACGGCGACGGCGAATCCGAAGAGCATCGACGCGCCAAGCTCGCCATCTACGAAAGCCTCTCGATGCACCCGCGCGTCAGGAAATGCGAGCTGGAGAGAAACCTGGGCGCGGTGAGGCCGGATGTCTCGGCGTATATCGACGGCGTGCCCGTCGCCGTCGAAGTTCAACTGAGTAATCTGTCGCTGCCGAAGATTGTCTATCGCACGTCGGAGTATGCTCGAAGAGGCGTCTACGTCCTCTGGCTTCCGGTCTATGCGCCGAGCCTGAAGCGTGAGTTATACCAGCCGCGCCCCTGGGAGCGATGGCTTCACGCCGCCTACTTCGGGCGCGTCTATTACTGGCTCGAAGGCTTGAAGATTACGCCCATCCACTTCCGCGACTACTACGCGCAGGTGCGAGGCCGCACGCGCGATTACCGCAAGCTCTCCCCGCGCAAAGTTCCCATCGAAGGCGAGCCCCTGATTCTCACAGACGACTTCGCGCCCGTCCGGAGAGAAGCCTCGACGCGCGAGGGTATCTCCATCCCTCCGGCGAAACTCTTCATGCACAGAGGCGCACGCCCGTCTTAATCCTGTCTCAAGCTTCATCTGTAGCTTCGACGGCCTGAAGTCTCAGCCATCTTTCGATGGCGGCCAGCACGTGGAGTTTCTCTTCAGCGTCGAGCGCGTGGCCTTTCGGGATAGAGTGCCACTTCTCAAGGCATCCCCGGCAGCAGGTAGCCGTCGCATGCTGCGCGATGAAGACCGGATGATGACGCATGGGAGTCTGCTTGCCGTCGTTTGGCGGATAGGCGGGCGCGAGGCGCTTTTCGATGAAGTCGGCGGCGTGTTCGAGGACGACCGCCAGCCCTTTGCGCCGCAGGTAATCCAGCTCTTTGCCGCGCAGACGAAAGCGCGCGCGGAAAGCCGAACGGCTCAGGGCATCGAAAAGCTCGTCCTGATTTCGCATCGCGCTCAAAACCTTCGACGCCTCCAAAGCTTGACTGTCGCGCGCAACGAACCGAGCACGCGAACCGACTTTACTGTCGCCTGCTATCGACGGGCGTCGCGCCGCGCTTCGTCGGAGCGGGAGCTTTGCGCGCGGTCGTGCGTCGTTTGTCTCCGCCGCGCGCGGGCTCATTCAGGGCGCTTCTGAGGCGCGGGTCGTACATGGCGCTGTAGGAGAGGCGCTGGCGCTGGAAATCGCGCGGGTAGGTCATCTCGACGCGGGTGAGCGTGCCGTCGGCGGCGAAGGTGGGCGTCAGCTCGGGGTTGATGCCCGTCCAGTAGGTGGGCAGGTTGAGCCGCTTGTAGCGGGCGACCACTTCGTCGCGCAGTTTTGGGTCGAAGCGGACACCGTACTTATCGACGAGCGCCTTTCCGGCTTCGTAGTCGCCCTCGGCTTTGATGCGCATCAGCTCGGCGAGCAGCAGCCCGACGCCCTCGCGCATCTTTTCGTAGTCGCGGACGAGCATGTAGTGCTTGCCGTTGCGCTCGACGAGTTGGATTGCGCCGGTTTTGTCGATGATGTAGTTGACGATGAGCTGCCGGTTGCGCTGGTGGTCTTCCTCGATGTGGTCGCCCTGCGGGATGGAGCGAAGCTGTACGAGCGGGGCGCGGGCGGCTTGCAGGTACATCGCTTTGGCAACGTCGGGGTGCGAGACGAGGCCGAGCGAGCGCGACTTCGCGTCCCAGACGTTCCAGAGAGCCATCAAATCGGCGCGCGCCTCTTCGAGCGTCGAGTAATACTCTTTGAGATAGAAGGCGGGCTGGCGCGTGAGCTTCGGGTTGAGCTTGCCCGAGCCGTGACCGATGACTTCGTGCATGGCGGTGAGGAGGTCGCTGGCCTCTTCGCCGTGCTTTTTGAGAAGCGCAGCTTCTTCGCGCGAGGCGGAAAACTCTTCGAGCGAGGTAGTGCCTGCGGCGCGCGAGAGCGTGCGCGTCGAGCCGGTGAGGAAGAAACTCTTCGTCCCGTATTTTTCGTGAATCTCGCTTTCGTTCGGGAGGTTGACGCCGACGGTCGTGACGCCGAAGTCGCCCGTCTCGATAACGGTCTCGATGGCTTTGGCGAGCGGCGGCTTGACGCCCTGTTTCCTGTACTGCTCAGCCCAGGGCGCGCGGTCTTCAAAATACTGCGCGTTGTCCGCCAGCTTGACCATCATGCTGTTCAGGCGTTCGTCGATGACGGAGACGAAGCCCTGAATCGCGCCCTTCGCGCCGCGCGCGTCGCGGTAGACCTCGACGAAGCCGTTGCTGAAATCGACGCGGACGTTGTTCTGCACCCAGCTTTCGCCCACCTTGAGCCAGTCCTGCGGGTCGCCTGTCTGGTAGAAGCGTATCAGGCTATCTATAACTGCGGCCTGACCGGGCTCGGCGTAGGGTCGCGCCTTCGAGAGATATTCGTTGGCCTTCAGAAGATATTCGGCGTAGAGCCCGGCGGGGACTCGTCCGTCGGGCGTCCCGGCGCGATAGACCTGTTCAATCAAACGCCCGTCGTCCATCTTGACGAGGCGCGAGTTGAGCGGGTAGCGCTCCTGAAAATCTTTGAGGTCGGCGACCCGAACTCCGGCGTAGAGGTTGTTTGCGCTGGCCTGTAGGATGTCGAGCGAGCCGCGCGGGCTCTTGGCCGTGACGAGCGGCTCGAAGTCGGGGTCGAAGAAGGACTGGCGAAGCTCTGCGAGTTCCTGACGAATCTGTTCCGGCGTGTCTGTGAGCGCGCCGTTTTTGACGGCCTGTAGGGCGGCGCTCTCAAGCTCCTCGAAAGAGAACGTGGGCAGAAATTTCTGCGCGGTCGTCTCGTTGTGATTGCCGTGATTGGCCCAGAAGAGCTTGGTGTAATCGACGATTTTCCTGTGCGTGGCGGCTGGCGTGCCGCGAGGGCGCGCGACGATGGCTTCGAGAATCCGTTTCTGCCGGAGGCCGAAGCGCGACATCTGGTCGTAGAGAATGGGGTCGATGGCGATGGCAGCCTGCGAGAGCCAGTAGGCGAGAGCCTGCTGGCGCGGCGTAAGCTTGCGGAAGCTCTCGGCTTCAATCTGCACGAAGCCGTTCAAGCCGACGCGCTCGACGAGAGTGTTGCTCTCATTCTTCATATTTGTTCTGACCGGACGCCCCTGCCCGTATGCGGGCGGCTCCCTGAGCAGGCATCCCTGAACGACGACGATTGATAGAAACAACGCTTTTAACTTCAAGCTCAAACCTCCGACTGTCTTTCGAGTGCGGGCTAGCCTTTTCTGGCGTAGGTCGTGAGCGCGGTGGCCGTCAGCTCTCCGTGCTCGTTCATAACTTCGATGCTGACGGTGACGATGCGCCTTCCGGCTCGCAGCACGTGCGCGTGCGCCTTGAGTTGTGCGTCGTCGCGGACGGGGCGCAGGTAATGAATCGTTAAATCGACGGTGGCGGTCGTCTGTCCGGCCTCAAGCAGCGAGAGGACGGCGAAGGCCGAGGCCGTATCTACGAGCGAAGCGATTGCGCCACCGTGCATGATACGGTCGATTTGCTCCAAGTCGCTGCGGGCGCTCATGCGGAAGACGACCGCGCCGCGCTCGGCGCTCTCAAGCTCGATGCCGAGCAGGCGCGCGTAGGCGACGCGCGCGAGGCCGCTCCGCAGGCGCGTCAACTCGTCAATCGTCAGCGCGGCGTCTTTCAAGAGCGGTATGTGCCTGCGCCTTCCGACGCCTCGACGACGACCGCCGTGCCGTAGGCGAGAACTTCGGTCGCGCCGCTGGCAATCTCGGTCGCGTCGTAGCGCGCGCCGATGATAGCGTTGGCTCCAATCTCGCTGGCGTGTTGAACCATGATGTCGAAGGCTTCGGAGCGGGTCTGTTCGCAGAGTCGCGTCCAGGCGGTGATGTTTCCGCCGACCATCGCGTTGAAGACCGCGCCGATGTTGACGAAGAGATTGCGCGAGCGAACGACGATGCCGCGCACGACTCCCAGATTCTGCCTGACTCGATAACCGGGCAGCTCGAAGGCCGTCGTCACCATCTGCGTCGGGACGCTGTAGCGCGACGCGCTGACTTCATAAGGCGCGCGCCTCTCTATCGACTCTCTGTTCATTCGCCTTCTCCTCCCGCCTCCGTACGCTCGCCCGCGCCTCAATCGGCGAAGAGGCTCGGCTGCGCGTCTTCCTCCGTGCCGCCCGCTCCTTCGGCTTCCTCCGGCGTCCATCGATAACGCTTGAGGTCGCAGCGCCCGCGCGCGTCGAACTCGACGCCCTCGGCTTCGAGCATCAACTGTTGCTTGTTGTGCGGCAGGAGCAAGCGTCCCGTAGAGCACGCGCCCTGCGCGTTGATGACTCGATGCCAGGGGTCTCTCTGCTCGTCGGCGGCGTGCATGACGAAGCCGACGGTGCGCGGCGTGTAGCCTTCGCCGAGCAATTCTGCAATCTGCCCGTAGGTCATCACGCGCCCCGGAGGGATGCGGCGCACGAGCCGGTAGACGCGCTCGCGGTAAGCGGGCGAATCAACGTCGAGTTGTTGTTCCTGAGCGGCGCGCGGGTCGGATTCCGACTGCTGCGAAGCCTCCGTCTCGCCCGATTTCGTCAGGGGCTTCTGCGAGTTTGTTTGCCTGCGTGAGTTTGCCATCGTTTCTTAAAGGTTGCGCGGTTGGCCTGCCACCACTCGCGCCATTCGTCGATTGCTTTTTCGCGTTCGGCCTGCCGAGCCGCAGGCTGAAAACTGAGTCAAGTGTCGGTCGCATCGCGCAGGCACATCTCTGCGAGAAAGCGCGTGCGCAAATCGGGGCTACCGAGAAGCTCTATCAGCTCGGGGATTGAACGCCGCGCCATGCGCCGACGCGCGGCGGCGAACTCGGCCTGCTTGATGACAGCCTCGCTCTCCGGCTGCGCGGCGGTTTGAAGCCTCGTCTTCAACTGTTCGGATGCTCTCAAAGCTCAGATGGATTGAAGCTCGGCCACAGTTCTTTCGTTCTGCACGTCGCCCGTGTTGAGCGTCGTCTTCGGCTCGAAGAGAAGCACGTGCGCTTCTTCTTCTGCGACCGGCATGTGCTCGACTCCGCGCGGGACGATAAGGAACTCGCCCTCTTCGAGACGAACGTCGTCGCCGTCGCGCAGGCGTATCAGCAGGCTCCCCCTGACGACCAGAAACATCTCGTCCTCAGCCTCGTGAGTGTGCCAGACAAATTCGCCCTTCAGCTTGACAAGCTTCACCTGCGCGTCGTTTATCTCCCCGACAATCTTTGGACTCCAATATTCATCAAACAGCCCGAACTTCTCCGCCAGATTAACTTTCTTCATCGCTTGCTCCCTTCGGTCGCTGCGCTCTGGGGGATGGGGGATGGGGGTTAGGAGTTGGGGAAAACCAGACCCAAAACTCCGCGCCCAAAGGTCGAAACTGAAAACCTGCAACCGAGGCTTGAACTTTAAAGTTGAAACCAAAGCACCATTCCCCCAACCCCCAACCCCCATCCCCCATCCCCTAACCCCCGTCCCCCGTCCGAAGGACAGCGCGGGCGGGTGCGCCGTCGCCGCTACCCGAGGCGATTCTGAGGGGCAGGCAGATAAGCTCGTAGCTGCCCGGCTCGACGGCGCTGAGGTCGAGCCCTTCGAGGACGACGACGCCGCGCGATAGCAGCGTGAGATGCGTCTCGAAATTGTCGGATTTGAATTTTTCGACCGACAGGTAATCAATGCCGACGAGCCTCACACCTTGCTGTACGAGCACGCGCGCCGCTTCGTTCGTGATGTAAGTGAAATCTTCGCGGAAGGTGGCCGCCGACTCGCGCCAGAAGGCGGAGTTGCGCGTCTTTAAGAGCACGCGCTCTGCGCCCGCAAGCTCTCGGAGGCGCAGGTGCTCAGGCATTATCGCGCGCACGTCCGATGCAATTTCGACGACGCGCGCCTCGCCGATGAGCGCGTCGAGCGGCATCTCGAAGAGACGCGCCGCGCCTTCGATGAAATGTGCGGGCGCATCGACGTGCGTGCCGGTGTGCGCGCCGAAGTGAAGCATGGTGACGTTGGCGGCGTCGCCTCTGGAGAGCGCCGCCCACGATTCAAACTCGATGCCGGGGTCGCCCGGATAAGTCGGGGTAGTGGCCGGAGAGAGGGGGACGCTGATGTCTAAGAAGGGCATTGATGCTCGGCTCGAAAGACGATACGAAGATTCTTGCGGCTATGGTAAAGGCTGCCCGAGAAGACTGTCAACGCGGAAGGAAAGTGAGCGGTGAGCAGTAACTCAGAACTGCCTTCCCGTTTTGGCTGAGCGGCTAAACGCTGATTGCTTACTGCTCACCGCTTACTGCTCACCGCTCACTTTATGAGATAATGACTGGCGAAGCGTCCGGCGTGAAGCGGCGTGTGGGAAGGGAAGAGAGCTAATCGGATGGGAAACGAAGGGGGCAGGCCGCGCGTCGCCGCCTCAAGCTATTTGAACACTGCGCCGCTCATTTGGAGTTTTACGCGCGGCTCGCGGCGCGAAGAGGTGGAGCTTCTGACGGATGCTGCGCCCGCGCGCTGCGGCGACATGCTGGCGCGCGGGGCGGCGGACGTGGCGCTCGTGCCGGTCATCGAATACCAGCGCATGCCGGAGGTGGAGGTCGTGCCCGACGTGTGCGTGGGCGCGCGTCGAGCGGTGCGAAGCGTCGTGCTCGTGACGCGCGGCGTCGAGCTGAAGGACGTGCGCAGCGTAGCCCTCGACAATTCTTCGCGCACCTCCGTCGCGCTCGTGCAGATTATCTTCCGAGAGTTTCTACAGCGCACGCCGGAGTTTTCCCGGAGCGAGCCGAACCTGACTGAGATGCTCGACGCTGCGGACGCCGCCCTCGTCATCGGCGACCCAGCCATGACTTTCCCGCGCGAAGGGCTAGTCGTCCACGACCTTGCGAGCCTCTGGCGCGAGTGGACGGGGCTCGGCTTCGTCTTTGCCATGTGGATGGCGCACGCGGGAGCGAAAGAGCGTGTGAGGCGCGTCGATTTCGCGGCGGCGCGCGACGAAGGCTTGAGCCACGCCGAAGAGCTTGCCGACGAGTACAGCCGGGCGCTCTCTCTGCCGCGCGCCGAATTGCTCTCTTACCTGCGCGAGAATATCTGCTTCAAGCTCGACGAAGAGATGCGCGCCGGGCTTGAGCTGTATTACAAGCTCGCCCACAGGCACGGCCTCGTCGAGTCGGTGCGACCCCTGAAGCTGCTCGGCTCGGCGATTGCATAAGAAAGAAATTAACAGGGATGGACAGGATGAGAAGAAATGATGAATTAGGAATGATGAATGATGAATGAAAAACAAAAGCTTTTAGTTTTCATTCCGCATTCCGCATTCCGCATTCATCATCAAGCTTGGTTGGCAATCTGCAAAACAGTTGAAGTGGAAAATCAGATGAATGCTACGAGAGACATCCAGCCGATTCTTGACCGCGCGCTCGCCGGTGAGCGGCTGACGGCGGAGGATTGCACGGCTCTGCTTGAATCCGACGACATCGCGCGCATGGGCGTTGCCGCCGACGAGATTCGCAAGCGCCGACACCCGTCGGGCGTCGTCACCTATATCATCGACCGCAACATCAACTACACGAACGTCTGCAACGTCGTCTGCACCTTCTGCGCGTTTTATCGTCGCCCCGGTAAGCCGGACACCTACGTCCGCACGCTCGAAGAGATTTACGAGAAGATAGACGAGACCATCGCACTCGGCGGCACGGGCGTTTTGATGCAGGGGGGCTTACACCCCGACTTCAGCATCGAGTGGTACGAAGACCTCCTGCGGACGCTTCATGTGAAGTATCCGAGCTTTCAGCTTCACTGCTTCTCTCCGCCGGAGATTCACAACATACATCTCATCTCCGGCCTCTCCTACGAAGAGATTATGCGGCGTCTCAAAGATGCGGGGCTCTATTCGCTGCCGGGCGGCGGCGCGGAGATTCTCGACGACGAAGTTCGCAAGCGGGTCTCGACCAAATGCACGACCGACGAGTGGCTCGGAGTGATGCGCGCTGTTCACCGTGTTGGCCTGCGCTCGACGGCGACGATGATGTTCGGCATCGGCGATGCGGTCGTTCATCGCGTCCGGCACCTCCAGCGCATACGCGACCTGCAAGACGAGACGGGCGGCTTCACGGCCTTCATCCCCTGGACGTTTCAGCGTGAGAACACGGCGCTCGGGCGTCGCATCACGGAAGAGCCGACCGGCGTCGATTATCTCAAGATGCTCGCCGTCTCGCGCATCTTCCTCGACAACATAGAGAACTTCCAATCCTCTTGGCTGACTCAAGGGCTCAGGCTCGGACAGGTGGCGCTCCGCTTCGGCGCAAACGACATGGGCTCGGTGATGATTGAAGAGAACGTCGTCTCGGCAGCCGGGGCACACAACACGGCAGACGAAAAAATGCTCCGCTACCTGATACGCACCGCCGGTTTCCGTCCGCAACAGCGCGACATACTCTATCGCCACGTCAACCGCGAAGAGTCGAAGCAGGGGGACGCCAGCGACTCGGCACTTTTACGCGAGCTGAGCGTCGCCTTCGCCGATTAAGAGCACCTAAGAAAACAATTCAAACATGGATGGACAGGATAAAGACAAATGATGAATGCGGAATGCGGAATGATGAATTATAAAGACAAACTGCTTTCTGCTTTTCATTCCGCATTCATCATTCATCATTCATCATTTCTCTTCCGTCCTGTCCATCCCTGTTAATTTCTTTCCTCTTTTGTTCTAGTCCCCCTTCGGCGTGGCTCTTTCAGCCCATGCGAGGCCGTCGGGGCCTGCGCCGGTCTCGACCTTGCCGACGACTTCCATCCTGTCTAAATCGACGGCGGCGACGCTGTTGAGTTCCTGAAGCGCGACGAAAGCGCGTCTGCCGTCAGCCGAGACGGCGACGCCGACCGTGCCGCCCGCAATCTTGATGCGCTTGAGTTCTTTGCGCGTCGCGGCGTCGAAGATTATCAGCTCGCCGCCGACGGGGTCGGGGATGAGCACGCGCTTGCCGTCGGGCGTGAAGGCGACGCGGAAGGGAAGCTGCGAGAATTTCGGCAGCGTCTCTTTCACTTTGTTGGTGGCCGTGTCGATGATGGAGACAGTGCCGTCGGCGCGGTTGGCCGCCCAAACTTCGCCGCCGTCGGGCGAGATACCGATGCCTTCGGGCGTCTTGCCGACGGCGATGTGCGTGATGTTTGGCGGGACGGGCGGCGCGCCGACGTGAATCGCCGTCACGGTGTTCGAGAGCATGTTGGCGGTGTAAATCTTCTTCGCGTCGGGCGTGATGACGAGCATGTGAGAGATGCTCTCGCCCGTGCCCATCAGCCAGTCAACTTTGTCGGTCGCGGGGTCGAAGCGCGCGACGGCGCGGTTGGCCTCCGCCGTGAAATAGATTTTGCCTCCGGCCTCGACGATGCCGTGCGGGCGTCGGAGCGCGCCGAGGTCGATGCGCTTAATCTCCCTGCGCGCCGCGATGTCGATAACCGAGAGCGTGCTGCCCGCCGACTGTTGCGTGCCGTAGTTGCAGACGTAGGCGGTGCGCCCGTCGGGCGAGGCGACGACCTCGTGCGGCCCTTCACCGACCGTGATGCGCGCGACCACCTTCAAAGTCGAAGGCTCGACGATGGCGAGCGAGTTCTCCTGCTTGTTCAGGACGAGCAGGACTGAATCGCTCGTGCGAGCGGGCGCGGCGGCGACGTTTTCGGGCGCTTGCGCCTGCGTCGTGTTGGCAGCGTCGAGACAGATGAGCGAAAGGATAAAGGCGAAGGCGGAGGCGGCGAGCGCGAGCAGCTTCGAGCGCGGATTCATTTTCATGGACGGTTTCTCCATCATTTGGAATGGGGACGGCAGAGGGAGCAAGCCCTTCGTTTACAGTTGAGTTAATACGGCGGCTGAAGGCGGCGAGTTTCGGAGTCGCTTGAGAGCGATGCTGTTGGAAGCTTCAGGCTTCGCGTTCAGGCGTGGAAGGTTTCGCGCACGAGCGCGTTGAAGCGCGCGGGGTGTTCTTCCTGCGGCATCATGCGGCAAAGGTCGAAGACTTCGAGGCGGGCGCGCGGGTTGAGTTGGAGAAGGGCGTCGGCCTGTCTGATGGGGTTGATGTTATCTTCGCGTCCCCAGGCGAGCGTGACGGGCTGCATGAGACGCGAGAAGGCTTCGCGCGTGTCGGTGTTGAGATAGCCGGAGAGAAAGGCGGCGATGGCGTGTTGCGCGCCGGGTTGATGGCTGGTGGCGTAGTAGTGCGCGATGAGTTGCGGGGTGGCGAGCCGCTTGTCGTAGAAGAGCTGCCTGCGCGCGAAGTCGGCGATGCTGCGCTCGCTGGCGATGGCATTGTAGAAGGACGTGCCGAGCACGGGCGAGTTGAGCAGGCCGTAGAAGGCTGCGCCGGGAAGGTCTGGACGCGCGCTGAGATTGCCCGTGCCGGTTGGGGAGATGAGCAGGAGCGAATCGACGAGCTGCGGGTGTTCGTCGGCGACGCGGATAGCGAAGGCCGCGCCGAGCGAGTTGGCGACGATGTTCGTCGAACGCCCGACGACGCGGCCGATGAAATCCGCGATAAGCTCGACGTAGAGGTCGGCTGAATAGGGCGCGGCGGCGGGTTTGTCCGAGTAGCCGAAGCCCAGGAGGTCTGGGGCGTAGACGCGAAAGTCTGCGGCGAGCGGCTCGAAGTTGTGCCGCCACATGAAAGAACGCGCGCCCGCGCCGACGCCGTGAACGAAGAGGATGGGCTTCGCCTGTTCGCTTCCGGCGAAGCGATAGAAGACCGCGCCGTGCTTCCAATCGAAGAGCCCCGCCTCGCCACCGAGCGAGCCCGTCTCCGGCTCAGGCGCGCTCTTCGCCACCCACGCGTTGACAGCCGACAGCGCCGCCACCCCCGCGCCCCCGGCCAGCAGCCCCCTCAAGAAGTTTTGCAGCTTTCCCATTGGAAGCAATCAGCACTCAGCCGTCAGCTATCAGCAGTCAGCCAGAGCGGAGAAAACATTCCGGCTGATTGCTGAACGCTGACGGCTGACAGCTTAAATCAGAGCGAAGTCGAACTGCTCCTGATGGACGTGCTTATCGCTGGTGACATCGACGGGGCCGAGGTAGTCTTCGATTTCGCGGAGCACGTCGCGCTCGGAGGCGCGAAGGGCGCTTGCCACTTCGGGGTTGACGCGCAGGGTCGTCTGCTTGATGCGCTCGCCTTCGTGGCTGCGCGAGAGGCGTCGCGCTTCTTCGAGAATCTCGTAGCAGACCGTTTGCGGAGACTTGACGAGCCCCGCGCCCTGACAGTAAGGGCAGGGCGCGCAGAGCGTGCGCTCAAGCGACTGCTTGACGCGCTTGCGCGTCATAATGACGAGGCCGAAATCGTTGAAGGAGAGTACCTTCGTCGGCGACTTGTCGTAGCGCAGCGCATCTTGCAGCGCGCCCATGACGCGGTTGCGATTGCGCCTGTCCTCCATGTCGATGAGGTCGAGGACGATGATGCCGCCGAGGTCGCGCAGGCGAATCTGGCGCGCAATCTCATCGACGGCCTCCATGTTCGTGCGCGTGATGGTGTCTTCGAGACGACTCCCGCCGCGCCCGACGAACTTTCCTGTGTTCACGTCGATGGCGACGAGGGCTTCCGTCTGGTTGATGACGAGATAGCCGCCGGAGCGCAGCCAGACGCGTGGCTTGATGGCCTTCTCGATTTCGGCCTGCACGCCGTAGGCTTCGAGAATCGGCTCTTCGCGCGTGTAGAGCTTGACGCGGTTGACGAGTCGGGGCTGGATGCGATTGATGAACTCGACGATGGCCAGATATTCCTCTTCGGAATCGACGCGAATCGCGGTGAAGTCGTCGGAGAGCTGGTCGCGCAGGATGCGCTGCACGAGGTCGAGGTCGCGGTGTGCGAGCGCGGGCGCTTTGGTCTTCTCGGCGCTGCGGCGGATGTCGCGCCACGTGCGGACGAGATAGCGCGCGTCGTCGCGGAGGTCTTGCTCGCTCATGCCGACGCCCGCCGTGCGGACGATGAAGCCGCCCGAAGGCACGTCTTCCTCTTTGGTGATGGCCTGAATGAGCTTGCGCAGGCGCGCGCGCTCGCTGTCGGATTCAATCTTGCGCGAGACGCCGACGTGCTCGATGGTCGGCATGTAGACGAGGAATCTGCCGGGCAGCGCGATGTGCGAAGTGATGCGCGCCCCTTTTTGCGAGATGGGCTCTTTGGCGATTTGAACGATTATCTCCTGACCTTCGCGCAGGAGGTCTGTGATGGTCGGCGACATGCGGTCACGACGTTCACGACCGCCGCCACCGCCGCCCCGGCTGTCGCCGCGACTATCTCTGCCGTCGTCGCTGCGCGGGCTCCTGTCTTCACGCGAGCCACGCTCTTCACGCGACCCACGCTCTTCACGCGAGCCTCTGTCTTCACGCGGGCTGCGCTCGCCGCCGCGCGAGCTTCGAGCTTCGTCGTCTCCGCGCGGGGGACGACCTTCGCCGCGTCCGCCGCCACCATCGCCGCGTGAGCCGCGACCACGACTGCTGCTGCTCGCGGGTGCGGGCGCAGGCGCGACCGTCTCGACGACTTCCGGTGCGGCTTCGACCGGAGACTCTTCCACTTCGCTCGACACGTCTTCGGCGTCACCGTTTGAACGGTTCTCTTCGCCTCCGTTCTCGCTCGGCTTTCCACCCGGGCGGCGACGCCTGCGCCCGCCGCGACGCGCGAACTCGCCGCGCGAACGCGTTGACGTGATGCTCGCTTCCGTATCAGCCGGAGTTGCGCCGTCAGATTCGGAGGCTGTCTCCGTTCGAGATGTTTTCGAGCGGCGCGAGGCCGTCTTCTTCGAGGCCGATTTCGCAGAGCCTTTGGAGGCAGCTTTTTTCGTCGCCTCGCCCGAAGCCGCGCGCGAGCCTGAGCGCTTTCTCTTCGTGCCTTCTTCCGTAGCCGTCGTGTCGGCGGTCTCTGCCGCTCCGGCTTCTGCTGCCTGCTCAAGCGCGGTCGTCGCTGCTGCTGCCGCACCCTTGCCTGCCGAGCCTCTGGACTTCGACGCGCCGCGCGATGTGCGAGCGCCTGCGCCGCGTTTGCCGCGCGCCGTCGAAGCGGCGGCTTCGGCCATGTCAGAAGCGGTATTGGCGGCAGCCTCTGCGCCGCCATCTTCGTCGCTGATGCGCTCGAAGGAGGGCGCACCGGCTGGCGACGCCGAAGAAGTTTCCGCGTCGAAGCCTTCCGCGAGGTGTGCGACGGAGGCGGCGACGGTCTGCTGCACGGATTGAACGTCGCGCGGGCTCTCGTCGCTGTCGTCGTCGATGCGCTGGAAAGAGCCTGCGCCACTGATGCCGCCGCTTGAAAGCAGCGAGCCGACTTCGGTCGGCGTCGTCGGCTCGATGTCGAACTCGACGCCGCGAATCTGGTCGAAGAGACGCTCCTGCAAGCGCGCGTCCTTGAACATCTCGCCTTCGTTGACGGCAGCCTCGTCGTCGATGACGCGCTCGAAGGAGGCGGCTCCGGCGACGAAGGGCGTGTCTATCTCTTCGCGCGAGACGCGCGGCGTGCCGCGCCGCGTGTCCGTTTCCCCGCCCGATTCGTCGCTCGAAGGAGCTACTGCCTGCTCTTCCTGAGAGGGACGCCGGTCGGTTCTCTTCTTCTCGTACTCTATGCCCGACTTGCGACGACCGCTGCGCGCTTCGCCTCGCCGGTCGCGGTCGCGTCGTCCGGGCGAAGGCGGCGCTTCGCCTATCTGTATCTCCGGCTCGTGTCCCCGCTCGACCTCTTCTTCGACCAGATTGGTGATGACGGGGGGCTCGGTCTCGTAGGCCGTGCGCAGAGTATCGACGAAGGTGGAGCGGTCTAACTCTTCCTCTCCCTCTTCCTCTTCATCTCCGGCGTTGGCGGTGTCGAGAATCGGCTGAGCGCGCTCCTGCGCGGTGTCCATCTGGCGCTCGCGTTCGAGGCGCGCACGCTCGATGCGCTCGGCGGCCTCGCGCGCGGCTGACTCGGTATCGACCGCGCCTTTGCCCTTCGTCTTATCGACGACGATGCGCTCGAACTCCTCTTCTTCGTCGAAGAAGTCGGAAACGTATAGGAAGGCGTCGCGCTCCAGCCCGATATCGACGAAGGCCGACTGCATGCCGGGCAGCACGCGCATCACGCGCCCTTTGTAGATGTTCCCGACGATACCCTGAGTCGATTCGCCGCGCTCGATGTAGAACTCCGTGACACGTCCGTTCTCAAGAATGGCAATCTTCTTTTCGCGCCCGTTAAGGCTGACAATCATTTCTTTCGGCATTGTTAAAAAACTGTCTCCGTAATCTTCGGCGGCGACGCGCGTCTTGCGCCCGTGTGTCGGCACAAAGCGCGGCGGAGGCCGCTCTGTTGAAGTCTTGGCGCGAAGACGCACGCCGGCGCAAGAGCCTTCGAGCCCCGGAGGGGCGAGGCGTGCGCTGAAGACGTGCGGTTGTCGCGCAGGGCGGGCGAAGCCGCATCGGTTCGCTCGGTTGATGAATGAAGAGTGGTGGTGGCCGACAAAGGAAGGGAATCTTCCTTCGAGCGGAGGCGGTTGGAGCCGTTCAACTGGAAACCTCTTGAAGTGCCGCCGGGGCGCTGCGCGCGAACGCAAGGCTCGCACACGCTTGCAGTGAGAGGACGGCGATTGCTCGTCTTTACGCGGCGCGCGGAGCGACCTCGAAGGCGCGATGCGCGCGCGAATCCGTCAGCAACTCGCGCACCCTCCGTCTCGCGGCTTGGGCGATGGCGCTCGGGCTCGAACCAGCGAGCCTCTTGCGCGCGTCGCTTCGTGCCGCGCGGCGGCTTCAATCCGACAAACTTTTCAAATAGAGAGTCAGCCTCGCGCCTGCGCCCGCCGGAAGAATCTCCTTCGGCAAGCCTCTGGAGCGCGCCGACTCCCGAAACCGTGTCGCGTCGATACGATGGGCGCTCAGCAGAACCGTTTCGACGGTTACAAGAAATACAGCGCGCCGTGTCTGAAAGCTTTAATTCGGGCAGTCAGGACGAGACGAAACGAGTATAACCGAGGATGGGGGTTGGGGGCTAGGGGATAGGGTTGGGGAAAACAAATGGAGATAGAGATTGGGGAAAACAAATGCTGTCCGCAGTTCTTCCCCAATCCCTATCCCCTAATTGACGAACTGCCGCAGGCGGACGCTGATGGCGAAGCCGATGGCGACGAAGGTGGCGAGCACGGCGGAGAGCCCTGCGCTCATCAGAGGCAGCGGCACTCCGATGACGGGGAGCATGCCCATCGCCATGCCGACGTTAATGAAAATCTGGAAGGCGAAGCCGCCGACAATCGACATGATGACGAGCATGCCTGTGCGGTCGGCGGCGCGGCGCGCGTTATGGACGAGGCGCAAGAGCAGCACGGCGTAGGAGAGCAGGAGCAGACTCGCGCCGACAAAGCCTGTCGATTCCGCCGTCACGGCGAAGATAAAATCGCTGTGCGGCTCGGGCAGAAACTTCAGACGGCTCTGCGAAGCTTCGCCCGAGGCCGAACCGGCTGTGCCCAAAAGTCCGCCCTTGCCGACCGTCACAATCGACTGCCAGGTGTGATAACCGAAGCCTCTGCGGTCGGCGTTCTCCGGGTCGAGGATGACCTTGATGCGCTCCTGCTGGTAGCCCTTAATCGCGCCGGTCTTCACGCCGACGACGTAGGCCGAAGGCACGGCGATGAGAGCCAAAAGCAATCCTGCGACGACGAGCCACATGCGTATCGAAGAGAGAAAGATGACGATGGCGAGCAGAGGGAAATAGGTGATGGCCTGTCCGGCGTCGGGCTCAAGCAGAATCAGCCCGACCGGCAGCAGCAGAATCCCGAGGCCGACCAGCATCTCCTTCCAGGAGAGAGCACCCGCGCGGCGCGGCCTGCCGAAGTAGCGCGCCAGCATCAGCACGGTCGGAATCTTGACGAATTCCGAAGGCTGAAACTGCCCGAGGCCGGGCACGCCTATCCAGCATCGCTGCCCGTTGATTTTCAGACCGATGCCCGGTATCAAAACAATCACCAGAAGGAAGAGCCCGAAGATGTAGAACGCCGGAGCGATGTGCACAATCTTGCGGTAGTCGGTGAATGCCACGACCAGCATCAGCACCAGCGAGAGGGCGAGCCCGATGAGCTGCTTCCTCCAGTAGTTCATCTCCGGCTGCGCGTTGAAAATCTGCCACGTCCCGAAAAACGAGATGCCGATTGCCAGCAGCAGCAGAAGCCAGTCGAAGTCTCGAAAGCGTCTTTGTTTGAGAAACGTCACCATAAAAAGTCTGGAGTCTGGAGTCTGGAGTCTGGAGTCCGGCAGTCAAAAACCAAAGGCCGTGCTTTGTTTCTTGACTCTCGACTTCAGACTCCAGACTCCAGACTATTTTTTAGCTACGAGCGCGCCGGGCGGGTCTTGGCCGCGCGTGTTGCGGTAGAAGACATCGTAGACGGCGCGGACGGCGGGCGCGGCGTGCGTGCCGCCGAAGCCGACGTTTTCGATAAGAGCGATGGCCGAGATTTCGGGTTTCGCGGCGGGCGCGACCGAGACGAACCACGCGTGGTCTTTATTCTCGCCAACGTCTTTGCCGAGGCTGACGACCTGCGCCGTGCCGGTCTTGCCCGCAATCTCGAAGCCTTCCATCTTGATGCGACCGGCGGTGCCGCCCGCGTTGACCACGTCGGACATGCCCTGCATGACGAGGCGGTAGTGGTCTTCCTGAATCGGGACGAGCTTCGGGTCGGGACGGTCGAAGCTGCGCATCCCGCGCGCGGAGAAGGGGCCGACCGCCGAGACGGCGCGCGCTTCCTTCAGCAGATGCGGGACAAAGAGCTTGCCGCCGACGCCGATTCCGGCCACCGCGCGCAGCATCGCCAGAGGCGTGACGAAATCATAGACCTGCCCGAACGAGGCGTAGACCGTGTCGATGTCGCGCCATTCGGGGTCGCGCGGGTTGAAGCGCGCTTTGAACTCGCGCGAGGGCGTCCAGCTTCTCAGCTCGTTCGGCAAATCGACGCCCGTCCGCTTGTTCAAATCGAAGACATCGACCATTTCCATGATGCCCTCAAGCTCCATCTTGAGGCCGAGGCGGTAGAAGTAGCCGTCGCACGAAACCTTGATGGCGTAGCGCAGCTCGGGCGAGCCGTGGCTGCCCATGCAGCGCGTGAACTTGTTGCCGACCTGTATGCCGCCGCCGCAGACGAGGTGCGAGTTCTTCAGAGTTATCGCGCCCTGCTGCAGCCCGGCCACGGCCATCGGAATCTTCCAAGTCGAGCCCGGCGGGTAGCGCCCGCGTATCGCGCGGTTGAATAGCGGCGTGGTGGGGTCGCGCAGTAGGAGGTTGGCCTCCTTGCGCCCCTCGGGCGTGGAGATGCGCTGCGAGAAGAGGTTCGGGTCGAAGGTCGGGTACGAGGCCATCACCAGAATCTCGCCGTTGTTCGGGTCGAGCGTGACGATGACGCCGCGCTTGTTGGGCGAGTTGCGCAACTGCTCCTCGGCCGTGAGCTGCAAGTCGAGGTCGATGGTCGTGACGATGTCCTGGCCGGGCTGCGGCGGCGCGACCGACAGCTCGCGCTGTATGCGCCCGCGGCTGTCCACCTCGACCTCTCGGTAGCCGTCGCGGCCGCGGAGGTACCGGTCGTAGGTGGACTCAAGCCCCTCCTGCCCGATGATGTCGCCCGCGCGGTACGGGTTCTCGGCGTAGTCCTTGAACTTCGGCTGCTTGAGTTGCTCGGGGCTTATCTCGCCGACGTAGCCGAGGACGTGCGCGAGCGTGCCGCCGTCGGGGTAGCGGCGCTGCGGCTGTTCGCGCACGAGCATCATCGGCAGTTCGAGCGTGTGCGCCTCGACCCAGGCGATGTCGGCCGGCGTGGCGCCCTCCTTGGCCGTCACCTCCTCGAAGGCCGCCTGCCGCTTCGCCTCGTCGAAGCGCTCGCGCAAAAGCCCGGGGTCTACGCCGAGGCCCTCGGAGAGCGGCGCGATCAGCTCGTTCCAGTCCTTGCCCTTCATGTCCTCGGCCGAGAGCAGGATGTTGTAGGTCGAGCGCGAGTCGACGAGCAGGTTGCCGTTGCGGTCGAAGATGGCGCCGCGCGGGGCCGGGATGCGCAGCCGCCGGATGCGCTGGTTCTCGGCGCGCTCGGCGTAGTAGTCGCCGCTGACGACCTGTAGGAAGTAGAGTCGCGCGCCCAGTATCACGAGCGCCGCGATGACGAGGCTGTGCAGCACGTTGATGCGCAGCCGCAGGTTTTGCGAGTCGTCTGTAAATTTCACGGCGGTTTAAACCCGGTCGGTGTTCGGACGCCTGAGCGAGTATCAAGTCGCTCCAAGGAGGGCGGCGCGCTGAAGCTGTCGCGATTATACGGAGCGCGCGCGGGCGGCGCAAGAGAGC
>DASWNP010000026.1:0-238451 GCA_036399175.1 Pyrinomonadaceae bacterium | reverse complement strand
CTACTCTTAAAACTGAAAACCGAAAACTGAAAACTGCCTTCTGCTTTCATTCCGCGTTCATCGTTCCGCGTTCATCATTTTCCTTTGAACCTGGGCTCGCGTTTTTCGAGGAAGGCGCGTGTGCCTTCGCGCACGTCGGCGGTGGAGAAGAGGCTGCTAAAGAGTCGGGCTTCGAGGGCGAGGCCGTCTTCGAGCGGGAGGCGTGTGCCGCGCGTGACGGCGTGGAGGCAGGCGCGGATGGCGAGCGGCGCGAGGTTGGAAATCTCTGCGGCGAGGCGTTCGGCTTCGGCCAGAGCCTCTTCAGGCGCGACGACCCGGTTGACGAGTCCGAGACGCAGGGCTTCTTCTGCCTTTATCCCGTCGCCCGCGAGCATGACGGCGAGCGCGCGCGCTTCGCCGACCGTGCGCGAGAGGCGCTGCGTGCCGCCGTAGGCCGGAATCATGCCGAGACGTGTTTCGGGCAGAGTGAAGCGTGCATCGGCGGAGGCGACGCGCAGATGAGAGGCGAGCGCAAGCTCGCAGCCGCCGCCGGTGGCCGCGCCGTTTATAGCCGCGATGACCGGCACGGCGCAAAGCTCGATTGCTTCGCAAACCCTCTGCCCGCGCTCCGATGCGCGTCGCGCGCCCTCTTCGTCGAGCCCTTCCAGCTCCGCGATGTCCGTCCCGGCGCTGAAAGCCTCGCGTCCTGCGCCCGTGAGAATGACGGCGCGAAGCTCCGCGCGCTCGCCGAGGCTTCGAAAGATTTCTTCGAGCCGTTCGAGCATCGAGCGCGTGAGCGCGTTGCGCTTTTCGGGTCGGTTGAGCACGACGCGTGCTACCCGGTCGTGCTCTTCGAGGATGACGAAAGATTCTTCTGCGCTCAACTCTTTCGAGAGACTACCAGAGGCAAACGCACGTCGAAGATTAACTCCAACGGCTCGCAGGGACTTCAAAGTTGTAGGTGTCGCCGTGACTGAGATAGACGATGTGGTCTTGCAAGCCCGCACGGGTTATCGCCCGCTTGAAATCTTCGAGCGGAGATTTGAACACGTCGTAGTCGTTGTAGTGAATCGGAATGTTGACGTGCGCCTTGATGAGACGCACGGCTTCGACGCCCTGCTCGGCATCCATCGTGACGGTCAGGAGGCCGAGAATCTTCGTGCCTCCGAGATGAAGCAGCGCGATGTCGATGTCTTTGAAGCGGCGCGGAATCTCTTCGAGGTCGTCGTGCATGAGCGTGTCGCCGGTGATGTAGAGCCGGAGCGCCGTGCGGTTCGCGGAGGGCTGAAATTCGAGCATGCTGCCCATCACGGGTGGAAGCAAAAGGTCGGCAGCGCCGGGGCCGTGCTTGCCGGGCATCGACGTGATGCGCACGCGCGATGCGCCCTTCGAGACGTTGACGGTCTGCCATGTGCTCAAGGCGACGGGCGCTTTGAAGCCTTTGCGCCGGAGCGAAGAGGCGGCGTGATGCGTCGAGACGATGGGCAGAGACTTGTTCAGACGCTCCTCGGCGATGCGGTCGAAGTGGTCGCCGTGCATGTGCGAGAGCACGCAGAGGTCGAGCGGCGGCAACTGCTCGATGTCGAGCGCCGGGTCGGTCAGGCGCTCGGACGTGAGCCCGTAGCCGAGATGAACGTGGTCGCCCGCGTGCAGAAAGTTCGGGTCGGTCAGGATGGTAAAGCCCGCGTAGCGCAGAATCACCGTCGCCGTCCCCACGAAAAATATCGAGCCCCTCCCGAACTCAGGACTCCCGCCGCCAGCCGGCAGCGCAAGCTTCTTTTCCTTGCTCATCAAACCTCCTTGTTAGAAATGATGAATGCGGAATGATGAATGATGAATGAAAGACAACTTGCTTTCTGCTTTTCATTCATCATTCCGCATTCCGCATTCATCATTTGATTTAGACTAGTTTCATCGGCGTCGGGTTCTTCGGGTCTGTGGTGTAGTCGTAGAAGCCGCGCCCGGATTTGCGGCCGTAGAGGCCGGCCAAGACCATGCGCTTGAGGAGGGGCGGGGGCGCGAAGCGTTTTTCGCGGAACTCTTTGAACATGATTTCGGCGATGTAGTAGGTGGTGTCGAGTCCGACGAAGTCGCCGAGCGTGAAGGGCCCCATCGGGTAGTTGAGGCCGAGCTTCATGGCGTTGTCGATATCGACGATTGAGCCGACGCCCTCTTCGAGCGCGCGGATGGCGTCGAGCATGTAGGGGACGAGCAGGCGGTTGACGATGAAGCCGGAGCTGTCGTTGGCGCGCACGGGCGTCTTGCCGAGCCGCGTGCCGAACTCGACGGCCTGCTCGTAGACCGATTCGTCCGTGAGCACGGTTCGGACGACTTCGACGAGCTTCATCACGGGGACGGGGTTGAAGAAGTGAAGGCCGATGAAACGCTTCTGCCGCTCTGCGGAGGTGGAGGTCATCATCTCGGTGATGGAGAGCGAGGAGGTGTTGGAGGCGAAGACGGTTTCGGGCTTGCAGAGCGCGTCGAGCTGGCGATAGGTGTCGCGCTTGGTGTCGAGATTTTCGATGATGGCTTCGATGATGATGTCGCAGTCGGCCAGCTCTTCAAAACGGGTCGTGCCGATGAGCCGCCCGCGAATCTCTCTCTGCTGGTCGGCGGTGATTGTGCCCTTCTCCGCGAACTTGGCGAGCGACTTTTCAATGCCTGCGAAGCCGCGCTCGCAAACCTCGTCGGAGACTTCGCGGACAATCACGTCGAATCCGGCGGTGGCCGCCGTCTGCGCGATGCCCGAGCCCATCAGGCCGCAGCCGAGGACACCAACTTTTCTGATTTCCATCTCTTCTCTTCTCCTATCGTGGTTTCCGTTGAGCAGTGAATGATTTAAACATGTGATGGTGAAAAAAAGTTGTGAGAGCGCGTGGCGAACTGCAAGACCGCAGGCGGCGCGACTTACTTATTGTCCGGCGATTGAGTTTCACCATTCGGCGTCGGCGCGGGCGAAGGCTCTCTGTGAACGAATCCGAACTGCTTGCCCTCTGCCTTCACCCACTGGTCGAAACGCTTCTCCCAGTCATCGATGTCCGCCACCAGTTTTTTCAACAACTGTTCTCGTTCGCGCTCAGCTGCTCGTCCCTGCGGCTTTGATGCCATCAGGTCGCGCGCGCGCGTGAGCAAGATTCTCAACTCGGCGCTCAACGCATCGGCATTCTTGTTCAAAGAGGGCATTTTCGCCAGCTTCTCGATAACTGGCTGCGCCGCCTCGTGATGTCCTCCAAGCGTCACGGCGAGTGTTGCTAGCCCCGTGTTGATGGCATCGATGTAATCCGCCGCGTTCGACTTGCCACCCGTCAAAAGATTCTCTTTCGTGCCGTTCAAATTTGGAGCAGGCCCTGCGAAGTTGCGCCAGACCATTGCGAAGCTGACGACGACGAGCGCCAAGAGCGCCACCTGCAAGACGTGCCAGGCGACGGCGACTCCGGCGCGCTGTCCAGGTCGTTTGTAGTGAACGAAGAGGGCGAGCACGACTCCGGCGAGAAAGCCGCCGAGGTGCGCGGCGTTGTCGATGAAAGGAATCGTGTAGCCGATGAAGAGATTTATCAGGATGGTCGGCAGCATGCCGACGCCGAAGGCGCGCTTGAACTCTTCGGGCAGCTCGCGCCTGAACTTGATGCCGAAGACGAAGAGCACGCCGACCAGGCCGAAGAGCGCGCCCGACGCTCCGGCCGAAGGGCCGTCGCCGCCTCGGAAAAGGAAGCGGCCGAGAAAGCCCTCGTTCATGTCGTACATCGAAGCGAAGTAGCTCGCGGCCACACCGGCTATCCCTGTCAGCACCCAGAAGAAGATGAACTTCGCCGAGCCGTAGAGCTTCTCCACGTAAGGCCCGAGCATGAAGAGGCTGTACATGTTGACGAGGATGTGTATGACGCCGATGTGGATGAAGACCGGCGTGACGAAGCGCCACCACTCGCCTTCGTTGATGAGCGAGTTGTACTTCGCGCCGTAAGCGCGGAGCACTTCGTTGTTCTCCGAGCCTCCGGCCATCGTGATGAGCAGGAAGATGAAGACGTTTGCGAAGAGGATGACGAAGGTGAATGTGGCCGGGCGCGAGATGATGGCGCGTACGAAGCGAAGGGTTTCGGGATCGCGCACGACGGCGGAACGCGCATCCGTGTTGGCTGTGCCCGCCCCTGCGTCAGCCCTGCCGACGACGGGCGCGCCGCAGACGGCACAGATACCCTCGCCCGCGCCGACGAGCGCGCCGCAGTTGCGACACACGCTCGGACGCCCGGCATAAGCAGCATCGTTGATTCGACCCTCCGACAAGACCTCGCTCTGCCCCGGCGCGCTCTCCCACATCTCCGAGAAGCGCCGCCCTCAAGTGTCAGCCGAAAACTTCCGACGCCCCAAGAGTAAATTTCCTCTCAGGCGCACTTTCGTCTCCGACCGCAAAACTGACTCGACAGAAATTTTCTCTCGGCAGATTCTACAATGAAGCCCGACGCTCTGTCATGGCAAGCGGTCGCCGCGCCCGCGCACAGCACGCTCTAAAGCTTCCGCGCCGCTCTTCGTAAAGCTTCGTTGACACGTCTTGCGGTGCGTGCTAGAACCCCTTCTTCCAAACGAGCGATGAGAGAGAAAGAGCAACAAAGCGGCATCGAGCCTTCTGCGCGCCGCGAAGGCGCGCGAGACGCCAGCGCATACGTGCTGAGCGAGGAGCGCGAGCTGCTGTTGATGCGGGCGGGCGGTCGCCTCTTCGCCGTCTTCGCCGAAGAGGTCGATTGCATGGGCGAAGGGCTCAAGCCCGCCGCTCTGCCGCACGCTCCCGCCTGCATTCTCGGCGTCGTCAGCCTGCGCGGTCGCATGCGCACCGTCATCGACCCGCTTCTGCTCCTCCTCGCAGACGACGCGAAGGCAGACGACCAAGCGAACGCCCCGGCACCTTCGCAGCCACACGCCGACTCAGACTCTCAGCACACGGACGACCTGCACGGCTTCGCGCCGACGACGACAACGACGCGCAGCATCCCCCTCGTCGTCGCCCTGCGGGGCGACGAACAACTCGCCCTCGCCGTCGAAAGCGTCGAACGTCTCACGGGAGTCTCCCCCGAAGCGTTTGAACAAATCCCTGAGTCCGCCGCGCCAGCAGCAGCAGCCCCTACTCCCTTCCGCTCCATCCTCCCGCACGGCGACGCACGCGTTCTCGTCCTCCATCCCTCGCGCCTCTTTGAAGCCGCCATGCGCGGCACCGAACGACGAAGACCGAGGTAGGGGAGGGAGGTTAGGGGTTAGCGGACGGGGAAAACAAAAAAACTTCGGTATTTAATCTACCCGGTTTCTCCCCTGCTTTTTCTTCCCCATCCCCCGACCCCTAACCCCCATCCCCCATTTTGAATTACTATTCACCCATGCACGAGCAAGCTTTTGGGGCGCTGGAATATGACGGGCTGCGGACGCTCTTGCGGCGCGGGGCGCAGACGCCGATGGGACGCGCGCAGGCCGAGGCGTTGGAGCCGCTCTCAGACCTTGAGGGCGTGCGCCGCGCCCTGGCCGCCGTGTCAGAATCGGTGGAGCTGCGACGGCGCGGGGCGGGCTGGCGTTTCTCGGAGCTGAGCGACCCAACGGAAGCGATTGCGCGTCTGCGCATCGAGGGCGCGATTCTCGAACCGCTCACGCTGCTGGAGCTGGCGCGTCTCTGCCAGCAGGCCGCAGACGCGCGCTCTGCCATTCACGCCGAGCGCGCAGATGCGCCCGTCCTCTGGGAGATGGTCGCAGGGCTTTCGCCAACGCTGCAAAATCTGGTCGCCCGCGTCGCGTCGAAAATCCTTCCGGGCGGCGAGCTGGACGACCGCGCCAGTCCCGAGCTTGCGCGGCTGCGACAGGAGATAAACCGCCTGCGCTCTTCCATCACGCGCACGCTCGAAGGTCTCATGCGTCGCTCCGAAGAAGCGATTCAAGACCAGCTCGTCACGCTGAGAAACGAACGCTTCGTCATCCCCGTGCGCTCCGACCATCGCGGGCGCGTCGCGGGCGTCGCGCACGGCTCATCCTCTTCGGGCGCGACCGTCTTCGTCGAACCCTTAGAGACTATCGACGCCAACAACGAGATGCAGTCGCTGCGCGAAACGGAAGAACGCGAAATCGCGCGCATCCTCTCGACGCTCACGGAAGAACTCCGGCGCGAGCTGCCGGCCATCGAAGCCGCCGCCGAAGCCATCGCCGCGCTCGACTTCATCGGCGCGAAGGCGGCCATGTCCGTTCAGTTCAACTGCGTCGAGCCGGAGATAACCCTCGAGCGCACGCTTGAGTTAAACGAAGCGCGCCATCCGCTTCTCGAAGAGAACCTGCGCACACGGGGCGGCTCGGTCGTCCCCGTCTCCTTCACGCTCGACTCGGAGCGTCCCGTCATGGTCATCTCCGGCGCGAACGCGGGCGGCAAAACCGTCGTCCTCAAAACGGCAGGCTTGCTCTCTCTGATGGCGCTCTCGGGTCTGCACGTCCCCGCTCGCTCGGCGCGCGTTCCCCTCTACGCCTCCGTGCTCGCAGACATCGGCGACCGCCAATCGCTCGCCGCTAACCTCTCGACCTTCACCGCCCACGTCGCCAACATGCGACGCATGCTTGAGCTGTGCGCCGAGACCGACGGCGCAGCCACGCTCGTCCTCTTAGACGAAGTCGGCACGGGCACTGACCCGGAAGAGGGCTCGGCGCTCGGCGTCGCCGTCGTAGACCATTTCCGACGCCAGTGCGGCGCGCACGTCATCGCCACTACGCATTACAGCGGCTTGAAGATGTATGCCGCCGGCGACGAAGGAGTTTTGAACGCGAGCGTCGAGTTTGATGAAAAGACTTTGCAGCCGACCTATCGCCTCATCGTCGGCGTCGCGGGCGCGTCCTCCGGTCTTGAGATAGCCCGACGCTTCGGCTTCCCCGAAAAAATCGTCGCCGCCGCGCGTGAGCGCGTTGACGAGCAGACGCTCGCCGCCGCCGACTACCTCAGCCGCATCAAGCGCGAATCCGAAGAGGCGGAGAATTTGCGACGCGCGCTCGAAGTGGAACGCGCGGCTGTCGCCGAACGCTACGCCGCGCTCGACGTGCAGGCGCAAAAGCGAGAACGCGAACGACAGGAAGCCTTCGCGCGCGAGCTGCAAACGCTCGTCGCGGACTTCGAGCGACGCTCGCGCGAGCTTTACTCCAAAATCGAAGACCGCGCCGAGCGCGTCCGCGTCGAACGCGAAGCCGAGCGCCGCGCCGCCGAACTCCGCCGCGAAGCCCAACACGCCGCCGCACAGTCGCGCGCCGCCGGAGCCAACACTACGCCGGGCGGCGTTCGCGTCTTTCGTCATGGCCGCGACAGTACGGGCGCTCCCCGCACCAGCGCACCCTCGGACGCCTCTTCAGCATTCACTTCATCAAACAGCGCGGCGGGTGCGCCCGCGCGCGAAGTTCGCGCAGGCGACCGCGTCCGCCTTCGCACGCTCGGCACTACCGGCCTTGTCGAGCGTATCAAAGACGGCGAAGCCGAAGTGCTCATCGGCTCGCTCCGTTTCAAAGAGAAGCTCGACAACCTTGAGCTGCTCGAACGCGCGCCCGACAAGCCCGACAACAGTCGCGGCGCGCGGCTGCGCCGCATGGCCTCGCAGCGCGGCACGGAAGTTCGTCTTCGCCCTGGGCTAGAAGAAGCGCAGGCCGAGCTAAACCTCATCGGCAAAACGACCGACGAGGCCGCCGACGAGGCCGACAAATTTCTCGACGAAGCCTACATGCACGGCCTCTCTCATGTTCGCATCGTTCACGGCATCGGCACGGGCGCGCTCAAACGCACCATCGCCAATCTCCTGAAACACCACCCCCACGTCGAAAGCTACGCCCAAGCCCCGCAGGAGCAGGGCGGCGCGGGCGCAACCGTCGTGGAATTGAAACAATAATTCATCGAATCATTGATTCATTGATTCATTTCTCCATTGAATCAATGAATCAATGATTCGATGAATCAATAAAGCAGATGGGCAAGTTTCCTCAAACCTTCATCGACGACCTCCGGCGGCAGACGGACATCGTGCGCGTCATACAGGACTACGTCTCTCTCAAGAAGAAGGGCGCGAACTGGATGGCCTGCTGCCCTTTTCATCAGGAGAAGACGCCGAGTTTTTCCGTCAATCCCGCGAAGGACATCTTCTACTGCTTCGGCTGCCAGAAGGGCGGCTCGGTCTTCAGCTTCGTGATGGAGATTGAGCGCGTCTCGTTCCCTGAAGCGGTGCGGATAGTGGCCGAGAAGGCCGGGATGCCTCTGCCCGCGCTGGAGGAAGACAAACGCTTCGAGGAGCGCAGGCGCGAGGCCGATGAAGTCGTTGAGTTGAACTCGTGGGCGCTCGAATGGTGGGAGCGGCAGTTACAGGAAAACAACCCGGACGCACGCGCGGCGCGCGAGTACATCGAAGGGCGAGGGCTGACCGAAGAGACGCGCGGCGTGTTTCGCCTCGGATACGCGCCCGACAGTTGGGACGCCCTCGGCGCTTATCTGAAGTCGCGCGGCGCTTCCAGTGGGCAGATTGAGCGAAGCGGCCTCGTCGTCAGGAAGGAAACGGGCGGTTTCTACGACCGTTTTCGAGGGCGCGTTATCTTCCCCGTCTTCGACACGCAGGGGCGTCCCGTCGCTTTCGGCGCGCGGGCGATGCGCGCGGGCGACGAGCCGAAGTACTTGAACTCGCCCGAAACCGCCGCTTACACGAAGGGGCGGCAACTCTACGGCTTGAACTGGTCGCGCGACGAAATACGTCGGAAAAAGTTTGCCATTCTCGTCGAGGGCTACCTGGATTTGATAATTCCCTACCAGTTCGGCGTCCGCAACGTGGTGGCGAGTCTGGGGACGGCTTTGACGCCGGAGCAGGTGAAACTCCTGGGGCGGTTTGCGCGTAAGGTCGTTGTCAATTATGATGGTGACAAGGCTGGGGTGAAGGCGGCGCGTCGTGCTATCGAAACCTTTCTGGCAGAAGACTTTGAGGTCAAAGTACTGACCCTGCCGGACAACGCCGACCCTGACGAATTCATCAAAGCCTACGGCGTGGAGGAATACAACAGGCGGCGGGGAGAATCTCTACCCCACATCCAATTTGTGCTCGATCAGGCGATGCGGGATCACAACCTGCGCAGTCCGGCTGGCAAAGCCGAGGCGGTGGAGGCGGTGCTCCCGTTTGTTCGCGTCGTCAGAAACCGGATTCAGAAGCGCGAATATTTCGACATCGCGATGGACGCGCTTCGCGTCGAAGAGCCGACGCTCAGACGCGAGCTTTGGAAGACGGTGAACGCACAGGGCGCGGGCGTCCCTGATACTGCGGACGTGAAAAAACAGCTCGCGCGTGCCGAGAGCGCGCCGCCGACCGTCGCCGAGCATCGTCTGCTTGAGCTGCTCGTGCACGACGCCGAGCTTCGACGCGAGTTTCTGCCGCTCGTCGAAGAGACCGACTACGAGGATTTGCCGACCGCCCCGATTTACCGCGCGCTCAAGGAGATTGAAGAGGCCGGAGGCGGAGTGGATTTCGAGAGCCTCAGTGCGCGCATCAATCAGGAAGACGCGCCCGTCGCCTCCGACCTCGTGCCTCTGCTTCTGATGAGCGAGCCCGAGCGCGCCGACGGCGAGGCGAGCGACGACGTTTTGGCGCAGGCCGAGAGTTGTTTGATAACGCTTAGGCTGATGAAGGTTGACAGGCGTTTGAAGGAGCTGGCCGTCGAGATTTCGGCGGCTGAGCGCGCGGGCGACGATGCGCGACGCGATGAGCTGATTTTGGAGAATCTGGAATGGTCGCGCTTGCGCGGGGCGCTGATGGCGCGACACGGCGCGGCGGCAGCCGGTCACTGAATCCATCGTTTTGAAAATTTCTATTGAGCAGTGAGAGACAAGTGCGCGCGGCGCTCTCCCGAAAGTTTTCGACGTTAGCCAAGCGCAGAGGTGGGCAAAGAATTGAGCATGGAAGAGAAAGATCAGGATGAGATGATGCAGCGCTTGCTGGAGCTGGGCGGTGACAAGAAATATCTGACCTTCGACGACTTGAACCGAGAGCTGCCGGACAACGTCGTCTCTCCCGACGACATTGAAGACGTTCTACAGAAGCTCGACGGCGCGAACATCACCATCGCCGATTCCGACGAGCGTCTTATCGAAGCGGCGGCGGCCATCGCCCCGACAGACGAAGGCGACGACGGCCTCGACGAAGACATCGAGCTAGACCTCTCCGCCGGCGCTCTGGAGAAAACCAACGACCCCGTCCGCCTCTACCTGCGCGAGATGGGCGTCGTGCCCCTTCTAACCAGAGAAGGCGAGGTCTCCATCGCCAAGCGAATCGAGCGCGGCCAGCTCAAAACTCAAAAAGCAATCTCGCGCTCGCCCATCGCCGTCAAAGAACTCCTGACCATCGGCGACGAGCTGGAAGCAGGCTCGCTCAACATCCGCGATGTCGTCACCTTCTCCGACCAGGCCGAGCTGACGGGTCAGGAGGACAAGGCCGACGAGTATTTGCAGTGGACGGTCGAGGGCATCAACAACATTCGCAAGCTCTTCAAGAACGGCTTGAAGCAGTGGGAGCTTCTGCGCGCCGAGCAGAAGGTGACGCGCGGCAAGAAGTCGAAGAAGCTTCTACGCCTGCGTCGTAAAGTCGCGCGCACGCGCCTTGAAATCGCGCAGGAGATGAAGCTCCTGAACTTGACGGAGCGAGCGCGTCAGCGTCTCATCGAGGCTATCCGCAAGGTCGTCAAAGCGATTCGACACAGCGAGCGCGAAATCAACAACTACACCGAGCGTCTCAACAAGAAGCGCATCAAGCCCGAAGAAGAGCGCGACTACAAGAAGCACATCACCAACGCCAAGCGCACGCTTCAGCACATCGAGACGGAGCACAACATCTCGCCCGTCGAGATAAAGCGCTCGCTTCAGGCCATCGACATCGGCGAGCGACAGACGGCACAGGCCAAGCGCGAGCTTATCGAAGCCAACCTGCGCCTCGTCGTCTCCATCGCCAAGAAGTACACGAATCGCGGCCTCCAGTTTCTCGATTTGATTCAGGAGGGAAACATCGGTCTGATGAAGGCCGTCGATAAGTTCGAGTGGCGGCGCGGCTACAAGTTTTCGACCTACGCGACGTGGTGGATTCGACAGGCCATCACGCGCGCCATCGCCGACCAGGCGCGCACCATCCGTATCCCGGTGCACATGATTGAGACTATCAACAAGCTCATCCGCACCTCTCGCGCGCTCGTGCAGGAACTCGGACGCGAGCCGACGAGCGAAGAGATTGCGCGCAAGATGGACATTCCCGTCTCGAAGGTGCGCAAGGTTCTGAAAATCGCGCAGGAGCCGATTTCGCTTGAGACGCCAATCGGCGAAGAAGAAGACTCGCATCTCGGCGACTTCATCGAAGACAAGTCGATTCCGAACCCGGCGGATTCGGTCGTCGCTTCTAATCTTCGGGAAATCACCGACGAAGTTCTCGCCACGCTCACGCCGCGCGAAGAGAAGGTCATCAAGATGCGTTTCGGCCTCGGCTCTTCGGGCTCTGAGCACACGCTCGAAGAGGTCGGCCAGCACTTCGCCGTCACGCGCGAGCGCATCCGCCAAATCGAAGCCAAAGCCCTCAGAAAGCTCCGGCACCCTTCGCGCTCGCGCAAGCTCAAAGCGTTTCTCGAAGGAACAAGACAATGATTCGGAGCAATCAGCGCTGAGCGGTCAGCATTCAGCCGGACAATCGGTTTGAAGCTGACCGCTCAGTGCTGATTGCTGAAAGCTTTTATGAAACGAATCGTCGAAAGCTACAGGCGAAAGCTCGATACGGAAGAGGGCTGGATTTTGAAACGCGGCGCGGGGCTTCGCGTCGCGCTGTGCTATCCGAACGTCTACGGCGTCGGGATGGCGAACTTAGGGTTTCAGTCGGTCTACGAGATTTTCAACCGCGTGCCGGAAGTCTCCTGCGAGCGCGTCTTTCTGCCGGACGAGGCGGAGATGCGCGAATATGAGAAGGCGGGCACGCCGCTTCTCAGCCTCGAATCTCAAACGCCCGTCCGCGACTTTGATGTTATCGCTTTCTCCATCTCCTTCGAGACCGACTATTACCACATGGCGCGCATGCTGCGTCTCGGCGGTGTGCCTCTCTGGTCGCGCGAGCGCACGGCTTTCGACCCGCTCATCGTGATGGGCGGCGCGGCGTCGTTTTTGAACCCCGAGCCGATTGCAGATTTCACGGACGTTATCGCCGTCGGCGAGGGCGAGATTCTCGCGCCCAAACTCATCGACATCATCTTTGAAAACGCCGAGCGGCAGGGTACCAAGGAAGACTTGCTCCTTTCGCTCGCACGCACGGGGCGCGGCTTCTACGTGCCTTCGCTCTACGACGTGACCTATAACGCCGACGGGACGATTGAAGCTTACACGCCGAAAGAATCGGGCGTGCCTGCGCGCGTCGGTCGGATGGTGGCGGCGGAGAACCCGAAGGAAGGAAGTCTCAGGCGCGCGATGCGGCGGGGCGATTTGGAGATAGCCGAGCAGCTTCGAGGCGAAGAGATTTTCGCGCCTTCGACCGTCATTCACGCGCCCGAAGCCGAGATGGGCGAGCGTTTTCTCATAGAAATTTCGCGCGGTTGTTCGCAAGGGTGTCGGTTCTGCTGGGCTGGTTTCAACTATTGGCCGCCGCGCGTCGTCCCTGCGCGCGACGTTTTGGCGAAGGCCGCCGAGTGGCGTGGGCGTACAGATAAAATCGGACTCGTCTCGACCGCCGTCTGCGACCATCCCGAAATCAGCGAAATCCTTCAGGGCTTGTGCGCGATGGATTATCGCATCTCGGTCTCCAGCCTGCGCCTCGACCAAATCGAGGATGAGCTGCTCGACGCGCTTGTCGAATCGGGCGACCAGCAGATAGCCGTCGCGCCCGAGACCGGCTCCGACCGCCTGCGCAAAGTCATCAACAAGAATCTCACCAACGACGAGATAGTTGACATCTGCGGCGCGGTCTTCGACCGGGGGATGCTGACAGTCAAGCTCTACCTGATGGCCGGACTTCCGACCGAGACGGACGAAGACCTCGAAGAGATGGTCGTGCTCGTCGAGCGAATCAAAGACCGGATGCTCGAAGCGGGCAGGCGCTTCGGGCGAGCCGGGAAAATCATTCCGGCATTGAACGGCTTCGTGCCGAAGCCGAACACGCCGTTTCAGTGGGAGCCGATTTGCGAAGAGCGCGAGCTGAAGCGGCGTCTGAAGTGGCTGAGCAAAAATCTCGCGCGCATCCCGAACGTCGAAGTGCGCGTCATGTCGGCGCGCATCGCACACGAGCAGGCTCTCTTCTCGCTCGGCGATAGAACAGTCTCGCGCGTCATCGAAGCCATGACGCGCCTCAAAGGCGACCTCCAATCCGCCCTGCGTGAAACCGGAGTAGCCGCCGACTTCCACACGCGCCGCACGCGCGACTACACGGAAGCCCTGCCCTGGGAGATTATCGACGCCGGTCTCTCGCGCGAATTTATGGAGAAGGAACACACGCGCGCTCAAGTCGCACGCTCGACCGCGCCCTGCCCCTCGGTCGATACCTGCACGCGCTGCGGCGTCTGCCCGACCACCTGGCTCGCCGCCGCGCCCGCCGGACTCGTCCAACTCAACCGCGCCGCCACCGCATAAAAAACCAGAGGGAAAAGGGGAAAGGGAAAGGGGAAAGGGAAGGCAAAACCATTCCTGTCCTTTTCCCCTTCCCCCTTCCCCTTTCCCCTTTTTAGTTCTGCTTCGGGCTGGAGCTTCTGACGGTGTGGTCGAAGTCGTACTCGTAGGTGTAGCCGGGGAGCGAGATGAAGTGCGTGAAGCGTGCGTTGGCTTCGAGGTAGCCGTCGCGGTTTTCGACTTTGAAGACGGCATCGTCGGGCACGTCGTAGTCGCCTCCGCCGCTTTTGAGTTGTTCCTCGACCCAGGCGGCTGGCTTACCTGTCGCCACCGCTTTATCGACCGTGTCCTGCATGTAAACTTTGTAGAGCGACGCCTGGTAAGCGACGGGCACGAACAGGTAGCCGACGTAGACGGCGAGGGCGAGCAGGGCGAGCAGAAAGATGAGGCTCAGGCGCGACGCGCCCCGCTCGCCGCCTCTACAGCGCCGGCTCAAACGGGTATCGTAAACGCTAAACTTCATCTCACACCTTCAAAACTCTTCGAGCCGAGACCGTGAGGCTTAAGCCCCTTAAGGGCTACGCGAAGCGAGGCGCGCAGGAGCTTTTGCGAAATCTCTCGTCCGCCGACGATGCGCGGCTCGCCGAGACGTTCGAGCAAAACCCAACGAAGCTCCCCGCCGACCCGCTTTTTATCCGTGCTAAGCGCGTCGAGTATCGAGCCTTCGTCGAGGTCGTCGGCGCGCGGCAGCTTTCCCGCCAGAGCGATTGCCAGTCGCAGCGATTCTAACTCCGAAGCCTCCAACAACCCTAGCCTGCGCGAGATTTCGGCGGCAGCGAGCATGCCGTAGCCGACGGCCTCGCCGTGCCTGAAGCGACGATACGAGGTGATAGTTTCGAGCGCGTGCGCGACCGTGTGGCCGAAATTTAAGATGCGGCGTGAACGGGCGTCCGTGCGCGTGACATCTTCGCGCTCGTCGCCCGCTACTACTTTCGCCTTGAAGTCGCACTGCGCCGCTATCAACTCGACGAGCGCCGATTCACGATTCCGTTCGCGCTTCTCATCCGAGGTTTGTACGCGCTCCGAAGCCCCAGAATCGTCGGCCTGCAAAGCGGCGCGCGTCCGCGCTCCGCGCTTCGCACGTGCGCCGAAAATTTCCTCGCTCTGACTTCGTCGTTCCTCGTTCTCCCGAGCGAGGAAGCGAAGAGTTCTGTCGAACAAAGGGTGGTCGCCGACCGCGCCCTGCTTGATGGCTTCGCACCATCCGGCGGTCAGCTCGCGTGTGGGCAGCGTCTTCAAAGTATTCGTGTCGATGACGACGGCGCGCGGCTGATGAAACGCGCCGACGAGGTTCTTCCCCGACTTCGTATTGACCGCCGTCTTTCCACCGACGGAGGAATCTATCTGCGCGAGAAGCGTCGTCGGAGCATGGACGAAGGAGATGCCTCGCATGTAGATTGCCGCCGCGAAGCCCGCCAAATCGCCGACCACTCCGCCGCCAAGCGCGACGACCGCGTCGCTTCTCTCCAGTCTCTGCTCGGCGAGGAAGGCGAGCGCGCGCTCCGCCGTCTGAAGAGATTTGAAACGCTCGCCATCGCCCATCAGCCAGTGTGAGACGCGGAAGCCCGCTTCTTCGAGAGAGCGGCGCGTGCGCTCGCCGTAAAGCTCGAAGACGCGCGCATTCGAGATAAGAGCGACGCGACGCGCGTGCGGCGAGAGAGCCGCGCGCGCCGTCTCGCCGAGCGCGTCGAGCGCGCCCTCTCCAATCTCTATCTCGTAAGCCTCACGCGCGCCGAGCCGCACCCGTACGCGCCGCCTTTTATCTCTCACTTAATTCACCGAACCGCCCCTCGTGTTTCACTCGAAGCGCTCAAGCCGACTTGAAGCTCCCGGCCAGAAGCTCGAAGTCCGGCTCGCCCGCGCCGACGAGGCGCGCCAACTCTTCGACCCGGTAACGCGAAGCCGTGTTCCAGATGTCTCTCAATTCGTCGCCCGCGCGGCGCGAAGCCCACCATCGCCGCCCGTGACGCGCTCTCAGGTATTCGACGAAGCCGACGGCGAAGAGACGAGCGCGCAGGCTTTCGGCAGCCCTTTGCGCCGCAGCCGCGTCGAGAAGGCTCGTCGCCGGATGATAACGAAAGCCGGTCGCTTCCGTGTGCAGCGTCGCGTAGATTTCCGAAAGCTGCTCGGAGCGCACGTCGTCCGCATCAAAGAGCGCGAGCCCGTAGCGCAGACGCGCCGAGCACAAGCGCACGTCGTGCATCTCGACGAGCATGAAAGCCTCCGCAATCTCTTCGGTCTCCGAAGCTCTCAGGCCGCGACGTTCGCCGAGCCAGGTCACGTCGCAGAAGAGCGAGCGAAACAGCAGGCCGAAGCCTTCGCGCGTCGCGCCGTCCGGCGCGTAGATAAACTCCGGATGACGCGCCGCCAACTCGCGCGACGCCCAGGCGTCGGCCTGCGCTTCGCCCGCCGCCTGAAAAAAGTCCCGATAGAGTCGAGCGCCTTGCGCTCGCGCACCGATAAGCAGGTAAATCTCGCTGGGCACGCCGACGCGGAAAGAGTCCGTCCGCGCTTTCTTCAAAGGGCGCGGCTCGTCGTCGATGCGTATGTTTTCCTGAGCCTCGACGCGAATGCCGAGCCCCTTGAAAGTCTCTGTGTAAGCTGTCCGAAGCTCGCCCGGCGGAAACAAGGAATCGAGGCTCGACATGCGACGGAAGTAGGAAGCGTCGGCGTATTGAAGCTCGCCCGCAAACATTGGGGCGGGTTCGCGCGCCACCCAACCGGCGAGCCGCGAATAGTAAGAATTTGAGGTGCGCTCCAGGAAGGCGTCGGCTCCGCGCGCGAGCACTTCGAGCTTCGCGCCGGTCGTCTCTTCGTAGAGAGCGCGTTCGTCGTCGAAGCCGAGCGCACGCGTTGAGGCGCGTCGAGAGTCGAGAAGTTCTGCGCGAAGGTCGTCGCAGGTGCTCACGGCGTCGAGCCATCGCGCCGCCAGCTCGCGCCTGCGCGCAGATTCTTTCTCAGCCGCCAACCGCTCCGGCACTTCAGACGCCGCGACACGCTCTTTCTCCCAAACCACCTGCGACCACTCTTCGCAGCGCGCAAGCTCTTCCGACAGCTCTCGCGTCTGACTTCTCAGGTAGCCTTCGCGCGCCGCGCCGAGAAGGGCGTGCAAGCCCGCACGCTCGGTCTCGAAATCGGCGGGCGTCTCGTCAAACGCGCGTCGGAGGTCGTCTATGGCCTGTCGCGTCCAGAGGTCTGCGAAACGCTCGAAGACGCGCCCGTAGCCCGGCTCCGCCATGAGCCCCGACTCGTGCCTGTAGCGCTCGCGCTCAAACGCCGCGCAGAAGGCCGCGTATTCTCTTCTGTATTCCCTCGTGTCCATGCCCCTTGTGCCCTCTTCTCCGCTTCGCCGCGCACAGTTCGGCGCGCGAAAGGCTTCGGAGAAAAAAGGGCTCTGGATTTTAGCACGAAGGCTTTAGTAAAAGACTGTAGCGGGTTTGGATGATGGACGAAAAACGGGCGGGATAAAAACGTCGAAGAGGCGGAAAAACGGCAAAGAGAAGAGCGGGCGCAGCAAACTTGGGGAATGCCGCGCCCGCTCCAATTCGTGGTCACTGTCCTCACCCCAGCAACCACTGAGACGGAGGATCCACCAACCGTCTCTCTTGCCCCACAATATACATCGCAACGCTTATGCCATGCAAGTCCCTTTTTAAGATTTTTACAAATGCCGGAGATTTCGCCCTTTTTTCGTCTTCACCAGCGCCAGACTTGATAGCCTTCTCCAACAAAGTATAAGAATTACACGTTCGGCAGAGTAAAAATTTCTCTCCCCGGAGGCTCAAAAGCGGCGTTGACCCTCAACCCAGCCTCTGCTTTATCACTCCGGCCAGATCGTTCGCCAGGCGCTCGATTTCTTCCTGCTGCCGACCTTCCATCATCACGCGTGCCAACGGCTCGGTTCCCGAATAACGCAGCAGCAGACGCCCCTCAGCGCCCAACTCCTCTTCCACCTCTCGCGCACGACGCGCCACTTCTTCCACCTCCTCGAAAGGAATCTTTTCGCGCACGCGGACGTTGACGAGCACCTGTGGATAGCGAACAAAACCTTCGAGCAGCTCGTGCAGCTCGCGCCCGGTGTCTCTGAGAGCGCGTAGCAGATGGATGGTGGTGATGAGGCCGTCGCCGGCAAGGCTTTCGCGCGGAAAGATGATATGGCCGGACTGCTCGCCGCCGAGCGTCGCGCCTGTGCGCAGCAACTCTTCGAGGACGTATTTGTCGCCGACATCCGTACGACGCAGCTCGATGCCCTCCGAGCGCAGAGCCAGCTCCAGTCCAAGATTGCTCATCACGGTGGCGACGACAGAGTCGCCCGCGAGCGCCCCTCGCTCCTTCATGCGCCGGGCGAGCACCCAGAGCGTCGCGTCGCCATCGACGAACTGCCCGCGAGAATCGACGAACAGCGCGCGGTCTGCGTCGCCGTCGAAAGCGACTCCGAACGCGGCGCGCTCGGCGACGACCGTCTCTTGCAGCTTCTCCATGTGCAGCGACCCGCAATCGAGGTTGATGTTGCGCCCGTCGGGTTTACCGTTGATGGCCGAGACGCGCGCGCCGAGGCGTTCGAGCAGCGCGGGGGCAAGCTCCGAGGCCGCACCGTTGGCGCAATCGACCGCGACCTTCAAACCATCCAGACTGAGACCCTTGGCCACCTCTCCCGCGAGATAGTCGAGGTAACGCGCGCGCAGACGCTCAGGCTCAGACGCTCTTTCAGCATCCTCTTCATCAAACGCCGACGCTTCCGCTTCCGTCTGTCCCGCTCCTGAGCTTTCCACGCGGGCGTAGATGTCGGCTTCGATGAGGCGTTCGGTCGCGTCGTCGAGCTTGCGCCCGTCGGCGGCGAAAATCTTGATGCCGTTGTCGTGATACGGATTATGCGAGGCGCTGACGACGACGCCGGCGTCCGTGGGCAGCGTGCGCGCGAGGAAGGCGACGCCCGGCGTCGTAATGACGCCCGCCGAATGGCAGACCGCGCCCGACTCGCGCGCACCCGACGCGAACGCGCCTTCAATCCACGCGCCCGACTCGCGCGTGTCTCTTCCCAAAAGGATTCGCGCCGCGCGTCCGTTTTGAGCCGCGAGGTGGCGTGCGAGCGAACCGCCCGCCGCGCGCATCGTCTCGGCGTCGAGCGGGAAGCGCCCCGCCTCGCCGCGTATGCCGTCTGTGCCGAAGAGTCTCTTCATCATCACAAGTCTGAGAGTCTGGAGTCTGGAGTCTAAAGTCTGGAGTCTGAAATCAAAGACAAGAACTGTTTTGGTTTTGACTCCAGACTCCAGACTCTCAGACTCCAGACTTACTTATCGATGGAAAACTGCGAAGGGCTGGTAGCGATAAGCTCGACGCGCCCCTGCATGTCTTGAGGCAGGAGCAGGCGCGGGCGAAGCGAGCCGTCGGGCGACTCTTCGAGAACTATCTCAAGATTGTCGGCGCGCAGCTTTTCGACGATGGAACGCGCGCCGCGAAGATGTGCGGCGGCGCGCGCGGGTCGAACCTGCTGGTCGCCGCTTGCGGCGCGCACGGGCACGCCTTCTATATGGCGCTCCATGCGTATCTCGGCTATCTCGACGCGCACGGCGACCGCCGGGTCGAGCGCCACGACGCGCGCGTCGGTAATATCAATCGCCGTCTGCGGCAGCGTCACCGTCTCCGTCTGCCCTTCGAGCAGGATGGTTTCGGTGGGAGCTTTCTCAACCGCGCGAACGAGACTTTCAGGGCCGCGCACGCGCACGCGCGGCGGCGTGACGAAAGTGTTCTGCACCTCGAACCCTTCCGGCAGCTTACCTTCCAGACGCGGCTCGACTTCGACCTCGCGCTCGACGCGCTGTTCGAGTCTGAGCGCGACGCTACCGGGCTCAATCTTTTCGATGCGCACGCCTTCGGGGAGATTCATCGAGACGTTTTCAGGAGTGAGTCGGACAACTCGCTCGCCGAGCTTGTAGCGGCTGATGTCAACGGTCGCCACCAGATTTCGCATGACGAGGTCGTTCAGCTCGTTGCTCCGACCCTGCAAAGTGACCTCCACCTCCTGGCGCGGCTCGTTGGCAATCTCGACTCCCTCGGGGCGCAGAAAGAAGAGCTGCACTCCTATCAGGCGAATCGTCGCCGGAGCGCGCTGGCTCGTCACGCCGTACCAGAGCCCGAGCGTGATAGCCAGCGCCAAAAGCTTCAAACTCCAATCCTCGAACAGCAACGCGCGCAGCCACCTCTGCGCCACCCCCTGCGGCGGCGCAGCCTGCGTCTCCATCTCCTCTGTTTCACGAAAAGACATTTGTAGGGGTTTGGGGGATAGGGGTTGGGGGTTGGGGAAAGACTAATTGCTTTTGCTTTTAATCTAACCCCTGACCCCCGACTCCTATCCCCTGCTGTTCATGTCGGTACGACTTCGTTGGCTTCCGTCTCGGCTTCGTTTCTCTTCTTGAGACGGCGACGACGCGTGTTAGTGGGGGGCGCGAGCGCGCCGAAGATGGCGGCGCGCAGGCGCGTGGCGTCGAGGCCGCGACGGATTTGTCCGCCCTGCACGAAGGAGATGAGCCCCGTCTCTTCGGAGACGACGACGGCGACGGCGTCGGAATCCTCCGTGATGCCGATGGCGGCGCGATGGCGCGTGCCGAGGTCTTTGGAGAGCAGGGGGTTGAGCGTCAGGGGCAGGAAGCATGCTGCGGCGGCGACGCGGTGGCCGCGCACGATGACCGCGCCGTCGTGCAGAGGCGTCGTCGGGTTGAAGATAGTGACGAGCAGGTCGTAGGAAAGCTCGGCGTCCATCTGGACGCCGCCGTCGCTGACGTTCTTCAGCCCGACCGTGCGCTCGATGACGATGAGCGCGCCCGTCTTGGTCGAAGCCAGGGTGGTCGCGGCGAGCACGATTTCGTCGTAGACGCCCTCGCCGAACTGTCCGCGATGGCGCAGCAGGAAGGGCATGCGGAATCGGTTTCCGAAATTGATGAGCGCCTGTCTGATTTCGGACTGAAAGAGGACGATGATGGCGACGCCGACGTAGAGCAGCGCGCCGTTGAGGATGAAATAGAGCGCCGCCAATTCGTAGATGGCGGCCACCCAACGCAGCAGCACGACCGCCGCGATGCCTGCCGCCATCGGCGCGGCGCGCGTCCCGCGCACCAGCTTCAACACCGCGAACACGATGAGAAAGACCGCCGCGATGTCCAGCATGTTGCGTGGCTCGCTCAGTCTCTCAAGGTAATCGCTCAACGGCAGTAGTAGAAGCATCTGCGAATGGGAAGCAATCAGCGTTCAGCTATCAGCATTCAGCCAGACCCCAAACAGCTTCCGGCTGATAGCTGAACGCTGATTGCTGACTGCTTACTTTCAATCCAACTTCCCCGGCTCGCTCAGGCGATGAACTTCAGAATCGTAATCAACCCGTTGGCGACTAGTGCGCCAAGAACTGCCAGCAGCTACAGTCTCCCCCAGCTAATCGAAGCTACACGCCTCCGCGCCAATTATGCTGCAAAAAACGGAGCAAAGCAACGAGGGGGAAAAACAGCGGTCAGAGGTGAGAAGCGAGAGGTCAGAGAAATCAGTTTTTGTCTTTAACTGACCTCCGACCTCTGGCCTCTGACCTCTACTTTTTAGGCTTTTTGGCGGCGTTTGAGTTGGCCGCGAAGGAGGAAGCCGACGAGTTCGCCCGACGGGTCGATGACGGCGAGCGCGCCCGCGCCGTTTTCGGCCATCAGCTTTTCGGCGCGGTCGAGGGAAGTTGAGGGGGCGACGAAAAACTGCGGGGCGACGGGGCGCATCACCTCCCGGACGCGCGTGCGCGGCCAACGCTCGCGGGGCAGGGCTTTCAAATCTTCGAGCGTGAGGATGCCGTGAAGCCTGCGCTCGCGCGCGACGGCGATGGCCGATTGCCGGTGAACGGGAAGAACGGTGTCGATGAAGTGGCTGACGAGCGTGTCGGGCTCGACGGCGACGGGAGCGCGCATCGCGTCGGCCACAGTCCGAAGTCGTCTGCCGCCGCCGCTTCGCCGGGGGATGACGGCGCGCGCCGCATCGAAGAGAAAAACCCCGACCAGCGCCAGCCACAAACCCATGAAGGGGTCGCCGAGGAAGAGGTAAAAATAGCCGCCGAAGACGACGAGCGTGCCTGCGATAAGCTGCCCGCCGAGGCCGGCGATGCGCGTCGCTTCGTCGAGATGTCCGTGCTTGTGCCAGAGAAAAGCGCGCAGCACCCGGCCTCCGTCGAGCGGGTAACCTGGCAGCAAATTCGAGACGGCGAGCAGCAGATTCCAGAAGCCGATGATGAAGAATGCGGCAGCTACCGCGCGATAATGAACGAGCGTCGCCAAGCTCATCCCGACGAAGGCCAGGATGGCGATGATAAAACTGGAAGCCGGGCCTGCGATGGCAATACGAAACTCGGCGCGCGCGTTATCCGGCTCGTGAGCGAGCCGCGTCAGGCCGCCGAAGGGATGAAGAATTATCTCTTTGCTTTCGATGCCTTCGATGCGCCCGACGAGCGCGTGCGAAAGCTCGTGGCCGAGGATGGAGACGAAGAGAAACATCGTCGTGATAACGCCCGCGAGCCAGGCCGCCCCGGCGTCGAGATGCACGCCGCGCACCGTCGAAGTGCCCCGCTCGAAGCTTGTCGCGATAACCCACGCGCTCAGAGCAAAAACCAGAAACCAGCGGTAATCAATCCGCACGGGGATGCCCGCCACCCGCGCCACCTGTATCTGCCGTTGGAAGAAACTGAGAAACTTCATAAGGCGGTAAATGGTAAATCGTAAATCGTGAATAGTGAAAACCAGTTCTTCACTATTCACGATTTACGATTCACGATTTACGAGCTTTTCATCCCTCGAACGCTCCGGGGTCGGTGGCTTCGAGCATTGCGGAGTGCTCGTTGCGCGCGACGCGGCGCAGCAGGAGCGGCTCGTCGATGAGTTGTTGGAGACCGCGCACGCAGGCGTGGCGAGGCTCGTCGGAGACGCGGGTGGTGAGCTTGGTTTCGCGTGTGAGAAAGTCCGCGAGGCCGTCTAAGAGAGCGCCGCCGCCGGTGAGAATCAGTCCGCGCTCGTAGATGTCTGCGGCGACTTCTGGTTGCAGGTCGCCGAGCGTGCGCAGGACGACTCTGGAGAGACGGCTGACGACCGGCTCGGCGGCGACGCAGACCTCTTCGCTCGTGATGTCGATGGCTTTGGGAGTGCCCTCCTGCACGTCGCGCCCCCGGACGTTGACGCTGCGCGAGGGGTCTTCGGGCTCGATGGCCGAGCCGAGTTCTATCTTCAAACGCTCGGCGGTCGGCGCTCCGATAATCAACCCGTGATGACGACGCAGCCTGTCCATGATGGCCGCGTCGATGTCGTTACTGCCGATGCGCACGGCCTGCGAATAGACGATTGAGCCGCGCGCGACGATGGCGATGTTGGTGCTGCCGCCGCCGATGTCTACGACCGCCGCCGCGCGTTTATCATCAATCGAGACGCCCGAGCCGATGGCCGCCGCCAAACCCTCTTCGACCATGTAGACGCGACCGATGTGCGCGTGCTGCGCGGCGCTCAGGAAGGCGCGCTGCTCGACCTGCGTGACGCCCGAAAGCACGCTCATCACGGCGCGGCGGCTGAAATGAGAGATACCGCTTCGCGCCTGTCGGACGAAATGCGCGAGCATCTCCTGCGTGCGCTCGAAGTCTGCGACGACGCCGTCCATCATCGGCGTAATCAGCGTCACGTCGCGCGCCTCGCGTCCCTGCATCTCGTGAGCCGCCTTGCCGATGGCGACAAGCTCGCCCGTCACCTTGTTGACGGCCACGACCGAAGGCTCGTCGATGACGATGCCGCGCCCGCGCACCGCGATAATCGTATTGGCCGAACCCATGTCTATCGACATCGAATCCGAAACCAAATCGCGCAGTCCGCGAAAGCTGATGAGAGAGCGTCTCTTCCCCGTGCTGTTTTTTGAAGACATAACTTAAACGATGAAGTCGGAACGCGGAACGATGAATGAAAAGCAAAATGCTTTCAGTTCATCGTTCCGCGTTCCGCGTTCATACTTCCCCTACTTGCCATTCGACCTCGAAGATTTCGACCGGCTGCGTGCGATTTTTGACGGTGATGGGGGGGCGTGGGTGAAGCGTGCAGCCGATGGCGGCGGCGGCGCTGGCCGTCGCTTCGCTGAGGAGAATCTGTCCGGGCAGAGAGTTTGACTGAAGGCGCGCGGCGAGGTTGACGGTGTCGCCGATGGCCGTGTATTCCGAGCGGCGCTCGGAGCCGATGTAGCCGACTGTGGCCTCGCCCGTGTGCAGGCCGATGCCGATGCTGATTTCGGGAAGCCCTGCGGCCTGCAATTCGGCGTTGATGTAGGGCATCTTGCGCTGCATGGCGGTGGCGGCGTTGACGGCGTTGCAGGCATCTTCGGGCGTGGCAGTGGGCGCGCCGAAGAGAGCCATCAGCTCGTCGCCGATGTACTTGTCGAGCGTGCCGCCGTGCTCGAAGATGATTTCCGTCATGGCCGAGAAATACTTATTGAGAAGCTGCACGACCTTCTCGGGCGGCGCGTGCTCGGAGAGACGCGTGAAGCCGCGTATGTCCGCGAAGAGCACGGTGATGGTCTGGTTCGCGCCGCCGAGCTTGAACGACTCCGGGTTTTCGAGCAGTTGCTTAACGACGTATTCGGGAAGAAATCGACCGTAGTTGGCGCGCGCAACCTCTTCGCGCGCGAGTCGTTCGTGCGCGTGCGCGTTCTCGACGGCGACGGCGGTCTGAGCGGCGACGGCGCTGACCAGCTCAAGGTCGTCGCGCGTGAAGGTTGTGAAAGCGTCGAGGCGGTCGGCGTAGATTGCGCCGTGCACGTTGGCTTCGACGAGCAGTGGCGCGCAGATGGTCGAGCGCACGCCCTGCGAGACGATGGAGTGGACGTTGGCAAACTCCATGTCAGCCGTCGCGTCCTGCGAGAGCAGAGCCGTGCGGTCGCGCATCACTTTGCGCGTGATGGTGCGCCCGATGGGCTGCTGCTTGGCCTGAGCCTCGCGCCGCTCGTCGCGCACGCGCATCGCCATCACTCGCAGCGCGATGTCTTCTTCGCCGTCCGCGCCTCCGCCGCCGCCGTTCTGCGCGCTCTCGTCTCTGAGGAGCACGACGACGCGGTCGGCCGGCGTGACGCTGAAGATGATTTCGGTCGCCTTGTTGAAGATGGCGTCGAGGTTGAAGACCGAGCCGAGCGTTTTGCTCATCTCGTAGAGCAGGGCGAGGATGTTTGCTTTGCGCCGGAGCGCGCCGAGGTCTTCGCCGGGCGCGTTGACGAGCGCGGCGGTGAGCGGCTTGGGCTGCAAGGACTTGAGCACGTCGTTCGTCGAGATGCGAAGCTGCGTCTGTCCGAGCGGGCGGTCGTCGTAGCTGACATCGGGCGGGCGAATCGACTCGTCGGAGAGGTCGAAGCGAAGCTCGCTGGCTCCGATGTGGATGCGGTCGCCGTCTTCGAGGTGTTGCTCGTAGACCTGCTCGCCGCGTATGAAGACGTGGTTGGCGCTGCGTCCGCCGCCGACCTTGCCATCGACGATGCTGTAAGCTCCGTTCTCAAAACGGATGTGCGCGTGATAGCGCGAGGCGCGGGGGTCGTTGAGCACGACTGTATTTTCGGGGGCGCGTCCAATGGTGCAATTCGACTGCTGAGACAAACGGTGCTGCCATTGTCGGCCACTGGCGTCAGTGATGTGCAGAAGAGCCATATTCTTACCTTGCCGGAGTTGCAGGTGCGAGCATCCGCTTCCCTCAAGAATTTCGGGAGTGGGGCGTACGAGGCAATTTTACATACAAAGCCTCGCCTTGCCAACGCCCATGCTCTTCGATAGACAGCGCGGCCTGAAATTGAATGTGAAAGACGCTCAGCCCGCGCCCGCGCAGGCGTAGAAAGACTCGCTCGGAGTTGGACGGGAAGACTCGCTCGGGGTGCGGAGAAGTTGTTTGAAAAGTCTTACGATGAACTACTGGTGATAGCACTTGCGTTTCCGTCGCCGCGACTCCAGACCAAAGTCCCGCACCCGAAAATCAACGCGACTTCTTCACTACGCTGCGCCTTCTGACGACGGGCGTCGTCCTCTTGTGCAACAGCCCCTTATGACGGGTGTTGAGCGTCCGTATAAGAAGTTGGTGAGACATACTGAGCCTTCTCGCGGCTTTCGTCACGCTGCCGCCTTCGGCCTCCAGCGCATCCTCTATCAGCTTCCCCTCGTAAGCCCTCAGAGCCTCGTGCATCGAAAAATTCTCATCCCCCGGTTTCAAGACAAAGACCGACAGCCTGCGTATGACGATGCCCGCACACGCCCTCAGCCTCGCTATCTCCTCCGCATCCTGCGTATCCCTCAGCCATTCGTCCGCGCGCTGGTAGATACTGTAAAGGCTGCTTTCGCTCAACCGCTCCGCTCCATGTTCTTCGATTAACGTCAGAGCCGTCAGTCCCGCATTCGACAACGCCCCCGACTCTGAGGCCAAGCTCATCGCGCGCCGCAGTATTTGAATAGAACTATCAAAGAGCCTTAGCCTCGCCCATACCACGCCCTGTATAGTTAAAGCATCGGCCAGCAGCCCGTACTCGCTGCCTTTCTCGAACGTCTGGATTGCTTCTGCAATGATGTTGTTTGCTTCCCTGTACCGGCCTTCCGCCGTCAGAACACGCGCACGCGTATCCTTTACCTGAGCCAAAGAGCCTTCGTCATTTAACTTGCTGAAAATTGCTGCGGCGCGGTCAAGATTCTCATGCGCTTCCTCATGCCGCCCGAACCTGTAGAGCAGCATAGCAAGATTATTCAATGCTCTGGCGCTGTACCCTTCGTGATGTGCTTGCTCAAAGTAATGCGCGGCAGCAGTAAACTCCATAATCGCTCGGTCAGCGTAATCAGTATGCCCCTCTGCGGTAGCAAGCCTTCGCCACGCCAGCGCCATGTGACCGTGCCACCTCCCTTTTATTACGTCTCCGCAACTTTCAAAGAATGGCTGTGCCTCCTTGAGAATAGTGATGGCGTCGTAATATCTACCTGTCCATATTTCGATAAGAGTGCGCCTGATGAAAATTTTAGCTTTGAGCACGGCATCGCTTTCCTGGAGTGTTTCGATTGCTTTATCCAAGACTATGCGAGCATCGCTGTACGTGCCCAAATCAAAGTAACATTTGCCGAGTTCATACTGCGTTTCTGCGGCTTTCGCCTGCTGATTCTGTGACTGGAACTTATGAAGTGCTTCTGACAAAAGGATTCTAGCTTTCTCAGGGGCGTCCGGCGTGCGTTTGCCACTCCCAAGATAAACAGAGAGTACGCCACATTGTAGTAGCACTTCACCAGCGGTTGAGGTCGCTAGTCCTCTTAAAGCAGGACGCTTGCCGATGCCCTGCCACAAGTCACCTAATGCTTCGCGTGCCTCTTCATACTTTCCTATATGAATCAACTCGGCGGCAATCCTACATCGAAGCAAAGCACGTTCGTTCGGTGTCAGTCTAGGGTCGTTTAGCCGTTTGAGCTTGCTGTCTGCTAAGTTCATGTGAGGGAAGCCTTTCTTTGTATATGCAAATAAAGTTGCATATACACTAAGGCCGCCGCACCTTATCAAAAGGTGTGACGGCAGTCTTGGTTAAATCTCATCAACAATGAGAGGAAAAACGATGCGAAAACTTATCAGAGCATCAATGTTAGCGCTTGCGCTATCTTGCTTTACCTATGCAGGTGACATGCCCTTCGACTATACAAATCCACCGCCAGCGCCGTCAGATGGCATCATTCACACCGGCACCCCGGAGGCATCAGACAATACCGCGCAAGCCGACGAGGCGGATGGCTGGATAGGTACGGGATTGGCTGAGACGGTGCTGGACGCGCTCGGAAGCGTGCTGGCACTGGTCTAGCAGTTTCACGAGAACCTTATCCGTTCAAAGCTGCCCGGCGGCGGCTTGGTATTGGTGTGTCTGGTGAGAGTCGAGAAAAGGTGATGACGCTCACAGCGCGAGAGATTAACGCCGCGTAGAGTAGAATGCAACAGTTAATTATGGCGGTTTGGCAACGGCTTTCCTGAGCCTGCGCGTCGCCGTTTCTTTTGCTTGTGCGTGGGCTTTTTCTTTGTCGCCTCGGTCGTTTTCTACGGGCCTTTTTAATTCTTGAGTCTTGCTCTAATATGCCGCCTTTACATAACAATTGCCGCGCCGGTTTTTCGCTTGAATGTGGGAAAGACATTCGACGTGTGCGCGGCGCGGGGCTGTTCGTTAACCGAAATGTAACTTTTGATTCAGACGCATGTAAGGCTGCGTTTCCATAATGATTTCTCTCGCCAACTCTTTTGCCGGAAAGGATGCCGTATGAAGCAACTCCATTTGCGTGCGCTGGCAATGTGCGCGCTCTTCCCCCTGCTCGCCTCCGCCGTCGTCTTTGGACAATCGACGCCCGCGCCTCGGCCAAAGCAGGACGCTGACAAGATGAATGCGACGGCCATGGCCTCAAACGACGCCCCGGCCAATACGCAGGCGGTGCGCTCCAACGCCGACGCAGGGCGCGCTGCCCCTGACGCGAACGATGTGCAGCGCCAGTTACGCGAGCAGCGCGAGGAGATAGAACGCCTGCGCAAGACGGTAGAAGAACAGATGCGACTCGTCGAAGAGCTGCGCGTGCGCGTCGAGCGTTCGGAGACGGCGGGCGGTTCGCAGACGGCGAACGCCTCACAGACGGCGAACGGCTCGCAGACGGCGACGGCGTTGCAGGCAGGCGCGGTCACGCAACGCGCCGTTCTCTTCAAAGATTCTCTACCGGGCGTCGCGGAGGCGCAGAACCCGCCGACCGGCGGCACGCAGACGACGACAGACCCGCAGACAGGCAAGCCCGACGACCCTCTCAAGCGCGTCGAGGAACAGACCAAGCGAACGAGCGAGGCCATCGCGCGACAGCTCGGCTCCATCACCTTCAGCGGCGATTTGCGCCTGCGCTACGAAGCTATCTACGGCCAGCTCAACGCGCAGCCCAACGCCGACAATCCGGCCATTCTCGGCAACCCGCTCTCCAGTCGCAACCGGCTGCGACTGCGCGCGCGTCTCGGCATGCGCGGCCAGATAAGCAAGGAGTTCGACTGGGGACTGAGGCTTGCGACGGGCACTTATCCCGATGTCAATTCGACGAATCAGACGCTCACAGACTTCTTCTCGCACAAAAACTTCGCGCTCGACCACGCATACCTGAATTACAAGCCGTCAGCCGTGCCGGGCTTGCAGATACAGGGCGGAAAGTTTGAAGCGCCCTGGCTGCGCACCGAGATGACCTTTGACAACGACGTGAGTACGGAAGGCTTGAACGAGAACTACACGCGCAGCTTCAAAAACTCGGCGCTCAAAAATCTGACCTTCATCGCGTGGCAGCTTCCCTTCCTCGAACGTGCCTCGGCCTTCGTGCTCGGCTCGAACGGACAGGTCGATTTCGAGCAGTCGCGCAGGCAGGGACGCGACCTCGCGCTCTACGGCGCGCAGTTGCGCGCACGCTTCGAGCCGAGCACGAAGTTCGGCCTGACGCTCTCAGCCGCCGACCTCTATTACTCCGGCACGCAGTTCATCACGCCCGCACAGTTCTTCGGCTCAAGCGTCCAGATTCCCGTCACGGTCAGGATTCCGGCGACGGGGACGACGCCCGCGCAGACTGTAGTCGCGCAGGTCAGCATCCCGCGCGACCAGCTCATCTCGGGCAGCTCGCTCGGCATCGTCAGCGCCTCGAACAACGCCATCAACCGCGACGGGCGACTTTCGTCCGGCTACAATCTCGTTGACCTCATCGGTCGCGCAGACTTCACGCACAGCAAACGCTGGCCTGTCATGCTCCTCTTCAACTACGTCGTCAACACGCAGGCGCACGATGTCGTCACGGCCGGGGCGGGCGGCCTCGATGTGCTTCTGGAGAACGACGAGAATCAGGGCTACTGGGCTGAGGTTCAGGTCGGCAAGACGCAGCAGCGCGGCGACTGGCTCTTCAACTACACCTACATGCGCATCGAAAAGGACGCCGTGCTCACGCCCTTCAACTTCAGCGACATCGCGCAGCAGTCCGACGTTCGCGCTCAACGCTTCATAGTCACCTATGCCGCCGACCCGCGCGTCACGCTCTCCGTCACGGGCATCGTCACCTCTCGTCCAAACGGACTGCTCGGCGCTTTCGGCCTGACGCCCCCCGGCTCGCTCAACCGTCCCACCACGCGCCTCCAATTCGATACCAACTTCCGCTTCTAATCTAAGTAGGAAGTAGGAAGGCGGAAGGATGAAAGCCCAGCCCTCAAGCTTGAGCGCCACGCTTTCATCCTTCATCCTTCATCCTTGCTTTTCCGTTCGCCGTTCGAGCGCGTCGGAGTTCGATTTGCTGTATTAGTTTCGTCAGGGTGCGGCTATCTCGATTTCATTCATTCAGGATGAATCTTGACGCCCCTGAGAGCCCTTGTTACACTTTCGTGAGATTTAGAAACCGACGCCGCTGCGTCTCCCGATCCTAAGGGTTTCCTCAACCCATTTGCCGACGCAGCCTTGATATTTAAGAACCGCAGGAGGTGTGTGGTGGGCTTCAAAGTAGGCCAGAAAGTCGTTTATCCCAATCACGGGATAGGAACCATCGAACAAATCGAACAGAAACAGATAGGCGCAACTTCCCTACCTTTCTACACTCTGCGCCTGGCAGCGACCAACTCGGTCGTCCTCGTTCCTGTCGCCAACGCCAGCGAAGTCGGGCTTCGTCATCCAATCTCTTCCGCCGAATGTGAGATGCTTCTGAAGAACCTGGCGGACGATTTCGCCGCGCCCTCCAACGATTGGAAAGACCGTTTCAAAGACTTCTCGGAAAAGATGCGGACGGGCGACATCTTCGAGGTCGCAGACGTGCTCAAGAATCTGACCTACCTGAGCCACCTCAAGCCGCTCTCGTTCCGCGAACAGCGCATGCTTGAACGCTCGCGCTATCTGGTCATCTCAGAGCTTGCCGCCGTCTGCCGCCAACCCGAATGCAGCGTCGAGCCTCGCGTCGAACAAGCGCTCGCCAGAGCCTGCAACAAGCACGAACGCCGTCCCGCGCGCTCGCGCGTGGCTGCCGGTGCATCCGCCGGTCACTAAACGACCACCTTCCAAAAGGTTTCAATCCAAACGCAAGCTGCCACGTTCTCAAACGAGGCAGGTCTTTCATGCTGCGCTGAACAGCAAGGCGGAAGTATGAAGGCGAAAGGCGGAAAGCTTGCCATTCAAGCTTGAATGGCAAGCTTTCCGCCTTCATCCTTCCGACCTCCTACTTGCCTTTCATTACCAAATCTGGCAACGGTCGCTCGTGGGGCGCACCATCTTGTCGCCGGTTTTGCAACTGTAGGCTTCGGCGAACTGCGTCATGTTCGAGAGCGGGCCGTTGACGCGGAAGCGCGCGATGGGGTGCGGGTCGCCGAGCACCTGCTGGCGGATGGCTTCGGCGCGGTAGTTAGTCGCCCAGACCTGCGCCCAGCCCAAAAAGAAACGCTGCTCGGGAGTGAAGCCGTCGATGGCGGCGGGGCGCGGCTTGCCTTGCAGAGATTTCTGGAAGGCATCGTAGGCGACGGTGAGACCGCCGAGGTCGGCGATGGATTCGCCGAGCACGAGCTTGCCGTTCATGTTGAGCCCTTTATCGACCTCGTAGCCGCCGAACTGGCTGGCCACGCACTCGGCGCGCTCCTCGAACTTCTTACGGTCTTCAGCCGTCCACCACATACGCAGGTTGCCCTGCGCGTCGAAGAGGCTGCCCCGGTCGTCGAAGCCGTGCGTCAGTTCGTGGCCGATGACGGCTCCGATAGCGCCGTAGTTGATGGCGTCGTCGGCCTCCGCGTTGAAGAAGGGCGGCTGAAGGATGCCGGCAGGGAAAGCAATCTCGTTGAAGAGCGGCGAGTAGTAGGCATTGACCGTGGGAGGCGTCATGCCCCACTCGGTTCTATCGACGGGCTTGCCTATCTTGTTGATGTTGCGCGTGACCTCGAAGAGAGCGGCGCGGCGCGCGTTCTCCAGATAGGAAGCGCGGTCGATTTCGACCGCCGAATAATCGCGCCACTTGTCGGGGTAGCCGATCTTCTGCTTGAAGGCTTCGAGCTTGGTTTGAGCCTGCTGCTTGGTCTCGGCGCTCATCCATTCGAGACGGTTGATGCGCTCGCGGAAGGCGGCGATGAGATTTCCAATCATCTGCTGCATGCGCGCTTTCGATTCAGGACTGAAAGCACGCTTGACGTAAGCCTGCCCGAGCGCTTCGCCGAGCGCGGCGTCGGTGCTGGTGACGCAGCGCTGCCAGCGTGGAAGCTGTTCCTTCGCCCCCGTCAGCGTCCGCCCGTAGAAGTTGAAGCTCTCCTGCTCGAACGGCGTGGGAAGGACGGCTGCGGCGTCACGAATCAAGTGCCAGCGCAGGTAGGTCTTCCAATCGGCGAGCGGGACTTCCGCGAGCATCGCGTTCAGGTTCTTGAAGAATTCGGGCTGACCGATGTTTATCTCCGAGACTTTGGGCACGCCGCGCGCTGCGAGGTAGGCTTCCCAGTTGAAGTTGGGCGTCAGCTCTTTGAGCTGCGCGAGCGTCATCTTGTTGTACTGTTTGTTCGGGTCGCGCAGCTCGACCGGCGTGCGCGAGGATTCGGCTAGGCGCGTCTGAATCGCCATCACGGTCTTGGCGTTCGAGGCGGCTCGGTCGGGCGCATCGCCCAGCAGCTCGAACATGCGCGCGACGTGTTTGACGAAGGCTTCACGAATCTGGACTGACTTCTCGTCGGTCTTCGTGTAGTAGTCGCGGTTCGGGAGACTCAGCCCGCCCTGTCCGGCGTTGCCGATGACCTGTGTGGAGTTTTTGAGGTCGGGCAGAGCGCCGAAGCCGAACATGGTCGGAGTCGCGTGTCTGTGCATCTCGGCGACGACCCGTTGCAGGTCGCGCATATCCTTAATCTTTTCGATGCGTGCGAAATCGGCTTCGAGCGGCTTGAGGCCGGCGGCGTTAATCCGGGCTTCGTCCATGCAGGCGGCGTAGTAAGAGCCGATTTTCTGCTCGACGCTGCCCTTCGCGGCGGCATTGTTTTTGGCCGCCTCTTCGAGAATCTCGTGCAGCGCCGTGCGATTCTTCTCGGCCAGCAGGCGGAAGCTTCCCCAACTGGCGAAGGCCGCAGGCACTTCGTTCGTCTTGAGCCAGTTGCCGTTGGCGTACTGGTAGAAGTCTTCGCACGGCTGGCAGGTCGTGTCCATTCTGGACGGGTCGAAGCCTCGATTGCCGCCGCTCTGCGCGAAGACCGACAGACAAAGCGCCAGCGCCAGGCACAGAGCGCCGAGCGAGCGAACATTCAAAAATCGCATAGACAATACTCCTTCAAGTGTTTTTCTGATTATCCGACGAACCAGGGAGCAATCGCAAATCGCGCGTGATTTGCAATCGTCCTGCTTTGTTAAGACTAAAGCTTCCCCGGCGGCTTTGGCAGAGCATCGGTCGAAAGGCGGCGACCGTCGTTACGAGTGAAGAGAGCTTAACCGTAGTCCGCGTCTCGAAAATTCTTCAAAGCGCGGACAGTAGTCGCGCACGATAAAGTCGAACGCACGCCCGCCGCAAACTCTTTGTGACGAGCCGCCCCGTTTTCGTGTTCAGCAGGACTGAAAGGCAAGTAGGAAGGATGAAGGCGGAAGGCGGAAAGCGTGCCACTCAAGCTTGGATGGCTTTCTTTCCGCCTTCATCCTTCCTACTTCATCCTTGCTTTTCTGTAGCGTTCGGTTTTGGGGTTGGCCTCGTTCCAGCGCGGAGCTTGGGGGTTGTTGGCGATGTTGATGAGGCCGAGGGCGACGGTGCGCGCGATTTTCTCCATGTTGGCGTAGTCGATTTTCTGCCATTCGTCGCCGAGGGCGTGGTAGTCGGGAAACTCGAAGGCGACGCCGAGCGTGTGTGCGGGCACGCCCTGGTCTGCGAGCGACTGGTTATCGCTGCGACCGAAGAAGGCGTCGCTGTTCTGCGGGTGCTTGTAGACGCGAACGCCTGTGGCCTCGCCCGCCGCGCGGAGAATCTCGCCGACATCGCTGTAGTCGAAGCCTGTGACGGAGGCGGTCGAGATTTGCGCTCCCTCGGAATCGTCCGTGCGCCCGACCTGTTCGAGGTTGACCTGCGCGACGGTTTGTTCAATCGGCACGACCGGATGCCTGCCGTAGAAGCGCGAGCCCAGAAGCCCCTTCTCCTCGCCGAAGAAGGTCACGAAGAGAATGCTGCGCTTAGGTCGGGGCTTGAGCGCGGAGAGCGTCGAGGCCACCTCGACGACGGTCACTGTGCCGCTCGCGTCGTCGTTCGCGCCGTTGAAGACGCGGTCGCCCGGCGTGCCTTCGGGCAGCGTGCCGATGTGGTCGTAGTGCGCGCTGAGGATAACGTAAGTACCTTCAAGCGCGGGGTCAGAGCCGCGAAGCAGCCCGACCACGTTGCGAACCTTGACCTGTTTCTCCGACTGCGCGGGCACGCGCAGAGAGACCGTTGCGTTCGTCTCGCCCGCCTTCAAAGCGTCGTAGAGACGAACGGCGGCGGGGCTGTGAACTCCGACGACCGCCGGCCTCGTCGCCGCCGCGCCGCTCTGCGCCGTCTGTCTTTCGGGGTCGATTAACCTCTGGCTGCCCGTGCCCCTGCCCTTCGCTTCGTTTCTATTAACCGCGACGACGAGCGCGGCCTTCAAAGCCATCAGGCGCGCGAGGAAGGCGTTTTGCGCGCGATACGTCTCCTGCCAGCGCGAGCGTTCGACGCGCTGAAAATCGGGTAGCTCCGTGACGACGACCCGTCCGCCGAGCTGCGACTCGGTGAGCGCGGCCAGCGCCGCCGCGTCCTGAAAATCGACCTTGACGACCGGCGCACGCTCAAGGCTCAAAGCGTTCTCGACAGACCAGAGCGTCTGCCCCATCATCTCGTAAGAAAGGCTGACCTCGCTTCGCTCGACGCCGACCTCCGGCGCGTCCGGCACGCTGAGACGCATCTCGAAGCCTTCGAGGCTCCGCTCGCGCGTCTGCCAGTTGGCCGTCTGGAAATAACCGTCGTCACCGACGGCTTCGAGCCCCGCGCGTCGAAACTGCGAGGCGATATATTCGGCGGCCACGTCGAGCCCGCGCGAGGGAGTGGCGCGTCCCTCCAGAGCGTCCGATGCGAGAAACGAAAGATGCGCCCGCAGGCTACCGGCCGAGATGCGCTCAAGCGCCGCCAGAAGCGGCGGCGACAATCTCGCGCCGCGCGTCGGCCTCGCCCCTCGCTGCGAGGGCGACTGACGCTCAACCGCCGTCCCGCGTCGCGGCGTCTGCGTCCTGCGCTGCGCCGCGCCCACGCCTAGCAAGAAACAGACCAACGCTACCGCGACCGTGAACTGAACGAAACCGCGCCTCACAAAATTTTTGAATCGCATCCGCACCTCTAACTCTTCTCTGACTCGACGACCGCGCCGCTCCCTACTCCGCGCCTGCGCGAGCCGTTCTACTCGATGACCACGCCGCGCCAGAACGCGACGCGCCCTTTGATATTGCTCGCCGCCTGCTTCGGCTCAGGATAGAACCACGCCGCGCCCTCGTTGACCTCGCCATCCACCACCACGTCGTAATAACTCGCCTCGCCCTTCCACGGACAGGTCGTGTGCCGCGCGCTCTCCCTGAAATAGCTTCTATTCAAAGCCTCCACCGGAAAATAGTGATTCCCTTCGACCACCACCGTCTCGTCGCTCTCGGCCAGAACCGCGCCGTTCCATGTTGCTTTCATCGGTACTGCCCTCCTGATTCAATAAAGGAGACTTAGCTGCGTATTCGCTTTTTTTCACCTAGGCGAAGCCACGAAACGCAGGTGAGAAACTCGTTCGTCCAATCATCATTTGGAATGGAGGCCACGGGCTGAAATTTCATCAACAGTTTTGGATTCTCATTTCTTGGCAGTAACCAGTCAGCTACAGTGTACATAAAGGAGTTCCAATCATTGGTAGATGGATGCATAGACACCGCCAGTATGTCGAACTCTCCGAATCTGTAGGGTCGCGTATTTTCCCCGGTCGCTTTATCGACGCCTCCTCGTGTGCGTTGTGTCTCCGCCACAAATAAGTTCGGCGAGAGGAATTTTGACGCCTCATTTGCCATCATAGATCTTCCGCTTTTACGCCGCTGCATCTTCACCTGAATACGCACGCGACCGATTGCATCCTCAAGCAGGAAATCATAAGGAAAGTCACCAAGTGGCGTTACATCTTTCCATCCCTCTAGTTTGCCTGCTACCTCAACCGCGAAAGCAGCCTCCGCGATAATGCCTCGAATACCTCGCAGGGTCAGGTCGCTTGCACGATCAATAGCCTCCAAAATAACTTCAGCTTGCGTGTTGAGCTTGGCTTCAATAGGATGAATCGGAATGCTACGGCGTAGGTGGAGAAGTATTTCGCGGCGCTGGTCTTCCGTGCAGAGGCTGAGCAAACGTTTGATTTCTTCTACTTCAGACACGCTTACTGCTCATCCTCACTTTTAGGGCGTCCAGCCTGTTGAGGCTCGAAATTCAACACTTCGTTTCGGTTGACTAAAACATAGCCGCCGACGACAAACGTCTTGAGCCGGCCTTTGCGTACCAGTTTTGCTATAGCTTGTCTGCTGACGCCGCGCAGGCGCGCAGCCTCCGCTTGCGAAATCCATTCAGAAGACTCAAAATCTTTATTCACTAAATCGGTTGACAATGTAAACCCCCTTCTCTATCATTCGGTATCTTAAGTCGAATTTCTGATTGTAAAGGTCACTCAGTTGAGCAAGCCACAACCTTCCAATAAGACGCCCCTGCCGTCTAATGATGAAGCGCCCAGAATTATCATCGACGGGTTCACCCCTTACTACAGCACCGCATTTGGAGATGCTTATCTGGAGGATTCTCTGAACATCCTCAGAGCCTTACCCAATGACTCCGTAGACCTTGTTCTAACCTCTCCGCCTTACGCACTCCACTTTAAGAAAGAGTATGGAAACGTCGAGAAGGGGGACTATGTTGAGTGGTTCATAAACTTCGCTAAAGACATATATAGAGTCCTCAGTTGTAGCGGCAGCCTTGTTTTAAACATCGGTGGAAGTTATAACAAAGGTATACCGACCCGTTCAATTTACCACTATAAACTGCTTATCTCTCTAGTGGAGGAAGTAGGCTTTCATCTCGCGCAAGAATGCTTTTGGTTCAATCCGGCGAAATTGCCGATGCCTGCCGAGTGGGTTACTGTCCGGCGCATCCGCGTGCGCGACTCTGTTGAGCACGTATGGTGGCTCTCAAAAACCCCTTGGCCGAAGGCAAACAATAGAGCAGTTCTCAAGCCATACAGTTCGGATATGATTCGCCTTAACCAGAGAGGCGTGCGGAGAGCGACAAGACCATCGGGTCACAACATCAAGACAAGCTTTGATAAAGTGGACGCTGGCGGGTCAATCCCCCCAAACATCGTAGAAGATGAAGCACCTACGGACGTGTTACGATTTGGCAACAATGCTGCCAACGATACTTACACTAAGCTCTGCAAGGCAGCAGACATCAAAATCCATCCCGCACGTTTTCCAGCTGCCCTTCCAGAGTTTTTCATCAAACTACTTACCGAAGAACACGATGTCGTGTTAGACCCGTTTGCCGGGTCTAACACGACGGGCGCGGTAGCTGAGGGTCTCAAGCGACGCTGGATTGCCGTAGACAATATCGCCTCTTATTTGGACGGAAGCAAATTCCGATTCGCTACCCCCTCGTCAACTGTCGATACTTGATGCGGTGGGGCTGGTCGGCGGCTGCGCCGAGGCGTGCGCGGCGGTCGGCTTCGTAGTCGGAGTAGTTGCCCTCGAACCAGACGACGCGCGACTCGCCCTCGAAGGCGAGGATGTGCGTGGCGACGCGGTCGAGAAACCAACGGTCGTGGCTGATGACGACGGCGCATCCGGCGAAGTTCTCAAGGGCTTCTTCGAGGGCGCGCATGGTGTTCACGTCGAGGTCGTTGGTCGGCTCGTCCAAGAGGAGCACGTTTGCGCCTTCCTTGAGCATACGTGCGAGGTGGACTCGGTTGCGCTCGCCGCCCGAGAGCGTGCCGATTTTTTTCTGCTGGTCGCTTCCGGCGAAGTTGAAGCGTGCGACGTAGGCGCGCGAGTTCATCTGTTTGCTTCCGAGCTGCACGAGGTCGAGGCCGTCGGAGATTTCCTCCCAGATGGTCTTGTTGGCGTCGAGCGCGTCGCGGCTCTGGTCAACGTAGGCCAGCTTGACGGTTTCGCCCGTGCGAATCGTGCCGGAGTCGGGCTGTTCCTGCCCTGTAATCATCCTGAAAGTGGTGGTCTTGCCCGCGCCGTTGGGGCCGATGATGCCGACGATGCCGCCGGGCGGAAGCTTGAACGACATGCCGTCGATGAGCAGGCGGTCGCCGTAAGCCTTCGAGACGCCTTCGGCCTCGATGACGACCTGGCCGAGACGCGGCCCCGGCGGAATGTAAATCTCAAGCTCCTGCGCGCGTCGCTCGCTCTCCTGACTGAGGAGGGCTTCGTAAGAGTTGATGCGCGCCTTGCCTTTGGCCTGTCGGCCTTTGGGCGTCATGCGTATCCATTCCAACTCGCGCTGCAAGGTCTTCTGCCGCTCGGTCTCCTGCTTCTCTTCCTGCTGCAAGCGCTGCTGTTTCTGTTCGAGCCACGAAGAGTAGTTGCCCTGCCAGGGGATGCCCTGACCCCGGTCGAGTTCGAGAATCCAACCGGCGACGTTGTCGAGAAAGTAACGGTCGTGTGTGACGGCGATGACCGTCCCCTCGTATTGCTGCAAGTGCTGTTCGAGCCAGCCGACGGATTCGGCGTCGAGATGGTTGGTCGGCTCGTCCAAAAGGAGGATGTCGGGCTTCTGCAAAAGCAGACGGCAGAGCGCGACGCGGCGACGCTCGCCGCCCGAGAGAACTTTGACGGGCGTCTCGGGCGGCGGGCAGCGCAGAGCGTCCATCGCCATCTCAAGACGCGAATCCAAATCCCAGGCGTCCGAAGCATCGAGCTTCTCCTGCACCGTGCCCTGACGCTCAAGCAGTTTGTTCATCTCGTCGTCCGACATCTCTTCGCCGAAGCGCGCGTTTATCTCGTCGTACTCCTTCAGCAAATCGACCGTCGCCTGCACGCCCTGCTCGACGATTTCGCGCACCGTCTTCGTCTCGTCGAGGCGGGGCTCCTGTTCGAGGTAGCCGACCGTGTAGCCGGGCGAGAGCACCGTCTCGCCGACGAAGTTTTTATCGACGCCCGCCAGTATCCGCAGCAGAGAGCTTTTGCCCGAGCCGTTGAGGCCGATGACGCCAATCTTCGCGCCGTAGAAATATGAAAGGTAGATGTCTTTGAGAACCGCTTTCTTGTCGTAGTTCTTGCCGACGCCGACCATCGAATAGATGATTTTGTTGGGTTGTGTGCTCATCGCTTCTTCGCTGTGCTCCTGAGACGTGAAATCTAAAGCTCCGTATCACCTGCCGCAAACAACTCAAGCTCCTAACAGGTTCTCCGGCGACATTCATCTCGGCTCGCGGCTATGTCCACGCCGCGCGTCGAATTGTGCTTCAACCAGAAATCAGGCTTTACCTTTACCGTAATATCGCGTTGAAGCAAAATGAACGATGCCTCCGTACAACAATCCCACCAGCGCCGCCAGCACGAGCAAAACGACCTCCAGCCGAGGAATGAAGAGGAAATCCGGCGACTGCCCCCAACCCCTCCCGCCCAGATAACCCTCTATATTCGACAGCAGGTGAGAAACCTTATCGTTGAGGTAGATGGCGATAAAAGGCAGGCCGCCGCCGACGAGTCCGATGATGCCCCAGAGCAGGATAGTTGACTTTATCCTCTTGAGGTAAATCCGATGAGCTGCATAGCTGGCAAGTGAAAAGAGAATGATGCAGGCAAGAGGGATAACCCACCACTTGAAAGGATTCTCGGCTATGCAGATATAGACTCCTTCCCGACCTGCAATTTCAGCCAACTCTCGCTGCTTATACTCGAAGTCAATTCGCATCGCAGCTCTGACGACGAAAGAAAATAGCAACCCGTTTATCGCACCCAACGCCACGATTCTCCAACGTGGAAACAGTTCGTCGATTTTCATATATCTCTCCCGCACACGAGTTAATCTAACGCCGCCCGGCAGGCTTCGCCGAGCGTTCGGCGCGTGCCTTCGACACAATCTCTTTGACTTCCGAGAGCAGCGTCGGCGCGTGAAAGGTCGTGCCGTCTTTGATTGTCCATTCGATGCCGCCGGTGCGGACAGCCCTGCCGTCTCTGATTTCCTCGACGCCGGTTGGATAAAGCACTTTGAGGTTTTCGAGCGGATTGCCGTTGACGATTATCAGGTCGGCGAGGTAGCCGGTGCGGACGCGCCCGAGGCGTTTTTCCTGTCCGAGTATGCGCGCGTTGTTGCCGGTGGCATGCTGGATAACTTTGAGCGGATGAAAGCCCGCCTCCTGATGCAGCTCAAGCTCGCGTAGGAGGCCGAAGCCGTAGAGCTGGTAGATGAAGCCCGCATCTTCGCCGACGCCGATGATGCCGCCCGCGCGCTCGAAGTCGCGCAAGGCCGCCATCCAGATGCGATAGTTCTCCTTCCAGAACGTCTCGTCGGTCGAACTCCAGCCGATGAAGTATGAGCCGTGATTGGCCGGGTCGGGGCGGAAGTAGTCTTCGAGCGTGGGGTGCAGGTAGTCTGCGAACCAGGGCTGCGTCTGAGCGCGCTGGAGGTCGCGGCTGGCCTCGTAGATGTCGAGCGTCGGAACCCACGCGACGCCAGCTCCGGCCATCCCTTCGAGGACTTTGAGCAGGCGTTCGGGGTCGGCCTCGCGCCAGAGCCGACCGGCGTAGCGGAAGCGGTCAACCTCGTTGTTGTAGTTGTATTCGGCGGGAAAATTCTGTCGCCCACTGAGAATCGCGGCGTCGGGGATGCCGTACCAGTGCTCGATGCTCGTCGTGTTGAACTTGATGTCGTCCCACGCGTTGGTCTCTTCGACGCCGACGTGATGCGCGACGCGAAGCCCCTGCGCGTGTGCCTCGGCCATCATCGCGGACATCAAATCGCGGTCGATGCCGAAAAGCTTGATGCCGTCCACACCTATCTGCTTCAGCTCGCGCACGCGCGCCAAGACTTGCGCCTGCGTGCGCGGCGCGGGCGGATAATCGAAGCGCGCGTAGACGAAGAGGCGCGGCGCTTGCAGGTCGCCCGCCTCGCTCTGCTTTCTGAGAAGGAGCGTCCGGCGCGTGTCGCTCGACACGTCGCGCACCGTCGTGATGCCGCAGGCGAGCCAGAGCTTCAGCTCGTATTCGAGCGGCTGCGGAACTCCGCCGCGTTCTTCCTGTACGTGGCCGTGCGCGTTGATGAGGCCGGGCAGGACGTATTTGCCCGCAGCATCAATCTCGACATCGCCCGCCGGACGCTTCGCCTCGCCGCGTTTGACGGCGACAGGGTCGAGCGAGACGATGTCTGTAATCAGATTTCCTTCGACGACGATGTCCTTTGGCCCCGAGGCGGGCGTGCCGTTGCCGTCAATGACGGTGGCGTTGCGGATGACGAGTCGCGCGTAGCGCTTGCCGTGTGAGACGCCCCGCGCCTCGCGCGTCTGCGCGTTCGCAGTTGTCTCGATAAACATTCCGACGACGAGCAGGAGGGCGACGAGGCGCAAAGCGTTCGACGCGCGGCGGGTGATTGAACGCGGACGGATACCTTCCAAAATTATTTGTCCTCTGAGTATGACTTCGGGAAAGCTGCTGCGCTTCGGAAAGAGATTTCAAGCTCTGCCAGCGACTTCGCCCGTCTGAGTGTTGACGCGGACGATTTCGCCCTCTTTGATGAAGAGCGGGACGCGCACTTGCAAGCCTGTCTCCAGCGTGGCCGGTTTGGTCGCGCCGCCCGCCGCCGTGTCGCCGCGCATGCCGGGCTCGGTCGAAGTGACGGCCAGCTCGACGAACTGCGGGAGTTGCAGCGAGACGGGCTCGCCGTTGTACTTCAAGACCTGAAGCGTCGTGCCCTCCTTGAGGTAGCCGCGCTCGTCGCCGACGCTCTCTTCCGTCAGCATGAACTGTTCGTAGGTCGATTCGTCCATGAAGTGAAAGCCTTCGGGGTCGGCGTAGAGAAACGAGGCGGGCGCAAGACTAACGTCCGGCTCGGCGAATTTTTCGCTCGTGCGAAAGCTCTTCTCCTGCACCGCGCCCGAGAGCAGATGCCTCAGACGCGTGCGCACCATCGTCGATGCGCCGCGCGCCGACGGCGACGCGAAGAAGACTTCCAGAACCGTGTAGGGCTGACCGTCAACCGTTATCAGCATCTTTCGCTTCAGCTCGTTTGCTCCGACAAGCGCCACTCTTTTCTCTCCTCCGTAGTTTCAAAATTCAGCCGACGCGGACTGTGAGCATCGAGACCGAGCCGCCGTCAACTCCTTCGACCGGAAACGTCACCGCTTCGCCTTCTCTTCGCGCGCCGACGACGTAGAGCAGGGGCAGGTAATGCTCGGGCGTCGGGATGGAGAGCCGCGCCTCGCGCCCGAGCTTCTCGTAGGCGACGAGCGGCATGTCGTCGCCCGCGAGCAGAAGCGCACGCACCTGTGCCTCGAATCTCACTGCCCAGTCGAAAGGCTCGACCGCCTGCCTGCCCCACGCGTAGGTGTGCAGGTTGTGAACGAGGTTTCCGCTACCGACTACGAGCACACCCTCTTCGCGCAAAGGCGCGAGGCGTCGCCCCAATTCGTAGTGAAACGCGGGCGGCTCGGTCTCGTCGATGCTCAGTTGCACGACGGGCACGTCGGCCTTCGGAAACGCGTGGCAGAGCACCGCCCAGGTGCCGTGGTCGAGTCCCCAGCTCTCATCCATCCCGACCTCGACCGGCGCGAGCAGCTCGGCGACGCGCTGCGCCAATTCCAGACTGCCCGGCGCAGGATACTCGACCGCGTAAAGCTCTCTCGGGAAGCCGCCGAAATCGTGGATGGTTCGCGGCGCGAGGTTTGAGGTCACGCGCGTCGCGGGCAGATACCAGTGCGCCGAAACGCAAAGAATCGCCTTCGGGCGCGGCAGGCTCTCCCCGAGAGCCCTCCACCCTTCGGTGTACGCGTTCTCCGCCAGCGCGTTCATCGGATTGCCATGCCCGAAAAAAACGGCGGGCATCCTCTCACTCATCAGGCGTGTACCTCTATCGCCGAATCACTTCGTTTTTCAAGTAACTCGCCGTATACATCATCCTCTGAATTGTTCCAGACAGAATCTAAAGAGCTTTCGCTGGCGTTGAGCCAAAAATTCGGCTCGTCAATCAGTGGAGTGACGAGCACTTCCGTTCCGTCTGGAATCTCGACTTTCTCCAGCAGCTCGATTTTGCCCTCACGCACGATGGCACGAATGGTATTCAACATTGTGACACTCCCTATCGGAAGATAGACCGATTCCGTTTTTTCTACGTACCGGGCAGAAGCAGGACGCGCTCTTTGAGGTCGATGGAGCTTGAAGTTCGCCTGAAGTGCTGGAGGACTTCGGGGTTTTCGGCTTCGATGAAATAGTTGGTGACGGGGCCGAAGAATTTGAGGGCGTCCGCGAAGGGAACGGAGCGCAGCGTGTCTCGAAGGAATTTCGGCTCGTAGAAGCGGAAGATGAACTCCATCGGGCCGACCTTGACCATCAGCTTTTCGCGGTAGTACTGGCGCAGGTCGGCGAGCGGCGCGGAGCAAGTGAGATAGACGCCCCAATTCTTGCCCCAGCCGCGCTCGACGAGCATCTGGAGCAGGCGCGAGTTGGGCGGCAGATGAACGAGGTACGGAATCTTTTCGGGGGCGTGCTGCCCGCCCTCGTAAAGCTGGCTGTAGTCTTCGCCGCTTGAGCGCAGAAGCTCGACCAGTTGCGGCTCGTTCAAGGCATCGACGAGCGCGTAGAGCGGCTCGCTCTGTTCGCGCAGGATGACGAGCAGCCGGCCTTTGGGCGTCGAGGGTGCGGATTCGATAGAAGGAGACGGCAACGGCTGACGCTGTGGCGGCGGCTGACGCTGTGGTTGCTGCGGCTGCTGCTGAGGCGGCGGCGTTTGAGGCGGCTGCTGGCTCGGCGTCGGTTGCGGCTGACTTTGTCGTTGCTGCTGCGGCGGCGGCGTACTCACCGGCGGAGGAGACGCAGGCGTGTGGGGCGCGGGTGCGCCTTCAAACGATGGTGCGCGGAAGGGCACAGTGCCGTAGTCGGTCTTGGCCGGAAGAGGTTGTTCGTTTGGTCGCCCGTGTGAAAATTGTACGGGCGGCGCGGGTGGCGCGACGGGCACGAGCGGCGTGATGGAATCTTCGCTTGAAGTGTCGGGCGCGTGCGGCAACCCTGCGGGCGACATGTCGGCGACGGTGTTGGCCTGATGAATGGCGGTCGGCTGACCGGCTTGCGGCTGCTCTGCGGCGCTCGTCTCCAGATGCACGACGAAGTTGGTCTGCCCGGCGAAGATGCGGTCGCCGTCGCGCAAGGTGACGGTGCGCTTCAAAGGCTCGTCGTTGACGAGCGTGCCGTTGCGACTGTTGAGGTCGCTTAAGCGGCAGGAGGTCTGCGTGCATTCGATGATGAAATGCACGCCCGACATGTAGGTGTCCTGCGTCGCAAAGTCGGCTTTCGTCGTGCGCCCGACGCGCACGGCCTGTCCCGGCGTAAGCGCGATTCTTCTTCCCGCGTGGGGCCCTGATTGTACTTCGAGAACGATTCGCATGGCTGGAGTCTTCTTCCGAACGTCAAAGCTTGAAAGAGATTCTACAACGGCAACCAGATACTATACTGAAAATCGACGCGTCTCGTCTTCTCTGCCGTCCACGTGGTCGTAGTCGAAAGGCTCGGAGGCGTCGGCAGTCGAGCGGCGCAGGGAGATGACGATTGATTTCGACGCGGGAGTGTTGCTGCGCTCGGCGACGCTGCGGATGGGGACGAGCACGTTGGTTTCGGGGAAATAGGTGGCGGCGCAGCGACGCGGTATCTGGTAAGCGACGACGATGAAGCGACGCGCGACGCGCTCTTCGCCCTCGAAGTGGCTGACTATATCGACCACCTGACCGGCTTCGAGCCCCGCCTCTCGAATGTCTTCCGCGTTGAGAAACAGGACGCGCCGCTCGTTGTAGACGCCTCGGTAGCGGTCGTCGAGCCCGTAGATGCTCGTGTTGAACTGGTCGTGGCTGCGGACGGTCATCATCAGCAGTTGGCCGGGCGCGAGCGCATGAAGCGGAAGGTCGTGGACGGTGAAGTTGGCGCGGCCTGTCGCCGTCTTGAATTTGCCTTCGCGCACGAGGTTGGGCAGGTAGAAGCCGCCGGGCTCGCGCACGCGCCGGTTGTAATCGTCGAAGCCGGGGATGACGCGCGCAATCGCGTCGCGGATGCGGTCGTAGTCTTCGGCGTACCAGCGCCAGTCGATACTTTTGTCGCCGCGCTCGTTGAGCGTCGCCTCGGCGAGTCGCGCGACTATCACAGGCTCGCTCAAAAGATGCGGCGAGGCGGGCTCTAAAGTTCCGCGCGAAGCGTGGACGATGCCCATCGAGTTTTCCATGCTGACGAACTGCTCGCCCGTCGCCTGATGGTCTCTTTCAGTCCGACCGAGGCACGGAAGAATCAACGCCTGCTCGCCCGTGACGAGATGCGCGCGGTTGAGCTTCGTCGAGACGTGCGCGGTCAGGCGGCAGCGCCGGAGAGCTTCGGCGGTGTACTCGGTGTCGGGCGTGGCGGAGAGGAAATTTCCGCCGAGAGCGAAGAAGACGCGCGCTCGCCCGGCGTGCATCGCCTTGATTGATTCGACCGTGTCGAAGCCGTGACGGCGCGGCGGCTCGAAATTGAACTCGCGCGCGAGCGCGTCGAGGAAGGCTTCCGAGGGGCGTTCCCAGATGCCCATCGTGCGGTCGCCCTGCACGTTGGAATGTCCGCGCACGGGGCACGCGCCCGCGCCAGGCTTGCCTATCTGCCCGCGCAGCAGAAGCAGGTTGACTATCTCTTCGATGTTTGCGACGGCGTTTCGGTGCTGCGTCAGCCCCATCGCCCAGCAGACGATAGTACGCTCCGAGCGAATGAAAACTTGAGCAGCCGCGCGCATCTCTTCGCGCGTGATGCCGCTCTGCTCCGTGAGCGACTCCCAAGCGGTCGCTTCGAGCGCGCGGCGAAACTCGTCGAAGCCTGCCGTCTGCTCTTCGATAAACTTCCAATCGAGCACCTCGCCCGGACGCCTCGATTCTTCTTCCAGCACCTCTTTCATCATGCCCTTCAGGAGCGCCACGTCGCCGTTGATGCGAACCTGTAGGAAGAGGTCTGAAAGTTGGACGCCCGCGCCGAGCATGTCGGAGACGTGCTGCGGATGCTTGAAACGCCCGAGTCCGGTTTCGGGAAGCGGGTTGACGTGAACGATAGTGCAGCCGCGCTGTTTGGCTTCGCGCAGAGCCGTGAGCATGCGCGGGTGATTCGTGCCCGGATTTTGTCCGATGACGAAGATAGCTTCGGCCAGCTCGAAATCTTTGAGCGTGACTGTTCCCTTGCCGACGCCGATGGTAGCGGTCAGCCCCGTGCCGCTCGATTCGTGGCACATGTTCGAGCAGTCGGGCAGGTTGTTCGTGCCGAAGCGACGGACGAAGAGTTGATAAAGAAACGCGGCTTCGTTGCTCGTGCGTCCCGAAGTGTAGAAGAGAGCTTCGTCGGGCGAGGCGAGCGCGTTTAGCTCCGAAGCGACGAGGGCGAAGGCTTCGTCCCAACTGACGGCTTCGTAGTGAGTCGCGCCCCGGCGCAGCAGCATCGGATGCGTGATGCGACCCTGCTTGCCGAGCCAGTAGTCCGATTTTCTCGAAAGCTCCGAGACGCTCCACTCACGGAAAAACTCGGGCGTGACGCGCTTCGTCGTCGCTTCGTCGGCGACGTGCTTCGCGCCGTTTTCGCAGAACTCGACCGACGAGCGTTCGCCGTCAGGGTCAGGCCACGCGCAGCCCGGACAATCGAAGCCATCCTTCTGATTGACCCGCAGAAGCATTCGCGCGCCGCGCACGAGCCCCATCTCTTCCCACGCGTGCTTCAAGGCCGACGCGACGGCGGGCATGCCTCCCGCCGTCTCTTTGATTCGCGTCAAACGAATGCCCGTGAACTGCTCCGGCGGCTGCGCCTCAGTCGGCACTCCCCGACGCGCTCTGTTCTCACGACCGAAGCCGTCGCCACCCTCGACGCTTTCCGTATCGCCTTGAGACGAAACGCTCGACGCGGGGCTCGACGCTTCTGCGCGAAGCTCCTCTTCGCTTTTGATGTCCTGCTTCGCGGGCTCCCAGTGCGTCGGCTGCACGGCGGACGAGGCGTTTGCCGCGCGCTGCTCTTCCCCGAGCGTCGCGCCCGTCTCCCGCGCATTTAGCTCCTGCCTCTCGTTCATCACTTCAACCCCGCCATCCGAAATCAACCCGCGCCCAGCCGCAGCCTCGTCTTGAGAATCAGCACGCAGCTCAGACTGTGCGTGATGCGGCTCTCAAGCACGGCGCGCAACGCTTCCTCGAAGCGCATCCTGACCGGCTCGATAAGCTCCACGCCTTCCTGCTCCGATTTGCCGAACGTGAGCCTGCGCGCCAGAAAGATTCTCACCGGAGACCAGACCTGCGAGGTGAGGGCATCGACCGTGCCCATGTCCGTCCACTCGTCGGCACGGATGCCAAGCTCTTCGCGCAGTTCTCGTCGCGCGGCTTCCAGAGGCTCTTCGCCCTCGTCGATAGCGCCGCTCACAACCTCCAGACTCTCGCGCCCGACGGCATAACGAAACTCCCTCGTCAGGTAGGCGAAGCCTTCTTCGTCGAGCGCCAGAATCGACACTCCCGGCAGCATCCGCGTCACCGTGAAAGTGCCCGGCTCGCCGTCCGGCCTGACAACGCGGTCTTCGACCACCTCCATGAACTCGTCCCTGTGCTTCTCGGTCGAGCCCTCTATCGTCCACGGCCCATGCTTGCGCGCCATTCCAGCCAGCTCCCCCACGTCCGAATCAAAATCACATTCTAACATCTCAGGCGGACGATGGACGATAGACGATGGACGATAGACCATAGACGATGGACGATACGTTTCAAGACCTGCGACTTTCTGCTCTTAAAAGCCACGCTCGCTCTACTACCCGTCAACAGTTCATCGTCTATCGTCCATCGTTCATCGTCGAATATATCGTTTGTCGTCCATCGTCTATGGTCTATCGTCCATCGTCCATCCATTGGCACTGCGCTTGATTGTTCAACCTCGAATATGTTGCTTCACGTACGGATATCGTGCAAGCGAGCAGCGTAGATTTCAGCAGGAGGCAGAATATGAATCCATTTGAACTTCTGAAGGCCGACCACGAAAAGGTTTCCGGCATCTTCGATAAGCTGGAGAAGACGACCGAGCGCGGCGTCAAAACGCGCGAGGAATTGTTCGCGCAGCTCAAACAGGAATTGGACGTTCACGCGCACATCGAAGAGAGCATCTTCTATCCGGTGCTCAAGCGCGAGGCCGAAACGCGCGAGATAACGCTCGAAGGCTTTGAGGAGCATCACGTCATCAAGACGCTGCTCAAAGAGCTGGAAGACACGCCCGTCGATACGGAGCAATGGACGGCCAAGCTCAAGGTGCTCAAAGAGAACGTCGAGCACCACGTCGAAGAAGAAGAAGACGAGATGTTCAAGAGCGCCCGCGAGGCCATCGACCAACCAATCCTCGAACAGCTCGGCCAGCAGATGCACGAAGAGAAGAAGAACCGCCAGCAGCAGCACAAATCAGCAACAGGATGAACAGCAAGGATGAAGGATGAAGGATGAAGGCGGAAAGCGGAAAGCGGAAAGCGTGATTACTCAGCTTGAATCATCACTCTTTCATCCTTCCGCCTTCATCCTTCCTACTTGCTTTTGCAGGCGGAGCATGGAGATGATGCCGAAGAGGGGGCCGGGGGCGAGAGCGATGAAGGCGTAGCGCCAGCCGACGGCCGAGACCAGGGCGGGGATAAGGTGGATGGAGATGGTCGTGAGCAGAAATCCGAGACAGGTTTGGAGCGTCAGCGCCGTTCCCATGTAGCGCGGGTCGCCGAGTTCCGTGACGCAGGCGGAGAACTGCGCCGAGTCGGCGACGACAGTCGCGCCCCAGATAATCGCCACCGCGAAGAGCAGCGCCGGGCTCGACTCGTAGAAGAGCCCGACCGTCAGACAACACGCGCCGCTCACAACCATCGCCCACGACGCGACCGGCGCGCGCCCCACTCGGTCGGCCAGAAGCCCCGCCGCGACGCATCCGAACGCGCCCGCGCCGAGCACCGCGAAGGATGCTGCTTCGGCTAAAGCAGGCTCGCCGCCTCGCTCGGCGAAGCTCGCGCGCAGCATCACGGGCAGCCAGGTCCACATCGCGTAAAGCTCCCACATGTGGCCGAAGTAACCGAAGTTTGCGAGGCGCACGCCCCGGTTCTCGAAGACCTTCAAGACCTGTCCGAGGTCGAAGCGCGCAGCCGGAAGAGCGTACGGGCCATCCGTCACGAAGAACAGGACTATCAGCCCGCCCGCGACAGCAAGCGCCGACATGAAGAGCATGTTGTCGCGCCAGTCGGCGCTGCCGAGAGCGTTGATGAGATAGGGCGACGCCTTGCCGAGCGTGAGCGCGCCGACGAGCACACCCAGAGCCATCCCGCGCCCGCGTCGAAACCACGTCGCCATGATTTTCATTCCCGGCGGATAGACCCCGGCCAGACACATCCCCGTCAGAAAACGCAGAGCTATCCCTGACATTAAATCTTCTGCGAAGAGTGCGAAGGCCGCGTTTGCGAGTGCGCCGCCAGCAGCCGTCAATGCGAAGAGTCGGCGGGCGCTGATGATGTCCGGCAGGTTCAGGAGCGCGGAAAGGAGCGTGCCCGCGACGAACCCGAGTTGCACGGAGAGCGTCAGCCAGCCCGCGCCGCTCTCGCTGAGCTTCCACTCCGAGCTGATGGCGGGCACGACCGCCGACGCGCTGAACCACAGAGCCATGCCCAGAAGCTCCGCAACGGCCAAAAGCGCGAGCGCCCTCCAACGCCCCGCCTCTCGCGTCGCTGCCGCGTCGGCTTCATGCTCGACCCGCGCCGCGCTCTCAGTCTTCTCTTCAAGCATTCATTTCATCCGTCCGACCAGAACCTTCGCCGCGCCCGATACGGACGCGCTTTCCGCCCGAGCATCATACTCTTCGCCGCCTACAGCTTAGAGCCTCGTCGTCCTCGTCTTCGTCACTGTTCGTCGCACGGGCGCTTTGGCTGTCGGTCGCGGAGATGTGATAGTCTCTGTAGCTGTTCAATCCAAACACATCAAGAGACAGGAGCGCGCTCTCTTCTATGAGCATGATTGATTCCGTACACGCGCGGGAGATTCTGGATTCGCGCGGCAACCCGACGGTCGAGGCCGAAGTCGTCCTGATTGACGGCGAGGTGGGACGCGCCGCCGTCCCTTCCGGCGCATCGACGGGCGAGAACGAAGCGGTCGAGCTGCGCGACGGAGACCGCAAGCGCTACGGCGGCAAGGGGGTGCTCCGCGCCGTGCAGAATATCATCGACTCTATCGCGCCTGAAATCGAAGGCATGGACGCGCTCGACCAGGCGGAAGTTGACGCCGCGCTGCTTGCGCTCGACGGCACGCCGACTAAGTCGAGCCTCGGCGCAAACGCGCTTCTCGCCGTCTCGCTCGCCACAGCGCGAGCCGCCGCCTCTTATCTCGAAATTCCGCTCTACCGTTACCTTGGCGGGCCGAACGCGCGCACGCTCCCCGTCCCCCTGATGAACATTATGAACGGCGGCGCGCACGCCGATAACAACGTGGACTTTCAGGAGTTCATGGTCGTGCCGACGGCGGCAGAGAATTTCCGCGAAGCCCTGCGCACGGGCGCTGAAGTTTTCCACGCGCTCAAGTCGGTCTTGAAGAAGCGCGGCTACGCCACCGGCGTCGGCGACGAAGGAGGATTTGCGCCCAACCTGCGCTCGAACGAAGAGGCCGTCGAGACGATTCTCGAAGCCATCACGCAGGCGGGCTACAACGCCGGGCGCGACGTGCATCTCGCGCTCGACCCGGCGGCCAGCGAGTTTTTCGAGGACGGAAGCTACGTCTTCAAGAAGTCGGACAAGCGGCGTTTGTCGAGCGACGAGATGGTCGCCTTCTGGAAGAGTTGGGTCGAGCAGTATCCGATTATCTCCATCGAAGACGGCATGGCCGAAGGCGACTGGGACGGCTGGAAGAGCCTCACCGACCAGATAGGCGCGCGCGTCCAGCTCGTCGGCGACGATCTCTTCGTCACCAACACGAACTTCCTGCAAATGGGCATCGACCTTGGCGTCGCCAATTCGATTCTCATCAAGGTCAACCAAATCGGCACGCTCACCGAAACGCTCGACTGCATCGAGCTTGCGCGCACCAACGCCATGACGGCCATCATCTCGCACCGCTCCGGCGAAACCGAAGATACCTTCATCGCCGACCTCGCCGTCGCCACCGGCGCAGGCCAAATCAAGACCGGCTCGCTCTCGCGCTCCGACCGCACGGCCAAGTACAACCAGCTACTCCGCATCGAAGAAGACCTCCGCGACGCCGCACGCTACCCCGGACGCGCCGCCTTTCGCCAATTGAAACAACAGACCGAAACGCCGAGCGACAAAGCGACGAGCAGCAGCAGCAGTCGTGCCGGCGGCGACGGCAAAGCGACGGGCGGCAAAGGCGGCAGCGCGTCGAAGAAATCGCGCGCCGCGAAACGGTAAAAGCGCGCACCAGCAATCGAGCTATCAGCAATCAGCCTGTCAGCAATCAGCCAAACCAAAAACAGCTTCCGGTTGAGCGGCTGACCTCTGAAAGCTTTTTCCGGCTGAATGCTGACGGCTGACAGGCTGAAAGCTTTTTTAAACTCAGGAGAGAAAGTTTTGACTCAGAAAAAGGGGCCGCTCGCGCTCATCATCCTCGACGGTTTCGGCTATTCGGAGCAGCGCGAAGGAAACGCCATCGCGCTCGCCTCCATGCCCTTCTACGACGAGCTGCGCGAACGCTACCCGCCCACCTTAATCGAGGCTTCGGGCACATGCGTCGGGCTGCCCAATGCCGTGATGGGCAACTCCGAAGTCGGGCATCTCAACATGGGCTCAGGCCGCGTTATCCGCACGGACATCCGCCGCATCGACTACTCGGTTGAGACCGGCGAATTTTTCAAGAACGAGGCGTTCGTCGCCGCGATGGACGGCGCGCTGCAACGCGGCGGCGCGCTTCATCTCATGGGCTTGCTCTCCGACGGCCTCGTGCATTCCTCGCAGGAGCATCTCTACGCCCTTCTGCGGATGGCGAAAGAGCGCGGCCTTCAGCGCGTCTACGTCCACTGCTTTCTCGACGGGCGCGACACCCCTCCGATGTCGGCCTACGGCTACGTCGAAGCTTTGCAGGTCAAGTGCATGGAGATTGGCTCGGGGCGCATCGCGTCGGTCGTCGGGCGCTACTACGCGATGGACAGAGACAAACGCTGGGAGCGCACCAAGCGCGCCTACGATTTACTGGTCAGCGCCGAAGGCGAGCGCGCCATCGACCCCGTCGCGGCAATCAAGCTCTCCTACGAGCGCGCCGTCTCCGACGAGTTCGTCGAGCCCATCGTCATCACCAATGAAAAGGATGAGCCGACCGCGACGATTTCCGAGGGCGACTCTGTTATCTTCTACAACTTCCGCGCCGACCGCGCCCGGCAGATTACAAACGCCCTCGCCGTCCCCGGCTTCGGCGGCTTCTCCACACCCCATCGCCCCAAGATAGATTTCGTCTGCTTCACGCTCTACGACAAAACCTTCCCGCTCCCCATCGCCTTCCCGCAGCTTCAGCACACGAACATTCTCGCCGACGTGTTCGCCAACCTCGGCGTCAGAAACTTTCGTCTCTCCGAAACGGAGAAGTACGCGCACGTCACCTACTTCTTCAACGGCGGCACGGAGAAGGAGTTTCCCTTCGAGCGACGCCTGCTCGTCCCCTCGCCGAAGGTCGCCACCTACGACCTTGCCCCCGAGATGTCGGCCTACAAAGTGACCGACAAGATTCTGCGCGCCATCGAAGAAGGCGAGACCGATGTCTTCATCATCAACTTTGCAAACCCCGACATGGTCGGCCACACAGGCAACCTGCAAAAGACCATCGAGGCCGTCCAGCACGTCGATAATTGTCTCGGCTGGATTACGAAGGGCTTGCGCACCGTGCGCGGTCGCGCTGTGATAACCGCCGACCACGGCAACTGCGAACAGATGATTGACTACACCACAGGCCAGCCTCACACCGCCCACACCACCAACCTCGTCCCGCTCCACATCATCGACGACGACGCACGCAACATCCGCCTGCGCGAAGGCGGCGCACTCGAAGACGTAGCCCCCACCCTGCTCGGCATGCTCGGTCTCGATAAACCCGCAGAGATGTCGGGGCGCGACCTGCGCGAACTATAAAGAGCGTTGCTCCGTATGATAAGAAGAGCATGATGGCAGCTATGTCGAAATTCGAGCCGCGCAACATCCTCGTCATCGACTTCGGTCAGCTCGGCGATGTCGTGCTGAGTCTTCCGGCGCTCGCGGCTATCCGTACGAAGTTTCCGCGTGCGCGTGTGACGGTCGCGGTCGGACGCCCGGCCGCGCCGATTGTCGAGCTGGCGGGCGTGGCCGACAAGGCGCTCGCGGTTGACCGCGTGGCCTTGCGCGATGGGTCGAAGCCGCTCTCGGTGCTGCGCATCGCGCGGCTCGTCAAAGACGTGCGCCGCTCGAAGTTCGATTTCATTATCGACCTGCACAGCCTCTCGGAGACCAACCTGCTCGGCTATCTCTCCGGCGCAAAAGTGCGACTCTACAAGCGTCGCCCCGGTCGCTCGCTCGACTTCCTCTCCAACTTCCGCCCGCGCCCCGAAGTGGAAGACCTCTCGAAGCACGCCATCGACCGTTACTTGGACGTGCTCGCGCCGCTCGGCGTGAGAGAAGTGTCGCGTGTGCCGCGCCTTTTGCCGCGCGCCGAGGACGACCGCGCGGTCGATGCGCTTTTGAAGAAAGCGCGCGCCGGGAGCGATGCGCCTCTGGTCGGGATGTTTCCCGGCGCGGGGCATCCGAGTCGGCGCTGGCCTCTGGAACGCTTCGCAGAGCTTGCGCGCCGAATGGAGACTGACGACGGCGTGCGCGTCGTCCTCTTCGCAGGGCCTGAAGAGCGCCCGCTCGTCCGGCAGATGCGCAGCGCCTTTCCGCGCTCGACCATCGTCTTCGACCAACTGAGCATCACCGAGCTTGCGGCGGCTGCCGCGCGCCTCGCCGTCTTCGTCTCGAACGACACAGGCCCCATGCACATCGCGGCGGCGGTCGGCACGCCCGTCGTCATGCTGCTCGGCCACCCGACTCATACAGCCTATGTTCCGCCCGGCGAGCGCCACCGCGTCATTCACAGCCGCGCGATGGAAGAGATAACAGTCGGGCAGGTCTACGAAGCCGCGCGCTCCGCGCTCACGACCGAGCGCATGGCCTCCATCTTCTCAAGTTAAATTCCCTGCGATGCTCTGTTAAACTTCTCCCGTGACGCTCTGTTAAATTCTCCCACGCGCCTCCGTCGCTCTCCCGCAAACGTCCCGATGCCCGACATGAACTTCAACCTTTTGAAGCGACAGCCCGCGCTCGCCTTCGCCTTAAGCGCCGCCATCCTGCTCGCGGCCGCTCTCTCCGCGCCCTCCTTTCTCATCCCGCAACGCCGACAAGCGGCACCGACCGCCAATCGCGCCGACGCGAAAGAGAATCGTGCCCGGGAGAACCGCGCGTCGAACACGGAAGCGCGCGACGCTTCCAACTCTGCGCCGCGCGACTCCGCTTCCGATTCGACCAGGACGAGCGAGCCGACGCAGACGACCAGGCAGGAGCGCGAAGCAGACGCCGCGCTCGGACGCGACATCGAGCGTCTGATTGAAGAGAGCGAGTTTGCGCGTGCGCGCTGGGGAATCTCGGTCGTCTCTCTGCGCGACCGTCGCGTGCTCTACGCGCGCGACTCCGAGCGCCTGCTCGCTCCCGCCTCCAACATGAAGCTCTACACGACCGCCGTCGCCCTCGACCTGCTCGGCGCAGACCATCGCTGGCGCACCTCCGTCTATGCTCAAAGCGAACCGGACAGGAGCGGCACTCTCAACTCAAATCTCACCCTCTACGGTCGCGGCGCTCCCGACCTCTCTTCACGTTCAGATAGCACCGCTCCCATCAATCATCTCGCCGCCCTCGCCGAAGAGCTTTATCGTCGCGGCCTGAGACGCGTGCGGGGCGACATCGTCGGCGACGAAAGCTACTTTCGCGGCGAGCCGCTCGGCGACGGCTGGCAGTGGAACGACGTGCAGTGGTACTACGGCGCGGAGGTGAGTGCGCTCTCAATCGACGATAACGAAATCACCCTCAGCGTCGCGGGCGCATCGCGCGCGGGCGAAGCGCCGCAGATTCGTCTCGTCCCCGAGACCGATTACGTCCGCGTCCGCAACGACATGAACACCGTCGAGCGCGGCGCGCGTTCCACTCTCGGCGTCACACGCGCTCTGTCGGCAAACGACGTGCGCGTCTGGGGCGACTTCCCCGTCGGCGCGAGCCCCTACGCTGTTCGCCTCTCCGTGCACCAGCCAGCCCTTCGCGCCGCCACCCTCTTCCGCGACGCGCTCAGACGACGCGGCATCGAGGTCGAAGGGCACGCCGTCGTGCGCGATGCGCGCGTGCCTGAGAGCGAGCGTTTCAGGCCGGAGACGGCAGTCGAGTTGGCCTTCGTCGAGAGTCGTCCGCTCGCGCAGGTGGTGCGCGCCGTCAACAAAGAGAGTCTCAATCTTCAGGCAGAGCTACTGCTCCGCACGCTCGGCAAAGAGCGCGCAAATCTTCTCCCGCCGCCCGCCGACCCGCAGAGGGCTCGCCCGCGCGACACTGACGAGACGGCGCTCGCCATCGTCCGCCTCTGGCTCGGCGAGCGCGCCGGAGTCGAAACCGACCGCCTCGCCCTCCACGACGGTTCCGGCCTCTCGCGCCTCAACCTCGTCACGCCGCAGGCCACCACCAGCCTGCTCGCACGCATGAGCCAGAGCCCCACCGCCTCCCTCTTCCGCGATTCCCTTCCCAAAGCCGCAGAGGACGGCACGCTCCGTTTCCGCCTCCGCCAAGCGGGCGCAGACGCCCGCCGCATCGTCGCCAAAACCGGCACGCTCACCTACATCGACTCCCTCTCCGGCTACGCTACCACTGCCGACGGCGAACCGCTCGCCTTCTCCATCATCTGCAACGAAGAGACCGAACGCGCCTCAAGCTTCCGCCTCATCGACCGCATCGCCGCCCTGCTCGCCTCCCACTCGTCCCGAAAATCGCAGCCCTGAACAGCCTCCGGCGAAGAAATTTGAGAAGGATGCTATCCGGCCGCAGTGTTTAATCATAGACAAACTGTGTTTGTTGTGTATAATGTTTTCGCTGCCCTCACGTTTAAACGGCAGCGTCGAACGAGGCGAGCGAGGGGTTTCGGGTGACTGTGTCGAAGGCGATGAGCCCGGTCGCAAGCTCAATTATCTCACCGTTTAGCACTTTCAGAGGTCAGCCCGCCCGGTGTTTGTCGGTCATGAGCGTCGCTTGAGAGCGTGAACACGATTCCCTGGACGCTTCGGAGAAATCGTTCATCCTGCCCGTATCGGAACCTTACGGTGAGAGCCCTGAAGCTGGATTCAAGCAAGAACTTCACTTAAAATTCCGCCGACGCCGTTAGCCCTCGCCGCCCAACATCCGCAAGCCCGCCGAGAGACCGCCGCGACTTCGCTCGGCGGGGTCGAAAATTTCAGGAGTATAAAGCCATGCTGAAACGAACAGGACTGCTTCCGCTCGTCGCCTTAGCCTTTCTCTCTCCCGCCGCAAGCCTCGACGCGCAGGCCGCCGCGCCGTCGCCCTCCTTCGTTCCGAGGGCGAGTTCTTCATCAAGCTTTTTCCTGACGGTTGCCTTTGCCGTGAGCGACAAGGAGCAGGACGGGCTGCTCGGCCCCGTCAGGCGCGTGCGCACGGAGACGACGAAGCTCAACTCGAAAGAGGGCAAGCTGACGGAGGGGCCGCGCGTCGTTCTGGAGACCGCCACCTACGACATCAAGGGCAACAAGACCGACAACGCATATTTCCTCGCCGCAGGCGGCACACTCACAGGCAAAGAGGTTTACAAGTACGACGAGCGCGGCAACATCATCGAGATGACCCTCTTCAACACGGACGGCTCGCTCCTGAGCAAAGAGACTTACACGTACGAGTTCGACGCCGTCGGCAACTGGACGAAGATGACGACCTCGGTCGCCGTCGTCGAGAACGGGAAGGTCAATTACGAGCCGACCGAAATCACCTACCGCGTCATCGCATACTATCTCGAAGAGGCGACCGCCGCGCGCATGGCTCAGGCGAACACATCGACGGCGTCGAGCGTTGCGGCCTCGCAGCCCGCAGCCCCTCAGAAAGCCTTGAGCATGCCCATGACAAACGCCAATTCGAGCGCCGCTCCGGCCAGCGCCAACGTCGCTTCGGCCAACGCCGCCGACCAGACGAAGGCGGGCGCGAGCTTGAAGACGAACGCGAACGGCGTGGCGGCTTCGACGCCGACCTCGGCTAAGAAGACGCCCGCTTCGGCGGTCGTCTTGCCTGAGTTGTCGGTAGACAAATCGAAGGTCTATGCGGTTTCTAATCCGGCGGTCGGCAGCGTTGCGGGCGCGACGGATGCTGCCGCGCCGGTCGTGAGAGACGACGGCGAAGCGCCTGTGCGTCCGTTGGCGAAAGCTCCTGTCAAGCCTGTGTCGGGCGGCGTTCTGAACGGCAAGGCTCTGAGCCTGCCCGCGCCCGTCTATCCGACGACGGCGAGGCTTTCGCGTGCGAGCGGCGTGGTCTCGGTCGAGGTGGTCATCGACGTGACGGGCAAAGTGATTTCGGCGAAAGCCGTGGGCGGCCCGGTTCTTTTGCAGCAGCCCGCCGAGCGCGCGGCCATGCAAGCGCGTTTCTCGCCGACGCTGCTCTCGGGTCAACCCGTCAAAGTCTTCGGCACAATCACCTACAACTTCAGCCTCAACCCCTGAGCACGCCCCTCAGCGTCTCCAGACGACGGACGAACCCTACTCTCGCGCTTCAGCGCATCAGCCCCGATAAAGAGGAGCATCACACATGGCATTGACTGGACAGCTCAGCGATATGTCGCTGGCCGAACTCATCGAGTTCTTCTGCAATCAACGCAAGACCGGACGCCTGAAGGTCGATTATCACAGAGGGCACGGCGTCTTCTTCATCAAGGACGGCGAGCTGGTCGATGCCAAAGTCGGCGCGCTCATGGGAGCCGAGGCCGTCTACTTCGCGCTGACGCTGCCGAACGCCGCCTTCGACTTTAGCACCGACTTCGAGCCGCCGCGCCGCACCATCCGCGAATCCTGGACGCAGGTCGTGCTCGAAGGATTGCGCCGTCTCGACGAAGGCGCGTCGCCCCGCGAATCCGACGCCTTTAGCGGCGACTGGAAGCCTTCGGAAGCCGACGTGGCGATGTTCATGGATCAGGTCGAGCGTCTCGGAGAGAAGGCTTCGGCCGAAGCGGCGTCGAAGGAGTCTGCGCGCGAGTCGGCGGCTGCGAAGACGACGAAAGAGGCGTCTGCTGCTGCGGCAGTTGGAAGTGCGACTCAAGAGTCGTCAGCCCCGATGTCGATGATGGTGGAGAGCGCGAGCGGCGAGGGCGGCGGGAAGAGAAAGATTCTGATGCTGGTGGTGGCGGCCTGCGTCGTGCTCGCCTGCATCGTCGCGGCCATCCCGCTTTCCAAACGCTTCGCTAACAACTCCGCGAGCCGGTCTTCTTCCGACGCCGCGCAGGCTGAGCCCGAGGCATCTACAGGCGAGACGAGCGAAGCCGCGAGCAGCGACGAGACAGGCTCGGTCGAACCGAACGCTTCGACCGAGACCGCGCCCGCAGAAGAGTCGCAGACGACTGAGGGCAACGCCGCCGAAGCGGTCGCCGACCCCGACACGGCCGCGCGCGAAGCTCAGCGCATCAGGGAAGCACGCGAACGCGCCGCGCGCGAGCGTGAACGCAAGCTCGAAGAAGCTCGCCGCAATGAAGCCGCGCAGAAGGCTTCGGACGCTCCTTCAGCATCTCCCGCAACTGCCGCCGCGCCAGCCGCCGCAGCAGGCCCGAAGACCGTCCGCGTCAGCGTCTCCTACGACGAGTCGGGTCGCGTCACGCAGGCTTCGGTCGCGGGCACGAGTCCGGGCGCGGAAGCCTACGGAGCGACGGCGGTGCGCATCGCGCGCGGCCGGCGTTTCCCCGCAGGCAAAGCCGGGGGCACGGTCATCACCATCCCCATCAACTAGCAGGGCGACAATGGAAGTAACATACAAGCTGAACCTCGACGATGTTCAGGCTTACCAGTGGCACAACATCCGCACGTCGGCGACGCTGCGCCGCAACTACCGCGCCGCGTTCGTCTCGTTCCCTCTCATCATCCTCGGCGTGATGATTCTCTTCGTCGTCACGGGTCTCGACATCCTGTTTGCCGGGTTCTGCTTCGTCGTCTCCACGGCACTGTGGGCGCTCGTCTTTCCGCACACCTACCGACGCAACATCAACCGCGCGACCGTGAAGCTTCTAGGCGAGGGGCGCAACGAGCTTTTGCAACACGCGCACCGCATGTCGCTCGACGAGACGGGCTTGAACGTCCGCTCCGGCATCGGAGAGTCGCGCCTTGCGTGGAGCGCCGTCGAGCGCGTCGAAGAGACCGAAACACACATCTACATCTACATCGGCGCGCTCACCGCGTACGTCGTCCCCAAGTGGGCTTTTGCGACGCGCCGCGAAGCCGAAGATTTTTTCGACGCCGCACGCTCCTTTCAAAGACGCGCGGAAGCTTGACCCGCTCACTTCAACCTGACATAACCACAGCGCCCGCCTCCGACCCGTTTCATCAAACGCGCCCGCTTCGGGTCACTGTGAAAGGATTCTGCGATGAGTAGACCGTTCTTCGGATTCCTGTTGCTGCTATCCATCTTCATGCTCGTGCTGGGCGCGACGAGTCTGGACAAGTCGAAGCCTGCGGTGCTCGTCCTCTGGTTAATCATCGGCGGGTTCTCCGTCTACAAGCTGTTCGACGGCGGAGCGGCTGAAGCTGATTAAGCAGAGAACGCCTGAGTTATAGTTCGGAATTAAGGCGACGTGAGACGAGGCGCTAGGAGTCGCGGCGCAGGCCGACCGTGCCGAGCATGACGAGCAGGGCGCGTTTGAGTCCGAGGTCGCGCCCGCGCGGGTCGTACCATTCGTCGAGGGTGTGTGAGTTGCCGGAGGAGCCGCCCGCGCCGAGCGTGACGGCGGGCAGGCCGAGAGAGATGGCGACGTTGGAATCGGTCGAAGAGCAATCGAAGCGCGGGCGATAGCCGAAGGCGCGCGTCGCCTCTTCGGCGAGACGAACGAGCGGCGCGCTCGTGGGCGTCTCTCCGCTCGGGCGGTCGCCGATGAGCTTCACGTCTAGTTCTAAAGGAGGCAGCCCACTTCGCCTGGCGGCATTCTCGTCGTCGGCGGCTTCGCGCACGGCGCGACGGAAGAAGGCGTCGAGACGCCCGAGTTCTTCCGCCGACTCGGAGCGCAAGTCAACGTCCATCGTCGCTTCGCGCGAGATGACGTTGACGCCAGCGCCGCCTTCGATGCGCCCGACGTTGAAGGTCGTGCGCGGGCTCGCCGGCGCAGGGTACGCGGCGAGGCGCGCGACTGCCCTACCGAGCGCGTGAACCGGATTGGCCGCGCCGAAGTCGCCCCAGGAGTGTCCGCCCGAGCCCCGGAAGCGCACGCGGTAACGGCGCGAGCCCAGAGCCGCGTGAGTGATGCGCTCGATGCCGGGGCCGTCCAGACTGACGAAGGCGTCTATCTCCTTCGCCCATTCGCCGCCCGTCAGAAGATGCCTCGCGCCGCGCAGGTTTCCCTCGCCCTCCTCGCCCACCGTCCCGACAAACAGCAGAGCCCCTTCAGTCTCGATGCGCAACTCTTCGAGCGCACGCGCGAGCGCGACGAGTGCCGCCAATCCGCAGCCGTCGTCGGCTATGCCCGGCGCAAACATCCGCCCGCCTTCGCGCCGCACGGTGAAATCCGTGCCGACGGGAAAGACCGTGTCCAGATGCGCGCTCACGACCATCAACGGATGAAGACTTCGCCCGCGCCTCAAAGCGACGCAGTTGCCCTCGGCGTCGATGCGCGCATCCGTCAGGCCGCAACGCACGAACCTCTCGCGCAGATACTCCGCGCGCTCCCTCTCGCCGAACGGCGGAGCCGGAATCGCACACAGCCTCGCCTGCTCCTCCGTAAACTCAGAAGCGCGCGTCTCAAAAAACTGAAACGCGCGCCTCACCCGCTCCGCAGCGAGAAGCTCACGCACCAACTGACTCGAAGCGACGGCTGACACGGTGGACATAAGAAAAGCCGTAAATCGTGAATCGTAAATCGTAAATAGTGAAACCCTGCTTTCTTCTATTTACGATTTACGATTCACGATTTACGAGGTCGCTGTTTTTAAACTAACTGCATGACTTCGTCTTCGCTGAGGACGCCGTTGGAGCTTTTGGCGTGCTCGAAGATGCGCGCGACGCGCTCTTCGGTGGCCTCCATGCCGCGCGTCTCAAGCCAGTAGACGACGTTCGACTTGCCGCTCATCGGGCCTATCTCGATAGTCTGCCGCATGCCGAAGAGCCCTGCGGGCACGCCCGAATAGACGAGGTCGGCGAGGCCGGGGTCGCCCTTTTTGTAGCTCTTGATGACGGCTGCGGCGTGGACGCCGGTAGCCGTGCGGAAGGCGTCGCGCCCGAAGACGGGATAGTTGAAGGGGATGTTCCATTGGCAGGCCGAGGCCGCCGACTCGCAGTATTCGCGCAGGCGCGAGAGGTCGTTGTCAATCCAGCCCATCAGCTTGAGATTGACGAGCAGTTGATCCATCGGCGTGTTGCCGACGCGCTCGCCGACGCCGAGCGCCGAGCCGTGCACTTGGTCAGCCCCGCCCTCGATGGCCGCGATAGAGTTGATGACGCCCAAGCCCCTGTCCTGATGCCCGTGCCAGTCGAGGCGGACTGCCTCGCCCTGCTCTTCGATTATCTGCTTGACGAACTGAACGACCGCTCGTGCGCCGTCAGGAGTGGAATGGCCGACCGTGTCGCAGACGCAGACGGCGCGTGCGCCGCAGCGTATGGCCGTCGTGTAGAGCGCGCGAATCGTGTCGGGGTCGGCGCGGCTCGTGTCTTCGGTCACGTACATCACGGGCAAGCCTTCGCCGACGGCGAAGGTGATGGCCTCTTCCGTCAGCCTGAGCAGCTTGTCGAGCGTCCAGTCTTCGGCGTAGAACCTGACGGGCGAAGAGCCGATGAAGGTGCAAGCCTCGATGGCGATTCCGGCGCGCTGCGAGATTTCGGCAATCGGCTTGATGTCGTTGCGATGCGTGCGCGCGGCGCAGTTCGGACGAATCCTTAGCTTCTGCTCGACAATCTCGCGCGCAAGGCGTTCGACTCCCGCCGCGTGCGTGCCGCCCGCGCCCGGCAGCCCGATGTCCGCCGTGTCGATGCCGAGCGCGTCCATCAGGTGCAAAAGCTCGATTTTCTTCTCGACCGAAGGCTCGCAGACCGACGGCGACTGCAAGCCGTCACGGAGCGTCTCGTCGTCGAAACTGAGACGCCGACCCGGCGCGACAGTCCTCGGCTCGACCTCGTTCCAATCGTATATCAACTCACTCTCAGGCACTTCTCTTAACCTCCTGACGACAGGGGAAACCGGCACGTTTCTTCTGGCATGTTCTGATAGAGAGAGCATTACAAGCGGCGCGTCGAATGTCAAGCAAGACAGCAATCCACGTCAGAGCGCAAACGGTGCGAGCCCGCCCGCTTCCGGAAGAAACGCGGCCTTCGCAGTAGCTAAGATATAATCTTGCCGTTCGGCGGAGCTAGCCAAAGCGTTCAGAGGTCTCGCCGCCGGGTCGAGTGGCATTCAGGATTCGAGCGAAGGCGTTTCTATCAGGATGAGAGTCGAGAAGGATAGCCGAGAGCAGAAGAAACGCTGCTGGTTCTGCGAAGAGGCGCTGGCAGATAAGGCGTGCGCGGCTGTCGTGGAGATGCACAAGGGCGGCTTTAAGGGTCGCCGCTACGAGGTGTCGGACTCTACCACTGTCGGCGTTCCTCGTTGCGCGAGATGTAAGTCCGTGCACGACCGCGTGGAAGGCCTGGTGGCGCGCGGCGGCATCTTCGGGCTGCTGATGGGAACCGTGGCATCGCTCCTGATTCTCTCTGCGGTCGGCTTCGATTGGGCGACGGATTACTGGCGGGCTCTGCTGAAAGCGATGGCGGCGTTGGGGATGGTCGGAGGCGTGGCGGCGTGGGCGTGCGGGCGTCTGCTGATTCCGAAGGGCGTGAAAGACCAGAGGACGCGAGAGCATCACGCGTCGGTTCAGCAGAAGATTCGAGAGGGATGGAAAGTCGGCCCCAAGCCGCCCGGCCTTTGAGACGCTTCCACTGAGACGCTTCCACACGCGAGGACTGACTCTTGCGCTTGAAGCCGACGCACGAGTCGTCGCCCCCTTCTCTCGCCTGAGAATACTCTCGACTTCCGGTCGTTCCTGAAAGTGATAAGCGGTCAGAGGGCAAGATTTCTATTGACATGATTGGGCGGAGAGTATAGTGTGCCGCCTCATGCATTGGGTCGGTGGATTGATTTGCCCCGGGTTTTGACATCGGTCATTCCTCTCAGAAGTCCACAAACAGTTTCGCACGCGCATCCTTCCTCGCAATTTCGGATGAGTGTGTTGAGCTTTACCAGACAGTCTTACCGGTTCTCACTCAGAGGCGGGCGAGAGAAGTTTCTGCCTTCGTCTGAGGCACCGTTAGTAGCTACGGCGGCGACGCTCGGACGACCGAGTCGAGGCCGTCTCTCTATCCGCGCATCGCCGGTTAAGACCCTCCATGAGCCAAATATAACGCACACAAAAGAGACCCGACGCTGCGCCCCCAAGCAAGAGGCGAAGGGCTCAATCTGTGTGTCGAACGCTGACCCGGCAGTCGTGTGCTGAGACCTCGAAGACCGGACGGCGAAAGAGCCGGAAAACAGGTTTCCCGTATTGCTTCCAACCCTCCAAGGAGAGCCCAGATGAAACAGTATCCCCCAAAGTCACCCCTGCATCGTTATTCCACTTTCAAGAGACTTCTGCTGACCTTTGCCATTCCCCTTATCATGTTTTCCCTCGTCTGGAATTTCACGCCGCCGGTGGCGAGCCAAAGCTCTCGACGCCAGGCCGAGCAGGAAGAGCAGCCGACGGGGCCGGAGAATTACGACATTCGCGGCAACGTCTCGAAGGCCGCGCAACTGAAGCGAGAACGCCATCAGGAGCGTTCGAGCCACGAGCGCAAGCAGAAGAAGGCCGGACGCCACCAGCGCATGAAAGATGCGCGCGAACGCCTCGCCGGACAGATTGAGGGCTTGCGCGTCAAAGAGAGCGACTTTATGGAAGCGCCCGAAATCGTCGGCACGGAGAAGGGGCGCAGGCGTCTGACCGGGCGTTCCGCCGAGGCACACGAGCGCATCGTGCGCCGCTTCCTCTCGGCCAACGAAAATCTCTACGGCCTCACGGCCAAGCAGGTCGGGCGTCTCAGAAAGAGGGCTGAATACACCAACCCTTCGGGGAATCTCTCCTGGGTCTCTCTCGAACAACGCCTGAACGACATCCCCGTCTTTCAGGGCGAGCTGCTCGCCGCACTCACGCCCGAGGGCGAGCTGGTGCAGACGACGGGCGCGCTCGCGCCCGACGTTGACGAGAAAGAACTGAGCAGCCGACCCGGCATCTCCGCGCCCGAAGCCATCGCACGCGCGGCGGCGACCATCGGCGTCGAGGTCAACCCGAACGAGCTTGTGCTCAAGGAATCATCAGAGGACGGCGGGAGCTTCGTCTACGGCGGCGGCGCTTTCGCAGGCGACACGAAAATCGAGCTGGTCTACTTCCCGCTCGACTCCGGCCTCGTCGCCCTCTCATGGTCGATGACGCTCTGGCAGGAGTCGGACGCTTTCTACACCATCGTCGATGCCGAAGACGGACAGCTCTTCTTCCGTAAAAGCATCGCCGACCACCAGACGCAGACGGCCACCTACAGCGTCTACGACTCCGACAGCCCCGCGCCGCTCTCGCCCTCGAACTCTCTGCCGAGCGCGCCCGTGCAGCCGCCAGCCGTCCCGCGCACTACCTTCACGCTCATCAGCGAGCTTGCCTCGACCGACCCGTGGCTGAACGACGGCGTGACGACCACGACCGGCAACAACGTCGATGCCGGTATGGACTTAGTTTCGCCCGACGGCATCGACGCCGCCAGCCGCCCCGTCTCGGCCACGCGCAACTTCGTCTACTCATACGACCCCGCGCCCGGCATCGTCGCGCCCGGCCAGTCGCCGACCGGCATAAACTATCGCCTCGGCGAAATCGTCAACATGTTCTTCTGGACGAATCGCTATCACGACCGTCTCTACCAGCTCGGCTTCACCGAGGCGGCGCGCAACTTCCAGCAGAACAACTACGGTCGCGGCGGCCTCGGCAACGACCGCGTGCGCGCCGAAGGTCAGGACTACTCCGGCACGAGCAATGCCAACTTCTTTACGCCCGCCGACGGCTCTTCCGGTCAGATGCAGATGTACATCTTCGACGGGCCGAACCCTGACCGCACCTCCGGGCTCGACCAGGAGATTCTCATCCACGAGCTGACGCACGGCACATCGAACCGCCTGCACTCGAACGCCTCCGGCCTTGCGGCCAACATGAGCCGGGGCATGGGCGAGGGCTGGTCTGACTTCTACGCCCGCTCGCTGCTCTCCTCGGCTGACGAGGACGTGAACGGCATCTACACGACCGGCGGCTACTCGACGCTCGACATCACCGCGCCGACCCCCTACACCGCCAATTACTACTCCGGCATTCGCCGCTTCCCCTACGCCGTCAAGACTAACCTCGGCGCAAACGGCAAGCCGCATAACCCGCTTACCTTCGCCGACATCGACGCGGGCAAAATCAATCTCACCGACGGCGCTTTCCCGCGCGGCCCCATCGGCTCAAGCACGGCTCACGCCGTTCACAACATCGGCGAAGTCTGGTGCATGGCGCTTCTCGAAGTTCGCGCACGCCTGATTAACCGCATGGGCTACGCCGCCGGAAACCAGCGCATGCTTCAGCTCGTCACCGACGGCATGAAGCTCGACCCCGTGAACCCGACACTGCTGAACGGGCGCGATTCCATCCTCGCCGCGAGCGCGGCCTCGGGCGGAGGCGCTGCCGAAGAGGCCGACATCTGGGCAGGCTTTGCCACGCGCGGCATGGGCTACGGCGCGACCGTCACGCCCGCCGCCACCACGCCCATCACCGTCGGCGAATCCTTCGACGTGCCCAACCTCCTGCTCGGAACCGTCACCGTCGCCAGTGACTCATGCGACTTCGGCGGCTACGCCGACCCCGGCGAGGCAATCGAGCTGGCCGTTCAGTTGAACAACCCGCTCTCCGACACCGACGCGACGGGCGCGACCGCCTCAATCGTCGGCGGCGGCTCGGCCAGCTACGGCGACATCTCTGCTGGCGCGAGCGAGACGCGCAACCTGACCTACACCGTTCCCTCTTCCGCCGCCTGCGGCGACAAGATAACGCTCACCATCGACATCGACAGCAGCCTCGGCTCCGTCACGAAGACTTACGTCCTACAGGTCGGAGCGCCGACGAGCATCGGCTCGCCCATCAGCGCCGGGACGGGCAACGTCTCCATCGCGCTCCCCGACGTGAGTACGATTGACATTCCCTTCAACGTCTCGGACACGGGCTTCATCGGCGACGTGAACGTCAGCGTCCGCCTCAATCACACCTTCGACGGCGACCTCGTCCTGAGCCTGATTGCTCCCGACGGAACTTCGGTTGCGCTCTCGAACAATCGCGGCAGCAGCGGCGACAACTTCGGCACAGGCGCTAACAATTGCTCCGGCACGCCGACCGTCTTCGACGACTCGGCGACCAACACCATCGCTTCGGGCGTCGCTCCCTTCGCCGCCAGCTTCAAGCCCGACTCGCCGCTCTCCGCCCTCAACGGCAAGGAGATGAACGGCACTTGGAAGCTGCGCGTGGCGGACACGGGCGCGGCTGACGTGGGCACGCTCGGCTGCGTCCAACTGCAAATCACGAAGCAGCTTTACTACTGCTGCGGCGTCTCGGGCACGCCCGTCATCAACGCCGTCCCGCCCGCGACGGTCGTCTCCGAGAGCGCGTCTCCCGCGAACAACGCGCCCGACCCGGACGAGACCGTCACGATGAGCTTCCCGCTTCAGAACGTCGGCACGGGTCTGACCTCGAACCTCGTCGCCACGCTTCAGCCCGGCGGCGGCGTCAACGCGCCGAGCGGCTCGCAGAGCTACGGCGTGCTCAGTCCCATCGGCGCAGCCGTCTCGAAGAACTTCACCTTCGTCCCGAGCGGCAACTGCGGCGACATCATCACCGCCACCTTCCAGTTGCAGGACGGCTCGACCAATCTCGGCATGGTCTCGTTCCCCGTCCGACTTGGCTCGACCGTCGTCGGCGGCACGACGGGTTCAAACCCGGCCAGCATCGCTATTCCCGGGTCAGGCACCGGCGCTTCTACGGGCGCACCCTCCAACCCCTATCCTTCAAACATCAACATCTCCGGCGTCACCGGCACGGTGACGAAGGTGACGGCTACGCTTCGAGGCTTCAGCCACACCTTCCCCGGCGACGTTGACATCCTGCTCGTCGCCCCCAACGGACAGAAGATTATCCTCATGTCCGACATGGGCAGCGGAACGGATGCCGTCAACACCAACATCACCTTCGACGACACAGCGCCCGCCATCGGCGCGGCAGTCGTCTCAGGCACTTTCCGCCCGACCAATAGCGGCACGGGCGATGTCTTCCCCGCACCCGCTCCGGCTGCGCCCTACGGCTCGACGTTGTCGGTCTTCAACAACCTCAGCCCGAACGGCAACTGGAGTCTCTACGTGGTTGACGACGCGGGCACGGATGTCGGCAGTATCTCCGGCGGCTGGAGTCTGAGCATCACGACCGCCGACCCGTTCTGCGCTTTCTCGCAGTGCACGCTCGGCGTGCCCGCCGACATCGTGCAGGCGAACGACGCGGGCGCGTGCGGCGCGTTCGTCAGCTTCGCTTCGCCTACCATCACAGGTAGCTGCGGCGTCGTCACCGGCAGCCACGCTTCCGGCTCGCTCTTCCCCGTCGGCACCACGCCCGTCACCTTCACCGGCACGCGGCAGGACAACAGCACCACGAACGCCGCCTTCAACGTGACGGTCAACGACGGAGAGAACCCCTCCGTCGTCGCTCCGCCGAACGTCTCGGCGGCCAACGACGCGAACGCCTGTTCGGGAGCGCTCGACCCCGGCACGGCGACGGCCGGCGACAACTGCTCGATAGCCTCCATCGTCGGCACGCGCAGCGACGCGCAGGCGCTCAACGCGCCCTACCCCGTCGGCACGACCACCATCACATGGACGGCTACCGACACGTCCGGCAACACGGCCTCGGCCTTGCAGACCGTCGCCGTCGGCGACCAGCAAGCGCCTTCCATCACCAACGTCTCGGCCAGCCCGAATAGTCTCTGGCCGGCGAATCACAAGATGATTGACGTGACGGTCAGTTACAACTTCGGCGATAACTGCACCGCCGCGTCGTCAATCACGCGCTCGTTGAGCGTTTCGAGCAACGAGCCGCTCAACGGCACGGGCGACGGCGACACCGCGCCCGACTGGGAGATAATTGATGCGAACCGCCTGCGTCTGCGCGCCGAACGCGCGGGCGGAGGCACAGGCCGCATCTACACCATCACCATCACTGCCACCGACTCGTCCGGCAACACCACGACCCGGAACGTCGCTGTGACAGTGCCGCATAACCGCTAGCGGTTAAAATACGCGCGACGCTCGCCCGGCTGCGACCCGAAAACTCAGCCCTCGAAAGCTCTCTCCCCATCGAGCTTCGAGGACGAGTGATACGGTTCGCAGCCGGGCGAGCCTTCGTTTACTCTTCACCTCATCCCGCCCTTCTACTCTTCGCTTCATTCCGCCTCCACGCGCTCTCTGCTTTTGACCTCTCGCGCCGGTCTGTTATAGAGTGCCCGCGCGTCCTGCTTGACCGAGCGGCGCGAGTTGGATAGTCGCCGCCCGAGTCGCCGCCGCCGCCGACTCCGCACCAAACCTTTTGACGATGTCTCTCGAATGAAAATCGCCCTCGGCTCCGCACGCGCAGCCAAGATTATGGCCGTCCACGCCGCCTGCGCACGCATCGCGGCGGTCGATGGCCTCTGGGGCAGGGTCGAGCTTTTCGCGCGCCCCGTCGAGACGAGCATTCCGGCCATGCCTTTCACAGACGTACAGCTCATGCGCGGGGCGCGCGAGCGCGCCGAGGCCGTGCGCGAGCTTTTGTCAAAGGAGCAACAGGAAGCGCAGCTCTACGTCGGCCTCGAAGGCGGCTTCCATTCGATAACGCTCGACGGCGCTCGCCACACCTTCCTGCGCGGCTGGGCTTACGCCACCGACGGCGTGCGCAACTGCTTCGGCGCTGCCCCTTCCATGACCGTGCCCGCAGAGATTGTCCGCCGCGTCGAGCGCAGCAGCCGCGAGCTGGGCGAGGTGATAGACGAAGTGGCCGGCGAGTTCGACGTGCGCAGCCGTCAGGGGGCATGGGGCGTTCTCTCGCGCGACCTGCTCACGCGCTCCATGAGCTTCGAGGCCGCCCTCATCGCCGCCTTCGCCCCCTTCTACAACGCGCAGATTTACACGGACGATGGACGATGAAGCAGACGATGGACGATAGACCATAGACGATGGACGAGAGCTTTAACGACTTTGGATGATGAAAGAGAACGTGATGAGAGTTCGAGGACTTCAGCCGTCGCCCGCGCGGCGGACAACTTCCGGCCATCGTCCATCGTCCATCGTCTATGGTCTATGGTCTGAAGTTTTAGATAAGGACTTGATACATGGATAGATTGATGGCAGAAGGAAACGACGAGCATCTGGCGCACCTGCGCACGACGCCCGGTTGGATTGAGGTTATCGCGGGCTCGATGTTCTCCGGCAAGTCCGAAGAGTTGATTCGACGCCTGCGCCGTGCGCGCATCGCGCGTCTCAAGGTGCAGGTCTTCAAGCCCAAAATCGACACGCGTTTTTCCACCGAGCACATCGTTTCGCATTCGGAGATGCGACACGAATCGACGGCGGTCGAGTCGGCTGCCGAGCTGCTCTCGCTCGTCGAATCTTCGACCGACGTGGTCGGCATCGACGAGGGACAGTTCTTCGACAGGGAACTGGTCGCAGTGGCAAACGAGCTGGCCGGGCGCGGCGTGCGCGTCATCATCGCCGGGCTCGATCAGGACTACACCGGACGCCCCTTCGAGCCGATGCCCCAACTGCTCGCCATCGCCGAATACATCACCAAGACGCACGCCATCTGCGTTCGCTGCGGCCAGCCCGCCAACTATTCCCAGCGCACCGTCGAGGTCGAAGGCCGCGTCGTCGTCGGCGCATCCGACGCCTACGAGGCGCGCTGCCGCCGCTGCTTCGTCCCCCACGCCGACGCCCCCACTTCACACATCACCGAAGCAGCAGACTGAAAACAAATGATGAATGCGGAATGATGAATGATGAATGAGTCAGAGCCGAATAAAAGAGATAAGGAAGATTTGAGCGCAAGGACGAAACTTTTCGCGCTCCGTATTGTTCGGCTCTACACTGCGTTGCCTAAAACGACTGAAGCTCAGGTATTGGGTAAACAGGCTCTACGAAGTGGTACTTCTGTTGGCGCACATTATCGTGAAGCTGTGCGTGCCAGATCGGTTGCCGAGTTTATCAGCAAGATTGAAGGTGGATTGCAGGAGCTAGAGGAGACTATTTACTGGCTTGAGCTTCTGGTTGAAGCTGGTATCGTTCCTGACTCTAAGTTATCTGATTTATTCAGAGAGGCGAATGAGTTAATCGCAATCCTTGTCTCTTCTGCAAGAACAGCCAAGCATCGGCGCTGATTCCAATTCATCATTCCGCATTCATCATTCATCATTTGCTTTTCCTGTGCTATTCTCCTCTCCGTTATTCCCCCTGAAAAAATCTGAAGCTCGTCCAGACTCTTTCTGTTGAGTGAGGAGAATATTTCCATGCGCCTGTTGAAAACATCGAAGGGTTTCTGCGCAGTGGTTGTCGTCCTGCTGGCCGCCTCCGTCGCATCCTGTACGAACGCGCCGGTCGCCAACACGAACACGACTCCCGTCAACGTCAACGCCTCGCCTTCGGCCAACGCGAACACCAGCCCGGCGAGCGACGCAGGGCCGACCATCGCGGCGCGAGAGCCCGAACGCTACAGCGCGACTTACGTCGTCAGCGGGCAGACTCAAGGGTCGCAGGCGGCGGCTGCTTCGACGAGCATCGAAGTGGCGCGAAGCGGCGCTGACCGTCGCTACGCTCTCGACACGAAAGTCCCCGGCGTCGGCCAGATAATCTTTCTCGACCGCGCCGACAAAAGCTACGTCATCCTGCCCGCGCGCAAGCAGTATTTCGAGCTGACGCAGGAGACCACAGGCTTCCGCATCCCGCGCGCGATGACGCCGGGCATGATGATTGAGCAGTTGCAGAAGCAGCGCGGCGTCGAGCAGGTGGGCGAGGAAAACTTAGGCGGGCGCACGGCTATCAAGTATCGCTTTGCGGGCGCGACCAACACGAACACGCAGGCGGGCGAGGTGAAGGGCGAATCGTTCGTCTGGGTCGATAAGGAGACGGGGCTGCCCTTGAAGGCGCAGGGCGCGAGCGCCTCGACCGGCAACGTGCAGGGCGTCTCAAGCGCGACGGCCACGATGGAGATGCGCAACCTTTCGACCGACGTTCCCGCTTCGGTCTTCGAGCTGCCGCAGGGCTACACGCAGCTCACCGCCGAGCAGGTGCAGCAACAGATAAAAGGCGCGCTCTCGTTCCTTCAGATGTTCATGGGCAACATGAATAGCGGCGGCGGCACAAGCGCTCCGCCCGCGACTTCGGCGACGCCCGCGCCGACCGGCTCGCCCGCCGTTCCGTAAGAGCTTCCGGGAGGAAACAATGAAGTACATCCTGACACTCCTCGCCGGACTCATCATCGGCGGCGCGCTCATCTACTTTTTTCTGGTCGGCGCGCCGCGCGCAAACAAGCCGCCCGGCGAGATAGTCACCGCGCCCGATGCCGGAGGCGACCCGCCTGGAACGGTCGTCCTCGCGCTCGACGAACAGTTTTTCAACACGCTTCTTGGCACCGTCTTTCGAGACATGGGCTCGCCCACCTTCAAGCTCGCGGGCGCGAAGCGCGAAGCAGCACCCTCGGCATCTGACGCCGCAGCCTTCAGCGTCGTAGCGACGCCGACCACGCTCGACAGCTTCGATTTCATCAAGGTTCAGGAGGGCGGCTGCGCCAGTCAGGTCGTCGTGGCGGCTGAAGGTAGCGGCGTGAAGACGGGCGTGCGACTGGCTGACGGGCAGATAGCTGCGCCGCTCGCCTTCAGCGGCAGCTACAACACCTTCGGCCAGTGCTTAAGCTTTCGCGGCTGGGCGCAGGCCAACATCCAGCTTCGCTTCGAGCAGTCGGAGCAGACGCTCTACGGCCAAATCAACGTCGAGAGCGTCAACCTCGAAGGCATCTCGCCACTCTTCGGCGGACTCGTCACGGGTTTCGTGCAGAACGCCATCAATCAGCGCGTCAACCCGCTCATCCTGATGCGCGGCTCGCAAATCGGTCTCCAGATTCCCGTGCAGGCCACCGGCGGCACGCTCCGCGCGCAGGCCAGACAAATCCGCTCCGAAGTGAAAGACGGCGTTCTGCGTCTGCACATCACCTACGACTTTCAGGGCGCGGGCGGACAGCCCTCGCAGGCACAACCACCCGCTTAAGACGCTCGTCCCTCCAATCAGGACTCTTTCAAGAGGCGCGCGAGGCTCAGCCCTGAGCTTCGCGCCCTTTTATTGAGCGCCGGTTCGACCCTGCTCACGTCTCTCTGCCCGCGCTAGTCGCGCCTGCTTCCGAGACTTCCCCTTGACTTGTGCGTCGCCTCTGGCTTAAAAATACGCCGCTTTCGCCGGGGCTCATTCGCTTCACCTCGCCGCCGTCTCGACAGGCCGGAACTGCTTCCGACCTCTCCGGCTTCTCGTCAACTCACCGCCGCTTCGGCTTCTGAACGAATCGGCAAAGACCGAGCCTGAACCGCTCTTCACCAAAACCCCATCGCAAAGGAGATTCAAGATGTCATATCTCATCTACAACATCAGGCTACAAGGCGCTGCATCAGGCTGGCCCTTTATGCGTATCGGTCAGATGGCGCTCGCCCCGACGGCCTCTACCTACGGCTCGACAAATGGAGTCAATCCCTTCGACGTGCTGATTATTTCCGGCAGCGTATGGGGCGCGGGCGGCACAGGAGCTATCTCCTTCGCCACCAACACGGCTCTCATCGGCGGCATGGCGAAGCTCGACATGGCCTACATGACCTACAATAAAAAGTCAGGCAAGCTTGATATTCTGGTTGACAATCGACTCGGACAGACTTTTGGCAGCTCCTTCACGGTCAAGTCGGGCGTGACCGCGCAGTTATGGGCGGTGCAGGGCGGAACGGTGACACTACAGTTCGACAGCACCATGAAAAATGTGCAGGGCACGCTCAACCTGATGGGCAGAGGCTCGATGTACGGCAACGCCAGTTACAGGGCTTCGCTCGTCGGCAACTTCGCCGGGCAAAGCTACACGCTGCCCAGAGGTTAAAGAGAAACGTCTGTGAAGCTGAGCCGTTTGAGCGCGCCGCTCCGGATGAAAGATTCCCAGGCTGGATTAACATGACTTCAGCCTGAACAGGGCGCAGACGCCGCGCGTCTCCCCTACGAAGCCGAGCTATCTCTCGGCACTCTGCCCGCCGGTCGCTACGCCCTGCGCGTCAACGTCATCGACCGCGCCTCTCGCCGGAGCGCCACGCAGAGCGCGCATTTCCAAATCGACTAGAACGCCCCCGAACAAATCTTTCAGCCTCTTTACAGTTTCCGTCCGACTGAGTAACCTGACCCGTAGCTGTTCCCCTCGAAGACGAAGATTCATTCCCCCGAAGTGAAGTCGCTTTCGATGCCGGAGAAGTCTCTCTCACATCGAAGGCGCGCGCTCTCATCCTGCGCAACAAATTCGGCGAGCTTTTTTGATGAAATAGGCACGAGCCTTTGCTAAGGAGTATTTCGATGAGTGAAAGAGATTTGGACAAAACTTCTGACGCCGACGGTTTGCCGGGCAGACCCGTCTCGCTCTGGCTGGCGACCACCCCGGAGACGCACTATCCCGCCCTCGCGGCGGGCGACATCTTGGTTGACGTGGCCGTGCTCGGAGGCGGCATCACGGGTCTCGCTATCGCTTATCACTTGAAGCAGGCCGGGCAGACTGTCGCCGTCCTCGAAGCCGGGCGCATCGTCGAGAGCGTGACCGGCAATACGACCGCCAAAATCACTTCGCAGCACAACCTGATTTACGACCACCTCATCTCGCAGTTCGGCGAGGAACGAGCGCGGCTCTACGCCGACGCGCAGGAGTCGGCCAAAGAGCGCATCGCCGCGCTCATCTCCGAGCTTCAGATTGATTGCGATTTCCGTCGTACTTCAGCTTATACCTACACCATCTCGGACGAGGATTTAGACTCGGTCAAGCGAGAGGCCGACACGGCTGCGCGCCTCGGCCTGCCCGCCTCCTTCGTCGCGGAGACGCCGCTTCCCTTCGCCGTTCGCGGCGCGGTCAGGTTCGACAATCAGGCGCAGTTTCACCCGCGCAAGTACCTGCTCGCTCTGGCCGAGCGGATTCCCGGCGACGGCAGCTACATCTTCGAGCAGACGCGCGCCTTCGACATCGACGACGACGAGCCCTGCACCGTCCAGACCAGCAACGGCCAAATCCGCGCGCGCTCCGTCGTCGTCGCCACACACTTTCCCTACTTCGACCCGAACATCTATTTCGCCGCGCAGTATCCGAAGCGCTCCTACGTGCTCGGCTGTCGGTTAAACGGCGCTGCGCCCGAAGGCATGTACATCAGCACCGGCGAGCCGCATCATTCCATCCGCAACAATCCATACGACGGCGGCGAGATTCTGATGGTCGGCGGCGAGAATCACAAGACGGGGCAGGGCGGCGATACGAGCGAGCGTTATCGTCGGCTCGAAGAGTGGGCGCGCGCGCACTTCGACGTTGAGTCAATCGAGTTTCGATGGTCAACGCAGGACAACAACACGGTCGATAAAGTTCCATACATCGGCAAGCTCAGCACGGGCTCGAAGCACCTCTACGTGGCGACGGGCTTCGCCGGTTGGGGCATGACCAACAGCCACGTCGCCGCCCTGCTTCTGACCGACATGATTCTCGGGCGCGAAAACCCCTGGGCTGAAGTCTTCGACCCGTCGCGCTTCAAGCCGGTCACGTCGGCGAAGGATTTCATCAAGGAAAATCTGAACGTGGCGAAGGAGTTCATGGCCGACCGCATCTCCACACCCGCCTTCGACGACCTCGCCGTGCTCGGTCAGGGCAAAGCCGGTGTCTTCAAGATAGGCGGCGAGAGAGTGGCCGTCTACAGAGACGAGCAAGGCGCGACCTACGCCTGCTCCGCCGTCTGCACGCACATGGGCTGCATCGTGCATTGGAACGACGCCGAGCGCAGTTGGGATTGCCCGTGTCACGGCTCGCGCTTCAACTTCGACGGCAAGGTCATTCAAGGCCCGGCCAACGAGGATTTGGAGAAGAAGAGCCTCGAAGCGTCGGGCGAGTAAGTCGTCGGCAGGCGAATAAATCGTTTGACACTTCGCGCGCCTCGCGGAGATAGCAGAGACAAAGGAGAGACTATGGAGAGCAGAGCCAAGATACTCGGACACGCCGCGCACCAGATTTTGATTCCCTTTCCGTTGGGGCTGCTGGCGACTGCCGTCGTCTTCGATGCCGTCTATCTCATCTGGGGCAACCCGACGATGCTGACCGTCTCCTACTGGATGATTGTCGCAGGTCTCATCGGCGGCGTCGTCGCTTCGCCCTTCGGGACGATTGACTGGCTCGCCATCCCGCAGGGCACGCGCGCCAAGTCGGTCGGGCTGCTGCACGGCGTCGGCAACGTCGTCGTCCTGCTGCTCTTCGCAGGAAGCTGGTGGCTCAGGCGCGACGCGCCCGACAGACCGGAGACGCTCGCCTACCTGCTCTCGTTCGGCGGCGCGGGGCTGTCGATGCTGACGGCGTGGCTCGGCGGCGAGCTGGTTGACCGTCTCGCCGTCGGCGTCGATGACGGCGCGCACCTCGACTCGCCCAACTCGCTCTCGGGTCGCCCCGCCAGCGAGCAGGCATCGGGCGCGGGCAAGGTTGTTTGAGCGCGAGGGCGAAACATCTTCGGAAGGGAGCGGCGAGAGTTTATGAAGCTAAAGCCAATCGGCGAGCAGGTGGTAGTCGTCGTCGGAGCATCGAGCGGCATCGGGCGTGAGACGGCCTTGAGGTTTGCGGCGCGCGGCGCGCGCATTGTAGCTGCCGCACGCGGAGAGCGCGGGCTCGCCACGCTCGTCGATGAAATCGGACGCAAAGGCGGCGAGGCGCGCGCCATCTCGGCCGACGTGCTCAACTTTGAAGACATGAAGCGCGTCGCCGATTTCGCCGCCGAGCACTACGGGCGCATCGACACGTGGGTTCACGCCGCCGCAGTCTCCATCTACGCGACCTTCGAGCAGACGACGCCCGAAGAGTTCAAGCAAATCATCGACACCAACCTGACCGGCCAAGCTTACGGCGCAATGGCCGCCCTCCCGCATCTCAGGCGCGCGGGCGGCGGCGCGCTCATCCACATTTCTTCGGTCGAAGCTCGTCGTGCGCTGCCATACCAGAGCGCCTACGCCGCCTCGAAGCACGGCATCAAAGGCTTCCTCGACGCGATGCGGATGGAGCTTGAGCGCGAGGGGGTCGCGATCAGCGTCACGGAGATAATGCCTTCGGGCATCAACACGCCCTTCTTCAACAAGGCGCGCACGCGTCTCGGCGTCAAGCCGATGCCCGTCAAGCCCATCTATCAACCCTCGCACGTCGCCGATGCGATTCTCTACGCAGCCGAGCATCCGACGCGCGCGATAATCGTCGGCGGCGCGGGCAAGATGCTCGAAGTGACTGAGCGACTTTCTCCGGCGCTCGCCAACGTCGCGCTCTCGCTCGTCGCCTTTGAAGGCCAACGCACCCGCGAGCCCAAATCCGACGACGCGCCCGACAACCTCTTCCAAGCCCTCGAAGGCGAAGGCTTAGACTCTGTCGAAGGCGATTTCACCGCCGACGCCCGCAGCTTCAGCGTCTACACCTGGCTTGAGACGCACCCGCTGGCGAAAGGACTCGTCACCGCCGGAGCTTTGGGCGCGGCTGCGCTGCTCGCCGGACGACTCTTCAAAAACGAGAACGGAACACGCCGCCGAAACGGCGACGGGCGGCGGCGTTTGCAGGCAGGCAAAAGCCCCGCCAGTTGAGCGGGGCTTTTGTTCGCTTCCGATTTGGTTGGGCTAGCTCTCGATTCTCAAAGCTAAAGCTCGCCTGCTAGATTTTGGTGAAAAGGTTAGCGACGCCGCTATGACCGCCTTTCACTTTTTTCTGTTCTTCCTTCCTTAGCTCTTTCTCTTCCTTCGGCAGCTCTTTGACCTGTGTGCGGCGCTTCGGCTTGTTTTCGTTTTTCTTTTCCGGCATCGGCTTATCTCCTTTTTTCAGACTGTAGCTGACGGACGCGCATTCTACATCTGATTTGCCGAACCGCAAGGTCTGAATTTTCAGCCGGGCAGACTTAGCGAAGCGTCTAAAGATTCTCTTTATCTTCGTCGGAGAGCTTCTCTCGACGGACGCCGTGCGGGTTGGTGGAACGCTCGCCGCGTTTGCGCGTGGAGCGGCGGCGCGGGCGCGGCTGGCCGAGATGGTCTACGGAGCGGATAGGCTGTAGGTCTTGAGCGTCGCCGTCGGGGTCGTCGAGGCGCGTCTCGATGTGCTCGTCGGCGATGTCTTCAACGTTGCGGACGATGGCGGAAGCGCCGCTTTCAAGCAGCACTTCGGGCGCGGCGTCGGAAGCGTGGTCTGATGTCGTCGCGTCAGTCTCGCCCACTTCGCCTTCTGCGAGGGCGCGCTGGCGCGCGAAGTGCGTGTGAATCTCTTCGGCGGTTTTGCGTCCGACGAAGGGCGAAAGCTCCGCGACGCTGGCCTGCGCGACGCGCTGAATCGAGCCGAGATTTCTGAGCAGGCGATTCTTTCGCTTTTCGCCGACGCCGGGAATCGCAGTCAGCTCCGAAGTGAAGTCGCGCAGCTCACGCCGCTTGCGATGATAGGCTACCGCCGTGCGGTGCGTCTCGTCGCGTATCATCTGGATGAGACGCAGGACGGGCGAGTGAGAGTCGAGATAGAGGGGCTCGTGCTCGCGCCCTTTGACGAGCAGGTGCGAGATTTCGTTGTGCCGGCGCGGCGGCTTGACGACGCCAATCATCGGGACGGCTTCCAGCTCCAGCTCGCGCATGGCGGCGGCGGCAGCGCCGAGCTGTCCCTTGCCTCCGTCAATCATCACGAGGTCGGGCAGAGGCTTCGACTCTTCGAGCTGGCGTCGGTAGCGACGGAAAACTGCTTCGTGCATCGAGGCCACGTCGTTCGAGCCCTCGACCGTCTTGATGCGAAACTTGCGATACTCGGCGCGGTTCATCTTGCCGTTTTCGCAGACGACCATTCCGGCGACGTTCTCCGCGCCCGAGATGTTCGAGATATCGAACGACTCGATGCGCGCCGGGAAACGCGGAAGCTCCAGCGTCTCCTGCAACTCTTCGAGCACCCGCTCCATGTCGGGCTTGAGCACGCGGAAACGCTGCTCGAAGGCAATCTGAGCATTCTTCTCGACCAGCTCAATCATGTCGCGCTTCTCTCCGCGCTGCGGGTCGAGGATGCGAACGCGGCGGCCTCGACGCTCCGAGAGCGCTTTCTCCAAAAGCTCCCGGTCTTCAAAATCGATGGGGACGTGAATCTCTCGCGGCACGTAATCGGTCGAGTAATACTGCGTTAAGACTTCGCTCAAAAACTTCGTCGGGTCGAAATCCTCTTCCGATAAGTCTTCCCAGAAGAACTCGCGGCGGCCGACGATTTTTCCCTCGCGCATGGTGAAAAGCTGAAGGGCGAGGCGCGCGCCCTCGCGGTAGTAGCCGAAGATGTCAACGTCGCGCTCGGGGCTCGTCGCCATCTTCTGCTGCTCGGAGACGGCGAGCACGACCTTTCGCAAATCTCTGTATTTCGCCGCCAGCTCGTAGCGCATCTCTTCGGAAGCCTCGACCATCCGTGTCTCATACTGGTCGGCCAGCTCCCGGTTGCGCCCTTCGAGAAACATCCGCACGTCGCGCACAGACTCTTCGTACTCCTGCGGCGTGCAGAGGCCGCGCACGCACGGCCCCAAACAGCGCTTGATGTGGTATTCGAGACAGGGGCGAGGGAGCTTCCCGTCTATCTCGATGTCGCAGGTGCGTAGCTGGAAGGTTCGGTTAATCAAATCAATCGTGCGGCGGGCGAGCGAGGCGGGGAGGAAGGGGCCGAAGTAGAGCGCGCCGTCGCGCTGAATGCGCCGCGTAATCATCACGCGCGGGAAGGGCTCGTTGATTGTCAGCTTGAGGTGCGGATACTGCTTGTCGTCTTTGAGCAGCACGTTGTAGCGCGGGCGGTGCTGCTTGATGAGGTTGGATTCGAGCACCAGCGCCTCGACTTCGTTGTCCGTGACGATGAACTCCAAATCGACGATGCGGCGCACCAGCTCGCGCGTCTTGCGGTCGTGCCCGCGCCCCGACTGGAAATAGGAGCGCACGCGGTTGCGCAGATTCTTCGCCTTGCCGACGTAGATGATGCGCCCCGCCTCGTCCTTGTGCAGATAGACGCCGGGCGCGACGGGCAGGTTCTTCAGTTTCTCTTCGAGAGTCAAAGCTTGCTCTTACCCTGCTGGCTGCTCTTTTCGATTTCGGGAGTCGGCCAACAGTTTAGCGCATCCGAAACCTCAGAGCACATGGCGAAACGATGAATGCGGCAGTGTGAATGAAAGCAAAAAGGCTTTTGTCTTCAATTCATCATTCCGCATTCATCATTTGTCTTCTGTCTTTATCACAAAGGTGCGCGCGTCGAGCGCCTGTAGGTAGAAGTCGCCCTCTTTCTCTTTCATCGTCGAAAGCTGCGAGCTTTTCTCCGTTCGCCCGCCTTCGTGTTAATTTTCAGGCGGAGGAGAAGAGCCTTTGCGTCTGCCTTTCAACGTGCCGGAAGAGAGAGAGTTCGATGCGGTCGGCTTCGGCTTAAACGCCGTCGATCATCTGGTGGTCGTGCCTGCGTATCCGGCCTTCGATACGAAGACGCGTCTTCTGGAGCACACGCAGTCGGCGGGCGGGCAGACTGCCTCGGCGATGGTCGCGCTGCGAAGGCTTGGGCTGCGGACGGCCTACGCCGGTCGCTTCGGCTCCGACCCGGAAGGAAGCTTCGGGCTGGCGACGCTCAGTGCGGAAGGCGTCAACGTCGAGCTGGCCGAAGTAATCGAAGGCGCGCGCACGCAGCTCGCCTTCATCATCATCGACGCGCGCTCGGGCGAGCGCACCATCATCTGGGACAGAGACGAGCGCCTGGCTTATCGCGCGGAAGATGCACCCATTGGTTTCGCGCGGCGCGGGCGTGTGCTGCACCTCGACGCGCACGACCCGCCCGCCTGCCTTCGCCTCGCACGCGAAGCCCGCGCCTCGGGCACAATCGTCTCCGCCGACATCGACAATATCTACGAAGGTCTAACGGAGCTTCTGCCCTTCATCGACGTGCTCATCGGCTCTAAAGAGTTTCCGCATCGATTGAACGGCATCGCGGAGCGCCGCGCCTCGCTCGTCGAGATACAGGCGCGCTACGGCACGCCTCTGGTCGGCGTCACGCTCGGCGAGGAGGGCGCGCTCGTCTACAACGGCGGCGTCTTTATCGAGACGCCTGCTTTCGCCGTCCCCGGCGGCTGCCGCGACACGACCGGCGCGGGCGATGCCTTCCACGCCGGCTTCATCTACGGCCTCCTGCAAGGCGAAGACGCGGAAGGCTGTCTCACGCTCGGCTGCGCCGTCGCCGCTCTCAAGTGCCGCAGCCTCGGCGCGCGCTCCGCCCTGCCCTTCACGCGCGAGCTGGAAAACTTTCTCTCCCTCGAAGGCGAAACTTCCTGACAGGCTCGCTCGAAGAAAGTGATAAACGGTCGGCGATTTAGTCTATTGACATGCCGGCCGTTCTGGAATAGATAAAGACCAAGCCTGATAGCGAATCCTCACGCCGTTTCTTCCGAAGGCTATAAAGCCGGAAGCTTCCGAACGCCTCGACGCTCGAAGTAGGAAGCAGGCCGTTTCCACCAGACGAAAGGAGTCTCCGATGAATCTCAGACACGGGAAAAAAGCTCTCTCGCTCGGCTTCGCTCTGCTCTGGCTTCTGCTCGCTGCTCCCGCCAATCTCGCACAATCGGACGCGCCCGGCTTCACGGCCGTCTTTCTCGGACAGGAATACTTTCAATCGGGCAGACAGGAGATGACCCGATACCGCTATCTCGTCAAGATGGAGGAGACGCCCGCCGTCGGCCAGCTTCTCCCTCAGCTTCCCGTCAAGCCTCCGCGCTGTGCTCTCAACGCAGATGCGACGCAAATCGGTTTCAGCTTCGCCAGTCAACAGGGAGCGTCCTTCAAAGCCTTCTGCGGCGAGCCGAGCCGCGAGGGTATTATCCTCTTCTTCGCGCTCGAAACCAGCGTCGTTCCTCCGAGCTGGGTCAGGATTATCTACACCAACCCGCGCCCGCCGAATCTGAAAATAAAGTCGAACCTGCTCGAAACCACGCTCTAGCGCGGCTTTGCTCAGGCAGTTCAGACGGACGCCCGCGCCGAGAGACGAAGGTCGTCTCTCAAGCTCTGCAAATTCTCGGAGGGAAGTTTTTCCGGGAGTTTATTCCGCGTAGCCCTGCGGGTGCGCCTGCATCCAGTTCCAGGCCGATTCGATAATCACGCGCAAATCCTGAAACTGCGGCTGCCAGCCAAGCTCGCGCTTTATCTTCTCGGAGGTGGCGACGAGCGCCGCCGGGTCGCCGGGACGACGCGCGCCGACGCGCGCAGTGATGTCGCGCCCCGTCACCTCGCGCGCCGTGTCGATGACCTCTTTGACGGTGTAGCCCTCGCCGCCGCAGCCGAGATTGTAGATGGCGCTGCGCTCGTCGAGTATCCGCAAAGCGAGGATGTGCGCGCGCGCTAAATCGACGACGTGAATGTAATCGCGGATGCATGTGCCGTCGCGCGTCGGGTAGTCGTCGCCGAAGATTTCGACGTGCGGACGCCTGCCCGTCGCGGCTTGCAGGACAATCGGGATGACGTGAGATTCGGGGTCGTGCTGCTCGCCGCAGCGCTCGGTCGCGCCCGCCGCGTTGAAGTATCGAAGCGCGACGTAGTTCATCCCGTAGGCCGAGCCGTACCACTTGAGCGCGCCCTCGAAGGCCAGCTTCGACTGGCCGTAAGGATTGAGCGGGTTGGTCGGCAGGCTCTCGTCCATCGGCACGCGCGCGGGCTCGCCGTAGGTGGCGCAGGTGGAAGAGAAGACGATGCGCCGGACTTCCGCGTCGCGCATGGCGTCGAGCATGTGGAGACCGGCGACGAGGTTGTTGTGATAATACTTCGCGGGGTTAGTCACCGATTCGCCGACGAGCGCGTCCGCCGCCATGTGGATGACGGCCTCGGTCTCGTGCTCTCTGAAGGTGCGGCGCAGAGTTTCGCCATCCATCAAATCGGCCTGAACGAAGGTGGCCTCTGGGTGCACCGCCGCGCGATGTCCCTTGCCGAGATTGTCGTAGACGACCACCTCGTGCCCCGCGTTAATCAGCTCTTCGGTGACGACGCTGCCGATGTAGCCCGCCCCGCCCGTAACAAGTATTCGCATGCTCTCTCTTCAATCCGGAATTTTAAGCAGTTGTGATAGCCCGCGCATTCTAACACGCGCGCCGAAGTGAGAACTAACGAGAGCGTCCCAAAGCGTTCAAGCGCGACGCGAAAGAGCGCGGACGGGGCGCGAGAATCTTCGCCGTCTTCGTCATGTAAAAACCTTCGGCAAACTTTCTTCTTTGGTGGTATAAAAGGCGCAAGCTCTGACGGCAAATTCCATCCAAACGAACTTGAGTAAAATGCTTCTTCGCAAAATCTATGCTTTGACGCTCGCGCTCGTCGCGGTCGGCTTGCCGCTCGCGGCGTCGCAGGCGGCGCGGCAGCAGCAGCCGCAGACGGTCAGTCTCCTGCTCGTCAACGGTAAGGTCTTCACAGCCGACGCTGCGGGGACGATGGCCGAGGCCGTCGCCGTCGAGGGCGAGCGCATCGTCGCCGTCGGCACGACGCGCGAGATACAGTCGCGCTACAAAAGCGCGAACCTCATCGACCTCAAAGGACGCTTGCTGACGCCCGGCTTCAACGACGCTCACCTGCATTTCCTGAGCGGCGGTCTTTCTCTGATGCGCGTGGATTTGAACGGCGCGCGAACGCTCGAAGAGGCGAAGGCGCGCGTGGCGGCGCGCGTGCGCGAGACGCCTGCGGGCTCATGGATTGGCGGGCGCGGCTGGGATCACACGCTCTGGGGCGGACAGTGGCCGACGCGCCAAGACCTCGACGCAGTCGCGCCGCAGCACCCGGTCATTCTTCAGCGAGTGGACGGGCACGTCACCTGGGCGAACACGCTCGCCTTGCAGAAGGCCGGTATCACGCGCGAGACGAAAGACCCGGAGGGCGGCGAGATTCTGCGCGACGCGCGCGGCGAGCCGACGGGGATTCTGAAAGAGACGGCGGGCGCATTGGTCTCGCGCATCGTGCCGCAGCCGACGCGCGAAGAGAACAAGGAGGCCATCACGCGCGCGCTCGCGGAAGCGCGCCGCTACGGTCTGACCTCGATTCAGGACAACTCCGGCTACGAGACGACGAAGCTTTACAGGGAGCTTCTGCGAGAAGGGCGACTCACCGTGCGCGTCGCCGAGTGGCAGAACTTCGAGGATACGGTCGAGGAATTGAAGCGACAGCGCGCCGAGTTCGAGACGTTCAAAGACAATCCTTCGCAGCTTCGTCTGACGGCGCTCAAGGGCTACGTCGATGGCACGCTCGGCTCGCGCACCGCCGCCATGCTCGCGCCCTTCGCGGACGACCCGGCCAACAGCGGCATCCCTCGACGCGCGCCCGAAGAGTTGACGAAGATGGTCGTCGAACGAGCGTTGAACGGCTTCCAAATCGCCCTCCATGCCATCGGCGACCGCGCGAATCGAATGGCGCTCGACGCCTTCGCCGAGGCTTCCCATAAAGATGTCGAGTTTTCCAGGTTCAAAGCGCCGCCGACAGGAGCAGCAGGAGCGTCGGGGACGGGAGCGAGCGCGCCTCGCCCGATTACGAGTCTTCCGACGCGCACCGTGCTTGCTCGACATCGCATCGAGCACGCGCAGGTCGTCGCTCCCTCAGACTTCGCGCGCTTCCGCGACCTCGGCGTCGTCGCTTCGATGCAGCCGTCGCACGCCATCTCGGATAAGCGCTGGGCGCAAGCTCGGCTCGGCGAGTATCGCGTGCTCGGCGCTTACGCGTGGCACGCCATGCGCTCGTTCGGCGTGCGCGTGCCCTTCGGGACTGACTGGCCGGTCGAGCCCATCAACCCATACCTCGGACTCTACGCCGCCGTCACGCGCCAGAGCACGGAGGGCGAGCCTGTGGGCGGCTGGTGGCCGCAGGAGCGTCTCTCCATCGCCGACGCGATTCGCTGCTACACGGCTGAGTCGGCCTACGCTTCGTTTGAAGAACGCGAGAAGGGACAGATTGCTCCGGGGATGCTCGCCGACATGCTTGTGCACACGCGCGACCTTCTGACCATCCGCCCCGAAGAGATTTTGCAGACCGAAGCCGACATCACCATCTTCGGCGGGCGAGTCGTCTACGAGCGCGCCGAAGGCTCGCGGCGCTAAAGCGGGCTCTGTATCCAGCGTGCGCCCGTCCGTTTGAAGAAACAGAACGTTAAGACATGACTCCTGACTCTCTTCGTCGCGCTCGACGGCTCGTGGCGCTCGCAGCGCTTCTCTTGTCGCTATGCGCCTTTTCGTTCGAGGCTCAGGCGGCGTGGCGCACGGCGGGCGACGTGACGGCGCTGGCGCGTCAGGCAAACGGGGCAACTTTTACGCTATCGAGCGGCGCGCGCGTCTCCGTCACCTTCGTCACGCCCGGCGTGGTGCGCGTGCGCTTCGCGCCGACGGGCGTCTTCGAGCGCGACGAGTCTTACGCGGTTGTGCAGGAGACGCGAGTGCCCGTCGTGGCTGTGGTCGGCGAGGCTCGACGCGGGTCGGTGGGCATCACGACGCCGGGCGGCGCAAGCGTCGTCGTTAATCGCAGACCGTTTTTATTGACGATTCAGGACAGCGCCGGACGCACGCTGGTCGCAGACGACCCGAAGCGTCCCGTCATGTTCGACCTTGAGAGCGGTGCTATCGAGGCGTCGAAGCGGCGCGATTATCTTGAGTTCTATTACGGCTTCGGCGAGAAGGCTCTGCCGTCGGCGCGTCAGGGGCGAACGATGACGATGTGGAACACGGACACGTACGCCTACGCGCCCGGCCTCGACCCCATCTACCAGTCGATTCCCTTCTTCATCGCGCTCAGGCAGGGGCGAGCCTACGGTCTCTTTCTCGACAACACTTCGCGCACCTTCTTCGACATGGGCAACACCGCGCCCGAGCGTTACACCTTCGGCGCACAGGGCGGCGAGCTTGATTACTACGTCTTCACGGGCGGCTCGGAGCAGACGCCCGCGAGCGTCGTCAGAGATTATACGGCCCTGACGGGACGGATGCCTCTGCCGCCGCTCTGGTCGCTCGGCTTTCAGCAGTCGCGCTACTCCTACTTCCCCGAAGCGCGTGTGCGCGAAGTGGCGCGGGGCTTGCGCGAGCGTCGCATCCCGGCAGACGTTATCTATCTCGACATCGACTACATGGACGGCTACCGCGTCTTCACTTGGGACAGAGAGCGTTTCCCAGACCCGCCGCGCATGCTCCGCGAGCTTCGCGCCGAAGGCTTCCGCACCGTCGTCATCATCGACCCCGGCATCAAGGTCGATGAGAATTATCACGCTTACAGGGAAGGGCGCGCGGGCGGCTTCTTCGTCAAGACTTCGGAAGGCGCGGAGCTGCGCGAGCGCGTCTGGCCGGGCGTCTGCGCGTTTCCCGATTTCACAGACCCGAAGGCGCGCGCATGGTTCGGCTCGCTCTATCGCAGTCACCTCGACGAAGGCATCAGCGGATTCTGGAACGACATGAACGAGCCCGGCACTTTCGGCGCGGAGCAAGCGCCGCCGCAGCCGCGCGTCACGCACGACCCGACCAAGACCTTTCCGCTCACGGCTCGCCACGCGGGCGACGGGCGACCCGGCACGCACGCGCGCTATCACAACGTCTACGGGATGCAGATGGCGCGCTCGACCTTCGAGGGCTTGCAGAAGCTTCGCCCGCAGGAGCGCCCCTTCGTGCTGACGCGCGCGGGCTACGCGGGCATCCAACGCTACTCTGCCGTCTGGACGGGCGACAACGTCGCCTCTTGGGAGCACCTGCAACTCTCGATTGCGATGCTCACGGGCTTGGGCGTCTCGGGTGTGCCATTCGTCGGGGCGGATGTCGGCGGCTTCTCCGGCGACTCGACGCCCGAGCTTTACGCGCGCTGGCTTCAGGCCGCCGCGCTCACGCCCTTCTTCCGCTCGCACGTCGAGAAGGGCAGGCAAGACCGAGAGCCCTGGTCGTTCGGCGCGGATGTCGAGCGCATCAGCCGCGCGACTATCGAGCTTCGCTACCAGTTGCTCCCCTTTCTCTACACGCTCTTTCGTGAACACGAAGAGACGGGCGCGCCGCCCATGCGCCCGCTCTGGTTCAACTATCCCGACGACTACGCGACCTACAACCCCACCCTCTCGACCGAGCAGTTCATGCTCGGCCGAGACCTCCTCGTCGCGCCCGTGTTGATTCCGGGCGAGGTGCGCCGCGTCGTCTACTTCCCCAGAGGCGACGCCTGGCTCGACTGGTGGACGGGCGCGAGATACGAGGGCGGCACTCATGCGACCGTCGATGCGCCGCTCGAACGACTGCCGCTCTTCGTGCGCGTCGGCGCTGCGATTCCGACGCAGCCCGTCGTCCAGCACACGGGCGAGATGGCGCGCGCGCCGCTCTCTCTGGTCGTCGCGCTGGACGCTCAGCCGAGCGTCGAGACAAACGTCGCGCCCGCAGAAACTGCACGAACGCCGAGCGCGCAGCGAAACGTGAGTCGTCTCTACGAAGACGCGGGCGAAGGCTTCGACTATCGTCGCGGCGCGTTTCGCACGCTCGCCGTCACGCTCGACGGAAACTCGATTCGTCTCGCGCGCACGGGCGCATACAACGTCTCGCGCCCGCTCTCGACAATCGAGCTGCGCGGCTTAGCCACCGCCCCGCGCGAGCTGCGCATCGGCAATCGGAGAATCGAGAATTTCAGCTTCGACGCTGCCGCGCGCCGTGTCTCCCTGCCGCTTCCGGCAGAGAAGGTCGAAGAGATAACGGTCGTTCCGTAGCAGAGATGACCGTCGCCGCTCAAAGCGTGGATTTCGAGTTTCCGAGTCTGCCCGAGACCAAGCATGCTAGCGCGCCTCCGCAAAGACAGTTAGAATAAGCCCCGCGATACTTGAAGTAACCGGAATAAGCCGCGCGATACTTGAACAGTTCACGCCGTAACGCAATCCCCCGTCTCCAACACTATGGCACTTGCTGAGGGCACTCGTTTTGGTCGCTACGCGATTCGGTCGCCGCTCGGCGCGGGCGGCATGGGCGAGGTCTATCTCGCACACGACACGCAGCTCGACCGCACAGTCGCCATCAAGTTTCTCAACGCCGGAGTCGCCGCCGACCAGCGTCGCATGAAGCGTTTCATGCAGGAGGCGCGCGCCGTCTCCGCACTGAACCATCCGAACATCCTCACCATCTACGAAATCGGCGAGGCCGACTCAACCTATTTCATCGTCACAGAATTCATCGACGGCGCGACCCTGCGCCAGCACACGCACGACACCCCGCTTGAGCTGAGCGACGTGCTCGACATCAGTATCCAGATTGCGGGCGCGCTCTCGGCGGCGCACGCTGCCGGGATAGTTCACCGCGACATCAAGCCCGAAAACATCATGCTCCGACCCGACGGCTACGTGAAGGTGCTCGACTTCGGGCTCGCCAAGCAGGCCGAGCGGCAGGACGTGGATTCGGAGGGCGAGACGATGCTCGTCACAGACCCCGGCGTCGTCATCGGCACGGTGCTCTACATGTCGCCGGAGCAGGCGCGCGGCGTCGATGTCGATAGGCGCACGGACATCTGGAGCTTCGGCGTCGTGCTCTACGAAATGCTCAACGGTCAAGCTCCTTTCGAGGGAGCGACGAAGACCGACGTGCTCGTCTCCATCCTTGAGAGAGAGCCCGCGCCGCTCGCACGCCACGTCCCCGAAGAGATGCGCCGCATCATCTCTCGCGCGCTCGCCAAAGACAGGGAGCAGCGTTATCAAACCATCGAAGAGATGTCGAAGGAATTGCGCGCCTTCAAACAGCGCCTTCAGTTCGAGCTTGAACGCCTGCGCTCGGCCGAGACCGATTCCATCCTCGCCTTCACTTCCACCGCCACCGGCACAACCCGCGCACAGTCGTCTTCGACGACAACGACAGGCTCGCGCCGTCGTCGCCCTTCGCGCAAAGTCATCAAGTCTCTGGCCGTCCTCCCCTTCGCCAACGCGAGCCAAGACCCCGGCGCGGAATATCTCTCCGACGGCATTACCGAGAGCCTCATCAACAATCTCGCGCAGCTTCCGCAGCTTCGCGTCATGGCGCGCTCGACCGTCTTTCGCTACAAGGGTCAGGAAGTAGATTTGCAGAAAGTCGGCGACGAGATGGGCGTCCACGCCGTCGTCACTGGGCGCGTGCTTCAGAGAAGCGACACTCTCAACATCCAGACCGAGCTGGTCGATTGTGTCGATGGCGCGCAGCTCTGGGGCGAGCAGTACAACCGACGCCTCTCGGACATCTTCGAGGTGCAGGAGGAGATTTCGCGCGAGATTTCCGAGAAGCTGCGGCTGCGCTTAAGCGGCGAAGAGAAGAAGCGCCTCGCGCGTCGCCATACGCAGAACGCGGAGGCTTACCAGTTCTATCTCAAAGGTCGTTTCCACTGGAACAAGCGCACCGAAGAAAACTTCGGCAAAGCCATCGAGCACTTCGAGCGCGCCATCGAGATAGACCCCGACTACCCGCTCGGCTACGCCGGACTCGCAGACACATACGTTCTCCTCGGCTACTACGGCGCGCTCCCGCCCAGAGAGACCATGCCCAAAGCGAAGGCCGCCGCCCTCAAGGCCATCGAGCTTGACGAGACGCTCTCCGAAGCTCACGTCTCACTGGCGAAGGTCAAAGAGACCTACGACTGGGAATGGCTCGGAGCCGAGCGCGAATACAAGCGCGCCATCGAACTCAATCCCGGCTCCGCGATGGCGCATCACTGGTACGCCGTCCTGCTCATCGTCGTCGGACGCCACACGGAGGCCGTCAAAGAGCTGCGCCTCGCTCAAGAGCTTGACCCGCTCTCGCTCCCCATCAGCAAAGACATGGGCTGGGCTCTCTACTTCGCGCGCAAGTACGACGAGGCCATCGAGCACGTCAGCCGTTGCATCGAGGTTGACCCGAACTTCGTCCGCGCACACAGCCTGCTCGGCACCATCTATCGTCAGAAGGGGATGTACTACGAATCCATCAACGAGTTTCAGGAGGCGGCCACGCTGCACGGCGGCATGACCGAAATCGTCGCCGAGTACGCCTGCACCTACGCGATGGCGGGCAAGCACGAAAAGGCGCGACAGATACTCGAACAGCTCACAGACCCCTCCAAGCAGAAATACGTCTCGCCCTACGACATCGCCACCGTCTACACCTGTCTAGGCGACACCGACCAAGCCTTCGACTGGCTCAGCCGCGCCTGCGAAGAACGCAGCGGCCTGCTCGTCTACCTCAAGGTCGAACCCATGTTCGACCGCCTCCGCTCCGACCCCCGCTTCACAGACCTGCTCACCCGCGTCGGCCTCGCTTCGTAGAGGGTTAAGGGATTCCTTTTCGCCCCTTTGAAGTATAGAATCACGGCATGAAGGTTTTCTTAAGTTATGCCGTCGGTGAGATGGATGCCCCGATTGCTGCTCGCCTGCGCGCAGTGGCGGCTGCCTACGATATTCAGATTCTATTGCCCGACCGAACTCAAATAGAAACCAACCTTACTGCTGACACACGTAAAAAGATTAAGCAAAGTGATGCCGTTATCGCGCTCCGCACTAAAACTGCGCGACCAGCCTCGGGAAACCTCGTCAATCTTGAATTGCAAGCTGCCAGTGAAGCGGGCAAGCCGATTATTCTATTGATGGAAGAGGGAGTTGCAGTTACAGGTGCGGCGGAAAATCAGATTGTTCGCTTCAATCGTTTATTGCCGACAGCGCATGAAGCGTCGCTGTTGAATGTGCTCGAACAGATACGCCGTCACAAGCAATCTAAGAAAGAATTAACTGCGCTTGGCTGGATAGCGGGTATCGCTCTTGGAATGCTCGCACTCACCGGGTTATTGAGCGACGAAAAGTAAATGACTCGACGCTCCAAGCAGCGCGGTCTGCCTACGGCTGTCATTGATAACACTCTGCTCACTCGTCTAGTCCAACTGGAAATCGCCCAATTCTTACCTTTCCTCTTCAAGAAAATTCTTATTCCTCCTGAAGTCAAACGAGAAGCTTACAAAGCTCCACACAAAGGCAAGCGTCGTTTGCAAAAGCTAGTTAACGAAATGGCTGGCTTCTTCGTTGATTGCTATGAAGCTGACGAGCTTATTAAAGCCTATTTGAAAGTAGATTTAGGCGAGGGCGAGGCTGCGGCTATAGCGCAGGCCGATTACACGCAGTCCATTTTGCTCCTGGATGAAAAGAAGGGTTATAAACGTGCATAGAAAATGCAGCTTAAGATTATCAGAACGGCAAATTTACTAACCATGCTAAAGAACTCAGGAGCTATTGAAGAAGCTAAGCCTTATTTATTAAGGCTAGTAGAAGAGATGGGCTTTTATCTAAGCGAGAAAGAGCGTCTGCGACTGCTCGCCGAAGTTGGAGAAGAATAAACTTCCTGTCTGCCGCTCTGAGTAGTGATTGCAAATATGCAGGAACTGTATTTAATCACCATCATACAGATTCTCATGCCGTCGCTCCTTCCAAAACTCGTCTAAGCTTCAATTCGACTTGCCAAATGCGCGCGAGCGACGTATGCTTGGCGCACTAAGGCAGGGTGAACGAAATGTTCGACATGAGACACATCATCATACCCATCAAACTCGCCAGACTGGCCTAAGTCCACGGCCAAGCGCGTCCTTTCCTTCCATTTCCAATCCGGAAAGCTGCTATCCGACCATCTTCGGGTCGGAGAGGTATACGATGATGTCGAATCATGGGATAGAAGTCCTTCATCTACAGAAATATTTCAAAAAGCGAAAGGGTCTCTTCCGCTCGCAAACCGTCGAGATACACGCGCTCAAGGACGTGTCTTTCACGGTCGGCTTAGGCGAGACTTACGGACTGCTCGGGCCTAACGGCTCGGGCAAATCGACGCTGATACGCGTGCTCTCGACGCTGCTTCTGCCCGACGCGGGAGAGGTGCGCCTGCTCGGCCACCCTTTGCCGGAAGAGGAAGGGGCTGTGCGGCGAAAGATTGGTCGCGTCAGCGTCGATGCCGCTTTCTACAAGAGGCTCTCGGCGCGCGAAAACCTGCTCTACTCGGCCTATCTCTACGGCCTTGAGCCGCGCGCAGCCGAGCGCCGCGCCATGCAGATTCTCGAACGCCTCGGCCTCGAAGAGAAACGCTTCTCCGACCCGCTCGAAGAGATGAGTCGCGGGATGCAGCAGAAGGTGGCGATTACGCGCGCGCTGCTGACGAACCCACCGCTACTGCTGCTGGATGAGCCGACCACAGGGCTCGACCCGAAGAGTCGGCGCGACGTGCAGAAGTTTCTCGAAAACCTTCGACGCGAAGAGGGCACGACCATTCTTCTCACTTCGCACGACATGGCCGAGACCGAGCGCCTCTGCTCGCGCGTAGGCTTTCTCGCGCACGGGCGTCTCATCGCCGAAGGCACGGCTGAGCAGCTCAAAGAGCAATCCGGTACGAGCACGCTCGACGATGCCTTCATCGCCTTCGCGGGCGAGTCGCTGGAGCAGAGCGAAGAGAAGAGCGTGGGCGGAGAGGATGAGGCGACCGACGAGGCCGCCGTCGCCGGAGTCGCGGATTAACACGCGCGCGACTGGTCGGCCACAGGGGAGGACAAGATTATGGAACGCGCATTAAGACAGACCTGGGCTTTCGTCTTCAGGGAATATCACCTGACCCGACGTTACATTTCGTGGGTCGTGGTCTTCACTTTTTATGCAGTGGTCAACTCGGCGACCATCGCGCTCATCGGCGTGGCGGCGGGCGACCGCCGTCTCACGCTGACGCTGCTTTTGGGAGTGTTGCTCTGGGGCTTCCTCTCCGTGCTCTTCATCGAGATAGCCAACTCGATAACCTACGAGCGCTGGGAGGGCACGCTCGAATACACCTTCATGGCTCCGGTGTCGAGGCTCAACCACCTCTTCGGCGTCAGCATCTACGTCATCCTTCAGAGCATCGTGCGGACGCTCATCATCATCACGTCGCTCTCGCTCTTCATCGAACTAGACCTCTCCGGCGCAAACCTTCCGGGGCTCCTCGTCGTGCTCCTGGTCAGTAGCGCCGCCTTCATCGGTCTCGGTTTGATGGCGGCTGTGATGCCCGTCTTCAGTCCCGAGCGCGGAGCCGAGGCGACGAACATCTTTCAGGGCATACTGCTTCTGGTCTCGGGAGTTTATTACCCTGTGGAGATTCTGCCCGCGTGGCTGCAACCGCTTGCGGCCATCTCCCCGGCCACCTACGCGCTCTCGGCCAGCCGCAAGCTCATCGGCATCGACGCCGGTAGCGACGTGTCCGGGCGACTCGCGGGCGCGCCCGTCTCGGCGGTCGTGCCCGAGCTGCTCATCCTCGCCTTGATGGGAATAGTGCTGATTCCGCTCGGCCTGCTCATCTTCGGTCGCGTCGAAGCCTGGGCTAAACGCACCGGCAAACTCAAGCGGATGGGGTGAAGATAAATGATGAATGCGGAATGCGGAATGATGAATGAAAGACAAATTGCTTTTCATTCATCATTCCGCATTCCGCATTCATCATTTCTTCATTCAGTCGAGCATGGTGAGTTCGCCATCGACGACGCGGGCGAGGTATTCGCCGTCGTGGAGCAGCCAGGAGACGCGGCGGCCTTCGCGTGCGAGTTGTGCCCACTCGCTGCTTTTTCTTGGGTTCTGTTCGACGAGGACTGCGCCGCCGCCGAGCTTGACGTGTCGCAGGCCGGAGCGCGAGAAACGCTGAACGCCGCGACCGCCGCCGAACAGTTTCTCGAATGCGACGAGAATCTGTCCGGCGCTCGGAGCATCATGTTGGGCGTCGCGCTCAGACTCGCCTTTTTCCTCGGGCGCGTCTTTCCCTTTCGCCGCGTCTTTGCGTTTGGCCGCACCCCTCGACGGCGGCGCGTCCTTGCGCTGCGCCGCGTCTTCGCTCTCTTGGTTCTCTTTCCGGTGGTCGCTCATTTGGTAGTCGAAGCCCTCTGGCCGTCGGGGGAAACGTGGATGCGTTCGGCGAGCAAACGCCTGACAAGCTCAAGGAGGTCTCTGGTGCGGAAGGGTTTGGCGAGGTAGGCGTCGAAGCCTTCGGCGAGCGCGCGGCTTCGGTCTTCGTGTGAAGTGAAAGCCGTCAAAAGGACGCAGGGCAAGTGTCGCGTCTGCTCGTCGGCGCGAAGCTCTCGGATGACTCCCCAGCCGTCGAGCCTCGGCATCGAGAGGTCGATGATGGCGAGCGAGGGCGGCTCTCTGCGCGCCGCTTCCAGGCATTCGCGCCCGTCGCGCGCCTCACGAATCCGGTAGCCTTCCGGCTCCAGCATCATTCGCAGGAGTTCCCGGCTATCGTCATAGTCGTCGGCTATGAGAATCTGGTCGGGCATCGGTGGTTTGACGTTTCTCAACGGATGAGATACGACTCGCTTTACCTGCTCATCATAAATCAAACGGGAAATTTCCGAAATCCAAATCGCTTCCGAACGGCCTGCTTGACACCCCTAAGCGTCGGCGTCCATAATCCGCGCTAGTGTGCTTCTGCAATCAGCATCGAGCAAGTCGCTCAAGAATTTGACGCGTCTGAAGCGACTTTCCGGCCAGCCTGGCTGATGAGAGCCTTTGACCTGAGCACCGCCTGACGCACGTCTGAAACGGAGGATAACCGGGAGTGGTGAGCGGAGACCTTGAACAGAGCCTGCGCGCCCAAATCGACGGCTACATCGAGAGCCATCTGGGCGGCATACGCGACGAGATTGCACGGCTTCAGAGCCAGTTTAACGAGGCGTTCACGCGTCTCTCCGAACGCCTTCAGAGCGCCTCCGAGTCCGACGCTTCAATCGCCGTCGCCGTCTCCGAGCACCTGCGCGATGCGCGCAACTCCGGCATCGAGACGGCCTCCGCCGAGGGCGCACGCGCGCGCGCGTCGAGCGACATAGCCATCCTCAAGGCCGGCATCGACGACATCGACGAGCAGCGCTCGCAGGCCGACATCCTCAACACGCTCATCAACCGCGCCGCCAGTTTCGCCCCGCGCGTCGCCTTCTTCGTCATCAAGAACGAGCGGGCGACGGGCTGGCGCGCGCGCGGACTCGAAGGTACGGTTGGCGACGACGCCATACGCGAAATCTCGCTCCCGCTCGAAGCCGACACGCTCCTGAGCGAAGTGGCGCGCACGCGTCGCACATGGAGCGGCGCTCCCGGCTCACACGGCGAGGATAATCAGATTTACGGTCGCTTCGGAGGCGACGAGCCGCCGCAGCGCATCGTCGCCATCCCGCTCGTCGCGCGCGACAAGGCCGTCGCCGTCCTCTACGCCGACTCCCATCAGCAGGATTCCGACGCCATCAACCTCGAAGCCATCGAGACGCTCGTGCGCGTCGCCGGGATGGCCGTCGAACTGCTCGCCACCAAGCGACCCGCGCCCGCGTCTTCCGCTTCCGTCTCGACCGCAACCGACTCTTCTTCAGCATCTACTCCAGCATTCTCAGCGCAGCCGCCGCAACCGCCCGCGCAAGCCTCCGCGCCGCCCGAAGCACGCATGCCCGAAGCGGCTCGCGCCACTTCTTCCACGCCTTTCACGCGCGACGAGCCCGCGCCGCAACCTCTGACCGGAGCGCCGCAGGCCGAGACGGTCGATGCGACGGCGAGCGCACAGTCGCAGCCAACTTTCGTCGAGCCGACATTCGTCGAGAACACGGGCGGCTACGAGGGCAGCGCCGATTTGAGAGCTTCGAGCGTCCAAGACCAACCGCCCGCGCCGCCGACTCCTGCGCCGACTCCTGCGTCCACATACTCCGCTCCGCTCGGCACGGCCAGACGCTACGGCGCAGATGCCGAACTGCCCGTCGAAGTCAACGAAAGCGAGCGACGCTTTCACACAGACGCGCGCCGCTTCGCGCGCCTGCTCGTCTCAGAAATCAAGCTCTACAACGAACAGAAGGTCAAAGACGGACGCTCGCAGGGCAACCTCTACAACCTTCTGCGCGAAGATATCGACCGCTCGCGCCAGATGTACGACAAGCGCATCTCCCCCGAAGTCACCGCCCGCTACGACTACTTCCATCACGAGCTGGTCAAGACCCTCGCCGAAGGCGACCCCTCCAGGCTCGGCGCAGGCTACCCCGGAAACAACTAAAGCAGTAGCTCGGTAAATGGTGAATGGTAAATGGTAAATGGTAAGAACAGGTTTTATCCATTTACCATTTACCATTCACCATTTACCCAAGAGGTTTTTGAGTATGAAGGCTTATCGTCGCGGGAGCTTGTTCTTTGCGGTCGCTCTTTTGGTCGCTGTGTGTGCGGGGGCTTTGCCGTTCGTGCTGGTGAGTTGTTCGGCGCAGCGTGCGACGCCGCAGGACGAGAGCGCAGGCGTCGAGCGTCTGCGCTCGATGTCGAGGGGCGGCGTGCTGCCTGCCGAGAGCGTCGTGGCGAGCTTGGAGACGGAGTACGCGGGGACGAAGGCGGGCGCGCTGGCTCGACTGCTGCGCGCGCGCATTCGCTCCGAGGCGGGCGACGCGGCGGGCGCGGCCTCCCTGCTCGACTCGAACGACATCGAGAGCCGCACGGCGCTCGGCGACTACGCGCTGCTTCTGCGCGCGCAGGCGCTTGAGAAGACTGGGAGGATGGTCGAAGCACGCGCCGCTTACGAAGAGCTTGCGCGCGAGTATCCGTCGTCGCTTCGCGCGCGTGAAGCGACGCTGCGCGCCGCCGACCTGACGATGCAGGCCGGACAGGCGGCAGCCGCCCCCGTCTTTCTCAAAAAGCTCGCCGACTCTGACGATGCCGCCGCGCTTCTACTCACCGCGAAAGCCTACGAGCAGCAGGGCGATACGACGCGCGCGCTCGCCGCTTATCGTCGCCTCTACTTCTACGCGCCCGCATCGCCCGAGAGCGCCGAGGCCGCTTCGTCCATCACTCGTCTGAACTCAAGCCCCGCGCCCGCCTCCGCCGAAGAAGCGCGCACGCGCGCCGAGCGCCTCTTCGATGCCAAGCGCTTCGGCGAAGCCTTCCAGGCTTACACAGACGCACTCGGGCGCTTCCCCAATCTCTCGAACGCGCAGACGCGCCTTCGTCAAGGCATTGCTGCATCGAACGCCCGCCGCGCGCCCGAAGCCATCGCCGCCCTGAGCGCCGTCCCGACCTCCGACGCCGAGGCGCGCGCACAGGCGCTTCATCATCTGGCGCAAACCTACGCGCGCTCGCGCCAGTGGGACATGGTGCGCTCGACCCTCGAAGAGATGCGCCGCTCCTACCCGCAAAACGCCTGGACGATGCGCGCGCTCGTTGCCGCCGGACAGGCTGCGAAGGAGGCCAAGAACACTGTCGATGCCGCCTACTTCAATCGCACCGCCGCGCAGATGTTCAGGGGCGCTTCGGAAGTCGCGGGCGCGCAGTTCGAGTTGGCCTGGGCGGCTCACGAGGCGAAGAACTTTCAGGAATCGTCGCGTCTGCTCATCGAGCATCTGGCCGAGTACGCCGACGAGAACACAGACAACCGGGGTCGCGCCGGTTACTGGGCGGCACGCGACTCCGAGCGCGCCGGTCGTCTCGACGAAGCGCGCGCGCTCTATCAAGGGATGCTCGCGCGCTACGACGCGAACTGGTACGGCTATCTCGCCAAGCAAAGACTCGACACGATGGGTCGCAACGGCGTAACAGCTTCCGCCGCGCCTGCGCCCGGTTCGGAGCTTGCCCGCGCCGTCGCAAACCTCAAGCCCGTCACCGTCGCGGCAGAATCCGCCGGTGCGGATGCGAATGAACGACTGACGAAAGCCGACCAGCTCAACGTCGTCGGCCTCGACGATTTCGCGCACGCCGAGCTTGACAGAGCACTCGCATCAACGCCGTCGAGCCCGCGCCTGAATCTCGCCAAGGCGCGGCTCTACCGTGCGCGCAACGACAACGTGCAGGCGTTCAACCTGCTGCGTCGAAGCTATCCGGACTATTCGCAGATGAAGCCGGAAGAGATGTCGCGCGAGGCTTGGGACGTGTTCTACCCGCTCGCCTACTGGGACATCATCGTGCAGGAGGCGCGCGGGCGCGACCTCGACCCCTATATGGTTGCCGGTCTCATCCGTCAGGAATCGGTCTTCAACCCGCGCGCCGCCTCCACCGCCAACGCCTACGGTCTCATGCAACTGCTCGTGCCAACGGGCAGAATCGTCGCGCAGCGTTACGGAGTTGACCGCCCCGTGACGGTCGAATCACTCTTCGAGCCGCGTCTCAACATCCAGCTCGGCACGGGCTACCTGCGCGACAATCTCAACAAGTTCGGGCGGCTCGAATACGTCGCCGCCGCCTACAACGCCGGGCCCGGTCGCGCCGTCGCATGGCGCGCTTCGCTGCCCTTAGAGATTGACGAATGGGCTGAGGCCATCCCCTTCCGCGAAACGCGCGGCTACGTGCAGGGCGTCGTCCGCAACATGATGCAATACCGCCGACTCTACGACGAACAGGGACGATTCCGCCCCGAAGTCGGCACGCGCCCCGTCACGGGCGAACAACAAGCGCCCGCCTCCGGGCAGCAATCCGGCGACATACGCCTGCGCCGCGTCACCGGCGGCGAGCGGGAGGAATGATGAAAGGCAAAGGGCAAAGGGAAAAAGGCAAAGGGCGAAGTGGACGAAGCAAACGAAGTGAAATAGCTGCGCCTTCACCCCCTTGCTTTATAGCAGCCACTTCATCTTCGCGCCTTCCCCTTCGCCTTTTTCCTTTTTCCCTTTTCCTTTCCTCGGTGGTGTTGGCCTGTTTCGCTCTCGCGTTCACTGTCGTCTCGCCCGCCGCCCTCGCGCAACGAAAGAAACCTGCGCGCAGTAGTAGCAACAGCAATCGCAGCGATAGCATTAAGCCTTCGTCAAGCTCGCCGAAGACGGGACGCAAGGCGGCGTCGGTAGGCAGCGCGAAGACTTCCCCGTCGAACGTCTCGGCGAGAAGCCTGACGATTCAGACCGAGCCGAAGGCCGCCGTCTGGCTGGACGAGCTGCGGCGCGGAAGAACTGACGATGCGGGTCGGCTGGTTATCGAAAAAGTGAAGGCAGGGCGTCATAGCTTACGCGTGCGGGCTGCCGGATTCCGAGAGCGCACCGTCCCCGTGCTTCCGAACGAGCGCGGCCTCATTCAAGTCGGGCTCACGCGCACGACCGACGAGGCCGAGCTACTTTTTCAACAGGCGGAGGACGCGCGCGAAGGACTCCCGAGCGCCGACGGCACGCGAAGGGATGCGGTCGAGCTTTACCGACGCGCGCTTGAGCTTCGCCCGCGTTTTCCCGCCGCGCGCGTCGGCCTCGCGCGCTCGCTGCTTGCGCTCGACGATTACGACGGCGCGCTCGAACAGATTGAAGCGGCGCGGCGCGTGCGCCCCGTTTACCCGGAGGCTTCGGCGGTTGAAGGTCGAATCCTTCGCGCCGCCGCCGACCCCGGCGCGGCCGTCGAGTCTTACCGTCGCGCCATCCGCGAAGCTCGCGGCGTCCAGCCCGAAGCCTACGCCGGTCTCGGCATCGTCCTCGAAGAGAAGGGCAGCTACGACGAAGCCGTCGAAGCCTTCCGCAAGGCCATCGCGCAGCTCGACGACACCGAGCCAGCCCTCTATCAGCTTCTCGGCGCGGCTTACGAAAAGCTGGAAAACTGGCGAGAGGCCGTTCGCGCCTACGACAAATATCTCGCCCTCGCCCCCGAAGGCAAACTCGCCCCCGCCATCCGCTCCATCATCGACCAGCTACGCACTCAGGCCGCCGAGCAGGAGCAGCAGCAAAGCTCGCCCGACAACTGATTCTCTCTCTGAGAGAACGCGCCCCGTCGTCGCTCACAACAGCCCGAACTTCTTCGACAGGAAAAGCAGGATGAAGGCGAGCGCCAGAAACGCCGCCAGCCGAGGGTACTTGCCCATCGGGCATTTGCTCTCTTCGCTCATGCTTCGGTTTATCTCTCGACCGCCTTTGCCTTCGTTTGCCAACGGCGCGCGTCCTGTGAGAGCATCCACTTCAAGCATCGCCGAGTTTCTACCTTCAGAAGTTGAATCCGATGACATCACCCGTATCTTCCAAACGCCGACACGTCTCGCAGAAAGCGAGTCGTTTCACCGAGTCCGTCATCCGCGAGATGACGCGCGAGGCCATGCGTCACGGCGCGGTCAATCTCTCGCAGGGGTTTCCGGACTTTCCCGCGCCCGCAGAGATTAAGCGCGCTGCCTCGGAAGCCATCGAGCGCGACGTGAACCAGTATGCGATAACGTGGGGCGCGCGCTCGTTCCGCGAGGCGCTCGCCGAGAAAACTCTCTGGCATCTCGGCATGGAGATTGACCCTGAGACCGAAGTTACAGTCACATGCGGCTCGACCGAAGGCATGATTGCGACGATGATGGCGACCGTCGATGCGGGCGAAGAGGTCGTTATCTTCGAGCCCTTCTACGAGAACTACTCGCCCGACGTGATTCTCTCCGACGCGCGCCCTCGCTACGTGCCCTTGCGCGCGCCCGACTGGACTTTCGACCGCGAAGAGCTGCGCTCCGCCTTCACAGACAAAACCAAGGCCGTCATCATCTGCAACCCGAACAACCCGACCGGCAAGGTCTTCACCCGCGAAGAGCTTCAGTTCATCGCCGACCTCTGCATCGAGCACGACGCCCTCTGCTTCACAGACGAAATCTACGAGCACATCATCTACCCGCGCGTAGGCCGCTCGGTCGAGCACGTCTCGATGGCGCAGCTTACGGGGATGCGCGAGCGCACCGTCGTCATCAACTCGATGTCGAAGACCTACTCGGTGACGGGCTGGCGGGTCGGCTACTGCATCGCGCCGCCTGAGATTACCAACGCGATTCGTAAGGTTCACGACTTCCTCACCGTCGGCGCAGCCGCACCCTTGCAGGAAGCGGGAGCGATGGCGCTTCGCCTGCCCCGCGAGTATTACCAGCGCCTTCAAGCCGAGTACACGGCGCGTCGCGACTTCCTTCTGCCCGCGCTCCGCGAAGCTGGCTTTCAGGTCTTCGAGCCCGACGGCGCTTACTACATTATGACCGGCATCGAAGCCTTCGGCTTTAAAGACGACCTTGAGTTCACGCGCTTTCTCGTCAAAGAGATTGGCGTCGCCTGCGTGCCCGGCTCGTCCTTCTACTCCGCGCCCGCGCTCGGCTCGCAGCAGGTGCGCTTCTGCTTCTGCAAGCGCGACGAGACGCTCCAGGCCGCCGCCGAGCGCCTCGAAAAACTTCGCTCCAGAATTTAAGAACGCCGCTTCACTGAGAGAACCTTCCAGCCCATGTGGGACACCAAACGCCAAATCATCTGGCTCGCCTGCGGCCTCGCCTTCGGCACCTTCGTCGTCTACCAGCAGTCGATGGACGAAGACGGGCGCGTCGGCCTCAAGTATTTCTTCATCCTCGAAACCATCCTCCTCATCATCATCGCCGTCATGTTCTACATCTACAGCAGAAAGTCTTGAGTCTGGAGTCTCGGAGTCTGGAGTCAAAACCAAAACGCTGCCTGTCTTTGACTTCAGACTCCAGACTCAAGACTTTTATTTAATCATCGTTTTCGAGCGTATCTGGATGCCTTCGTTGGCGAGGACGAGGAGGCGGCGCGATTCGGTGAGGCTGTAGGTAGTGGGAGTGTAGGCGAGGACGTAGCGGTTTTTGCGCAGCTCGTCGCAGATGCTTTGGGCGGCGTTGCGGGAGTTTCTGATGGAGAGGACGCGCCCGCCGGTGCTTTCGGTCAGTTTTTGGAGCGCCTGCTCGGGCTTGGGTCGGTCGCGGCGGAAAGCGCCGCCGGTGCGGTCTGGAATCTGCAAGGCGTAGACGGTGATGTCCTGCGCCTGTAGCTCGGAGAGCACGTCGTCGAAGCTGGTCTTGCTGCCCCGGTCGAGGCCGTCGCTGACGAGCACGATGGCGCGCTTGCGGTTGCCTGCGGCGAAGGGTCGGAGCGCCTGGTCTACGACGGCGCTGATGGCGTCGAAGAGTCGCGGCTCGCCGCGCTTGCGGAAGGTCGGAAGCGCAGCCTCGATTTTTTTGGCATCGTCCGTCCAGTCGGCGATGATTTCGGGCTGCTCGTCGAAGCCGACGACCATCACCTGATCGCCCTCGTAGATTTCGTATGCAAACTCGCGCGTCGCCTCGGCCAGTTTCTCGACATCCGTGCGCAGCGAGAGCGAGTTATCGACCAGCAGCACGATGCGCGCAGGCCCCTGGTCGGGCGTAAAGCTCTTGACCGTCTGCTCGACTCCGCCGTCGTAGAGCGAAATCTCTTTGGCCGAAACCAGCTCGCCCGCGCCGCCCTCACGAGCCGCGAAGATGTTGACGAGCACGTCGCGCTCTCTGCTGGCGGAAGCGGCGGGGCGTCGTCCGGCCTGTCCGGCCGCTTTGTCGCCCGCGAGCAGGAGCAGGAGCGAAACCGCAATCAGAAGCTTGTAGCTGACACGCATTGAATTGATTTCCGACCTTACGAAAGAATGTATGAAGCGACCTCAGTCGCTCTTCGTCGTGCTCTTGGATGCGGCGGCCTTAGTCGCAGAAGTCGCAGACTTCTCCGCGCTCTTGGATGCGCTCTCTTTAGAAGAGGTGTCCGCAGGCGACGAGGCAGCCGCTTCCGTCTTCTTCTCCGTCGCGCCCTCTTTCGACTCCTTCGCGTCCTCTTTCTTCTCCGTCTTCTTTCCCGCGTAGTCGGTCACGTACCAGCCTGAGCCTTTGAACTGAAAGCCCGTGCGCGACCATTCCCGCTCAAGCTTGCCGCCGCATTTGCTGTGTCTCGTGAGCGGCTTATCCGAGATTTTCTGAATTATCTCGATGTGCGCTTTGCACTTCTGACAGGTGTATTCATAAATCGGCATAAGGCTTCGATGTCCCCCGACGATTATTTATTTGCAGCAGCTTTTCGCCTGCGAAGAGAAAATTATACGAACCCGTGTGTTCGACTTGCAACCATCCACAATATTCGCCGTCAATTTGATGCAAAAATGTGGCGACGGGCATACACACGCCATTCTTTGCCATAATTTTTTTCGCTCTCAGCCCACTTTTTTTGAACTCATTCGATACAGAATCTCACTCAATCTGGTCTTCGAGACCGTTCAGGACGCACTATCAGGAGGCAAAGCTAAGAGCCTTCAGGCATTTGCGGCCTATGAACTAAACCTATACAGATGAAGACTTTACTGAATATTTTTCGTGCGCCGGGAGCAACCGAAAAATAACATTACCCATCATAGTCGCGGTCTCGGTACTGCTCTTTGCAGATGATCGTTTCCACCATGCGTAAGCCCCCAAGCTTAGCATCCTGAAAAGCTGAAAATCCGACAGGATGTAACTGATGGCCGCGAGAGGCCGGCCACCTAGCTCACATGGAGAACGACCTTAATGCACTACACCCGTCATGTTCCCCGTTTTCGTTCATTGAAATTTGCTTCGTTCGCGCTCTTCGCTCTTTTCCTTTTCACGAATCTAACCGACTTCTCGATTACGCGCGCCGTCGCCCCGAGCGTCAACGCCGCCGCCGCTCCTTTGACGACAGTCGATTTGGAGAACTTTATTCCGTCGGACGTTCCTACCTCCGGCGACCGTGAGATTGACCTCGTGATTATGAAGGCTGGCCGTCGCTACGGCGTCGATCCCCGACTGATTCACGCCGTCATCTGGCAGGAATCGCGCTACAAGCCCGAAGCCGAATCGCACGTCGGCGCGCAGGGGTTGATGCAGCTCATGCCCCCGACCGCCAAGCGCTTCAAGTGCGACGATGCGAACGACCCGGCGAAGAACGTCGAAGCTGGAACGAAGTACCTGCGCTGGCTGCTCAAGAGATTCGACGGCGACATCGTTCTGGCACTCGCAGGCTACAACGCCGGCGAAGGCAACGTCGATAAGCACGGCGGCGTGCCGCCCTTCGACGAGACGCAGAAATACGTCCGCATCATCACGTCGCGCTACGGCAAGACCTTTCACCCGATTCTCACGCCCGATGAAGCGCAGCTCGAATTCCGACTGCTGCCCGAGATGGCCGACGCCGGACGCTAAACAAGCCGCCGCACGTTCACGAAACACGAACGACGAATGAAAAGCTCCCCGGCCTTTCATTCGTCGTTTCGCTTTTGCGATTTCGCTTTTCCTGCCGTCGCCGTCGTTTCCTACTCTCGCTTCACTTGGCAGACGGCGCACGCTTCGCTATAGTGGTGCGCCTGTCAAACGCCTTCTCCCATTGCGCGAGCACGACAGACCTCGATAGTAACCATCTGTCTGCTGCCGACGCCGAAGAGACACAAATTTTTAAGGAGCAATCTTCAACGCTCATCCCGATAACGCGTGATGTCCACCAGCACCGTGCAAACACTTTCGCTCGAACGCAAGATAAAGATGCACGAAGCGCGGGAAGCGATTATCAATCGCCTCGCGCCCAACATCCATTCCGAGATAGACCTCGACAAATTCCTGCACGCCATCGTCTCCGAGCTGGGGCGCATGATGGACGTTGACCGTTGCGACGTGCTGCAACTAACGCAGGGCGGCGAGCTGCGCATCAGCCACGAGTGGCGAGCCTCGGCAGACGTGCCTTCGAGCCTCGGCACGTTCATCCCCGTCGATTTCACACAGCTCGCCGAGCGCTTCGACCTCACGCAGCCGCTTCGTCTCGACGACACCTCTTCGCCCTCTCAAGACCCGAAGGTGCGTCTGCTGCCCGCCAGTCTCGGCACGCGCTCGCTTCTGGTCGTGCCCGTCGTTCTGGACGGCAACGTGCTCGGCCTCGTCGGATTGCACATGACGCGCACCGCTCGTCTCTGGCTCGACGAGGAGGTTTCTTTCCTGCAATCCATCGCGCGCCAGATTGCCGTCGGCTACCAGTACGCGCGGCTCTACACGGACAAGCAGCGCGAGGCCGACCGCACGCGGGCTCTACTGGAAATCGCCAACGCCCTGAACGCTCGCTCGGATTTCGGCGAGGTCACTTCGCACGTGCTTGAGCGCGCCATCGCGCTGGTCGGCGCAGACTACTGCGCTTTGGGCGTCATCGAGCGTTCGGGCAAGGCCATCAGCCTCGCGGCCTTCAAAGCTGCGCCGCACGCCGCCACCGAAGGCGTGCGCGGGCTCATCGAAGCGCACGGGCAGAGCATCGACCTGACGGAGTTCCCTGCCCTCATGGACTTGGTAGCAGAAGGCCGCACGCTCTCCGTCTTCGACTCGACGCTGCCCCTGCCCATCCGTCTCATCTTCAACCGGACGCTCGGCGGACGCGCCGCTCTCGTCGCGCCCGTGCGCATCGGCGAACAGACCTTCGGCCTGCTCGGACTAGTCTGGAGCGAGCCGCGCCAGCAGTTCGACGAGCACGAGATTGCGCTCGTCGAGGGCATCGCCGTGCAGATTGGAACTGCCCTCGAGCGCGACCAGCTCTCGGCCGAAGTGATGCGCTTGAGAAGCGTGCTGCACGAGCGTCACGCCGAAGACCGAATCATCGGACAGGCTCCGGCCATCCTTCGCGCACGCGAGCTTGCGCTCGACGTTGCAAACTTACAGACCTCAGTTCTGATACAGGGCGAGTCGGGCACGGGCAAAGAGCTTTTCGCCAATCTCATCCACTACAACTCGCCGCGCAAAGACCGCCCATATGTCAAGCTCAACTGCGGCGCTATCCCCGAGACGCTTCTGGAGACCGAATTGTTCGGACATGAGAAGGGCGCATTTACGGATGCGCGCGCGCGGCGTCGCGGTCGGTTCGAGGAAGCCGACGGCGGCACGCTCTTTCTCGACGAGATAGGCGAGATGAGTCTTTCGGCTCAGGTGAGCCTTTTGCGCGTTTTGCAGGACGGCGAGTTTACGCGCGTCGGCGGGAGCGAAGGTCTGAAGGTAGACGTGCGAGTCATCGCGGCGTCGAACGTCGATTTGGAGCGCGCGGTCGAGCAGGGCACGTTCCGGCGCGACCTCTTCTATCGTCTCTCGGTCTTCCCTATCCGCCTCCCGCCTCTGCGCGAGCGCGCGGGCGACATCCACCCGCTCGTCATACATTTTCTCGAACACTACAAGCAGAAGACCGGGCGCTTCATCTCCGGCATCAGCCGTCAGGCTTTGCAGGCGCTCAAGAGCTACGACTGGCCGGGCAACGTGCGCGAGCTTGAGAATGCCATCGAGCGCGCCGTGATTATCGCCTCGGGCCGCCAGATAGAGCTTGACGATTTGCCGGAAGCCATCAGCCGCGTCGTGCAGGACGAGCGAGCGCGCACGCGCGGCGAACGCGCACGCGCCGCCGAAGAAGGGCGAGACTTGAAGCTTGAGATTCAGATGCCCGCGCCGATTGAAGAGATAGAACGCCGCGCCATCGAAGCCACGCTCGACTACACGGGCGGCGACAAGACGCGCGCCGCACGCGCCCTCGGCATCGGTCGAAAGACGCTCTACCGCAAGCTTCAACAGTACAACGGCGAAGCCGACGGCGTACAGTAAGATTTTTTTCCGACACCAACTCCCGAACACAATTCAGATTTGACGGCGGTTTCGGACGACGCTTCGGCTGCGCCGACCTGTGAACGCAAGCGTCCGAGCGAAGCGAGGGAGAATCAAGCTATGAGCCAGCGACCTTCAGGTAGAATCCTTTTCATCAAGAATCTTTTCGTCGCCCTTTTAACGACGCTCGTCGTCTGCCTCGCTCAAGCGGAAGCTCAGGACGGTGCGCCTCCGCGCCGAAGCGCGAAGGGCGAAGCGGCGTCGCGTTTCTCGCGGCTCGAAGGCCAGCGCGTTCACTACAAGAGCTACGGCAAGGGCACGCGCGCGCTCGTCTTCGTTCACGGCTGGACGTGCGACATGAACGTCTGGCGGCAGCAGATACCCGCCTTCTCGAATCGAATGCGCGTCGTCGCCCTCGACCTTCCCGGTCACGGCTTAAGCGACAAGCCGCAGATTAACTACAGCCAGGAACTCTTCGCGCGCGCCGTCGAATCGGTGCTCAGAGACGCAGGCGTCCGCGAGGCCGTGCTCGTCGGCCACAGCATGGGCACGCCCGTCGTCCGACAGTTTTATCGAAGGTATCCCGAGAAGACGCTCGGCTTAGTCTTCGTCGATGGCGCGCTCCGGCCTTTCGGCAAGGCGGAGGACAGGGAGAAGTTTCTGGAGATGGTTCGCGGCGCGCAGTTCCAGATGGTCGTGACCGGCATGATTGACGGCATGCTCGCGCCCATCAAAGACGAGCAGCTTCGCGCCGAGATTAGACGGACGATGCTCTCGACGCCGAAGCACGTCGCCGTCAGCGCGATGGAAGGCATGAATGCGCCGGAGATTTTCAGGGACGACAAGATTCAAGTGCCCGCGCAGGCCATCCTCGCCCGCTCGCCCTTCTGGGCTGCGGACACAGAGCAGTTCTTCCGAAGCCTCGCGCCCGACCTCGAATATCAGATATGGGACGGCGTCGGCCACTTCCTCATGGTCGAGAAGCCGCAGGAGTTCAACCGGGCTCTCACAGCCTTTCTCTTGAAGAACAAATTTATCAGGAAATGATGAATGCGGAATGCGGAATGATGAATGAAAGACAACTTGCTTTTCATTCATCATTCATCATTCCGCATTCATCATTTGTCTTGATTGCGGCTTCGAGTTCTGCGAGAAGCGTCGCGCTCGAACGGGCTCGCTCTTCCCATGCTTCGGCGATTTGGCCGAGCGTCGGGCGTTGCTCTCGGTGTTGATTCGTCCAGAGCGTCGCCTCGTCTCTGAGCCAGCCGAGCACGGCCTTCGCATCCTGGTCGAAGAGCGATTGCAGAACGAACTTTCTTTCCCCGGCTCTCAGTCCGAGCCCGAGCTTTCGCGCCGCCCGCGCCAAATCCGAGCGCGTGAGAATCATCCCGCTTCGCGCCGGGCTGAGGAGCGTCTGTCGAAACTCGTCCGCCTCGGCGCTTCGCGGGTCGGCGAGTCGCCGCCCGTCGCGCAAAGCCATTGGAAGCGGCGTCTGCATCTCCAAAGTCTTCGACTCTTCCAAGAGCGCACGAGTTAAAAGCTCGCCCCAGCCTCGATAGAAAGGCGACGCCACTTCCGATAGCTTCTTCAAATAGACCGGCAGCCAGCTCAACAGATGCTCCCAGAGAAAAGCCCTCCGCGCATGACGCCAGCTTTCGCGCCGCCGAGCGTCGCCTTCGCGCTCTTCAAAGTCCGACAGGCGCGCGTAGAGCGCCAGCATCACAGACAGGTGGTCGGGCTCCGGCGGAGGCGTCTGTCCCAAAGCGCGCCAGAAACCGGCGACGCGGTCGCGCGCCTCGCCGCCCAGCATCCCCTCCGCTCCGAGATAGACGGAAGCATAAGGGTAGAGCTGAAAGACGAACAGCTCCGTGTACTCGCTCGCCTCCGGCAGCGCGCCCAGGTCGAGGGCTTCGGCCAGAGGCGCGACCTGTTCAGAAGGAGGCTCGGCCAGCACGGCGAGGGCACGAAAGAGTTCCATATCAAATCAGCCGACGCCCGGCGGGCTACCTCTTCGCGCTGTGAATGATAAGCGTGTTTCCGCCGAGCAGGACTTCGTCCGATTGAAGCTCCGCCGCCCAACGCTCGCGTCGTCTCTCTTCGGACTGGAAGCGATTCACCATCCGAATCAAGCCGACAATCGGCAGGTAAACCCAGGAGTTTTTCTTGGGCTTGTCGCGGTAGAGACCCAAAATCTCGAAACCGTTTTTTTCGAGAGCGAACCTCAGCTCGGGATACGTGATTGGATTGATATGAAGTGCAATCTCTTCAGGCCCGTCGAAGGCTTCGCTCAGGTTCTTGAGGTACTGACGCGAAATCGGCTTGAAGTGCGACGTGTAGCCGTAGAGCAGCCCCTTGAGCCTTTCCTCTATGTTCAGGATGTTCGGGATGCTCACGACGAGCTGCCCCGAGGGACGCAGGATGCGTCGAAACTCGCGCACGGCCTGATGCGGGTTCTCGATGTGTTCGAGCCCTTCGACGCAGGTGATGTAATCGAAGCTCGCATCCTCGTAAGGCAGGGCGTGCGATAAATCGCCGCGCTCGATGTCCACGCCGGGCAGACGAAATATCTCCGGGTAGAGGTCGCAGCACTTCACGTCGAAACCGAGCGCCAGCAGTCGCGCGGCCAACGCTCCTTCGCCCGCCGGAACGTCGAGCAAACGCCCGCGCGGCAGTTTGTCGAGGATGCCCGTCACGGTCGTATAAATCGCCTCGTGCGCCAACGGTTTCATCTGTTCGCGCTCCGCTTCGCCCATCTCGCCCGCCCTCGGCAACAAAACTCTCGTGCTAGTCTTCGACAATCTGAATCCCTCAATCTCGACACTTCCATTTGAAGCGAGCAACAGCCTCGACCGTCGGCGCGTCTTAACGCCAGCGCGCCAACAGTTCCGAACGTGCGGGAGAATTTAACATATTCCTTCGACAGACAGCCTGCGAGCAGGGCGGCTCCCGAACCGTCTCCCGACGTTTGCAGAAACTCTCGTTGACTTATATTTCACCTTATATTACTATCCGCGCCGCTTTGTCACCTCGCTTTTTCGCTTCCCCGACTCCTTCATCATTCTAAAGTTCAGAAAGCTGTGCGCGAAGCACTGCCCGCTTTCTCTTTAGTCTCTACGTAGTCAGGCTGCCAACAACATTCCAAATCGGAAGGAGAACCCGAAACCATGCCATCCCCCACCTTAAGCTTGCGCCGAGCTTTGCTGCGCGGCGCGCTCGCCCTGACATTCTTGCTGTTACTGAATGCGCCCGGCTCGGCCGTTGCAGCCCGCGCGCAGAAATTGAAGGTTGATGTTGACGTGACCGTGCACAACTCCGACATCGGCGTTTCGCAGGAGACGCTCGACGATATGGTGGAAAAGTTACTGGAAGAGGCCGGCTTTCAGGTCGAGGAGGCGCAGGCCGACAGCGCTTCCATCCAACTGAAAATCGACATTTACAGGCAGAGTAACGGCAAGTTCAAAATAGTCGGCGATTTGGACGACTCGAAAGATGATAATGAAGACGAAGACGAGCACGAAGAAGAAGAGACCGACGCGCAGGATAAGATTGACGACATAGTGACGACCATCGTCAACGACTTCATCAAGCTGCTACGCAAATCGTAATCCCCGAAGGGCGACGGGGTCAGCAGGCCGGGACGACCTCGTCGCTCTTTTCTGTTCAACGCCTCTGTCGAGTTTCAGTAAGGGTCTTCTAAAGATGAAAAGTTTTATCCTCATCGTGGCGGCGGCGCTCGCCGGCTTCGGTCTGTTTTCCCCGGCAGCGTCGAGCGCCCAAAGCGCGCCAAAGTTTTCCAGCGCCTACACCGACCTCAAAACTCAATGCAAAGCCGTCGCCGAGGGCGAAGCAGAGGGCAACGATACGCCTCTGCGTTGCGAAGGCTATGGGGGCTACGAAATCAGGATTGATTTCAGCGCGGCAAGCTCTCACCTGCGAGTTCAGCCGAGGAACGGCGAAACCGAAGACAGCATTCATCTGGCCGCTCAACCTCTCGACTACGACGCGAAAAGAAAGATTGAGTGGCGGCTCGCCGACGGGAAGCCCTTCGCGCTCATCTTTCGCGTTGACAAGGTGAAAGAGGGATTGGACGCGGCTGAGATGTGGCGGCCTGAGAATAAAACCGGAGAGTCGCTGCTCGTCAAAGGCTTGAGGGGCTACGGTCACATCGATTTTGAGATTGACGCGCACGCCCCCGACGCTAACGCGAAGGCCAGAGAGATGGCCGACCGCGCTTTGCTGAAAGACCGTTGAAGCAGTTCTTGCCCGACTCTATCCTTAAACCCCGAGCCTGAGAAGGAGAAGCCGATGAGAACAGTGGGACGAATCATCCTGTGTTGCGCGTTCTGTCTGCTAAGCGCTTCAATCGCATCAGCGCAGCAAGCCAAATCGAAGTCTTTTCACACCGAGGGGGTCTTCAGCAACATCAAGGTCGGCCCCGGAGGCGATTATAGCGGGATGCAGATTTATCTGACCGATTCGGACGGCCAGTTTTACGCCGCCGTGACAATCGCCGAAGGAGTGCTGTTAGCTCCGGTACTCGTCAAAGTGCAGGCGCGCGTCGAAGAGCGCAAGATTGAGTTCGTGCTGGGCGAGGGTAACGACTCACGTAAATTTACAGGAACTGTTACCGCCGCCGGACTCACTCTGACGGAAAACGGGCAACGGCGCCTTCTCAAAAGGAAGTGTTACGATTAGAGCGCGCCTTGCGCCCGTAGCCATCCTGCCTGCCGGTACGAAACCCCAACCGCGTGCTGCCTCTCAGGCACGAGCCACCCGACTGCGCTGACGCCGAACTCGCCTCACGCTTCCTTCAAGCTCGACCACCGAAAGTCACGGACGCCGACTCTTAAGACAAGCGCCAAACTAAAAGGCGCTTGTCCGTCTCGCGGGCGCGCAGGGGTGTGGATGATGAGAGCTTTGGTTTTATCATTCGACGCTCACGGCCTCCGTCTTTTCGGGCAGACGGTAGAAGTCTCTGGCGGGTTTGAGAGGCCGAAGCAGCCAGTAGGGGCGGCGCGTGTTGTCGGGCGAATGCTGGTCGGCGGGGCGAGTTTGGGCGAGCCAGTCTTTGTAGACCTGATGCGCCTTTTGTGTATCGACGGAGATGTCGCCGTATTTGTCGCGGGGGTCGGCGCGGCGGACGCGGACGGCCTGATGCCAGCAGTGCATGCCGGAGATGGGGTCGGGGTGGACGGGGAAGGTTAGGTTCTGGTGGACGCCAACGTCAGTCCACCAGATGCGGCGCGTGTCGGGGTCGGCCGAGTCGAAGGGAGCGACTCCGCTTTCGCGTTTAAGAGCCCATGCGTCGCCCTGCTGGTCGAGGGCGACGGTCGCCATCAACTGCCGCTCGCCTTCGTCTTTGAGCTTCCAGCGTCCCATGTGGTGGCTACAGGCGACGATGCCGGGGCGGATGCCTTCCGTCACCCACGCGCGGACGACGAAGTAGCCGATTTCGGTTTCGACGCGAACGAGGTCGCCCGTTCGCAGGTTGCCGAGGCGCGCGGCGTGCGCGGGGTGAATCCAGAGCGGGTTGGTGTGGGCGATTTCGTTAAGCCATTTCGCGTTGGCGCTGCGGGTGTGAATCTGTATGGGGACGCGGAAGGTGGAGATGAGGACGGTCTGGTCGGCGTCCAGATTGTCGGGGTGGACGTGGCTCTTGATGTAGGTGGGGGTGGCGTATTCGTGCCAGCCCCAATCGGCAAGCGTCTTGGAGTAGAACTCAAGCCGACCGCTCGGCGTGGGGAAGCCGCGCAGGATTTGTTCATCGACCTCGACGCCGACGAGACGACGCCCGTCCGCATCGGGGTCGGGGCTCGGGATGGGGATGATGTTGGTCGAGGCAGGCTTCGGCGTGCGCGTGTAGACGCGCCCGAACCTATCGACGCGCACGTCGTCCAACTCTTCCGCCGGGACGGTCTGCTCGTAAATCGCCCCGACCTTTTTGCTTATCTCGAACGAGCCGTAGCGACGCATGAATTCGAGCGGCGTCAAGTTTTCCTGAGCCGCGCGCTCTGCGAGACCGGGCACGGAATGCTCGAAGATGTAGCCGTAGTATTCATCAACGCCGAGACGCTCGCCCGCGCGCTCTTTGGATTCGGCAAACTGGCGAATGCCGAGACTTCCGTCGGGGTCGATGCGCCACGTCAGCTCAAGCCAGAACTCGTTCTCTTCCCAGACCTCGCCGGGGTTGATCTCGCGCGTGTCGGAGACACGCTCGCCCGCGCGCTCGCGTGCGGCGCGAAGGACGGGTTGACGAAAGCCGAGCCACTGCGCATCGTGCGTCTCGTAGGAGTGTATGTCGTGGCGCTCGGAGCCGAGCCCCATCGGGAGGATGTAGTCGGCGAAGTAGGAGGTTTCGTTCCAGACGGGAGTTAAGGCGACGTGACAGCCGACGAGCTTTTCATCCGTCAGGGCTTCAATCCAGGAGAAGCCGTCGGGGTTCGTCCAGACCGGATTGTAGACGCGCGTGAAGTAAGTATCGACGCGCCCGCGTCCCTCCTTGAGGAAGTGCGGGAGCAGGAACGAAAGCTCGTACATCGTCAAAGGAAACTCTTTCGGCCACGTCAGCTCGTTCCACATCTGCGGGTGCGGCGGCGTGTGGATGGGCTTGGGCACGAACTTGTTCCAGGCGTTCGGGAAGACGCCGCCTTCGGTCGCCACCGCGCCCAGAAGCGCGTTGAGCATGAAGAGCGTGCGCGCCACCTGCCAGCCGCCGCTATTGCCCGAAGCGGCGCTGCGCCAGTTATGGCTCGACAGACGCGTGCCAGCCTCCGAGACGACCTTCGCAATCTCTTCGATAACACTCGCCTCGACGCCCGACTCCCGCTCGGCATACTCGAACGTGTAGCTCGCGTAAAGCTCCGTGAGCGTCGCTTCAAAATTCTCGAAGCTGGTTTCAAGCTCGGGGCGCTCGACGGCGAGGTACTGCTCCCAGTTCCACCAGCGACGCACGAAGTCGCGGTTGTAGAGCTTGTTTCTAATCAGGTAGCTGGCAATCGAGAGCAGGATGGCGGGTTCACTGCCGGGATAGGGCGCGACCCAGAAGTCTGCGTGAGTGGCCGTGTGCGAAAGTCGCGTATCGAAGACGATGAGACGCGCGCCGCGCGCTTTGGCTTCGACGACGCGCTGCGCGTGCGGGTTGAAGTAGTGGCCGGATTCGAGGTGCGCGCTGATGAGAAAGACGACTTCGGCGTTCGCGTGGTCGGGGCTCGGGCGGTCGAGCCCCATCCAGAATTGATAGCCCGCGCGGCTGCTCGAAGAACAGATGTTCGTGTGCGAGTTGTGGCCATCGACGCCCCACGCGGCCAGTATCCGCTCGGTGAAACCGTCTTCGCCCGGACGCCCGACGTGATACATGATTTCGTGCCGGCGCTCCTCCGTGATGGCCTTGCGGATGCGTAAGGCCAAGTCGTCCAAAGCCTCGTCCCAACTGACGCGAACCCACTTGCCTTCGCCGCGCTTTCCGGCGCGCTTCAAGGGGTAGAGGATGCGGTCGGGGTCTGTTATCTGGTTGAGCGTGGCGGGGCCTTTGGCGCAGTTGCGCCCGCGCGAGCCGGGATGCTCGGGGTTGCCCTCGAACTTTTTGACCTGCAAGCTCTCCTTGTCGATGTAGGCCAGAAGGCCGCAGGCCGACTCGCAGTTGAAGCAGGTGGTCGGCACGAGCATGTAGCGGCGCTCGACGCGTCGAGGCCACGCGCGCGAGTCCAGCTCGACCCAATCGTCCCAGCGCTCCTTTGGCGGAAACGACGCGAGGTGAATCCGGCTCGGCCCCGGATAGAAAGTCTCGCCTCGCGCTTCGGTCTCCTGGCGCGCGGCGCTCACGCGCCTATTCAACTCGCGCACTTCATCCTTCATAAAGATTAACCCTGATGCAGATTTCCCTTGAGCTGTTCGTCGTTCGCCGGAGCCGGGCTTCGTCTGCCGTCCGGCGTTTCGCGGAAGCGAGGCCGTGCGGCGGCGAGCCTTCAAAGCTGCGGCTCGATTTGGTCGTTCGTCCTAAGCTGCTCGTCTCTTCCGCAAAACGAGGATGACGCCGACGACGGCTATCAGGAAAGAGATGACGAGCACGACCGCGCCGGGGATGATGCCGAGCAGCGCTTCCTCCCAACTCGTGCGCCCGTCTGTGACGACCGGCAGCAGCACCGAGACCAGCAGGACGCCGCCGCCCAGCACGACGCCGAGGATGCCTATAATCAAGACTATTTTTCCGACCACGTTTGACCTCCTTCAGATTAGCGCGACTTCTTACCGGCGGAGAGTTCGGCGAGCGCACGCTCGATGCGCCGCTCGCGCGTCTCCGGCTTCTTCGCTTCTTCGACCGCTTTCGCGTATTCCTTCCGGTGCGTGTAGCTGAGCTTGTCCCAGGCTTGCTGCGCCGCGCGGTTGCCCTTCAAAGCCCGCGCCAAATCGGGCGGCGGCGTGACTGTGCGCGGCTCGTCGTCGCGCTCCATCACGACATCAATCTCTTGGCCGCCCGCGACGTTTGCCCCGGCGCGCGTCTCGCGGTTGACCACCATGTAGTGACGCCCGTCGCCTTCGGGGAAGATGGAGCTACGGAAGGGAAAGCCGTTGATTGTGCCGCGCACGGGGACGCGCGCACGCGTGCCGAAGGCTTCCTTCACGTCGAAAGGGATGTGGATGGCGGTCGCATCCATGCCCTCGTATTTTTCGAGCAGCACGCGGAAACGCTTCTTCGTCGCTGCCATCTGTCGTCCTCCTTTCAAGGTTTGTACAGTCAAAGTTCGAACACTCTACACGGTCGATGTCCGAACAAACGCCTCGACGCCTCGCACGTCTCGCTTCAGGCGAGCGGCACGGACTGACCCGCCTGCACGTATGCGTGCTCGTAGAGCAGGAGTCCGGTCAGGGCGAGGGGAACCGAAGCGAGGTCGAGCCAGGGAGCGAAGACGGCGGCGAGGCCGAGCAGGAGGCCGAGCCAGTAGAAGGTTTTGTATCTGCCGCGCGTCATCTCACGGACGGCGAGACGCGAGTGCGTCGTCGGGTGCGTCAGCGTCACTTCGCCCCAGACCATCAGGACGTGTACGAGACTCGTCGCCGAGAGCGTCCAGAGCAGGGGCGAGATTGTTTCAGGCGCGAGAGCGTGTGCGAACGGGACGAGCGCAGCCGAGCCGACCAGGAGCGATTGCACGAAGAGGTGCGGCGGCAGAAGCGGGTTCTGCCAGAGGTCGCGCGCTTTGGCCTGCGCGAAGAGGTAGGCCGTGTAGATGGCCGTCAGAGCCGCGAGCGGCAGCCCCGCGATTATCAGCCAGCGCGCCGCCCGCGCGCCGCCCACACCCACGATGCCCGACAGAAAATGCGCGGCGAGCACGAGCGAATAACCGGCGATGATGAATGCGCCTTTGACGAGCCAGCTTCGCCACTGTGGCCGCGTGAAAATCAGAAAGAAGCGCGCCGGGTGTTCCAAATCCCAGATGAGCAGCGCGCCCGTGAGAGCCAGAAAAGCGCCCGCGACGATTGGCGCGACGCGCAGCCAGAGCACGCTCTCCGCCGCGAGCAGTCCGAAGAGGACGAGCAGCGCCGCTACCAGATAAGCGCCCGCCGCGATGCCCTTCGTCCAGGTGTAGAGGCTGACGCGCCAGTCCCAGGGGATGGCATGCCCAACGTCGTAGGAGAGCAGCGCGGCGGCAGAGGTGTTTTGGAAGTGCGGATTGCCGGAGGGGATTGTCTCCGAGTCGGCGGGCGGCTGCTCGCTCCACATGTAGAGGCCGCCTTCGGGGCGCGCGGCGGCGAGCGGGTCGAGCGTCGCCTGATGCGCGCCCTTGTAGAAGAGCTTCGGCAGCGTCTCTTTCTCCGGGCGTCGGACGTTGACAGCCTCGCGGTTCACAATCTGTCCGACCTTTGAATGCGGGTCGCGCATGTCGCCGACGAGAATCGCCTCGACGGGACAGACGACCACGCAGGCGGGCTCTAACCCCATGTCGATACGATGAGCGCAGAAGTTACATTTCTCCGCCGAGTGGTCTTCAGGGTTGATGAAGATGGCGTCGTAGGGGCAGGCGGCCATACACGCCTTGCAGCCGATGCAGATTGACTTGTCGAAATCGACGATGCCGTCGGCGCGCTTGAACATGGCAGAGGTCGGACAGGCGACGACGCAGGGCGCGTGCGCGCACTGGTTGCAGCGCGTCACCTGATGCGCCCGGCGAACTTGCGGAAACTCGCCGACATCGACGTGCTTGACGTAGGTGCGCGAGACTGAGACGGGCACGTCGTTTTCGGATTTGCAGGCCGTCGTGCAGGCATGACAACCGATGCAGCGCGTGTGGTCTATCACCTTGCCCCACTGCGGCGCGCGCCCTTTCTCAGCTTCATAGACGGGTAGCTCTCTCATCAATCTCCCTTGTGTTTCCGGCTTGTAATTTTCGGATGCAGGCAGAGCGTTCGATACAAGATAAATCCGGCGGCGCGAGATTCGTCTCCGAGGACTGAGATTCGTCTTCGAGACTACCGAAATCGACGGCGCTTGATTTGAGCGCTATCTTAGCCCGACGAGCGTCGGCGGTTCAATCTCGGCTGTAGTCCCGGCGGATTCAGTCTGCGGTTGTTTCGGGGCGTGAAGATGTCTAAAATCCGACGCACGCGTTATCCGTGACAGTTAAAACAGCGCGTTCTTTCGCTCTCCGAAGCAGACGACCGAACCGGCAAGGAGCTTTCTCATGTACTTCAAACAATTCTATCTCGGATGTCTGGCGCACGCCTCCTACCTCGTGGGCTCGGAGGGCGAGGCGGCGGTCGTTGATCCGCAGCGCGACATCGAGCAGTACCTCTCGGAGTGCGAGGCGCAGGGGCTCAAAATCAAGTACATCGTCGAGACGCACCTGCACGCCGATTTCGTGAGCGGGCATTGCGAGCTGGCGGCGCGGACGGGAGCGGAAATCGTCTTCGGCCATCTGGCGGGCGCGAAGTTTCCGCACCGCGCCGTCCGCGACGGCGACGAGCTGCGCGTCGGGCGCGTTCGCCTTCGCATCATGGAGACGCCCGGCCACACGCCCGAAAGCATCTCGGTGCTCGTCATCGACACGGAAGTCTCAGGCGAGCCGCAGAAGGTCTTGACGGGCGACACGCTCTTCGTCGGCGACGTTGGACGACCTGACCTCGCGGGCTCGCGCGGCTACACGACGGAGATGATGGCCTCCATGCTCTACGACAGCCTGCACGAAAAGCTGCTCAGGCTCGACGACCGGGTGGAAGTCTATCCGGCGCACGGCGCAGGCTCGATGTGCGGGCGCAACATCTCGAAGGAGACATCATCCACCATCGGACAGCAGCGTCGCTTCAACTACGCGCTCGCCCCGATGCCGAAGGCCGAGTTCGTCTCGATGATGACGACCGATTTGCCCGAAGCGCCCGCCTACTTCTCGCGCGACGCGGAGCTTAACCGCGCGGGCGCGCCTGCGCTAGGTGCGCTCGCCCGACCCGCAGAGTTGTCGCCCGAAGAAGTCTTCGAGCTATCGAAGACGGGACACACGATTTTAGACGTGCGCTCGGCGGCGGAGTTCGGCGCGGGGCACGTCCCCGGCGCTTTGAACGTGGGCTTGGGCGGGCAGTTCGCCATCTGGGCTGGGAGTTTGATTCCGCAGGGTGCGCCGCTCGTCGTCGTAGCAGAGAACGAAGAAAGAGTCGATGAGGCTTTGACGAGACTGGCGCGCGTCGGCGTCGAGAGCGTCAAAGGATACCTCGGCGGCGGGACGACGGCATGGGAGGCGGCGGGCTTGCCCGTCTCGAAGGTTCCGCAAATCTCCGTCGCGGAGCTTCACGCTCGTTTGCAGGAAGAGAGCGACTTGCAGGTCGTAGACGTGCGTCGTCCGATGGAATACCAGAGCGGCCACGTCCCCGGCGCGCAGAGCCTCCCGCTCTCGCAGCTCAAAGATGAAACGCTCGCTCTCTTAGACCCCGCCCGCTCGACAGCCGTCATCTGCGCGGGCGGCTATCGCTCCAGCGCCGCTACCTCCATCCTCGCGCGCTCCGGCTTCCAACAACTCTTCAACGTCACCGGCGGCACCTCTGCCTACGTCGAAGCCGGATACAAGACGGTAAGCAGTGAGCGGTGAGCAGTAAGCGGTAGAAAAGCATTCGGCAGCGAGAGCATTTTATGAGCGGCTTCAGCGTTCATGTGCCGCTCACTGCTCACCGCTTACTGCTTACTTTCTCTTTTCAGTTTGAATATCGAATGAGGCGGTAGGGGGCGAGCATCTCGAAGCCGACGCGTTTGTAGAAGGAGGTGGCGCGCTCGTCCTGTGCGTCGGCGAAGAGGCTGACGAATTTTCGATGATGGAGAAGGCGCTGGCAGAGGTCGCGCAGGGCGGCGGTGCCGATGCCTCTGCCGCGCAGGTCGGGCGCAGTCCAGACGGCTTCGAGGTAGGCGGCCTTGTCGGTCTCGGCGGCAACGTCGGTCTTGAAGGTGATGCGGTTCGCCTCGTCGCGCAGAATCCAGGTTCGTCCCAAGACGATGCGGCTGAGCACGCGATGGGAGAAGCCTTCCGGGTCGGCGGAGAAGCCGTCCTTGCCGCTGCTTTCCAGACAGGATTGAGCGTGGACGCGAACCACGTCGTCAACCTCTGCGGCCTCGGCCTGCCTGAGACTTGCGAGACGCTGCGCCCCTCTCCTGATTTGATTGGCGGCAAAGAGCAGGTGCGTTTCGGCGCGCTCCACCTTGCGCTGCGAGCCCGCGTAGATTTGGTCGAACTCTTCGACAACGCGCTCTTCCCCGAGCAGCAGGCGGACTTCCTGTCTGTGCAGCATCCGCCCCAGACGCGCGAAGACCGGGACGGAAGACCTGTCGCCGCCCAGCAAAACACAGTGGCCGACGAGCGCGATACCTCTCAGGCGTCCGTCTATCAGGCAGCCGTAGAACGTCCCTCGATTGAGCGGGCTTTGCAGACCGTTGTCCAGTATGAAGCCTATCATCTGCAAGTTTTTCAGAGGTTGGTGATTGAGAAATTCGAGAACCTGCGGCTCGTCGCCGTCGATGAAACGGCGGACTTCCATTTTGCCGCGCTGCAAATGCGCGGAGTCGTCTCGCTTGAGTCTCCTGAAAGCTTCGACGGCGGTTGAGGTGTGCGCCGCCTCAAGTGAGACCGCGAGGTTGGCCGTGCCGCACGCCTCTGCGGGAAGCAGTTCGGCGGCTGCGGCCAGTTGTTCTTGCTGCATGTTCACGCTCTCCTCTGTCTGTGATGGGGACGAGGGCTTGAGCTGCCCTTGAGATGCGCGGCGGCTGCTGAAATGGTTTAACTCGCGCCGTCAACAGCGTCGTCGGCAAATGGTATTCACGACGCGCCGAGCCGTCTCCTGCGCGACGAGCGTTTTGACCCTTCTCGTCCGTCGTCTCCTCAAAAACCGACATCGACATTGATGAGGAACTCTCGTGCGAAGACACGACGGACGGTTCGCACCGACCCCGACAGTATCAAGCTTTATGCCAACGCCGCCCGCCTTCGAGAGAGGCCGGTTTTCGCGCCGCGACGTGCGAGGCTATGCGCGCGAGGGCGTTGGCAGAATGAATGATTCGGTCAGTCTGGAGGAAATCGGTCAGGCGAAGCTGAACGAATCCGCACCCTCCGAAGGCTCTCTTCCGAAGTCGCCGATGTCGCTCTCTTTGACGTATCTTGCAGCCGCGCGTGGGAGTTTCTTGCGCCGCTTCGCGCGCTTTTGTTATAGTTCGAGACGGAAGTTAAGACGATGTTAGACATCGAAACGGAGCGAAGCTTGCGGGCTTCGTTCGAGAGGGAGAAGCAGCCATGTCAGTTCAAAGACGAAGCGCGCGCGAGGCGGAGGCGACCGAGCTTTCCACGCGCGTCTGCTATTTTCTGTTGGGCGGCACGGTCGGCGCGCTCGTGGCGCTTTTGTTCGCGCCGAAATCGGGGCGCGAGCTGCGGGGCGACATCGCCGACGTGACGCGTAAAGGTGTTGACGGCGCACGCGAGACGGCTACGCAACTCGGCTCGAAGGCGGGCGAGTATTACGACGCGGCGTCGAGCAAGGCGGGCGAGCTGGCGGGTGCGGCTCGCGAAGTGGCAGCGCGCAGGGGCGAGCATCTCTCCGCCGCCATCGAGGCCGGAAAGCGCGCCTACACCGAAGAGAAACGGCGCACCGAATCAGGCACGCTCTCGCCCGCTCCGACCTACTATGAAGGCGATAAGAGCTAAAGAATTTTCGAGCTAAAGAAGACTTCCCGATGACACAGCTTGCCCTTCAAATGAGCACGAACGACCCGGTCTTCTGGATTCTGGTGGTGGTGGCCGTCTCGTTCGTCGTGATTGCCGTAGCGATGGTGACCGTCGCGGTGGTGGTGAGCCGCATGGCGCGCGTCGTGGGCAAGCTGGAGAAGCGCGTCGAGCCTCTGATGGAGCGCGCGGGCGCTCTGACCGAGCAGGTTCGACAGATAGCGGTTCAGGGCAAGGATGTCGCCGAGCAGGTGAGTCAGGTCTCCGCGCATCTTTCGACGGCTTCGATGCACTTCTCCGAGTCGATGGCGCTCGTCAAAGAGGAGGTCAGAGACCTGCGCGAGATAGTCAGCCTCTCGACCGAGACGGCGCGCGAGAAGATAGACCTCATCAGCCGCCACATCGACCAGACGCACGGCCAGATAGCCACCACGACCGCTTTCATCCACTCGAAAATCATCGACCCGGCGCGCGAGCTGGCGGCGATTATGGCGGGGGTGAAGCGCGGTCTGGAAGTGCTCGTCGCCCCCACACCAAAACAGATTGACCAGACCTACGGAGAGGATGAGATGTTTATCGGCTGACCGACTCAAGCATCCCAACCGGCACTCGAACGCGCCCGAACCAACGTCTCCGCGAGGGGCACGATGGTTCGGGCGTTTCAGTTAAATGCGGAATGCGGAATGATGAATGATGAATTAAAAGTCAAAGCTTTTTGGGTTTCATTCATCATTCATCATTCCGCATTCATCGTTTCTGTTTTGTCGTGCGCGTGCGCTAGTATGGTTGATTCGTCGCGGGTGCGCGTGCGTCTCTTGTGAAGTTCGGGCGCGCATCGAGTCGCGGCTCGAAAGAAAGTGAACTGAAGGTTATGTCTACCGAAGCACCGCTTGATTTGAAGAAGACTATCAATTTGCCGAAGACGGGGCTGGCGCAGAAGGCCAACCTGGGACAGAGCGAGCCCGCGCGGCTGAAGAAGTGGGCGGAGATGAATCTCTACGCGATGATTCGACGCTCGCGCGCCGGGCGCGAGAAGTTCATCCTGCACGACGGGCCGCCCTATGCCAACTCCGACATCCACCTGGGCACGGCTCTCAACAAGATTCTCAAAGACCTCGTGGTGCGCTCGCGCACGATGATGGGCTTCGATGCGCCGTATGTGCCGGGCTACGATTGTCACGGCCTGCCCATCGAGCTGTTCGTCGAGCGCAAGCTGGGAGAGAAGAAAGCGCAGATGCCCGTGACGAGCGTGCGCCGCGCGTGCCGCGAGCACGCCGCCGAAGCCCTGAAGCGGCAGACGCGCGACTTCCAGCGCCTCGGCGTGCTCGGCCTCTGGGAGAACCCCTATCTCACGATGTCGAACGCCTACGAGGCCGAGACGGCTCGCCTCTTCGGTCGCTTCCTTGAGCGCGGCTACGTCTACAAGGGCGCGCGCCCCGTCTACTGGTGCATCCACGACCAGACGGCGCTGGCCGAAGCCGAGGTCGAATATGCGGAGCACACGAGCCCTTCCGTCTACGTCAAATTTCCTTTGAAGAGCGACCCGGCGTCGATTGATGAAAGGCTCGCCGGCCGAAACGTTTTCTTTCTCATCTGGACGACGACGCCCTGGACGCTTCCGTCCAATCTCGGCATCGCCGTCAATCCGGTCTTCGAGTATGCGGCGGTAGAGCACGGCGAAGAGGTCTATATCGTGGCGAGCGAGCTTGTCGAAGCGGTGGCGGCGAAGTGCGGTTTCGCGCCCGCAGTCGTCGCGCGTTTTCCGGGCGCGCGGCTCGACCGTCTTGAAGCTCGGCACGCGTGGCTCGACCGCACCTCGCTCGTCCTGCTCGGCGAGCACGTCACGCTCGGCGGCGAGGCCGACGCCGAGACCGAGCTTGACGTGAAAGAGGCGCGCGACAAACGCGCGACCGCGAGCAAGGCCGGGACGGGCTGCGTGCACACAGCGCCCGGTCACGGCCACGACGACTTCGTTATCGGCACGCGCTACGGCCTCGACATCTATTGCCCCGTCGATAACTCGGGGCGCTTCACGCCGGAGGTCGAGCACTTCGCGGGTCTGCGCGTCTTCGAGGCCAACCCGAAAATCGTCGAGTTCATACGCGAGCAAGGCTCGCTCCTCTTCAGCGAGAGCTACCAGCATCGCTACCCGCACTGCTGGCGCTGTAAGAATCCGGTTATCTTCCGCGCCACGCCGCAGTGGTTCATCTCGCTCGACGCGCTCTCGAAAGAGACTTCGGTCGAGCAGGACGAGGACGGGCGCGACCGAAGCAATTTCACGGAGAACGAAGAGAGCGCGCCGGAGTCTCTGCGCGAGGGCGCGCTCCGAGAGATTGCGCGCGTCGGCTGGATACCGGCGTGGGGCGAAGACCGTATGAGAAACATGCTGAGCGGGCGTCCCGACTGGTGCGTCTCGCGGCAGAGAGTGTGGGGCGTGCCGATTCCGGTCTTCTACTGCGAGCGGTGCGACGAGGCGCTGGCCGACCCAAAGGTTATCAATCACGTCGCCGCAATCTTCGAGCGCGAATCGTCCGACGCGTGGTACGCGCGCGAAGCGCGGGAGCTTCTGCCGGAGACTCACGCGCGTTGCCTCAAGTGCGACGGCTCGGACTGGAGAAAGGAGACCGACATCCTCGACGTTTGGTTCGATAGCGGCTCGTCTTCCGTCGCCGTGCTCGAACGCTACGAAGAGCTGCGATGGCCTGCCGACGTTTACCTCGAAGGCGGCGACCAGTATCGCGGCTGGTTCAACTCGTCTCTGATGGTGGGGCTAGCCGCTCACGGCAGAGCGCCCTACCGCTCCGTGATAACGCACGGCTGGGTCGTGGACGGCGAAGGGCGGAAGATGTCGAAGTCGCAGGGGAACGGCATCTACCCGCAGGATGTCATCAAGGAGACGGGCGCGGAGATTGTCCGGCTGTGGGTCGCCTCCGGCGACTATCACGAAGACATGCGATGCTCGACCGAAATCCTGCAACGCGTCTCCGACGCCTATCGCAAGATGCGCAACACCGCGCGCTTCGCGCTCGGCAACCTCGACGGCTTCGACCCCGCGCACGATACGGTTGCCGAAGCGGAGATGCAGGAGATAGACCGTTGGGCGCTCGCCGAGCTTGACGCGGTCGTCGCGCGAGTCGTCGAAGCTTACGAGGCTTACGAGTATCACACCGTCTACCAGACGCTCTACAACCTCTGCACCGTGACGCTCTCGGCGCGCTACTTCGACATCATCAAGGACAGGCTCTACACCAGCGCGCCCAGGTCGCACGCGCGCCGCTCGGCGCAGACCGCGCTCTACCGCATCGCCGACGCGCTCGCGCGACTCCTTGCGCCCGTCCTCGTCTTCACCGCCGACGAAATCTGGGAGAACCTGCCCGGACAAGTCGCGGCAAAGGATGATGAGAAGAATGCTACTGAGACGAACACTGCGGACGTTTCAGGGGAATCCTCTTCAAGTGCTTCCGGCGCGGCTCGCCCGGCGTCGGTTCACCTCGCGGAGTTTCCTCTGTCGAGCAGAGAAACCGGCGGAGAGTCGTCTGCGGCTTCTTCGGATGAAGAGTTGAAGGCGCGTTGGGCGCGGGTCTTCGAGGTGCGCGACGTGGTCTTGCGTGCGCTCGAAGAGGCGCGCAGCGCGAAGCTCATCGGGAGCGCGCTCGAAGCTCACGTCTACCTGGAGACGGACAGAAGCAGTTACGAGCTTCTGCAACACTACCGCGAAGAGCTGCGCTACATCTTCATCGTCTCGCAGGTATCGCTCTCGCTCGCCGCCGAGGGCGAAGAGGTGCGGGGCTTGAGGGTGAGGGTCGAGCGCGCCGAGGGCGAGAAGTGCGAGCGGTGCTGGAATTACTCGACGCGCGTAGGCGAGTTTGCGCGCTACCCGACCGTGTGCGAGCGCTGCATCGAGGCGCTCGCCGAGATTGAGGCTGAGGAGGAAGCGGCGTGAGTGTCGGGCGTGGATGGGGCTGGAGGGCGGCGTATCTGCTGGCGGCCTGCGCGGTCTTTCTGGCCGACCAGGCATCGAAGGCTTGGGCGGTGCGCAGGCTTCGCTTCGGCGCTGAGCGCACCGTCGTCGAAGGTTTCTTCAAGCTCGCCTACGCGGAGAATCCCGGCATCGCCTTCGGGCAGTTGCAGGAGGGCGGCCAGTTCGGGCGCTGGTTTCTCGTCGCGCTCGCGGCGCTCGCAGCCGTCGCCGTCCTCGTCTACTTCTTCCGCACGCCGCGCTCGGACGACCGCATCCTCGGCGCTTCGGCGCTGCTGCTGGCAGGCATCGTCGGCAATTTGACCGACCGCATCCGGCTCGGCTACGTCGTCGATTTCATCGTCCTGCACGCGGGCTCTTTCCACTGGCCGACCTTCAACGTCGCCGACGCAAGTATCTGCACCGGCGCGTTTCTTCTCGCCCTCGACCTGATACTGGAAGGGAAAAGGGAAAAGGGAAAAGGGAAAAGGGGAAAGACAGAGAGCGTCACACAATAAGGTGAATTGGATTTTATCCCCTTCCCCTTTTTCCTTTCCCCTTTTCCCCCTTCGTCTTGAATTATGTATCCGGAACTTTTTCGCATCGGCAGTTTTCCGATTAACACTTACGGGCTGCTTTTAGCGACGGCCTTTCTGGCGGCGCTGTTTATGTCGGCGCGACTGGCCGCGCGCGACGGGTTGCCGCGCGAGAGGGTTTACGACCTGGGGCTCTGGATTCTGCTGGCGGCGCTCGTGGGCTCGAAGGTTCTGATGCTGTGGGCTGAGCCGGAGTACAGGGCGAACCCGTGGCATCTGGTGTCGCTCGACTTCCTGCGCTCGGGCGGCGTCTTCTACGGCGGCCTCATCGGCGGCATCCTTGCGGGCTACATGCTGATTCGTCGCTACCGTCTGCCGTGGTGGAAGACTGCGGACGCGTTCGCGCCGAGCATCGCTTTGGGGCAGGCCATCGGGCGGCAGGGCTGCTTCGCCGCCGGTTGCTGCTGGGGCAAGCCGACCGGGCTTCCCTGGGGAGTGGAGTTCACGCGCGCCGGGCATGAGGTGACGGGCGTGCCCTTCGGCGCGCACCTGCACCCGACGCAGCTTTACGAATCGTTCGCCGCGCTCGCCCTCTTCTTCCTGCTGCTCTGGCTTCATCGACGCAAACGCTTCGACGGTCAAATCGTTCTGCTCTACGCCGTGCTCTATAGCCTTTTGCGCTTCACCATCGAGTTCGTCCGCGACGACCCGCGCGGCGACATCCTCGGACTAACTACTCTGACCGGACTCTCTACGTCGCAGCTCATCAGCCTCGTCGTCGGCCTCGGCGCGCTCGTCCTGCTCATCAGGCGTTGGCGTCGCGCTGCGCCTGACGACGGCAACATGGGCTTGAGAAGGTCGCCAAACGAAGCACAAGGGAAAGAACAGCGCGAGGGAGAAGGCGGCGCTTCGGTTTCGACGACGGCGCGAGCTTGAGGTATCAAAACGAAAGTGAGTGTGGACGAAGGAGGCGCGGGCGCAGACGCTCCGGCAGAGACGGAGTTGGAGACGCTCGCGTTTGAAGTCTCGACGGAGGACGCGGGCGCGCGTCTCGACGCCTATCTGGCCGCACGCATCGACGCGGCGAGCCGCACGTCGCTCAAGCGGCTGATTGAAGAGGGCGACGTGCTCGTCGGCGGGCGTGCGCGCAAGCCTTCATACAAGCTGCGCGCGGGCGAAGAGATAGAAGTCGAGCTGGCCGCCCCCCCGCCGCTCAATCTCACGCCCGAAGATATTCCAATCGAGATAGTCTACGAAGACGAAGACCTGCTGGTCGTCAACAAACAGGCCGGGCTGGTGGTTCATCCGGCAGCCGGAATCTCAAAGGGTACGCTCGCCAACGCGCTCGCCTTCCACTTCCGGAAACTCTCCACTCACGCGGGCTCGCTTCGCCCCGGTCTCGTCCACCGCCTCGACCGCGACACCTCCGGCCTCCTCGTCGTGGCGAAGCACGAAGCCGCGCACGAAAAGCTCGCAGAACAGTTTCGCTCGCGCGAGGTCTTCAAGTCCTACGTCGCGCTCGTCCACGGTCGCTTGCCGGCGGAGGCGGGGCGCATCGACGAGCCCATCGGGCGCGACCCGCGACAGCGCACGCGCATGTCGGTCGTTCGCGGCGGGCGCGAAGCCCTCACGCTCTACCGCGTCAGCCGCCGCTACGAACGCTTCACCCTGCTCGACGTGGAAATCAAGACCGGACGCACGCACCAGATTCGCGTCCATCTCTCATGGCTCAAGCACCCCGTAGTCGGCGACGAAGCTTACGGCGGCGGGCGCGACCGAAACCTCCCCGACGCCCGCCTGCGGCAAACAATCGCCGCCCTCCGACGCCACTTTCTTCACGCCGAACAGCTCGCCTTTCATCATCCGCGCACCCGCGAACCCCTACGCTTCAAAGCCCCGCTCCCGCCTGAGTTAAAAGCCTTTCTCGAAGCGATTGAAAGATGAAAAAAATTAACAGGGATAGACAGAATAAAGACAAATGCTGAATGCGGAATGATGAATGATGAATTAAAAGACCAAAGCTTTCTGCTTTTCATTCAGCATTCCGCATTCAGCATTCCGCATTTCTGTTCCTCCTGTCTATCCCTGTTTGAATTGCTTTTATCTAAGGCGCGAGGTTGACGCGGCGGACGATTTCCTGGAAGCGCGGGTCGGAGTGGAATTTCTCGAAGGAGGGCTCGACTTTGAGGCGAGGCAGGAGGTAGTCGCGCTCGTCGAGCGCTTTTTGGAGCCAGCGGATGGACTGCTCTTTGTCGCCGAGTCCGGCGTGGACTTTAGCGATAAAGAAGGGCGAGACGTAGACGCGCTGTTGCAGCTCTTTCAGCTCGGCGAGTATGCGCTCGGCCTCGCGTCGCTTGCCTGCGACGGCGTAGGCGTGGCCGAGCGACGCGAGAATCGAGCCGGTGATAGCTCTCTCTCGAAGCTGACGCGCTTTGAGTCCTTCGGCGATGGCCTCGTCGAACATCCCCTTCTCTGCGTAAGCGTCGGCGAGGCGCGCGTAGATGGGAGCGAAGTTCGGGTCTATCTCGACGGACTTCTGAAGCTGACTGATAGCTTCGTCGTGGCGGCGAGCGTAGAGGAGGGCGACGGCGTAGTTCGTGTTGGTGATGAGCGAGAGCGGCTCAAGCTCCTGCGCGCGGCGCATCTCTTCGACGGCCTGGGCGCTGTGCCCCGTCGGAATCAGGAAGCTGTAGGCGTAGAAGTAGTGAGCCGCCGCGTAGTTCGGATTCAGCTCGACGGCGCGCTTGAACTCCTGCTCGGCTGTCTTCCAATCCCAATCGTAATGGGCGAGCGTGGCGCCGAGAGCGGTGTGCGCTTCGGCGAGCGTGTCGTCGATTTCGAGAGCGCGCTGCGCGGCGGCTTTGGCTTTGGGGAAGGCGTCGCGCGGGGCGAGGCCGCCGTAGCTGGAGACGACGTTGTAGGAATCGGCGAGCCCGGCGTAGGCGAGCGCGTAGTCCTGGTCTATCTCGATGGCGCGCTCGAAGTGTTCGATGCTCTTCTGCAAATCCTCCTGCGTGCGTCGATTCCAGTAGTAACGCCCGCGCAGGTAAGACTGGTAAGCCTCTGTGTTCTCCGTGTAGTTGCGCATGACGAGCTTCTGCTCTTCGCCAGTCAGCCTGAGCCGCAGCCGCTCGGAGATTTCGCGCGAGATGTCCTGCTGGACGGCGAGCATGTCGGAGATTTTGCGTTTGTACTGCTCGCCCCAGATGAGACTGTTGTCGCGCGTATCGACCAGCTCGGCGCTCACCAGAAGCTCGTCGCCGCGCTGCGCGACGCGGCCAATCAGCACGGCTCTCACCTGCAATTCCGAGCCGACCGTCTGCACGTCCACCTGTTTACCCTTGTAGCGAAAGGCGGAGCTGCGCGAGATGACCTTGAGATGCGGCAGTTGCGAGAGCTTGTAGATGATGCTCTCGGTGAGACCGTCGCTCAGCCATTCGGCTCCGGGGTCGCCGCTTGCGTTGGCGAGCGGAAGCACGGCCACCGAGTCGATGGCGTCGCCCTCGCTCGAATAGTAGAAATACGCGCCGCTCACAGTGACGACCAAGAGGACGAGCGCCGCGACGAGCGCGAAGACGCGCCGACGGTGTCGTTCGATTTCGCCGAGCAGGTACTCTTCGCTCGAAGTCGCGCGCTGCGCGGCGAGTTGCGCGGTGTCGGCTCCCTGTGCGCGCGCGGTTTCGCTGGCGGCCTCGCGGCTCGCAGAGCCTCTGGCCACGACGGTCGTGACGGTGGTTCTCATCTCGGGCGGGATGGTGCGCTCAAGCTCGGCCTCAACGTCGAGTCGCTGCTTGAGACGCTTGAGGTCGATGAGTAAATCCTTCGCCGTCTGGTATCGCTCCTCACGGTCTTTGGCGAGCGCCTTCGTCACGATGCGCTCTACTTCGTCCGACGCCTCGTTGGAGAAGAGCGTGAGGGCAGGCGGCTCTTTTTGCAGGACGAGCGAAATCACGTCGCTCGTCGTCGGCCCCTCGAAGGGCAGCCGACCGGCGAGCATTTCGTAGAGCACCGCTCCCAGGCTCCAGATGTCCGTGCGCACGTCCACGGCGAAGCCGCGCACCTGCTCGGGCGACATGTAGGCGACCGTGCCCATCACGATTCCGGGGTTCGTGTTGACGAGCGCGATGGTCGAGGCTTCGAGGTCGGCGGCCTCGTGCTCGCCCGACTTGTCGCAGAGCTTGGCGAGGCCGAAGTCGAGCACCTTCACGTAGCCGTCGGGTCGGAGCATGATGTTTTCGGGCTTGATGTCGCGGTGAACTATCCCGGCAGCGTGCGCCGCCGAGAGCGCGCCCGCGACCTGAATGGCCGTCTCCAAAACTTCGCGTAGGGGCATCCGCGAGTTTGCCATGTGTTGCCGGAGCGTCGAGCCTTCGACGTACTCGGTGGCGATGAAGTGATGCTCGCCCTCCGCGCCGACCTCGTGGATGGTGATGATGTTCGGATGGTTAAGGGCTGAGGCGGCGCGCGCCTCCTGCTCGAAGCGTTGGACGCGCTCGGCGTTGGTCGTCACGGAAGTCGAGAGCAGCTTGAGGGCGATGCGGCGTCCCAGGCGCGGGTCTTCCGCCAGATAGACCTCGCCCATGCCGCCCTCGCCGAGCTTCCCGATAACGCGATAATGCCCGATTGTCTGCAAGACCAAAGAAAAAACGCCTCTTAAAACCTACCAGCTCGTCGCTCTCAAGTGGCCTCCGTCTTCGGGGAGACGTTTGCGACAGTCTATAGTTGCAGCCCTCTGGCTCGACGGGCGCAGGTGGTCGTCGTTAGACATTGCCCTCCGTTGTAAACATCTGGCCGACCGGCGAGAAATAGACGAGGAACACAATGCCTCCATTAACCAGAGCATACAAATAAGAGAGAGCATTTACCCAACCACTCATGATAAATGCCCCGTACAGAGGCGTCATCAGTATCCCGGCTATGTTGATAGGCAGAAGAAGATTTTTCGCCCACGCCCTGAATCTGTAGAGACCTGCGGAGATAATGATGTAGCCAATGAGAAGGGACATACCAACTGTGAATACAACCCAATCTTTAACTGTCAGTTCAGCATGCCTCTGCGCTTCTACGTAATTCCTTAGCTCAGGCGGAAGATATGCAATCGTCGCCATTGACACCGCGATTGACGCCAGCCCGAGAAGCCACGAAAGAATGAGCAATCTTCTAAAGCCTTGTCTCGTCATATTCGCCCGGAGAAAGAAGCTGCCTGACGCCGCATTATAACACTGCACAGAAAGGTAAAAGGGCAAAAGGAAAAATGGCAAAAGGGCGTCGGAATCCACATTTTTGATTCTGTTCTCTCGTCTTCGCCCTTCGCCTTTCGCCTTTCGCCTTTTGCCCTTTTTACCTTTGCTCCAGGCTTGTTATACTGGCGTCCAATCTTCACCGTCAGGACTTTTCAGAAGCAACGGCGCGTTGCGCGGATGGCATCGAAAGTGACGGGTTTGCAGAGATTTTAGCCCGGCGCGTCAGATTCCCCACGAATAAATTCGTTAAGCTATGAGAACTCTTATTTTCGTAACTCTCTTCGCGGCCACGACGCTCGCTCTGGCGGGTGCGTCCCTGTCTGCCTCGAAGACCGGAGCAAGCCCGGCAAGCGTGCCCCAATCCTCCGCCGCCGCCGACTCGGCTGAGCCGTCACAGCAGACGCCTCGTGCGACCGGCGCGTCCTCTTCGGCTCAGGACGCGGACGAGCAGGAGCGCGTCACGATTCGACTGGTGCGGCTGCCCATCACCGTGCTCGACAAGAAAGAGCAGCCGGTTTCGGGTTTGACGGCGAGCGATTTCGTAATTCTCGAAGACAAGCGACCGCAGCAGATAGAATCCTTCGTTGACGAGCGCGAGCGTCTGCCCATCTACGTCGGCGTGTTGATGGACACTTCTTCTTCGACCGCAGGCAAGCTCAAGTTTGAGCAGGAAGCGGCGATGAACTTCATCCATACAGTCATCCGCCTGCGCAAAGATAAGGTGGCCTTCGTCACCTTCGACCACGAGGTCAAGCTCCTGCAAGACTTCACAGACAAGCTCGATCTCTTAGACCGCGCCGTCTACAGCGTCAAGAAGCCGGGCACGCAGACCGCGCTCTACGATGCCATCTGGCAGTTTTGCGACGAGAAGTTCAGAAGCCTCGGCGCGGCTCGGCGCGTGCTCGTCGTCATCACCGACGGCGACGACACCTACAGCCGCGCGCGCTTGCAGGACGCCATCGACCTCGCGCAGCGCACCGAGACCGTCGTCTTCGCCATCTCGACGAAAGCCGGATTCTCCGGGACTGTCCCCGGCGTCGAAGCCGGAACGGTCAAAGACCAGGGCGACCGCGACCTCGTCAAGCTCTGCGAGAAGACCGGCGGCAAGGCTTTCTTCACAGGCGATTTTCTGGAGCTGGAACGCTCCTTCACCAAGATTGCCAAAGAGCTGCGCTCGCAATATCTCATCACCTACAAGCCGACGAACAACGTCTACGACGGCAAGTTTCGTAAGATTGAGGTCAAGCTCGCGCCGGGGCGCGACGGCCTCAAGGTCAGAGCCAGGGATGGCTATACAGCCCTGAGCGATACGGTCAGATAAGAAGACCGTGAATCGTAAATCGTAAATGGTAAATAGATAAGAACTGGTTTTCACGATTGACGATTGACGATTCACGATTTACGGCTTTTGAAAGATATGAAGATGTTTTATCGCAGACAGTTTGGGCAGGCGTTGGCGTCTCTTTTGATGGTGGCGCTGCTTTGGAGCGGCGTCGCTCCCTCTTCGGCGCAGGACACTTCGGGCGAAGCGGCGTCGGCCAGTCGGCCGCGCCGCGCCGCCGATGCTTCCCCGCAGCAGCAGCCGCCCGCACAGCCGCGACAGACGCCGCGCCGCAACGACGACACGACGCTTCAGGACGACGACGATGTCGAGCGCGTCGAGACGGACGTGACCAACGTGCTCTTTACGGCCATCGACAAGAACAAGCGTTTCATCACGACGCTGACGCAGCAGGACGTGCGCGTCACGGAAGACGGCGTGCCGCAGGAGATTTTCACTTTCCAGCGTGAGACCGACCGCCCGCTCTCGCTCGCCATCCTCGTCGATACCAGTGCCTCGCAGGAGCGTACGCTGCCCGAAGAGAAGAGGGCTGCGCGCGTCTTCGTCGATGCGGTCATTCGTCCCGGCAAAGACGAGGTGGCCGTCGTCTCCTTCACTGGCGATGCGACGCTCGAACAGGGCTTGACCGGCAACGCCTCGCGCATCCGGGGCGCGATTGACAGAATCGAGTTCGTCCCGCCTTCGGGCTACATGGGCGGCGGCGTGATGGTTCCCGGCACTCCGCCGATTTCCGGCACGAATCAGGCTCGCGCAGGCTCGACCGCCATCTGGGATGCCCTCTGGGTCACGTCGAAAGAGATTCTCTCCGACACTTCCGACAAGACGCGACGCGCCATCATTCTCCTGAGCGACGGAGTTGATACCAGCAGCCGTCTGAAGATGACCGAGGCCATCGACCACGCCATCAAGTCCGACGCAGTCATCTACTCCATCGGCATCGGCGACAGCTTCAACTTCGACGGCGTCGAGGAAGCGTCGCTGCGCAAAGTATCCGAGCGCACGGGCGGGCGCGCGTACTTCCCGCGCGACGAGTCAGACCTGCGCGCCGCCTTCGCGCAGATTCAGCAGGAGCTGCGCTCGCAATACCTCGTCGCCTACTCGCCCACCAACAAGAAGAAGGACGGCTCATACCGGCAGGTGAAAATCGAGGTCGTCAATCCCGAGATGCGCAAGCAGAACCTTCGTCTCACCTATCGGCAGGGCTACTTCGCCAAGTCGTCTGTTACCGCCACCACTCAGGACACGCCGCGCCAGCCGTAGGCGAGTCGCCGGAGTCTCGAAGTCTGAAGTCCGGAGTCGAAAAGCCTGAAGTCCGAGGTCTATAATAGTTTTAGACTTTGGACTTCAGTCTTCCAGACTCCGGACTTTTTTCGTGATGAGACGCAAACTCCTCCTACTCTTTCTCCTCGCCCTCGGACTGCTGTCGCTCTATCTGCTCTTGTGGCCTGTGCCCATCAACCCCGAAGGCTGGACGCCGCCTCCTGCGCCCGCGCGCGAAGGTGTGTACGCGCGAAACTCAAGGCTCGCGTCCGTCGAGATAATCGGGAGGGGTGTCGGGACGGGGCCGGAGGGCGTCGCGGTCGATGCGGAGGGTCGCATCTACGGCGGGATGGTTGACGGACGCATCGTGCGATTTGCGCGCGACGGTAGCCGCGCCGAGTTGTTCGCACGGACGGGCGGGCGTCCGCTCGGCATGGACTTCGACCGGGAGGGCAATCTCATCGTCGCCGACGCCGACCGGGGTCTGCTCTCCGTCTCGAAGGAGGGCAAGGTCGAAGTCCTCTGCACGTCAGCCGACGGCGTGCCCTTTCGTTTCACGAACGACGTAAGTATCGCCGCCGACGGCACAATCTATTTCAGCGACGCTTCGTACAAATACCCGGTCGCGCGCTACAAGTGGGACTTGTTCGAGCACAGACCGAACGGGCGGCTTTTGGCTTACGACCCGAAGTCGAAATCCGTCCGGCTGCTCGTGGGCGGGCTCTACTTCGCCAACGGCGTCGCCGTCAGTCCAGACCAATCCTTCGTGCTCGTCGTCGAGACGGGCAAGTATCGCGTCCGCCGCTTCTGGCTCGACCCGTCGAGACGCCCGCAGAGCGACATCTTCATCGAGAACCTGCCCGGCTTCCCCGACGGCATCTCTTCCGACGCTCGCTCGCGCTTCTGGCTCGCCCTCATCAGCCCGCGTAACCCCTTGCTCGACCGTCTGCTCTCGCGCCCCTTCCTCAGAAAAATTCTCCTGCGCCTGCCCGCCTCGCTCCAGCCTGCGCCTGCGCGCGACTCGGTCGTCCTCGCGCTCGACCCGTCAGGCCGCGTCGTCGAAAACCTGCAAGACCCCGCGGGGCGCTTCGCGCAAATCTCCAGCGTGCAGGAGCACGCGGGCTTTCTCTACTTCGGCAGCCTCGGCGAAGATGCCCTCGCACGCCTCCCCGCGCCCTGAGCAGTCAAAGGCTGCCGGGCTTTACTGTTCTATCTTTTCATCGCAAAATACCTCTCTTGGTTTCCGCAAGTTTCCCTCCGAAGCTCACTAGGAGAATTAAAAGGTGGTCAACCTGCTGGCACTGGCGACGGCGCTGCCCGAACATCGTTTCAGCACAGAGGAACTCATGCTCGTGCTCCGACCGAAGCTCTCGGACGAGCTGGCCGGTATGATTCGGAACCTCGGCGTCGATGAGCGATACTCGGCGCTGTCGAACTATCCTTCGATGCTGTGCGGCGAGCCGATGCGCACGACCACCTCGGCAACGGAGCTGAGCGTCGAAGCCGCGCGGCGTTGCCTCAGGCGTTGGGGCGGCGACCCCTCGCAGGTCGGCCTCCTGATTGCCGCCACCAACACGCCCGCACAGCTTCTGCCCTCGCTCGTCGCCGAAGTTTCGGCGAAGATGCACGCCGTTTTATCGCGCACGATGAGCACTATCAGCATGCAGGCGCAGGGGTGCGCCGTGCTGCTCAAGGCCGTCGAGGTGGCGGGTTGGTACGTGGCGGCCAATCGCGGCAGGAAGGTCTTGATTATCATGGCCGAATCGCACACGCCTTACATTCCGCCGCTCGTCGGCAAGCGTTATTTCGGCTTTCGTGAACTGGTCAGGATGCGTCGGACAGGCGGAATCGACGAGCGCAGGCTGGAGCATCAGAGGCTGGAGACGACCTACGTCATACAGGCCATGCTGTTCGGCGACGGGGCGGTGGCGCTCCTGGTCGGCGACGAAGAAGAAGAGAGCCTGGCGACGTTCGGCCCCGCCGCGCACCTGACAAACGATGTGCCGGAGGATGTCGAGCTGCTGGCGATGGAGGGCGGAAGCCTTCGGCCTGAGTCTGCGGGCAAGCCCAATTACCTGATGCGTCCCAACGTGCCGCAGAGAGGCGCGCACTACGCCGTCCGCACCGTCAGAGCCGCGCTCGCGCATCCCCGTTCGCCCGTCTCAAGTCTCGAACAGGTCGGTCATTGCCTGATTCACACCGGCAGCAAGAAGATTCTCGACGGCGTTTGCGCCCAACTGGAACTCGCAGAGGATTCGCCGCGCGTCGCGCTCTCCTACGAAATCCTGCGTCGCTACGGCAACCTCTCCTCGGCCTCCACCGGCTTTATGCTCGCCGCCCGAAACTTCCCTCCCGGCCCGGCCCTCGTCGTCAGCTTCGGCGTCGGCTTCACCGGCAGCGCCGGTCTCGTCAACTTCAAATAGAACAGTCCGGAGTCTGGAGTCTGGAGTCTGGAGTCAAAACCAAAAGCATTAGTCTTTGACTCCAGACTTCAGACTCCGGACTTTCTAAACTTCAGACTCCAGACTTTAGACTCCAGACTCCAGACTCTTTTTCTGTTATACTTTTTCCGTCAGCGACTCAGCGACCTCTATTTGATAACCGCCGGGCTGCACCGTTTGCAGGTGACTTTGTTCGTGTCCAGGCTCGGACGTGAGAGGCAGCAGACGCTCGCCTTATTCCTCATCAATCTCAGGAAGGTTTCCCGGCAATGCGCAAGTGATAGAGGCTTCGGCAAGAGACCTCCGAGATGCTTGCGACCGACGGCCTCGCCTCCTGTCAGACGTTTTCTCTCTGCTTATGAATAGCCACGCCGGCACTCAAACGCGCGCCACCGTGCTCGTCGTCAACGACGAGCCGAACGTGCTTGAGGTGATGTGTCGGCTGCTGGAGCGCGAGGGTTACGAGGTGGTCGGCGCGCGCGACGGCGCGCACGCCTTCGAGCTGGCGCAGACGGTTGAACCCGATGTCATCATCAGCGATGTCGTCATGCCTTCGATGGACGGCCTTGAGCTTTGCGACCGGCTGAAGCGCGACGCGCGCACCGCTTCAGTCCCCTTGCTTCTGGTGAGCGCCCGTCGCACGGACGACGACGATTACATGCTCGGCCTGCGCGCCGGAGCGGACGATTACCTTGAGCTTCCTTTCCGGCGGCAGGAGCTTGTCGTCAAGGTCGCGCGCCTCGCCGAGCGCCACGCCGTCGAGCGCCACTACCGAAACATCTTCGAGCAGGCCGGTGACATCATCTACACGAGCAGCCCCGACGGACTCATCACCGGCATCAACGAAGCGGGCGCGCGTTTCTTCGGTCGTCCGGCGAAGGAGCTGACCGGGATGCGCTTCGCGGAGCTGTTCGGCGCGGAGCGACTCTCCACCGCGAGCGAAGAGGGCGAAGAGCCGCCCGCCCGCTTCGACGTTTCGGCATCCGTTGGCTCCGAAGTCTCTTCCGCGAGCCCCTCTGATGCTTCGTCCGTAGAGCAGCCTTCGCGCGCCGTCTATCGCGTCAGGGACGGGCGCGGCGCTTCGCGTTATCTGGAAGTGTTGAGCACGCAGATGCGCGACGCGCAGGGACAGCCGACGGGCGTCCGGCGCGCGACGGCGCGCGACGTGACCGAGCGCATCGAAGCCGAGCAGCGTCTCAACGCTTCCATCCAGCAGTTGCAGGCACTCACGGCCGAGCTTGCGCAGCAGGCCGAGCGCGAAGCTCTCATCAACCGCATCACGCGCGCCGTGCGCCGCTCGCTCGACCCCGCCGAAGTCTTCAAAACGGCTGTCAGCGAGCTGGGCTTGCACCTGGACGTTGACCGCTGCGTGCTCTTCATGCTCGACCGCGAGGCGGGCGTCGTCCGCAGCGTCGCCGAGTACGTCGTCGAAGGCGTCCGCCCGGCCGGGCGCGAGTACAGCATCCCGACCGTCGCCGGTCTCATCGAGCACATACGCGAGCACGGCGTCCTCGCCTTCGACGACGCGGCCGGCGACGAGCGCCTGCGACCCACCTACGAAAAGATTCTGCGCGAGCTGGGCACGCGCTCCATCATGTATGCCGCCATCCGCGTCGGCGAAGAGACGCCCGCCACCTTCGCCCTCTCTACCGTCCGCGAGCTGCGCCACTGGCGCGAATCCGACATCGCGCTCGCACGCGCCGTCGCAGACCAGACCGGCATCGCCATTCGTCAGGCCGAGCTATTCGACATGGTCGCCCGCGCCAAGCAGACGTGGGAAGCGACCTTCGATGCCATGTCCGACGGCATTTTCATCTTCGATAACGAGCGACGACTCAGTCGCGTCAATCGCGCGGGCGCTGCGCTGGAAGACGCCCCGCCGCACAGCCTGCTCGGTCGGCTCTGCTGCGACACTTTGCGCGCCACGCGAAGCGGCACGGTCGAAACCTGCATCGTCGAGAAAGCTCTGGCCGAGCGTCGCGCCGTGACGCTCGAATACATGCCCGAACGACTGGAGCGCCCCCTGCTCGTCACCGCCGAGCCGATTTTCGAGCAGGAAGGCGGCGCGCTCGTCGGCACGGTCTGCACCGTGCGCGACCTCTCGGAGCTTCGGCAGTTCGAGCGCATGGCGCGCGAGCGGCAATCGCTTCTCGAAAACATTCTGGAGAGCGCGCGCGAAGCCATCTTCGCCCTCGACACCGGAGGCTACTTCCAGTGGGCGAACGGCGCGGCCTTCTCGATGGGCAGCTACCGCAGAGAGAACCTGATTGGCCGCCATTTCTCCGAGACTATCCACGAGGCCGACCGCGAGACGGTCTCCGAGCGTTTCGCGCGTGCGCTCGAAGGCGAGCCGCAAGCCTGCGAAGTGCGTTTCCTGACGAGCGATAACCAGATGCGCTACGCTCAGCTCGACTACGCGCCGCTCGTCATCGACAGCCGCATCACGGGCGTGCTCGGCATGGCGCGCGACATCACCGAGCAGAAGCAGGAACGCGAGCGCGCCGCGCAGGCCGACAAGCTGCGCGCCCTCGGACAACTCGCCTCCGGCGTCGCGCACGACTTCAACAATGCGCTCGCAGCCATCCTCGGGCGCGCGCAGCTCATGCGTCGCCTGACTTACGACCCGGAGATGACGCACAGCCTCGACATCATCGAGACCGCCGCCGAAGATGCCGCCAACACCGTCCGGCGCATACGCACCTTTGCGCGCCAGTCGCCCGGCGAACAGTTCGAGCTGCTCGAACTGGGGAATCTCCTGCGCGACGCCGTCGAAATCACGCGCACGCATTGGGAGAACGAAGCGCGTGCGCGCGGCCTGCATTACCGCGTCCGGTTCGACGCCGAGCCTGGGCTCTACACCGAAGGCAACGCCTCGGAGCTGCGCGAAGTCTTCGTCAATCTCATCGTCAACGCCGTCGATGCGATGCCCGAGGGCGGCGAGCTTTCGATTCGCACCGAGCGCACAGACGACTTCGCCCGCCTGCTCTTCACGGACGACGGCACGGGGATGAGCGAAGAGGTGCGCGAGCGCATCTTCGAGCCCTTCTACAGCACGAAGGGCACACACGGCACCGGGCTCGGCCTCTTCGTCAGCTACGGCATCATCGAGCGCCATCGTGGACGCATGAGCGTCGAATCCGAGGTCGGACACGGCACGACCTTCACGGTCGAGTTGCCGCAGGTCGCGCCCGCGCAAACTCCGGCCTCCGAGCGCACGACGCGGACGAGCGCGCACGCGCTCTCCATCCTCGTCGTCGACGACGAGCCCTTCGTGCGCGACACCCTCGTCGAGATGCTCGGCGCGCTCGGCCATCAGGTGACGGCTGCCGACGCAGGCCGCGCCGCCCTCGACGCTCTCTCACAGGCGAGCTTCGACCTGGTCTTCACAGACCTTTCGATGCCTGAGATGGACGGTTGGGAAGTCGCGCGTGAGATACGCCGACGCTTCGGGTCGCGCCTGCGCGTCGTAGTCGTCACCGGTCACGGCACCGAGACACTGGAGACTCTCGCCGAGCGCCGGCTCGTCGATGCCGTCATCGCCAAGCCCTTCAACTTCGAGCAGGTCGAAGAGGTCATCGCTGAAATGCAAGTAGGAAGGCGGAAGGCGGAAGGATGAAAAGCAAGGCGGAAGGCGGAAGGATGAAGGATGAATAAGAAAGCCTCTCAAGCGACTTGGGAGGCTTTCATCCTTCCGCCTTCATTCTTCATCCTTGCTTTTCATCTTTCTCCACGTCCTTCTTCGACGGTGGTTTCAAGCTCGACGTTGAGTTTGCGGACGCCGATCTGATCCATCGGCTCGATGAGGCGGAGAGATTCGTCGAGGATGCGTCGCTGGTGCTCAGGCCAGCCGGGAAGACCCGCGACGCTGCCGAGCTTGCCCGCATAGTAGACGGCGCGCGGCGGGCGCACGCGCTCCATCACTTCACGCTCGACGGCGAGCGTCATCGTCGGGATGCGCGCCGATTCCAGCGCGCGTGCGACGAGCGCCATCGTCTGATGGCAGAGGCGCGAGGCGGGGACGAGCAGCGCGGCCTGCACTTCGTAGCGCCTGACGCGCTCGACCAGTTGCGGCAGAGAGGTTTCAACGAAACGCGCGGCGCTCGGAATAAAACCGCAGAGACTCCAGAAGACCGGGTTGAGTTGTCCGATGATGCCGTTGCCTTCAAATTCCAGAAGGCGCGCGATGGGCACCTGCGCGTTCATGTCTTCCAGAACGGCCGCCGGGTCGTAGCCGCGCGCCGACCACTTCAAATCTCCGGCCTCGACCTCAATCGGGATTTCACGAAACGACACGTCGCCGCCCGCGATGCTCGTATCGAAGGCTTCGCTGCCGTCGATGTAAGCGCCCGCCGAGGTCAGGAGCGCGAGGTTGAGCATCGGCAGAGCGCGTCGCGCCGGAACGAAAGGCGCGTGGCGATTCGCCACCCAGGGGTAATGCGCCCCGACCTCGTCGTCGCGCATCTCGTTCGTCAGCTTCCAGCGCGCGTAACGGTCGCGCCACTCGCCGATACCTTCGATAATCTCCACCCTGAAATCTCCTCCCGTTTAAGTCTGGAGTCCGGAGTCTGGAGTCTCGGAGTCAAAACAAAAAGCATTTGTCTTTTAGTCCAGACTCCAGACTCCAGACTTTAGACTCCAGACTTCAGACTGTTCTATTCCGGCGTGCCATCAGGAAAAACGCGGCGAGCGCCGCCAGCATTCCGACGCCGAGCGCGAGGACTGAATAACCGTGCAGGCTGCTAAAGGCGACGCGCAGAGGGTCTTGCTGCGACAGCTCGTCGACGGGTCGCCCCATCGCCGCGCGAAGCGCCGCGAGCCGCGCTCCGATTACGCATTGCCCGACGACTGTCGATGCGGCGACGAGCGCGAGCGCGCCAAGCTCCATATAAAACGTGTTTCGCTTCAAAGCCTGACGTGCGGCGAAGGCCGTCGCCAGCAGGAGCAGGCTGATGACGAAGCCGCTGACGTTCACGACCTTGAGCGTGCGCGAGACGACGCTGCCCGCCAGCTCGCGCGACGGAAGCACGGCGAAGGCGCTCGGCGCGACCGCGAAGCTGAAGAAGAGCGCGCCTCCGAGCCACAGGGCGATGAGCAGCACCCGCACGTCGCGCGTCCAGAATTTACCGGGTTCGCTTGTCATCAATCGTAGTCCATCACTTCCGGCAGCAGACGAATATGCGGCGGCTCGAAGGGCGGCGGCTCGACGAGTCGCGGGTCGGCGGCGCTCGTCAGCCACGAAAGAGCGCGTTCGAGCTGCGCCTGATAGTCAACGAGGTCGAGCGACATGAAGCGCTCACAACCGAGGCGCGCGAACTTCTCCTTCGCCCGCCGGTACATCTCGCGCGCCGCGCCCGGCCTCCCGATTTCCAGGTGATGAAACACCACCGCCGACTGAATCAACGCTTGCAGAAAAAGCTTCTCCCGCTCGCCGACCTCGTCCATCCAGCGCTCTTCCCATGCATCGTGCGCCGCATGAAACTCCCCCGCGTTGTACAGGTCAATCCCCGCGATGTACTCGACCGGATAAGCCCTGACGTGCTCTTCACTGTAAGCCTGCATCGAAGGATGAAGGATGAAGGATGAAGGATGAAAGTCTTCATTCAACGCCGAACCGTCTTCCTTTTCATCCTTCATACTTGCGGCCTTCCTGCTTGCTTTTCAGTATCTCGGCACGCTCGCGTCTACGTCGCGCGACCACTGGTCGATGCCGCCTTCGAGGTTGTAGAGACGGCTGAAGCCCTGCCGCGCGAAGTAGGTGCAGACCTGCGCGCTCCTGATGCCGTGATGACAGATGAAGACGGTGTCTGTTTCCGGGTCGAGCGTCTCAGCCCACTCGTTGAAAAGACTGAGCGGCAGAAGCCGCGCCCCTTCGATGTGCGCCAGCGCGTATTCATCCGGCTCGCGCACGTCGATAAGCAGCAGCTCGTCGCCACGCTTGCGGCGCTCGGAAAGCTCCGCCGGTGTGATAGTTTCGTAGCTCACTCGCTTCTCCGACCTCGAAATGTTTTGCACAGAAATTAGCAGCCCCCGCAACAGAAGGCAACCGCACGCCGACGCATCTTCTGCGAAGACCAGCACGACATGCGCGCCCAACCTTCGCCGCGTTTACCTGAGGCCGCGATTCAAACGCGAGGCGATGACTTTGGCGGCGGTTGCGCCCGCGCCGACCGCGCCCGCAATGGTTGGAGCAAGCGGATTCGACACGTCGCCAATGGCGAAGACCTGCTCCGCGCTCGTCTCTTGCTCGCGGTTGACTGTGACGTAGCCGCGCTCGTCTAAGTTTATCTGCCCGGCGAACAGCTCCGTGTTCGGCTCGACGCCGATGCGTATGAGCACGCCGCCCACCGCCATCTGAAACGGCTTGATTGCGCCCCGACGGAGGATTTCGACCGCTTCGACTTCCTCTCTGCCGATGATGCGTTCGAGCGTCGCCTCCCTGAAGACAGTGATGCAGTGCTCGCCCTGTATGCGTTCGACGAACTCGCGCCGCGCGCTCAGCTTTTTGCCTCGATGCACGAGCGTCACGGTCGGGCAAACCTCCGCGAGCAGCAGCGCGTTCTCAGCCGCCGCGTCGCCGCCGCCGACGATGCACACGTCGCGCCCGGCCACACTGTCGCGCTCGCCTGCGCCCGACTCCAACACGCCGCGCCCCGCCAGCTCCGCCTCGCCCTCCACGCCCAGACGCCTGCGCCTCACGCCCGTCGCAATAATCAAACTGACGGCCTCCAATTTCTCACCGCTCCGCAACTGCACGCGCCTCGCACGCACATCGACGCTCTCAATCTCCACTTCCGTCCAAAGGTCGAACTCCGCACTCTCCAACTGCTCCGCGAACCTGTCCCGCAGCTCGCGCCCGTTAGCCGCCCGCGCCCCCAAATAATTCTCCACCGGGTTGTAAACCCACAGAAGCTGCCCGCCAATCTCCGCCCGCTCCTCCAGCACCAAAGTATCCAGCCCCAACTCCTCACACCACAAAGCCGCCGCCAACCCCGCAGCCCCCGCGCCGATAATGATGACATCCTGCATAAGATAGTCTGGAGTCTGGAGTCTGAAGTCTGGAGTCCGAAGACAAAACGCTTTACGGTTTTGAGTCCAGACTCCGGACTTCAGACTCCAGACTTTTTAACAGCTATGATTTCCGCCGTGCGTCGATGATGTTCGCCGGCGTCGTCGTCGATGCGGCTGGTTTCGTGATAGTGCTTGATATTCCAGCCGGGAAACTCGCGGCGCAGTTCGCCGGGTTGAAGGAGAAAGTCGGGGTTCGAGGGACGCGCATCGGGCGTGTCGTCGAAGAGGTGAATGGCGGCGACGAGCATGCCGCCCGTGCGCAGACCGGCGCGGATTCGTGGGAACAGTTCGCGCTGGAGATAGTAGAAATCGCAGATGAGATCGTAAGCCTCCGGCTCGATTTGAAATTCGCCGCGCTCAAGGTCTGCGACGTGCGTTTCTATCTCGACGCCGCGCTCGGCCGCGCGCCTCTCTGTCAGCTCGATGCCGACGCGCGAGGAATCGACGGCGACCACTCGCCAGCCGCGCCCGGCCAGAAAAACCGCGTGACGCCCTGCGCCGCACGCCAAATCGAGCGCACGCCCCGGCACAACTTCCTCGACGGCGCGCACAAGCAAGCGGCTCGGCTCTTCCGTCGCGTGCTCCCCGCGCAGGTAACGCTCGTCCCAGTCTGCCAAGCTGCCTCCGCTAAACGCTCCCAACTTCGGCGAGCCGAGTCTCTCCATGCTCGCCGCGAAGCTCCAAGAGCACGGCGCGCAGTTCTCCGGCGACTCTTTCGGGCGAGAGCCCGGAAGCGGAAAGCAGTCCGTGCTCGTCGGAAAACTTCGCGGCTGAGGCAAGCTCGCTCCTGTCGGTGCGCCAGCGTCCGCGCGTCGAATCTTTCTCCACCTCGTTTAAGCGAGCGACGAGCGCGGCGAAGTCGCGGCGCGTGATGCGCGGGCGTACAATCGTGACAGCCCACGAATAGTAAGGATAATCGACGCGGTAGCCCCAGCCGCCGTCGAGCGGGATGGCGATGAGATAAACCTGACCGCGCGCATGGCGCGAGATGGCCGTGTAGGGCGCGCTGTGACGAGTCGGCCTGAAGCCCGACTCGCCGTAGATGTCGGGCGCGAGCGTTACCAGAGAAAGCTGCGCCTCCCTGTCCTCTTCGACGCGTGAAGCACCGCGCTCGAAGCTCTCCAAAGCCCTCGCAATCTCCGCCCACTCTTCGCGCCAGAGCGGCTCGAAGTCGTCCGTGCGCGTCAGCACGCGCTCAACTTCGGGCAGCACCAATTCGTAAGCGCGCGCTTCATCGACGCGCCCGCCGCCCGCTAAGCTTCGCGCCAGAGGCGACGCGACGCCGCCACCGGCGACGGGCTGGTCGCCGCCCTGTATGACGATGCTCGCGCGGACGGCCTGCTCGCCCGCGTACTCGGAAAAATCTCCCGCCTCGGCAGAGGCGATGAGCTTGTCTCTTAGAGGGAGAGCGCGCTCGCCCGTGAGCACCGTCCAGACCGAGAGCACGCCGTCCGTATCGAAGTGGTTGTTGGTGACAAGCTCGATGCCGCGCGTCAGCTCGCGGCGGTTCGGCGAGGCGACGAGGTTGACGGCAATCTCGGTCGAAGTGTCGGCGCGCACAGACTCCGGCGTCTCGTTGCCGCTCCAGTGGGAGAAATGAATGCTATTCGGAACGGTGCCGTCAATCGAGAGCTTCGGCACGTCCTCAAGACCGTCGTGGTAGTATTCAAAGCGCATGCTGGTAAATCCTTTCAGTCAGGCGGCAGACGCGAGCGGCGAGCCGCGCTGCCCGGGGCGGTTGCTCTGTCACCTGTTAATGCCTTCGAGCTGGACGAACTGGCTGACGCGGGTGATGACCATGCCTTCGCGGACGTTGAAGCGGCAGGAGAGCGCGGGCTTGTCGGCGTCGCCGGTTTGTCCTGCTTCGTGATACCAGAACTGGCAATGCGTACAGTCGCCGTTCCAGCAGAAGTCGCCGTAGGAGATGGTGTTGATGGAGAGAAACTGGAAACAGCGCAGCAGCGTGTTGTTCTCCGGCACTTCGACGCGCTGGCCTAAAATTTCGATGGGAATAAGTTTTTCGTATGGGTCGAGAAGGTCGCTCTCAAACATCGCCATCCCCTCCCCCGCAGATTGCCTTCGTCTCGCTTAGGAGAGTATCAAAAACAGTCTGGAGTCTAAAGTCTGGAGTCTAGAAGTCGAAGACAAATGCTTTCTGCTTTTGACTCTTAGACTCCAGACTTTAGACTCCAGACTACCCTTTGTTAAACTAGGGGGCAGGGAGGAAAACGAAAATGGGATTGGTGATGTATATCAAGCCGGGGTGTCCGTATTGCCAGCAGGCGCGGGATTACTACGAGTCGAAGGGCTTGGAGTGGACGGAGTATGACGCGCAGAACGACCGTGCGCGCCGCAAGGAGATGCTCGCCCTCTCGGACGGCGACCCGACCGTGCCTTGTATCGTGGAGGATGGAAAGTACGTCGGCTCGGGGTGGGGCACGCCTCCGCGTGGTTGAACGGTGCACGACTGAGGGCTGGCCGTGCGCCAGTCGAGACGGCTCGGAAATTCAGATTTCAGATTTGCGATTGAAGATTGGAAGCGCGAAGCTTACAATCTCGAACGCGCCGGAAGAAGGGTCTGCCACATCTGTCATTTCTGTCAAAGCGAACAAGGGGTCGGGCGGCAAAGTTAGAACTTCCTGATGATTGGCTCTAATCTTCTTAACTATCGCATCCTCGAAAAGCTCGGCTCGGGCGGGCAGGGCACAGTCTATAAAGCGACGGACGAGAAACTGAATCGCACGGTAGTCGTCAAGGTGCTCGCGCCGGAGTTGACGGCGCGCGAGGTCAATCTCAAACGATTCGAGCGCGAAGCGCAGCTCGCCTCTTCGCTCGACCACCCGAACATCTGCACCATCTACGCGCTGCACGAAATCGAGGGCTTGCACTTCATCGTCATGCAGTACGTCGAAGGTAAGAACGTGCGCCAGCTCGTGGGCGGTCGCCCGCTCGATTTGCCGAGCGCCGTCTCCATCGCCTACCAGGTCTCGGACGCTTTGGCCGCCGCACACGCGCGCGGCATCATCCACCGCGACGTGAAGGCCGGAAACGTGATGGTGATGAAGAACGGGCTCGTCAAAGTGCTCGACTTCGGTTTGGCGAAGCTCTTAGACGAGCGTGAGCATGAAGGCAAAGCCAACATCCACCTGACCGAGATGGGCGTGCCTTACGGCACGGCCACCTACGCCGCGCCCGAACAGGCGACGGGTCAGCGCGTTGACCATCGCGCTGACATCTTCTCGACCGGAGTGCTGCTCTACGAAGTGCTTTCGGGCACGTGGCCTTTTCGCGGGCAGACGAGCGTCGAGGTGCGTTACGCCGTCCTGCACGATACGCCTAAGCCCATCTCCGAGATGCGCTCGGACAATCCGCCGCCTCGCCTTCAGGAGATTCTCAACCGCGCGCTGGCGAAAGACCCGAACGCGCGTTATCAGAGCATGGTCGAGATGCGCGACGAGCTGCGGCTCGCGCGCCGCGAGATAGGCGACGGCACAGACCCTACCGAGATACACGCTAGCGTCATGCCCGTCCCGCCCAGACATGAGGGCAGCTCTCGCAGCTTCGGTCGCACGTTTCGTCGCTGGCTGCGAAGCTTGACGGGCGCGGAAGCGACGCCCACCTCCGTTCCGCCCGGCTCGTCCGTCCCGCCGTCGCGGCAGTCCACACAGAACTCCGGCGCGGGCGCACCGCGCAACGTCACGCAGGAAGCGCACCACACGACGCAGGGCACGCTCGGCGCAACCAAGTCAATCGCCATCCTCCCCTTCCGCAATCTCAACAACGACCCCGAAGTCAGCTTCTACGAGTTTTCGCTCGCCGACGCCGTCATCACAGAGCTTGCGCGCCTGCGCTCGCTCATCGTCCGCCCCTCTTCGCTCATCGTGAAGTATCAGGGCAAGGAGATTGACCCGCTCGAAGCCGGGCGCGAGATGAGCGTCGATGCCGTGCTCTCTTCAAGCTTCCTGCGCGTCGGCGAGCGATTGAGAGTCAACGTCCAACTCCTGGACGTGCAGACGGGCAATATCCTCTGGAGCGAGCGCATCGACGCTTCGGCGGCAGACCTCATCGCCGTGCAGGACACTATCGCGCAGCGCATCGTCGGCGGCCTTAGCGTCGAGCAGCGACCCGACGAGAAGGTGGACGTGGCGAGCCACGCCACGCGCGTCGCCGCCGCCTACGAAGAGTACCTGCGCGGGCGCGACTGTCACGGCAAGTTCGTCTATCACACGCTCGCACGCGAAGATTCCGACTCGGCCATCGAACACTTCCGCCGCGCCATCGAGCTTGACCCGAAATTCGCGCTCGCACACTGCGCGCTCGGCGGCGCATACTCGAACCGCGTCATCAAGGGCTTCGGCGACGCCGAAGACTACGAGCGCGCCGAAGAGGAGTTCAACCGCGCGCTCGACCTCGACCCGCAGCTTCTCGAAGCGCGCCTCCACATGATTTTCATTTTTCTCGCGCGCGGCGAGAAGGAGAAGGCGCGCGCCTGGGTTGACATCCTGCGCCACGAAGCGCCCAACGATGTCGGCGTTCATTTCGTCAACGCCGTGCTCAATCGCCTCGACGGAAACTACGACGAAGCTTTAGCCAGCTTCAACCGCATGCTTCAGCTCAACCCGGCCGAGCGCGTCGTCGTCAGCTACAACCGCGCCCGCGTCTTCATGTATCAGGCTCGCTACGCCGACGCGCTCGCAGAGCTTGAGATGGGCGCTGCCCTTGAGCCGCATCATCCGCTCATTAAAACCTTCCGCGCCGTCGTCCTGAGCCGGCAGGGGCATCACTCGGAGGCCATCGAGATACTGCGCGAAGTGCTCGCGCGACATCCGCGCATGGACGGCATCCGACCGATACTTGCCATCTGTCTCATCAAGCAGGGTCAGGCGGACGAAGCGCGTGCGGAACTGACCGAGCACGTGTGCGACACGGCCGCCGCCGACCACGACATCGCCTACTGGCTCGCCTCCGCCTATGCCCTGCTCGGCGAGAGCGAAGAGGCTTTTCGCTGGCTGGAGATTGCCATTAACCTCGGCAACGAAAATCTTCCCTGGTTCGAGTCGAACCCGGACTGGGAAGCCTTGCGCGGAGACGAGCGCTTCCGCCATCTGATGCAGCGCATCGAAGCCACGCAGCAGAAAATTCGCAGAGACGCGACACTGGTATGAGGACTTTCGTCATCGGCGACGTTCACGGTCGGCGCACGCAGTTGCGCCGCCTCGTCGAGATGCTGCCGCGCGACCCCTCGACCGATACGCTCGTCCTTCTCGGCGACCTCATCGACCGTTGCGAAGACGTTCCCGGCACGGTCGAAGACGTGATAGCGCTTCACGAGACGGCGAAACACTCTGCCTCATCAGTCATCGTCCTTCGCGGCAATCACGAGCAGATGCTGCTCGACTTCATCGACGAGCGCAAAACCGTCTGGCTGCACGAAGCGGTCGGAAGCAGTGAGACCTTCCGCCAGTACACAGGCCACGACCTCTTAATCAAGACCGAGCGCGACATCGACGCGGCGCGAAGCGAGATAGCCGAAGCCGTTCCCCCTCATCATCTCGAATTCTTCCGGGGGATGCCCCTCTATCACGAAGACCGCTACGCCTTCTACGTCCACGCCGGACTTGAGCCCGACAAGCACCCGAGCGCTTCGACGCCTCATCAACTGCTCTGGGCGCGCGACCCCGACTTCTTCAAGTTCTATCACGGCAAGCCCTGCGTCTTCGGCCACACGCCGACGCCGCTTCTGCCCTTGCTTGGTCGATTAGGGCGTCACGGCATCTACATCGCCCACAGCGCCATCGGCATCGACACCGGCTACCTCGAATCGTCCCCGCTCTCGTGCCTCCAGCTCCCCGAATTCTTCCTCTACCAAACCTACGCCGACGGGCGCACCTCCACACACCACATCACCACCTTCATCCCTGAAACTCTCCGCGCCGTCCAACGCTCAGCCGCCGCTCACTGAAAAAAAGTGCGGGCGTCCTCTCTGTTTCTGTCATGCGCGGCGTTCGAGGATGAGGCGCGCGATGGCGCGAAGCATAGAGGTGTCTCTGTGAATCTCTTCGAGGGCGGCGCAGGCTTCGGCGTAGACGCGCCCTGCACGTCTGCGCGCGGCTTCGAGGCCGTAGAGCGACGGGTAGGTGGCCTTCTGCGCGCGTGCATCTTTGCCGGGAGTTTTGCCGAGGTCTTCGGCGGTGGCGACGACATCGAGCAGGTCGTCTGTGATTTGAAAGAGCAGTCCGAGTTCGCGGGCGTAGGCTGTGACGGCTTCGAGTTCTTTTTCGTGAGCGGCGGCGATGAGCGCACCGGCGCGTGCGGAGGCCGTGATGAGCGCGCCGGTTTTACGGCGGTGAATGAGGTCGAGTTCCGAGCCTTCGATGTTTGTGCGCGTTTCGGCGGCGAGGTCGTGCGCCTGTCCGGCAATCATGCCGTCGGGCGTTCCGGCGGCGCGCGCAAGCTCGGAGATGAGCCGGAGGCGGAGGCTGGCGTCGAGCCGTTCGTCTTCGGCGATTGCTTGAAAGGCGAGAGTTTGCAGGGCGTCACCCGCGAGAATCGCAGTGGCCTCTCCGAACCGGACGTGGCAGGTCGGACGCCCGCGACGCAAATCGTCGTCGTCCATCGCGGGCAAATCGTCGTGCACGAGCGAGTAGGTGTGAATCAGCTCGAAGGCGCAGGCGGTTGTGAGAAGCTCGTCGTCGTTTGCGCCGAAGGCATGGCCGACGGCTAAGAGCAGCGCCGGTCGAAAGCGCTTGCCGCCCGCGAAGAGACTCCAGCGCATCGCTTCATGGACGGCTGCGGGCGCGAAATGCGCGGCGGGCACAAGCTCTTCGAGACGCGCATCGACGAGCGCGCGTGAGCGTGAGAGAAACGCGTATGCTTCTTCGACTGTGGCCTCTTCAGGAATGGCGGTCTCAGGCGTTGCCGCTTCTTCCGTCGCTTCTGCCTGGAGCGTCGTCTCTTCTTCGACGCTCAACGCTTCTGTCCGAGTGTCGTCGTTGTCGTCGGCTGCGCTCGGGCTCGATGCTTTTTCGGAGGATGCTTTGGTGCTCATCTCAGAAGATGCTCTCGTCGCTCTCCTCCGCATCGTCGGCAGCGGCATCGTCGGCGCGGCTGAACTCTTCGGCGGCGAAGGCGCTCAGAGACGTGCGCCCTTCGCCGTCCGAGAGCAGCACTTCGATGCGACGCTCGGCCTCGTTCAGACGCTCCTGGCATTCGCGCGAAAGCTTGACGCCCTGCTCGAACAACTCAAGACTTTTCTCCAAAGGCAGCTCGCCGCGCTCAAGCTCGCGCACCACTCGCTCAAGCGCCGCCAGCGACGACTCGAAACTCTGCTTCTGTTGCGTCGATGCTTTCTTCATCTTTAATCGGACGATTGGACGACGAACGATAGTCGATAGACGAAAAACAGTCTTGCTCTTGTCCATCGTCTATGGTCTATCGTCCATCGTCTGTTCTCCATTCATTTCCGGTGAGTGATTGTGCCGATGACGCGCGCGGCGAGGTTGGCCGCAAGCTCTTCGTCTTTGACGCCGACGATTTTCCAACGCTCTTCGACGCGCTGCATCGACAGCTCGATGGGTCGCTCGCCGACTTTGAAGAGCACTGTCGCGGCGTCGCCTTCTTCCTTAATCTCATCGCAGGCGCGCGAGACGCCGAGCGCGAGCAGAGGAAAGGGCAGGTCGTCGCCGCTCTTGGCCGCCACTTCTTTGACGCCGCGCGCGATTTCCGCTCGCATCTGTTCGCGCAAGCCCGGCAGCAGTATCGGCATCGCCGATTCAATCTGCTTGCGCGGCGCGGCCAGCGTGCCCATCCCGCCCACGCTCGCCATCGCCTTATTGACCACCTGCGGCGCGAGACTCTGCGCGACGCGGTCGGAATCGACCAGCGCGTTTATCGTCTCCGTATCGTCGCGCCGCGCCGCATCTACCACCAGCGCGAGCGAATAGGCCGGGCGCTTCTTGTAGCTCTGATACCAGAGATAACCCGCGAGCGCGACGAGCAGAAGCATGCCGAGAGCCAGAAGCCCCGCGAGCGACAGAATCCTCCCGCCGCGACCCAGACGCTTCGAGATGCCGCCCCGCGCCGCACGCGCACGCGCGCGCTCTTTCTCTATGTCATCGACGTTGACGACGATGCGGCTCTGCTTGCGCCGTCCGCCCTCTCCTGCCGGGGGTGAATACATCTCTCTAATCCTCCGATACTTCTTCGACACGACACACGACGCGCCCTTCGGCCAGCTTCAGACTCAAGCGCTCGCTCAACGCGACGGCGCGCGAAGAGCGCACGACGCGCCCGTCCGCCCCGCGCACGAGCGCGTAGCCGCGACCGAGCACGGCGAGCGGCGAGAGAGCGCCGAGCGATGCGACGGTGACGGCGAGACGCGAGCCCGACTCGTCGAGACGAGCGGAGGCCGCCGCGTCGAGCGCCGCACGCGCCAGAGCCAGACGCACGCGCGCCTCCGCCGCGTGCTTCTGTATCTGCGCGGGCTGCAAGCGACACGACGCCGCCTCCAGCCTCCGACGCATGTTCACGTCGATTCTCAAAATCCTTTTTTCCAACGCGCTTGCGGCCACGCGCCCGCGCTCGCGGTAGAGCCGCAAACGCTCGCGCACCGCGTCGAAGCCTTCGGACATCGCCGCCTCCTGCACGCGCGCCCGCTCGCTCATCAGTCGAAAGCGCATCGCCCGCAAGAGGTCGCGCGTCTTCTCTTCGACGAAGGCGACAATCTCGTCCTCGCGCGCTGCGACTAGCTCGGCGGCTGCCGTCGGCGTCGCGGCTCGAACGTCAGCCGCGAAGTCTGCGATGGTGAAATCGGTCTCGTGTCCGACCGCAGAGATGACCGGAATCTCCGACGCTCGAATCGCGCGAGCGACATCCTCTTCGTTGAACGCCCAGAGGTCTTCCGCCGACCCGCCGCCGCGCCCGACGATAATCGCATCAATCAATTCGTCCGCGCGTCCTTCCGCAACCGCCCGGCGTTGATGCTCGTTGAGCCTTCGGATGGCGCGGGCAATCTCACGCCCTGCGCCTTCGCCCTGCACGCGCGAAGGCGCGATGAGGATATGGACGGTCTGCGTGCGGCGCGAGATAGTCTGCACGATGTCGCGGATGGCCGCGCCCGTCGGAGAGGTGACGACGGCGATGCGTCGCGGCAGAAGCGGCAGAGGTCTCTTCAATTCCTCGTCGAACAAGCCTTCGGCGGCGAGCCGCTCGCGCAACTGCTCGAAGGCCACGCGCAGCGCGCCCGCGCCGACGGGGTCGAGCCCTTCGACCAACAACTCGTATTCGCCGCGCGGCTCGTAGACCGTCAGCCGCCCGCGCACGCGTACCTGCAAGCCGTCCGAAGGGCGAAAGCGGATGGCGCGATTGATGCCTCGAAAACAGGTGGCGCGAAGCTGCGCGCTCTCGTCCTTGACGGTGAAATACCAGTGGCCGGAAGCGTGCGCCTTGAAGTTCGAGATTTCGCCCTCGACCCAGACGGAAGCGAAACGATTCTCTATCGCCCCGCGCACCTGCGAGGTCAACTCCGACACGGAGAGCGGTCGTCGCTCCGTCTCGTCGAACAGTGATAGCAGTAAGGGACTCTTCATGCCGCGCGCCGTTTTAAGCTCCTGAAGAGAATGCTACTTAAAGATGAAAACGATGCTACTCAAAGATGAGTTCTACGCGGTCGCCGATTGACGGGCGTTTGAATGCTTCCCAGGCGTTGCCGCCGCGAAGGAAAAGCTCCATCCAGCGCGTCTCCGCACCCTGCTTGTCTGTCCAGCCGCTACTGCCGGGTGCGAACGACATCTGCCCGTGCTCGACGGCGAAAGTGCCGTCGCTCACGGTCGCAGCCTGTTCGGCGTCGCCAATCAGAACGCGCACGCGCGAGCCGGAATGTGCGCGCTCGACTTCGAGCCTGATGGTCGTCTTGAGGTTGCCGTAGCCGTCGATGTAGGCGATGCGATTGGGCGGGACTTCGGGAATCACGTCGCGCTCGATTTCTTCGGCGAGGGCTTCGGGCTGGCCGAGGGCAATCTGCGCCGCCGCCTGCGGAAAGAGGTCGCGCGAGCGAAACTGCGAGCCTTCGGCGGCGACGGCAGCCCAGCGCAATTCCTCCGCCGCTTCGCGCACAAAAGAGAACGCCTCGCCCGCGTTGACGCCGATAACGCGCACGCCCGTCGGCAGACGCGCAAAGGCCAAACGCTCGCCCGCGTTATCCTCTCGCGCCTCTTCCGCGTCCGTGCGCGGCGCGACGTTGTGATAGATAATCGTCCCCGCAGGCGCTTCGTTCATCCCCAACTGCGCCACGCAAAACCCTGCGCCGAGCGTCGAGAAGGCGGGCACGGGCGTCCACACGGGCTCCGCGTCCGGCAAGTACATCTTGATGCGCTGCACCACCTCCGCGAAGGCCAAATCGCCCCCGCCGTAATCCGCGATGATATGAACCAGCAATCCTCTGCCCTCCCCTGCGCGCTAAATTTTCCGGCTTCGCAAAAGAGAATACACGAAAGAATGATGAATGCGGAATGCGAAATGATGAATTGAAGACCAAAGCTTTTTTGCTTTTCATTCATCATTCCGCATTCCTAATTCATCATTTTCTCGCGTAGTAGCCCTGACGATAGAGGAGGCGGAGTTTTTGTTTGCGAAGCTCGGGGTTGGTTATCTCTATCTGGACGCGGCGGAAGGAGCCGTCGCGGGTTTTGTTGGCGGGCGAGTAGGCGACGAGGTACTGGGAGCGCAGTTCCTGTTCGATGAGGCGGAAGGCGTCCGTTAGCTCAGTCCGATTGCGCGGGAAGAAGGCGCGGCCTCCGGTCTGCTCGGAGACTTTGCGGAGCGCGCCTTCGTCGATGTCGTAAAGCTCGCGGTCGCCGATGCCGATGGAGTAGACGACGACGTTGGATTTGACGGCGAAGTCGATGGCCTCCTGTCGCTTGGTGCGGCTGCCGGTGTCGTCGCCGTCGGAAAGGAGGATGATGGCGCGTCGCGTGCGCTCGGGCGTGTGCGAGAGCACTTCGTCGATGGTCGCGTAGGCTGCGTCCCAGATGGCCGTCCAGCAGCGCGGGTCTTTATCGACGGGGATGGCGCTCGCCACGTCTTCGTCGCATTCGGGATTGTCGGGCGGAAGCTCGACGCGGACGCGCTCGACGGCGGCGCGCAGCCTCAAGGCGTTGTCAGTGAGAGATTGTTCGCTGCGCGGCTCTCCTGTGAAGGAGATGACGGCGGCGTTGTCTTTGCCGGGGCGCAGCACGGCGTCGAGGAAAGAGCGGGCGGCGGATTGTTCGTCGGGGAGCGTGCGTTCCTGCGAGCGGCTGGTATCGATAAGGAGGGCGAGCGAGAGCGGCAAATCGGTCTCGCGCTGGAAGATGGAAATCTGCTGCGGCGCACCGTTCTCCAAGACGCGTATGTCTTCCTGCTTGAGCGTCGTGATGAATCGCTTGTTCTTATCGACGGCGGTCATCAGGATGCTGGTCAGGTCGGTCTCGACGCGCACCACTTCATCATCGTCGTCCTGCTGCGGAGCGTTGGGAGCGGGCGGAGCAGGTGGTGTTTGCATCGCGGGCGAGAGACGGCGCTGTCGCTGCACGGGCTGCGTCTGCGCTGCTACTGCTGCGCTATCGCGCCATCCAAGCTGAAACGGCGCGAGCGCGACGGCTAGAAGCACGAACAAAAGCAACGCGCCCGTGCGCCCGCAGATTCGATTTCGCATAGTTGTCTGCCTTCCCTCTTCTCGGAGACGTTCAAAAAAACTCGCGGGAGAATCGACGGGGAGATAGAGCGACGCGGGGAGGAATCCAGCGCCTTACGGCTTGACGCTGACAGCCGGGCTCAGGCGCACCGCCGCGTCTTCGCGTGCGACGCGGACGCGGATGCGCGAGTCGCGGCGCGCGTTCGCGTTCGCCGCCGCCTGATTGGATGCGTAAGTGATGGTGTAGGCTGTGCGAAGCTGCGTGACGACATCGTCGTAAGCCTTCTGCAACTGGTCGAGGCGCGTGATGGGGTAGTAGACGCCGCCCGAGGCGCTTGCAAGCTTCTGCCCTTCTTCCTGCGCGCGCGAGGTCAGGGTGAGAAAGCGCGAGCGCATGGGGTCGATGGTGCGCGAGGCTTCGGGGATGCTGCCGGAGGGGATGAGCCCCGAAGGGATGTAGAGGGGATAGATGAGCGCGCCCGATTCGATGGTGGCTTCGAGCACGGATGAGAAGGGGATGAAGGAGCGGTTGTCGTCGCCGTCGGAGAGAATGACGACCGCCGTACGCTCGCCGCGCAGAGGCTTGAGCGTTTCGACGAGCGCGTAGGCCAGCGAATCGTAGAGCGCGGTTGCGCCTCCGGCGTCGATTTTTTTGATGCGCTCGGCGAGAAGGCGTCGGTCGGCGGTGAAGTCGGAGACGAGCTGCACGTCGTCGCGGAAGCTGATGATGGCGATTCTATCCTGCGGGCTGACCGTGCCGAGGAAGGCGAGCGCCGCTTTCCTGATGAAATCCAGACGCTCCTCGACGCTGCCCGACACGTCGAGCAAAAGGATGAGGTTGAAAGGCGCGCTCACAGGCTTTACTTCCCTGACGGGTCGTTCCTCGCCGTTCTCGTAGAGGGTGAAATCGCGTTGGCCGAGGCCGCCGATGGCTCGCCCGTGCTTGTCCGTGACGCTCGCGTTCAGCATCACCAGATTCTCTTCGACGCGCGCTAAGGCGATGCCGCCGAAGCCCCGGTTGACGCCGAGCGAAGGCTCTTTGAAGCGCGGCGGGAGCGTCTGCGTATAGTCGCCGACGAGACGCGGCGCGACCTTGCGAATCGCGTCTATCAAATCTTCGTTGCCGCTTCGGATGATGGCGCGTGCGGCCTCGGTCAGCTCGCGCTCGCGCAAATCCGTCGGGACGGTCGAGGGGTCGGAGACGCCGAAGAGCATCACTCCGCGCTCGGTCGTGAGGTCGAGACGGATGCGCTCTTCCTGCTTGGCCTTCTTGTCGCCGAAGCGCCCCGAAATCTCGTAGACGCCGCCGCGCCGCTCTTTGACCTTCGGCAATTCAACCTCGCTGTAGAAACGCGGGCGGCTCGCCGTCCATTGAAGGCTGTACTTGAGAGCATCCAAAGGCACGTCGGCGCGAATCGTGCCCGTGTCGGTGAGCACTTCCGCCGATTCGACGTTGCCAATCACGTCAACTGCCCCGCCCCCGGTCTCAACCTTCACGCGCGCACGCGCGGGCACGCGCACCGTCAGGTCGATGCGCTCGCGCTCAAGCTCCGCGTCGCTCTTTCTTCTGACAACCTCGCCGCCGCTCGCGCTCCTTCCTTCTGCCGACCCTTTTGCCGACGCCGCAGCGCGCTCGACCTCTATCTCCACCGAGCCGCCTTTGGCCTCGGAGCGCACGTCCTTTTCGTCAACCGGCTTGCCTAACGACTCCGCCTTGAGCGAGACGCCGCGCTGCTCTTCCGAAGAGATGACCGTCACGCGTCCGTGCAGATTCCTGATTGTGACCGAGACCTTCTCAGGGGTCGTCAACTCGCGCTCCAAGGATGAATGCGGCGACTGCGGCGACTGCGCGAGGCCGACGAGCGGGGCGCTTTGGAGTAGCAGAAAGAGGGCGAGCGCGACTGAAAATTTTGGCTGTCGATGGGGTGCGCGCGTAGGGAGACGCGCGGCGGAGTTGTGGTAAAGCATATGCGTTGAATCTTACCTTCGCATGCGTCCCGGCTCAAGCGCACGGGCGCGCTTTCGCTTAAGTCTCTTTGACAGGATGCACGCGGGCGACCTGATTTATAATGTTGACGCCTTATCAGAATGACCGTACTGGTTTCGTCAACGCGGAGCTTCGTGCACGTTCTATTTCAAACGTCATTATTTCGAGACGCCGGAACATTTTCGTGAAAATTATGCTCCCGACATCGAACCAACTGAGACGAAAAATCATCTGAATTTCTGTCCACGCGGTTTGTGCCCCTTTCCTTCTGCCGAGCTAAAAAAAGTCTGAGAAATATGCCAGAGAAAAAGAGAAGCCTGTCGGTCATGCTCGCGCTCGTCGCGTTGTTTGTCGCCGCGTCGATTTACGTCGCCGCCCTGCCTGGCCAGAGCCAGTCGGTCTCCAAAAACGAATCGGGGGAAGGCGCGCAGCAGGAGATGGCTCCGCGCACCAAGCTCACCGCCTCGACGACTTCGAGAGCCGAAGCGCCCGCCGCAGGCAAAGCCTTCGCTCACGTCACCGCGCAGAACGCCGCCCTCAAAAACAGCCTCGGCTGGACGTTCGGCGGCAAGCAGCAGCGCGGCTGGTATCTCTACGCGCCGCTCATCGCCGAGCTGCTCAAAACCGAGTCGGACGCCTCTACGCCCGAGTTCGCGCAGGCGCTCTCGCAGTGGCAGACCGGCGTCGGCCTCGCGCCGACCGGCGTGCTCGACGAAAACACCTGGTTCAAAATGTTCTCCACCTGGCAGTCGCGCCGGCTCAAGAACAAGACCTACGCGCAGCCCGAACAGCTCGTCAACGTCCCTGCCTCCGACTTCTGGGATGAATCGCGCCCCGAAGAGCTGCGAAAGGTTGAACGCGAAACCTACGCCGCTTACAAGCGCATGGTGGCAGCCGCGCTCGCCGACCCGTCGCTCAATCTCGCCAGAACCGCGAACGGCGAGCTTGCGCCTGCGGAGAAGTTCCTAAAAATCATCTCCGCCTTTCGCTCGAAGGAATATCAGGAACAACTGCGACGCCAGTCGCCGGGCGCCGGAAGCGCGGGGCTCGCCGTCAACAGCCCGCACTTCACAGGCCGCGCCCTCGACATCTACGTCGGCGGCGACCCCGTCGAGACGAGGGACTCCAACCGCGCCGTGCAAATCCGGACGCCCGTCTATCGCTGGCTCGTCCGCAACGCCGAACGCTTCGGCTTCCGGCCTTACTTCTACGAGCCCTGGCACTTTGAATACGTCGGCAGCAGCATCGAGCCTTAAGCCCTTAAACGGAAGACGAAAAACGAAACGAAAGGCAGCCGAACCTGAAAGCTCGGCTGCCTTTCGTTTTTTTATGTTCGACGCCTCAGCGAGCGGCGGGGCGCTGGCGCGTGGCCTGTCTTTTTCTGGTGGCGCGCTGGGCGAGGAGCGGCTCCGTGCGCCCGTCGGCGAGGGCGCGTCCCGCTTCGATGCTTGAGACTTCGACGACGAACTTCTGCCCCGCGCTGACGCGGCCGAGCATCTGCCGGAGCGTCCGGTCGCGGATTTGCGACGTATCGACGCCGCTCGATTCAAGCTCTTCGCGCAGGCGCTTGACCGTGTTCGTGCCGCGCTCGTAAACGTCCGGGTAGATGTAGAGCCGACCGCCTTCGACGACCAGTGTGTCGTAGTTAATATCGACCGGAAGCGGCTCTTCGAGGGCGGCGGCGAGCGTGCGCGTCGTGCGCTTGGCGCGTTCTATCTGGGCGGTCGAGACAGGCCAAGAGCGCGCGGCGATGATTTTTTCGGCCAGGTCGTAGAGGTCGCTGCGAAGCATTCGCACGCAGCCGTGCGAGACTAGATGGCCGAGGTCGGAGACGCCTTTGGCCTCGTGGATGAGATAGCCGCCGCCGAGCGGAATCTTGACCTTGCCGAGCGGGTTACGTGTGTCGCTCGCCTTGATGATGTCGCCGGGCTCGACCGTTCGCATCTCCCGCACCCAATCGCTGTCGGGCGGAATCCAGATTGGATTCCAGATAACTTCCGTCGCCTCGCGCTCGCCGACGACGATGGGAAACTCCTTCATGCCGACGCCAACCGGGTAGCTCTTAACCTCGCGTCCGTTCTGCCAGAGCGTCAGCCGAAAGGCCGGAACGTTGACAGTAATCTCGATGTCGGGCTTGCCCTCGACGAGCGTCGCCCGCTCTATCTGCCCGCCCGTGAACTTGTCCGAGCGCGCGGATTCGTGCCAGTCGGAAGCGACAGTTCCGGCGGACGATTTTCTGCTGGGACGCACGGGCGAAGCGTTCAGCTCAACGCCGTCCTGCGCTAAGACAGCGCTCGCATTCAACGCGAAGGCAAGCGCGAGCGTCCAAGAGACGACGAGCCTGCCACGTAAACTCCACATGCCTTTTCTCCTGTTGCCCTAACGGCAAAATAGCGCGTCGAAATAGACGCGCCACGAAACGCCGAACGCGCGCGCTCTCCCCGACCTTAATCTCAAAAGGGAGAGTCAGCTAATCGTCGGCGATGATGGGATGAAGCGGCGTCAAAATAGTTTGTCCGAAGACGAAAATAGTTTGTCTAAGGACGCACGCTCGCGCCGTTTTGTCGCCGAATTATCATAAAGCTTCGCCGAAGGCGGAGCGGGGAAAGGGGAAAGGGAAAGGGGAAAGGGGCTGGCAAAGGATATGAGCAATCTGATTTTCCTTTTACCTTTTCCCTTTAGCTTTTTCCTTCGGTTTCGCCGTTTCGTCCGGCGAGTTGGGCGACGACGCTTGTCAGTTGCGTGATTTCGATGGGCTTGGGGATGTGTAGCTGGTAGCCGGCTTCGAGGGAGCGGGCGCGATTTTCTACGCCCGCGTAGGCGGTGATGGCGGCGGCGGGGGTTTGGCCGCCCTCTTCGCCGGGGAGGGCGCGGATGCGTCGGATGAGTTCGTAGCCGTCTTCGTTGGGCATGCCGATGTCGGAGAGCAGCACGTCGGGGACGCTTGAGCGGAAGGCTTCGAAAGCTTCGGAGGCCGACGAGGCGAGCCTGACCTCAGCGCCGCAACCCTCCAGAAGCGCCGTCAGCAGGCGGCGCGTGTCCTCGTCGTCATCGACGACGAGCACGCTCAAACCTTCGAGCGAAGCGCAGCCTTCAAAGGTGACGCGCCGCGCCGCAGCATCGCTCGCGTCGGCGTCCCCTGTCGCCCCCGTCGCCCTTTGCGCGACGTTCTCGACGAGCAGGGGCAGTCGCAGGCTGAAGGTTGCGCCGAGTCCTTCGCCGGGGCTCTCGGCTGAGATTGCGCCGCCGTGCAGTTCTATGAGATGGCGCACGATGGAGAGCCCGAGGCCGAGGCCGCCGTGAGTTCTGGTGATAGCGCCGTTGGCCTGACGGAAGCGGTCGAAGACGTAGGGCAGAAACTCCGGCGCGATGCCCTGCCCCGTGTCGCGGACGGCGACCTCCGCGTAAGTGCCGGCGCGCGCGAGCCGCACCTCGACGCTTCCGCCTTCGGGCGTGAACTTGACGGCGTTCGACAAAAGATTCCAGATGACCTGTTGCAGACGGTCGGGGTCGCCGAGGACTGGGCCGACCGAAGGGTCGAGCAGCACGCGCAAAGTTATCTTCTTGGCCGCCGCCGCCGGGCGGATGCTATCGACGGCAGACTCGATAATTGCCGACAGCTCAAGCGGTCGGAAGTTGAGCCGAAGCTTGCCGGTGATGATGCGCGACACGTCGAGCAAATCGTCGATGAGCTGCGTTTGCGCGCGTGCGTTGCGCTCGATGGTTTCGACGGCGCGGCGCATCATGGTGGGGTCGAAGGTCTCGCCGCTCAGGAGTCGCGCCCAGCCGAGAATGGAAGTGAGTGGTGTGCGCAGCTCGTGAGAGAGCGTGGCGAGAAATTCGTCTTTGAGCCGGTTGGCGGCCTCGGCCTCGCTTCGCGCGCGGCTCTCCAAATCGAAGAGGCGCACGTTCTCAATCGCCACGCCCGCGAGGTTGGCCGCCATCCTCATCGCCGTCGCGTGCTCTTTCGTGTAGCTGGCCTGCTCGTAAGATTGCACCTCGATTGTGCCGACGACGCGACCTCTCACGACCATCGGCGCGACTACACAAGAGCGCGGCAGCAGACCGTTATCGACGCCGACCGGAACCTGCGGATGCCCCTTCGTCGCGGCCTGGTAATCGTCCGCGACGATTATCTCTCTCGTCCGCACGGCGCGGCTGTTCAGCCCGTCGCCGACCGGCATCGGCGGCAGGCTGGAGACATCCACGTCGAGGCCGTCGCCCCACGCGAAGGCTGCGATGCGCAGGTCGCGCTGCGCGTCGTAGAGCGAGATGAAGAAGCCGACGCAGGGCATCGAGGCGAGCGTGAAATCAAGGAGCGCGCGATAGATGACTTCCAGCTCGCGCGCCGTCCCCAATGCCTGCGCGAGAGGGACGAGCCGACCCAGCAGCGCTTCATATTCCGTCACCGCGCGGCGCTCGGCGCGGCGCAGAGCCTCTTCGGCCTGCTTGCGCTCGCTGATGTCGCGCACGACGCCTGTGAAGTGGTGGCGGTTGTCTCTGCGATATTCCCCGAATGAGATTTCCAGTGGAATCTCCGAGCCGTTTTTATGTAAGCCGGGAAGCTCTGTCGCCACCCAGGAGATATGCTTCTGCCCGGTCTCGATGTAGCGCCCGATGCCTGCGCGGTGGAGATGGCGCAGGTAGTCGGGCATGAGCATAGTGAGATTTTTGCCCTGCATCTCGGAGAGGCTATGGCCGAAAATCTTTTCGGCAGCCTGGTTGACGAAGATAATCGTGCTCTCCTGATCGATGGTGATGATGGCGTCGGAGGCCGTCTCGGCGACGCTGCGGTAACGTTCCTCGCTCTCGCGCAGCGCGGCTTCGGACGCCTTGCGCTCGCTGATGTCGTGGAAGGCGACGACGGCTCCCGTCACCTCTTGGCCGACGCGAATCGCCGTACACGAAAAGAAGATGGGCAGGAAGCTTCCGTCCTTCTGTATCCAGAAATCCTCGTGGTTCTGTATCGACTCGCCATTCCTCACCACCCCGTTGAGCGGGCACTCGGAGATGGGGTAGGGCGTGCCGTCGGGTCGCTTGTAGTGCAGCTTTTCGTGAACGACCTCGCCTTTCAGCTCGGCCTCAGTCCAGCCGAGGATTTTCTCCGCCGCCGGGTTCATAAAAGTCAGCCGACCTTCGGCGTCAATCATGCAGAGACCTTCGGCGACGTTGTCTGTGATGGCCGTCGTCAGGTTGAGCTGGTAGCGAAGCTCGTCTTCGGCGCGACGCCGCTCGGTGATGTCTTCGTGGATGAGCACGACTTCGCGGATACGTCCCTCTTCATCCTTCACCGGATAGATGAAGGCGCGCACCCAGCGCTGCGGCTCAGCGTGGGAGGTCTTGTCGGGGATAGTCTCGTTCGGGTCGTAGAGTATCGGCGGGACGGGGGTCGGCTCGCCCTCGAACCCACGGCGGATGTAAGGCATGATGCCCTTCGAGACGAGCTGCTGGTCTTCGAGAATGTTGTAGCCTTCAATCTGTTCGAGCGTCACTCCCCAGAGCTTTTCCCACGCGCTGTTGACCCGAATCGTGTGCCCTTCGGGAGAAAAAATCTGTGTGCTCAGAGGCGACTGCTCGACCATCGTGCGAAAGCGCGTCTCCGAAATTCTCAGAGACGCGCCCGTCGCCTCGGCCGCCGCCCGCGCCCTTATCTGCGAACGCATGATGACGAACAGCAAAAGACTCACGAGCACGCCGCCCGCCAGCAGAAACAGCGCCAGCCCTCGATTGAACGCCAGCTCATAAGCGACGACGCCGGTAAACAGCAGCGTCGTCGCCAACACCGCGTACGGTATCAACGAGCCCTGTGCTCTTCTGCCCCTGTCGATGTCCGTCTCAGTTTTCATCGAAGACCGAAAGTGTCGCAGAAATCGCAGGCGGAGGGAAGAGGGGAACGGATAATAGACGATAGACGAGGGAAGAGAGCTTGAAGGCAATAAGTAGTCAGATGATGGAAGCGCGTCTGCCCCGCATTAGCGGCAAGCCCCGCGCATGAAAGCCACGCTATTGGCGCTCGGATGTATGCCGTCGTCAGATGGCGATTGGCAGTGCACGCTACGCCGCCTCCACATACTCCACGAGGCTTGTCGGCTCTGGAATTGGCAGACCGTCCTCACGCATACCGCGCAGGTGTAATTCGACCGCCTCACGCATTCTTTGCTTTACCTCTTCTAGAGTCTTGCCTGTTGCAATACAGCCCGGCAAGTCTGGCAGATAGGCCGAATAATTACGCTCACCTTTCTCGATAATCATTGCGTAGCGCATATCTTTCATCTCCTCACTTCTTCAACCCCGCTTGCATCAGGATACTTTTCAGCGTCTTCGGGTGTATATCATCGCTTGATTCGTCTATGGCCCGTAGAAGTAGTACTTGAGGCCGAAGTAGAGGGCTTGGGAGAGGCCGAGGAGGAGGCCGATGGCTGCGCCGAAGAGTTCGATGGTCTTGAGGTGCTGCTGGGCGACGGAGAGGACGAGCTGTTCGAGCTTCTCGACGGGGTAGCCGGCGACCTTCTGGCGGACGATGTTGCCGATGTCGAACTCGGCGATGGCGATGGGAAGGCGCTCGCGTGCGGCTTCGGTGATGCGCTCGGTGAGCATCAGGGAGGCGTTGCGGACGGTCTCTTCGGGAAGCTGTTCGGAGAGGCGTCCGATGGGCGCAATCAGGATGCGCTCGACCTGCGAGCTGAGGATGGAGTTGATGGTGCGCGCCGTCTCTTCGCTGGAGAGAACCTGAGAGAGACCTCGGCTGAGAAAAGTTTTGAGACGTTGGGCGGAGTCGGGGCTGGCGTGTTCCAGTAGAGCGCGGATGGTGTGTGGGCGGACGCGCTCAAGAGCGTCGGTAGCGTAGGCGGCCACGGAGGTTTGAAGCTCGGTGCTCTGCGCGAGGGCGAGGATGCGCGCGGAGACCTGGTCTTTAATCATCTGTAGCTTGTCGGGCTCGATGACGCCTATCAGGTCGTTGATGGGGCGGGCGAGCACGTTGTCGATGGTCGAGTTGAGAAACTCTTCGGCCTGCTGCTCGAAGGCTTCTCCGCGCAGAAATTCTTCGACGCGCCGGGGCAGAGTCTTGTTGACCATCTCGTCCACTTCCGAGTGGATGCGGTCGCGCGAGACGAAGATTTTTTTGAAGAAGGAGAGCTGCTGGTAGTAGTCGTCAACCTCGCGCTTGATGAGCGCGCCGATTTGCGTGCGCGTCTTTTTGTGCGTGGCGATTTCGGCCAGATGCTGAACGATGGGCGGAAGCTGGCGGTCGATGCGCTCTTTGAGCAGGGCGACCGTCTCGGGCGTGAACATCTCGGAGAGGGTGGCGCGGCTTCCGGCCAGCTCGTCCAAGCGAGCGCCGACGAAGTCGCGCACCTTCGAGGTGAAGCCGCGTTCGCCGACGACGTTTCGGAAACGCTCTTCGACGAAGCCGAGCACCTGCTCGAAGGTCTCGGGTTCAAGCGCCTCGCCGAGACGCCGCGCGAGCAGCTCATCAACGCGGCGGTCGATGAAGCTGTTGACGGCCTCGGCTGTCTCTTCGCTCCTGAGCGTGTCGGCGACGTATTCGGCGATGCGAAGATGGAGAGCGGAGACGGCGTCGAGCAGGTAATGGCGCATGCCCTTCGGCACTGCGTCGAGCAGCGACGGGTGAGTCTTGTTGAGAAGCTCGTCCGTGTAGGCGCTGACGAAGCTCTCGACCTTGCGGCGGAAGAAGCCTGTGTCGAAGAGGGCGCTGACGATGGTCTCCTGCGAGACAAGCTCGTTGCCGACGGCGTTGGCTATCGACTCGGCGAGGCGTTCGCGGTGGCGCGGAATCATGCCCTGCGGCCAGACGGTGAGGCCGAAGAGTTTTACAGGACGATGCGGCCTGAACAGCATCCTCACCGCGAGCCACGCCGCCCCGTAGCCGTGAAAGGTTGCGAAGAGGACGAGACCCGTCAGCTCCAACGTGATTCTGGTGTTCGGACTGATAGCGAGCCACCCTCCCGAAGCGCCCTGCGAAGATTAAGACTACTCCCAAGCGCATCCTAAACGCACCGCGCGAAGCAAAGCAAGGATGAAAAGCAAGTAGGAAGGATGAAGGCGGAAGGATGAATCAGAAAACGATTCAAGCCGCTTGAAAGGCTTTCATCCTTCCGCCTTCCTACTTCCTACTTCGATGATGCGGCTGCCGCGCTCGGTGGCGAGGGCGAAGTTGGGGAGGACGCGGAAGGAGGTGAGCCCGACGGCGACGCGGTCGCCGACTTCGAGCGGCATGGTCGAGGCTTCGGGCTTGGAGCGCGTGACGATGATGGGGAGGCCCGCACGCTTCTCCGGCGTGTTGATGGTGACGCTGTAGAGCGGAGGCTCGCCTTCGGCTGGCTGGCGCGCGATGAGGTCGAGCCGAAGTGTGAGTCGTTCGTAAGAGCCGACGAAGTGAATCTCTTCGACGACGCCGTTCGAGAGTCGGCGCGTGCCTTCGGGCAGCGCTCCGGTCTTGCTCAGGTTCACGTCTTCGGGTCGGAAGACGAGCTTGACGGACTGGCCGAAACGGAAGCGGCGCGTCTCTTCGACCGCAGGGATGAGCGCCGTGCCGATTTCTACCGCCGAGTTTTGCACGACTCCGAGCAGGAGGTTGGCCGCGCCGAGGAAGGTCGCCACGTATTCGGTTTCGGGGCGGTTGTAGACGGCATCGGGCGTGCCTATCTGTTCGAGCCGTCCGGCGTTTAAGACGGCGATGCGGTCGCCCAGCTCAAGCGCTTCCTCCTGGTCGTGCGTGATGAACATGGCGGGGACGTTCACCTGGCGGAGCAGGTTTCGGATTTCGCGGCGGAGGCGCAGGCGCGTCTGCGCGTCGAGCGCGCCGAAGGGCTCGTCGAAGAGCAGAACTCGCGGGTCGTAGGCGAGCGTGCGCGCGATGGCGACTCTCTGCTGCTGCCCGCCTGAGAGCTGAGATGGAAGCTTCTTTCGATGTTCCTGAAGACCGACCAGCTCGACGAGACGATTGACCGTCTCTCGAAGCTCTGCGCGCGGGCGTTTGCGTATCCGAAGTCCGTAGCCGATGTTCTGCTCGACCGTCATGCGCGGAAACAGTGCGTAAGACTGGAAGATGACGCCGACGCCGCGCTCGCGCGCCGGAAGCTCCGTCACGTCTTGGCCATGCAGGATAACGCGCCCGGTGTCGGGCGTTTCAAGCCCGGCGATGATGCGAAGGATGGTCGTCTTCCCGCTTCCTGAAGCTCCCAGGAGCACGAGCGATTCGCCCTCGGCCACGTCGAAGCTGACCTCTTCCAGAACCTTCGTGCCCTTGAAGCTCTTGCTCAGGCCGACGACGCTCGCTGCCGCCGCGAGCTTCTCCGTCTCCGGCGCACCCTCGGGCGTCGCGCCAGACGAAGTCTTCGCGGCCGTGTCTGAATCCGGCTTGTTGTAATCCTGCGAGCGCATCAGTCGTTTTTCGCCCTTCCCGCTCTCACTCGGTTTCGAGCCAGTCGCGCGCGAAGAAGAGAATACTGAAGATGACGAAAGAGAAGAGGGCGAGGACGATGGCGACGGCGTTGGCGGCCTCGACCTGTCCCTCATTGAACTTGGCGAAGATGTAGAGCGGCGCGGTCTGCGTCCGCATGGCGAGGTTGCCGGAGACGAGAATCGTCGAGCCGAACTCGCCGATGGCACGCGCGAAAGTCAGAAGCGACCCGGTCACGATAGCGCCGCGCAGAGAGGGCAGCGTGACGTGCCAGAAGGTCTGCCAGCGCGTCGCGCCGATAGTGGCCGAAGCCTCTTCGAGCGAGCGGTTCATCGTTTCGAAGACCGACATCAGGACGCCGAAGGCGAGCGGGAAAGTGACGAAGATGTTGGCGAGAATAATCGCGTAGGGCGTGAACATCAGCTCGATGCCCTGCGGCGCAATCAGCCTGCCGAGCGTCCCGTAAGGCCCCCACAGAAGCAGCAGGGCGAAGCCCGCGACTGCCGTCGGAATCGCCGTCGGCAGAGAGATGATGACGATGATGGCCGTGCGCCCGAAGAACATGTAGCGCGACAAAACGTAGGCGGCGAAGAGCCCGAACAGCACGTTGAAGACCGTCGCCCAGAAGCTCGTCACCATCGACAGCTTGAGAGCGAAAATCGCCTCCGGCGCGGTCAGCGCCGCCCAGAAGCTACCGAGCCCCTTGCTCGTCCCGAAAATGAAAATCGACGCGAGCGGCAGAAGCACCAGAGGCAGCATGAGAAGAATCATCATCCCCAGGCTGAATGGCCGCACGATGTCGAAGCCGCGCACATGCCGCATGGTTGCGATTGCTGAACTCATAATCGTTCAAGTGAGCAGTGAGCGGTAAGCAGTGAGCAGTGAAAACGAAAGAGCTGCTTACTGCTCACAGCTTACTGCTCACTGCTTTTTCTGCACCTGGTCGCGCCAGATGCGCTCGATGATGTCGGGGTAGGCTTTAGCCCAGCCGCCGAAAAGCTCGACGGTGAAGGGCTGTCGGATTTCGGCAAAGTCTTTGTTGTCGCGGCTGAGCGCGTCGTCGGTCGAGGCGCGGAAGTGGTATTTGACGAAGGCGCGCTGCGCCTCTTCGCTCCAGAGATATTGCATGAAGGCGTCGATGACGGGGCGCTCGTCCTGCGTGACGTTGCGGTCGATGACGACTGCCGGGTGCTCGCTGAAGATGGTCGCTTCCGGCACGACCACTTCGACGGCGGCGTTCGCGCCTTTCATCAGCAGACCTTCAAGCTCGTATGTGATGAGGGCGTCGCTGTAGCCGGTCTCGAACTGCGTGCGCGCTTCGCGCGCCGAGCCGGGAGTGGAGATGACGTTAGCCCAGACGCCTCGAAGCAGCTTGAGAGCGCGCGCCTCGTCGCGCTTGCCCGTCTCACGCTCCGACTTGATAAGCTCCGAGCCATAGACGGCCAGCACAGACCACTGCGCGCCGCCCGAGCTGACGGGGTCGGGGTGAATAATCTTGATGCCGGGCTTCGCTAGGTCTGCGAAGTCGCGGATGCCTTTCGGGTTGCCTTTGCGCACGAGGATGATGAAGGGCGTCTTGTTGACGATGCCGCGCTGCGGGAGCGTGTGCCAGTCGGAAGTGACCGCGCCGCCCTGCTTCAAGCGGTCAACGTCGCGCTCGATGGAGAGAATCGCAATGTCTGCGCCGACGCCCTGTAGAATCTGGTTCGTGATGGTCTCCGAACCGGCGAATGAAGAGACGAAGCGCACCTCCTCACCGTGTTCCTGCTTCCACTTGGCCGAGAAGGCCGGAAAGATTGCCTTCTCCAGCGATTCCTTCATCACCGAAAAACCGTAGAGCGTGATGGTGCGCGTGCCTCCCGCGCCTCCGCCGCCCTTCGTGTCGTTCTGAGACCCCGGCAGACAACTGCTCGCAAACGGCAGAAGGCAGAGCGAGAGCATCAGCGCGGCGCGAAGCGTCGTGTCCAGTCGTCGCCGTGCTGCGATTCGGGAAGAATTCATCGGCATCTTTCCTTTCACCCGTCAGGCTTCTAGAGGGTATAAGAATCCGTCAAAGAAGTTCCTGAAGAGCCTTCCTTTTATCTTTCTGCGAAGTGCCTTTGGTCTTTAATGATGAATCTGGGGCGCATCTATAGCATAGACCGAAGATTTCGGGAAGCCGAAAAAGCGACGCCCGACGGCTCGCTTCGGGAGCGAGAGCCGTCGGGCGTTCGGGGTTTTGCGTCGTGCGGTTGTTTGAGAGCCGCGCTCGCGGCGGCTTCGGGTTCGTTAGGAGCGTGTCGCGCTTCAGAAGAAGAGCGAGTAGAGGAGACGGTTGGGCGAGCCCGTGCCGATGCCGGTCAGGCGTCCGGTCGTCGCGTTGTTGACGATGGCGTTGCGCACGGTGGCGGGCGACGCGCCGGTGTTGCTTTGCAGGTAGAGCGCGGCCACGCCCGCGACGTGCGGCGTCGCCATCGAAGTGCCGCTGATGGTGTTAGTCGCCGTGTCGGAAGTGTACCAGGCCGAGAGAATGCTTGAGCCGGGCGCGAAGATGTCGAGGCACGTCCCGATGTTGGAGAAAGAGGAACGCGCGTCCGAAGAGGTGGTCGAGCCGACGGTGATGGCCGCGCCGACGCGCGCGGGCGAGCGCGTGCAGGCATCCACGCCGTAGTCGTTTCCGGCGGCGACGGCGGTCGTCACGCCCGAATTAATCATGCTCTGCACGGCGCTGTCGAGCGAAGACGAAGCGCCGCCGCCGACGCTCATGTTGGCCGCCGCCGGGAGCACTCGGTTGGCCGTCACGTAGTTGACGCCCGCGATGATGTTCGAGGTCGCGGTCGAAGAGCTGCAACCGAAGACGCGTACGCCGCGCAGGAGCGCGCTCTTGGCGACGCCATAAGTCGAGCCGCCGACCGTGCCCGCGACGTGTGTGCCGTGTCCGTTGCAGTCCTGCCCGTTGCCGCCGTTCACGTCGTAGACGTTGGAAGCGCGCCCGCCGAACTGCGTGTGAGAGGTGCGAATGCCCGTGTCGATGACGTAGACGCGCACGCCCGAGCCCGTCCAGTTGTAGGTGTAAGTGCCGCTCAGGGGACGGTCGCGCTGGTCGATGCGGTCGAGCCCCCAGGGGGGATTGCTCTGAGTGGCGGTGGTGTGCATCTGGCCGTCCTCTTCGACGTAGGCGACGCGCGCGTCCTGACTGAGAAGCATGGCCGCCGCCGCAGGCATGCGGACGGAGAAACCGTTGAGGGCGTGTTTATAGACGTGCCCTTTCGCTCCGCCGTAGACGGAAGTCAGAAGGTCTGCAAGCTCGCCCGCCTGCGAGAAGTCGCCCTTTTGACCCGCCGCCCAGTCTTCGAGCACGACGATGTATTGGTCTGGAATCGCATCTTTTCCTTTGCTCAGATATTTGGCCTGCGGCGCACGTTCGGCTTTCGGCTCAACTGCGTAGTTGCGCCCTTGCGTCGCCGTAGGCATAAGGGTGAGTGAGGCCAAAGCGATTGAAACAAACAGCACGAAGATTTTTTTCATGTCTCCTCCCTAAGTGTTGAGGTTTGAGGTGGGAAGCAAGCAGACAGACGCGCGTTCTACCTTGAAGGGGGAGCGCACGCTCGCTTGCGAGGGATTCGTCGATGTTGACGATGCGTTTCAATTTTTGAGACACGCGGAGCCAGCCTCGGGTTGCGAGGTTCCGCCTGCGCCGAACGAGCGGAGAGCTTTCCCCTCAGCCGTGCCGTCCGGCGCTTGATTAAGGTTTCGAGCAAATGTGGGACAAGAAGAAAAAGAGAGTAGAAACGCGTGTGTTTTGAAAGCATCGCTACTCGTGAGTGGAAGGCACTATACCACTTTTTAAAGAGCTTGCAAGGAATTTTGCAACTCGGGTTTTGTCCTTATAAATCAGCGATATTTTCGCGCCCTCGCTTCACTTCGGCGCTCTTTCTGTGCGATGCTAACGCCCCGGACAGGAGCGTCAAAGCTCCGGCTCAAAAACGGTTGGAACGAAGATTTTAAGGAGGGTGAATAATGCGTAGGTTAGGTTCACTGGCGGCGGTCTCGATGTGCGCTGCCATCATCGCTCTGGCGGCCTGCAAGGCCAACGACGGAGCGGACACGAGGTCGCGCACAGCCGACGCGGCGGCCTCCACGTCGAGCGCGCAGCCTAATTCGGCGGCGAAGCCCGCGAGCACGACGGCGACGCCGCCCGTCGATACGGCGCGGCGCATCACGATTGCCGAGCTGCAAAAGGCTTTGGAGAAGGGCGAAGCCGTCGTGGTCGATGTGCGCAGCGAGCAGTCTTACAAAGCGGGGCACATCAAGGGCTCACGCTGGATGTTTGAGAGCGACATCAACTCGCGCGCAGGCGAGCTTCCGCGCGATAAGATGATTGTCACCTACTGCGCTTGACCCGCCGAGAATACCAGCGCCCGTGCGGCGCAGGAACTCGCAGCCAAAGGCTACAACGCAGCCGCCCTCCTCGGCGGCTGGAACGAATGGACGAAACAGAATCTCCCGACAGATACAGCGCAGTAAGACAAAGCCATAAATCGTAAATCGTGAATCGTCAATCGTGAATAGTGAAGAACTGGTTTTCACTATTTACGATTGACGATTCACGATTTACGGTTTTTATAGCAGACGCATGCCGGCGATGCGTTCGAGGTGGGGGGCTAGTTTGAAATGGGCGAGGGCGGTTTGGCGACGGCGCTTGAGGGTGGATAGCTCGCGCGCCACGTCGCGGCGGACGCCGATTCTTTCGCCTTCGGTGGCGATGCGCTCGACGACGCGGCGCAGAGCCTCGCCGATGCCCGAAACGTAGAGCCCCGTGCTCGCCTTGCCTTGCAGACGCACGTTGCCGCCCGCGTATTCAAAGCGACGCTGGGCGGGGTCGAGAAAAGGGTAATCGTCGGCAAGCTGGATGCGCGCGTGATGAAAGGCCGAGGCGAAATCGCCGCCCGCTATCGTCGCCGCCCGCTCGATTGCCGCGATAAGCTCGCCGCTCAACTGCAAAAGCTCAAGCCGCTCGGCCTCATCCTCCGACGTGCGCACCAATGCTCGCTGCTCGACGGCCAGACGCTCCGTCTCGGCGGCAATCGCGCTCTGCCTCGACTCTGGCCTGCCCTCTTCCGCCTCGCCCTCGTAGACGCTCACCAGCCCGCCCGGCTCCTGCGCTCGCACCAGCAGACGATGAAGCGCGGCGAGGCTTTCGTCCGTCTGCCCCGTCGCGTGGTTCAGCTCGCGCACACGCGGCTCGTCCTTAGCGTGCAGGTGGATGTCGGCCTCGTATTCGTCAAGCTCGACGTGGACGCGCCCCGTAAAGTCGCGCTGGCGCAGGTAGCGCAGCAGCGCGCCGAGGTTGACGTAGGCCGTGTCCATGTCTTCGTGAACGGGATGCGATTTCTTCGGCTCGCCTGACATAGCTGTTCAGAGAGAAAACGGTTCGAGCGAAATTCTATCGACGAACGGAAAGAACTACGGATGCGCCCGCGTTTTCGACTCGCGCACGCGTTAAGGCCGACGTTTGTTAAGGTCGGCGTTTGAGGCCGCTTCGGTCGTCTTCGTCGTTTGAACGCCCTTTGCGACGGGCGCGGGCAGACGGTCGGTTATCTTGAAGGCGGTCGCCGTCGGAGCTTTTCGCGTCGAAGCCGAAGCGGTTTGAGATGTTGAAGAGGATGCTGAAACGGCGTCCGTCGTCTCTCTCGAAAGCTGCGCGTGCTCTTCGGCGTGTGCGGTCGGTTTCATGCGTCGCGGGCGATTGGTCTCGGAGGCTGCGGGGCTTGAGTTGGGAAGGCTCGAAGACGTTTTCGCGGAGGCTGGCTGCGCGGCGGAGGAAGGCTTCGAGTCGTCGTCATCGTCCGATTTTTGCTCTTTGGTGGTGAACGACCAGATGAGGCCGCCCGTCAGAGTGGTCTGCGTGCGAGCGAAGAGGTTGGGGTCGGATTTTTGAAAGAAGAATTGGTCGGACGAGTCGCGCCTGTATTCGAGGCGGGTGATGAGATTTTCGGCGAGCTTGTATTCGCCCGTGAAGGTGAACTCGCGCAGGCGCTGCGCCGTCCCCGTCGTGAAGCCGTCATAGTCTCTGTACCACTCAAGTCGCGGGCTGAAGGCGAGGCGCTTTGAAGGGACGTAGCGCAGCCCGGCGGCGACGCCCTGCCAGCGCACCCGTGAGCCGTCGGCGAGCGTGTCGAAGCCGTAATCGTAGTTGCCCATGAAGGAGAGGCGCGGGTCGAGGTCGTAGAAGATGCTCGTGTCGAAGAAGTGTCGCTTGTGACGCGTGTCGTCGGGCTGCTCGGGGCCGAAGATGTAGGTCTGCTCGACGGAGAGTTTTTCGCCTGGAGTCAGCGAGACGAGCAGGCCGAAGGTCTTGCCGTCGTTGTTCTCTTCGACGTTGTTCCAGCCGTTGACGAGCGCGCCCGTCAGGCTGAACTGTTTGTTGAATTTGTAAGTTGCCCGAAGTCCCATGTGATAGGCGGGCTGCGCGAAGGTGTAGAGCAGGCTGCGCGAATAGTTCCAGTTGTCTTTGGCCTCGTCCTCTTCCGCGCCCGCCCACGAGCCGAACTTGCCGACATCGAGCCTCAAGCCCCGTCCGACCGGCGCGAGGTAGCTGCCATATGCCTCCTGCATGTGCTTGTAGACTTCGATGTCGCCGGGCTCGGCTTCGCTGAGGATGTCTGCGGCGGGGCCGAAGTTGAGGTCGAGGCGAAAGCCGAAACGCGAATCCTCGCGCGGCTCGCGCTCGAAAGATATTTCGGCGACGCTCAAGGCAAACTGGTTGTGACGCTGGTCGAAGCTACGCGCCGCAGACTCGCGCGCCGAGGGGCGGTTGAAGTTGAAGCTGTAGTAAGTGTCTATGAAGCCGCTCACGTCGGTCGTCTTCAGGAAACTGTAGAGCCCGCCCGCGTCCGACTTCTTCTGCTCTTCGGCGGCGGGAGGATGAGCGGCGGGCTTCTCGCCGACCTGCGGAGCTTTCTGCGAAGAAGCATCCTCGTTTGACGGAGAACCCGGCGCTCCGGCGCTCGCCGCCCCGGTCGATTTCTTCTCGCTCTGCTTGTCTCGCTCTTTGGCTTCGAGTTTTTCCAGACGCTCTTCGAGCGCGGCGACTCGGCGGCGAAGCTCGGCGTTCTCAGTCTCCAGAGTTGTCCTCTGCGCCCGGGCACAGGGCGACGAAAGACAGAAGAAGAGGGCGACGAGCAGGAGCGACGCGAATGGCCTCATATTCTTTCTCCTTTAGGACGGAAGGCTGACGGCTAACGTCGGCGACGGATTGGAGCGTGCGGCGGATATTGTTAAGCGAGCGGGGCGCGGTTTTCAAGTTTAATTTCGGAGGCGGCGGAATTTCCCTGTTGCGTCGGCGCGCGGTGCTGTGCCAAACTCCGCGCCACCAAACCGAAGAGCGTCCCGAGGGGCGGCGCTCGTCTCGTTTCGACGCGAAATCCCAATCCCTGAAATCGACGGAGGCAAAGCTTTGCTTCGAGGCATCTTTCGCACCAAGAGTCTGGACGACATTCTGGAGGTGGCCGGAGGGCCGCAGTTCTCTCTGCGCCGCACGCTCGGCGCGTTCAACGTGACGCTCATCGGCATCGGCGCGATTATCGGCGCGGGGATTTTCGCAACGGTCGGCACGGCGGCGGCCGGAGCCGACGGGCGCGCCGGAGCCGGGCCTTCGCTCATGCTCTCCTTCGTCATCACGGCCATCGTCTGCGGATTTACGGCGCTCTGCTACGCGGAGCTGGCCTCGATGGTGCCGATTTCGGGCTCGGCCTATACCTACTCTTACGCGACTATGGGCGAGCTGGTCGCGTGGATTATCGGCTGGGATTTGATTATCGAATACGCCATCGGCAACGTCGCCGTCGCCATCAGTTGGGCGGAGTTTTTCAATCGACTGCTGAGAAACTTAGGGATAGGATTTCCCGAATGGCTGGCGACGAACTACAGAGGCGCGACGCCGGAGGTGTTGGCCGCCGCGCCGCACATCTTCGGCATCCCCATTGTCTTTAACGTCCTGGCCTTCGGCATCGTCGCGCTCATCACAGCCGTGCTCGTGTGGGGCATCAGGGAGTCGGCGGGCTTCAACGCCGTGATGGTCGGCATCAAGATTCTCGTCCTCATCTTCTTCGTGACGGTGGCGCTCTACTACGTTTCGCCCTCCACGATGGCGACCAACTGGCAGCCCTTCCGCCCGCAGGGCTGGATGGGCACGTTCACGGGCGCGGCGGTCGTCTTCTTCGCCTACATCGGCTTCGACGCCGTCTCGACCGTCGCCGAAGAGACGAAAAACCCCGCGCGCGATTTGCCCATCGGCATCATCGCCTCGCTCATCATCTGCACGGTCTTCTACGTCGTCGTCGCGGCGGTCTTCACTGGCATTGTGCCTTACGAGCAACTGGTGCAGTGGACTCCGGCGCAGCAGGGCGAGGCTCTGACGATGGCTCTGGAGACGGTCGCGCCGCAGGCGAAGTGGCAGAACACGGTGGTCGCGCTCGGCTCGGTCATCGCGCACACGGCGGTTCTTTTAGTCTTCCAGCTCGGACAGCCGCGCATCTTCTTTTCGATGGCGCGCGACGGACTGCTTCCGCCCATCTTCGCCAGCGTCCATCCCAGATTCAAGACTCCGCACGTTACGACCATCGTCACGGGGCTGCTCGTCGGCGGCGTCGCCGCCTTCGCCAACGTCGATGAGATGGTCTCTCTGACAAATATCGGGACGCTCTTCGCCTTCGTCCTCGTCTGCATCGGCATCCCCATCCTGCGACACAAAGACCCCGGACGCGCGCGACCTTTCCGCGTGCCCTTCGGCCCCTACCTGCTGCCTTTGCTCGGCGCGCTCTCCTGCGTCTTTCTCATGTACTTTCTGCCGGGCGGCTCTTACTGGCGCTTCGTCGGCTGGCTGATGCTCGGCCTCTCAATCTATCTCTCCTACGGCTACACGCGCAGCAGCGTCGGGCAGAAGGCGGGACGACCCGCGCGCACGCCGCTCGCGTTGAAAATTGCTGCCTTCGGTTTCCTTCTCGTCGCCGTCGGACTCTTCACCATCCCGCACGACGTAATCCCCAGCGAGCTTTTCGCCGAGGCCATGACGAGCACCGCAGAGCATCACAACCGCGCCCTCTTCGGTCTGCTCCTCATCGCCCTCGGCCTCGTCCTCGGCATCGCCGGGACAGTCAAAGGAACGGGAACGACAGTGACGAGTGACAAGTGACGAGTGACGGGAGATTCGTAAATCGTGAATCGTCAATCGTAAATCGTAAAACCGGATTTCTTCTATTTACGATTGACGATTCACGATTTACGTCTTTTGGAGGTTTGCTTGAGTCTGACACTTCTGGCGTTGGGATTTTTGATGGTGCTGGTGGCGGCTTACTACCTGTATGGCGGGTGGGTGGCGCGGCAATTCGTGCTGGACGACGCGAGGGAGACTCCGGCGCAGAAGGTGAACGACGGGGTGGACTTCGTGCCGACGCGTCCGTTCTACCTGTTCGGGCAGCATTTTTCGGCGATTGCGGCGGCGGGGCCGATTGCCGGGCCGATTCTGGCTTGTCAGGCTTTCGGGTGGCTGCCGTGCCTGCTTTGGATAGGCCTGGGAGTGGTGCTCATCGGAGCGGTGCACGATTTTACGAGCCTTGCGGCTTCCGTCCGGCACGGGGCGACTTCGATTGCAGAGATTGCGCGCGAGCACCTGGGCGCGCGCGCCGGGCGGGCGATGATGGGTTTCATCTGGATTGCGCTCGTCTATGTGATAGTCGCTTTCGCAGACATCACGGCGGGCACGTTCGTCGCTGGCTCTGAAGAGCTGCGCGCGACGACGGTGACTTTCAATCCGGGCGGAGCGGTGGCGGCGGCGAGCGTGCTTTATCTTCTGCTGTCGGTCGTGATGGGACTCGTGCAGAAGTATCTGAACCCGCCTCTGTGGCTGGTGACTTTGATTTTCGTGCCGTCGGCGTTTGCGCTCTCGTGGGTCGGGACGTTGATGTCGAACGTCTTCGTGATGAGTCACAAGTCGTGGGGACTTCTGATTCTGCTCTACTGCTGCGTGGCGTCGCTCGTGCCTGTATGGGCGCTGTTGCAGCCGCGCGGCTACCTGGGCGGCTTCATCCTCTACGCGGCGATTGCGCTCGGCATCCTCGGCGTCTTCTTCGGCGGCTACGAGATTCGACAGCCCGCCTTCAAGGCGTTCGACATCGGCGGCATGACGGGCACGCTCTTTCCCTTCCTCTTCGTCACCATCGCCTGCGGCGCGTGCTCCGGCTTTCACGGCCTCGTCTGTTCCGGCACGACCTCGAAGCAGATTGCGCGCGAGTCGGACATCCGAGCGGTCGGCTACGGCGCGATGCTGGCCGAAGGGTTCGTCGCTTTGATTGCGCTCGTGACGATTATGATCGTCGCGCAGGCCGACATTCCGAAGGGCACAGCGCCGGGCACAATTTACGGCAACGGCATCGGCAGCTTTCTCACGCTCTTTATCGGCAGAGACAACCTAGCCTTCGCTACCACCTTCGGCGCGATGGCCTTCTCCACCTTCGTCTTCGACACGCTCGACGTGTGCACCCGCCTCGGTCGCTACATCGTGCAGGAGCTTTTCGGCTGGCGCGGACGCGCCGGAGCAATCCTCGGCACGCTCCTGACGATGGCGCTCCCCTTCTACTTCATCATCTTCGCGCCGCCCAACTCATGGTCGAAATTCTGGACGCTCTTCGGCGCGTCGAACCAGTTGCTCGCCGCGCTGACTCTGCTCGCCATCACCGTCTGGCTCTATCAGGCCAGACGGCGCATCGCCTTCACGCTCATCCCGATGCTCTTCGTGCTCGTCATCACGCTCTGGGCGCTCACCCGAATGACCTTCGCCAACCTGCGCGTCACCAAAGGCTTCGACATCGAACTCATCAACGGGCTCGCCTCCGGCGCGCTCGTCCTCTTAGCCCTCTATCTCGCCGCAACCGCCCTCTTCAAGCTGCGCGGCGAACGCTCGCTCGAAAGTCTGGAGTCTGAACCTCAAGTCTGAAGTCCGGAGTCTAAAGTCTGGAGTCAAAACCTTTAGGACTACTCTGGTTTCGACTCCTGATTTCGGACTCCAGACTCCAGACTTTAGACTCCGGACTTTAAGAGCCGTTGGACTTTGGACTGATTTTCGGAGATAATGCCCGCTTTTGGTGCGACTGATTAAGGGGGCTGAGGGGTGCCTTGAGGGCTTCTCTCGCGCGGGAGGTCTATCTCGCGCCGCCCCGTCGCCGAAGACTTTCGCGGCGCTTCGCGCCGGCGTCTCGACTCACCGGAGTTTCTAAAGAACAGAAAGGAATTTTTTAACTGTGGAACTAACGCTGATCTTTGTCATCAGTCTATTGTCGCTCGCTGCCTTCGCCGTCGGTCTCAGCACTCGCGGCGCAAGCGGAATTTTCAGACTGTTTCGCCCGGCCAAGCGACTATCAAGCGGCGCGTTGAGAGTGGTGGCGAGCCTTGCTTTCTTGGCCGTGCTCGCGTCGGCGGCCTTCGCGCAGCACGCGGCGACGCCCCAGGACGCGCGAGGGCGCGGCCCTTCGGCTCAGGCCACTTCGCACCAGCCGGGCGGCGAGGCCAACCTCGTGCTGCCAGATTTGTCGAGAGTCGAATTTCTCGGCCTCGACGGTCGCACGCTCCTGCTTCTTGGCATCGGCGTCTGTTTCCTCGGCCTCCTGTTCGGCCTCGCCATCTTCACGCAATTGAAGAACATGCCCGTGCATCGCTCGATGCGCGAGATTTCCGAGCTGATTTACGAGACCTGTAAAACCTATCTCGTCACGCAAGGAAAATTCATCCTCATCCTCGAAGCCTTCATCGCCGCCATCATCATTCTCTACTTCGGCGTGCTCGTCGGCTTCGACGCCCTGAGAGTCATCGTCATCCTGCTCTTCAGCCTCGTCGGCATCGCGGGCAGCTACGGCGTCGCTTGGTTCGGCATCCGCGTCAACACCTTCGCCAACTCGCGCACTTCTTTCGCCAGCCTCGGCGGCAAGCCTTATCCGATTTACGCGATTCCTCTGAAGGCCGGAATGAGTATCGGCATGATGCTCATCAGCATCGAGCTGCTCATCATGCTCTGCATCCTGCTCTTCGTCCCGCGCGACTACGCAGGCCCCTGCTTCATCGGCTTCGCCATCGGCGAATCGCTGGGCGCGGCGGCGCTTCGTATCGCGGGCGGCATCTTCACCAAAATCGCCGACATCGGTTCCGACCTGATGAAGATTGTCTTCAAGATTAAGGAAGACGACGCGCGCAACCCCGGCGTCATCGCCGACTGCACGGGCGACAACGCGGGCGACTCCGTCGGCCCTTCTGCCGACGGCTTCGAGACCTACGGCGTGACGGGCGTGGCGCTCATCTCCTTCATCCTGCTCGCCGTGCCCGACGCGACCGTGCAGGTGCAACTGCTCGTCTGGCTCTTCGTCATGCGCGTGATGATGATTATTGCGAGCGGCCTCTCCTATCTCGTCAACGAGACCATCACGCGCTCGCGCTACCAGCACGCCGACGCGATGAACTTCGAGAAGCCTCTGACCCAGCTCGTCTGGCTGACCTCGATTATCTCGGTCGTGCTCACCTACGTCGTCTCCTATCTCATCATCCCGAATCTTCGCGGCGATACGTCGCTCTGGTGGAAGCTCTCGACCATCATCTCGTGCGGCACGCTGGCCGGAGCTATCATTCCTGAGCTGGTCAAGGTCTTCACCTCGACCGAATCGCGCCACGTCAAGGAAGTCGTCACTTCGTCGCGCGAGGGCGGAGCGTCGCTCAACATCCTTTCGGGTCTGGTCGCGGGCAACTTTTCGGCCTACTGGCTCGGCATGAGCATCGTCGCGCTGATGTCGATTGCTTACGGCTTCAGCATGCTCGGCTCGGACGGCTCGCCGCAGGGCTTGGGCGCGCTGATGGTCGCTCCGGCGGTCTTCGCCTTCGGCCTCGTCGCCTTCGGCTTCCTCGGCATGGGGCCGGTGACGATTGCGGTGGATTCCTACGGGCCGGTGACGGACAACGCGCAGTCGGTCTACGAGCTTTCGCTCATCGAGCAAGTGCCGAACATCGAGGCCGACATCAAGAAGGACTTCGGCGTCACAGTCAACTTCGACCGCGCCAAGCATCTTCTGGAAGAGAACGACGGCGCGGGCAACACCTTCAAGGCGACGGCCAAGCCTGTTCTCATCGGCACGGCGGTCGTCGGCGCGACCACGATGATTTTCTCCATCATCATGGCGCTCACCAACGGACTGACGGCCAACACACAGAACCTTTCGCTCCTGCACGCTCCGTTCGTTCTGGGACTCATTACGGGCGGCGCGATTATCTACTGGTTCACGGGCGCATCGACGCAGGCCGTCACCACCGGCGCATACCGCGCCGTCGAGTTCATCAAGGCTAACATCCGGCTCGAAGGAGTGGAGAGGGCTTCGGTCGAAGACAGCAAGAAGGTGGTGCAAATCTGCACGCAGTACGCGCAGAAGGGGATGTTCAATATCTTCCTGACCGTCTTCTTCTCGTCGCTCGCCTTCGCTTTCGTCGAGCCCTTCTTCTTCATCGGCTATCTCATCTCCATCGCCGTCTTCGGTCTCTACCAGGCCATCTTCATGGCGAACGCGGGCGGCGCGTGGGACAACGCCAAGAAGATTGTCGAAGTCGAGCTGAAACAGAAGGGCACACCCTTGCACGACGCGACGGTGGTCGGCGACACGGTGGGCGACCCCTTCAAGGATACCTCTTCGGTGGCTTTGAACCCGGTCATCAAGTTCACAACGCTCTTCGGCCTCCTGGCCGTCGAGTTGGCCGTGAGTCTGACCGTGCGCAATGACGGCGACGCGACGCTCACGCACATTCTCGCCGCCGTCTTCTTCCTCATCTCGGTCGTCTTCGTCTGGCGCTCCTTCTACGGCATGCGCATCGACGCGCCGCAGGCCGTGCCCGCCGGAGCAGGCAGGATGGGAGATGACCTCGATGATGTCGTGCCGAACGAACCGGCGCGCAAAACGGTGGCGAGCGAACAAAAATCAAGAGTCTGAAATCTCAAAGTCCGGAGTCTGAAGTCTGGAGTCTAAGAGTCAAAAAGCAAAAAGCTTTGGTCTCTGACTCCAGACTGTGAGACTTCAGACTCCAGACTTTTCATTCGTCGCTTGTCAATCGTCGCCGGGTCAAAGTATAAAAGGCGGGTCGGAAAATTCTTGCTCGTCACTGGTCACTGGTCACTGGTCACTGTTCTATGAATACTTCTTACGCTAAAGCAGAGACGCTGGTGGGAGCGCTGGTCGCGCCGTTGGACGCGATGCGCGCGTTCGGGTTGGTGGTGGCTTTCAGCTTGCTGGCGGCGCTGGCGGCGCAGATTGCCATTCCGTTGCCGTTTACGCCCGTGCCGATTACGGGGCAGGTCTTCGCCGTGTTGCTGACGGGAGCGCTCCTGGGCTCGCGTCTGGGCGCGGCGGCGATGGTCGTCTATCTGGTCGAAGGCGCGTGCGGGCTGCCGTTCTTTTCGGGCGGCCGCGGTGGCTGGACGCATCTGCTTTTGAGCCCGACCGCCGGTTATCTGTGGGCGTATCCGCTCGCGGCATTCGTCACGGGTTACTTGGCCGAACGCGGATGGGATAGGCGCTACCTGACGGCGGTGTTGGCGATGGCGCTCGGCTCTGTCGTGATTCTGGCGGGCGGCTGGCTCGGATTGCTGCGCTTCGTGCCTGCGCCGCAAGCCTTCGCGCAGGGCGTCGCGCCCTTCCTCGTCGGCGACGCCATCAAGATTGCGCTCGCCGCCGCCGTGCTTCCCTCCGGCTGGGCGCTTCTGCGCTACACTGGCACACGCCGCAGCTAAAATTTCAACGAGCGACGCAACGGAAGCTCCTGTTCAGATAGAACAGGAGCTTCCGTCTTTTTCAGCCCGACTTTTTTTCACCGACGACTGATAAGATAGACGCTCATGGAGATTATCAAAGTGCGCTCGACCGAGCGCGAGCAGTTGTTGGAGATTACGGACGAGGTGCGGCGCAGGCTGAAGGCGTCGGGCGCGCGCGAAGGCTTGTGCGTGCTCTACGTGCAGCACACGACCGCCGCGCTCACGGTCAACGAGAACGCCGACCCGGACGTGCCGCGCGACATGCTCCATGCCCTGCGCACGCTCCTGCCGCAACACGGCATGGGCTTTCGTCACGGCGAGCAAAACTCAGACGCGCACATCAAAGCCAGTCTCTTCGGCTCGACCGTCACCGTCCCCTTCCACGAAGGCGAGCTTCTGCTCGGTCGGTGGCAGGGAATCTTCCTCTGCGAGTTCGACGGCGGACGCGAGCGCAAGGTGATTATGATGATTCGCTGACGCGAATGAGGGGATGGGGGATAGGGGATGGGGATTGGGGAAGAGTTTGGCCGAGTTCAAGGCGCATCTACGCTTTGCTGCTCGCGCGACCAGTGAAGGGATGCCCAGTCGTGAATCTCGCGGGCGGTCTGTGCGACCGGGGCGTCGGTCGTATCGAGCAGGACGAGCGGCGGGTCGAAAGCCTCTGCGGCGTGCTCCAGAAGCCATTGCGCGCATTTCCTGTACTCCGAAAGCTTCTCTTCCGTCACGCCGCGCCACTCGGGGCGCGCACGCAGCCGCGTCTCGCGCGTCTCGTCGTCGCAGTGAAGCGCGAGATAGTAGATGCGATGAAAAAGGTGTCGGTTGTCGCAGTCTTCCAGATGCTCTGGAAGGAGCGTGCCGGAGAGCAGCGTCGGGCGTCCCTGAAGCGCGATGCTGTGGGCGACGCGCAGCCAGTTGCAATGTACGAAGCGCCAATCGCCCGCGCTGTCCCAGAGAATATCTGTCTCGAAGATTTCCCAGCCGGGCAACAGGCGGCGCAATTCAGGCAGGACGGCGCTCTTGCCCGTGCCGCTCGTCCCCGTCAGGATAAAAAGCGGGAAGCTCTCGAACGCCTCGACGTGCCCGCACTCCGGGCAGCGCGTCGTGCGCGCCTCGCGGTCAACCAGAGGCTTTATCCAACTCTGACACGCGTCGCACTCCATACACGTCCTCCCGCTCGATTCATCTCACCACGCGCGCGACCAACGCGCCCCTTCGTGTGCGTCGTCGCGCAGACGGGCGCTGATGCCTGCGCGCAGCTCAAGCAGGCGTCCGAAGAGCCAGAGCAGGTCGGAGAGACGGTTGAGGTAAGAGACGACCTCTGCGGGAACGGCCGACTGCTCGTCCGATTCCGACAGTCGCACGATTGCGCGCTCGGCGCGACGACAAACCGTGCGCGCCACGTCGTAAGCGGCGGCAGCCGCGTGCTCTCCCGGCAGAGACCAATCCGACAGAATCCCTTCGATCGCCTCGATGCGTGTGACGTGCGCCGTCAGGGCTTCGACCATCTCGCCGGTCACGTAAGGCTTCCCGCTCTCGGCGCTACGTGGATTGGCGACCGCACCACTCACGACGAACAGCTCGCGCTGAATCTCCTTCGTCAGCTCGCGCACCTCCACGTCCTCGCAGACGGCACGCGCGAAACCCATCGACGCGCCCAACTCGTCAATCGTCCCGTAAGCCTCCACCCGCAAGTCGGCCTTCGACACGCGCTCGCCCCCAATCAAAGCCGTCTCGCCCCGGTCGCCCTGTTTCGTCGCTATGCTCATAAAAGCTCCTTTAGCTTTCAGCAATCAGCTTTCAGCAATCAGCCAAACAGAATTTGCTTGATGCTTCCGGCTGATTGCTGATTGCTGATTGCTGACCGCTTCACATTGCTGAATAACGCTGCTGCCTTCTGAGCAGCAGGAGAAAGACGGGGCCGCCGGTGAGCGCCGTGATTGCGCCGACGGGCAGCTCGCCGACGCCGAGCATCGTGCGCGAAGCGGCGTCGGCCAGCATCAGGAAGGCCGCGCCGAGGACGAAGGAGCAGGGCAGCACGATGCGCACGTCTTCGCCGAAGAGCAGTCGTACCGTGTGCGGCACTATGAGGCCGACGAAGCCGATTGTGCCGCCGACGGCCACCGTCACGCCGACGATGAGAGACGACGCCGCGTAGACGAGCCGCTCGCTCCTGCGGACGTTGACGCCGAGGCTCGCCGCCGTCTCTTCATCGACGGCGAGCAGGTGCAGGTCGCGCGCCATCAGGAAGAGCATGAGCCAGCCCGGCACGAGGAAAATCAGCATTCGCCAGATGAGGTCGAAGCCGACCACGTCGAGGCTGCCGATTGTCCAGCGCAGGATTTGCAGCGCGCGCGAATAGTCCGCGAAGTATTGAATGACGATGACGCCCGAGGCGGCGATTAAGTTCAGGACGACGCCCGCGAGCAGGAGCGCGCCGGGCAGCACGACCGCGCCCGTGCGCGCCAGCCTGTAGACGAGCGTCACGGCCACGCCCGCGCCGAGGAACGCCGCGACGAAAATCAGAGGCAAGCCCGCCACTCTCGCCCCCATCCCGAAAGCAATCGCAATGCTCGCGCCCAGAGCGCCGCCGCCTGACACACCGAGCGTCAGAGGCTCGGCCAGAGGATTGCGAAACAGAGCTTGCAGCGCCGCGCCCACCATCGCCAAAGATGCCCCCACGATTCCCGCCATCAAAACGCGCGGCAATCGCAACTGAAAAAAGACCGTCCGCGCTGTCTCGTCCGTCTTCAAAAGCGACAAATCCAATCGCTGGTAGCCGACGTAGAGCGCCACGAGCGTCGAGACCGCCAGCGCCGCCGACAGCATCAACAGCGCCCGCCGCAAACGCGCCCCGGCCATGATGGATTGATTCATTGATTCATTGATTCATCGGTTCATTTGTTCATTGATTGATTTTCTCATTGAATCAATGAGTCAATGAGTCAATGAATCAATCATTATAGCTCCGACCAGACGAAGGTGCGCCCGAAGGCGCGACGCGCGCGGACGTGCTCGTCGCCGTAAACTTCGGCGAGCACTTCGTCGCGCAGAACCTCTTCGGGCGTACCCGATGCGGCGACCGCGCCTGAGCGCATGGCGAAGACTATGTCGAAGGCCGGGTCGAGCAGTTGAAGGTCGTGCGTGACGATGAGGGAAGTGATGCGTCGCTCGTCGCGCAGGCGGCGCAGGTGACGTATGAGACCGGCGCGATGCTTGAGGTCGAGCGCGGAGGAAGGCTCGTCGAGCAGCAGGCAGTCGGGCTCCTGCGCGAGCGCGCGAGCAAGCGCGACGAGCTGACGCTCTCCGCCCGAAAGCTCCGTCACCTGTCGCGCGCCCAGGTGCGCGGCATCGACCGCCGCCAAAGCCGTGCGCGCCACATCCCGGTCGTGTTCGTTCTCGAAGCGAAAGCGCGTCGTGTACGGGCTTCGACCCGTGAGCACGACTTCGAGCGCGGTGAAAGGAAAGACGGTGGCAATCGTCTGCGGAACGTAGGCGATGCGACGCGCGCGCGTGCGCGGCTCGATGGCGGAGAGCAACCGGCCATCGAAGAAGATAGCGCCCGCGCGCGGGTTGAGCAGGCCGCCGAGCAGCCGCACGAGCGTCGATTTGCCTGAGCCGTTCGCGCCGACGAGGGCGGCGAGCCGCGCACGCCCGACCCGCAGCGAGACGCCGCGCACAACCTCCGGCGCGCCCGCCGCGTAAGCGAAGCGAAGCTCGCGAGCCTCTATGAAAGCCTCGCTCTCGCCCGTCAAATGCTCGCTCTTCTCCATCAAAGCTTCGCTCTTAATAGATGAAAGTCTCGCTCTTGTTTACGAAAGCTTCGCTCACTGTTTATGAAAGCTGCGCTCGCGTCGCGTTCGGCGTCTTCTGCTGCCGGTTCGTTCTGCATCACGCGTGGTTTCCTATCGCACATCCGTCACGCGGGTTCAAGGCGTCGCTTCGTTTCCCGGCTGCGGCGTCGCTTCGTTTCGAGCTTGCGGCGGCGGCGCGTTATCTTTGAAGGCTTCGGGGTGAATCAACTCGGCGAAGCGGCGCGCGGTGTCGCCGACGAACTGCGAAGGGTGCAGCACGGAGGTTTCTTTGAGCGAATAGACTCGGCCTTCGCGCACGGCGCTGACGGTCGAAAGCTCGCGCCAGACGGCCTGCGGGTCTTCGCCGAGCTTGCTGCCCTGCGAGCTTTGCTGCGCCATGTCGATGATGATTTCCGGGTTGAGCGCGACTACCGCCTCCTTCGTGATTTTGCCCCAGCCGCCTTCGGCGGGCGGCGCGATAGACTCTCCGCCCGCCGCTTCGATGAGCTGCACGAAGAACGTCCCGTGCGAAGCTGAGTAGAGGTCGCGCAGCGTGCCCGGCACGCGATCGACGACGCAGAGCACGCGCCGCTTCGGTAAATCCCGCACGCGCGAGCGCACCTCTTCTATCTGCGCGCGAGTGCGCTCGGCGAGCGCCTGCGCCTCGCGCACGTTACCGGTGGCACGTCCTATCGCGTCGATGGAAGTGAAGACATCTTCAAGCGAACGGCTGGGTACGGAGAGAGTGCGAATCCCGAGAGCTTCGAGCCTGTCCTGAACAAACGGCGCTTGCGCTCCGGCGAAGATGATGAGGTCTGGCTTGAACGAAGCGACGCGTTCGAGATTGATATTCTGCCAGCCGCCGATGCGCGGCAGATTCTTCGCCTCCGGCGGGTAGTCGCAGTAGTCCGAGACGGCGACGACGCGCGCGAACGCGCCGACGCCGTAGAGAATCTCCGTCGTGTTCGGACTCAGAGAGATGATGCGCTGCGGAGCGCTCGTCTCGTTCTTCGACGCCTGCTCGCCCGCCAACTGCGGCGCACGCCCGCCTCCGCCGCACGCAGACGACAGGAGCAGCAGCGCCACGAAGACGAACGCCGCGAACTGACGTTCAAATAGAATCCGCTTCATGTTCCTCATACCGTCGGCTCTCCATCGCGTCATAAGGGCAATGACGGCAGCCGCTCCCGCAGCAGTAGCCGCGCCGCAGATGATAGAGGGCGGTGAAGACAATCATTGCCCCTTCACGATAAAAGTCTTCGCCTTCGATTGGACGATGGACGATAGACGATGGACGATGGCCGGAAGCGTTCTTGTTCGGGGTTACGCTTCTGTCAATCCTAACCTGTCCTTCGCGTTCATCGTCCATCATGCGTCGCCTGTGCCTGTCGTCGCTGTTACTCGTCCATCGTCTATGGTCTATCGTCCATCGTCTGATTACCGCCCATCGTCCGTATCAAAAGCTGTAGGCTGCGCCCGCGAGGGCGGTGCGCCCCGGTGTGCGGAAGCCGTTTTCGTAGTTGGCGCGGTCGAAGAGATTTTCGAGCTTGCCGAAGAAGCGTATGGAGCGGGAGCGCGCGAGGGGGAGCGTGTAGCTGGCTGCGAGGTCGGCTTTGACGGGGCCGTCGAAGCGATAGACGGGGTTGCCGAAGGTCTGGTTGTCGAAGATGGAGCCGACGAGGTAGTCGCTGGCGGCGAAGAGGTCGAAGTTGAGCAGGAAGCGTCGGCCAATGCGCTGCGTGGCGACGAGGGTGAACTGGTGGTCGGAGACGCCGAAGGTTTGGAGCACGTCCTGAAGGATGGGGCGGCGCTGGTCGCTGTTGGTGTAGGTGTATGAGACGAAAAGGTTGAGCGTGCGCGTCGGCGCGAGTTCGGCGCTCAGCTCTGCGCCGCGCGCGAGGCCGCCGCCGGTGTTGAAGTAGCCGAAGAAACGTCCGAAGGGGTCGTCGGGGGTGAGTCCGAAGTCGATGATTTCCTGTAGGCGCGTGTAGAAGTAGGTGGCCGAGAGACGGACGCGATTCTGGGCGAGCGTCTGGTCGATTCCGGCGTCGAAGGCGATGGAGCGTTCGGGGCGCAGTCGCGGGTCGCCGAAGACGGAATAGCCGAAGACGGAGTAGAACCTGCCGAAGCGTTCGTAGAGCGAAGGGGCGCGGTAGCCGTTGCCTACGTGGGCGCGAAGCTTCGTCCCCGTAGAGCGGAAGAGATATGCGATTGAGCCGTCGCCGGTGTAGGCGACGGGCGGCGCTTCAAAGCTGAGACCGGCGTAAGGTGCGCCCGCCGCCGGCTCAAAGCGCGGGCTGCTCAGGGAGAAACGCTGCGTGCGGAAGGCCGCCGATAGTTGCAGTCTGTCTTCGAGGAAGCGAAGCTGGTCCTGGATGAAGAAGGTGTGGCTGCGCTGCGCGACTTCGACCGAAGAGTTGTTGGCGGGGTCGAAGGAGCGGAGGCGATTGTTGAAATCCTCGCTCTCGAACTCGTATCCGGCGGTCAGGAAGTTGTGTCGTCCGAGCCGGAGGTCGGCGCGGGCGTTGAGGGTGTGGACGCGTCCTTCGTTGGTGTCGCTCTCGCTTCCCGCAGGCTCGAAGAAGGAAGTGCCCGCCGGGCCTTCGCGGAAGGACGAGCGGGTCGTGAGCCCTTGATAGGCGACGGAGTAGCCGAAGGCTTCGGCGGGGCGCTGGGCGAAGGTGAGAGCGCCTGTGAAGAAGCGCGTGGCGCGCGAAGAGTCGGGGTCGTTGGCTGCGGGGACGAAGGTGGCCGCGCCTGCGTCGAGCTGCGCGAGCGGCGTGCCCGACTCGAAGCGTCGAAGCTCCTTCAAAGCGAGCGGCACGGCTTCGACGATGCCGCGCGCGGGCAGCGCGCCCGTGGCCTGCGGGGTGTCGTTGAGTTGAAGAAAGGCGTCGCCCGCGTAGAGGCGCGCGGAAAGAGTTGCGGTCGGCGTCAGTCGGAAGAGCAGGCGTCCCTGCGCGTTGGTGTTGCGCGTGGCATCGTCGCCGTCCACGCCGCGAGAGACGTTGAGATGCGTGACGCCCGCGCTGTAGACGAGGCGGTCGGCCTCGCCCGCGCCGCCCGCGAGCTGCGCGCGACCGCGAAAGAGACCGAGACTGCCGCCCTCAGCGAGCAGGCTTCCGCGAAACGGGCTTCCGCCCTCGTCGGTGACGATATGGACGACGCCGCCGATAGCATTCGTCCCGTAGAGCGACGAGCCCGAGCCGCGCAGCACTTCGACGCGACTCACGTCGGTCACGAGCAGGTCGGAGAGAAAGCTCGAAGCGTCGCCGTAGAGCGTCGTCACGTCGCGGAAGCGCAGGCCATCGACGAGCACGGCGGTATCCTGATTTCGCAGGCCGCGCATCTTGACGGTGGTGAGCGAGCCGGGGCCGCCGCTTCGCTGCACGCGCAAGCCCGGCACGGTACGAAGCGCCTCGGTGATGGAAAGCTCGTCGCGCTCTTCAATCTCTGCGCGCCCGACGACCGTCACGGCCTTCGAGACTTCATCGACCGGCTGCGGCGAGTCGGACGCCGTGACGACGACATCTGCGCGCAAGCCCGCGAGCGCGAGCGGGATGTCGAGTACGACGCTCGCTCCGCGCTCGACGCGCAGGACGCGCGCCCCCGTGCGCTCGAAGCCGACGCCTTCGGTCTCGATGATGTACTCGGCGGGCGCGGCCAGAAGCTCGAAGCGATAAGCGCCCGTCCGGTCGGTCGTCGTCGAGATGCGCGAGGCCGGACGCGCGTCGCGCGCGTAGAGCGTCAGCGTCGCGCCCGCGACGCCCGCGCCCTGCGGGTCTAGGACGCGCCCCGAGATGGTCGCCGTGTCTGAAGTTTGCGCGGAGGCTGCCGCCGGTCTCGCAACGCTTGCGCCCTGAGCGCGCACTCTCGTCGTGCCCGGGCAAAGCAGGAGCGCGAAGGTGAGCGCGAATAAAAATTTCTGAATACTGGTTTCTCTTCTCATGGTCTCTAAATCCTTTATCAGTGAGCAGTGAGCGGTAAGCAGTGAGCAGTAAAACAGAAAGCCGCTGGCCGCTTACTGCTTACTGCTTACCGCTCACCGTCGAGAAGAGACGAGCGCGGGGAGGCTTCGAGCCGTCCGACCCTGAAAATCAAAACGCCCTCGATCTTCCGTTTGAAGGAAGACCGAGGGCGCGTCGGATGAAACCGGCAAGAGACGAAGTGAGAAGGCGCGCATCGTGCGTGAGCTTCGAGGCTCAAGCCCGAACGCATCCTGTCAACACCTCGTCCGAACTGCCTGACGCCACTCGCTCTTTCCCGGAGCGTAAGCGGTCGCCGCCGTCGAAGTTTGGACGATGGACGATAGACCATAGACGATAGCCAGACAAAATTCCGGCCATCGTCCATCGTCCATCGTCTATCGTCCGTTCAGGCAAGGTTTCCTGACTTCCGGCTCGGGCGCGTCGGCTTGCGCGGCCTTCCCAGGCACGCTTTCGAGTGCTCAAGTGACCATTTCTTCGGCAAGCGACACAATCGCCGGTCTACAGTGGCGGGAACCGTGCGGGCTTTGCACCCGGCTTCCCTTGTCGCCCCTCTTCTTCGGGGCTACCTGCGACGGTCGGACTCGCTCGCGCGAGAGCGAGCGAGTCCGAAATAGCGATAATTTTATCGTGTGGTGAAAAGAACTGGACGAAGCTTCGGGGCTTTCGGAGGCTTCCGGTCGTCGCCTACGCAGAAACGGGTCGGGCGCGGCGAAGAATCGAAACCCTCTGTCGTCGAGGACGAAACGCTAACACCCGCAGAGCGGCGGCGTCAAGCCGGGGACGAGTGCCGCTTCAACCGTAGATTTTTGAAGCGGATGCCGGACGAGCGTCAGGGCGAAGCGTCGGGCTTGAGATTCAGACTTCGGCGGCAGATGCGTTCAAGGTCTCTGCCAGATTGTGCCGTCCTCGTATTCGATGCGCATGACGACGATGCGCTCGTCGAGCCCTTTGCGCTCCTTCTCGTTGAGAGATTGGAGGCTGACGGTGGCGGTCGGCGGTCGGCGGATGGTGAAGCTCAGCTCTTTCGACTTGCCGGGGGCAATCTTTTCTTCGCTCGAAAACATGTGACGGCCAATCTCTCTGGTCGTCCCGGCGTCGAAAAAGACGTAGTCCCAATCAATCGACTTGATAGTTTTGCTGCCCGTGTTTTTGAGAGAGGTTTTATAGACGAAGACGTAGCGCGAGGGTCGGGCTGAGAGCTGCCGGACGGCCTGAATGTTAGCGGCATCGGCGCGAGCTTCGCGCTGTATCTGCTCGGCTGCCTTGCCGCCGCCTCTCTTGGCATCGTCGATTCGCTTCTCGTTTCTGGTGCGAGCGCGCATCTCTTCGATGTTTTCGATGGGGCCGCCGAAGGGGTCGCGCTCCCAGTCGATGCGCTCCTTCGACCAGCCGAATTTGACGACCGCAATGCCGGGAGCGTCTGCCGGAGAGTTCGGCGCAGAAGATTCCTGCGTCGGAGCGTCCTGAAGAGAGCGGGCGTGCGGCGCGGCGGGCGAGACGGTCGCAGCCGAGAGAGAGAGCAGGAGAAGTAGAGTCTTCATCACCGTTTTCTCCGTCGAAGCTAGATGCTGGCTCGGGTGAAGTATCAACCGGGAAGCGATTATCGCCGAACGGCTGAGGCTTGAAAAGGCGGGGCTGAAGAAGCAACGCTTCTCCAGCCCCGATTTTTCACCCGACGTGTTTCCGAGAGCCGAGCCGAAAAGCTTTCGACCCGGACTTCTGCGTGCACGCGGGAGCTTAGAAGACGTAGCGGATGCCGACGACGACGCGACGATTGCCGCCGTCCGTGCCCCACTGGTTGAGGAACTGCGCGGAGTTGATGCGCCCTTCGGGGATACCGAAGTTGCGCGTATTTGTCGCGTTGAAGAAGTCTGCGCGCAGTTGGAGCCGGTGGTTCTCGGTGATGTTGGTGTTCTTGAGAATACCAAAATCGACGTTGCCGATGCCGTCGGCGCGCAGGATGTTTCGACCGGCGCTGCCGTAGCGCTGCGTGGCCGTGACGGCGCTGAAGAGCGAGCGGCCACCGGCGGCGACCAGCTCTTCGACGCTCAGGCGTGCCACGTCGAGGTTCGTGTTGAGATTGGCGCGGATGGCGTTGCCGACGAGGGCGTCGATGCCGGAGAGAGCGCCCGCCGGGTCGGAGCCGTTGAGGGGCGTGAAGGGCGCGCCGCTCTGGAAGGTGAAGAAGGAGTTGACCTGCCATCCGCCGAGCAGGCGACCGGCGAAGCCGCGCTGCTCGCGCATAAACGGAAACTCGTAGACGAAGTTTCCGGTGAAGCGATGCGGGCGGTCGTAGGATGAGCGCGCACGGTCGGCGCGCAGGTCGAAGGAGTTTTGCGCGACGGCCACTTCAGCGCCCGAGGGATTGAAGATTTCCGAAGCCGTGTCGATGAAGGTGCTCCAGGTGTAGTGAACGCCCGCGCTGAAGCCTCGGCTGAGGCGCTTCTCGAAGCTGGTCTGCATCGAGTGATAGATGGACTCGGCTGCGTTGGCGCGCAGGCGGATGATGGAGCGCGCCGGGTCTACGCGGCAACTGTCGGCAGCCGACGGAGTGCAGTTGCGGCTCGCGCCCGAGAGAATCGCGTCGCGGCGAACCGGGTTGCCGTCGAGCGTTGCGAAGAGGTCTCTGCCCTTCGAGCCGACGTAGCCGACGCGCAGGATCATATCCCTGGAAAGCTCGCGCTGCACTTCAAAGCTGAAGGAGTCGTAGGTCGGCGAGCGGAGGTCTCCGGCGACGACCGTGCGCGTCAGCGAGTTCGGGTTCAAGCCCGTCGCGCCCTGAATGGTCGGGAGCACTGTGAAAGCGTTGTTGACGCCGGGGCCGGGGTTAGGCGTGACAGCCGTCGGAGTCTGCGCAACGGTCTGTAGCGTAACGGAGGCGACGAAGGGGAAAGAGCTGGCGATGTTCGACACGATGTTGGTGAAGGCGTAGTCGTTCGTGCGCGCGTAGCCGCCTCGAAGCACGGTTCTGTCGCCGCCCGTGAGCATGCCGATGAAGCCCTCGGAGCTGGTGCGTAGATTCCAGTTGAAGCCGATGCGCGGCTGGAAGTTGTCCGTGTCGCGCGACGGAACGGGCGTGAAGCGGAAGCCTTCGTTGCCGCCTGCCGCCTGCACGATGCGGTCGTTGACCTGCACGAGGTCGCGGATGGGCTGTCCCGGAGACTCGTAGCGCAGGCCGAGCGTGAGCGTGAAGTTGGGTCTAATCTTCCATTCGTCCTGCCCGTAGGCGAAGAAATCGTGCCAGTCGTAATAGAAAACTTCGACGCCGCCCGCGAGAGGCTTGTTCACGGTCGCCACGTCGGCCACGTCGTTAACGAAGCGGTCGAGCGAGGCGTAGAAGAGACGGCCTCGGATGGTCGGGAAGAAGAACTGCTTGAGCTGGTTGCGACGGATGTCAACGCCGAACTTGAAGCCGTGATTGCCGCGCGTCCAGGTCAGGTTGTCCTGAAGCTGGTAGGTCTGGCGGAAGGCGAACTGCGGCAGATTGACGGCGAGGCCGATGCCTGTGCGGCTGGCCGCCGCGTTGAAGCCGATGAGACCAAGCTCGGAGATTTCGATTGAAGGGATGGTCTCAGAGCTTGGGTTCTGGCTGGTGAAGTTCTGCGCCTGACGCAGGTATGCGCCGCGCACTTCGTTGACGACGGTCGGCGAGAGCACGCTCGTCAGAGAGGTGTTGACGGCCTGCGAGCGAATCAGAGAGTTGGTGGCGTTTCCCGCCGGCGTCGCCTGATCCGAGCCTTTCGTATCGCGGTCGTCGTAGAGATAGCGACCGTTGAGCGTGTGGTTGCTGGTGAAGCGATGGTCGATACGGAAGGATGCCTGCCAATCGTCGAAGGTGAAGGGATTAGTCCCCGTGAGGGTTCCGAGCGGGACGGTGAAGACGTTACCGCCGAGGGAGAATCTGGCGGTCGAGTTGGTGGCCTGCTGCGCTGCCGGCAGGAAGTTCAGAAGGGCTGCGACCTGCGGACGGTTTCCCGCCGCCGCCTGAAGTATCTGTCGTCCGGCTTCGGTCGGAGCGCCGTTTAAGGTGAACCCGGTCGTGGCGCGCCTGTCCCACCAGCGCTGGACGGAGGCGAAGAAGAAGGTTCTGTCGCGCCCGCTGATGTAGGCTTTGCCGGGGCCTTCGCCGAAGCGCGGCAGATGCAGGGGCCCGCCGATGGTCGCGCCCAACTGATTCTCGACGCGGAAGGGCGCGTTCTCGCTCTTGTGATTGGGCGTTCCGGGCTGCGAGCAGAAGCCCGCGCTCTTGTCCGTGTTGCTGCAAGCGTTAAAAGAGTTGTCGTTGTGGAACCAGAAGGCCGAGCCGTGATAATCGTTCGTGCCGGACTTGGTGATGGCGTTGAAGACGGAGCTGGAGTTGCGTCCGAACTCGGCTGAGAACTGGTTGGTGACGAGGCGGACTTCCTGAATCAAATCGGGATTGTTGAGCGGGACGGTCGCGCCCGCCACGCCGAAGTCGTTGTTGTCCTGACCGTCAACCTGAAAGTTGTTGGAGCGGACGCGTCCGCCGTTGGCCGAGTAGTTGATGCCGGAAGAGAAGCCGGTCTGGTTCGACTGCAACTGGCTGACGCCGGGAGCCGAGAGCGCGATGGCGTAGACGTTGCGCGTGGTGGCGATGGGCAGCTCCGAGAGTCGCCTTTCGTCGAAGCGCGTGCCGACCTCTGCGCTCGTCGTGTTCAGCAGCGCCGCGTTCTCCGTGACGGTCACGACCTCCTGCACGCCGCCCGCCTTGAGCGTCGCATCGACGACGGCGTTCTGGTTCAGAAGCAGCGTGATGCCCGTCTGCACGTACTTCGAGAAGCCGGAGACTTCCACCGTCACTTCGTAATTGCCGACGGGAAGATTCGAGAAGCGATAACGTCCTTCGTCGCTCGTCTGGGTGGTGCGCGTCAGTCCGGTCTCGGCGTTGCGCGCCGTGACGGTGGCGTTCGGGATGGACGCCCCTTTTTCGTCCTCCACCTGACCGGAGATGCTGCCGGTTGTCTGCGCAGAAGTGGGCAGGGCTGCGCCGACAAGGAGGGCGAGAGATAGGAAGATGAGTTTCAGGATTCTACTCATTGGGTTCTCCTCTGAATGGTTCGAGAGTTTAGGAATCTGCACTCAAACAGGCTTGAGTGTCCGCGTCGGGCTGAGCTTCAAAAACGATTGTCTGCCGGGAGGCAAACTCTGCTTCTATCAGTCTGACGGGAACTAAAAGAGCGGACTGGACGAAAAAGGTATAACTGCGGTGGATGCCAAGCTGCTCAAAGACTGTTATAACTTTATGAATCGCGGCTGGCGCACGTCACAAGCGGGCAACTGCTATGCCTTTGGCCGCGCGCCGGGAAAAGAGTCGATATTGCGCGCCCTCCCGGAGGCAGGCTCGCGGCGAGATTCAATTTTTTGGATATTTTCATTCAATTTTATGTAAAAGCGGACTCCTCCGCCCGATTTTTCATGCTCGCCCGGGAGACGAAAAAGGCCGCGAAGCCGGAGACAAACGCGGCGACGACGCAGGAGACAGGCGCGACGATGCCGACGCAGGAGACGACAAAGGCGACGCCCTCGCACGAGGCGAGCGCAACGATGCCGGCTCGCTCGTCTCGCGCGGCGACGCCGAAGCGCGAGGCCGCCGTCTACGACCGTCTCGCCCCGGGCTACGACCGCGCCATGCGACCGCTCGAACGCTGGCGGCTCGCCCGCCTCAGAGCCGCCACGCTCGAAGCTCTCCCGACCGACGCGCGCATTCTGGAAGTCGGCGCAGGCACAGGGGCAAACTTCCCCTTCTACCCGCCGGGCTCGACGGGCGCAGCCATCGACCCCAGCATCGAGATGCTCAAAATCGCGCGCCGCAAAGGACGCCCCGCCAGTATCCATCTCATCCGCAGCCGCGCCGAGCGCCTCCCCTTCCCTGACCGCTCATTCGACGCAGCCTTCGCCACGCTCGTCTTCTGCTCCGTCGCCTCTCCCGCCGAAGCCTTCTCCGAGCTTCGCCGCGTCGTCCGCCCCGGCGGCACAGTCGCGCTGCTCGAACACGTTCGCCCGAACGGTCTGCTCGGCTACCTCTTCGACGCCCTCAACTGCCTGAGCGTCCCCGTCTGCGACGACCACTTCAACCGTCGCACAGCAGAAGAAGCGCGCCGCGCCGGACTCACGCCGCTTCGCGTCGAGCCGCACCTGCTCGGCATCTTGCAGCTCATCGTCTGTCGCGTCTGAAATAGAGAGAACCGGATGAACGAGCAGCCAACAAAACTGACCTCAAAGGTGGAAATCGGCTGTCAGGGCTGGAACTACGAAGACTGGGTGACGATGCCTGCGTCCGAGTCGGGCATCTTCTACCCGCGCGGCACGCGCGCGAGCGCGATGCTCGAAACTTACGCGCGCGTCTTCCGCACGGTCGAAGTCGATTCAACCTTCTACGCCGTCCCCTCGGCCTCGACCGTCGAAGGATGGGCTCGACGCACGCCCTCCGACTTCACCTTCTCGCTCAAGCTCCCCCAAATCATCACGCACCAGCTCGCCCTCCGGCGCGGCAGCGAAGACGTGCTCGCACATTTCTGCCACGAAGCGCGCAAGCTCGGCGCGAAGCTCGCCTCCATCCTCATTCAGCTTCCGCCGCAGTTTGAAGCCACGCCCGAAAACTCGCGTGCCCTGAGAGAATTTCTCCCGCTCCTGCCCCGCGACATCCGCTTCGCCATTGAGCTGCGCGACCCCTTCTGGTTTGAAGAGACGACGCTCGACCTGCTCTCGCCCTACCCGCACGTCTGCCTCGCCCTCGTCGAAGCTCCCTGGCTCAGACGCGAAACGCTCTTTCACCTCGCCCAAAGGATGCACGACCCCTTCGCCTACATACGCTGGATGGGCGCGCGCGACCTCACGCGCTTCGACATCCTTCAGCGCCCGCAGGACGAAAACCTGCGCTCATGGAGCGACCTCATCCGCCAGCTCTCCGCGCGCACCCCGGACATCTACGCCTACTTCAGCAACTTCTACGAAGGCCACGCCCCCGCCTCCGCCAACAAGCTCAAACGCCTCTTAGGCCAACCCATCGTCTCGCCCGACGAACTCGAAAGCCAGCCCTCGCTCTTCTGACTCGAAGAATAGACGCGCGCCACCCATGTCGCTCACACAAATTCCTCGACAATCCTTCGCCTTTAGCAAAGCTAACTCACAGGCGCGGTGGTCTATCGCATCAGCTCCGGCTCGCGCAACGATTCTCGAAGGTCGGCGACAGCCGTCGCGTTGGGAGCAATGCCGTAGAGGTCGAGCATCAAGTCGAAGGCCGTGATGAAATAGGCGCGCTCGTCGCGAAAGTCGCGGTGGACTCTATCCCACATCAGAGGCGGAAGCGAGCTGTCCTTCTCACCTTTCAGCAGGACAGGCATTACCGTCTCTTTATCCGCTTCCGTTCCCATTAATCTCTGGCTAATCAAATCTACTTCGGAAGCAGCCACGCTGCCCTTGCTCGACGATTTGTTCTCGAACTTCTCGAAATAGAGCGGCGTGCCGACAGGTATGACGACTCCGCACTCGGCTATCCGGCTCACGAAGCGCGAGACGCTTTTGCCCGCGCGCTGGTTCTCCCACTTATCGAGCACGACCCGCAGGCCAGCCTTTTGCAGGTCGGTGGCGAGGTTACGCTCCACCCAGCGCTCCACTTCCTTATCGCCCCAGGCGTAGCTGATGAAGCACTCCGGTCGCGCGAGCTTCTCTCCCTCGACGTAGGAGACCAACTGGAAGACCGCCTGCTCGAACTGTGTGCGACGATTGGCGAACCACTGCTGCTCCTCCACCTTTCGCCGCTCTGTCTGCGTCAACTGGATAGGCTCGTCGGCCTTCGGCAGCGTGAGTTTTTCGCCGCACTTCGAGCAGAAGGCGAACGTGTTGCCGCCGCGCAGCTCGTCGCGCACGACGGCGCGATTGAGCGCGTGGCCTTCGGAGCAAATCACCGGCTCGTAGCGAAAGACGCTCAGGTTGCGCCGCGCCAGAAAGCTCTCGAACAAGCCTTGAAACAGAGTGCGCACTGGCTGGCCGACGTTTGTGCCGAAGTAGAGGACGAAATCCAGCTCGGCGTCGCGCTCGGTGTCCTGTCGAAAGCCGCAGATGAGACGGTCGCCCACTTCGTAGCGCGCCTGATTGCGCCACTGGGCGGTGCGCGTGAAGGTCTGCGTGTAGCCGAGCAGCACCACGAGCGACGCATAGACGTTCTCGATTGCGCCGCTCACCGTGTAGGCCACGCCGTCTTCGGTCGGCTGCTCATCCTGCAAGGGCGGTTTTCTCAGGTTGATGAGTTCCGGGAAGACCAGATAGGATTTTCCGCTGAGCGGGTCGGTCTCACGGAAACAGACGTTGTGTTCGAGGAAGAGCAGCGCCGCCGAGTCGAGCAGAATGTCGCGTTCCTCCGGCGAGAGATTCCTCAGCTCCGCGAACTCATACCCGCCCTCCATCAGACGCGTCTCTTCGAGCGACCCCAAGCCCCTCGGGTTGCGCCTCGCTTCCAGAACGAACGACGCCGCCAGATTGTTCAGCAACTCCGGCGCGAGCAGCACGCGCTCTTCGCCCTTCGACGTGCGCAGCCGTTTCACGTAGCCGTAGTTTTCCAGGTGGCCGACCGCCGTCAGCATCTCCGCGTCGGTGAATTGCCAGTCCGAATCTATCCGCTCAAGCTGCCGCCGCAGCTCCGCCGGGCTCACGATGAGAGGCTGCCCCTCCTGACTCTCCTTCAGCCTGAGCACGTAGTCTTTGATTCGCTTGAACGTCACGGTCGTAACCGTCGCCGCCTTGTCTTCCCAGGGAATAAGAGCCTTCATTTGCTCGACCAGCTCGTCCAACCCCCAACCCTCTTTCGCGCTCGTGCTCAGATAACCGCCGATGCCGCGCTGGCGACAGAATGCTTCCAGCTCATCTACAGTCAGCGCGGGTGTGCCCCTATCCGCCTGCGCGCCGACCAGAATCTTAGGGCAGGCTCTACGGTTGCCGCCCGCTTCCGATTGCCCGGTTGTTCGCCCCGTTTCAAGCTGCTTCAACCAGAACTCGACACCGTGCAGGGGGTCGCTGCTATCGGAGGCATCAAACAGGACGAGCGCCAAATCCACGTCGTCGAGAAACAAGGCGTGAATCAGCCTGTAATCCGGCTGACCCGCCAAGTCCCAAAGGATAGCCTCGCACTCCGTTCCATCCTCCCGCCGCTTGCCCAACTGCGGCAGCACCCAGAACTGCTGCCCGTGCGTCGAAGACTGTTCCTTAAACTCCCCGTGCGCCAGCCTCCACCCCAGCCCCGACTTCCCCACACTATGGTCGCCCACCAACACAATCTTCGCCGTCGTGTGATGCAACGCCTTCCACGCCGGAGCGACTTCCCGCGCTCGGCCTAACAGCACATCAAAGTCCAATTCCCAAATATGAATCAGCCTCGAACGCTCTAATTCCGGCGCGCCTCGCTCCGAACCAGGGGTAGCCAGCACCGGCAATGTAGGATGGAACGCCAGAGCTGGAGTCCAATAAGGGTGTCTTAGCTCTGGAATGACAGCCACTGTCTCCCACGTCGCGCAACTCCAAAGGCGCAAGCTTCTATCAGCACTCTTTGACGCCAATAGTCGCCCGTCGGAAGAGAAGGCGACAATATCCACACGGCCAATATATCCTTCGAGGGTACGTAGCAATTTGCCGCTCTCCGCATCCCACAGCTTCACCATGCCGTCGAGGCTTCCACTCGCCAACACCCTGCCTGCTGGGTCAAAGGTAACGCTCAACACTAAGCCATTGTGCCCTTTGAGGGTACGTAGCAATTTGCCGCTCGCCGCATCCCACAGCTTTATCGTGTTATCGTTGCTTCCACTTGCCAACACTCCGCCTGTCGGGTCGAACGCAACACTCCTTACAGAGTCATTATGCCCTTCGAGGGTACGTAGCAATTTGCCGCTCGCCGCATCCCACAGCTTCACCGTGCCGTCGAGGCTTCCACTTGCCAGCACTCCGCTTGTCGGGTCGAACGCAACACTCCTTACAAAGTCATTATGCCCTTCGAGGGTTCGTAGCAGCTTCACGCCGGGCGGCAGTTCCGGCGAGGGCTGTTCGGCGGGTTGGTTATCTTTTTTCTTCTTCGGCATGAACGTATCCATCCTTCCGCGTGCTGGGTGGCGGTTGAGGGTGAGACTTCTGACATCGCAAAAGGCTCGTGGTGTCGCTCGTTGCCGGAGGGACGGCGGGTGGCCGTGTCCGGCTGGGGGCTGAGTAGGGATGTATAACTGAAGTTTCCGGTGTTCTTCAACTCGGAGGCTGGGGCGTTGTGGTCGAGTGAAGCGGTCGCCGACTGAGAGAAGAAGCGGCTGGCGAGGTGCGCCGTTCAAGCTCTGTTGCCTGCCTGATTTTTCTGAGGAAAATTTCAGAGTGTGTCCGAACCGTTTCTCGTGCGGCGGGGTCATAATGTGTGTATGACGGACGGGGCGGCAGAATCGGAGCGGGAAAGCTGGCTGGTACTGCGAGCGCAGTCGGGCGACGGCGCGGCGCTCGAAGAGTTGTTGAAGTCGGTCGAGCAGCCGCTTTACCGATACATCCTGCATCTGGTCGGCGAGCGCGGGAGGGCGCAGGACGTTCTACAGGAAGTTTTCATACGCATCTGCCGCAAGCTCGGTTGGCTGCGCGAGCCGGAGTTGTTTCGCGCATGGGCTTTCAGGATTGCGACGCGCGAGACGTTCAGGCAGATGCAGAAAGAGCGTCGATGGACGGAGCATTTGAGAGACGAAGAAGCGCTGCGAGCCATCGCTGCCCCGGCGACGACGAAAGAAGAGTTCGAGCCGGAGCTGATAGAGCGTCTGCCGCAGATGGTGGCGAACGTCTCTCCGGCGAGCCGCGCCGTCATCGTGCTTTATTACCTGCAAGAGATGTCGCTCGAAGAGGTGGCGGCGGTGCTGGAGATTCCGCAGGGCACGGTCAAGTCGCGCCTCTCCTACGGGCTCGAAAGCCTGCGTCGGCAGATGAAACGGCAGGCGCAAAACTAACGGACGGAGGTCTTCAAATGTCGAAGCAGAAAGAAGAATCGGCAGCCCGCGTCGAAGACAACGACGACGAGACACGCAGCCTGAAACGCGCCGTCATCATCTTCGCCGTCCTCGAGTTCGTCGTGCTTCTGGCGGTCGTCTACTTCAAGTCTCGCCGTTGAAACGGAGAGATTGATTCATTGATTCATCGGTTCATTTCTTCATTGAATCAATGAATCGATGATTCAATGAATCAATGATTGGGGAGGTTTAATCATGGCAGAGAACGTCAATCTGGATGAGGTGCGGGGCGCGGCTTTGGAGCGCATCGAGCGCAGCGAGAGAAACTTCAAGCTGGCGCTCTATTCGGCTGTGGCCTTCGAGATGCTTTTTCTCGTCGCTTTTATGCTCGCGGCGGACTTTTCCAACCGTCTGCACGTCCTGCTAATCATCGCCACAGTCGGCGGCTATACAATCGTCGTGCTGGGTCTGGTGGTGCTCGGCGCGCACATGAGTCGCGGAGTGCTGCGTATTCTGAAGGCCGTCGAGCTGTTGAGAAGCCGGATGCAGGAATGAAGCGACGCGCGAAGAGAGAGCGTTCACTCGTCGGTCGCGGCCTTGTCTTCGGCGGAGAGCTTAGTCAGGACTTCGGCGAAGCGTTCGATGTCGAGGCGCGTGCGCTCCATCGCGCGGCGGCTATCCATGTAGGCGCTCCAGTAGGGCGTGTTGGTGAGGGCTTCGGTCGTGTCGCGGTCGAGCACCTGCGCCATGAGCGCGACGAGGTCGCTGGTGACGCGCGTGTGTTCGAGCAGCGATTGAATAATCCTGTAGGCGAGGCGCGCGTCCGTATCGGTCAGTGTGTGCGCGGCTGGCGTTTGGGAAGAGTGCTGGTCGGAATCGCTCACGTCGTCCCTTCCTCTCGGTCGCCCGCGCCGGAGACTTCGGTCGCTTCGGTCGCTTCAGTTGCTTCAGTTGCTTTAGTTTTAGCGGCGGCGAACCAGCTACCGCGCACGAAGGGAAGCTCGGCGACTTCTGCCGGGTGCTCCTGTTCGCCTGACTCGACGCGTACCTCTGTGCCGGGCTTGAGATAGTCGTATTTGACGTAGCCGAGCGCGACGGTGAGGCGCAGTCGCGGCGAGCGGACGACGGAAGTCAGGCGGCCTATCTCTTTGCCGTCCGTCGTTCTAATCTTCGACCCGGACGCGGGCGTGTCAGCGTCGCCCTCTGCGAAGCTCAAACCGGCGAGCCGCTTGGCCACGTGGCCGCGCCAGTGTATGCGCGCGATAATCTCCTGGCCGACGTAGCAGCCCTTCGTAAAACTGACCGCATCGTCCAGCCCGGCCTCAAGCACGACGTTCGCGTCCGTCATGTCCACGCCGTAGCGCGGCACGCCGGCTTCGACGCGAAGCACGTCCAGAGCCTCGAAGCCGACGGCGCGCGCGCCCGCCGCGAGAGCCGCTTCCCAGAAAGCCGGAGCGGCGTCGGCTTCAAGAAAGATGTCGAAGCCGTCTTCCGACGTGTGCGTCGCGCGAATCAGCGTGACGAACGAGTCGCGCCAACGCTCTGAGTGCACGCGCCCGCGTTCGACGCTCACGGCTTCCGCGCCGAGCAGCGAGCGCACAATCTCCGGCGCACGCGCGCCCTGCAATGAAAGCATGACGGTCTCGTCGGTGCGGTCTACGACTCGGAAATCTCCTGCGAGCGTGAAGCGAGCGAGCGTCCGGTAGATGCTCGCTCGCGTCGCCGCTTCGGTGTCGAAAAGAAATGTGCCCGGCGCGCGATGCAGCACGCGCGCGTGCGCCAGCAGTCGCCCCTGCACGTTGGGGAAGGCCGCGCTCATCCAAGCGCCTTCGGCCAGCGTCTTCACGTCGTTTGTGATGAGGCCGTTTAAGAACTGCACGGCCTCCGCGCCGCCGACCTCGATGCGCCCGCGCGAAGAGAGGTCGATGAGCCCCGCGCCAGACGCGCCGCGCACCGCTTCATACTCTTCGGAGGCGTCGCCGTAATGCGCCGGAATCGAGAGCCCTTCGCGCTCGGCGAACGTCGCCCCCGCGCGGCGGTGCGCCTCTTCCAGAGTCGATTGACGAACCGCGACCTCTTCAAACGCTTCGCTCATAATTTAGATTGACCGGCAACGTCCCGGCGGGCGCTTCGGCGACGACTGCTCTCGCACGTAAGCTCGCCTCCGACGAGCGCGCGCGCGAGCGATTGATAATCGCGGAGCTGCGCCTCTTCGCGCCGGTGCGAGGCGAGCACCTGCGGGCTCGGATGATAGAGCGGAACGAGCAGTCGCTCGTTCCAGTCGTGAACCTGTCCGGCTGCTTCTCTGAGAGTTAGCTGATGATAACGAACGCGGCTGAGCGCAGCAAGCGCGACCGCTCCGAGCGTGACGACGACCGAAGGGTCGATAATCTCAATCTGGCGGCGCAGAAACTCCGAACAGTTGCCGACTTCCGCGGCGGTCGGCCTGCGATTCGCGCCCGACTCTCGACGCGGGTTGCAGAGCGCCGAGTTGGTGATGAAAAGCTCTTCGCGCGCGAGGTTGATGGAAGCGATATAGCGCGTGAAGTTGCGCCCCGACTGATCGCCGGAGAAGGGGACGCGCGTGCGGTCGCCGCCCTGCCTGCCCGGCGCTTCGCCGATGAACATGACACGCGCGCCCACCGCGCCGTTGTGCTCGCTCAAGACCGCGCGCCGCCCGCACATCGACGGGCACTTGCGACACACGGAAGCCTCCGCCATGAGCGTCCTGAAGGCCGCGCGTCTCTCTTCGATGCCGTTCATCAATTCAACAAAATCTGTCGAACGACGGCGGGCGAAGAGTTTTTCAGACTGACAGCAAAACTCTTCGCCCGCCCGCGTTCGAGAATAAGGGCGAGCCTTACTTGACGACCGTGATGTCGCGCGAGGTCGTGTTGTAGCCGCCGTTATCGACGAGCGTGCCGTTGCGGTCAACCAGCTCAAGCTTGACGGTGTGCTTGCCCGCCGTCCAACCCTTCAGCCAGATGGGCTCCCACTTCGAGAGCATCTGCGGCGCGCCGCCATCGACCGAGTAACGCACGCGATACTCTCCGCCGTCGCCTTCGAGCTTCGCGTTCGAGAGCCAGAAGTCAATCATAATCGCGTCCGCATCAGCGCCCTTGTATTCGCCTTTGGGACGGCTGTAAGTCAAAAGCGGCTTCGCTCTATCGACCGTTCCGGCCTGACTCGCGGCCATGTCTTTGCCTTCGCGCGCGGGCGACGCGGAAGGCGCAGGACTAGTGCCGGGGCTCGCGCTCGCGCTGGCGTTCGCATTTGCGTTGGCGTTCGCCGCGTTGTTGTTCGACATGGTCTGGCCGGTCGAGGTGGTGGTCGGCTTCGACGCATCGCCGCCGCCCCGGACGGTGAACGTCACCATCTGGAACGAGCCTTCGTTCTTGTAGCTCTCGTGCCAGGGGCGCGAGGCGAAGACGCGTATGGTGTGCGTGCCTTCGGTGACGTTGCGCAGCTCGAAGGGCTGGTCGAGATTGTAGTAAGCCTCGTAGGGCTGATTGTCGAGGATGACGTGGATGTGATTGCCCATCCCCGTCGCGGGGTCTTTCATCGGCTTGTAGCCTTTGAGGTCGCCGCTCAGATTGAGGCGGACGTTGACGGTCGAGCCCTGGATAGTCGAGCCCTCGCGCGGCTCAAGGATGCGCAAGCCGGGCGCGGCTTCATCCTGCTGGCCGCGCGCCGCCATCTGGTCTTTGATGCCCTGCGGGCGCTCCGTCGGCGTTAGATTCTGCGCGGCGGGCGAAGGCGTAGCATTGGGCGGCGAGACGTTGGTCGTCGCCGTCGTGTTCGTGTTCGCGTTATCGGCAGACGTGCAGCCAGCCGTCAAAAAAGCGGCAGCGACGACGATGCAAACAACGCCGCACAGCAGCGACCTGCTAAGAGACGATTTCATTGCGTTCCTCCGAAAGGGTATCGAATATCTTTTGGAGAGTATAAACCAGCGAAAGCGAAAGGGGGAAAAGGGCAAAAGGGGAAGAGGGGAAAAGGAAAGAAGCGACGGATGGCTTTTTCCTTTTCCCCCTTTCCCCTTTTGCCCTTTTCCCCCCAGTCTTATTTCGTCAGACGCCCGTCGCAGGCCGCCCAGTCGATGTTGGAGAAGAAGGCTTCGATGTACTTGGGGCGTTCGGCGGGCTTGTAGTCGAGGAGAAAGGCGTGCTCCCAAACGTCCATCACGAGGACGGGGTTGAAGCCGGAGACGTTGCCCGTTTCGTGCAGGGTTATCCAGTGGTTCGAGAGGCGACCGTTCGACGGGTTCTCGTAGCACATCGCCCAGCCGACGCCGCGCATCTTGCCGATGCCGACGAAATCGGCCTTCCAGATTTCGTAGCTGCCGAAACTCTGCTCGGCGGCGCGACGGAAACGCGAGTTCGCTTCCGGGTCAACCGAGCCGCCCTGCTTCATGTTGCCGAAGTAGTATTCGTGCAAGACCATGCCGTTGTACTCGAAGCCGAGGCGGCGGGTCAGCTCCGAATAGGCGGGCATCTCTTCCTGATCGACGTGCCCGTCTTCGAGAAACTTGGCAATCTTCTCGGTCAGGTTGTTGGTCTCTTTGACGTAGCCTTCGTAGAGCTTGAAGTGCATTTCGAGCGTCCGGTCGGAAATGCCGTTGAGGCCGCTCAGATTGAATTCTTTCGGTTTGTAGACTTGAATATCAGCCATCTCTTTTTCCCTCTCGGATGAGCGCACGGCCTCTTTGAACGGAAGATGCCGCCCGGTTTGATTCCTCAGCAGTTTAAACCCTTCTGCGCCTCCGACGTGTAACGAATCGGTGGCGAGCCTGAAGCTTTAATGTGAAGAAACGGACGCGGGGTCAAAAGTCGCTTAAATACCTGAAGCGACCTTTGACCCCGCGCCTGTTCAGTTCAGATTTGCCCGAACTCGCCTGCTATTTGCCGAAGAGAGTCCAATCGCCGTGCGACGTGCCCATGAAGAAGAGCATCGGCAGGGAGAGCCAGGCGTTTGTGCGCGAGGCGAGGAAAGCTTTGCGCGCGAGGTCGGCGGGGGCGGGCGTGCCCGCCTTCGTCGCCTCGATGATGCGCTTCTGCGCAGGCCAGATGATGCCCCAGACGTTCAAGAGCATCAGGATGCCGAGACCGCCGCCCGCGCCGATGGAGAGCGTCTTGTTGCCGAGGTATTTCCGGTTGCCGAGGGCGTCGGGCGTGCCGCCCGTGTTGCCCATGATGTAGACGACCGCGATGATCATCAGCAGCGCGAGGATGGCGATGACGACGGCGAGGATGCGCCCGTCCTTCGTCAAGGCGGGCACGTTGTAGAGCGCGTAGAGAATGGCGTAAGTAATCAGAACGATGATGAGCCACTTACCGAGCTGCGCCCAGGTGTTGACGCCCGCCGCACGCGCGTCGCCCGCGAGGATGTACATCGCATAATAGGTCAGGCCGACCAGCACCGTGACGACCGCCCCCCAACGGAAATACCAGAGAGCGCGCGGCATCAACTCGGGGATGACCTTGCCTTTGGTCGGCGCGTCGAGAGCCTTCATCAAAGGCACGTTGACCAGATTGAAGAAGTAGAGAAGCCCTATCCAGGCGATGCCTGCGACGAAGTGGCTCCAGCGCAGGATAGCCCGCACGAGGTCTTCGCCCGAAGGCCCGTGCACGAGTTCTTGAAACAACGCAAGACCTAAAGGTAGTTGAAGGGTTGACTCGCTCAGCATACGTCCTCCGAAACTTTGGGATGTATTTCCGTCGTCCGAGCCCCTCGAAACTTGCCGGCGAGAGCGGACGGGAGAGTGCCCCGTTTGCCGCGCGCGAGCACGCGCTTGCCGCACGCGTGCGCGAGAGGCCGGAGGCTTTGAAGCTCAAAGCCCGAGGCAGCGTCGCGCGCGTGCGGCCGAGTGGCCTTGCGCGGCCTCAAGGCTGCCGAATTTCCGCGTAGTACGCGCGAGAGATTAGCACCAAGCGTTGCGGGGCGCAATAACCTTTAAGACCCGCCGCCTCAAGGCTGGCCTCACGCCGGATGCAGCTTCTGGCGGCGCGCAAAGCTCAGAGTTTTGGACGGCGTCGGAGAGACGCGGCGAGATGATGCAATTTTTTGAGCAAGCTACAGTAAATCGGTTGCGTTTAGTAATTACTCACAGGTCGCGCAAAAAAAAATATTGACACGAGCAGCCACTTGGGTTTATTTTGCGCTTACCCCAAATTATTGCATTCTGGTTGCAGGAAGGTTATATCAGCGCCCCCCACTCGCAATAAAACCCGACTCACGTTGCGATTTCGTTGCGCTCGATGCTCTACCCTGCAATCGCCCCCGGCTAACTGGAGACTTCGTTTACTTCGTCGCCTGCGAGAATCTCCTCTCTCGGAGGCTCCAACGTTAAAGACGCTCGATAGAGAGACGGCGCGTTGCGAGTGCACAGGCATCTGCGGGCTTGCGCGTCTCGACCATCCGGCAGAGCCGTAAAATTTCCCGACGTTCGCTCAAGAAGAAAGGGTTCTTCATTATTGTTTAGCCGCTTGCGCCGGTGCGAGCGCGAGCAGCAGTCATTCCTGAACAATAATCCTCGTTGAAGCTTCTTTTTATGCTGCGCCCGTACAGGTAGCAGCCCCGGAGAAGTGCACCCAAAATCTGTGTCTATTTCGGCTGATGTGCCCGGCAAACAGGGGCACGGGAGCGGGGTTTCCGAACCGACCGCTCAAGGAATCTGGAGACTTGTTATGAAACTGAAGCTTTCTCTTCTCGTCGCCGTTTTTCTCTTCCTGTTGAGCGGGCACGCGACGCCCGACGCGCTGGCTCAAACGGGTGCTCGCACGAGCCTCGCGCAAAGCACGCGCGCCAATCTCATCGCCGCCTCAGCCGGAGCGAAGGCTTCTGCCCCCGCGCACGCGCGCGAGGCTTCCGGCCTCGGGGCAAGCGGCGCGGCGAGCGAGCCGAGCGCAGACGCGTTACCCGAAGCTTCGGCTGGCGCGGAAAAGGGAGGGACAACTCCTACGACCGAGACGAGCGCGACGGCTGCTGCGAGCGAGGCGACGAGCGTTTCGCTTGAGAGCCCGCCTGCGTCGAGAGCCGTTGTGAGTCCGCCGCGCTACGCGAGCGGCGCGGCGCACGCTTTTCTGAGAAGGGCTGCCATCGGCGTCGTAGAGACGAACGCACATGCTCCGGATTCCTTCGACGGGCGAGCAATCGACGTGCGGGCATCGGCCATGCTCTCGGCTTCGAGCGCCGCGTGCTTCAGGAATGAGAGAGAAGCATGGAAGACGACGGAAGCGGAGCCCGCGCCCGCGCCGCTTGCGGCGTCGGCCACCTCTGCCGCGCTCGTGCAAGACCCGCCGCCACCTCCGCCTCCGCCTCCGCCCATCGTCATCAGCGAGTTTCGTTTCCGAGGCCCGATGGGGCCGCTCGACGAGTACATAGAGCTTTTCAACAACAGCGACTCGCCCGTCACCGTCAGCACGACGGACGGCTCGGAGGGCTGGGCGCTCACCTCTCTGAATCCCGGCGAGAACACGCCTTCCATCAGGTTCATCATCCCCAACGGCACGATTATCGCGCCGCGCAGCCATTACTTGGCGACGAACTCTCATCGCTACAGCCTGAACGCCTACGCGCAGAGAGACGTTTCCTACTCGAACGATATTCAGGACGGCGGCGGCATCGCGCTCTTTATGACCTCCGACCCGACCTACTTCATCTCCGACTACAGGGTCGATGCCGTCGGCTTCAACACCGCGCCGAGCAGCCTCTTCTACGAGGGCACGGGGCTCACGCCCATCTGCGCCAACAACTCGCAGATGCAGCCCGACTGCGGCGGCGGCGGCATCGTCGAGCACGCCTTCTACCGCAATCTCATCAGCGGCACGCCGCAGGATTCGGGCAACAACGCGGCAGACTTCGTCCTGGTCTCCGTCACGGCGGCCACCTTCAACGGCGTCGTCTCCAGACTGGGCGCGCCGGGGCCTGAGAACTCTTACAGCCCCGTGCCGCGCTGGAATACGGAGATTTCGACCGCCCTGATTAACGCCGCGTTTCCGTCCAGCAGCCCGCCCAACCGCGTGCGCGACACGAGGCCGTACAACGACATCCTGACTTACTCCTCGCCCGACGGGATGAACAGCCCCTACACGCTCGGCACGCTCTCCATCAACCGTTACTTCCAGAACAACACCGGGCAGCCCGTCACCAAGCTGCGCTTCCGCGTCGTCGAAGTGACGACGCTCAACAGCCCGCAGGTCTTCGCCGATCAAGCCGACGTGCGCACGCTCACTTCGAGCGGCGTCGTCACCGATTCAAACGGAGTTGTCGTGGCGACGGTTAAAGGCTTGAAGCTCGAACAGCCGCCCTTACAGAGAAGGGGCGGCGGATGGAACAGCAGCCTCGTGGTCGATTTATCCTCGCTGCCCAACGGCAGGCTCGAATCCGGTCAGGGCGTCTCCGTGCAGTTCCTGACGGGCGTCGTGAAGAGCGGAAGCTTCAGGTTCTTTATCATCATCGAGGCCGCCACCGCCTCGGCTCCCATCGGCGCTGCGCCGAGCGTCTATATCGGCGACCCGATGGACGGCGCGTACTTCGACGAGACCAACAACATCTTCATCAACGCCTACGCCGACGACAGCGACGGCTTCGTCAAGAAGGTCGATTTCTACGCCGCGAGCGGTGGGGCATCCGCGCAGTTCATCGGCAGCGACGATACAGTGCCCCACTCGATTACGTGGAAGAACGTCGCGCCCGGCAGCTACACCCTGACCGCCGTCGCCGAAGACAACAAAGGCAATCGCACTACTTCGGCTCCCGTCACCATCACCGTCGCTCCTGCTGCGCCGCCTCCGGGGCCCGTACCCAACCTCGGCCAGTGCAAGGTCGCCAAGCTGGTCGCGCTCGATCAGGTCTTTTTCTACAACCGTCTGGGCGCTTTGAACCCGGCGGGGATGATTTACGCGCTCAGGCGAGACATCGTGCCCATAGATGTCAGCAAAGGTATCGTGCCGGGCAACGTGCAGCTGCGTCCCGGCAAGCGCGCGCGTCCCGTCGTGCTGCGCATGAACAAGAAGGAGTGCCTGCGGATACAGTTCCAGAACCTTCTGGCTCATGTTCCGAAGGACGACAACCAGCCGCACACGCGCAACGCTTCCGTCCACGTGCAGGGCTTGCAGCTCGTCAACAACATCACCGACGACGGCTCGCAGGTCGGCTGGAATCCGGGCGGCATCGTGAGCCCCGGGGGCTCGGCCACTTACACTTACTACGCCGAGCGCGAGGGCGGCTATCTCTTCTATAGCACCGCCGCGACCACGGGCGGCGAAGGCGACGGCGGCTCGCTCGCAATGGGGCTGTTCGGCGCGGTCAACGTCGAGCCCGAAGGCGCGGAGTATTACCGCAGCCAGGTGACGGCAGCCGAGATGGCCGAGGGCACGCAGAAGGACGCGCTCGGCAATCCGCGCCGCACTCTGACCGGCCAGCCGCTCATCAACTACGAGGCGCGCTACGCCTCAGGCCCCTCGGCGGGTCTGCCCATCTACAAGATGACCGACGGCAGCGAGATCGTTCACTCCGACCTCAACGCCATCATCACCTACGCGAATCGTCAGCGATTCCCGCCGGGAACTTATCCGCCCGTCGCCGTCGAGCCCGACCGCGAGCAGCCGTTCCGCGAGTTCACAACCATCTACCACGACGAAATCAAGGCCGTCCAAGCCTTCGACGAGTTTGAAGACCCCGTCCTTGAACACACTCTTCACAGCGTCCGCGACGCCTTCGCCATCAACTACGGCACGGGCGGCATCGGCGCAGAGATTCTCGCCAACCGCAAGATGGTCGGGCCCATGTGGAACTGCACGGAATGCCTCTACGAAGAGTTCTTCCTCTCTTCGTGGGCGGTGGCAGACCCGGCCATGATTGTCGATGTTCCGGCCAACGCCAGAGACGAGCACGGCAACCTCATCGTGGGGCCGAAGGCGACTAAAGCTTTCTTCCCCGAAGACCCGTCGAACGTCCATCACAGCTATCTGAACGACCACACGAAGTTCCGCGTCATGCACGCCGGGCCGAAAGAGCATCACATCCATCACCTGCACGCACATCAATGGCTGCACACGCCCGACGCGCAGACTTCCACCATGCTCGACTCGCAAGCCATCGGGCCGGGCAGCACCTTCACCACCGAGATAGCACACGGCGGCTCCGGCAATCTCAGCAAGACGCCCGGCGACGCCATCTTCCACTGCCACTTCTACCCGCACTTCGCGATGGGCATGTGGGAGCTTTGGCGCGTCCACGACGTTTTTGAAGAGGGCACGAAGCTCGACGGCAACGGACGACCCTTGCCGAACGCGCGCGCCCTGCCCGACGCGGAGATAGGCGTCGGCACTCCGATTCCGGCTCTCGTCCCGATTCCGACTATCCCGATGCCGCCCGTTCCGACGGCCGATTTCAAGGGCTATCCCTTCTACATCGCGGGCGTCATCGGCCATCGTCCGCCGCACCCGCCGCTCGACACGCCGTTTGACGGCGGCCTGCCGCGCCACGTCATCGTCGGCGGCGTCGCCGTGGAAGAGCACAACCGCCTGAGCTTCGCCAAGCACGTCGTCGAGGCGGTGGCTCATGCCGTGCCGGAGGACGGCACGCCCGACGAGAAGCGGGCGATGACCTTCCACGCGCAGCCCTCGCACCCGACCACCACGCCGGAGAACATGCCCGCCACCTTCCAGACCAACGGGCGTGCGCCCGTCGCCGGTGCGCCCTTCGCCGACCCCTGCCCCGTCGTCACGGATGAAGGGCCGGTGAGAATGATTCGCTACGACGGCGCGGTCTTCCAGATGGATGTCATCTTCAACAAGGCCGGCTGGCACTTCCCGCAGCAGCGCATCAACGCGCTCTGGCAAGACGTGCAGCCGACCATCAACGGACAGAAAGCGCCTGAGCCGCTCTTCTTCCGCGCCAATACCAACGACTGCATCACCTATCGCCACACCAACCTCGTCCCGAACGAGTATGAGCTGGACGACTTCCAGGTCAGAACTCCGACCGACATCATGGGTCAGCACATCCATCTCGTGAAGTTCGACGTGACCTCTTCGGACGGCGCGGGCAACGGCTGGAACTACGAGGACGGCACGTTCTCGCCGGACGAAGTACACGAGCGTATCGACGCCATCAACGCTCGCGGCGGACTTCAGCCGCCCATCGGCCAGCCCGGACTTCCGACCACGCTTTCACTCAAGCCTCATCCGTTCTTCGGCACGCCCGGCGCGCAGATTACCATCCAGCGCTGGTTCGTCGATAGCGTGCTCGACAACGAAGGCAACGACCGCACGCATCGCACCGCCTTCACACACGACCACTTCGGCCCCTCGACCCATCAGCAGGTCGGCCAGTACGCCGGGCTCATCCTCGAACCGCTCGGCTCCACCTGGCGCGACCCTGAGACCGGAACCATGTTCCGCACGCGCGACGACGGCGGCCCGACCAGTTGGCGCGCAGACATCCTGACGACCGACCCCGCCGAGAGCTTCCGCGAATTCCTGCTTGAGTTCGCAGACTTCCAGCACGCCTACCGCGCTGGCGGCGGCATCACGCCCGACGGCAAGCCCATCCCAGACCCGGCCAAAGCCATCAACCCGCCCGCCAAGAAGGAGGCAGACTTCCAGCCGCCCTTCGTCCTGCTCCAGAAGATGGAGGTCTGCCCGGGCACGAACGTCGCGCCGCCGTGTCCCGAAGCCATCTCCGCCGCAGATGTCGGCACGATGGTCATTAACTACCGCAACGAGCCGATTCCGCACCGCATCTGGAACTTCAACGGCGTCGGCGGCGAGCCAGGCCCGAACAGTTATCCGCAGCAGGCGGCGGGCGAGCCGGGCGATTTAGCCAACGTCTATCGCTCCGACATTACGCGCGTTGACCAGCGCTTCAACGTGCAGCCGGCCTTCTACCCGCCGCTCACCGCAGGGGTGCAGCCCGGCGACCCCTTCACGCCTCTGATGCGCGCTTACGAAGACGACCGCGTGCAGATACGCATCCTCGTCGGCGCACACGAAGAGGGGCATAACTTCTCCGTCAACGGCATCAAGTGGCTCTTCGAGCCTTCGTTCGACAACTCGGGCTGGCGCAACTCGCAGATGATGGGCATCTCCGAACACTTCGAGTTCATCGTGCCCGCCCTCCCGATGCCCGAGCAGGGCACGACGCCTGCGTCCTTCTACGACTTCCGCTACGCGCCCGGCGTCGCACAGGACGACCAGTGGAACGGTCTCTGGGGCATCCTGCGCGCCTACAAAGGCTCGGAGGTATCGGTTAGCGAGTTTGGCCCGGCGCAGATGGCCGACGCGGAGGACAATCCATCACCTGCGCCGCCGACAACCACCTCTTCAGAGGCTTCGCTCCTGCCTCTGCCGAGTAACCCGGACGGACGCGCGGGCGGCGGCGCAACCGGCGGCGTCGGCGGGCCTCTCATGCCCGTCACCTTCGGCGCTCCGCCGGTCTGCCCCGTAGGCGGGCCTTCCAAGACCTTCAACGTGACAGCCAAGCTCGCGCGCGACCTGCTGCCTGAGCAGACGCTCGTCTACAACCCGCGTCATCAGGTCGGCGGGCGGCTCGAAGACCCGACGGCGATTCTCTACGTCCGCAACGAGGACATCGACCCGGCTACCGGCCAGCTCAAAGGCGACATGAAGGTCGAGCCTCTGGTGCTTCGCGCCAACGCGGGCGACTGCATCACGCTCACGCTCACGAACGCGATACCGGCAGCCATCGACCTGCCCGGCCACAACACGCTGCCGATGATTGTTGAGAACTTCAACTTCAATCAGATTAAGCCGTCTTCCAAAGTCGGCCTCCATCCGCAGCTTCTCTACTACGACGTGACCCGCAGCGACGGCATGAACGTCGGCTTCAATCAGGTGCAGACGGCCAACCCCGGCGCGAGCGTCACCTACAAGTGGTACGCGGGCGACGTGTTTGTCGATTCTGCGGGCACGACCGTCTATACGCCCGTCGAGTTCGGCGCGACTAACCTGATGCCCGCCGACCCGATTAAGCACTCGAACAAGGGAGCCATCGGCGCGCTCATCATCGAGCCGTCGGGAGCCATCGTCGCCGAAGACGAGGGCACGCACTCTTCGGCCGTCATCACGCCGATGTCCGGCGCGTCCTTCCGCGAACACGTCATGCAGTTCCAGGACGACATCAACATGCGTTTCGGCGCGCGCCAGGACGAGTGGGGCAATCTCAAGGCCGTGCCCAACCTCGCCGGCGAGGACGACCCCGAAGACACAGGCCAGAAGGCCATCAACTACCGCACCGAGCCGCTCTGGAAGCGCATGGGATTTGAGCCCGACACGCCCTTCGAGGAGACGAGGAAGTTCAACTTCACGAACGTCCTCGCCAACTCTCAGGTCGGCGGCGAAAACCCCGTCACGCCTGTCTTCACGGCTTCGGTCGGCCAGTACGTTCGCTTCCGCGTCCTACAGGCCGGAGGCCACGCGCGCAATCACGTCTTCCAGCTTCACGGCCACGAGTGGCAGGAAGAGCCCTATGTCAACGGCTCGCGCAACATCGGCAACAACCCGTTCTCCGAAGTGCGCGGCACGCAGCACGGCGTCGGGCCTTCAAGCCACTTCGACGTGGATTTGAGAATCGGAGCCGGTGGCCGCTTCCTCGTCCGGGGCGACTACCTCTACCGCGACCGCGCCTCCTTCACCTTCGACGGAGGCATGTGGGGCATCTTCCGCGTCTTCTGACGCTGAACGCACCGCCCTCTCCAACATCAACCCCGACAAGCCGAAGGGGCGTTGAAGTTAATCTTCAACGCCCCTTCGCTTTTCCGAATTTTCAGCTTTAACTTCGACCGCTTCGTTTGCAGAAACGCCCGCGCTCGCTTTTCGTTCCGGCGCTTCTTCAGTCTTCCGACGGGCGGTTTCCCGGCGGGATGCCTTTGACGCTCGACTGGTTGACGACGCGCACTTTCAAATCGTCGTTGATGCGCACCTGGCACGACAGCCTGACGTTCTCCGCCAGCCCCGTCTCCGCCGCCAGACGGTTACGCTCAAGCTCTCCGATTTCTCCGGGGTCGCCCGCCAGCACCTCCACCCTGCACGTCGTGCACTTGGCGATGCCGCCGCAACGGTGCAGGATGTCAACGCCCGCGTCCTCAATCGCCAGCACCAGCTTACGCCCGCGCTCGGCGTCAAACGCCAGAGTCCCCGTCGCCGTCTCCGCCTCTATCCTCGCCATCGTTCTTACGCCCCCACTAAAAGAGAATGATGAACGCTGAACGATGAACGATGAATGAAAGACCAAAAGCTTTTCATTCCGCGTTCATCGTTCCTCGTTCATCGTTTCAAACTAGGCTGTGAAGGAAGAGCCGCAGCCGCAGCCGCCCGTCGCGTTGGGGTTCTTGAAGGTGAAGCCCGAACCCATCATGTTCGTGACGTAGTCGATTTCGACGCCGTTCAGATACTGCGCGCTGAACATATCGACGAAGAGGCGCACGCCGTTTGAATCGAGCACATGGTCGCCCTGCCGCGATTCTTCTTCGATGTTGAGGCTGTACTGGAAGCCCGAACAGCCGCCCGGCACGACCCTCACGCGCAGGCCAGCCGTTACGGGCAGACCCTCTTCGCTCTCCATAAATTTCCTAATCTCGCCCGCCGCCGCTTCCGTCACGTTGAGCGCTACGGTCGGAATAGTTGTTGCAGCCATCTTTTTTTCCCTCTTTCTTCCTGAAAAATATCTTTTGATTTTAAGCTCTCAGCAATCAGCAGTCAGCGTTCAGCCAGAATTGGCTCTTGGTTTGGCTGATAGCTGAGTGCTGATTGCTGAAAGCTCAATTCCTAAATCTGTTGTATCACACTAACGAGCCTTGCCCAAAACCACAAGCTCGGGTTTCATGGCCTCAATCGAGACGCGCCGCGCCACTTCTTCGGCCACGCGCCGGAAGGCCAGAGACTGCGCCGAGTCGGGGTTGCTCACCACGACGGGCGTGCCACTGTCTCCGCCCTCGCGCACGTCCAGACCAATCGGCACTTCGCCGAGGAAGGGCACGCCGTAAGTTTCTGCGAGCTTGCGTCCGCCGCCTTCGCCGAAGATGTTGTAACGCGTGCCCGTCTCCGGCGCGACGAAGTAGCTCATGTTCTCTATGATGCCGAGAATGGGCACGCTGACTGTCTCGAACATCCTCAGAGCGCGCCTCACGTCCGAGACGGCGACCTCCTGCGGCGTCGTCACCAGGACAGCCCCCTGCACCGGCACGAGCTGCGCCAGAGACAACTGCACGTCGCCCGTGCCCGGCGGCATGTCCACGATGAGATAATCCAGCTCGCCCCACTTCACGTCCTGCAAAAACTGTCGGACGAGCCCATGCAGTATCGGCCCGCGCACAATCATCGGCTCGTCGCCCGGCTTCAAAATCGCCATCGACATCAGACGGACGCCGTGCGCTTCGACAGGCACGAGCTTATTGACATCGACCTGCGGTCGCATCTCGCCCGCGCCGAGCATCTGGGGCACGTTCGGCCCGTACACGTCGGCGTCCATCAGGCCGACCCTCGCCCCCTCGCGCGCAAGACTGACCGCGAGGTTGACCGCCACCGTCGATTTCCCCACGCCGCCCTTGCCCGAAGAGACGGCGATGATGTTGCGCACGCCCGGCACAGTCACCTTCTCGCCAAGCCCACGACCTTTCGGCACCTCCGCGTCCATCGTGACATTCACACGGCTGACGCCTTCGAGCGCGCCCACCAGCGCGAGAGCCTGCGTCTGCATCTCTTCCCTGACCGGACAGGCCGGAGTCGTCAGCACGATGCGAAACGACACCTCGCCGCCCTCAATCTTCAAATCCCTGATAAAGCCGAGCGCCACGATGTCCTTGTGCAAATCAGGGTCTCTAATCTGCCTGAGCGCCCCCAGCACGTCCGTCTCTGTCAATTGAGTCATTATTAGTCCTAACTAAAAGTCTTGATATACAGGTTAACTTACGTTTCAAGTTTGTGACCGACCATTATAAGATGAGACGCGACTTAACCCAAGTTAAGCCGCGTCTCATTCGCGCAAAGCAGGAGTCGGTAATTCAGTTTTACTGTCGGCACATCCGTTGTTAATGCGCTGGCGCACTTAGAAGCTCAGCTAAATCTTCAAAGTAACGCCGATGAGTACGGCGTAAAGCTTCTTCGCTATCTGCTTCCAGCAAGACAACCTCACGCGATATTCCGCGCTGGTTAAGTTCAAGCTCCATTTCGAGCCGTGAGTTTTCAGCTTCTTGCTGGTCTGAATCCTCAAACCTTTTAAAGCTTACTATTCGGCCACGATGACGATCATACTCAATCAGAAAGAGCATCGTCTTCTCCTTTTAGTTCCTCTACGACGGCGATAGTTTCGCGTAAATTCTTGAATAAATCTTTCCTAACTGCCGCGAGGCGTTCCCGAAGCCCTATTATCTGTTCATCATCATCAGTGAAATCACCTTGTTGTGTCAGATTCACCAATTGTGTTTCAGCCGATTCCTCGGATGCAACGGTACTAGAAGTATCTACAAGAATTTCTCGGACGGTTTCACCACCTCCGCCATATTTAATCGCCGGGTCTATGACATCCGACAGTTTTTCTGAAAGCTCAGCCCAGAGGTGCTGCAATTGAGTGCGAACTTGTATCTCAATCGACTTGCCGCGAGAGCGCACTACTACATGGACGGCTCGATAACCATGACTAGGCTGCTCTCGGCGGTCAATTACAGTAACATCTTCAAAGAGATTCTTGAGAGACTGAACTACTAGCTCTTGATTAGCGATGTCTGCGACGATTAATCTACAGCCTGCAATATCCTGAATTTGGGTTAAGCGAATGCTCTCTCTGCGCAGCTTATCAGATATAGACGTGGTTGACTTTGCGGGTCTTCCAGTTGGCTCAAGCGACAATTCCTGACGGATAGCTCTAACTACAATCTCATACGCCTCAGAGAACGAACGGCGATACATATCAAGAAGTCGCAAATCGTCGTCGCTGATATTACCTTTCCTGAGACGGTCGCCTAATCGGTCAACTTGTGTTTTGGAGATTTCTCCTGTCATAAGCAAGTTACAGTCAGTATTTTAGCACCTCGTAGTGTATTGTAGATAGCCTACTGACGGACTAACAACTTATTCAACCGGACGCGACAGCAGCTTGATTCCCATCATTCTTCTTCGAGCGTATCTTGAAGGCTGCTCGCGCGGCGCTGATTAATCTGGGCATTAGCAGGGCGAGAAATGCGAAGCCGAAACCGTTGACAGGGGGTGAGATGGAGAGAGAACTGGAGGGACGTGTGGCGCTCGTGACGGGCGCGACTTCGGGCATCGGGCGCGCGACGGCGATGCGGTTCGCCGAAGCCGGGGCGCGTGTGGCGCTCGTCGGGCGAAACAGGGAGGCGCTTGGTGAAGTCGCCTCGGAAATCGAAGCGCGCGAGGGGGAGGCAATGGAAATCGGCGCTGACGTGACGGTTAAGGTCGATGCTGAAAGAGCCGTCGCGGAGGCGGTCGGGAGATTTTCGAGGCTCGACGTGCTCGTCAACGCCGCCGGCATCCTGAGCAACGGCACGATTGAGACGACGACTTTGGAAGCGTGGGACGAGATGCTGAACGTCAACCTAAGAGCCGTCTTTCAGTTGATGCAGATGGCCGTCCCGCATCTGGAAGCGACGCGCGGCAATATAGTCAACGTCTCAAGCGTGACGGGCTTGCGCGCCTTTCCGGGCGTGCTGGCTTATTGCGTGTCGAAAGCGGGGCTCGACCAGTTGACGCGCTGCGCGGCGCTTGAGCTGGCGTCGAAGGGCGTGAGGGTCAACGCCGTCAACCCCGGCGTCGTGCGAACAGAGGTGCATCGTCGCGGCGGCATGGGCGAGGAGGCTTACGCGGCCTTTCTCGAACACTCGAAGAAGACGCACCCTCTGGGGCGCGTCGGCGAAGCGAGCGAGGTGGCCGAGCTGATTCTCTTTCTCGCCTCCGAGCGCGCCGCGTGGATTACCGGCGCGACCTACTCGATTGACGGAGGCCGCGCCGAGACCTGCGCGCGCTGAAGCTCGCTGGCGACGAGTCGCCAGCGAGCCGCGCAGTGCTTTCGCTCACTCAACAGCCGAGCCGGCGCTTGAAGTATTGAGCGGAAGTCTCTCTCAAGGCCCGAAACGCTGTCTGTACTCGCCTGCGGTGATAAAGGCTTTCACCATCTCCGCGCTTATGTAATTGCCATTGTGGTTGTTGAGTTTCTGTAGCCAGAACTGATAGCCGGAATCGTCGGCATCGGGCGGGTCGGTCGGATTTCTTCTCATGTAGCCGAAGTATTCCATCAGCACGAAGGCTCCACGATATTCCGCATCTCTCAAGCTGCCCGAGTCTGACACCTTCACGAGCGCAGCCGCGCGTCCGGCCAGTCCTCCCTGACCGAAGGCGTTAATGGCATCCTGTCGCTCCGTCGGCGTCGGCGATACGCCCGCTGAAGCATACAGCGCATCGACGTATGCGGCTGCCGCCTGTGTGAGTGGGTAGCGCACGATGAATTCCAGGCTGCTAACCAACTGCTCGGCGTATGCGCGCTTGTTGGCGGCGAGCTTCTGCGTGTAGTCCGGCTGACCATCGACGACGCCTTCGCCGACCTGACGCGCGTCGCGTATGAACTGCCTGTAGTTGATGCGTGAAGCCGAGCTGTGAGACCTGCCGCCGAAAGCAGCGCGATGCGTGCGGATGACGAAGAAGCCTGTATCCTGAAACTCCGGAGAGAGGAAGAAGGCGGCTGAGACGTTGATGCGCTTGACTTCTATGCACGACTGGTTAGAGCCGCAGGAGTTAATCTGATTAGTCCAGAACGCGAGGCCACTGGCATCAGCATTACGGTTCAGAAAATCAGTGTAATGCTGGCGAACAAAAAATCCGGCCTGATCTATCGGATTGGCTCCGTTGACGGATTCGTTATCGAGGATGTTAACGACGGTGGCGAGCGGCGAGCCCAGAGTCGTCCCCAAAGGATTGCTGAGAGTAACCGTCAGGCTCTCGTTACCCTCAGCATAAGAATCGTCGATGAGGGGAATGGTGATGGTTTTGGAAGTTTCGAGAGGCGCGAAACTGAGCGTTCCGATGGAGGTCACGTAGTCGCAGCGCGAAGAAGCCACGCCGTTGACGGTATTGCAATTACTCGCGCCCATCGCTTCATTCGTCGCATAGTCGATGGCAGCAGAACCGGAAGCATCTCCGCTTCTAGTCACAGTCACAGTCGCCGAACCGTTGCTCTCGCTCACGTTTAGGCTTGCGCTGCTCATCTGCACGCTCGACGCCGCAGTCACCGTGATTGTTTTTGTGTACTCGTTATCAGCTTCGTTGCTTTCGGGGATGACGCCGGTGGTGTCGGTCACAATCCTGACGGTGTGAACGCCGGGGCTCAGAGTTCCGATGGAGTAGTCCTGAATGAAGCTGTAGAAGTTTGGGTTCAGAGGCGGATTACTAAACCAGAGGGAGCGCTCCACCCCGTCAACGAAAAGCTTCGTATAGAAGGTTGTGCCGACGGCTGCGGTGCCGTTGTTGAGAACTGCCCAGTCCACGTAAAGCGTATCGGCGGCTCTCAGCGTGCCGTCATCCGTGCTGGTGCCCGTTTTGTTGGACACGACTATCTTGTCCGACCAGCCGCTCGGCTGGTACGGGGTGAGGTTCGTCGTGGTGTTGGCGATACTGAAGTTCGCGTCCGAAATATCGAAATAGATGTTGCCGACGGCTTCGACTTTGATTCGGGCGGTCGATGTCTGAACGCTGGGCAGCGTCACCGCTTCGGAACCGTCGTTCGGAGTGCTGTTGGCGAGCACCGTCGGAAACGTGTTGCCGCCGTCGGTTGACAACAGAATGCGGACACTGGCTGTACTGATTGGAGAAAAGTTAGTGCCTGCGACGTTCCAGGTGATAGTCGTCGGACTGAGGCTGGATAGAGTTGTCTGGGTATTGGGCTGAGTAACCTTAAAGGGGCCAGCCCCTCCATAGACGTTAAGCTGAAGAAGCGTGTCGCGCGCCGTCGTCCCGCCGCCCCCGCTCCGGTTGTCTCTTACCGTGACCGTGAAATTTAGCGGGCGAGTAATCGCCGGCAATGCTTCTCCTGTGAGATTCTCGCCGATGAAGAGCGGAGGCGCGTTACCATTGTTGAGAATATAAGTCAGGCTCGGAAATGTCCTCGAAGGGCTGGTCGTAGGCCGGTAGGAGCGGAAGAGAGTCGCTCCTCCGTCCCATTCTTCCCAGGCGTAGGTCAGGGCATCGCCGTTCGGGTCGCTGGCGGCTGCGGTTAAAGTGAAGGGAGTGAGGGCGGGAATGTTGGCCGCGCTTCCGCCGTTTGTGATGGACGGAGGCGCATTGCCCGTCGTGATTGATTGACCGCAGGCGGGATAGAAAGTCTTATGATTATTGATTTTCAGAAGACTGTTAATGTGGAAGTAATTATCCGGGCCGGATGATGGATTTCCTGTAAACAAATTCTCGGGCGGGCAAACCGGCGCGTAGGACATAATCGTTGACCCACTGCCCGGCTCGACTCTGTTTTGGATTTGGTCTATTTGCGTCGGCGGGCAATAGGCGGAACTGAAGGTATGCCTTGCCCCGAACATGTGCCCCCATTCGTGAGCTAATATCATCGACCCCATGTAATCGCCTGCCGTTCCGACCAGCACCGTTGCGCTCTGCCCCTTATATCCGTTTTCGCATGCGCCGCCGATGCCGGCGTTGCCGCCCGAGCCGAAAGAGGAAACTCCACCGGGCAACGGAGCGAAGGAATAACCGAGCGCCGCCCCAATCTCATAGTTGGGCGCGCCGGGGTGTATGTTGTCCAACAGAAACTGATTGGGTTGGAGCATCTGCCCGACATTCTGGTCGGGCGGGAAACAGTTGGCCGAAGGGTAACAATAACCGGATCTGTCTGCTATCCAACTGTAAAACTTGAAACGGATAGCGATGTCGCGTTCGTAGACCGCATTGACGTTATTGATGTAAGCCGTTATCGCAGCCACTACTCCGACATCGTTGGCCGGAGAAATAAAAGGGCCGCCGAAGTGCTGGTAAAATTGCTGCGTGACGCTGAAAGCCATCCTGTACTCTCGCAGCGTGCCGTTGGCGAGCGTCAGGGCACTGCTCGCGTAGGGGGAAGCTGTCTCAAATTTACTTGAGATGGATGCTGCTGCCTTTTCCCCGCCCGGCATCAGGCATTCAAAAGCCGCTCCTTCGACATCGTGCGTGAAAAAGCTCAGGTAATAGCGTTTATCCGTCTCCGAGTAAGGGGAGACCATAAACGAGTGGCGCTCGCTGATGACGAGGGCGTTGAGACCTTTCGGAGTCCAGCTCAGGCGCATCGTGGCTGTCGGCTCGTCGATGCCCTGTCCGCTATAGGTCTTTATTTCGGGAAATCGCGCCGCCAACGCGCTCGACATCACGGGCGACTCCTGAATTTGAAACCGCCACAGACGGCCATCGGCGCCCGGCAGGGTGATGACCACCTTCTTCTGCGTATCCTCGCCGGAGAATTCCAAAGGCGCTTCTGCCAGCGCCTGCGTAATCTCGGATTGATTAAGCTCCAGCACCCTGTAAGCTTTCGGTCTCTGTTGGGAATTCGTCTGGAGAGGAAGTTCTGCTTCGGTCTTATCTCTCCAGAGACCGGAGAATTTCCCTCCGGCTTCTGCGCCCGACTGGATGTCGGCGCTGCGGCGAGCGGGCGTAGCTCCGGTCGGCTCTGCGCCGTAAGGTGCTCGCGCGTTTCCGACCTTAGCTTGAGATCTGTTTTCACTTGTCCAGGCGATGCAGGCCAGGAGCGCACAGATTAGCAGAGCAGGTACGAAGAGCTTTCGCTTATTCTTGGATGGAGAGGATAGGTGAGACATGAGTACCTCCTGGCGTGCAGTGAATGCAGAAAGGTGGAAAGTGTTTCAGGCAAACTGGAAAAACTTTCGAGTCGCCCGGAAACTGAGGATGGGAAATAAAACGCGTGAAAGTTAAGCTGTGAAGCTGTAAGGTAGCGTGATGGCTGGACGCTACGAGAGGTTACTTCCCATGACGACGGCGCAGACTCTACGCCTGTTGCAATGAAGTGTCAAGACTTTTCAGCGCCGGGCAGAAGGTTGATTTGGAGTTGAAAAGCAGAGAAACACGGACTTCACCGCCGCAGACGCAGAGAGGCGAGCGCAGAGAAGACGCCGCAGAGTTGAATGCTTTTCTCTGCGCTTGCTCTGCGAGCACTCTGCGCCTCGGCGGTGAATCTGACCCACGCTCTCTTTCAACCTCCAATTGAACCACTACCCGGCGGCGGCGCATCTTTCTCGCTCGCGGCGAATGTGATAGCTTTGCGGTGTTGTCGTCGATTCGAGGGGGGAAGCTTTTCGTTTTGAAGCTAAGCTCGAAAGTGAAAATTTGAATCGAAGGCGGAAGAGAAACTGATGAACTATCCATTGCAGGTGAGGTTCAAGATTCTGGCGCTGGCGCGGCAGCTTTCGGTGACGGACGCGAGCGGAAATCTCGTCTTCTACGTCAAGCAGAAAGCCTTCAAGCTGAAGGAGGCGGTGACGGTCTTCGCCGATGCCTCGCAGACGCAGCCTCTCTATTTCATCAACGCCGCGCGCATCCTCGACTTCTCCGCCCGCTACCTCTTCACAGACACGAGCGGCGCGGCGCTCGGCTCCGTCCAGCGCAAGGGCATGAAGTCCATCTGGAAAGCGCACTACGACATTCTCGACGGCGAGAGTGTGACGATGACCATTCGTGAAGAGAACGCATGGACGAAGGTTATCGACAGCGTGGTCGGCGAGATTCCGGTCGTCGGCCTGTTCACCGGCTACATGTTTCATCCGGCCTATCTCGTGGCGCGTCCGAGCGGCGCGCTCCTCCTTCGTCTGGAGAAGCAACCGGCCTTTCTCGAAGGCAGGTTCACCATCGAGAAGCACGCCGACCTCGATAAGACGGAAGAGACGCGCGCCCTGCTCAGCCTGATTATGATGATTCTGTTGGAGCGCGGTCGCGGTTAGGATTTGACGGCGGGCGGCGGCCGGAGTGTTCTCGCGCGCCGCCTGTCGGGAGAAAGCACCTATGAAATCTTTGAGCGTAGAGGGAGGCGGCGCAAAGGCGTCGGCGGCGCGAGAGTTGAAGGTCGTGCGCGCGGCCTGCCCGCACGATTGCCCCGACACCTGCGCGATGCTCGTGACGGTTGAAGACGGGCGCGCTCTGCGCGTCGCCGGAGACCCCGCGCATCCTTACACGCGCGGCACGCTCTGCGTCAAAGTGGCCGACTACGAGCAGCGCACCTACAACCCCGACCGCATCAAGACGCCTCTGCGTCGCGCGGGCGCGAAGGGCGAAGGTCGCTTCGTGCCTATCAGTTGGGACGAGGCGCTCGACGAGATAAGCTCGAAGTTTCGCGCGCTCGCAGATTCGCCCGAAGGCGCACAGACGATTCTGCCCTACAGCTATAGCGGCACGCTCGGGCTCGTGCAGAACGAGTCGATGGACAGGCGTTTCTTTCATCGACTCGGTGCGTCTCTGCTCGACCGAACTATCTGCGCCACCGCCGGAGGCGCGGGCTACACGGCTACCATCGGCGCACGCATCGGCACCGACCCCGAAAACTACAAAGACGCGCGCCTCATCCTGCTCTGGGGCACGAACACGATTAGCAGCAACGTACATCTCTGGCCGCTCGTGCTCGAAGCGAGGCGCAAGGGCGCGCGCGTCGTCGCCATCGACCCGCGACGGACGCGCACCGCAGACCAGTGCGACGAACACCTCGCCCTGCTTCCCGGCACAGACGCCGCGCTCGCCCTCGGCATGATGCACGTCATCTTCAAAGAGGGACTCGAAGACAAAGATTATCTACAGCGACACACAATCGGCGAAGCCGACCTGCGAAGGCGTGCGAGCGAATACGACCCCGAGCGCGTCGCGGAGATTTGCGGGCTTGAGGCCGAGCAGGTCGTCAGCCTCGCGCGCGCTTACGCGACGACGCGCCCCGCCGCCATTCGCATCAACTACGGCCTTCAGCGCCACGCGGGCGGCGGCATGGCCGTTCGCACCATCAGTTGCCTGCCCGCGCTCACGGGCGCGTGGCGCGACGCGGCGGGCGGCGTCCTGCTCTCGACGAGCAGCATGTTCCCCATCAATACCGACGCCCTCCAGCGTCCAGACCTGCTGCCCACCCCGCGCCCCCGCACCGTCAACATGTCGCTCTTGGGCGACGCTCTCACCGAACTCGACGACCCGCCCGTGCGCGCGCTCTACGTCTACAACTCGAACCCGGCGGCGATTGCCCCCGAGCAGTCGAAGGTGCTCGAAGGGCTCAGGCGCGAAGACCTCTTCACCGTCGTCCACGAGCTGTTTCTGACCGACACCTGCGACTACGCAGACATCGTCATCCCGGCCACCACTCAACTCGAACAGTTCGACCTGCACAAAGCCTACGGCCATCTCTACCTGACCGTGAACGAGCCCGCCATCGCGCCCCTCTACGAAGGCAAGTGCAACTCCGAAGTCTTCCGCCTGCTCGCGGCGCGCATGGGTTTTACGGAAGACTGCTTCCGCGACTCGGACGAAGAGATTGCCCGGCAGGCCATCTCGACCAACAACCCGGCCTTCGAGGGCATCACGCTCGAAGCCCTGCGCGAGCGCGGCTGGATGCGTCTGAATTTGCCTGAAAGTTATGCGCCGTTCGTTGAAGGCGGCTTCCCGACCGCTTCCGGCAAGTGCGAGCTTTATTCCGAAGCCCTCGCAGCCGAAGGCTTGCCCGCCGTGCCGGAGTTCATTCCGCCGCGCGAGTCGCGCAGAAGCGCGCCACGCTTGGCCGAGCGTTTTCCCCTCGCTCTCATCAGCCCGGCCACGCACGGCTTCGTCAACTCCAGCTTCGGCAATCTGCCCAAACACCTTCGCGTCGAGAAGAGACCCTTCGTCGAGATTCACCCGTCGGACGCCGCCGCTCGCGGCATCGAAGGCGGCGAGATGGTGCGCCTCTTCAACGAGCGCGGCTCATGCAGGCTGACAGCCGTCGTCACCACGCGGGCGCGTGAGGGCGTCGTCGTCAGCCCCGCCGTCTGGTGGAACAAGCTCTCGCCCGGCGGCACAAACGTCAACCAACTCGCCTCCCAGAAGCTCACAGACATGGGCGGCGGCCCGACCTTCTACGACATCCTCGTCCAGATAGAGCGCGCGGCAGACGACGAGCAGGTTTTCGTTTAGCATTCTTCTCAACAAGCACTGAACGAGTCAAAAAAATCAGGGCGGGGGCAGGGCTCGTCTCTGCCCGCTCGTCGGCGTTGCCACGCTTGCCCTGCTATCAACTTGACAGACACGCCCGCTCTCCCTGATACATAGAGACACGAAAGATACTCTTGCGAAGAGGCGCGCCGCTCGTCCCCGACTCGCCGCCGAAAAAGCAGTATCGGATTCTCTTTAAGCTCCGTACAGAATGGATTCCATGTTCATCACAGACCACAAGGCCGGTCGTCGTCGCGCACGTCCCGCCTCGCTTCAACTCAAGACGCGCGTCCTCGTCGCTCTCTCCGTCCTTTCGCTTTGCGCCTTCCTGCCCGCCGACGCTCCGGCGCAGGGGACTGCGAACGCCTCTCGCACCATCTCCCTGCAACGCGGGCGCGCGGGCGGCGTGGCCTCCATCCCGCAGGAGACGCTTCTGCGCATCATGCGCGCCGAGGACGAGCGTCGATGGGACTTGAACGACCTCGGCATCCTGCTCTCGGACGCGAACGCGAGCGTCCGACGCAGAGCCGCGCTGGCCGCCGGACGCATCGGCGACGAAGCGGCTGTCGCCTCGCTCTCGGCCATGCTTCTGCGCGAGGCCAACGAAGATGCGCGAGCGATGGCCGCCTTCGCGCTCGGCGAGATAGAGTCGGCCTCGGGCGCGGATGCCTTGCTCGGAGTTCTGCGCATGAGCAAGTCGGGCGAAGTGCGCGCACGCGCAGTCGAAGCTCTGGGGAAGATTGCCGCCGCGCTGCCGCAGGCGCAGGACGCGCGCAGGCAGGAGCTGGGCGAAGCGATTCTGAGTGCCCTCAGTGCCGAGCAGCGACAGCCGAAGCCCGACCGGGGCGTCGTGATGATGGCTCTGACGGCTGCCCTGCGCGCGCGTCCGACGAACGCCGCCAAGACCGTCGCACTCTACCTCGCTTCGACGGACGCGCGCGTTCGCGCCGACGCCGCCAACACTCTCGCGCGCCTGCGCGCCAAAGAGGCAACCGAGCGCCTGCGGCAGTTGTTAACGACGGACACGGACGCGGTCGTGCGCGCCAACGCGGCGCGTGCGCTCGGAGCGGCTGAAGACCAGTCTTCCTTCGACGCGCTGCTGCTTCGCTCGACGACCGACGCGGACGAACGCGTGCGCACGAGCGCGGTGCGCGCTCTCGCATCGCTCAAAGACGCGCGCGCCGCCGCTCCGCTCCTCCAGCGCGGCGAGACGCTTCTGGCCTCCTACATCGCCGCGCGTGCCAAAGGTGCGCCGCGCCCCTCGGAGCTGAACGAGCTGCTTGAGATTGCGACCACCGTCGGGCGCACCCTCGCGGGCACGAACAACGAAACTGCCGTCGGATTTCTCCGGCGACTGCGCGACGCCTTCGAGCTTTCAGCGCCCGAAGTCGAGATAGCCTTCGCGCGCGTCGCGCCCGTCGTCTACGTGCGCGAGCGTCCTTTCAACAACTTCTCCAGTCGCGCCGCCCTCATGCAGCGCTGGCAGAGCGTTTCGAGCATCGCGCAGGGACTCGGCGAGATTGCCGCCATCACGAGCGAGACGGGAGGCAACAGCGCCGTCAGCCTACAGGCCGACGCGCAGATGATTCTTCGCACGCTGGCAAACAACGCAGGGACGCCGCCGCTCGCCATGCCCGACGTGCTGCGCGCCGTCGCCGCCTACAAGCCGCTCGACCTCGCCGAAGTCTTACGCGGAAAACTGAGCGCCTCAGACACCATCGTTCGCGCCACCGCCGCCGAATTGCTCGGCGAGCTTCCCGCCGACCCGCAGACCGCCCGCGCCCTCTCGGAAGCTCTACCCAAATCTCTCGAAGAGCCTCTGAACGACGCCGCCCTCTCCATCCTCGACGCGCTCGCCCGTCAGCAGAGCCTCGAAGCCTTCAACACCATCAAGACCGCGCTCGAAGTGCCCGACTACATCGTGCGCCGCCGCGCCGCCTCGCTCCTCAAAGCCAACGCGCGCAGCGATGCCCCTTCGCGCGTCGAGACCGTCGCCACGCAGAACAAGCTGGCGGATTATCAGCGCGCCCTCGCGCGCACGGGTCAACGCGTCATCGCGCAGGTCGTAACCGACAAGGGTCAATTCACCATCGAGCTTCTGCCCGACGAAGCGCCCTTGAACGTCGATAACTTCGTCGTGCTCGCGCGCCGGAAATTCTTCGACGGCGTGACGTTTCACCGCGTCGTCCCCAACTTCGTCATTCAGGGCGGCGACCCGCGCGGCGACGGCAACGGCGGCCCCGGCTACCAGATTCGCTGCGAGATAAACATGATTCCCTACGCGCGCGGCGCGGTCGGCATGGCTCTGTCGGGCAAAGACACGGGCGGCTCTCAGTGGTTCGTCACCCACTCGCCGCAGCCGCACTTGGACGGCGGCTACACGGTCTTCGGGCGCGTCGTCGAAGGAATGGAAATCGTAGACCGCATCGCGCGCGGCGACCGCATCCTCGGCGTCCGAGTGCTCGAAGGCAGGCAGGCGGCCGGTTGGCGTCCAGCCGCGCGCCGTCCCTGAGCCGCGCTCCCTCTCAAGAGAAAGCGGTATCTCTTCACGATTGATGATTTACTGACTGAAGACGCTTTATCTGAAGAGACCCAGTTCGAGCCCGAGCTTAAAATCTTGAGACGGATTAACGAACAGACCGGCGCGCGACGCCTGATACTGACCGGCGCTAGACGGCTCGCGCTCCTGCTTCTGCTCGTCGCCTCCGGCGCTCTCTCGCACATCTACGACCCGAGGAACGCTCACGCCGCGCCCGCTCAATCGAGCGCCGCTAAACGCTCCGCGACGCCCGCGCCCGCGCCGACCGCGACACCACAACGACCGCGTTATAGCATCGACTTCAAGCTCGATTTCGACCGCCGCACCTACACCGCCACCGAGCGCGTCCGTTGGGTCAATCGTGACACGCGCCCGACCTCCGTCCTCTACTTCCACCTCTACAACAATCTCCGCTCCAACGCAAACGACGCAGCTCGCGGCTCGCAGACGACTGCCGCGCACAACCCTTCCTCCGCCTCTTCTTCCCCTCCCTCTTCGCCGGAAGCGGCAGAGCCCGACGAGCCGCGCCTCCACATCAAAGAGGTGCGCGCCGTACAAAGCGGCCAGTTGCTTCCCATCTCGCTCGACGAGCAGAAGGCGACGCTGCGCGTGCACCTGCGCGAGTCGGTCGCGCCGGGCGCGGCCACCGAAATCGAGATAGCCTTCGAGGGCAGCGTGCCCGAGCTAGACCCCGACGAGACGAGTCTTTCGGCGCACGTCGTCCAACAGGTCGGCGCAGCCCTGCGCGACACGCGTGAGTGGCGGCGGGCGCGCGACGCGAACTTTTTCTCGCGCGGCGTCATGCTCCTCGGCACGGCTTATCCCGTGCTCGCCGTGAGAATCGGCGACGACTGGCAGCGCAAGGTCGAGCCGAGCGTCGGCGACCTGTTCTTCACGGAAGTCGCCGACTACGAAGTGACTGTCCGAGCGCCCTCCGATGTCGCGCTCTTCACCTCCGGGGACGAGCGCGAACCCGCAACGGTTAACGACAACAATTCGCCCGGCGGCAACACAAGCGCCGACGCTTCGACGCCTCCTGCTGCCGCCGTCGCCGAAAACGCGCGCACCTTCACGGGCGAGAATCTGCGCAGCTTCGCCATCATCGCCGGACGCTCTCTGCGCGTATCCGAGCGCGCGGTCTCAGGCGTGCGCGTGCGTTCGATTTACGTGGCGGAGCATGAGCGGGTCGGGCGGCGCGTGTTGGGAGTAGCGGCGGAGGCCGTGCGCGTCTTCGTCGAGCGCTTCGGCGCTGCGCCCTACAAAACACTGACAATCGCGGAAGCGCCGCTCGTCGCGGGCGTCGGCAGCATGGAGTTCGCCGGGCTCGGCGTCGTCGCCAGCGCCTTCTACGTCGATTTCGATGCGCCCGCCACGCGACACCTGCCCGAGATAGTTCGTGAGCAGCGCGCCTCGGTCGAAGACAGTCTTGAGTTCACGACAGCGCACGTCGTCGCGCATCAATGGTGGGGCGCGAGCGTCGGCAACGACCCCGAGCGAGCGCCTGTGCTCGACGAAGCGCTCGCACACTGGTCTGCCCTGCTCTACTATCAGGAGGCGCACGGCGCAGAGCGCGCCGCCCAGGCGCTCGACGATCAACTGCGCGGCGTCTATCAGGTTTACAGAACCTTCGGCGGCGACGACATGACCGCCGACCACAGCGCGCGCGACTACCGAAACTCTTTCCAGTACGCGGCCATCGTCGCCAGCAAGGGGGCGCTCATGTTCATCGCGCTGCGCAAGCAGATGGGCGAAGAGCGTTTCTGGAAAGCGCTCGCGGGCTACTACGAAGCCAACCGTTTCGAGATAGCCGAGATGGACGACCTCGAAGCCGCCTTCGCCGCCGAAGTCCCCGTCGGCGAGCGTCGCACGCTGACGCGCCTCTTCAACCGTTGGCTCTCCGAAAAGCGCGGCGACGAAGACATCGCCCCGCCCAACCCGCAACTGGCCGCCGCCCTCGGCCTCAGCGTCGAACAGAACAACGGCGCGAAAGACCGCAACACCTTCTCGCGCCTCGGCCGTTTCTTCTGGCGACAGATGACAAGGATACGTTGACCAGCATGAGAGAACTCAAAAATGAAGCGGGGCTCCCGGCGACGAGAACGACTTCGGGCGCGGTCGAGCGGAGGAGACATTCGCAGGCTGAAATCGAGGCCAGTCTCGACCAGTTGAGTCGTTGGATGGACGGAGTATTTCGCATTCCGGGCGTCGGCTGGCGTTTCGGTCTCGACGCCATCATCGGTCTCGTCCCCGGCCTCGGCGACACGGCCACCACGCTCGTCGGCTTCTACATCCTCGCGGCGGGCGTGCGCTACCGCGTCCCCAAAGTCACGCTCCTGCGCATGGCGCTCAACATCGCCGTCGATTATCTCTTCGGCGCTGTTCCCTTCATCGGCGACCTCTTCGACGCTGCCTGGAAATCGAATCAAAAGAACGTCGAGCTCATTCGCCGACGCGCCACCGTCTCACCCGAAGACGCGCAAAAAGGGCGTCTGAGCGACTGGCTCTTTCTCGGCCTCATCATGCTCGTGCTCCTGCTTCTGCTCGTCGGCTCGCTCACCGTCGCCTGGTACATCCTCAGTTTTCTGGCCGGCTACATCACGCCGCTCTTCTAACGTCGGGAGTTCGTCCCGAAAGCCGTTCCGAGATAATCTGTCAACGCGGAGCTTTGACCGGCCGATGAAAAAGGCGACTCACTTGCAAGTGAGTCGCCTTCGATGTTTTTACCACGCACGTTTGAAACGCCGGTAGACTTCCAACCCTCTCATCCCTGCTCGTCCGTCTTCGACTCCGGAGCGCCGAGCATTGCTTCAAGCATGCCCGTCATCCGTTCGAGTCCCTCAGCGCCGGACTCGAAGGCACGGAGTCGGCCTTCGGCGTCGAAGAGACAAAAGGCGGGCAGCTCTTCGGCCTCGATTTGGAAAGCGCCGCGCAGCTTGTGCTCGTTATCGACGGCGCAGGGCTCTGTGATGTCGTTTAAGGAGACGCCGTCTCGGACGGCCTCGGCGTCGGTCTCGGCGGGCAGGTGCGGCGTGTGAACGGCGACGACTCTCAAGCCTCCGGCCTTCCAACGCTCGCGCCAACGTGCGACGCTTTGCAACCCCGACATGCACGCCTCGCAGCCGACCGACCAGAAATGCACCAGCGTCGGACGGCCTTCGGCTTCGGCTTCGGCTCGCGCCCCCGTCGCGTTCAGCCACTCCGTCGCTCCCTCCAGCGACGGCATCTGCGTCCCTTCTCTCAATGCCATAACAGTATCTCAAAGACGAGCGACAACCGGCGAGCAAAGCGACGGACAAGTGACGAGCGATGAGTGAAAGGTGCGAGCGCCTGCTGCACGCCACCCTGTTCTTCCTTGCCCTGAATCATAATTGTTTGGAGTGAATTGAGATTAATTCCAAACGGGCGGGACTGTCAACAGCCTCTTCGGATTTTTAATCTTGCTTTCCGCCCGCGCCTAGGGTAAAGAACATCCGCCCGCACGCGAACTCGACTCGAAGCTCTACTCAAACTCACACCCCGAGAGGAGACCAACCCACATGATGAGAGGCATAAGAATCTTCACAAACGCGCTCGTTCTCTCCGCGCTTCTACTAATCTTCAACGCGACGACGGCCGAAGGGAAAGTGACTCGCTACCTGACCGGCAACGGCGGCGACGTTGCGCCCGCGCTCTTCGGCCCCGCGCACGATTTCGGCGGCGGCGGCACGGACGTTGACGCCGCTCTCCAATGGATAATCGATCAGGTTCGCGGCTGTACGACGTGCAGCACGAAGGTCGATGTCGTCATCCTTCGCTCGTCGGGCGCGGACGGCTACAACTCCTACATCTACGCGATGAACGGCGTCGATTCCGTCGAAACGCTGGTTATCACGAGCGCGCGCGATTCCAACACGACAGCCGTCGAGACTACTGTCAGAAACGCCGAGGTCGTTTTCTTCGCGGGCGGCGACCAGTGCAACTACGTGCAATACTTCAAGGGGACGCGGGTCGAAGCCGCCGTCGAGTCGGTCTACGCGCGCGGCGGCGGAGTCGGCGGCACGAGCGCGGGCGAGGCCATTCAGGGCGAGTTCACCTACGACGCCTGCAACCGGGGCAGCGTCACTTCCAGTCAGGCGCTGCTCGACCCCTTCCATCGCTACGTCAGCTTCACCTACGACTTCTTCAACTGGGCAAACATGGGTGATGTCATCACCGATTCGCATTTCGTCGTGCGCGACCGAATGGGACGCACGATGTCCTTCGTCGCACGACAGATTAGAGACGGCAGGACGACGAGCGCGCTCGGCATGGGCGTCAACGAAGCGACCTCAGTCGTCGTCGATAAGAACGGGCTGGCAACGGTCTTAGGCGACGGCCCCGTCTACTTCGTGCTCGGCGACCACGTGCCCGAAGTCTGCGAAGCAGGCGTGCCGCTTACCTATTCCAACTTCAAAATCTGGAAGGTCAACTCAAACGGCACGTTCGACCTGCGCAGCCGTCCGACCACCGGCTACTACCTCATCAGCGTCAACAACGGCCAGCTCAGCGCCGACCCATACTGAACGGCAAGTAGGAAGTAGGAAGGATGAAGGCGGAAGGCGGAAAGAGAGCCATTCAAGCTTGAGTGGCAAGCTTTCATCCTTCCGCCTTCCGCCTTCATCCTTGCTGTTCAGAGCTTCGGATGGCGGGCGACGAAGTCGATGAGGGCGTTGACGTAAGAAGGAAAAGGCGGGCAGCGCAGGCCGTAGGGTTCGAGCAATGCTTGTGCGCGCGTGGTGTCGTAGGTCTGCTTGATGAAGAAGTAGGGGACGCCGACGCGGGGGAGCCCCGTGAGACCTTCCGAGATGGGCAGCACGAGCGAGGTGCGGACGAGCGGCGCGGGGATGGTGAGGCGCGAGCCGTGCCCTGTGAGCGCCTTTGAGATGATGTCGAAAAGCTCGTGGGTGGTGAGCGGCGCGGGGTCGGCAAGCTGCACGGTCGCGCCTGCCGCGCGCTCGTCTCCGGCAAGTGCGGCCATCGCTTCGACGACGAAATCTACGGGGACGACGTTGAGCCGCACGTCGCGGTTGCCGATGTTGGCGAGCGAGAGCAGCGCGGGCTGCATGCGCAGGTAGTTAATCAGGTAGTAAACGCCGTCGTACTTCGCCGTCTCGCCCGTCTGTGAATCGCCGCACACGACCGACGGGCGATGAATCGTCAAAGGCAGGCGGCTCTTAAGCGCCTCGACCTCAAGCTCGGCGAGGTATTTCGTCTCTTCGTAGTAGTTGCGAAAGCCTGCCTCGTGTCGCAGCTCGCTCTCAAGAATAACTCCCGTGCGAAGCCCTGCGACGTAGCAGGTAGAGACGTAATGATAGTGGCGCAGGCGGCCTGACTCTTGGAGCAGCTCGGCGAAGCGGTTGACGTTCTGCGTGCCCTCGACGTTGACGCGCATCGCCAGCTCGCGCGAGACGCCGAGGTCGTAGACGGCGGCCAAGTGAAAGAGCATCGTCGTTTCGCCTCGCGTCGTCTCCAGGTCTTGTGCCGAGAGCCCGAGGCCGGGGCGCGTGATGTCGCCCTCAACGATACGGAACGCCTCCACGCCCGCGCCCGTTTCCTCCACGATGCGCTCTGCCTCCTCGCGCGCACGCTCCATAAACGCCGCCTGCACGAGCAGCACAAACCTCGCGCCCTCCCGCGCCAGCCGACGCACCAGCCGCCCCGCGATGAAGCCCGGAAAGCCCGTCAGAAAAATCGTCTCGTCAGAAAGCATCATTCGATAACAGTTTTGAGTTTTCAGTTTTCAGTTTTCAGCACAAAGCATTTGCGCTCTTTCTGAAAACTGAAAACCGAAAACTGAGAACTCATCCTTCCTCGCAGGCAAGCTCGACGAGGGTGCGGACGCCTGTGCCGGTCGTACCTTTGGGGGCGTGGGGCTGCGGCTCGTCTTGCCAGGCGGTGCCCGCGATGTCGAGATGCACCCAGGGCGTGCGGTCGGCGAACTTGCTGAGCAGAAGCGCGGCGGCCGTCGCATCGGGGCGTCCGCCGTAGTTTTTGAAATCGGCGATAAGGCTCTCGATGCGTTCCCTGTAGTCGTCGCTCACGGGCATACGCCAGACCGGCTCTCCCGCTCTTTGAGCCGCCGCGCCGACGCGACGCGCCCAATCGTCGTCGTTGCTGAAGAGCCCCGTGCGATGCGTGCCGAGGGCGATGATGATTGAGCCGGTGAGTGTCGCCAAATCGACGATGCGCGTCGCGCCGAGCTGGCGCGCGTAGGCTATACCATCGACGAGCACGAGCCTTCCTTCGGCGTCGGTATCGACGGCTTCGATGGTGAAGCCGGCGAGCGTGCGGACGATGTCGCCGGGTTTTAAGGCGCGACCCGAAGGCATGTTCTCGGCGGCGGGGACGACCGTCAAGATGCGTCGTCGGGGCTTGAGCTGCGCGATGGCTCTGAGCGCGCCGAGGGCGGCTGCGCCTCCGGCCATGTCGGATTTCATCTCTTCCATGTGCGGCGGTTTCTTAAGCGAGATGCCGCCCGTGTCGAACGTGATGCCCTTGCCGACGAACGCCCAAAGCTCTTCGTCGTCGGTCGCCCCTTCGGGCTCGTACCTGACGACGATGAGCGCGGGCTCTTCCGCCGAGCCCTGCCCGACGCCCATGAGGCCGCCCATTCCTCGCGCGCGTATCTCGTCGGCGTACAGCGTCTCGACGCGCAGGCCGAACTCTTCGGCCATCTCTGCGGCGCGGCGCGCAAACTCGCGCGGAGGCAGAGAAGCGCCCGGCTCGTCGGCCAGAGAGCGCGTCCAGTTGACCGCTTCGCCGACGATGCGCCCGCGCTCGACTGCCCCCTTCAATTCATCCTCCCGACCGAATACGACGATGCTGAGACGTTCGAGCACGGGCGGCGTTTCTTCGTGATGCTGGTAGAGGTCGCCGTCGTAGAGACCCGTGAGAGCGCCTTCGACGACCGTGCGCGTCATCGCGGCTGGCAGAGCGTCAGCCGCTTCCGGCAAGTGGAAAAGCAGGTGACTGATGCCGCGCTCGCGCGCCTGCCGGGCGGCCATCCCCGCAGCACGACCGAGCGCAGTCAGGTCGAAATCCTCACGCTCGCCGAGGCCGACGAGCAGCAGCCGACGCGCGCCGGCCCGCGAAGCTTCCGCGCCGCTCTCGCCCGCCGCGTAGACGAGGAGCGACTCTCCCGTCTCGCCCCTGAACTCGCCTTCAGTCAAGACGCGCACGCAGGCTCTCCACCACGCGGCCTCTTCGTCGCGCACGCTCGCCGACGGGCGCGCTTCGCCCCTGAAGACGCAGACGCCGATGGCTTCGCGCGGCGCGGGCGCAGGCATCTGCGCCTTCGTTTCAATGTCGAGTTTGACGGGATTCTTCATGGAGACGGTCGTGAATAAATGTCAGGGCGTGAGTCGTACTTCCTCAAAACGGTGTGCATGATTTGGCGCGATTTGTGCCCGACGAGTATAATGCAGTCTCTCCACTTCAACCAGTAGTCGTAAATCGTGAATCGTAAATCGTAAATAGAGAAACCCTGTTTTTTCTATTTACGATTTACGATTCACGATTTACGGCTTTTCAAATGGAGGTTTCATAGATGAAGTTTTATCGCTTGTTGCCGCGAGGGGCGGCGCTGGCGCTGGTCTTGATGATGTGCGCGGGCTTGCGGGTCGGCGCGCAGCAGAGCGGCAGTAGCAATCAGGCGGGGCGCGAGCCTTCGGTTCGCGTGACGCTTTTGCAGGTCAATGACGTTTACCAGATTTCGCCGGTCGATAAGGGCGCGCGGGGCGGACTGGCGCGCGTGGCGGCGCTGAAGCGAAAGATTATGCAGGAGTCGCCGCACACGCTTTTGCTGCTGGGCGGCGATACGATTGCGCCCTCGGTGGCGTCGAACATTTTCAAGGGGCGGCAGATGATTGCGACGTGGAACGCTACGGGGCTTGACGTGGCCGTGCTCGGCAATCACGAGTTTGATTTCGGCGATGCCGTGCTGCTGGAGCGCATGCGCGAGTCGCGCTTCGCTTGGCTCGGCACGAACGTCTTCGACCGCCGGACTGGAAAACTCTTCGGAGAGATGCAGCCCTTCGTCGTGCGCGAGTTCGGCGGCGTCCGCGTCGGCTTCTTCGGCGTGCTCACGCCGGAGACGAAGAACTCTTCAAAGCCCGGCGCTAACGTCGAGTTTCGCGACCCCTGCGAGACGGCCAAACAAATCGTGCCGCAGATTCGCGCGCGGGGAGTGCAGACGATTGTCGCCGTCACGCACCTGACGATGCCGGAGGACAAGGCTCTGGCGCGCTGCGCCGACATCGACGTGATTATCGGCGGCCACGAGCACAGCCTTCTTCAGTCTCTCTCGGGGCGCACGCCCATCTTCAAGGTCGGGTCGGATGCGCGCAACGTCGGGCGCATCGACCTCAACATCTCCACGCGCACGGGCGCTATCGAGAGCATCGACTGGGAGATTATCCCCGTGACGAGCGACATCAAGGACGAGCCGCCGGAGATAGTCGCGCTCGTCGGCGAATATGAGAAGAGGCTTTCGGCTGAGCTTGACCAACCCGTCGGCATGACGAAGGTAGAGCTGGACGCGCGACAGCATACCAACCGCTCGCGCGAGACCAATCTCGGCAACTTCATCGCCGACGCCTACAGGCGTTGGGGGCAGACCGACGTGGGCTTTCTCAACGGCGGCTCGATTCGCTCCAACACCACTTTCGGCCCCGGCACGCTCACCAAGCGCGACGTGCTCTCCATCCTTCCTTTCGAGAATCACGTCGTCAAAGTAGAGGTGACGGGCGCGACCCTGCGCGCGGCGCTCGAACACGGCGTCTCGCGCATCGTCGAAAGCTCGGAGGAGGGGCGCTTCCCGCAGGTCTCTGGTCTGACCTTCACCTTCGACGGACGCCGCCCCGCAGGCTCGCGCGTCGTCAATGTCACAATCGGAGGCCGCCCGCTCGACGAGCGCAAGACCTACACGCTCTCGACCGTCGCCTACTTGATAGGCGGCGGCGACGGTTATACGATGTTCACGGGCGCGCGTTATCTTTTCGACCCCGAAGGCGGCCCCGTCGAAGCCGCGCTCCTGATGGACACCATCGCCGCCCTCAAAGAGATTAACCCCCAGCCCGACGGGCGCATCAAGCGGCTCGACGAGAAATGATGAATGCGGAATGCGGAATGATGAATGTTAAGAACAGTGCGCCGTCTTTTCATTCATCATTCCGCGTTCCGCATTCATCATTGAGTTTTATGTTCGACGACCAGTTTTCAACAGAGGATTCTTCGGGCGGGCTGCGGCGCGAGGCTGTGGAGCTGTTCCGGCGCGCGTATGAGGCGCAGCTTGCCAACGACTACGAAGAGGCCATAGAGCTTTATCGTCGCTCCATCGAAACCTACCCGACCGCCGAGGCGCACACCTTTCTCGGCTGGGTCTACAGCTTTCAAGACCGCTACGCCGAAGCCATCGACGAATGCCTCAAGGCCATTCGCCTCGACCCGACCTTCGGCAACCCCTACAACGACATCGGCAGCTACCTCATCGCGCAGGGCGACCTCTGGACTTGCATCCGTTGGTTCCGCCGCGCCCTCCAAGCCCCGCGCTACGAATCCTACGCCTTCCCGCATTTCAACCTCGGGCGCGTCTACGAGCAGCGCGGGCGTCTCTTGGATGCCGCGCGCCACTACGGCCTCGCCCTCGAACAGCAGTCCGACTTCACACAGGCCGCCAAAGCCCTGCGTCGCGTGCAGGCGCGTCTGAATTAGCACGCCTCGCAGGATGAAGCGCCGTCGCGTCAGGAAACAACTGAGAAAGTACGAAAGGCGTTTGGCCGCAGCCGTCGAGTTGTGCCTGAGTTCGCCTCTGGAACGACTGACGGGCGAATGGTCGGAAGCGGCGCTTGAGCTTCTGCGCGCCGTCAACAACGTCGTCTGCCTCAGCCTCATGCTCGAACGCAGTTGGCCGCACCAAGAGCGTTTCCTTGAGTATCTCGATGATGAGAGCATCGCTCTTCGGCGTTCGGAAATCTGCGTCGAAGGCCGCTTTATCTGGTGGGACTTGCGCGGAAAAGTCGCAGAGCCCTGGTGGCCTGACGACCGCACGCCGGAGGTGACGAAATACGGCGGCAAGTATATGTGCGAGCCTTTCAGGGCGACGCTTCGCCTGAGCGAAGGCCAGCGACGGCGGCTCAGGTACAGCTTCTCTTTCGGCGAGGGTAAAACCGCGCGGCGTTTCCGAAACGTGAGGCCGACCGAGGCTTGAGGTCTCTCGGTGCTCGGTCAAGGAGTTCTTCAGGTCAGGAGGTCTCGTGCTGCTCGATGCCGGAGATGTCGCCCTTGAGGGCTTCACGATTGATGCGCATTTTGCGGCGGTTGGCATCGACGGCGACGTAGACCACTTCGGCTTCGGTGACTTTGATGCGTTCCGACGTGCCGCCGTAGCGTTCGGCTTCGACGACGACGCGGACGGTGATGGAGGTCGTGCCGATGCGAAGGGTGCTCGCATAGAAGCTGACGAGGTCGCCGACGAAGACGGGCTGGTGAAAAATCACTTCGCGCATAGCGACGGTGACGAAGCGCTCGATGCTTGTGCGGCGGTGGGCTTCGACCGCCCCGGCAATGTCGATGTAGCTGAGGATGATGCCGCCGAAGATTGTGCCCTGCGGGTTGGTGTCGCGCGGCAGAAGTGTGATGCGGATGGCCGGGTCGCCGTAGGTGTTCATAGGCTCGTGAGGATGACGGCTGGGGCGCGCGGCTGTCAAGCGGGCGCTCATCGGGAGGCGGATGAAAGCGTTGCTGGATGAGAGCAGCGCTATTTGAGCGTCGGCGGCTCGTCGGGCGGGCGGGCGCGAGCGTGGAGGGGTCTGCAAATTCAGGCGACGGACGCGAAATTTAGCTCGTTTCTACCGCTCGCGGGCGTACAACGACGCCGCCCTCTGCGCTCATCTAATTGCTTCGGCCTCCGACGGAAAATCCGTTCACAGTCGCCCGCCTGCGGGCGGAAGGAAGATTCGACGCACCTCGCTGCCCGAGCCCATCTGCCGAGGGTCGGTCAAAGGCTCGGCCTCGTCGGTCTCGCACGGCAGGGCGTCGATGCGTCGGCGAAATCCTGCCGGGAATCGGCGGGGTGTATAATCAAAAGCAGGAATTGAATCGGTCAGTCTTCGGAATAGCCTCCATGATAAATCTTCGTTTTCGCTTCGCTCTTCTCGCCGCCGTTCTGTTGGCGTTCGTCGCCTCTCTCTCCTTCGAGACAAGGGCTCAGCAGCCTTCGGGCGGGCGCGCTCGCTTCGATGTCACGCATTACCGCATCGAGGTCGAGCTGAGGCCGTCGGAGAACTTTCTGAACGCCATCGGCGACGTGACCTTCACGCCACTGGATGCGACGCGCTCGGTCGTCTTCGAGCTGAACGGCTCGCTCAAGGTCGAAGGCATTGAACGCAACGGCGCGGCGCTCACGAACTTCGTGCAGGACGCCGCCGGTTACGACACGATGGGGCCGAGCGTGCGCGTCGATTTGGGCGAGGTCGTTCCGGCGGGTCAGCCCGTGACGCTCAGGTTCAAGTGGTCGGGCGCGCTCGTCTCGCCCGAAGGCGGGCCGCTTGCCACCAAGCGCCTCGCCTACGTCGGCAACGAAGGCTCTTACCTGATGTATGCCGCGCGCTGGTTTCCCTTCCACGACTACGCCGCCGACCGCGCCACCTCCGACATCACCATCGCCGTGCCGCAGGGGTTCGAGGTCGCCGGCGCGACTGAGGACCCGGCCACCGCCGCCCCGCAGCAGCAGGGCGCCCTGCGCCGCTTCCGCTTCGTCACGCGCCAGCCGGCGCTCGTCGGCAACTTCGCCGCCGGCCGCTTCATCACGCGCTCGCTCCGCATGGGCCCGTTCGAGATGGTCTTCTACGTCCGGCCCGGCAGCGAGGGCTTCATCCAGCCCTACGGCGAGGCCATCGGCAACGCCCTCCAGTTCTACGCGCGCCAGTACGGGCAGCCGGCCTTCGGCACCCGCTTCGTCGTCGCGCAGATCGACGACGCGAGCCTCGACGCCTACGCCGCCCACGGCATGCAGTTCCTCTCCGAGCGCTTCTTCCAGCCCTCGCGGCAGCTGTCGCTCGACGAGCGCGTGGAGCGCGAGACGGCCTTCCAGTGGTGGGGCCACACCGTCGGGCTCAAGTCCTTCGACGACGTCTGGCTCTCGCAGGGCCTGGCCGAGTGGAGCGCCTACGCGCTCAGGGAGTCGCGGCTGTCGGGCGCGCAGCTCGAGGCCGCCCAGCGCGACATGATGGAGCGCGCGCTGATGTTCGAGCAGTCGGCCTCCATACTTCGCGCG
>DASWNP010000025.1:0-167297 GCA_036399175.1 Pyrinomonadaceae bacterium | reverse complement strand
CTCGGATTCCGCCTACCGCAGGGCCTTCAAGCCCGTGCCTTTCACGGCAGACATTTCTTCACTGACTGAAAACGAGATAGAAGTGGTTGAAACCTATTTGCGTAGGCGCTGGGATTTGCCTGACAATCCGCGCCAGTGGATGGCATGGCGCGTCTGCATGCCGCTTCTGTACAAGCTCAGGCCGACCTACGACCTCGCGGCCTTCACCTACGAAGGCTTTCTGGAAGAGCTCCTCCATCGCTATCGCACGCTGCACCGCTTCAGGGATTAAAACGCTCCGGCTTTTGGGTACGAATCGCGGGGCTGAAACATCTAAGCTTGCGGATAGTTTGGCGGCTAAAATTGACGGCTCAAAAGAGGTCTGTTACTCTTTTTTGTTTCTAACCTCGTGTGAAATTTCAACTGAGAAAGGTTTTGAGAAAAGATGTCTCGTGACGTGTTTATTTTAGGCGGAAAGCGCACTCCCATGGGCGAGTACGTGGGGCAACTGAAGGACATTTCTGCGATTGATTTGGGCGCGCACGCCTCTCGCGCAGCGTTGGAAGCGACCGGCGTCTCGCCTGAAGAGATTGACCACACCATCATAGGAAACGCCCTGCAAACATCGGGCGACGCCATCTACGGCGCGCGTCACGTTGCTTTGAAGGCGGGCGTCCCCTTTGACCGTCCGGCGCTGACCGTCAACCGGCTGTGCGGAAGCGGCATTCAATCCATCATCTCCGGCGCGCACATGATTCAACTTGGCGAGGCCGACACCTGTCTGGTTGGCGGCATGGAGTCCATGTCGCAGGCTCCGCACGTCATCTACGGCGCGCGCTCCGGCTTCGCCCTCGGACAGGGCAAGCTCGAAGACAGCCTCATGGTCGCGCTCCTCGACACCTACTGCAACACGACGATGGCAGGCACTGCCGAGAATCTCGCGCGCCGCTACGAAATCTCCCGCGAAGAGCAGGACAGATACGCGCTTCGCTCCCAGCAGGAAGCGGCGCGGGCGCAAAGTCAGGGCATCTTCGCCGAGGAAATCGTGCCGGTCGAAGTGAAGACCCGGAAGGGCGTCAAGGTCGTCGATAGAGACGACCACATGCGCCCCGAGACGACGCTCGAAGTGCTCAGTAAGCTCCCGACCGCCTTCAGCAAGGACGGCTTCGTCACCGCCGGAAACGCATCGGGCATCGTGGACGGCGCGGCGGCGCTCGTCATCGCGGGCGAAGATTTCGTCCGTCGGCGCGGCCTCAAGCCTGCAGCCAGAATCGTCAGTTGGGCTTACGCCGGAGTCGAGCCCGAAATGATGGGCATCGGCCCCGTCCCGGCCATTCGCAAAGCTCTTGAGAAGGCTAATCTGAAGCTCGAAGACATCGACCTCGTCGAAGTCAACGAGGCTTTCGCCTGCCAGTACTTGGCCGTCGAGAAGGAACTCGGCCTCGACCGCTCGCGCACAAACGTCAACGGCGGCGCAATCGCCCTCGGCCACCCGCTCGGCGCTTCCGGCACGCGACTCGTCCTGACAGCCCTCAACGAGCTTCAACGCCGACAGGGGCGCTACGGCCTCGCCAGCGCCTGCATCGGCGGCGGACAGGGCATCGCCATCATCTTCGAGCGTCTCTAAAACGCTCAAACCACCTGCCGAAAACGGCTAAACTCCGACGGCCTTTCACGCTTGAAATTGAGCGTGAAAGGCCGTCGATTTTTGACCCTCCGAAAAGCCTTCCGAGCGACCCTTCCGTACTCGCTTTTGCTGCTCCGATATTTAACGAAATTGTAACTATATCTGTTGTTTACAGGCAACGATTGACAAGAAATTTGCATCTATTACGCTGCACATTTCCTGGCATACCCCCTTAGAACTTGACGTAACACCATTTATCAGGTACAAGCGTCGCACACACTCGATAACGCGTCTTTTTTTCCACAGGGTTAAGACGCCGACCCTAAACAACCAGCCATCAGACGAAAGGAATAAGCCCGTGCCTTCATCGCCTCCGCGCAGACGACCCTCTATCTTTGTGCGCCGTCAATTCATTGCTCTCTTCATCTTTTTCGCGCTTATCGCAGCTGCTCTCCTGCAACGCTCCGGCTCAGTTATTCCCGCCTCTCAGGCTCTTTCGTCCAATATCGTTATCAGTCAGGTTTACGGCGGCGGCGGCAATACCGGTGCGAACTATACGCACGACTTTATCGAGTTGTTCAATCGCGGAAACACGACGATTGATATTTCGGCCTGGTCGGTTCAGTACGCCTCGGCTGGCGGCAATTCTTGGGCTGTGACCAATCTGTGCACCTCTACCACTGCGAACACCTGTACGATTGCTCCGGGCAAATACTATCTCGTGCAGCAAGCGGCGGGCGGGGGCGGGACGACCCCGCTGCCGACGCCCATCAACGCGACCGGTACCAGCTCCATGAGCGCCACGAACGGAAAAGTCGCGCTCGTCAACAACCGGACGGCGCTCACCGTCACCTGCCCGACCAGCAACGCGAGCGTGATTGATTTCGTCGGCTTCGGGGGCAGTACGACCACGACCGGCTTCTGCTGGGAAGGCGCAGGCCCGACGCCCCCTCCGAGCAACACGACGGCGGTGCTCAGAGCCGTTAACGGCTGCACGGAGACTGACAACAACAACACGGATTTCGCCACCGGCGCACCCAATCCGCGCAACTCTGCCACGACTGCGAATGTGTGCGGTGGCGGCGGCGGCGACGCTGCGCCCACCGTGACAGGCAATACTCCGGCTAACGGCGCGAACAGCATCGCCGTCGATACTAACGTCACGGTTACCTTCAGCGAAAACGTCACGGTCTCTAACAGTTCCTTTACCATTTCCTGCAACCAGAGCGGCGCGCATACCTACGCCTTGAGCGGCAGCGGCTCGTCTTACACCTTGAACCCGGACGTGAACTTCGCCAACGGCGAAACCTGCACGGTGACGGTGATTGCCAATCAGGTCTTCGATACCGATACGAACGACCCGCCTGATAACATGGCGGCCAATTACGTCTTCAGCTTCACGACCATCCCGTCGGCGGGTGAATGCGGCGACGCCTATACGCCCATCTTCGAGATTCAAGGCAGCAGCACGGCGAGCCCTAAAGCCAACCAGACGGTCGTGACTGAAGGCGTCGTCACCGCCGACTTCCAGCTCACCACGCAGCAGAGCGGCTTCTACATTCAAGACCCCGGCGGCGACGCTAACACCGCCACCTCCGATGGCGTCTTCGTCTTTGCCACCACAAGCGTGCGGGATGTCTCGGTTGGAGATAGGGTGCGGGTGTTAGGCCAGGTGGTCGAGTTCAACACGATGACGGAGTTGACCAACACCACCATCAAACCATGCAACAGCGGCAACTCAATCTCCCCGACGTCGGTTGACCTGCCTGAGCCGGTTCTGAACGACCTCGAACGCTACGAGGGCATGCTCGTCAATTTCCCCGAAGCTCTGACCGTCACGGGCAACAATCTTCAGGGACGCTTCGGCGAAGTGATGCTCTCTTCGGACGGGCGCTTATTCCAGCAGAACAGCTTCGACCGCCCGAACAGCCCCGGCGCACTCGCGCGTGCCGAATCCAACGCGCGCCGGCAGATTATGCTCGACGACGCGCAGAGCATCCAGAACCCGAACCCGATTCCCTACATCGGAGCGGACAACACCCTGCGCGCAGGCGACACGGTGACGAACCTGACCGGCGTTATCGACTACGGTCTGACCACCACCAACTCCACGACGCGCGACTACCGCGTTCAGCCGACCATCACGCCCAGCTTCGCGCGGACGAATCCGCGTCCCGCCGCGCCGCCCGCCGTCGGCGGCACGCTCAGAGCCGCCAGCTCAAACGTCCTCAACTACTTCAACGGCAACGGCACGGGCGGCGGCTTCCCGACTTCTCGCGGCGCGTCCTCGCAAGCCGAGTTCACGCGCCAGCGCGACAAGATTATCTCCGCCATCAAGACGCTCAACCCGGACGTGCTCGGCGTCATCGAGATAGAGAACGACGGCTTCAACAACCCCAACGGCGCGCTTCAGGATTTAGTCAACGGCCTCAACGACGCCACCGCGCCCGGCACTTACGCCGGTATCGATAGCCCGAACCCCGGCACCGACGAAATCAAGAACGCGATTATCTACAAGCCTTCCGCCGTCACGCCGGTCGGCTCGCAGGCCAACGACGTGAACCCGGTCTGGGATCAGGCGCGTCCGCCGCTCGCGCAGACCTTCCAGCAGAATTCCAACGGCGAGAAGTTCACCTTCATCGTCACCCATTTCACCTCGAAGGGCTGTTCTTCGAGCGACACCGGCGACGATGCCGACAAGGGCGACGGGCAGGGCTGCGACAACGGTCAGCGTAAGGCACAGGCCGAGCGTCTGCTCGTCTTCATACAGGATCGCAAGACGACTGCCGGCGACCCCGACGTGCTCTCGATGGGCGACTACAACGCCTACGGCGAAGAAGACCCGATGTTCATCATGGAGCAGGACGCGAGCGACACGCTTGCAGACGGCGCTGGCGGACTCGTCAGCGAGTCGAAGAGATTCGTGCCCGCCAACGAGCGCTACTCCTACCAGTTCGACGCGCAGTTCGGCGAGCTTGACCACGCCCTCGCCACCAAGAGCCTGGACAATCAGGTTAACGGCGCGGGCATCTGGCACATCAACGCCGACGAGCCGAGCGTCATCGACTACAACACGGAGTTCAAGACGCAAGACCTCTACACGCCGACGCCTTATCGTTCCTCCGACCACGACCCGCTTCTGGTTGGTCTGAATCTCTCGCCGACCGTGCTGCCCGGTCAGGTTGTCATCAGCGAATTCCGCTGGAGCGGCCCCGCCGGAGCTAACGACGAATTCATCGAGCTCTTCAACAAGAGCTACTCCGACATCACGGTCGAGGCCGGAGACGGCTCAAGCGGCTGGGCTGTCGCAGCCGACGATGCGACGGGCATTCGCTACGTCATCCCGAACGGCACGGTGCTGCCAGCGCGCAGCCACTTCCTTATCGTCAACAACAACCAGTCGGGCGGCTACAGCCTCTCCGCTTACCCGGCAGGCAACAACGGCCAGAGCCCGACCACTGCGACGCCCGACACGACCTCTACGGGCGCGGCCACTTACACGGCGGACATCCCCGTCAACACAGGAATAGCTCTCTTCAACACCTCCGTCTCGCAGAGATTCAGCACCGGCTTCGGCGGCACGCGCATCGACGCCGTCGGCGTCAACGGCGCGGCCTCCGGCGGCGTTGACCCCTGTAACGGCTCGTCGCCCGTCGCCACCTCTTCGGCGCTCTACCGTGAAGGCGTGGGCATCTATCCTTACGGTCAACGCTCTCCGGAGCTTGAGTACACTTTCATTCGCAACCTGACGAGCGGCATCCCGCAGGACACGAACGACAACGTCTCTGACTTCATGTTCCTCGACACCTCGATTCAGATTGGAAGCTGTGTCCACCCGACCAAGAAGCTCGGCGCACCGGGGCCGCAGAACCGCACCAGCCCGCTCGTTCGCACGGGCGTCATCCCCGGCTTCTCCATCGACGGGACGAAGAACTCGACCCTCGCACCGAACCGCGTGCGCGCCAGAGGTTCCTACCTGGACACGCTGACGCCCTCGCGCCCGAACGACGCGACCCCGGACTACCCGCTCGGCACGCTCTCAGTCCGGCGCAGGTACACGAACGCGACGGGGCAGCCCGTCACACGGCTGCGCTTCCGTCTGGTCAACGTCACGACGTTCCCCGCGCCCGTCGGCATCGCGGATTTGAGAGGGCTCACGTCGCCCACTATCTCCGTGACGACCGAAGACCCGAACGTCTGCTCCACCGACCCGACGGCGACGAGCACGACGCCTCCCTGCGACGTGACCGTGCGCGGGCTGACGCTGGAGAACGCTCCCTCGCAGCCCTACGGCGGTGGGTTGAACTCGACCCTTTCGGCGGGGACGATTGACCTCGCCAATCCGCTCCCGCACGGCTCGACCATCAACGTCCACTTCCTGCTCGGCGCAGCGCAGAACGGCACCTTCCAGTTCTTCATCACCGTCGAAGCTCTGCCGTAGTCAGACGCGCAAGCATCGAAACAACAAAAGAGCGAAGCTTCCAACCGGAAGCTTCGCTCTTTCTCTTGTAGGGAGTCGCCGTTTTTTTAAGGCAGCGCGGCGGACTACTTCTCTTCCCTGTCCCCTCTCTTCCTTCGCATGAAGGTGCGGATGGCCGGGCCTTCTTTGATGGTGTAGTCGGCGGGCACTTCAAAGAGCGTGCGCGCGGGCTCGCTCCGATTGATGTTGTTGAGGCTGTAGACGGTTTCGCCGAAGCGCGGGTCGCTGTGTTTGGTCATCACGACCAGTTGCAGCTCGGGCGAGTACCACCGCTCGAAGACGATGTTGATGGGAAGCTCGTTGCCGACCTCGCCCGCCGGAATGGTGATGGTGCTGCGCGTGCCTTCGGCCTGCACGCCGTTGACAGTTCTCGTTCCGAGCGACTCTTTCCTGGCGTTCTCATGGATTCTGGAGTGATGACGCATCATCGTGCCGTGATGCATCCCCGGCGGAGGCGGCGGCAGTTCCACATTAAACTCGACCACTTTGTCTTTGAGCTTCAGCTTCGTCACTTCCTGCACTTCCTTAACCCCTTTCGCGTCCTTCGCTTCCTTTCTCACGTCTGCGCCGAGCGCATCTCTGATGAAGGAGATGTCCGGCATGGGAAGCTTGCGCGCGGTGCGGGTGCGCGGGTCGAGAATGTAGTTGACTCCTGCGACGGGGTCGTTGATGAAGTAGGTTTGCGGCGGCTCGCCGCCCACGGCGAAGGGGCCGACCGCCGAGAGCGTGTGCTCGCGCCGCGTGCGACCTTCGCCGTCGCGGTAGATGTTGGCCGTGTTCTTATGCACGATGCGATTGCCGTCGGCGAGCGTCTGCGTCGTTTCGGTGACGGCCTCGGCCGAGTAGGGCGCGCCCTTGACGACCTTGCCGTCGAAGCTCATCTCCGACGAAAGAAAAATCATCGTGTCTGGCGGCGGAAGCCCTGCCGGGTGTCCGTGCGGCGTGCGAATCCTGACAGCGCCTTCGGGCGGCGCGTCCTGACCCGCAATCAAAACCTCCCGCTCTTCGACGACCACTTCGCGCTGCGCCTTCTCCGGCGCTTTGCCCTGCGCGCTCGCATTCTGCGCCAGCGCACTCGTCGAGCCCAGCAGCCCGACGGCGAGCGCCAGGCTCATCCCGGCTCGCGCTACCGCCTCTCTCTTTGCTCTCATAATCTCCTCACTTTCATCAAAGGTTATCTTTAAGATGACTCGAAAGCCCTGACTTCTACTTCCTGCATCCGACGACTCGCCCGACGAAGAACTGCTCGTGTGACTAGTGAGTCTTAACGAACGAAACGAATGGCGCGAGCGATGCCGTCGTCGCCGATGACTACGTCGGCCTTGACGCGCTCGGTCGTGTGCTCGGCATTCAGGGGCAGGCCGAACGACGCCATTGCCGCGCGTGGCAATTCGACGCGGACGACGTGCCCGCCCTCGGTCGCCAGCATCGCGCCGGCGCCGCCCAGTGGGAAAAAGTCCGTGGCGATTTCCGCGCTCTCTTCGCTCGGCGAAAGATTTCTCGCCTGCATCCCGCGCGCGCGCCTGCCGTTCGTCGCGCTCGCTTCCTGAAAACGCGCGGGGTTTGGCGACTGCCTCGCGCGCCACTGCCCGCGCGAGTTGTTCACCGAAGCGACGCTCGTCGTCCCGCGTTCTTCATCCGTCGCCTCCGACGCCTCCTGAAGAATGGCGACTGCCCCCTGTGTTAAGCGCGACTCTCCGGTCGCTTCATCCGGCAGGGGCGAAACGGCGGAGACAGAACTGTTATTCGACTGTCGCACGGTCGGCGCGACGGCAACGCTCTCCGTGCTCTGCTGCGCCTCTTCGGAAGGCTGCGAGCCGCGCCAGAAGAGGACGCCGAGCCCCGCCGCGAAGACGACGAGCACGACGGCGGCTGCGGCTCTCAAGCTCCAATTCCAGACGAAACGAGGCGCGCTCGCATTCTCAACTCCGGCAAATGCACGAATGCTCGCTGGAGCGGCGGCGCGCGTGACGGAAGGCTCGGCGGAAGGCAGGGTTGCGTCGGGTTGTCCGGCCATCTTTCGCGCGCCGCGTTGGCGGAAGGCCGAGAGCAGCGCGACTTCGACGCGCTCGGGAGCTTCGCTTTCGGCGTCCACCGCGGCGAGGGCGCGCAAGGCCCCGGCCAGTGCACGCTCGGCTTCGAGACGCGCCCCGCAGCACCGGCACGAACCGGCGTGCGCGAGGCCGCTCTCTCGCATGCCCGCATCCATCATTCGACCGCGCGCAAGGTCGTCAATCACGTTCTCGAAAAGTTGACAGTTCATGCGAAGCACCTCGCCGTCCTACTAAAACCTTCTTCGGCCTTGCCGGTCTCGCCGCTCGTCTCTACCGCCCCGCGCAGCTTCTCCGTCAACATCGCACGAGCGCGATGCAGGCGCGAGCGCACCGTGCCGACCGCGCAGCCGACGACGCCCGCCGCCTCCGCGTAGCTCATCTCGTGCAACTCACAGAGCACGACCACTTCTCTGTAATGCGCCGGAAGCGCCAGCACCGCCTGACGCACGCGCTCAATCGTCTCGCCGCGCGTCAGGTCTGCCAGAAGGTCGCAGGGCGAGATGAGCCCTTCGTGTATCGACCCGCCCGCGCCGTCTTCGTCCGTCTCGTCGTGAATCGGAACGTAAGCGCGGTCGCGTTGCAGCAGCCGGAGAACGTGATTGCGCGCGATGCCGTAGAGGTAAGCGGCGAGCGAGCCGCGCGCGGCGTCGTAGTTTCGGCAGTCCTGCATGAGCGCCATGAAGACCTCCTGCGTCACGTCCTCCGCAATCTCCGCCGAGCCGCACATCTGCAAGGCGAAGCGATAGACGCCGCCCTGCCGACGCCTGTAGAGCGTCGCAAACGCATCCTCGTCTCCGGCGGCCATCAGCCGCAGCAGCTCAGCATCACCGGGGGAGTTCGCCAACTTCCGTCCTCTCTTCCGTTTCGCCTTCTCGGTCGTCGTGTCCAGACATAGTTGATTCGCGCGGGCGCACCTGAAAGTTCCAAAAAACCGGACGACGCCCGCAAATAATTATGATGACTGCGGATTGCCAAGCGCCGGGGCGTGCGCTCTCCGTCGAGGCTGATGCGGCCAGCCGAACAAATTTATAGCGGAAACAACTTAAGCTGTTATAATTTTAGGGCAGACAGCGCAATCCGAACCTCGCCATATTCTCATCGCCGACCCGAAGATGTATCGCAGCTCACCGTTTCGGAGAGACGCAAATGGCCGACATCTTTCTAAGCTATTCAAGAGAAGATATTGCTAAAGCAAAAGCTTTAGCTCACATCCTTGAGAAACGCGGCTGGTCTGTCTGGTGGGATAGAAAAATTCGTGCCGGATACAATTTCGCAAGAGTTATCGAGCAAGAATTGAATTTAGCTAAATGCGTTATCGTCCTCTGGTCTAAAACGTCGGTGGCGTCGGATTGGGTGCCGATAGAAGCGTCTGAAGGAGCGAGCCGCGAAATCTTAATCCCGGCGGAAATCGCCGACGTGAAAGTGCCGCTTGAGTTCCGACGCCTTCAGTCTGCCAACCTGCGGAACTGGCGCGGCTCGCCGGACTATCCCGAAATCAAGCTCCTGCTCGACGCCGTCGAAGAGAAGCTGAAGAAGCCCGGACAGGCCGCGCCCGCCCGACACACCAAGCCCAGACCTCGAACGGCCAGAGCCAAACAGCCTGCCTCGGCCTTCCAGAAGAGTCTCTTGAAACTGTTGAAGTATTCGCGGGAAAAATTCAAGCCCATTAAGGGAGGCCGCGTTTATAAAGACAATGAAGGATACGTCTCCTACGACTCCAGATTGTCTCTACCGGGCACGACCGACAATGTCGTCTTTCGCAATCCTCAAGGCGAATACTATTTCGCCTGCGATGTTCTGACGAACGTCGCTCGCTCAAAAGCAGAAAGGGTTTTCACGAAGAAGGTCGAAGAGATAAAAAATGCTCTGCCTCCCGAGTGGAGCACGAGGCTGGTGGCACGCCAGAAAGGCTGGATAAGGAAAGAGCTGACGGCAGTCAACAAGCTCGATTCATGGCAAATCCGGCTGGCTTTAGTTGTGTACAGCAGGGAAATTTACGGAAGCCATAACTGCGATATCGAATTCTATCTTGAGCACAACCCGGAGACCGCTTCCTCACCCTGACTCAAACAGGCGAAGAGCATTGGAAACTAGATTGCCTTCGCCTGACATATTATTGAAGCGTGCGCGTCGCGGGCGCTCCCTCTTCCAACTCCGCGTATCTTCTCAACCTCATCTACCTATCGAGGCGGACGGGCGTTTCGGCGGCGACGTAGGCCATGACGGTCATGGCGGCGACGCAGAGCGAAAAGTCCTGCCGGTCGATTTTGTCCAGAGTGTCGGCGGGCGTGTGGTGATAGTGGAAGTAGCGCGAGCCTTCGACGTTGAGGCTCATCCCGGTCATGCCCTCTTTCATCATGGGGTCGATGTCTGCGCCGCCGCCGTCAGGGTCTATCCGGTCTGCGCCGATTGAGCGCAGGAGGCGTGCAAGCTCCTGGACGTTTGCGCGCGTCTGCGGCGAGGCTTCCTGCGCGAGGCCGAAGCCTGTGGGGCGAAAGATGCCGGAATCGGTTTCGATGGCGAGGACGTGGTTTCCGGCCTCGGCCTTGTAGGCGTCGCGGTAGGCGTTGCCGCCGCGCAGGCCGTTCTCTTCGTTGGTGAAGAGGACGACGCGAATCGTGCGGCGGGGTCGCAGCTTGAGCTGCTTGAGAAGTCTTAAAACTTCCCAGGCGGCGATGCAGCCGCCGCCGTCGTCGTGCGCGCCCTGCCCTACGTCCCAAGAGTCGAGATGCCCGCCGACGAGGACGACCTCTTCGGGACGCTCGCGCCCGCGAATCTCGGCGACGACGTTGGCCGACTCGGCATCAGGCAGAAACTTTGCGTCCATCTTCAATCGAAGACGGATGCGTTCGCCGCGCGCCTGCATGCGTGCGAGCAGCTCGGCGTCTTCGATGGTGAGAGCGGCGGCGGGGATTTTCGGCTGGTCGTCGGCGTAGGTCAGCGAGCCCGTGTGCGGCGTCGAGAGACTGACGGGGCCGACCGAGCGAACGAGCGCGGCGACAGCGCCGTGACTGGCCGCGCGCGAAGCGCCGCGACTGCGATAAGTGACGGTTGCACTGTAAGTCGTGAACGGCACGTTGTAGACGACAATCTTTCCGCGCACGCGCTCGGCGAGCGCGTCCAACTGGTCGAAGCTCGTGACGACGACCGCTTCGGCCTCGATGCCTGCGGGCGGCGTGCCGACGCTGTTGCCCAAACCAAGCATGACGAGAGGCCGCCTGACAGGCTCAATCAACTCGGCGCTCTCCTGCCCGCGAACCCAGCGCGGAACCAAAACCTTCTCGGCGCGCACGCGCTCCAATCCGTCGCGCTTCATCTCGGCCACAGCCCACGTCACGGCTTCTTCGAGTTGTCGTGAGCCGCTCAGCCGGTGGCCGATGCGGTCTGTCAGATAGGAGAGACGACGGTAGGCGGTCTCGTCCATGAGAGCCGCGCCGATAATGCGCGCCGCCTCGTCGCGGTAAGGCTCAACCGTGACGGTCGGCGCGGGCGGCGTCGGAGAAGGGGAAGGGGAAGGAGTGGGCGTCGGCGTAGCAGTCGCCGTAGGCGCGCTAGTTCTTTCCTGCGCGGTTTGAGCAGGCAGCAGCACGACACAGCCCACGAGCGCGAAGACCAGACACAGGACTAAGAGTTGGCGCACGAATCAGAACCCCCCGGAATGAAATGATGAATGCGGAATGATGAATGATGAATGAAAGACAAAGGCTTTTTGGTTTTCATTCATCATTCATCGTTCCGCGTTCATCGTTAAAAATTTGAAGAACGGCGGGTGTCGCCTTCCTCCGTGCCGTAGAGGGGCGCGTATTCGCCTGTCGCTTCGGCGTCGTGCAGCTCGCGTTTGAGTTCGGCGATGGCCTTCGAGGCGGAGTTGAACTCGTCTTCGTCGAACTGCTCGTATTCGGGGACGAGGGCGAGGGCTGCGTCCATGCGCTCGGCGGCGTGGTCGAGATGCTTCTCGGTGATGCGTCCCTCTCGGACGGCTTCGACGAGCAGGTTTCGGGCGGCGACGAAGTTTGCCTCCTGCTCGCAGATGAGAATCATGTCCGAGCCGGCTTCGATGGCGCGCAGCGACGCCTCTGCGACCGAGAGCGTCTGCACGACCGCGCCCATCTCCATGTCGTCGGTGATGACGAGGCCGTCGAACTTCAAGACCTGCCGGAGCAGACGCATGACGACGTTGCCGCTGATGGTTGCGGGAAGCTGGTGGAGACTTTCGAGTGAGGGCAGCTCGGCAGTTCGTCGAAACAGTTCCTGTAGAAACTCGGACACGTCGGGGAAGGCGGCGTGGCTAATCATCAGGGCATGAAGTTTTTCGCCCGGTCGCTGAAACATCAAATCCATGAAGGGGCGCAGGTCTTGTTCGAGAATCTCTTCCCATGTGTGCTGAACGATGGGCAGACGCCGGTGCGAATCGACCGTGGAGCCGCCCAAGCCGGGAAAATGTTTGCCGCAGCCGACGATGCCGCCCTGCTGCAAGCCGTCGAGGTAAGCGCCTGCGAGTCGCATGACGCTGGTCGGGTCTTTGCCGAAGGTGCGACCCTTGAGACCGTTGTCGAGGTTATCGACGCCGAGGTCGAGCACGGGCGCGAAGTTCATGTTGAAGCCGAGCAGTCGGAGCACGCGTGCGGTCAGCTCGCCGAACTTCCTTGCCAGGTCGGAGCGCCCGGCGTTACGCACAGACTTGGCCGAAGGCATCGGCTCGCAGATGTTTCGAAATCTATCGACGAGGCCGCCTTCCTGGTCGATGCCGATGAAGACGTGGCTGCCGACGGCGTCGCGTATCTGCGCGTTCAGAAGTGAGACCTGCGCCGCCGATTCGACGTTGCGCCCGAAGAGAATCACGCCGCCCGGCCTGACCTCGCGCAGCAGCTCGCGCCAACGCCGGTCAAGCTCCATCACCGGAAGCCCTATGAAGAGAAGCCGCCCGGCCTTATCTTCTATCGTTTTGCCGCTCATACCCGCTTGTTTCTCTACTAACATTGGAATCGAAACTCTCACGCACGCCAACAGCGCCAAAGCTCGCCGACGTTTGCCGATGCAACCTCGCGCGCGAAGCTTCGGTCGGAGGACGACGCTTCCCGGCGGCGCGAATCCTTTCAGTCGTCAGGGGAAAAGTTAGCTCGATTATAGCACCGCCGCGAAGAAGCCGACAGGAGTCAGAAGAGCGAGGCTTTCATCAAGCGTCGCTCGCGGAGGATTTCCGGGCTCGATTCGGAAGCGACGCTCGGAGCGAGCGGTTCGGGCGCGGGCGAAGCGCTCTGTTATAATTTCAGCAGCGATGTCGCAGGAGATTTCAGACCGCAACGGCGAGCGTGCGCTTCTTTCGGCGCGCATCAGGGAGCGTGCCCTCGCGCTCGGCTTCGACGCGGTCGGTATCGTCGAGGCCGCGCCGCTCGACGCGGAGCGCGAGCGTCTTGAAGAGTGGCTCGCGCGCGGCTTCGCGGGCGAGATGCAATGGATGGCGCGCGACACCGCGCGGCGCACAGACCCGCGCATGCTTCTGCCTTCGGCGCGCTCAATCGTCGTCGTCGCGCTCAACTACTACACGCCGCACCGTCACGGCGACGACCCCTCGACCGGCAAAATCTCGCGCTACGCATGGGGCGACGACTATCACGATGTCCTCGGCGACAAGCTCCGCCAGCTTCTCGCGTGGATTAAAGAAGAGTGGCCGGGGACGGAGGGAAAAGTCTGCGTCGATGCGCAGCCGACGATGGACAAAGCATGGGCTGTGCGCGCGGGGCTCGGTTGGATTGGCAAGCATTCCAACCTCATCACGCGCGAGCACGGCTCATGGGTCTTCCTCGGCGAGCTGCTGCTCAGCCTTGAGCTGGAATACGACGCGCGCCCCTCTGAAGACCACTGCGGCACTTGCACGCTCTGCCTCGAAGCCTGCCCGACCGCTGCGATTGTCGAGCCCTACGTCGTCGATTCCAGCAAGTGCATCTCCTACGCGACCATCGAGCTGCGCCGTGAGAGTTTGCCGGAAGAGGTCGCCGAACGTCTCGAAGGCTGGCTCTATGGCTGCGACATCTGCCAGGACATCTGTCCCTGGAATCGCTTCCAGCAGCCGACCGCAGAAGCGCGCTTCGAGCCGCGCGAAGGCTCCGTCTCCGCCCCGCTCGCAAAGATTCTTGAGCTGACGCCCGAGGCTTACGCCGAGCGTTTCCGTCGCAGCCCCGTCAAGCGCGCCAAGCTCACGGGGCTACAACGAAACGCACGCGCGCTGCTCGCGCACGCCTCGCATCAGGACGGGCACGACTCAGCCGCCCCTCGCATCGAAGAGAAACGAATCGAAGCCGAGCCCCTCGGGCTTGCGGGAAAAACGACAGCCAGCCGCTTAAGTAGTAGAATAGATTAATGGACGAAAGCGTGTTTTGGTTGCATGGGCTTGAGCTTGAATATCGTTTCTGTTGAGGAACGCTTTCGTTATCCGTTGTGCCCGGAAGAACACGAACTGAGAAGTCGCCTTTTAAGCGAGAGAAAATTTCCGAAGTGAACGCTGTGCTCAAAGATTCATACGGACGTGCGATACGTGACCTGCGCGTGTCGGTGACGGACAGGTGCAACTTCCGTTGCTTCTATTGCCTGCCGCACGGCGAGCCGCCCGCCGCGCCTAAAGAGCAGATGCTTTCTTACGAAGAGATTGTTTACCTCTCGGAAATCTTCGTCTCGCTTGGCATCGAAAAGATTCGACTGACGGGCGGCGAGCCGATGCTCCGGCGCGACATCGAAACGCTCGTCAGCAAGATGTCGCGCCTCGAAGGACTCCGCGACCTCGCGCTCACAACTAACGGCTTCAACCTGCCCGAGCGCGCCGCCGGACTCAAAGCCGCAGGACTCGACCGCGTCACCATCAGCCTCGATTCTCTCAAGCGCGACGTGTTCAAACGCATGACCGGCGTCGATGTGCTCGAACGCGTGCTCGAAGGCATTCGCGCTGCCCGACGAGTCGGCCTCGTGCCCATCAAGGTCAACGCCGTCATCGTGCGCGGGCACAACGATACGGAGGTAGCAGACCTCGCCGCCTTCGCGCGCGAGCACGACATCTCGATGCGCTACATCGAATTCATGCCTCTCGATTCCGGCCATGATTGGTCGCGCGAGACGGTCGTCTCAGGACGCGAGATTCTCAAGCGCATCGAAGAGCGTTTCCCGCTCGTCCCCTTCGCGCAAGAGCGCGGCTCGGAGACGGCCTCGCGCTACCTTTTCGCCGACGGCGCGCCGGGCGAAGTCGGCATCATCGCGCCCGTCACCGAACCCTTCTGCGGCGCGTGCTCGCGCATACGTCTGACCGCCGACGGACAGATTCGCACCTGCCTCTTCTCAAAGGTCGAACACTCGCTCCGCGATGTCCTGAGAAGCGGCGCAAGTCGCGCCGAGTTAATCGACTACATCCAGAGTGTTGTCCTCAAGAAAGAGGCGCGACACCAAATCAACGAGACCCATTTCGTGCAGCCCGCGCGCACGATGAGTCTCATCGGCGGCTAGCTCGCCGCAAGCGACACTTCATGCCCCCGCAAAAGTGCTTTATGAGTACGAAGACCGAAGCGACCATCGAAGACCTCTACCGCGTCGAAGGCAAGGCCGAAATCGTCAACGGAGGGATTGAGCACATGTCGCCGACCGGGGGTAAGCCCGGCTATGCAGCCGATGAAATCTTCGCCTCGCTGCGCGAATACAGCAAACGCACGCGGACAGGGCGGGCGGTCAGCGACAACAAAGCTTTTCGAGTCGAGTTGCCGAATCGCAAATCCTTCAGCCCCGACGCAGCCTTCTACGTCGGCCCCGACCCCGGCATGAAATTTTATGAGGGCGCTCCTACTTTCGCCGTCGAAGTCAGAAGCGAGAACGACTACGGCGCGAAGATGGAAGAGAAGATGGCCGCTAAGCGCGCCGACTATTTCGCCGCCGGAACTCTGGTCGTCTGGGATGTTGACCTGCTCGGCGACGACGTAGTGCGCGTCTATCGCGCTGACGAGCCCATGCACCCGACCGTCTATCGTCGAGGCCAGCTTGCCGAAGCCGAGCCCGCGCTGCCCGGCTGGACGATGGCCGTCGATGATATGTTCTTTCTAAATGATGAATGATGAATGCGGAATGATGAATTGAGAACCAAAAGCTTTGGCTTTTCATTCCGCATTCATCATTCCTAATTCATCATTGAGTTTTACGGGGGAGCCGCCTGTGTTGGAGTGTGCGGCTGAGAGTCCCAAGAGTTGGGAGACCCTTTGAACCTGATGCGGTTAGTACCGCCGAAGGGAGACCGAAAGACCGTTCCGTCCCTTCATGGATGGAACGGTTTTTCATTTCAGGCCGGAAGTTAGATAAAGGCTTCTGTGCCGGAGAGTGAGAAGCGATGAGCGCAAAGAAAGAGAAGATTGAGCGACGAAGCGACGAGGTCGAGCTTCCGAATTCGCGCAGGGTTTACGTCGAGGGCGCAGGCGCACCGGGCGTGCGCGTGCCGTTTCGTGAAATTAGCCTCGCGCCGACGAGGCAGAGCGACGGGAGGCTGGAAGTAAACGCGCCCGTGCGCGTCTACGATACGAGCGGCGCTTGGGGCGACCCCGAGGCGAGATGCGACGTGCGCGATGGGCTGCCGCCCTTGCGCCGCGAATGGATTATCGCGCGCAGCGACGTTGAAGAGTACGAGGGGCGCGAAGTAAAACCGGAGGACGACGGTTATTTGACCGAAGGCGCGGCCGAGTATGCGAAGCAGAAGAACAAGGGACGGCTCGAACCCTTTCCGGGCTTGCGGCGTTCGCCGCTTCGCGCACGCGCGGGCGCTTGTGTGACGCAGATGCACTACGCGCGGCGGGGCATCATCACGCCGGAGATGGAATACGTCGCCATCCGCGAGAACATGGGGCGCGCGGGCGCGCTCGAAGCTTCGCCCGACGCCGACCGCAGCTCGCTCCTGCATCAACACGCGGGCGAGAGTTTCGGCGCTTCGATTCCTTCTTACGTGACGCCGGAGTTCGTGCGCCGTGAGGTTGCGCGCGGTCGCGCCATCATCCCGGCCAACGTCAATCATCCCGAATCCGAGCCGATGATTATCGGTCGAAACTTCCTCGTCAAAATCAACGCCAACATCGGCAATTCGGCGGTCGCCTCTTCCATCGAAGAGGAGGTCGAGAAGATGCGCTGGTCAACGCGCTGGGGCGCGGACACGGTCATGGATTTATCGACGGGCAAGAACATCCACGCCACGCGCGAGTGGATTCTCAGGAACTCGCCCGTGCCCATCGGGACAGTGCCGATTTATCAGGCGCTTGAGAAAGTCGGAGGGAAAGCGGAAGAGTTGACGTGGGAAGTCTACCGCGACACGCTCGTCGAGCAGGCCGAGCAGGGCGTCGATTACTTCACGATTCACGCGGGGGTGCGTTTGCCCTACATTCCTCTGACGGCGCGGCGCACGACCGGCATCGTCTCGCGCGGCGGCTCCATCATGGCGAAGTGGTGTCTCGCGCATCACCGAGAGAGTTTTCTCTACACGCACTTTCGAGACATCTGCGAAATCATGCGCGCCTACGACGTGTCGTTCTCCCTCGGCGACGGTCTGCGCCCCGGCTCCATCGCCGACGCTAACGACGCCGCGCAGTTTGCCGAACTCGAAACGCTCGGCGAGCTGACGAAAATCGCATGGGAGCTTGACTGTCAGGTGATGATTGAAGGCCCCGGCCACGTGCCCATGCATCTCATCAAGGAGAACATGGACAAGCAACTGCGCGAATGCGACGAAGCGCCCTTCTACACGCTGGGCCCGCTCACCACCGACATCGCGCCCGGCTACGACCACATCACTTCGGCCATCGGCGCGGCCATGATTGGATGGTTCGGCACGGCCATGCTCTGCTACGTCACGCCTAAAGAACACTTGGGGCTGCCCGACAAACAGGACGTGAAAGACGGCGTCATCGCATACAAAATCGCGGCGCACGCCGCCGATTTGGCGAAGGGTCATCCGGGCGCGCAGGCTCGTGACAACGCGCTCTCGAAGGCGCGCTTCGAGTTTCGCTGGGAAGATCAGTTCAACCTCTCGCTCGACCCCGAAGTGGCGCGCGAGTTTCACGACGAGACGCTGCCGCAGGAAGGCGCGAAGCTCGCACACTTCTGCTCGATGTGCGGCCCGCACTTCTGCTCGATGAAAATTACGCAGGACGTGCGCGACTACGCCGCTCAGAAACAGCTCGACGAAGAAGCGGCGCTCGGCGAAGGCTTGAAGGAGAAGGCTGCGGAGTTCGTCGCCTCCGGCGCGGAGATTTATCAGGGCAACGTGCCCGAAGGCGCGCGGCGCGAGCATTAGAAACAGCGCTTACTGACGAAGGAAAATTAACGCAGCAGGCCGCAGAGGCACAGAGAAGGCTACTCAACTCTGCGGCTTCTTCTCTGCGCTACTCTGCGCCTCTGCGGTGAATCTTCCGCCTCGCACTCATTCAAGCTACGCTATTGCGGAAGCTTACTCTTCACGCGGCACAGGGGAGATGTGGCCTGCGACCATCTGCCACCGGTTCTGTCGGCGGACGAAGACGACCGTGAAGCGAAACTCGCCCTGTTCCTGTCTCTCGCCGATGCCGCGCCCGGTGACGATGGCCGTCTCGCCATAGACGCGAGCACGGATGTCCTGTCCCTTCATGGCAAGGCCGCCGCGCGAGCCTTCGACGGGAATGACATCCCGCTTGCCGACGGCGTTGCCCCTCGGCCCGATGCCCTGAAAGTCGTCGGCGATGATGCGGTTGAGAGCGGCACGGTCGGCGCGTCCCTCGGCCTCGAACCATTCGTTAGTCAGATTAATGATGGCCTGCTCGGCGTCGCTGCTGCTGCTCTGATTCGTCGTGCTGCTCGGCGTTTGACCTGAGATAATCGTCGAGGCCGCGAGGACGAGCGCGGCGACCGTCAACATTTTTCGCATCGTGTGCTCCTTCGAGAGATGGATGTGCCCGCGCGGTCGCCCTGCATCGACCGGCGGACGCGGATTTAGACTTATCGGCTTGTCAGGCTTCTTCAGACTTAGACACCGCGACGAAAAAAAAGTTCCGACAGGAAAAGAAAGTCCCTCTTCAAGAGGAGCTTTCTTTTCCTGTCGGAACTTCGACGGTTCGAGGCCGGGAGAGAAGGAGGCTAAAGCGTTCGGCGCTCGACGGGAGCGACGCTTAAAGGGGTTGCGGCTGAGCTTTCGGCGCGTCGCCGGGCTGCTTCTGAGGCGGCGTGGTGGTTGTTGTCGTCGTGGTCGTAGTGGTCGAGCCGGAGGCGTCCACCTGTGAGGGCGCATTGTCGGCTCGACGGATGAAGGCATCGCCGCGCTGCGTCAAACCGGCCTTCTGTCCGAGCGTGTAGAGCACGGAGGCGAGCGTGTCTTTGTTCTCCATCTTGAAGCTGGTGACGCCCTCGGATTTGGTGTCGGGGTCGCGGTATTGCAGCGTCAGGTAGCGATGCTTCTTCTTGAAGAGCAGCATGGGCAGGCCGAGCCCGTAAGGGATAGCGCCCGCCGCCACATTGGCCGCCGTCGGACGACGCGCCTGCGTGTCGGCGATGGCCGAAACGATGACATCGTAAGGCACGGAGAAAAGCTCTTTCTGCTCCTTGTTGCGGAAGAGCAGGCGACGATTGGTGTCGTCGAAGCTGAGCGTGCCGTCGCTCTTCGCGTAGCCGACGACGCCGCCCTCGTACTTGGCCTTGACGGTGGCGGGCGCGGGCGGCGGAGTCGCGGTCATCACCTGTGCGTCGCTGGTCGTGCCCGGCTTCGATTGCTCGCCGACGCTCTGCGTGCGCTGCGCCGAGCCGATCGTGCCGAGCGTTGCGACCGATAGCACGAGCGCCATCGCAGCCGACGTTATCCGAATTGCTTTCTTCATTTCCTTCTCCTTCGGTAAAAACATTCTGTGATTCTATAGACGCATGCCGCCGAGCGTGCGCTGCCAGACGAGCGATTTTCTGAGCACGCAGAGGCGCTGGCGCTCTTCGGGCGTGCAGGCGGCTTCGACCTGTTCGAGAATCGCTTCGATGAGCGGCACGGCGAACGCCCCGGCGTGCGCGATGACCTGCGAGTAATAATGAAGCTGGACGGGCGCGTCCGGCGCGCTGCGATGAAACGCATGCGCCTCGCTGTCGCTCATGCGTCGAACTTCCTGCCCGACCGGAATCACCCTTCGCGGCACGCCCTGATGCGCCCGCCGCCCTTCGGCTTCTCCTTCGCGCCAGCCGAGCAGAAGGATGCTGATGAGCACGCCCTGCTCGTTCAGATAATCGGGACTCAGGACGGCCAACTCCGGCTGCGGCGAAAGCCTCGGCCCGAACTGTCCGAACTCAGGGTTAGCCAGCAGCGTGTTATAGACGACGCCGACCACTTCCGTCCCGTCGTCGAGCGGCATCGTGACGAACTGCGCGAAGCCGTAGTCGGAAGCGAGGGGCGGCGTCTCCGCGTCCAGCTTGTCGATAACGCGTCCGACGTAATCGACGTGCGAGTTCGACTTGACGATGCGTGCGATTCTATTCATCTGCCTCGGCACTGTCAGGGGAAGGGGAAGAACAGATTAACACAGGAAATGATGAATGATGAATGATGAATTGAAGACGAATGCTTTCTGCTTTTCATTCCGCATTCCGCATTCCTAATTCATCATTTCGTCGCCTGCGTCCACTCGGGGACTTTGTAGAGAATCCACCAGAGGAAAAGCTGTGCGGCGAAGATGAGCAGGCTGAGCAGGATGCTCATGAGTGAAGCGCGGCGTCCGTCGTCCGCTTGGGTCAGGCGGCGGGCGTGGAGCAGGCCGAGGCCGCCCATGACGAGCGCGCCGGGACAGAAGAGGATGCCGAGATAAGGGACGAGCGCGTAGGTGACGAAGGCGAGCGCCGTCTGCGAGGCGGCGTTGCGGTTCTGTGCGAAGAGCGACACGCGCCGAACGCCTCGCCGCTCGTCGTGCGAAGGTTTCAACGCGGCGGGCGCACGCTTGGGCACAGAGACCGGAGGGCGTTGCTGCTGGTAATGATAAGAGGAACGAATCGCGTCGGAGGGCAGATAGCCTTCGTCGTCGAGGCCGCGCCCGCAGGTAGCGCAGAAGCGAGCGCCCGCGCGTCGCGCTTCGCCGCCGCAGGCCGGGCACGCCGGCGGCGCGTCGAAGCCTTGCGCCCCGTCCTCCCGGCCGACGCTCTCGAACGCCTGCTCGTTTCGCTCGTTCTCCATAAAACAGCTCGCGCGCGTCCGTTGACGACTGACGATTGAGATAGTCACATCCGGCAGCGCCCGAAGGTTGTTGCCGCCGACGAACTCGAATTTTAAGCCGGGCGACGACTAGCGTCGGTGAATCTTGCTGACGGCCTTACGCGAGACGCGTAAGGCAAAGCCTCCCTCTTCGGCGAACTCCTGCATGGCGTGGAGGAAACGCTCGCGGTCTTGGGAGGTGATGACGGCTGCGGCGTCCGCCGTCTCCAGCGCGTAAGGGTAGCCGTTGCCGACGACGCACTCGGCGCGCACGGCGTCCATCACTTCGTCGAGCAAGCCCGCCTCGTAGACCCACGTCGGCACGTCGAGCCGCGCGGGCGTGCTCTCGGCTGTCGTCTGCAAGTAGACGAAGCCGACGAGCGGCACGCCGCGCTCGTCTATAAAATCCTCCGGCAGCCCCTCGCGCAGACAGTAACAGAAGACGGTACGGTCGCCCCATGCACAGAGCAGAGGCGGCTCTGCGTCTTCCGTTGTCGCCGTGCGCAGAAGCTGCGCGTCGTAGACGCCCGATGCGCGCTTCGAGTGGCTTTTGTCGAGCACGCTGACGAGTCTCACCAAATCGCGCGCGTAGCTCTGGTCGATGTAGCCGACGACGGGAACTTGTGTGTCGCGCGAAAGGCGAACGAGACGCGCCATGTCGTTGACGTAAGCGGTCGGAAAGAGCGTGTCGCTTTCGGGCTTGGCATTGATTCTGCCGGAAGCGACGGCGGTGATGAGCAGCAGCATGCCGTCGAAGAAGGCGATGGGCACGCGCTCGCCGCGCTCGCGCCAGCCGCGTTTACTTTCGAGAAATTCGCCGACCGCCTGCGCCTCCATGTGGAAGCGGCGCAGGTTGACGACCGCCCCGGCGTTGGCCGCGCCGCCGTCGGCCTCAAGCAATTCCTTCGGCGTCACGACCTCGAAGCGCGCATCTTTGCGGTAGCCCCGACCGTCGAGCGTGTGCGGGTTCTCGAACCATGCCACCTGCACGCCCGCCACCGGCAGAGAGATTTCCCTGCCCGGCAAAATCTGGCTGCCGTCGGCGGCAAACGTCGTGCGCTCGAAGAGCACATCTTTCGCCCAGCCGCGCGCGCCCTCGTGCGAGCGCCAACGCTCACGAAACGCGACGGCCATCGAATTATGCCTGTCCAGTTCTTCGCTCGGCAGCGCGCCCGGCGTCGAGCCGCGCGTCATGGCGTCTATCTCCGCAGCCCGGCGGTTGCCCAGACCGCGCAACACACGCGCGCCCGCCGACACCTCGTCCCTCCACGCGCGCTCGAATGCGACGAACTCCTCGCGCCGCGTCTGAAGCGCCTTCAAAAAATGTTGACGATAGAGCATAAAGAACGAAGGATAGTGGATGAAGGTGGAAGGATGAAAGATAGCCCTCAAGCCGCCTGAGAGGCTTTCATCCTTCAGCCTTCAGCCTTCAGCCTTTGATTCGCGCGCGCAGGAGTTGTTCGGAGGCCGGGGAGTACCATGTCGTTTTGAGCTTGCCTTCGATGAAGGTGTAGGCGATGCCGTCTTTGAGGTTGCGAAACTGGACGACGTTCTGTTTCTCTTCGCGCTGGAAGTTGGAGTTGTTAATGAGCCCGAGAGATTCGGGCGTGTCGGTGGCGCGCTCATGTTGCAGGACAACCTGCAAGACCGTGCCTTCCAACTCCGGCGAGAGCTTCTTGGTCGTCACGAACCGGGCGTTGACGAAGGAGACCTGCACCGTGCCGCCCGCCACCTTGAAACGCAGCGTGCCCGTCTCGCCCGCCTTGTCTTCCAGAGGCTTGCCGAGCACGCGCTCGACATCCGCCCGCCTCGACTTCAGAGGCTCAATGCTATTCCACACCTCAGCCCGCACGCTCTGATACGCCAGCCCCGTCAGCAGAAACGCGGCCATCAACAGAACACTTGCGATGCTCCTATGCAAACGAAAACGATTCGGGTTCTTCATAAAAGCGATGCTACCGCAGAAAAGTCTCAAGCTCCAAACAAAAGTCAGGAGTCTGGAGTCTCGGAGTCTGAAGTCAAAAGCAAAACCTGTTCGACGGCTCGTGCTTTTGACTCCAGACTCCTGACTCCAGACTCTCAGACTCCCGACTTATTTTGCAAAGGGGCGGACGCGCTCGGCGGCCTCTTTGAAGTCGGCGTCGTCGGGGACGAGGCTGAGACCTTTTTCGTAGGCGGTGAGGGCTTTGGCGTACTGCTTGGAGACTTCGTAGACGTAGCCAAGCTCGCGGTAGATGTTCACGTCGTCGGGCGTCTTGGCGGCGGCGCGCTCAAGGGCTGTGATGGCTTTGGGGAAATTCTTGGCGCGCGAATGGGCGATGCCAAGCAGGTAGAGGGTCGAGCCCTGCACGTTGCTGCTAGCCGCGACGCGCTCAAGGGCGAGGGCGGCGCGCGGGTAGAGCTTGGCGCGAATCAGGGCTTGCCCATGAAGGGCGAAGGCGACTTCGTCGGTTCGCACGCGCGTCAATCCTTCGCTGGCTCGGACGGCGCTCAGGTAGTCGGCGTCGGCCTTTGCGTCTGCCGAAGCGTCGGCGCGGCGCAGGTAAGCGTAGGTGAGAAGCGTCCATGCTTCGGCGAGGCGCGGGTCGCTCAGGGTAGCGCGGTTGAGCGCGTTGATGGCGGCGTCGTTGTCTTTACGCTCGAAGGCGATACGACCGAGATAGAAGAGCGCGGGCGCGCTCTTCGGGTCGGCCTTGACGGCCTGATTGAGCGAACGCTCGGCCTCGGCCATCTTGCCCGTGCGAAACTCTGCGAGGCCGCGATAGTAGAGCATGAGCGCGTCGGGCTGCGCGCCCGTACGCGAGGTGGCGGCGACGAGGAGCGGCAGCGCCTGCTCGAACTTCTCCGTGCGGACGTAGGCTTGCGCGAGCGCGTCGAGCGTGTTGGCGTCTTCGGCTCCGGCGGCGCGTTGCAGGTCGAGCGCGCGTTGAAGGTCGGCGGAAGCTTCGGCGTACTGCCGCAGGTTCATCTCGGCGAAGCCGGCAATCTTCCAGCCTTCGGAGTTAGACGGGTCGCTCGCTGTAACCTGCCTCGCCTCTCGGAGCGCCGCTTCGTACTGCTTCTGCTGGAGCAGGGCGAAGGCGCGCGAGGTGTCTGGGCTGCCGGAAGTGGCGGCGGCAGAGGCGGGCGCGGTGCGCGGCGTGGCGGCGGTCGTGCGCGGCGCGGAAGCTCGCGCGGGCGCAGGCGTCGAAGCGTTGTTGTTCGGCTGACCGACGGGAGAAGGCGTCGGGACGGGCTGCGACGGCGTAACGCGTCGCGGGCGCGTCGCGCCCGACTGTGCACGCGCCTCGAACTCAGCGGTCAGCACGAGCGCCAGCACGAAGAGCGCGGCCAGCGCGGCGGTAGTGAAACGCAAGCTTATTCTCGACATAGACGGGAACTCTTTCATACTCCGACCGTAATTTTCAACTTTTGGCGTGCGTGATTTCAGGCGGGAGAGATGATACCTCAATCGGATGCTTCGCGCCGCGCGCAGGTTCGCCGCCCGTCGAGAGCGCCAAACGCGCGCCAAAGATGAAGCGAAAAATGAAGTGACCGCGAGACAAATCGTCTCGCGGTCACTTCATTTTTCAAGGCTCGTTCGTCCGGCTCGTTCTTCTCGGAAGCAGGACTTTCGGCGCGGGCTCTGAGAGGCTGTTTGAAAAGTCCCGAAAGGAACTTTCGATAGTAGCCAGAGCGTTTATCGCTGGGATTCCAGCAAAAACATTTCCCAGTCCCGTAGGGACGACTGAAGGCAGGCTCAGCCGTCCCTACGGGACTGAAACTTTAGATGCGCTCGTCACCCAGCGATGAATCGCTGGGCTATTCTCATCCTGTCCCTGACGGGACAGAGACGCGCCTATTTTCAAACAGCTTCTCAGAGTCCGAAGCGCCCTCGATATTCGCCGGAGACGATGAACGACCTGACCATCTCGGCGCGGCGGAAGTCGCCGCCATGCTCGTCGAGCTTCCGCAACCAGAAGTTGAAGCCGGTCAGGTCGCGCGGCTCGTTCGGGTCGGGCGGGTTGTCGGGGTCGCGCCGGAGGTAGCCGAAGTACTGCATGAGGACGAAGGCGCGGTTCAGCTCGTTGCGCTTGAGGGTGTCGTTCTCGGCCACCTTGCGTAGAACCGTCGCGCGCGTTTCCGTTCCGGCGGCGAGTCCGGCGACGAGCGCGGCGCGCACGTCCTGCGTCGGCGTCAGCCCCGCGTTGGCGAACAGAGCATCGACGTACTGCTCGTCGGTCTTGCCACCGTAGGCGCTCACAAACTCGGCGCGGCTGACCCACGCATCGAAGAAGCTCTTCTTGTTTCTCTCCAACTGCTGCTGCCAGCCGGGCTCGCCATCTATGACGCCCTGACCGACGGCCTGAGTGTCGGCGATGAATCTCGCGTATCTCGGCATGACGGCGAAGGAAGCTTTGTTGGTGAGATAGACGGTGTAGCCCGTCTCCTGAAACTCGGTCGAGAGAAAGTATGCGCCCGACACGTCAACCTGCTTCGACTCGATGCAGCTTCTGTTGTTGCCGCAGCGCGTAATCTCCTGTTCCCAGAAGGCGAGCCCCGAAGCGTCGGGCGTGCGGTTGAGGAAGTCCATGTAGTGCTGGCGGACGAAGAAGCGCGCATCGTCAATCGGATTGACGGCGAGCGTCGAGAGGTCGTTATCGCTAATCTTCAGAGTGACCGGGCTCGCGGCTTCGAGGCTGGCGCTCGTCGGATTACTGAGCGAGAGCAGGAGCGTCTCGTCGTCTTCCCTGAAAGAATCGTCGGTGACGAGGACGTTGAAGCTCTTGGAGGTCTCGCCGGGCGCGAAGTGAAGGACGCCGCGCGCCGTCAGGTAATCCGAGCGCTCGTTGGCGGTGCTGTCCGCCGTCGAGTATTCGACCGAAGCGTGAGAGTCGAGGTTGCCGCTACGCTCGACGCTGACGGTTATCTGTCCGGTCTCTTCGCCGACGACGTAGCTCGACGCGCCGAAGCGAAGAATCGAAGGGATTTTAACGCCGGGCTCAGGCATCCATCTCGGCTCCATGTCGAAGGCCGGGTTGTTGGAGATGTTGACGGGGTTGCTGCCGTCGGCGTTCATCACGAAAATCTCGCCGAAGGCAAACTGCGTCGGGCTCAACTGGCGGCTGCCCCAGTAAACAATCTTCGTGCCGTCGGGCGACCAGGAGGGCGTGCCGTCGTCGAGCGGATTGTTGGTCAGGCGCTTCTGGTTGCTGCCGTCGGCGTTCATCACGTAAATCTCGAAGTTGCCGTCGCGGCGGCTGGTGAAAACGATGCGCGAGCCGTCGGGCGACCAAGAGGGGCCGTGATCGAACTCGGAGCTGAAGGTCAATCGCTTGAGATTCGTGCCGTCGGCATTCATCACGTAGAGCTGGTGCGTGCGACTGCCGTCGCGCACGCTGGAGAAAGCGATGCGCGTCCCGTCGGGCGACCATGCGGGCGTCGCGTCAGAGTAGGTGTTCATCGTGAGGCGGCGGACGTTCGAGCCGTCGGCGTTCATCACGAAGATGCCCGAGCCGCCGTAAGGATTATCGCGGAAGCTGACGAAGGCTATCTGCTTGCCGTCGGGCGACCAGACGGGCGTAGTGTCCGCGCCGGGGCTGTCGGTCAAACGCCTGATGCCCGTGCCGTCGGCGTTCATCACGAAGATTTCCTCGTTATGACGGTAGGTATCGACATCGCGCGTGAAGGCAATCTGCTTACCGTCGGGCGACCAGGCGGGACGCAGCTCGCTCTCCATGCTTTTGTTCGTTAAGTTAACCACGCCGCTCCCGTCCGCGTTCATCAGGTAGATGTCAGAAGAGTTCTGACCGATACCGCCGCGCTCGTCGCGGTTGCTCGTGAACAGAATCTTGCCGCCGCCCTGCGCGCGGGCAGGCGGAGCGAAAAGCGACAGGCCGCCCAGCATCGTTATCATGCTCAGGAGCATGACGAGGCGCGAGTTTCTTTGCGTGCGATTGTTTCGACAGAGCGCATCTTTGACGTAAAGCATAAGCCTTCCCTCCAAACTAAAAACTAGAATTGCAGCCTGACGGCAAGCTGGACGCATCGCGCCCCGCCGATTTGATAGACCGGCGTCAAGCCGCCGTTGATTCCGCCCGTGCCGAGACTTCGTCCGAGCATCTGCGTGGCCTCGCCGAAGAGACCGCGTTCGAGGCTCGTCACGGGGTCGCCGAAATTCGGATGATTGAGCGCGTTATAAACTTCCGCTCTCAAGGTGAGCTTCAGGTTTTGACTGAGCGCGATGTGTCGCCTGAGCGCGAGGTCGAGCTGCGAGACGGGGAAGCCGCGCAGAGAGTTTCGCGCGAGCGTTCCCTGACTGCCGCGCGCGGGACTGAAGGCCGCGCGGTTGAGTCGGCGTCCGCCCGCCACACCGGGGTCGGCGAGATAGAGCGCAGCGCCGGGAACGAGGTCGGGGCGCGTCGCGTTCGTGAAGCCGTCGAAGCGCTCTTCATCTGTGAGAAGCACGTTGACGGGCGCAGCCGTCCGCGCTCTGAAAATCGCGTCAATCGACCAACTCTTGAACAGGTGTTTACCGAAGCTACGACGGCCGACGAGCGGCGGCACGTCGTAGCTGAAGCCGAAGCTGACGGACTGCCGCACGTCGAAGTCGGACGGCGCATACTCGGCTTCGAGGTCGCTTCCGGCCAGAAGCGTGTATGAAGAATCGTTCGAGGCGTCGTCGGTCGAGCGCGCGAGGGTGTAGGCGGCGTGTCCCTGCAAGCCTTTTGCGAGGCGACGCTGAAACTGTATTTGCAGCGCGCGATAGTCGGAGCGAGCGCCGTTTTCCGTGACGTGTAGAAGCGTGAACCGCTCGTTCGGCTCTTCGAGCAGACTCCCGCGCAGAAGTCTTCGCCCCGCCGCGCCGACAAGCGATGCCGACAAAAGCTGCCTGTCTCCAAAGGGCTGCTCGACACTCGCGCTCCATTGAATCGTCAGAGGAAGCTTGAGCTTCGGCGACGAGACGAAGAGCGTTCCGTATGGCGTGTCGGGCGGGGCGGGCACGCCGTCTGCCGATGGCTCGTGTAGTGGCAGAGGCACGCCGAAGATAAAGCTCGTCGAAGCGTAGGGCGGCGTGTCTCCGAAGCTCTGACCCGCGCGCCCCGTGCCGAGGTCGTAAAAGACGCCGACGCCCGCGCGCAGCAACGTGCCGCTCCGACGGCTCGGTTGAAATGCGACTGCCGCGCGCGGCGCGAAATTGTCGAAGGTCGTCTTCCAGAGAGGCGTGCCGCGCGGCGCAAGCTCAAGCGTCGAAGGGTCGTCAAATCCTTTGACGGCGAAGGGAAGATTGCCGCGCGCTTCGGTCGGCGGCGGGTTCAATTCCCAGCGCAGCCCGTAGGTGACGGTCAACCCGCGCCGCGCCTGCCACGTGTCCTGAGCGAAGGCCGAGAAGTTTACGAAGACGGGAAAGCGCGCCCCCGAGCTTTCGTCGGCGCGGATTCGCGTCGCACGGTCGTCGAGGATGATGCCTATCAGGCCGCTCGTCAGAAAATCGAACTCGACCGTCTGCTTGAAAGCCGGAGGATTGTAGACGGGCGTGAGGCGGCGAAAGTCCGCGCCGAGCTTCAACTGATGCGCGCCCCTGCTCAGGTAAAACGCGTCGCTCACGTTGAGCTGGCGCTGTAGATTATCGACGCCTCTTCCGGCGGCGAAGCTTGCGGTCGCCCCGCCGCGAAAAAGCATCCCGACCTGAGCCGTCGCCGTCGAAAAAGATTCGGGGAAGAGAAACGAGGCTGGCGGCGGCGGCTTCGCTCCGCCGAAATCGTCGAGTTCAGTTGAAGTCGTGCCCCGCGCGCGGCTGAGGTTGAAGCGCAGGTCGTTGGCGAGGGCGGGCGAGAGCGTGTAGCTTGCGCCGAAGGTCAGCGTCTCGGTGTCGAAGAGAGTGCGGCTGAGCGTGTTGAGGCTTTGCGAGGCCGAGCCTGCGTCGAGAGCGTTTCCGCGCTGCGCTGCGCGCGAGGGCGCGCGGTTATACCTGCCGAATAGTTGAAGCTTCTCTGTGGCCGCGTGGTCGAGGCGCAGGCTCGCGGCGTTGACGCTCGAAGGGTCTGAGTAGCTGGCGGAAAATTCCCCGAACAGATTGTTGAAGGCCGCGCCGTTGGGCAGAGGGAAAGCGTCGAGCAGAGGCCGCAGACGCGCGGGAGCGCTCTGTCGCGCTTCGAGCGAGGGAACTTCCGTCACGGTCACTTGCGGCTGCCTGAGCCGCACGCCTTCGTAAGAGAAAAAGAAGAACGTCCGACGACCAACGACGGGGCCGCCCACCGCGCCGCCGAACTGATTCTGCACGAGCGGCGGTTTCTTCAAGCCCCGGTTGTTGCCGAACCAATCGTTGGCCGCGAGAGAATCGTGGCGGAAGTAATAAAAGAGCGCGCCGCGAAATTCACTCGTGCCCGCGCGCGTTCTGATTGAGACCTGCGCGCCCGGCATCCGACCGAACTCCGGCGCGTAGGTCGAAGTCTGAATCCGCATCTCTTCGATTGCTTCGGCAGAGACGAGATTATGCGTGCTGCCCAGAACAGTGAGCGCGGGCAGCGTGCCCGCCGCCGCCTGTCCCGGCGACGCTCCGGCGCTGACGCCGATGTTGGCGCTCGCTCCGTCCACCGTAAAATAATTGGCGTTGGCGCGTTGACCGTTGGCGCTGAACTGTCCCTGCTCGCCGAAGCTCGTTCTTGTGAGAACAACTCCGGGCGCAAGCTCGAAGAGCGGTTGCAGCGTGCGCCCGTTGAGCGGCTGATTGATGACAAACTCGCTCTCCAAAACCGTGCCGACGCCGACCTCCTGCGCGCGAGCCTCTTCAGCGTCGGCTTCGACCTCGACCGTCGCGGCGACGACGCCCGTCCGCAAAAGGATTCGCACGTCGCTGCGGCTGCCCGCGAAGAGCTTGAAGCTATTGGTCTCGACGGGCGCAAAACCTTCTCGCACGGCGCGCAGCACGTATGAGCCGGGCGCAAGCAGAGGGAAGACGAAGAAACCTTCGCCGTCGGTCATGGCGCGGCGCTTCAGCCCTGTGCTCGCCTCTTCCAGAGTGACCTCGACGCCTTCAACCACCGCCCCTCGCTCGTCGATAACCGTCCCGCTCACGGCGGCGGGCGCACCGGGCTGCTGCTCCCGCGTGTAGGTGTGCATCTGCCACCCGCTCATTCTCTGCTGCGACATGGCCGTGACGAAGCAGGCCGCGACGAGCGAGAGCGCGGCGAGCGCCCGCGCGGCGCTCCGGCATCGCTTGAAGACAAAGCTGGCGTCTATCGAGGTCATAAAACGGCTTCACTTCGCTTTTCGAGTCTTAACTTTCTGGTCTTACTTCTGAGGCGCGTCGAGAATCGAGGCCGCGAGCATTTCTATCTTTCGCAAAGACGACTGCATCCGCGCGACCTTTGCGACCGCCTCGCGCGACCCCGCCGGAGAGATTGTGAAAGCGGCGCGCGTCGCACGATGCTCCGCCGTGCACAACTCGACGAGCAGGTCGGCGGCACGCACGAGTTCTTTCTCGCCCGTTATCTGTGCGGGGCTCGCGCCGTCGTCAGACGATTGGCCGCCGGAGAAGATGGGCGCGAGTTCCTGCCTTTGAAGCGCGGCCTGTTGCCGGAGAGAGCGCGCGTGCCGAGCGATGAGCGACATCCATTTAGCACGCGCTTCGTCGCTCAGCCCGGCCAGCTCGCGCTCGGAGAATCTTGACGCGAGCCGCTTGATAGCCCACGCGTGTTGCAGCACCTGACTCGAACGCTCGACCGCACGCGCCGCAAACCGCGTCGCCTGCGTCTCAACCTGCTCATCCGGCACAGCGCCGCCTCTCGAAAAGTGACGTCGCAACTCCGTCGCCAGAGGAATTTCGACAGCCTGCGACTCTGCTTCGGGCAGCTCAAGTCGGGCGCTCGCTCTCTGCCCGCGTTGTTTCTCAAGCGCCTCTGTCGCCGTCAGAATCTCGACGACGACCGAAGGATTATTCGCCACAGGAGCGAGCGAGCCGACGAGCGCTTGCTTTCGTTCAGAGGTCTCCACTACCGCTTTGATAAGCAGCTTTCCTTCCGGCGTGCGACTGACGCTCAACTGCTCGCCGAGGTCTGCGCCTGCCTGACTGAGCAATCGCAGCGCTTCGATTTCAAGCTCGACGCTGGCCGGTGCGGCTGTCGCGGTCGGAGGCCGGGGCGCTGCTGCATGAGCGCCCGCGTCGGTCGCTAATGGCGAAAGCGTCTCATCCACTTTCGCTCGCATCTCTACGGAAACCTCGCCCCCGTCGAGAAGCGCAGCATCCGGCTCGAAGACGCTCGGCGCGACATCCCTCGCCGCGCGCCGCTCCGAATTGGTGACGGTGAAACGATGTTCGCGCAAAGCGCCGCCGCGTCGCACCACTAAAGACATCGCTTCCGGGCTCAGGTCGGATTTATTCAGCGTCAGAGACGCGCGCAACAATCCAGCTTCGCCCCGCTCGTCGCCGTTCTGAAAACGCAAGACGTAAGCGGCGCGACTCTCATCGACGCGCGCTTCGTCGCCGTGTCCGACGAGCGAAGAGAAAATCTGAGCCGACGGTTCGAGCAGCCAGAACTCGTCCACATTCGGCGCGTCAGCCCATGCTCCTTCAGTCGCGGCGGAAAGCTTTGTCTCTGCGCTCTTCAAACGATAAATCTTCCGCTCGCCCGCGCCGCTCTGCCATTCACCCGCGATTAGCTGCTCTCGTTCGTCGAAGAGGCGTCGCGCTGAGGCTGCGTTCGACGTGCTTTTCCAAATCTCGACGCGGCGCACGGCGACCGTCTTGCCGCTCTCTGCATCGACCTCTTCAAGCCTGAAGGCGCGAAACAAAATGCTGTCGGGTTGTTGCTGAGCGACATGCGTCTCAGCCGCCGCAGATTTGCGAAGCAGCTCAGCCGCCGAGACGCGCGGCACGGGCGCTTTCAGAAGAAACAGCAGGAGCGCGATTGCCGTAGCCAGCAGGAGCACCGCCGCGAGAGCCGCGCCCGGCCTCATCCACAGGGGCAAGCTCGCATGCCTTCGCAATGCGGCGGACAGACCGTTCGGCAGTCGCCGAAGCATCTCTCGCCACGTCCCCTCCCGCCGCGCTTTCGCCTGCTGCTCATTCGTCTCTCGGATTGCGGAGAGAACCGCTTGCTCCGCAAACGTCGGGTCGTGATAAGAGACTTGCAGTTCCGGCGCACGATGAGCCGTCGCGTCAACTATCAACTCAAGCGTGCGGCCGTCGCTCAGCTCGACGCGCGTGCGCTGCACCGTCGCCGAAGGCAAAGCCTCGACGTTGCAGAAGAGCAGGCGAACTTCCCTCTCACTGAAAATCTCGACGAAGCCGAGCGCCCCCTCTTCGTCTCCTATCTCCAATCTACGTCGCGTCACTTCCGAGCCGACCGCGAACGCTTCGACCTCCCGACCGTTGACGCAGATGCGCAGCTCCTTCGGCTTGTGCTCCAGAACATCGCGCAGGCGGCGCTCGGATTTCCTCACCAACTCTTCGACGCCCGGCGCGCCCGAATTAGAATCGTCGTCAGGATTATCGTCGGAAGGCTCGTCGCGGTCGTTGCCGGAGTTGCCTCTCCGGCGCGTCTCGGGGCCGAGCATCTGCGCGGGGTTGCGCTCGGCGAGCGAGGGCACTCGAAGCAGCCGGTTGACTTCGTCCAGACAGCGACGGCAACTGACGATGTGGCCGAGCGACGGCGCATCAATTCCCGAAGCCGCACGCTCCGAAACGTAAAGCTCTTCGAGTTTTTCGACCGAAAGGCAGTCGCTCGTCTTCAGTTTGAAAATCGCCTCGCGCAGCTCGCGCACGAACTCCGCGTTCGACGAGCCGAAGCCGACGCCGTTCAGCTCAGGCCGGAAGCTTTTCTCTTTCGAGCGCGAAGGGCTTGCGAGAAAGCTCTTCACTTCCGAGCGCGCCACGCGCATCCATTCGTCAACCGCGCCGCGCGAGGTGCGGCACACCAGGGCGATTTCGCTCGGATAGTAGCCGTGAAAGAAACGCAGGATGAGAACGCTGCCCGCTTTTGAAGTCTCCCTGCGACGGCAGGCGTAGAGGCAGATTTGGTGTAGCTGCTCCTGCACCTGTAGCTGCGCGTTCTCGCTCGCCGCGCGCAGTCCCGCTTCGAGCGATTCAAACTCGGCGAGCGACGAATCGGAGAGCGCAACCTGCCGTGCGCGCTGGCGCGTCGCCCGGCGGAGGTTTGAAAGATTCAGGTTGCGCAGCATCGTGTAGAGGTAGCCTTCCAGATTCGGCAGAATGGCATTCAAATCAGGGCGTGCCGTCGAGAAATGAACGAAGGCGTCGTGCACCAAATCTTCAGCCCGCTCTTCGTCGAAGCCCGTCAGGCGCAGCGCCCAGCCGAGCAACCACTTATACTTCTCGATAAATATTTGCTCGTGACTGTTGATAACCGCCCTCGGCCTCCCTCCCGGCCTCTCGGTCAGCATCTACACATATAACGCCCGAAAGCTCCCCGTCTCAGATGCGCGTCGAAAAATTTATTCTCAGAAGATGAATAGGCCACCCGTCTGCCGATGTGGCAAACGGGCGGCCTATCATTTTCGATAACCCTTCCTTTAGAAGTTCAGCTTGAAGCCGAACTGGAACTGGCGCGGGTCGAAGGCGGCGGTGGGGCGGCTGAAGTAGCGGCCTGAGCCGTCGCGGCGGTTGAAGGCGTTAACGTCGGTGAAGAGGGGCGAGGCGGCGGCCTGATTGAAGCGGTTGAAGAGGTTGAAGCCCTCGGCAATCAGGTCGAGGCTGACGCGCTCGCCGAAGCGAACCTTGCGTGTGACGCGCATGTCGAGCGAAGCGTAGGACTCGGTGATGCCGCGATTACGTCCGAGCGAGCCGGAGGTGAAGGGCGCGGGCAGGACGAGCGAGCCGTCGGCGGCGACGTTGGGGCGGTCGGTCTGGTTCGACTGGTCGTTGTTGGTATCGACGCCGGTCAGGATGTTGAACGGGCGACCCGAAGACATCTCGAAGATGGGCGCGACGACGAAGTCGGCGAGGAAACGCTTGCCCATGCTGCTGGAGCTGCGCCAGGTGGCCGGGGCTGCGAGGACGCCGCTGAAGACGAAGCGATGGCGCTGGTCGAAGAGCGAGTCGGCGCGCTCGGCGCGGAAGTTGCGATTGTCCTGCGGCAGCAGAAGAGTCTGCAAGTCGGAAGAATCGTCAATCGCGTGCGACCACGTATAGGAGGCGAGGAACTGGAAGTTGTTGGCGAAGCGACGCTTCAACTCGAAGTTTCCGGCGTGATAGACGGAGTTGCCGTCGGAGACCTGCGTGTTCACAGAGCCGAAGGGGGAGACGACGCCGGGCGTGCGGAGTGTGCCCGCGAGGAACGTGTTGAAGGCGGCGGGCGTCAGTCCCGTGAGCGCCTGCACGAGGAAGTAGTTTGGTGCGTTCGGGCGGAAGAAGTTCGCCGCCGCCGGAGAGATGACGCGCCCGCGCGGCCCCTGCACGATGAAGCCGGGGATGACGGTGACGAAGGTCTCGCCGGTTATCGCGTTGGTGAAGGTTGAGCCGGGAGTTGAGCCCGCGCCGGTAGTCGGGAAGACGTTGACGAGCGCAACCTCGGTCGTGTTGTTGGGCGCGCGGTTGGCGTAGCGTCGGAAGTTGGCGACTTGCAGGTTGATGTCAGGGGCGTTGATGTCGAGCGGGTGCGGCAGGTGATGTGCGCCGACGAAGAGGTAACTGGCCGAGACCGACATGTTCTCGGTCAACTCGCGCTCGACGGTCAGGTTGCCCTGATTGGCGTAGGCGTACTCGAAATCCTTGCTGACGGGCAGCGTGAAAGGAAGGACGGGGCCGAAGCCGGGGAAGGTCTGGTCGTTGAAACGCTGCCGACCGAACTGGTAGTCGGAGCCTGCGGCGACGCCCGGCGTCCTGAATCCGGCTGGCAGCGCGGCGCAGATGGGCGAGCCCTGCCCTGTGCAGACCGTGCCCTGGAAAATCTGCGTGGCATTGAGAAGCGCGGTCGGCGCGGGGCTGCCGGAGATGAAGACGCCCTGCTGCTGCTGCGCGGCGTCGGCGATGTCGGAGTTGAAGCCGATGGCGAGTAAGGGGTGATCGTAGAAGATGCCGAAGGAAGCGCGGACGACCGTCTTGCCGTCGTTCGTCACGTCCCAAGCGATACCGGCGCGCGGCGCGAAGTTGTTCTTGTCGCGCGGGAAGCCCTGCTGGACGTTGAGGGCATTCTGCGCGGCGAGAATGTCTGCGGCTGAAAGGTTGATGTGCGAGAGCGGGTCGTTGAAGCCGACGGGCGAAAGCTGGGTCGTCATCTCGTAGTCGTAGCGCACGCCGTAGTTGAGCGTCAGGTTCGGGCGAACCTTCCAGGAGTCCTGCGCGAAGACGGCAAGCGGTTTGTTCTTCAGTCGGCTCGACGGATTGCCGAAGCCCTGTATGAAGTTGGTCGGGAAGCCCAAGCCGTATTGCTGAACGGGCGTGAACTGCGGGACGCAGGAGGTCTGCGTCGAGGTCGAGCAATCGGGGCCGCCGGGGAAGGCTGCGAGCGTGGTGGCGGTCAGTCCGCCGAAGTTGAAGAGACCTGCGAAGTTCAGCTCGAAGATGGCATCGACGCTGACGAAGTTTGCGTCGCCGCCGAACTTCAATGTGTGATTGCCGACGACGACGTTGACGTTATCGGTGTACTGGAAGCGGTTCTCGGTGCGGATGACGGGCGAGAAAAGCTCGCGTCCGAAGAAGGCCGTGCCGGCGATGTTGGCGGCGACCGCCTCGCCGTTCTGCGAGCGGAAGGTGGCGCGGCGCGAGCTGAAGCTGAAGCGCGCTTCGTTGACGACGTTGTTCGAGAGCGTGGAAGCAAGGGTGGTGACGAAAGAGCCGTCGCGCAGGGTTTGGACGCCGGTGCGCGAGAAGTCGTTCTGTCCGAGCGCCTGATTTTGCGATTCGACCTGAATGCCCGTCACGTCGCTCGGGTTGTAGCCGACGCGCATCGTCATCTGGTGATTCTGGTTGATGCGATGGTCGAGCCGGAGCGAAGAGAAGGTCGTGCCTTCCGAGATGGGGAAGACGCGCTGCAACTGCGTGAGCGGACGGAAAGCGATGGGAAGCCCCTGCGCGTTCGTCGTGAAAGGCACGGGCGCGCCCGACAGGAAGAAGCGCGAGCCGATGACCTGACCGGCTGGAATAGAGCCGCCCGGACTGACGAGCGGAGTGAAGCCGTTGAGCCCGTTTGAGCCGCCGCTCGAAGCGAGCGTAGCGTACTGGACGGCTGCGCCCGCGACCTGCTGGCCGAGCAGGATGTTGGCCGGAACGCCCGAGCCGATGAGCGCGGCGGCTTGGGTCAGTAGCCCGCTCACGTAGTTGGCCTGCTGCGGCGTGATGTTGCGGTAGGTCTGCGCGGCGGGCAGGAAGGGCGCGCCGATGGTGACTAAGCCATTCAACCCTTGCGTCACGTCGCTCGTGAAGAAGCCCGACTCCTGCCGGCGGCGCTGCTCGACGGCGGCGAAGAAGAAGGTTCTATCGCGGTCGAGCGGGCCGCCGAGGGTTGCGCCGTACTGAACGCGCGTGAAGGGCGGCTTCTTGTCGGGGTCGTTGTCGATGATGGGCGCGAAGGCGTTGCGCGCCTGAAAGCTCTTGTCGCGCAGGAAGCCGAAGACGTTGCCGCGAATGTCGTTCGTGCCGCCTTTGGTGACGACGTTGACGACGCCGCCCGAAGTTCTTCCGAACTCCGGCGCGTAAGAGTTGGTGACGACCTGAAACTCCTGTACCGCTTCCTGCGAAACGGTCGAGCGCGCGGCGTTCACGGAGTTGTCTGTGTTGTCAGCGCCATCGACCTGCACGAGATTGGAGCGACCGCGCTGTCCGCCGAAGTTCAGGCCGGAAGTCGGCGCGGGGCCGATGGGGCGCGCGTTGTCGCGCGTGACGGTCGAAGTAGTGAGCGCGAAATTCAGGTAGCTGCGCTCGTTGATGGGCAGGTTCTCGATGCGCTGCTGGTCGATGGTGGTGGCAAGCGCGGTGCGCGAGGTCTCGACGACTTCGGTCGTCGCGCCCGTGACGGTGACAGTCTCGGTGATGGCTCCCGTCTGCAAAGTGATGTCGAGGTCGGCGCGCTGCCCGACGGTGAGAATCACCGAAGGCACGACGGCCCGCGAGAAACTGGCCGCTTCGACCGTCACTTCATACTCGCCCGGCGGCAGGTTCGTTATCTGATAGAGCCCTTCGTCGTTGGTCTGCACCGTGCGGTTGACGCCGGTCGCGTTGTTGCGCACGGTCACCGTCGCGTTCGGGACGACCGCAGCCTGCGGATCGCGCACGAAGCCGCGCAGGTCGGCGGCGTTTGATTGAGCCTGGGCGAAGGCCGAGAGCGCGCATGACAGGACGAGTGCGCCGACGAGCGCACAGCGAAACACGCCGGACAGACGCCGCCGTAGAGGGAACGAACGCATGTTTATATTCTCCTTAACACAGAACGAAGTTTAACTTTTTGGACGACGCGCGGAGCGAAGGCTTTTGAAGACCGCGCTTCTATCGACCGTCGATGGGAGTGGAAGACTGCTCCGAAAAGCGAAGATTGCTGCTGCCCGCGAGGCGCGTCCGGGAGCATAAGTGGTGTGACGCGCGTTTCCGGATTTCTGAAGACTAAGCCCGCCCTGCGAGCACCGCGAGCAATCCTCTTACTTGCCACGACTTTGTACCGCAAAACAAGGTCGAATAGCAAGAACCTTGTGCGCCGTCCTTTGCTCGAAGCTAACGGGGCGGCCGCCCTCTAACGTCCGACGCCGAACGGCAAGCCTTCGCCGCTCCGCCCGCGTGTGGCGCGAGCCAACCGCCGACGCACACCGTCGCTTGCGCCGAGCAGCATCATCGCCGCTTCCGAGACTGCGGGCGGCGCAAAAGCCGCGCGTCTCAGCCACGAGCAGAGCCTCAGCCTCGCCCCGAAACGCGCGTCATAACGCGCCCTGTACTCTTCGGCGAACCCTTCGAACGCTCTTCCGAAATCCTCAGCGTCTCTCGATTCATCTGCGCTTCTGAGCCGCGCGAGCCAACGCGCGAGCGCCTCAGCCGCCAACGTGCCGCTCTCCAGAGCCATCAGCATCCCGCTTCCCGTGAAGGGGTCGATGAACGACGCGGCGTCGCCCACCGCGACGAGCCCCGCCGCCGGGACGAGCCCGCGCCGACCGAAGCCTTCGAGCGCCACGCTCAACCACTCCGACGAGATGCGCGCATCTCTGAGCGTCTCTTCAGCCCGCCGGTTCGTCCGCACCACTTCGCGCAGGACGCGCTCGGCATCGCTTCCACGCGCCCGCACGTCGCTCGCCGAAGCGATGAAACAGAGATTGCTCAGCCCTCCCTCGACAGGACTCAGGCCGCCGTAGCCGCCCCCGTAAAAGTAGATTTCGCAACTGCCCTCCTCGCCTCGCGCGCCCTCCAGATGAGCCTTGAAAGCTACGAGCGGCGCACGCCTTATACTCGACCTGCTCTCGTCGCCTTGCCGCGCTTCGCGTTCGAGAAGACGTGCAAGAGCGCGCGTTCTCCCCGTCGCGTCAATCGTCACACGCGCACGCACCTCGCGCGCCTCACGTTCTCTAACAAGCTCTCTTTCATCCGACACCCTCAAACGCGCGCCGCACACTCTTCCCTTCTCCAACCACAACCCGACCGCCTGCGCTTCTTCCAAAACCTCCACGCCCACTTCCCTCGCACGCGCGAGCAGCGCCGCATCCATCTCCGCACGACTCAAGCCGAGCGCCCCCCTTGCTGATGCCCCGCCCAACCCTTCCACGCCCGCCCGCTCGAACCACTCCGACGGCACGCCCACGCATCTCCCGCCCCGCGTATAAAACCGCGTCTCGACGACTTCTCTTCCCCCCGCCTCCAGCATCCGCCCCATCACGCCCAAACGTGCGAAGTGGCTCAGGCACTCCGGCGAGATGAACTCCCCGCACAGCTTCGCACGCGGAAACCTCTTCTGTTCCGCCAGCAACACACGCGCCCCCCCGAGCGCCGCCTCAATCGCCACACACGCCCCCGCCGGGCCCGCGCCGACAATCAACACGTCATAAACTCGACTGCTCATAAAAACTCAGTCTGGGGGAAAAGGGAAAAGGGGAAGGGGGAAAGGGAAAGACAGAAGCTTGATAACTCTTCCTTCTCTCTTCCCTTTTGTAGTCATGCTTTGTAAGTCGAACCCGCGTCATGCGAAATAACTCTTTCCTCACCTTTACCCTTTCCCCCTTTCCCTTTCCCCTACTGTCTCGTCTTTGCCGCCGCTCAGCACCAATCGAAAGGGAAAGTGGCGCTCGACGGAGGCGCTTCTCAGTCGGGCGCGGTCGGCCAGCGCGCTCAGCTCGCCGGGCAGGAAGCTGCGCAGGATGGAGAGCGCGCCGTCTTCGCGCACGAGACGGTTGTGTAGAAAGAGACGCCCGACGGTCGTGTAGAAATAGTATGCGAGCCGGTGACGATGAAGGTCGATGACGAAGATGCGACGCCGCGCGACGCGCGCCATCTCCATGAGCACGCGGACGACCTGCTCATCTTCGAGATGATGCGTGAAGAGCGAGCACATCACGTAGTCGAAAGCATCGTCACGGAAGGGCAGCCGCAGGGCGTCGCCGCGCACCGCGCCTATCTCCGCAAACTCCCTTGACTCTTCAAGAATCGAACGCGCCGCACGCTCGTTCAGCTCCAACCCCACGAGGCGCGCACGCCGACCCGCCGCCCGCGCCCAACCCGCAACCGCACGCAAAAGCTCGCCCGACCCCGCCCCTACATCAAGCACCGAAAACTCTTCGAGCCCGCTCGACTCCACTTCCCTGAGAAGCGTCCGCCGCAAAGCCTTCCTGTCCCCAAGCCAACGGTTCACACGTCGCAGCTCTACCAGACACCCCTCGAACTCCTCCGGCGTGTAATCTCCCTTGTCCAGATGCTCAAGCTCGTAGCTGCGTCGTTCAAACATAAGGAATCGTCAATCGTGAATCGTAAATCGTGAATAGTTAAAACCGGTTCTTATCTATTCACGATTTACGATTCACGATTTACGGTCTTTTTTCGATTCACGATTTACGGTTTTTCGATTATGAGAGCGCTGTTCTTCGAGCCGAAGCCGATGCAGTTGCAGAGGGCGACGCGGACTTGCGCTTCGCGCGCGTGGTTGGGGGTGTAGTCGAGGTCGCATTCGGGGTCGGGCTCGTCGAGGTTGATGGTCGGCGGAATGGTGTTGGTGTGCATGGCGCAGAGGGCGGCGGCCAGTCCAGCAGCCCCGCTTGCGCCCTGCGGGTGTCCGATTTGCGACTTGGTGGCCGACATCGGAATCTCTCGGGCACGTCGTCCGAGCGCGGATTTCACGGCCTGCGTTTCGATGCGGTCGTTGAGCAGGGTGGACGTGCCGTGAAGGTTGACGTAATCAATCTCTTCGGGGCGGCGTCCGGCGTCTTCGAGCGCGAGACGCATGGCGCGCGCGGGCTCTTCGCCCGTGTCTTCGAGGCGCACGCGATGATATGCGTCGCAGGTCGCGCCGTAGCCCGTAATCTCCGCGTAGACGGGCGCGCCCCTACGCAGCGCACGCTCGCGTTCCTCGACGACGTAAATCCATGCGCCCTCGCCGAGCACGATGCCTGAGCGGTCGCGCGAAAACGGACGCGAGGCTCGTTCGGGCTCGTCGTTCCAACGGTCGGTGAGGACGGTCATGAGGTTAAAGCCTGCGAGGATGCCTGGGGCAAGCGGCGAGTCTGCGCCGCCGGTGAGCATCGCTTCGCACCTGCCGAGCGCGACGTGTTCGGCGGCGTAGGCGATGGCGTCGGTCGAGCTGGTGCAGCCGGTCGAGATAACGTGCGAGAGACCGCGCAGGCCGAAGGCCATCGAAAGCTCGGAGGAATGGCCGCCGTGCGTCGATGAAGGGATGGTGTAAACGCTCGCCTTCTGTCCCTGGTTAGTGAAGTAGTAGCCGTACTGGCGCTCGGTGAAAGAGAGACCGCCGCCGCCCGTGCCGATGACGACGCCGAACGAGCGTCGCTCTTCAAGCGTCAAATCCGAAGTTTGAATACGCGCATCTTCGAGCGCCTCGCGCGCGGCGGCCAGAGCGAGCGGCACGGTGCGCGCGACGTGCTGGCGGTCTTTCGCGCGAAGCTCACGCTGCCAGTCGAAGTCGCGCACCTCGGCGGCAATCCTGACGGGCGAATCAGACGCGTCGAAACTCTCGATGCGACCGACGCCGCTTCTTCCTTCACGCAGCCCGCGCCAGAAAGCCTCGCGTCCGATTCCGATGGGCGTCACACAACCCATGCCCGTGATGACAACCCTGCGCAGCCGCTTCAAACCGCTCAGCATAATCAGTTCGTTCTCTTCGCCGTCAGGTTTACCGCTCGCAATGTCTCCGGGGATGAGCCAAGCATACCACGTTCGACGTGCGAGCTAAGAGATAAACTAAGAGTGTGGCTTTTCTGTTCTCGCGCGGCGACGATTTTGCTGAGGCGTGGTTTTGAAATTATCGACTGCTGGCATGAAGGATGGTCAGACCGACGACCTCACCGTCTTCGTATCGAATAATCACATCGTCGTCAGTCAACTCACTGTCGGTCGCACGTGAGGGCTTCTTGAAGTTGATATAGAGCACGTCGGCCTCGGCATCATAGCTCGACCAAAGATAATGGTGAGGCGAGTGCAGCACGGCAGGGATGATTTTAAGGTAATCAAAAATATCCTGACCGACCATCCCTGCCGCCTCCTTCCGACTTCGGCTTAATTGCCCGTGCTCTTCTCCACGCCTTCGCCGGTCTTCGGCTTTTGCGATTCGGGCACTTCGACGCCGAGGACGTATTTGGAGAACCAGGCGTATTCGCGTCGCATCTTGTCGAGCTGGTGTTTGGGTTCCTGAATGGAGTGCCCCTGTCGGGGGTAGAGCACCATTTCGACGGGCACTTTGTTCTTACTGAGTCCCATGTAGAGTTCCTGCGCCTGGCCGACGGGGACGCGCTTGTCCTCTGCGCCGTGCATGATGAGGGTCGGGGTTTTGGCGCGCTTGATGTGGGTCATGGCGGAGGCGCGGCTGTAGGCTTCCGCGTCGTTCCAGGGCTCTGCGCCGAAGTAACCTTCGAGCGTGCGCTGTAGGTCGTTGGTCGAGTACATGGAGAACATATCGGTCAGACCCGCGCCGACCATCGCGGCCTTGAAGCGATTGGTTTGCGTGATAGTCCAGGCGGTCATGTAGCCGCCGTAGCTCCAGCCCGACTGCGCGAGGCGTTCGGGGTCGGCGATGCCTCTGGCGATGAGGGCGTCGATGCCGGTCTGGATGTCCTGAAAGTCGCCGACGCCCCAATCGCGCACGTTCGACAAAAGAAACTTCTCGCCGTAAGCGGACGAGCCGCGCACGTTCGGATAGAAGACCGCCCAGCCTTTACCCGCCCAGACGTGCCCGAAGTTTCCCCACGAGCCGGGGAAAGCCTCGTTCCACACGCCCGCAGGGCCGCCGTGCACGAGCGTCACCAGAGGGTAACGCCTGCCCGTTTCGTAACCGACCGGATAGAGCACGATGCCTTCAATCTCCATCCCGTCATTGCTCTTCCAACTGACGACTTCGGCCTTGCCGAGCGAGAGAGCGCGCACCTGCGGGTTATGGTCTGTGAGCTTCGACGGCTCGTTCAGAGATGCGAGGCGCGCGACGTAAACATCCGAAGGGTTCGAGATGTCGGAGCGCGTGAAGGCGACGACTGCGCGGTCGCGCGAGAAGGTGGCGGGCGACATGACGCCTGCGCCGCGCGTCAACTGCTTCGCTTCGCCGCCTGCCGCGGGCACGTTGAAGAGCTGCGAAGTTGTTCGCGTGGAAGAGGTGAAGTAGAGCGTGCGCCCGTCGGACGACCAAGAGACTGCGCCCGGCTGATAGATGTATGCGGGCGCGACGACGCGCGACTGTCCGCCCGCAGCCGAAACGACGGTCAGCAAATTCTGACCGAGCAGCCCGCCCTTCACATCGCGCGAGAGGTAAGCAATCTCTCTGCCGTCGGGCGACCAGCGCGGCGAAGTGTCAGGCCCTTCGTTCTCGACGAGCTTGCGCGTCTTCGCCGTCTCGACATCGACTATCCAGATGTCGGAGAGCGTCCCGTCGTCCGCCTTCGGCGTCGGCAGCGCGACGAAAGCAATCGAGCGTCCGTCGGGCGACCACTGCGGGTCGCTCGTCATGTAGTCGCTCTTGACCAGCTCCGTCGCCTTCTTCGTCGCCACGTCAACGAGCCAGATACGCGAGAACTTGAAGTTCTTATCGACGACGAGCGCGTCGTCGCGCTCCTTTTGCTTGCGTTCCTCTTCGGGCGAAAGCTCCTGTTGAGAGACGTAAGCGATGCGACGCCCGTCGGGCGACCACTGAAACGATTGCACGGGTGTTTTCGATTCCGTCAGACGCTCGGCCTCGCCGCCGAAAGGCGAGATGAGAAACACCTGCGCCCGCTCTTCGCGCGAAGAGATGAAGGCGAGGCGCTGCCCGTCGGGCGACCAGCGCGGCGAGGTGTCCGGCTTCTTGCTCGTCGTCAGACGCACCGGCACAGCGCCCTTCTCGGTCGAAACCAGCCACACGTCCGGGTCTGCCGCGTTCTCCTTCATGTCGGCTGTCGAGACGACGTAGGCCACCCACTTTCCATCCGGCGACACCTGCGCGTCGGAGACGCCCTTCAAAGCCAACACGTCCTCAAACGTCATCGCACGCCGCGACTGCTGCTGCACCTCCTGCGCCGCCGCGACAGACAGACACACCGCCGCCGACACGACAAGCCCTAATAGCATCCGTTTCATATAGCCTCTCCCCTTTGAGATTTTCGTCGATTGAGATTTCGTCGAGTAAGGTTGGCCGCACGCGCTCGCTCACGGCGCGTTTGCCGGAAGCACGAAAACTTTATCCGCCAGCTAAAACTTCAACGCCTGCGCGCGACCCGCCCGATTGCTCTTTTTATAACGCAACCTGCGCCACAAGCCAACGAGCGCGAGCCCGAGTGCGCCGCCCGTCACGTCGATGAGGCTATCGTAGGGCGTGCCCGTCCGGGTCTCGACGAAGCTTTGATGATACTCGTCGAGCACGGCGACGAGCGCGACGAGCGCGAAGGCGACGGCGTACCAGTGTCTGCGCAGCACGGCGCGCGTCGAAGTCAGAAAAGCACGCGCGGCCAGCACGGCGAGCACCGCATACTCGAACAGGTGCGCCGTCTTACGCACGACGAGATGTGCGTAGAGCAGGCTCTCTTCCGTGATGTCGGGGTTGAGCCACAGCAGCAATGGCCGCACGATGCGCGAAGTGTTCGTCGCCGACAGAGAGCCGGTCGAAGCGAACAAGATAAAGCCTATCCACAGAAGCAGAGGAAGATAGCGCCTCGCGCGCCCGCGCCACGTCGCCACCTCGCCCGGGAGGTTCGCCGTCTCCCTTCCCTTCTCGCTTCGCTCAATCATCTCCAATCAATTAACAGGGATGGACAGGAGGGAAAGAAACGATGAACGCGGAACGATGAACGCGGAATGAAAAGCAGCGAAGCTTTCTTCTTTCAGTTCATCGTTCATCGTTCATCGTTTCCTTAAAGAGAACGAGGGAAGCGACGCATGAGAGCCTGCGCGCTTCCCTCTTCGTGGGTTCAGGGTTTCCGACGCGTTCGAGCTAGAGCGCGGCTGCGCCCGAGACGATTTCGATAATCTCGCGGGTGATGCCGGCCTGCCGGATGCGGTTCATGTTGAGCGTAAGCGAGCCGATAAGCTCGCCCGCGTTCTTCGAGGCGGCGTCCATCGCCGTCATGCGCGCGCCCTGCTCGGAGGCGACCGATTCCAGCAGCGCGCGGTAGACCTGCGTTTCGATGAGGCGCGGCAGAAGACGGCTGAAGATTTCGCCGGGCGGCTGCTCGTAGATGTATTCGACGAAGGTGACGGGGCGAGTCGCATCCGTCGCCGCTTCTTCCGTCTCCTGCTCTTCGCGCGCGACGGGCAAAAGCTGCTCGACGATTACTCTTTGCTGAAGCGCCGACTTGAACTCGTTGTAGATGATGAAGACCTTGTCTATCCCTTCATCTTCGACGAAGCGTCGAGTGATGTCGCGCGCCACCTCGACGGCCTCTGCGAACTCGATGCGCCCCTTGCCGGTGAGGCCGATGTATTCGCCGACGATGTTCACTTCACGACGCCGGAAGAAATCGCGCCCCTTGCGCCCGACGGCGAGCATCTCGACGGTCTTTCCCGCGTGCTGGCGGATGAAAGACTGCGCGGCCTTAATCAGGTTTGAATTGAACGCTCCGGCGAGACCCTTGTCGGCTGTGACGAGCACGAGCAGGTAGCGCTCGTCGCCGCGACGGTCGAGCAGAGGATGATGGAAGTCTTCGTTCGTTCGTCCGGCCAGCTCCGTCAAAACTTCCATCATCTTGTTGGCGAACGGACGCGCCGCCACGACCCTGTCCTGCGCGCGCTTCAGCTTCGCAGCCGAAACCATCTTCATGGCCTTCGTAATCTGCTGCGTGTTCTTGACCGACTTGATGCGGCGACGGATGTCGAGAAGGTTAGCCATAATCTTTAGCTATCAGCACTCAGCGCTCAGTCATCAGCAGGATTTGTCGCAAGCTGACTGCTGATAGCTGAGTGCTGAACGCTTATTCACGCTGTCGCGGTAGCGGTTACGGGTCGTTGCGCGAGTTGCGAGGTTTCGTTCCAGGTCTCCTTGAAGTCTTTGACGGCCTGCGAGAGGTCGCTTTTGATGTCGTCGGTGAGCGACTTCTTTTCGCGGATGGCGGCCAGCACGCCGGGATGCGAGTTCTCCATGAAGCGCAGGAAGTCGGCCTCGAAGCGGCGCACCTGTTCGACGGGTACGTCGTCGATGTGGCCGTTCGTGGCCGCCCAGATAATGAGAATCTGTTTCTCCACGTCGAGCGGTTGATACTGCGGCTGCTTGAGAATCTCTACGAGACGCTGGCCGCGCGCAAGCTGCGCCTGTGTGGCGCGGTCGAGGTCTGAGCCGAACTGCGCGAAGGCTTGCAGCTCGCGGAACTGCGCGAGGTCGAGACGGAGCGTTCCGGCCACCTGCTTCATCGCCTTGATTTGCGCCGAGCCGCCGACGCGCGAGACGGAGTTGCCGACGTTGATGGCCGGACGAATACCGCTATTGAAGAGGTCGGCTTCGAGGAAGATTTGCCCGTCGGTGATAGAGATGACGTTGGTCGGGATGTAGGCCGAGATGTCGCCCGCCTGAGTCTCGATAATCGGAAGGCTGGTGAGCGAGCCGCCGCCCTTCAAATCAGACAACTTGGCCGCGCGCTCAAGCAGGCGCGAGTGGAGATAGAACACGTCGCCGGGATAAGCTTCGCGCCCCGGAGGACGACGCAGCAGCAGAGAGATTTCTCTGTAAGCGGCGGCGTGCTTGGAGAGGTCGTCGTAGATGGTCAGAACGTGGCGGCCAGTGTCGCGGAAGTATTCGCCGATGGCGACGCCCGCGTAAGGCGCGAGATACTGCATAGCCGCCGAGTCGGAGGCCGACGCGTTGACGACGATGGAGTAGCTCATCGCATCGTAGTCCTGCAAAGTCTTGATAACCTGCGCGACGGTCGAAGCCTTCTGCCCGATGGCGACGTAGATGCAGATAACGTCTTTGCCCTTCTGGTTGAGAATCGCGTCGAGCGCGACGGCGGTCTTGCCCGTCTGGCGGTCGCCGATAATCAGCTCGCGCTGGCCGCGACCGATAGGAACCATCGAGTCGATTGCCTTCAAGCCCGTCTGCAAAGGCTCTTTCACAGGCTGGCGGTCAACTACGCCGGGCGCGATGCGCTCAATCGGATTGCGTTGCTCGGTGATGATGGGGCCTCGGTCGTCAATCGCAAGTCCGATGGCGTTGACGACGCGCCCGATGAGCGCGTCGCCCACCGGCACGTCCATGATGCGCCCCGTGCGCTTCACGATGTCGCCCTCTTTGACGGCCTGAAACTCGCCGAACAACACCGCGCCGACCTTGTCTTCTTCCAGGTTCAAAGCCAGCCCGCGAACCTCGTGCGGAAACTCCAGAAGCTCGCCCGCCATCACTTTTTCGAGGCCGTGAATTTCGGCGATGCCGTCGCCAATCTTTATCACCGTGCCGACCTCGGTGACGGTCACGCCTGTCTCGAAGTTCTCTATCTGCTGGCGAATAATCTCGCTAATCTCGTTGGCTCTAATCGGTTCCATAATAATCAACGATGAACTGAAGAGATTGAATCATTGAATCATCGGTTCATTGATTCAATGAAAAAATGATTCAATGATTTAATCTCTTTTCACGTTCATACTTCTCCCATCATTCTCTCTTTGATTTGCTGCAACTGGTTACGCACCGAGCCGTCGTAGACGGTCGAGCCGATGCGCGTGACGACGCCGCCGATAATTTCTTCGTCAATCGCAAACTGAATGCGCATGTTGCTGCGCGTTAGCTCGGCGAGGCGCGCGCGCAGCGCTTCCTGTTCCTCTGCGGGCACGGGGCGCGCAGTCGTAATCTCCGCCGAAACCGTTCCCGAACGACGGTCAAGCTCCTGTGCGAAGAAGTGGTTGATGTCGCGCAGGTCTGTGAGACGATGATTCTGCAAAAGGACTTGGAGGAAGTTGGCGGTCGTCGGGCGCACGCGCGTGCGCTCAATCAGAGTTCGCACGACGCCCTGCTTCTGCTCGTATGGGATGGTCGGGTTACGAAAAACTTCGAGAAGCTGCGCGTTGTCCTGCATCATCTGTTCCCAGGTGGACAACTCCGCCTGAACTTCGCGCGCCTCTCCATGGGCCACGACCACGTCTGCCAGCGCGCTCGCGTAACGGCGCGCCACCGCCTGCACGCTCAACTCTTCAGCCCTCCCAATTCCTGAACGTAATCTCTCACCAAGCGCGAGTCGTCCTCCGGGCGCATGTTGCGCCGAATCATCTCTTCGGCCATCTGCACACTCTGCTCGGCCGCATAGCGCCGCAAATCCAGCCGCGCCACTTTCGACGCGCTCTCAATCTCGCGCTGCGCCTGTTCGAGCAATTTTCGTGCATCCTCTTCGGTCGAACGCTCTATGCGCGCGCGCTCCTCTTCCGCTTCCCTCTGCGCCTGCGCGCGGACGCTCTCCACCTCAGCGTCGAGCAGCGCCAGACGCGCCTCGACTTCTTCCAGCTTGGCGAGCGCGGCGTTACGCTCTTCCTGTGCGCGCATCAGGTCGCGCCGGATATTCTCGCGCCGAGTCCGCAGCGCCTCGCTGACCGGACGACGCAGCAGATAAACCATCAGGCCAACGAACAGAAAAAGGTTGACCAGCTTGGCTATCGTCATCACGTCGAACGGACTCGCGCCCCCTTCGGACGCCAGCCACACGATAATGTTGATAAGAGCGAATAACATATGACCTAAATGTGAGTTCCCTGCATCGGCGTATCGCTCGCCGGACGACCGAGAATCTGCGTCGAGACGCTCGCGGCGACACGTCGCGCCTCTTCCTCCAGCGACTTGCGCGCCTCTTCCGTCTGCGCCCTAATCAGGCTCTTCTCCTGCTCTATCGAGCGCGCAGCCTTCTCACGAACCTCTTCAATCTTCCCCTGCCGAACGCGCATCGCCGCGGCGCGCTGCTGCTCCAACAGACGATAACTCTCCGCGCGCGCCTCCCGCAGAGAGCGTTCGTAACGACTCAAATTCTCATCGACACGCCGCAGAATATCCTTCGACTCATTGGAACTTCCGCGTGTCCGACGGTCGCGCTCGTCCAGCACGCGATTTATCGGCTTAAACAGAGTCCTGTTCAGCACGTAAATCATCAGCAGGATAATCGCTATATGAACAAACAGCGTTCCATCCGGCACAAGTTGAATAGTTTCCGCGAAAGCCAGAAAGACCATAACGCTCACAAGTCGTTACCAATGAGGGAAGATAACTTATAAGGATGAAAGTGCGTTGCCTATCAAAAGGTTAGGAGTCTAGCACGCGATTTCACAACCGGTCAAGGCACGAAAGGCGGGATGCAGAAGGTTTGTGCTTCGTCATAGCTATCTCTTCGACAGCAATTTTAGTCTCTATTACGTCAGATGTTCTAAGCGATTCAACTTTCGCATTAAGTATGGAAACCTAAACCTCAGAACTCTGTTTTAAAAGTTACACTGAATATTTGCAACTGCGGCTTTTAGCTGTTTATTTACTTGAAACTGTTAGACTTATCTTTTACTTTACAAATAAAAACTTGAGCTGTTTTAAGATGGTTTTTAAGGACACGTATTTTTCAGAAGCGGCCTTCAGCCAGCTTGTTAAGAGATTAGACTTCCTGTTGAATCTCCTGTGTACCCATGATCAACTGATAGAGGCGATGGAGGTCGCCGTCGCTGTAGTATTCGACTTCGACTTTGCCGCCCGTGCCGGTGGGGCTGGGTATGATGCGGACTTGCAGGCCGAGTCGGCGTCGCATTTTGGATTCGGCGGCGCGGACGTTGGCGTCGTCGCCGCGCTTCGGCGCGGGGGCTGTGGCCGTCGTCGGGTTGGCTCCGGATATTATTCGTTTCACGGCTCGCTCCGTCTCTCGTACTGAAAGACCCTGCTCGATGACGTTACGAGCGAGTCTTCTCTGTACGTCAGGGTCATCCACTCCGAGCAGGGCGCGCGCGTGCCCCATAGAGATTTTTTCTTCCTCGACGAAACGTTGCACGTCCTCGGGCAAACGCAGGAGGCGCAGGTAGTTAGTGATAAAACTGCGGTCTCTGCCGACTCTCTGGGCGACCATCTCCTGAGTCAGGCCGAGCGTCTCTATGAGTCGCTTGTAGGCGTGCGCTTCTTCGATGGCATTTAGCTCTTGGCGCTGGATGTTCTCTATCAGGGCCAATTCGAGCATTTTATCGTCGGGGATGTTGCGAACTACTGCGGGGACTCTCTGGAGGCCGGCGCGTTGGGCTGCCCGCCAGCGCCTCTCGCCTGCGACGAGTTGGTAACGCCCTGCCCCCTGCTTCCTGACGAGTAAGGGCTGAATTACGCCGTTTGAGCGGATGGACTGGGAAAGCTCTTCGAGGCGTGCATCGTCGAAGTTGACGCGCGGCTGGAAGTTGTTTGGCTCGATGAGGTCGATGTCTATCTCCTGCATCTCGTCGTTAGCTGTCGCTGGCGTGTCCGACAGCAGTGCGCTCAATCCCCGACCGAGTGCTCTTCTTGTCATGTGCCATAACCTCCTTCGCTAACTGAAGATAGCTTTCCGCCCCGCGCGAGCGTATGTCATACAAAATAATGGGTTTACCATGACTGGGCGCTTCCGCGAGCCGCACGTTTCGGGGTATCACCGCTTCGAGAACCTGCTGGCCGTAGAAATCGCGCAAATCAGCCGCTACCGCAGCCGAAAGATTGGTTCGCTCGTCGTACATTGTCAGGAGCAGCCCTTCGATGGTGAGCGCCGGGTTCAGGGAGCGCCTGATTCTGGCTAAAGTATCGAAAAGCTCCGTCACGCCTTCCAGAGCGTAATACTCGCACTGGATGGGGACGAGCAAAGCGTGCGCCGCGGTCAGAGCGTTGAGAGTGAGAAGCCCGAGCGACGGAGGGCAGTCGATGATGATGAAATCAAAATCGTTCTCGACCGGGCGCAGAATCTCCTGCAACTTATACTCACGACGCTCGGCGTCTACTAGTTCGACCTCAGCGCCTATCAGATTTTTTTCTGCCGGAAGAACTTTGAGGAAGGGAAGCTCCGTGCTGAGGATGACGTTGGAAAGCGGCTCGGCGAGTACGAGGGCATGATAGAGGCTGCGCCGGAAGCTGCCTCTCTGAATCCCGACTCCCGAGGTGGCGTTCGCCTGCGGGTCTGTATCTATAAGCAGGACGCGCATTTCCGCGACCGCGAGGGCTGCCGCGAGGTTTACCGACGTGGTAGTTTTCCCGACGCCGCCTTTCTGATTTGCCACCGCGATGATTTTTGCCATGACAAACGCCTCGTGCGCTCCATTTGCTCTGCGGAACGTAAACTAACACAGATTCAGGCGTCACGCTATACTTTTGAGTTCAGAATTGTTTCACGTGTCACATCCGGCGGGTGAGGATGAAAGACGGCGCGGACGTTTCACGTGTCCCCAAATCTAGGGGGAGTCAGTTATGCGGGACACGTGAAACATTTGTGGTGCTTCACGCCGCAGGTCGCATGTTGAGGCGGACGAGTAGAATCGAGAGGGCGGCGGGAGTCATGCCGGGCAGTCGTCGCGCTTGGCCGAAAGTTTCGGGTTTGGCTCGTTCGAGCCGTTCGACCATCTCGTGAGAGAGGCCGCTGACGAGTCTGAAATCGAATTCTGCGGGGATTCGCAGGCCGTCATGTTGGTACAAGCGCTCGTTCGTGGCTCGCTGAGCGTTCACATAGCCGTGATAGACGAGGTCGGCGAGCGCGGTTTCAAGGTCTTTCAGACCAATCGAAGCGCGTAGCTCAGAGGGCAGAAGACGCTGAATCAGGTCAATCTGGACTCCCGGACGTTGGAAGAGCTGAGCTAGGGTGATTGAATCTCCAAGGTCAGTGCCTAACATTCGGGCTAGGGAAGCGTAGGTCGTGTCAGAACGCTTGTAGCGCGTCCCTTCGAGGGCGTGACGCAGTCGCGCGAGCCGTTCGCGGCGCTGGTTGAATCTCTCCCACTCCGAATCGCCCACGAGCCCCAATTCTCGACCGTAAGGCGAGAGGCGCGAGTCAGCCGTGTCGTATCTGAGAGCGAGGCGATATTCGGCGCGCGAGGTGAACATTCGATAAGGCTCGTCAACTCCTTGCGTAATCAGGTCGTCGATGAGCACGCCGATATAGGATTCCTCGCGTTTCAGACGAAAACCCTCACGCTTCTGGACGTAGAGAGCAGCGTTGAGACCGGCGATAAAGCCCTGGCACGCCGCCTCTTCATAGCCGGTCGTCCCGTTAATCTGCCCTGCGAAGAAGAGCCCTTGATAGCGAACTGTTTGCAGATAAGGAGTTAGCTCTCTGGGGTCAACGAAGTCGTACTCGATAGCGTAGCCCGGACGGATAATCCGCGCCTGATTGAGTCCGGGAATGCGGTGCACCAGTTCCTGCTGCAAATTCGCTGGAAGAGAGGTCGAAAAACCGTTGAGGTAAACCTCGTTTGTTTCATGTCCCTCGGGCTCAAGAAAAAGCTGGTGGCGAGATTTTTCAGGGAATTTGACGACCTTGTCCTCTATCGAGGGGCAGTAGCGAGGCCCGACGCCCTTGATTTGACCCGAATAAAGCGGCGACTCGTGCAGGTTAGAGCGGATAAAACCGTGCACCTGCTCGTTCGTATAGCCGATAAAACAGGTGATTTGCGGCTGCTCGATGCTTTCGGTGGAAAAAGAGAAGGGGACGGGTCTTTCGTCTGCGGGTTGCGGCTCGAAGGCGTCCCAGTCAATCGTGCGTCCGTCGAGACGTGGAGGCGTGCCGGTCTTCAGACGCCCGACCGGAAAACCGAGCCTTTTGAGGCTCTCGGCCAACTCAATCGACGCCGGCTCGCCCATCCGTCCAGCCGTGTATGTCCTTCTGCCAGTGTGAATTAGGCCATTTAGGAAAGTCCCTGTGGCGACGACGACCGCTTCTGCACGAAGTCGGCGCGTGTCCTGCAATTCGACGCCGCAGACGCGCCCGTTCTCGATGATGAAATCGACGACGAGCCCCTGCCGCAGATGCAGGTTAGGCGTGGACTCAAGTGTGTGGCGCATCTCCGTTCGGTAGAGCGAACGGTCGGCCTGTGCGCGGGGTGCCTGGACGGCGGGGCCGCGCGAGCGATTGAGCAGGCGAAACTGTATGCCCGTGCGGTCGATGACGCGCCCCATGATGCCGCCCAGAGCGTCAATCTCGCGGACGAGATGGCCTTTGGCGATGCCGCCGACCGCCGGATTGCAGGACATCTGGCCGATGAGGTCTAAGCTGAGCGTAACGAGCGCCGTCTGCGAGCCCATCCGCGCTGAAGCCGAGGCGGCCTCGCAGCCCGCATGACCCGCGCCAATCACAATCACATCGAAAGCTTCGTCGAAACTACTGAAATGCATAACTATTTCCCAATACAGAAGGTCGCAAATATCTGCGATAAAACGTCGTCGGGGGTCGTCTCGCCCGTTATCTCTCCCAGATAACGGAGGGCATCGTAGAGCCCGACCAGCACCAATTCTTCGCTTGCACGCGCGCCGAGCAGCGATTCGGAGGAGCGAAGGGAATCGACCGAGCGGCGTAGAAGGTCGTAGTGGCGGGCGTTTGTAATCAAAAACCCCGAATCCTGCGCGCCGGACTCCGTGAAAGGCTCCATTATAGCGGCGCGGAGTTCCTTTATACCATCGCCTGTCTTGGCTGAGACAGCAACCGTGCGCACGGCGTTGCTCGAAAGGGGCGCATTATTCGGACTAAAAGCGTCGAGGTCGCTTTTGTTAAGCGCTAGAAGATGGAGGTTTTCAGACACCTCTCGAAGCACGTCCTCATCTTCAGGGGTCGGTTTCTCTGAGCCGTCGAGGACAACCACTACCAAATCGGCATCGACGATTGCACGGCGCGTCCGCTCGATGCCGAGTTGCTCGATTTTATCCGTCGATTCGCGGACTCCGGCTGTGTCGGTTAGCAGAACGGGCACACCCTCGATACTTGTCAACTCACTTAAACTGTCGCGCGTGGTGCCCGGCAACTCTGTCACGATAGCTCTATCGGAAGCGAGTAATTTATTGAAAATGCTAGACTTACCGACATTAGGCCGTCCCGCGAAAGTGATTTTCAGACCGTCTTTGAGCAGTCGCCCGGTGCGAAAAGTGGAGGCCAGTTCTTCTAGTTGGCGGATGAGGTCGGAGAGAAGACGCCCGACCTGCCTTGTCACGTTCTCGGGCAAATCATCTTCGACAAACTCCAGAGATGATTCGAGCGGGACGATAAGCTCAAGGAGAGCGTCTTTGACGGGTTGAAGACGCGCGGAAAGCTCGCCCCCGAGCTGACGCGCCGCCTGTTTGACGGCGGCCTGCGTCTGCGCGTCGATTAAATCGCGCACGGCTTCGGCCTGGCTCAAGCTCAGACGCCCGTTTGAGAGCGCTCGGAGCGTAAATTCACCTGGGTCTGCGGCGCGCGCGCCGAGACTTAGAAGCGCGTCCACGACTTGCAGCAGGAGCGTGGGCGAGCCGTGACAACTCAGTTCGACCACATCGTCCCCGGTGAACGAATGCGGCGCTTTGAAATAAGTGACGAGCGCCCGATCCAGAATCTCCCCACTCTCCAGTTCACGAATCGTCTTCAGCGAAACGCGATGAGGCTCGGGATTGAAGACTTCATCACTCAAGAGCAGTCGAGTGAGGGTGAGAGCGCGCTGGCCGCTCAGACGGATGACGCCGATACCGCTACGACCCGGTGGCGTCGAAAGAGCGACGATGGTCTCATGTGAAGGCACTAGTGAGAAAGAAAAAGACCGCGCCCGACTTCAGTTTAAGCGCAGTCCGAAAGATAAGAGAATTTTATCGTTTATTGGATGTCTTTAAGCTTACCTTAAGTCTGCGCGCGCCGCCTTCGCCGACCGATTCGGTCTGAAGCTCCGCGTCGGCGGCGAGCGTTAGATGAATGATGCGACGCTCGTTGGGATTCATCGGCCCGAAGGTGAAGGGGACGCCGGAGGAGCGCACGCGCTCGGCGGCATGTCGAGCCATCGCGCGCAGCTCGGCTTCGCGCAGGGCGCGAAAGCTGTGTACGTCGCAGACCAGGCGCTCGCCTTGCTCCAGACTTCGGCCGTGCGTCTGGTTGACGAGATGCTCCAGAGCATCGAGCAGCTCGCCGCCCTCGCTTCGCAGAAGAGAAGCATCGTCGCCGTCAATGTCGAGCACGAAAACGCCTTCGGATTCCTTCGCTCTGGCGTGAAGGTCGAATCCTGCCATATCGAAGATGGCGTTGAGGAATTTCTGCGCTTGTGTGAAAGACTCTTTCATCTTTTTACACGACCTCGAATTTCAGTGAAGCGAAATGTCTACGGCTTGGCCGTCGCGCTGGCGACGCGTCGGCCTGAGCGTGGTTTATCCGACGGAAGTTTCTCGGCGCTCGTCTTCTGCGGCGGCTCTTCGTCGTCTTCCGACTTAATCATCCGATTGATGACCAACTGTTGACTGAAGCCGACGATGTTTCCGACGAGCCAGTAGACCAAAAGACCTGCCGGCGCGCTCCACATCATGTAGAGCATCATCACAGGCAGCACGACGGCCATCATCTTGCGCTGTAGAGGGTCGGCGGAAGGCGCGGGCGTAATCATTTGAAGGACGAGCATCGAAGCAGCCATCAGAACGGGAAGCAGATGCCAGGGGTCGGCAGCCGAGAGGTCGGGCATCCATAGAAACGATGCCTGCCTGAAGTCGAGCGAAATCGTGATGGCTCTGAAGAGCGCGAAGAGAAAAGGCATCTGGATGAGCAGAGGCAGACAGCCGCCGAGCGGATTGCCCTCCTTCATCAGACGCAGTTGCTCCATCTGCAACTCTTTCAGACGCGGGTCGTTCTGCTTCAAGCCCTTTATCTTCTCTTGTATCTCCTTCATGCGCGGCGCGAGCTTCTGCGCCTTCTTCATCGACTTCGACGAGCGCCACTTGAGCGGGAAGAAGAGCGAGTAGATGATGATTGTGAAGAGGATAATGGCGACGCCGTAGCTGCCCGTGAGCGCGTTGAGTCGCTTGATTGACCAGAGAATCGGAACGGCCAGAGGACGCGAGATACTGCCCAAAAATCCGTAGTCAATCAGACCTTCGAGGTCAACCTCGCGGCCTACTTTGCCGTTGAGATATTCGCTCGCCGCGCCGAGCAGGTAATGGTCTTTCGGGCCGACGTAGAGCTGCGTTGGCGAGCCGTCGGCGGGCAGATTCAAGAGACCCGTGATGAGGTAGCGTTCCTCTTTGGTTTCTCCCGCAGCGTGCTCGTACTTCGACGTGCGGTATTCGAGACCTTCGACGGGCTTGGGCGGAATCGCGGCCATCGCAAAGTACGTATCGCCGACGCCAGCCCAGCTAATCGCGCCCGGCACGTTCAGACGACCCGGAGCCTGTTCGTTCTTGTTTACGTCCGCTCCCAGGGTTCGCACGACATCGCCCTGATTGACGGCGTAGATGCCCTCGGGCGCGACCGAGTAGAAGGTGTAATGCGGGACGCCCTGGTCTCCGATGCTCGGCCCGATGTGGAGCTTGACGGAAGGAATCTGTTGTCCGCCGCGACTGGCTTTGAACGCAAGCTCGACGGCGTAATGGTCTGCCGAGAAAGTTAAGCTCTTCGTGACTTCGAGACCGCTCGACGCGTCGCGCAAAACGAAATCGACGCGCTTCTGTTCGCCGGGCTTCAACTCGACGGCGGGAGCAGCGTTGCCTTCATCAGCTTCGATACCTTCGATTCTGTAGTTTCGAGAGAGCAGAAGAGTGTCGAGCGAGGCGTCTCCCGTCTCAAGTCGGAGGGGCGCGTCGCGCGGCTCTTTCTTAAGACCTTCGGGAGAGATTAACTCCAAAGGCTGTGGGTTATTTTTGTTTCCGGCGATTGAATAAATTGCCCGCCCCGAATCCTTGTTCTGCTTGATGACCCAGCTCGTCGCCAACGCGCCGCGACTATCGAGACGCACTCTGTAGAGCGGGCTCTCAATCGTCAGCGTGCGCGGCGGCACGTCGTCGGACGAAGGCGCGGGAGCGGTTTCGTTCTGCGCGGGCTGTGTGGTTTGAGTTGGGGTTTGGGGCGCGGGAGTCGGGCTGGCCGTTGCGGTCTGCTGCTGCTGTGTGTTCGAGTTCTGCGGCGGCGGTGTGGGGCTGAAAAAATAGTTCCACCCGACAAGGATTCCAATGGAGAGTACGAGAGCAAGTAGGAAACGCTTCTGATCCATGTATTTTAAAAACCGCCCAAAGTCGCGCCGCAAGAGTTTCGGAAAATCGATGTGCGCTCTTGCCCGAATCTCACCTGACTGGGTCGTAGCCTCCCGGATGAAAAGGATGGCAGCGCAGCAGGCGTCGAACGCTCATCCAGCCGCCGCGCATCGCGCCGTGCCGCGCGATGGCCTCCTGCGCGTATTCTGAGCAGGTCGGAACGAAGCGGCAGGCGGGCGGAAGAAGCGGCGAGATGGCTGCCTTATAAAACCTCAAGAGATACAGGAAAAGCGTCTTCAAGATTCTCGCCGCCCGTCTCCAACGGAAACAGCCGCGCCGCCTGCGTCGGCCTTGCTCCCGACGACTTTGACGAGCCCCTGAAACTCCTCCAGAGGCGCGTCCAGCTTCGCCTCCAGCAGCGCACGCCTCGGATTAATCACCCAGTCGTACTTGATTTCGAGGCTTCCGAGACTCGCGCCGCTCAACCTGAAGGTTTCACGCACCAGGCGCTTCAGGCGATTGCGGTCAACAGCCCGGCGAGCCAGCTTGCGCGAAGCCGTGATGCCCAGACGGTGTCGGTCGAGCCCGTTCGCCAACACGAAAATCGACATCAGGCGACCGTCGAAGCGTCTGCCGCTAGCGTAAACGAGACGAAACTCCGCAGAGTTTCGCAGCCTCGCCCCTTTCGCCAGACGCCCGCCCGTCGCGCTCAGTAATGCGCCGGAGTCAGACGTTTGCGCCCCTTCGCGCGGCGTCTCTTGAGCACCAGACGACCGCTCTTGGTCGCCATGCGAGCCCTGAATCCGTGCGTCTTCGCCCGGCGACGATTGTTTGGTTGAAATGTGCGCTTCGGCATAGTCAGTCATTCTCTCCTCAAACGAAAAGAGCAAGACTAACTTTCGCCGCGCCATCTGTCAAGAAAACCGACGCGATGAACGCCCGGCGACTGACCCGAAAACACCTTTTCTTCAGCCCTGCCTGAAGCTCTCAGGGAAGAATTTGCCCGGCGACGAATCGTCTTCAATTCGTACAGCACCGATTTTGCGAAGCCTTCCCGCCGCTCAGAATCTCGATTTTTCAAGGGATTTTAGGGGACGAAAAATTTATCCTCCGAGCCTGTGGATTTCTCTTGCATCCGTACCCTCCTTATGCTAGTCTCGCGCCCGTTTCTCAAGCGAAAAATCGCTGTAAGTGGTTGAAAATCAAATACTTAAAGCTTCACTTTAAGTTTCCGAAGTTTTCCACAGGGCTGTGGAAAACTCTGTGGAAAACTTCTTGAAGTGGAGTCGAAACAAGACCGAAAGAGTGTTCTTACAACATTTTCCACGCTCCGGCTCAAAGCAGAGCTTGAGCCGAAGGGAAATCGGAGTTGTACTCTTTCAGGTCGATTTTTCTCCACCCGGCAGAGGAAGGAGTTTTGCCGGAGAATGGATAAAAAAGATGAGCACAGTAATCGAGAATAGACTCTGGAACGACATCCTCCACGCCGTCGAAAAACGCCTGAATCGTCAGAGCTTCGACACATGGATTCGCCCGATTCACTTCGACGGCTACGACGCGTCGGGTCAAATCCTCTACCTGCGTGCGCCGAATCAGGTGGTGAAGGACTGGGTCAGTTCCAACTATTCCGAAGTGCTCGACGCCTCGCTCGAAGAATTGAACATGGCGACCTACCACGTCGATTGGACGGTCGAGGAGGAAGCGGCGCAGGCGGCCAAGACGGCGGCTGAAGAGAAAGATAACAAGGCCGAGGCTTTCGGGCTCCACGAGGGAAACGGCGTCGGCTCCGACAAATCGAAAGCGCCTAAAGCCAAGACTTCGAGCCTCTTCTCACTTCTCGAAGCAGCCGAGTCCGACGGCTTAACGCCGGGCGCGACCACCTTCGTCGATATTGAGCCGCTGGAAAACTCGCTCAACCCGAAGTGCTCCTTCCAGACTTTCGTCGTCGGCACCTGCAACCAGTTCGCGCATGCCGCCTCTCTCGCCGTCGCCGAAGCGCCGGGCAAAACCTACAATCCTCTATACATTTACGGCGGCGTGGGACTCGGCAAAACCCATCTCGTGCATGCCATCGGCCACTCGATTAAGGAGCGCAACAAGTACTTGCGTCTTTCTTATATCTCCGCCGAAAAGTTTATGAACGAGTTGATTAACGCGATTCGTTACGACAAGGCGCAGACTTTTCGTGAGAAGTATCGCTCCATCGACGTGCTCCTGATAGACGACATCCAGTTCATGGCCGGTAAAGAGCGCACGCAGGAGGAGTTTTTCCACACCTTCAACGCGCTCTACGACGGACAGAAGCAAATCGTCATCACCTCCGACTGCCCGCCGCGCGAGATTCCGACGCTTGAAGAACGCCTGCATTCGCGTTTTGAGTGGGGTCTTATCGCCGACATCGAGCCGCCCGACCTTGAGACGAAGGTCGCCATCCTCAAGCGCAAGGCCGATTTGGACGGCGTCGCGCTCTCGGACGACGTGGCTTTCTTCATCGCCAGCAAGGTCAAAAGCAACATCCGCGAGCTTGAAGGCTCGCTCGTCCGCCTCGTCGCCATCTCGTCTTTGCGCGGCCTGCCCATCTCGAAGATGCTCGCACAGGACGCCATTCGCAACATCGCCGAAGACGATCAGCCGGCCGGTATTACAATCGAAAATATTCAAAAAGCGGTCGCCGCGCGCTATCACCTCAGAGCCGAAGATTTGAAGTCGAAGAACAACGCGCGCCAGATTGCCGTGCCGCGCCAGGTGGCGATGTATCTCTGCAAACGCCTGACGAAACACAGCTTCCCGGAGATTGGAAGGGAGTTCGGCGGCAAGCATCACACGACCGTCATCCACTCCGTCGAGAAGATTGAAGCGCTCGTTTCCAAAGACCAAAATTTCCACAGGGTGGTCAGCGACCTTATCGACAGTCTTTGCAAGTAGTTAGGCCACTTTTCGGTCAAAAAGATTTCCACAGTATGCTTTTCGGCTTACTCTTTTATTCGCAACAATTTAATTGTGAGTTTTCCACATTTCCACAGGCATCGCAATATTTGCCCCTGTGGAAATGTGGAAAACTTTTGAAAGTTCAAGTTTTTCCACAAGCGGCCTGAGATTTCCACAGCGTTTTCCACAGGGGCTGTGGAAAACAATTCCTTTGCTGTCAACAATAAAGTGGGTTTTCCACATTTCCACAGGCCCTACTACTACTACTGTATATATAAACAAGGTATTAAATTAGTATAAGTAGTAAAAGGCGCGAACTTGTTTTCAGAGATAGAGTGAACTTATTGTTAGCTGACGAGACCAAAGCTTGAAGGAGTTGATAGATGGAATTCAGTATTAGCAAGAATGCTCTACAGAAGGAACTCGGCTTCGTGCAGGGCACGGTCGAGAAGAAGAACACAATCCCCGTCCTGTCGAACATCCTCATCGAGTCGGTCGGCGAGAACACGATTCGCATGATTGGCACAGACCTCGACGTGACGCTGCGCTGTGAGGCCGAGGCCGAGATTAAGATTCCCGGCTCGATGTGCGTCGGCGCTCGAAAGCTTTTCGAGATTGCGCGTGTGCTGCCCGACGCACCCGTCAACTTCCGAAAGGAAGAGAACAACTGGGCGACCGTGACGTGCGAGCGCTCGAACTTCCGCATCGCAGGGGTTGACCGCGAGAGCTTCCCCGAAGTGCCGAGCTTCAAGACCGCGCCCGTCCGTCTGCCCGCCTCCGTCTTCAAGACCTTCATCGACCGAACTATCTTCGCCATCACACTCGAAGAGTCGCGCTACACGCTCTCGGGCGCGAAGTTCATGCTCGGCTCTTCGGGCGCGCGTATGGTGACGACCGACGGCCATCGCCTCGCCTACATCGAGCGCAAAGATTTGGGCGCGAACGCGCCGAAAGAGAGCATGGACGTGCTCATCCCGCGCAAAACGCTCGCCGAATTGACCAAGCTCATCGCCTCAGCCGAAGGCGACATCGGCCTCGGCGCTGACGACAACCACATCTACTTCGAGGTGGGCCCACGCCTCCTCATCTCGCGCACGCTCGCCGGGCAGTTTCCCAACTACGAGATGGTCATGCCCAAGGGCAACAACAAGACCGCCGTCTTCGATTCCGTCTCTTTGGGGCAGGCCATCCGCCGCGTCGCCCTCATGGCCGACGACCGCTCGCACGCCGTCCGTTTTCATTTGACCGATAACAACCTCCAAATCAGCTCCCAGACCGCCGAAGAGGGCGAAGCGCGCGAGTTCGTCACCACCGAATACACCGGCGAAGAGACCGAAATCGGCTTCAACGCCGCCTATCTACAGGAATTCCTCAACGTGATGAGCGAAGGCTCCGTCGCCTTCGAGTTCAAAGACGGAAACTCACAGGCGCAGCTCCGCCCCGTCTCCGACGACGGCTACGAATACAAGTACGTCGTCATGCCCATGCGCCTCTGAAACGCGCCGACGAAGGGTGCGGGGTAGGTTCAGTCAAAAAAAGAGCGCAGAGCGCCGTTTTCGCTCAAATGCGAGGCTGTTTGACGGGCAGCATGTGCTAGAATCGGTGCATGCTGCTCGAATCTCTTGAGGCTCACAATTTTCGTAATCTGAGCGGCAGGATTTTCTGGGGCAGCGGCCTCAACATCGTCTACGGCGACAACGGTCAGGGCAAGACCAACTGGCTCGAAGCCATCTACCTTTTAGCGACCTCCAAATCTTTTCGCACGCAGCGTCCGCAGGAGGCCGTCCTCTTCGGCGAAGACCTGGCCGTCGTGCGTGGCCGCGTCGCTCGCACCGCAGAGATTCAGAGAGACTTGCAGGTCGCCATTCAGGGCAACACCAAGACGCTCTCCGTCAACGGCAAGCGCGAGGCCGTGACGCGCTATCTAGGGCAGCTTCACACCGTCGCCTTCACGGCCGACGAGCTTGAAGTTGTTCGTGGAGGCCCGGAAGCGCGTCGTAAGTTTCTCGACCGGGGCGTCGTCTCTCTGCATCACTCCTACGTTCAGACGCTCGCCGATTACCACCGCGTCATCAAGCAGAAGAACAGGCTTCTACAGGATACCGCCGAGGCCGAGATGAGCCTCGAAGATGCGCGCGCGTTGATTGAGCCCTGGAACGAGCAACTCGTCGCCTTGAGCGCGACGATTCACCGCGCGCGTCTGGATTACGTCGCGCGTCTGAACGAGGTGCTGGAGCGGCGTCTCTTCGGGCGTGAGGAGGTGACGATTCGTTACGTCTCTTCGCTCGAAGGCAAGGGCGATTTGAGCGACTACGAAGCTCTCATCGAAGAGCGCCTGCGCTTTCGTCTCGCGGCTGAAATGAACTCCGGCTATGCGCTCATCGGCACGCACAGAGACGAGCTGGAAATCCTGTTCGACGGGCGGGACATACGCACTTTCGGAAGCTCTGGCCAGCAGCGTAGCGCGTTGATTCTGCTTGACTTAGCTGCTATTTCGGTGTATCATTCGTGGTACAGTGAGTATCCACTTTTTCTGATGGATGATGTGGATGCCGAGCTTGATTTGAAGCGTATCGGCCACTTGCTCGAATACCTTGAGGGACGCACCCAGACGTTTGTCACGACCTCGAAAGAAGACCTCGTACAACTCTTTGCGCCGCGCGCTCAAGTGTTCGAGATAAGGGAGGGCACGGCCTTTGAAAAGAATCCTCCCGAGCCGGAGGTGGTCTCGACAATCGCTACCGGCACGGAAGGCATCTAACCTGCATTGGACGTGAGCCTCGAAAAGTTCGTATCCATACTTCTGAACGGTCAGGCTGAGAGGCATCCATGAGCGACATTTTTGAAGAGGAGAGCAGTTTGTCAACAGCAACCTTAACATCCAAGAAGAATACATCCTACGATTCGACTTCAATCACGGTTTTGGAGGGGCGCGACGCGGTGCGCAAGCGCCCGGCCATGTACATCGGCTCGACCGGCGACATGGGTCTGCATCATCTGGTCTACGAGGTGGTCGATAACTCAATCGACGAAGCCCTGGCAGGATACTGCGACACGGTCGAAGTCACGATTCATCTCGACAATTCAATCACGGTCGTCGATAACGGTCGCGGCATTCCGGTCGATTATCACAAGCAGGAGCGCAAATCCGCCGCCGAAGTCGTGATGACGAAGCTTCACGCGGGCGGCAAGTTCGACTCGAACGCCTACAAAGTTTCGGGCGGGCTGCACGGCGTCGGCGTCTCCTGTGTCAACTTCCTCTCCGAATGGCTGCGACTGGAAATCTGGCGCGACGGCACGACCTACGAGCAGGAATATAAGCGCGGCATCCCCGCCACCAAGCTCGAAGCGACGGGCAAGACCCGCAAGCGCGGCACGAAGGTCACTTTCAAGCCGGACTCGGAGATTTTCGATGTCTCGGAATTCAGCTTCGACAAGCTCTCCGAGCGTCTGCGCGAGAAAGCCTTTCTCAACAAAGGCATCCGCATCAACATCCGGGACGAGCGCGAAGAGACCGAGCGCTCGCACGAGTTTTACTATCGAGGCGGCATTGCCGAGTTTGTCAAGCACCTCAACAAGAACAAAAATGTTCTGCACGACAAGCCGATTTACTTTGAAAAACAGGGCGACGCGCTCTCCATCGAAGTCGCCATCCAGTACAACGACGCCTACGACGAGAAGGTCTATTCCTTCGCCAACAACATCAACACGGTGGACGGCGGAAGCCACCTTTCAGGCTTCCGTTCGGCCTTCACCCGCACCATCAACGCTTACGCGCAGTCTTCCGGGCTCGCCAAGAACTTCAAAACCTCTCTGAGCGGCGACGACGTGCGCGAGGGGCTAGTTGCCGTCATCTCCGTCAAGCTGCCGCAGCCGCAGTTCGAGGGACAGACCAAAGGCAAGCTCAATTCGGATGTCAAAGGCGCGGTCGAGTCGTTTTTGAACGAGCGTTTGACGGAGTATTTCGAGCAGAATCCGACGGTTGCGAAGAAGATTGTCGGTAAAGCCGTAGACGCGGCGCGTGCGCGCGAGGCCGCGAGGAAGGCGCGTGAGATTGTCCGCAAAGGGGCGATGGGCTCGACGATGCTGCCGGGCAAGCTGGCCGACTGCCAGGAGCGCGACCCGGCTCAGTGCGAGCTTTACATTGTAGAAGGAGATTCTGCGGGCGGCAGCGCCAAACAGGGGCGCGACCGGAAGAATCAGGCTGTTCTCCCGTTAAAAGGTAAAATCTTGAACGTCGAGAAGGCGCGCTACGACAAGATGCTCGGCCACAGCGAGATAAAAACGCTGATTACGGCGCTCGGCACAGGCATCGGGAAAGACGATTTCGACCTCGGCAAGCTCCGCTATCACAAGATTATCTTTATGACGGACGCCGATGTTGACGGCTCGCACATCCGCACGCTGCTTCTGACCTTCTTCTACAGGCAGATGCCCGAGCTGGTCGAGTCAGGCCACGTCTTCATCGCGCAGCCGCCTCTTTTCAAAGTAAAACGAGGGAAGCGCGAAGAGTACATCAAGGACGAGCGTTCGATGACGCGTTTTATGATGCGGCAGGCGACGAGCGATCTGAAGGTTACTTCGGCGGAGACGGGCTCGGTCGTCGAAGGGCGTGAGCTTGCGCGTTCGCTGGAACAGATGGTCGAGTTTAACCGCTACTGCGAGAAAGCGGTCAGGCGCGTCGGCAACGACGAACGTCTGATGGAGACTCTGCTCGAAGCCTTCGGCGGAAAAGACGGCGTGCTGCGCGATAAGGATAACACGACGTTGCGCGCAATCTTCCAGGATGCGAAGGGAGAGCAGATAACGCGCATCGAAGCCAAACTCGCGGAGGCGGGCTATCGCACGCGTCTGGAAAAGGACGTGGAGCACAGTCTCTGGGAGATTGAGACGACCGCCGCGAGCGGTGTCGGAGTTAAAATCGACTGGGATTTGGCGAGCCACGTCGAATTTCAGAAAGCTGTGGAGCTTTACAAGGCGCTGGAAGACCGCCTGGCCGCGCCTCTGATTCTCGGCGAAAACGGGACGAGCGAGCAGATTGCCTCGCGCGAGGCGCTGCTTGAGCGTGTGCTGGCGGCGGCGAAGAAGGATTTGACGATTCAGCGCTACAAAGGCTTAGGCGAGATGAACCCGGAGCAGCTTTGGGAGACGACTATGAATCCCGAAAAACGGACGCTGCTTCAGGTCAAAATCGACGATGCGGTGGAGACCGACCAAATCTTCACAGTCCTGATGGGCGACGCCGTCGAGCCGCGCCGCCGTTTCATCGAAGAGAACGCGCTGGACGTGAAAAACCTCGATATTTGACACATTTCGGCATCTGAGCGGCTCGGTGATGAATCTATTTGACACACCGTAGCCGCTCATATAGAATGTAGACCCTTTCCTCCTGTGGATCTTGCCCGCTGCATGCTCTTCTCGCGTATGCAGCGGATTTTTTATCTCCATAAAATTGAAGGTGTGAGCCTGAAGGCGGGCGAACCGGGACGCGCAGGCCGGGAATGCTGGCCGGAGAGTCTTCGGCGGACGCGTCCTTATGGTCTTGCAAGGGCGTCCGCCCGAAGGTTTAATCTTTCACTTATCTTCGTTCTTGAGGGCGGAATCGACCTGCTCGTCGAGGTCGATGCGGCGGGGCGCGGTCGCGCCCAACTCGTTGTAGCGTCCGCCCGGGGCGAACTGCCCCGACTCGCCGATGTCTATGGCGCGCTCTTCGTTAGCGGGACTTAGCTCTTCCGTAGCGTTTGGCTTGGTATCGGGATTAACGTCAGGGTCTCGGTTGCGTTCGCCGAGAGAACTTTTGGCTTGCTTGTCGTCTGTCATAGATTTGCTCCTTATGCATTGTTGGTTTGAGAGCGCGCCGGTTCGCTGAAGCGCCGGACGCGAAAACGAAAAAGTTTGAGCTGAGAGCCGGGCGGGATTCCGGCTTTACGCGCTGCGATTTCAACCTGCTGCGCAGATGTCTCGACGCCTTCGATGTCAGGCAGCAGAAGCCCTCTGTGCGCGCCCCTCTCGTCTTCGACGATGAGGCCGTAGGTCTTCGGGTCTAAATCTTCAAAACGGGTCGGCTCGGGCGCGGAGAGCACGTCCACGGAATAACGCAATTCGGCAAGCTCGCCCTCGGCGACGGGGAAGAAACGCGGGTCGCGCGTGGCGGCGCTGATGGCGTTGGTGATTAGCTCTTCGACCAGCGTCGGCTTCGACGGCTCGATTGTACCGATGCAGCCTCGCAAATCTCCGCGATGCGTCTTGATGGAGACAAAGCAGGCCGCCCTCTCTCGAAGGAGCGGAGAAGCAGGGGCGGCCTCCGCTTCGAGCACGCGACGCTGGCCGACGTAGGTCTCGACGGCGGCACGAGCCAGCGCCGTCAGCGCCGCAGCGTCGGATGAGAGCGATTCTTCTTGGGAGTCTTCGGCGCGCGTCTCCGGCTCTGTGCTTCTCGACATAAATCTCTTCTCCGTTCAAATCTCAACTCTGCTCCGTCGCAGTCTGAGCCGCACGCGACATCTGCGCGACCATGTAGCCAACGCCGAAGGGCGCTTCGTAGTGGAGCACTTCGCAGTCGGGCTGTAGTTCGCCCGCGACGCCGCAGGCGACGAGCATGGAGCGGTAGCCGCACTCGCCAGCCCTGCGTCGAAGGCTCTGGTCGATATGGACGATGCGATGCGCGTCGCACGCACGCATCGCCGCGACGACCTCTTCGTCGAAGAGATGCGCGTCGGGTTGAAAGCCTGCGGGCGCGTCGGGCGTGAGGCGGTGGCTCAAATCTCCACTGGCGACGAAGGCGACGAGTCGCCCGATGCTCTCAGCCGCACGCCTGACGCAAGCGCCGAAGCGCAGGTGGTCTTCGTTCGAGAGAAAACTGTAGCCGAGCGCGACGACGCTGCCCTGCCAGCCGTTGCGCTGTAGAAAATAGAGCGGCACAGCCGTTCCGTGGTCGAGCGGAAAATTCCGTATGTGGAGGACGGCGTAGCCATCTTCGGTGGCAGAGCGCGAGATTGCGTCGAGGAGTTCGGCGTCGAGCGGCGCATCGACTCTGGCTTGAGGGGCGCGAAAGTTGGCAAAATCTCCGCGCAGGCTTGAGTCTCGATAGGCGACGAAGGCTTGCGGCTCAAGCGGAGCGTGCGGCGAAATGATGACGACCGTCTGCGCGCCGCTTCGGATGATGCGCTCGGTGAAATCTCGCATGGCGTCAATCGAGCCGCGCACCTCGGCGACGGCCTCGCCGCCGACTTCGGGAACCATAATCGGCGGGTGCGGTGCGATGCCGACGAAAACCACAGAGCTTGCTGCCATGATTTCCACCTGTCGTCGTCGCCGCCCTGCGCTTTCCGCACGCGGCGGCGCTACTTTCAAACCCGACTCTTTTGACTTAACCTCTGCTCGACGAAGTGCGCGAAACGGGGGACTCGAACGAGGCGCGTCTGCCTAACGATGCCAGGGGGAATGCTTCGGAAATTTCTAAGGGGATGGACGAATTCTAGCACAACGCACGCGCACACTCACAAGAGAGAATCGCGCGTCTCTCGCGTGGAGCGAGAGGCTTCTTTGAGGTAGGATTGCGGCTGAGAAATGCGGCGCTGGAAGCTTTGAGCTTCAATCGCAAGGGCTTTGAGCCTCAATCGGCGGCGCGCGTGAGTTTGAAGGAGCGGACGGGGAATCGTGGTCGATGAAAGGTGTTAAGACGTACGACGTTTTGATTATCGGAGCGGGGCCTGCCGGGTCGTTTGCGGCGGAGCGACTGGCGCGCGGAGGGGCGCGCGTCGCATTGTTTGACGGTCGGCCTGCGGGCGAGCCAAAGGCGTGCGGCGGCGGCGTCACTTCAAAGGCTTTGAAAGCATGGCCGTTTCTGCTCGAAGCGGCGGGGCGGATGGTGGACGAAGTGGAGATGTACTCGCCCGCCGGGCGGCGTGTGCGACTCAAGCTCCGAGAGCCTTTCGCCATCTACTCGCGCACGGCTTTCGATTCCTACCTGCGCGAGCGTGCGCGAGCCGCCGGAGCGCACGTCTTCGAGGGGCGAGTCTCGGCTCTGCCGCGCGTCGATGGTGAGAGTGAAGGCTGGAGAGTGCGCGATAGAGTTGGCGCTGAGTGGAGCGGGCGCGTGCTCGTCGCGGCTGACGGGGCGAATAGTCCGATAGCTCGTCGGCTGGCCGGTGCTGTGTCGAAGGCGGAGATGGAAGTCGCCTTCGGTTACCGCACGCCTCTGCCGAAAGACGAAGAGGATGCCCCGACCGTCGTCGCCTTTCTTCCGGGCTGGGCTGGCTACGCGTGGGCTTTCCCGCGTCTCGACCACATCTCCTTCGGCATCGCCACCTCGCAGGACGCCTTCGACCATCAGACGCTCGACCGAATGCTCTGGGATTTCATGCTCGGTTATTACCACATGCGCGTCGATAAGAAAGCTTCTCTCTGGTCGTCTGCAAAAGAGGGAAGAAGCGACGGGGCGACGGCGCGAGACGCGATTGAAGAGAAGCTGCGCGAGACGGCGACTCGTTACGCGGCGCGCATCCCCGGCCTCAAGCCGGAAACCTTCAGGACGCGCCGCGCTGCCGGAGATGATTGGGCGCTTCTCGGGGACGCCGCAGGCTTCGCCGACCCCGTGACGGGCGAGGGAATCTTCTACGCGCTGCGCTCCGGCGAGCTACTGGCCGACGCCTGCCTGCAAGGCCGCGTCCGAGCTTACGAAGAACTCTGGCGCGCAGACTTCGGACGCGAACTCATGCGCGCCTCCGAGATGCGCCGGCGCTTCTACGGCACTTTCCTCGGCGCGCCCTTCACCGACCGCATGATAGATTTCGCGCGCGCGCATCGAGGCATCCGGCGCACGCTCTGCGAGCTGGTGGCGGGCAATCAGGGCTACGTCGATTTGAAGCGGATGCTGGCACGCCGCGCCGTCTGGCCTGTCTGAAGTCGGAAGCACGCGGACGACACCGAAGCGTTAGAACGACACACGCCCACGCTATCGGCTCACGCTTCCCATCTCAAACGCGAACTCAATGCAGGTTCTTATCTTCCAGGCCGAGCAGGATAGTCTTGGCTCTGTCGAGCGCCTGCGCGTTGTCGAGCACGGAGAGCAGGGCGAGCAGCACCTGAGAGTCGGGCTTGTTTCCGCGCGTCAGCGCAGTGACGAGCTTCGGCACGTCGCGGATGCCCTGCACAACGTAGAGCGCGATTCTCTCTGCTTCGATGCGCTCGCGTCCCTCGCGCATGAGGACTCCTGTGAGGTTGTGCCGGACGTTCTCGAAAATGTCGAATTCCAGACTGTTGTCTTCATCCATTGATTAAAGCTTCCCCTTGCGAGTGAATGTCTAAAGCCGCGCGAGGACTTGGTGCGCCGCTCAGCTTGAATGAGGTTGTGCTGAGCGCTGAACGGAAATTATCTCCTAACTTCTTCTTCTTGCTCCTGAGCGGGAGTTTGGGTGAAAGGGGCGAGGCGGCGTTTGAGTTCTTCGGGAACGGGAACGGTCTCGAAGGTGTCGCGGCGAACGGCGACGAGGACGAAATGAGCTTCGGCGATAACCAGAGCTTCGCCCTTGCGTCGCACTTCAAAGTTGAGACGGAGCGATTTCGTGCCGATGCGTCCGACGAAGACGGAGACTTCCAGAAGGTCGTCGAGTTGGGCGGCGTGACGGAAGTCGCATTCCAAGTGAGCGCGCGGCAGCCAGATGTCCAGCTCGTCGAACATCACGCTGTAGGGTAAGCCCACCGCGCGAAACAATTCCGTCTCGGCAAACTCGAAGAAGCGTATGTAAGCGCCGTAGAAGATGATGCGCGCGGCGTCCACGTCTCCCCATCGGACGCGCTCTTCGATGCTGTACTTCCAGGATTCCTTCATCAATCGATGTCTTGTGCGCGGAGCAGTTTTAGTTTGAGCGGGCGAGCTGTCTGGTGAAGACGACCCGCCCGGCGTGAACGCTGCATGAAGCGAACGCTTACTGAGAACATCAGTCTGCGCTTTTCGGTCGGCCTCGACGGGACTGTTTATTTATTGCCGTTCCACTCGAAATCGCCCGTCGTCCCGTCTATCGTGTAACTGCCGTTGAAGTTCTTCTTACCTCTGAGGGTGAACTTGAACGTCCCCTTCTGGCCGTCCTGATTCCACCAATGTCCCGACCACGTTTGGCCGTCCGGCGAGAGCCTGCCGTACATCGCGCCGTCAGCGCCTTTGACGTTCACTATCCCGTCCAATGCGTTGGCGTTCTCCATGTCGGCTTTGACTATGATGGGCGCTGAAACCGTGCGCCCGTCGGCGGCTTTCCAGGTCGTCTGCCAGGTGCCGACGTAGGCCGAAGCAGCGGCGACCGGGGCGGCTGCCGTCGAACTCGTCCTGCTCGCCAATGCTCCGCCAAACACTGTGAACATCGCAACTGCAAATGTCAGTACGAGGGTGCGCTTGAATCTCATCTTCGTTTAGCTCCTTTCGGGCTTTGTCGATGTGCAGGGCGCGGCAGCCTCTGGCTCACGCGTGCGGACTACCGCGATGATTAATTATCACGCCGCCCCTCGTTCGCAGCTTACCCATCGCTCAATAGAGTTCAGGCCACAGTCAGAAACCGGCTCCAAACTGAAAGCACGCTCAAACGCGAGACTGCTCTAACGCCTGCCTCCGACGAGCACGCGCAACTGGCGCAGACGCGCGTCTAACTCTTCCGGCGTCAGAGAAGCGTACTTCGCCGGGAGCAGACGACGGCTCGAAGATTCAAAGACGGCGAGCAGTTCCATGTATTCAATCATCTCCGCGTCGCGGCTGGGGAAGTAGTCGGTGGCGGCGCGCAGGAAGTGGGCGGCGCTCACAGATGCTTCGCCGCCCCGTTCGCGCGCGGCGTCGTCGTTGGCGAGCAGGATGACGGCTTCGATGTCGGCGTTGCTGTAGCCGACGAGCTTCTGCGAAAAGCCGTCGCGTATCTCGGCGAAGTCAACGTCGGTCTTGATTCTGTTCTTGCGCACGAGCGCGCGTGCGACCATCTCCACCTCTTCGGGCGTCTGCGAGTAGAGGAAGGGAATCTTTCGGTCGAGACGACCGGCGCGCTTGAGGTCTATGTCGAGCTTGTCGGGGCGATTGGTCATCACGAGGAAGAGGATGCGCCCGCGATTCGAGGTGTCGGACATAAACTCCTTGATGCGCGCGATGACGCGCGAGGATGTTCCGCCGTCGCCTTCCGAGTCGGTGTTGCCGAAGGCGCGGTCGCCCTCGTCGATGATGACGACGACCTGGCCGATGGCGCGGATGACGTTGAGAATCTTCTCCAGATTGCCCTCGGTCGCGCCGACCCACTTCGAGCGAAAGTTCTTGAGCTTGATCGTAGTCAGCCCGCACTCTTTGGCGAAGGCTTCGGCGACGAAGGTCTTGCCCGTGCCCATCGGGCCTGTGAAGAGCAGCCCCATCGGGACGCGGCTCGTGCGTCCCTCGCGTATGTTTTCGGCGATGACGAGCAAGTCCTTTTTGACCTCTTCCATCCCGCCGACGACCTCGAAGCCGTGCTGCGGCTCGACGAACTCGACCAGCCCGAAACATTCCCTTTCAAGAATCTCACGTTTGCGCTCGGCGATGAGGCGGTCGGTCTCCTTGCGCGCACGCTCTGCCACCGAAGGCGCGGCGGCGTCCGTCGTGCTTGCGGCGGGTGCGCCGGGCGCGAGCAGTTTTTTGATTTCTTCGCGCGACATGCCGCTCGTCAGCGTGGCGAGCTTGTGTGCGCGCTCGGCGGCGTCAGCGCCTCCGCCGAGTATGCCCGCGATGAAGGCTTCGCGCTCGGCGGCATCCTCTTCCGAGGGCGGCGGAGGCGTGAGGATAGAAGTTATCTGGATGGCCTTGAGTCCGGCGGTGACTTCGGCGTAGCGCTCGCCATCTTTTTCGGTGAGGCGTGGGTCTGCCATCAGCGCGGCGGTGCGACGCTCGTCGCGTCCCGGCATCGGCACTTCGACGACTGCTACCTTCGGGTTCGAGATAATCTTCGGCGCAAGCTCCGCAAGGTTCTCAGAGATGAGCAGGATGACGTTGTCGCCGCGCTCTATCTCTGGCAGGAACGACCAGCGATGCAGCGTCACGATGGCCGCGCGGTCTGCGTCGGGCTGGAAACTCGGGTCGCCCGCAGGCGCGACCACCTCCGCATACTCGACCAGAACGGCCGTCTTCGTCGATTGAATCATCAAACGCTCAAGCGACGCCAGCACACGGTCTTTCTCACGCGCCAGTAGCATTTCGTCCAGACCCGCGACGTTCGACGCTCCCTTCATGAAGCGCACGCCCGTCGCCACGTTGTAGACGGCTATCGTGTCTCTGGATTCCTTGAGCAGCACGTCGCTCAAAAACTCCGTCAGAGACAGAAGACGCTTGCGGTGTATGACCGTGTCGTAGACGTTGCCGTGCAGCACGAACATCGACGCCTCGCCGCGCAGGTAGCGCCGACGAAGGTCTTCAGCCCACTCGGGAAGAATCGCCGTGTCAGTCATCAAAGTTAAGCCCGAAAATTGATTCATTGGTTCATCGGCTCATTGATTCATTGGTCTCTTTTTTTCATTGAATCAATGAACCGATGAATCAATGAATAAATCTTTACAGCGAGTTGAGAATCCGCTCGGTGTCGATGGCCGTCTGCTTGATGGATTCGACGCCGTCGAGCAGCTCGTTCAACTGGCCGGTCAACTCCTGCGGCGACTGCATGGTAACAATCTGGTCGGCAATCAACTGGAAGGAGTTTTCGATGAGGTCGAGCTGGCCTTTGGCGACCATCAGGTAACGACGGATTTCGCCGAGCTTCTCGAAACGCTTCTCAAGGACGGCCAGATTCTTCTTCGCAATCTGGCTGGCCGGGTCGTCCTCTTTCAATCGTTCGCCCATCTTCTCCCAACGCCTGCGGTCGGCCTCCAGCTCCTGAGTGTCCACCGAGTTCAGGTATTCCTCGTAGCGCCCGCAGGTGACGGCCATGTCGATGAAGGCATCGACGAGCCGCCCGGTCTTTTGCAGCTCGCCGCGCAGCAGCTCGCCCGTGAACGAAGGGTTCTGCGCGGCGAGGCGCTGGATGTCATGCTGCTTGGCGACGAGGCTTTCGACGCGCTCGCGGTCGCGCCCCTGCAAGGTCTTGATGCGCTCTTCGAGCGCCTGTCGTTCGAGCGCCTGCCTAACCTTCTCGAACTTCGGATCCCAGAGCACGCGCCGCAGGAATTTCGACTCAGGCCCGTGCAGCAGCCAGAGACCTTCGAGGCCGAGCGCGGCGATGGCGATGAAAGGGTTGAGCGTGACGACCGAGGCGGCGAGCGCGCCCAGGAGCAGCGAGAGGTTGTAAGGATTGGCGAAGGCGTACTTCAGATAAGGACGCTTGCCGAGAGCCGCATCCCTCAAAGTCTCTTTGGCGGCGCTCAAGACGCTCGAAGAGATGGGCGAAAGCGACGTTGCCGGCGGGCGCTGCTCCGTCGCCGTTTGCTGCGGCTGCGGCTTCTGCGTCGAAGCGCTGGCAGACGAAGACGGCGGCGATGGCTTCACCGAAGTCTTCAGTCTCGGCGGCAGCGTCAGCCTTTGCTTTCCGTCGGTTGCCATTCTCTTCGTCTCTCAGGCCGCAAACTCTATCAAACGAAAATCTTCGACACCGCACAACGAAAGCCGGGAACAACATCCATGCCGTCGAGCGCGTCTCCTTCGGTCAGCGAAAGGGGCTCGGCAGACGGACGATAAACCGTCACGTTGCGACGGCGCGGATTAACCAGCCAGACCATTCGCGCACCCTCCGCGAGCCAACGCTCCGCTTTCTCGCGCGACTCTTTCAGGACTTCGCTCGGCGAGATAATCTCGACGACCAAATCCGGCGTCTGTCTCCAGTAAGCTTTCGGAATACCTTCCGCCGGAATGCGCTCCTTACTCACGAAAGCGATGTCGGGAGCGATAACCGTATAATCCGTGAGTCTGACTCCCACATCTCCGCCGCCCACCACGCCGAGGTCGTTTTCTTCGACATATGTTATGAGAAACGCTCCGAGCCTAATCATAATCACTGAATGCTCGACGCCGGTGGGTGACATCTTTATCAGTTCTCCGTCAATCAACTCATAGCGGAAGCCGTCTTCCGGCATGTTGAATAGCTCGTCGGCGGTCATCTTTCGGGTGGTGGTGCTCATAACGCTTTCCTCGCGCACGTATTCTATAGCTTTAGAGTGCTCGTAGCCAGACTGACATGCGAGCTTTACGATTTTTCGACGGGAGCGTAGAGAAGGTTGAGCAGCTTCTTTTCGACGGCGCGAAATTCGGAGGACGACTTGAGCGAGATGTCGCGCGTGCGGAAGAAGGGGATGTCTACACGATGGAGGATGCGCGCGGGGCGGGGCGAGAGGACATAGGCCGTGTCGGCCAGATAGACCGCTTCGGAAACGTCGTGTGTGACGAAGAGAATCGTGTTGTTCTCGGATTTCGAGACATCGAGGAGAAGCCCCTGCATGCCCCAGCGCGTCTGCGGGTCGAGCGCGCCGTAGGGCTCGTCCATGAGGACGATGCGGGGCTTGTTGATGAGCGTGCGCGCGATGGCGACGCGCTGCTTCATGCCGCCGGAGAGGTCTTTCGGGTAACGGTCGGCGAAGTCTGCGAGTCCGACGGCTTCGAGATATTTGTCGGAGAGCTTACGCCGCTCGGCCTTTGGCACGCCTTGCAGGCGCAGTCCGTATTCGACGTTGTCGCGCACGCTGAGCCAGGCGAAGGAGGTGTAAGCCTGAAAGACCATGCCCCGGTCGCGCCCCGTGTCTGTGACGGGCTGGCCGTCGATGAGAACCTCGCCCTTCGTCGGAGGTAGAAGACCGGCGACGGCCTTGAGGATGGTCGATTTGCCGCAGCCCGACGGGCCGAGGAAGACGACTATCTCGCCCGATTCGGGTTTGTCTTCGATGTCGAAGGAAACGTCGCGGACAGCTTCGGTCTGGTTGCCGTGACGGTCGATGTAGGTGACGCTCAGATTCTGGACGCGCAGCTTCGGCACGCCTTCAATCTGCTCGGGGTTGTAGGTCGGCTTGACGGCGCGCGGCTGGTCTTCGAGGGTGACGGCCACCGTGCCCGGCTCGCCCGCCTGCGGCGTCGAATCCATCGCCTCGCGCTCGCTGCTGCTGCTACTGCTCATGTGGTCTTTTCCCTCCAACGAAAGAGAAGATTCGAGACGGCGCGAATCAAAAAGTCGGTGAGAAGACCGATGCCGCCGATGATAAGGAGTCCGGCGAACGACCATGAAGGTCTATGATGCGTGCGCGCAAGCTCGACCATGTAACCGAGCCCGCCGCCCGGATTGACCGCTTCGGCCAGAATCACGTAAGTCCAGGCGATGGCGTTCATCACTCGGAACGAATCGAAAATCTCCGGCAGCGCCGCCGGAATCAGGACGGTTCTAATCACCTGCCACTTCGTCGCGCCGAGCGTCAAAGCCGTCTGCACAAGCTCTTCCGGCACGAGTCGAATCGCCGAGACGACGACCGGCAGCAGATAGACGAAGACGCCGAGGAAGAGAAACGCAATCTTCTGTTTCTCGTAGATGCCGAACCAGAGAATCAGCAGGGGGATGAAGGCCGAAATCGGCATGTAGCGCAGGGGAGCCATAATCGGCTCGAAGAAACGGTTGACCGGCTCGAAGGCTCCCATCAGGACGCCGAGCGGCAAGGCGAGCGCCGAGGCCAGAAGGAAAGCGAGCGCGATGCGCTTCGTGGAAATCAGAATCGCGCCGCCGAGATCGTATCTCTCGTCGAGAAAGAGTTGGAGCAGCCCGCGCACGACTTCGGTCGGCGTCGGCAGAAACGAGGGGTTTGCCAGTCCACCATAACTGACCGCGCACCACGCTCCGATTACCAGCGCGGGCGCGACGAAGCCGAGCAGGAAAGCCGTCCTTCGCGGCATAGGCTGTCGCAGAGCGAAGAGGTTTTGTTTTCTTGAAGACATAGCTAGTCAGCAATCAGCAATTAGCTGTCAGCAATCAGCAGTCAGCGTTCAGCCAGCAATCAAGGGCACTCACGGTTAAACTTTACGAACCTGTTTGGCTGAACGCTGAACGGCTGATTGCTGACCGCTTCTTTTTCATTCGCCGCCGGAGAGCACGACCTTGATGTCGGTGCGGCGGTTCATCTGGCGTCCGGCTTCGGTGGTGTTTTCGGCGATGGGGTTGGATTGGCCGCGCCCGATGGTCTGGAAGCGCGTGGGCGGAATGTTGGGGAAGTTTTTGACGATGTAGTTTTTGACGGCCAGCGCGCGGCGCTCGGAGAGAGCCATGTTGGCGGTGGGGTTGCCCTGCGCGTCGGTGTTGCCTTCGATGCGAAGCACGGTGTTGCCGAAGGAGGTCATGGTGTCGCCGAGCGAGTCGAGGACGAAGTAGGAGCCGGCCATAATCTCGTCGGAGTTGGGCGTGAAGTGAATCTGGATTTGCTTGTTGATGATGGCGCGGTCTTGGGGCGAAGGATTCTTCGAGGCGGCCACCTGTTTCTCTTCGACCTTCTGGCCGGGATAGGCCGAGGCCAAAGTCTGTATGAAACGGGTGTCAGCCCAATCCTTCGCCGAGACGGTGCGCGTGACGAGCCCTTTCTTGCGCCAGATGACGAAGGCCGTGTCGAAGAGCGTCTCGTAGTGAGCGCGCCCGCCCGTGAGTCCGTAGAACTGCGCGTTGTCGGCGTAGGGCGTGAGCTTGAGGCCGGAGAGCATGCCGGAGACGGTCTCGTCGTCGAGCTTCAAGGCGCGACCGACGACCGCGTAGGAAGAGGCAGGGTCGGTCTTCATCATCTCGATGCCCTGGAACCAGCCGTGAACGAAATCGCGGATGGTCTCGGGCGAGCGCTCGACGAGTTCCTGACGGGCGCAGAGCGTGTCGGCGATGATGTTAGAGGCGGCGCTGGTCGAGACGAGGACGTGCGCTTCGTCGCCGCGCGCCGCGACAGCCGCCGAGAGGTCTGGCTCCCATGTGACGGCGGCGTCAACTTGTCGCGCCTTGAACATGGCGGCGGCTGCGGGCGCGTCCTGTGTGAAGACGATGTTTCGTTCGACGGCGTTGCGGTCTTCGGGCGAGAGACCGGACTGCGAGAGCAGGTAGAGCAGGAGGAAGTGCGAGGGCGTGAACTGCGTGCAGGCAATCTTACGCCCCTTGAGGTCTTCGATTGACTTGATGGAGGCGAGCGAGACGATGCCGTCGCCGCCGCGCGACCAGTCTTGCAGGATGATGGAGCGCGCACGCTGGTTCTGCTCGGCGAGAATCGAAGCCTCGCGCGCCCAGTTGTCCACCGTGTTCCACATGATATCGACTTCGCCGTTGCGGAAGGCGGCGAGCTTGGCCGCAGGGTCTTCAATCAGGATGAATTTCACATCCATGTTGAACTGCTTCTTGTAGAGCGAAGAGGCGCTCGGCTCCATCCCCGCGTTGAAGACTATCCCCGGCGCGTGTCCCGCCCATGTATTGATGGCGACGACGAGCGGGCGATTGAGCTTGCCCGCGCCGATGGCGACGGTGCTGACGCCGGTCGAGCCCACGCCGCGTCCGGGGTCGCCGGGCGCGTCCGAGAGCTTGCCGAAGTCGTCCTTGCCAATCACAGTGCCCTCGCCGCTCTGCTTATCGCCGACCGCCCAGCGCTTCAGCGCGTCGCCCTTGTAATGCCACGCGGCGTAGCCGATGACGCCGAGGATAACCACCGAGATAAAAACTTTCGCAAAGGGGGTGAGTTTCATAGCGTAGCCTCTCGCTTTTTAAGGTTCTATAAAAATGATGAATGCGGAATGATGAATGATGAATGAAAAGCAGGAAAGCTTTTGTCTTTCAATTCATCATTCCGCATTCATCATTCCGCATTTTCTTACATCGTCTTCTGTCCGCCCTGCTGTTGCTGCGCGGCCTTGCGGGCTTTGAGGTCGGCGAGCTGTTTGCGCGCCTGCACGTCGCCGGTCTGATTGCGGAGCGAAGCGAGGCGCGAGTCGAGGGAGGACTCGGAGAGTTCTTTGCCGAGGTTGGCTTCGGCGATGGTCGTCTTGATGTGCTTGCGTACGTTGTCGAGCGCGCGGACTTCTTCGTCTACCGAGAGACCGTCGAGCTGTTCCTGAACCTTGATGCGCGCCTGAGCCGACTGCATCTTGGCGAGCATCGTGTCGCGCTCGGCCTGTAGCTTCCTGATTTCGGACTGCACGCCCAGGAGGGAAGACTTGGCCGAGTCGGCGTCTGACTTCGCCGTTTCTAATTCGGCCTGAAGCTCGGCCTGTTCCGTCTTTAGTTGAGTCTGTTTCTGGATGAGGATGACGGCGAGGTCGTCCTGATTGGTCTCGACGGCGGTCTCAAGCTCGGCGTTGGTCTGCTCAAGCTCGCGGTTGACGTTCTTGAAGCGCTCGTCGAGTTCTTCGCGGCGGCGCATGATGGAGGCGGTGGCCGTCTTGAGCTTCGAGTACTTGCCGACCATCGAGTTGATGGCGTTCTCGTATGCAATCTCCGGGTGCTCCTTCTCGATGTCCGAAATCCAGAGCGAGAGGAAACCTCGCCAAAGGTTTCCGATGCGGCTGAAAAAACTCATCTTTGTCTCCCTTTCTTCAGTTGGCCGACGGCGGCGCGGCTTCGCCCGACGGGTCGTGGAGCTTCGGCGACGCCTTGACGACGGCGGCGACCGCGTCCCGACCGAAGAACTCCAGAATTTGCTGAACCTCAAGCTTCTTCTCGTTGCAAGCCTTGATGACCGACTGCTGCTCCGAGACGCGCTCCTGCATAATCCGCCGGATGTTCTCAATCTCCTGCTCGTACTCACGGATGCGCTGTTCAGATTCGTCCATCAGCTTTTCGGTGTCGGTTGCACCGGCGCGAATGTAGAACTCCAGCGCCTGAATCTCTTCTGCTCCGGCCTCGATAATCTTCTCGACGGGCACGCCGAACGCTCGCAAGCTGGCTTCGACAATCTGCTTCTTGACCGTCCTGTCCGTATCGGCGGGAAGACTCTGCAAAAGCGCGACGGCCTTCGCCACGCGCTCGCGCTCCGAGGCATCGACGCCCGCCGACTCGAAGACGGCATCGAAATCGACCTGCCCGCCCGTCGAGGCGGGCACTCCCTTCTGGAAAACCTGTTCGGCTGAAGGGACGGACGTGGTCTGGTCGCCGCCGCTCGCTTGATAGGAAGCCGAGCCTGCGTCCGTCTGCATCTGCTCGCTGGCGTATTTGGCGATGAGGGCGTCCGTCTCGTCCATCTGCGCGGGCGCGACGCCGCCCTGCTGCCCCTGCCCCTGCTGCGCTTCGTCCTGTACGATGAACCAGCCGAGGACTGCCGAGCCCCAACCTTTTTTGTCGGACATGAAATGCTCCTGCTCTGATTCGTCTTGCTTGAAACCGCGTCGGCCTGTGCGGATTGGAATGGCGGCGCGAAGAACTCGTGCCTCTCAAATTTAACTTCCCCGAACGCGTCGTATTCTACCAGCAGATGCCGTTTCAGTAACAGACTCTTTTAAGCTTCGAGCGCGTCGAGAAACTCCAGAAGCGCGCGGTTGAACTCTTCGGGGCGCTCCATGTTCGAGACGTGACCCGCGCCTTCGATGACTTGGAGATGCGAGCCCGCAATCGCGGCGTGCATCGCTTCCGCATCCTTCGGCGGTGTGACGGCGTCCGAGTCGCCGACGACGACGAGCACGGGCACGTCTATCCGCGCAAGCAGGTCTGTCTGGTCGCGTCGCAAGGCCATGCCGCGAAGCGCGGAGGCCGCACCCACAGGATTCGTCCGCTCCATCATCTCGCGCAGCCGCGACAGGACTTCAGCGTTACCTTCAAGCGTCGCGGGCGCGACGAGCTTCGGCAGCATCGTCTCGACAATCGCGCCCATCCCCTCCTTCAAAGCTCTCTGCGCCGTCTCTTCACGAGTGCGACGCGCCTCTTCAGTGTCCGGCGTCGCGCGCGTGTCGGCGAGCACCATCGCGCGCACTCGCTCGGGGAAGAGACGATAGAAGGCCAGAGCCACGTAGCCGCCCATCGACAGACCGCCGACGACGGCGCGCTCGATTCCCAGCTCGTCCAGAAGCGCCGTCGTATCTTCGGCCATCCGCTCCATCGTCGCCGCCTCATCCATCGCGCTCGTCTCGCCGTGCCCGCGCAGGTCAGGCGTAATCACCCGACGACTTTGGCTCAGCACTTCGACCTGCTCGCGCCACATCGAACGGTTAAAAGGAAAACCGTGCAGCAGCACTACCGCCGGGCCCGCTCCCGCCACCTCGTATCCAAGCTCGATTCCGCCAACGCGCAAGACGCTCATTAAAGCATCCCTCTCAAGAAGCAATCATCGTTCAGCAATCAGCAGTCAGCCAGTCAGCAGGATGAAATTTAGCGACGCGTAGATAACACGCGAAGCGCGCGACGGTCAAACAACCCGACCTGCGCCGCCCACTCGGAGGCAATCCGACTTCGCTTCGCGCTCAGGAGTGACCCTGCTTCACTTCTCGCCGAGGGCTTCGAGGTAGAGTTTTTCGGTCGCTTCTATCATGCGTACGAGGCTGAAGCGTTCGCGGGCGGAGGCGCGTGCCTGAGCGCCGAGGCGTTCGCGCTCCGAAGGATTGGCGAGCAGCGCAAGGATGCTCTCGGCCAGCGCATCAACGTTGCCGACGCCGACGAGTCGCCCCGTCTCGCCGTCTTCGACGATTTCTCTCGCACCTTCAGTCGCCGTCGCCACTACGGCCAAGCCGCAGGCCATCGCTTCGACGATGGCGAGCCCGAAAGCCTCGGAGCGCGAAGCTGAGACGTAGAGGTCGAGCGCGTGAAGCAGGGGCGCGACATCCTCCATGCGTCCGAGCAGTCGCAGGCGCTCGCCGATGCCCAACTCGGCGACGAGCCGCCCGAGCGCCGCTCGCCTTTGGCCGTCGCGCGACGCGTCTTCGCCGACGACGAGAAACCCGACCCCGTCTCCCAACGCACGAACCACCAGCGCCGCCGCGCGCAAGAAATCCTCCTGACCCTTAACATTGCTCAACTCTCCCACCGTTCCCACGACGAGCCGCGCCGACGCGCCCAGTCTCCTGCGAAACTCCGTGCGGTCGAACCCTCGCGCCGCGCGCTCGAAACGCTCGATGTCGATGCCGTTTTGAACGGTGCGAATTTTATCCGTCGGAAAAAGTCGCTGAGCACGCAGGGCGCGCTCTACCGCGCCGGAGACGGCGAGGATGCGCGCAGCTCGCCGGAGGACGAGCGAGTGCACACGTCCGAGAGGGAAGAGGACGTGGCGCGTGATGAAAAGTTTTGAGCCGGGAGCGAGGCGCGAAGCGAGCGCGGCCAGAGGATAGTCGCGCGCGAGGTGCGCGTGAACAATCTCGATGCGACGCGCCCTGACGAAGCGCGCGAGGCGCAGGGCGCTCGGCGCATCGAGCGCGTTTCTCAGTGGCAGCCGGAGGACGTTTGCGTCGGGAACTTTCTTCAACTCTGCGCCGAGCAGCGAAGCGTGAGAGAGCGCCGCGTAAACTTCGTGGCCGCGCACGACGAGCCCCTCCAAAAGCCCGGCCAGATGCCGCTCGCCTCCACCCAATGCGCGCGCCGAACTGATGTGAAGGATTCTCATGGGGAAGTCTAGAGTCTGGAGTCTGGAGTCTGGAGTCTGAAGTCAAAGACAAGAACTGTTTTGGTTTTGACTCCAGACTCCAGACTTCAGACTCCAGACTTTATACAAGCGGCGACTCTTCGTAGTGTGCGAGCAGGTCGGCGGGGTCTCGGTAGATTCGGATGCAACCGGCGTCGCGGAGTTCCTGTTCGGGGAAGCCGCCGCAGAGAAGGCCGATGGTGCGTAAGCTCGCTTTGGCGGCGGCTTCTGCGTCGTAGGGCGTATCGCCGACGACGATGACTTGCCGGGTGTCGATACCGTCAAGCTCGGCGAGTGCAGCCTCGAAGATGTCCGGATGAGGCTTGGATTTGTCGGCGTCGTCGGCTGAGGTCTGGGCTTCGACGAGGTCTTCGATGCGCGCCACCTTTTTGTAAGTGCCAAGCTCGTCCTCTTTGGCGGATGAAGCGAGCGCGATACGCTTTCCGTCGGCGCGGATACGCTCAAACAGCTCGCGCACCTGTGGGAAGGCGCTGACGCGCGGCAGATACTCGCGCTTGTAGAGGTCGCCCCGGTATTTCTCCATCTCTTCGCCGAAGTCGTCGAGCTGCTCGCGCTCGAAGAAGACGGGCATCAACTGGTCGCCGCCCTTGCCTATCTGGTGTCGCACGTCTCGAAAAGCAACCTCGCGTCCGAACCGGCGGAAGGTGCGTTGCCATGCCTCCGCGTGTAAATCGACCGAATCGACGAGCGTCCCGTCGATGTCGAAAATGACAGCCTTAATCACAAACCCTAGTCCCTCCCATGTCTCGGATAGCGCGCGTTACATTACACTGGTTAAAAGCTATCAGCAATCGATGGGAGCAATCAGCAATCAGCAGTCAGCGTTCAGCCAAACCGAAATCGTCGTTTCAGAAACTCGAAGTGCTGCTTCTGATTCCGGCTGAAAGCTGACGGCTGAAAGCTGATAGCTGATAGCTGATTGCTGATTGCTACGGCAGTTGACATAGCAAGGGCGTTGCTCCAACATTACGCGTCCCCCTTGAAGCATGATTATCTGTGCGCTTTCGGCACGCACGCAGCCAGCGGCGCATGTGCAAATCTATGGTTCTCGCGCCGGCTCGTGGCGGGCGGCGCATCTGTTAAAGGAGCATTCGTTATGGCTAAACTGATTACGGGAGTATTCAAGACGCGCGTGGCGGCGGAGGCTGCGGTCGATGCGCTTATCAAGCGTGGATTTACGCGCGAGGACATCAGCGTGTTGATGTCGGACGCGACGAAGAGCAAAGAGTTTGCGATTGAGACCGGGACGCGGGCGGCTGACGGCGCAGGCATCGGCGGCGCGGTCGGCGGAACAATCGGCGCGGTGCTGGCGGCCATCGCCGCCGTCGGCACGACGGTCGCTTTGCCCGGCATCGGGCTGATTATCGCCGGGCCTCTGGCGGCGGCTCTGGCGGGCGCGGGCGCGGGCGGAGCGGCGGGCGGTCTCATCGGCGCGCTCGTCGGCGCAGGCATCCCCGAGCATCGCGCGAAGGTCTACGATGCAAGCCTCAGAAGCGGCGGCATCCTCATCGGCGTCGAAGCCAAAGCCGACCAAGACGCCGACGCGCTCGAAAAACTTCTCGAAGAACTCGGAGCCGAACACGTCAGACAGGAGTAAGACAAATGATGAATGCGGAATGATGAATGATGAATTGAAAGACCAAAGCTTTCTGCTTTTCATTCATCATTCATCATTCCGCATTCATCATTTCTTTAAGGTGTTGTCATGGAGAGAGCAGAGCGGGCGATTGAGATAGACGCGCCGGTGGAGCGCGTGTTCGAGTTGTTGAGTGATTTTGAGAGCTTCCCGCGCTGGATGCGTGGCATCAGGGAGGTGCGGCGCGTGGGGCGGCGTGCGACGCGCTGGCGGGTTGAGACGGCTGCCGGAGAGGATGCTGTGTGGGTTGCCGAGACGACGGTCTTCGAGCCTGACCACCGCCTGGCGTGGCGCTCTTTGGAGGGCGACGTTGAGGCGGACGGCGAGCTGATTTTGCAGGAGACGCGAAGGGGAACGACGCTGCTGCGCGCGGTTCTCGGTTACGGGACGCCGGGCGGGCGTTCCGGTGAGGCGGCGGCGCGCTTCTTCGGCAGAAATCCCGAGCGGCAGCTCGACGAAGACCTCGCACGCTTTCGTCGTCAGGCCGAGCGTCACGCCGAAGGGGTTCGACGCTTTGAAGAGGAGCGCGAACTGGAAGAGGAAGAAGAGCGTCGTCAGCATCGGGTGCGCCGTCGCGAAGAAGACGACGCGGAGCGTGTGCGCGAGTCGGAGCGTGTGCGCGACGGGGAGCGAGAGCGACGTTTTGAGGAGGCGCTCGGCGAAGCGCGGCGCAGCCAGTTGGAGAGCATGCGGCGTTACCGCGAAGAGCGCGAGCGCGAAATCGAGCGCGGCGACGGGCGGGACGAGCGGAGTTTTGAAGAGAGACCGGCGCGCCCGCGTTTCGAGGGGCGGCCTCGCGCGGAAGAGAGAGACGCGCGCGAGGATGAGCGCGGTGAGTTTCGTCCGGGTCGTGCGCTGACGCCGAGGGAACGAGAGCGCGTCGTCGCCGACAGGCGAGAGCATTTCGAGCGCACGCCCGAGCGAGATTACATGGAGAGGCTGAGGCGTCGCGGCGTTGACCGCTTGCTCGACGACGACCCGCCGAGCAGAAATTGGCGGAGACGCGATTGAGCAGCGACGCAGATAAAGTAAGGGCGTGAACAAGGCATCCTGAAGCTTTGTCCGCGCCCTCGTCGTTTGTTCAAACGTCTGCTGGTTTGTTCAGCCGTTTGCTGAAGAAGTGGTTTTGCTCAGACGTTCTTCGCGGAGAAGAATCGCTCGAAGAATCGGCTTAGCGTTTGATGGCGTCGCCGATGTCTTCAATCGTCTCGCCGACTTTGCGTTTGGCCGTGCCGAAGCCTTCCTGAAGATTGCCTCCAGCGCGGTCGGCCTGACCCTCTGTTTCCATCTCCCTGTCGCCGATAGCGCCGCCCACATTCTCTTTGACAGAACCCTTAGCCTGGTCGAATTTTCCTTCCATCTCGTCTCTGTTCGGTAAACCCATGATTTAAGTTCCTCCTTTGGTGTCTAACGAAAACGGCGAAGACCTCGCGCGCAAGCAGATGCGGGCGCGTCTCGGACGCTTCACGCCGGAGAAAATTGGCAACGCTCGTGCCGCGAGGGGGCGAGCGCGGCGTGAAGAGTCTACGGCGCTTGAGCAAGTCGTTCAGGCGACAGGCGATGCGCGGGGCGAGCGAGTTTTTCGTCGTGCGTCGGGGCGAGCGGCATTGTGCCTGTTTCCGTACAGAGCGCCGCCCGTTCTTCGGACAAAAAAAGAGCGCGCTCCCGAAGAAGCGCGCTCGCTCTGAAGGTTTGATGGTCGAAGTCCGGTGTGCGTTTAGAACTGCACGCGGACGCCAATCTGCATCTGCACGGGCTGACCTGCGTTGTTGGTGAGCAGGTAGTTGCCGTTGGCATCGCGCACCTGGAGGAAGGTCGGGTTGGAAGGCGCGAGCACTTCGCCCGTCCGCTCGTTGATGCCGGGGTTGCCGTAGTTGGTCGCTGTCGTCGAGGCGAGCTGAATGTTCCTGAACTTGAGGACGTTGAAGACCTCGAAGGAGGGCGAGATGCGGAACCTGTCGCCGAAGTTGAAGTCGCGCTGGATGCGGAGGTCAACGTTGCGGAACGGCAGGTTGCGATAGGAGTTGCGCTTCGAGGGCACGCCCGGCGCGATGAACGGGCGGTCGGAGAAGTTACCGGCATCCTGGTTGAGGTCGCCGGTGGTGTTGCTCGCCAGTGTGACGAGCGCGGCGTACTGCGCGTTCGTCAGACCCGACCCGGCGGGCGCGACGATGCCGCTCACGCTCACGTCAATCGGGTTGCCGGAGAGGAAGCGTCCGGTCGAGGAAATCTGGAAGCCGAAGGGCGCGTTCAAGACCGTGTTGAAGACGAACTGGTGGCGACGGTCGAGGCGCGAGAAGCTGTACTCGGGTCTCAAGTCGAAGCTGTTGTCGTATTCGGCGAAGGTTGCGTTGCGCTCGGTCGAATCGTCGTCCAGATTCTTCGAGAGAACGTAGAAGGCGTCGAACTGTCCGTACTTGCGGCGAAGCTGCGCGCGCACGGTGAAGGCTCGATAGAGCGAGCGAGCCGAAGCCTCGCGCACCTGCACGTAGCCGTTGTTGCCAAGCTCGGTGATGGGACGATTCTGACGGAAAGCGGCGGGCGTGGCCGTGCTGATACCGTAGAAGGGGCGCTGGCTGAGGTCGCCGGGACGGATGAAGGGCACGGGCAGGTCGTAGTCGCGGTTGCGGTTGAGGTTGATGGTGTTGACGTAATCGAAGGTCGCGCCGACGGTCATGCCTCGCATCACCTCGCGCTCGATGCCGCCGCCGAACTGCACGGAGCGGGGATTCTTCAGGTCGTCGCCGACGGTCGTCAACTGAAGACCGTTGAGCGGGTTGAAGGTGATGCCGCGACGCTGTGCGACGATGGAGTTGATTTGCTGCAACTGCTCGACCGTGAGAATCGGCAGACTGCCGAGCGTGAACTGGTTGAGGTCGATGCCGATGAGCTGGAACTGCTTGTAGATGGTGTTCGGGCATTGCGGGCTGTTGAGGTTGGCGCAGGCCGTCCCCGCCCCCGAAGCGGTGGTGATGCCCTGAAGCTGCAAGGCCACGTCGCCCGGCGGCGTGCGGAAGTTATTGATAGGCCCGGCAAGGGTAATCAAGGGAGTGCGCGCGAAGTAGATGCCGCCGAAGCCGCGCACGACCGTTCTGCCGTCGCTCCAGGGATCCCAGGCGAAGCCGAGACGCGGCGCGAACTGCTTGGTCTGGTCGTTAATCACGGTCGGGTCAACTCTGCCACCAATGGGCAGGTCTCGACCGCCGACGGCGTTGACGAGCGCCGTGTTGTTGGCCTCGGGCTCGGGCATGAACTGTGCTTCGTAGCGAAGGCCGTAGTTCAAAGTGAAGTTCGGGCGGATGCGCCACGAATCCTGACCGTAGAAGGCAATCTCGTGCGAAGTCAGCTCGGCGAGGCCGTTGCCGGTCGCGCGCGTGTAGGTGACGCGGTTATCGTCGAAGCGATTGGCGGGGTCGCCCGCTGCGCTGCTGCCGACGGAAAGGATTCTGAGAAGCGTCGTGATGGTGGTCGCATCAGAGCCGCCGAGACCAGTGAAGGCGAAGTTTCCGGTCTGGCGGAAGGCGAAGAGCTGCGTGGCGTAGGTGCGATTATACTCGCCGCCGAACTTGAAGGTGTGCGCGCCGTCCGTGACGGTGAAGTTATCGGTGAACTGGACGCGCGAGTCGGACTGCGTGGTCGGCAGGAAGGAGACCGTGCCGAACGTGCCGATGCTGTTGTTGACGAGCGGCGAAATCTCGTTGGCGATGCGCGGGCGATTCTCGCGCGAATACTGTCCGCGCAGCTCGTTGACCTTGTTCGAGCCGAAGAAGGAGGTCATCTGGCCGACGAAGGTGTGCTGCCTGTCGCCCTCTGTACCGTTGTTGGAGAGCGCGCTGTTCGTGGTCGCCTGCAAAGAAGTTCCAGCCGTGACGGCGTTCAGAGCCGTGTTGGTGCTGTAGTTGTAGCGGAAGTTGAGCTGGTTCGCCTGATTGAGATTGAAGTCGGTGCGGACGAGGAAGACGCGCGCGTTGTTGGTCTGCGTGTAAGGGCCCTGGAGGCCGCTATAGAAGTTGAAAGCCTCGCCGACGCCAGCGGTTGACGCGTTAATCAGCGCGAGGTTGGGGAAGAGCACGGCGCGCTCCTGATTCAATCTCTGTTCCTCGTAGGAGACGAAGAAGAACGAGCGGTTCTTGCCGCCGACGGTGACGGGGCCGCCTTCGCCGAAGCGTGGCAGGTAGAGCGGGCCGCCGAGCGCGCCGCCGAACTGGTGCTGTGTGGGGGCGGCCACTTGGCCGAAGGCGTTGCGGTGCGCAAGCTCTGCCGGGCGGACGAGGTAGAAGCCCGACCCGTTGAACTCGTTCGTACCGGACTTGGTGACGGCGTTGACGATGCCGCCGGTCGAGCGACCGAACTCGGCGTTGTAGCCGGAGGCGACGACCTGAAACTCGCGGATGGCGCTCTGCGGGATGGTCGGCGCGTTGTTGGAACGCTCGCCGCCGCGAATGCCGCCGAAGAACGGGTTGTTGTAGTCGGCGCCGTCAATCTGGACGTTGGCGTTGATGCCGCGCTGGCCGACGAGGGAGATTTGATTGCGAACGGGGTCGGTCTGCGCGGTCGGCGTCAGCAGAACGAAGTCCTGAAAGCGACGGCCGTTGATGGGAAGCTGGCTGATGGAGGTCTGGTTGAGCACGGTGGGGGTTTGCACCTGCGTCGTCTCGACCGCCGCGCTCGTCACGAGCACTTCTTCGGTGACGGCGTTGACCTGAAGCGTGATCGCCGCGTCGAGCGACGAGCCGACCTCGACCTTGTAGCCGGTCTGAGTGGTGAGGCCGAAGCCCTGAGCCTCGATGGTCAGCGTGTAGTCGCCGGGCCGGAGTTGGACGGCGCGGAATTTACCCTCGTCGTCGGTCGTGTAGGTTTGGGAAAACCCGTTCTGTGGGTTGCTGACGGTGACGGTCGCGTTAGCCACCGCCGCGCCCTGCACATCTTTGACAGTCCCGGCGATTTCGCCGGTAGTCGCCGCCGTTTGCGCCAACGCCGCCGCCGTATTGAAGACCAGGCACAGCGCGACAAACGTCAGGCAGAAAAACTTACGCATGGTTAAGGAACTCCTCATTATTTAAGGTTTGGACTCTGGTAGTTGAATATTCGGAAACCTTCCCGGCACATCGAAGGGAGCAAGCGAAGTTGAATTTTCAGTAACCTTCTGCGATTGACCGGTTTGGTTTCTACGGACAGGTGCGGACGGAACCGACGTAAATTAAGCTTCTATCATGCCCGGCAGTCCGAACGCAAGAATTATGGGGAGGTGAATCCGGGTTAAATTTCGCCCCCTCGGAAATGGCCTGTAAACGCTTCGTCCCGCAGAAAAATAGGGCGCTCGGAAATCAACTCCACACGCCCGGAATCGAGGCCGAGCACTTCGGGCAGCGCCCTTCGGGCGTCACTTTCATCTGGCGAATGATGTAGCCGTAGCGCTCGACGAGAAGCTCTTCGCACGAGTGGCAGAAGGTGTGCTCCCAGCGCCCGACGCGACCGGGCAGGTTTCCGGCGTAGACGTAGCGCAAGCCGGCCTCGCGTCCGATTTCGCAGGCGCGGATGAGCTGTTCGGCGGTCGTGTTCTCGTTCTCGGTCATGTTGTAGTCTTTGTGAAAGGCCGTCACGTGCCAGGGAATGTCTGGCGAGACGGAGGCGATGAAATCCGCCGCGCGCCTGAGTTCGTCCTCCGAGTCGTTGAAGCCGGGGATGACGAGCGTGACAATCTCCGTCCAGAAGCCGCGCTCTTTGACCATCCTGACGGTGTCGAGGATGTTATCGACGACGCCGCCGAGCTGCCGGTAGTTGCGGTCGCTCATCGACTTCAAATCAATCTTGTAGCAATCAGTCCAGGGGCGGATGTAATCCAAGACCTGCGGCGTCGCGTTGCCGTTTGAGATGAATGCTGTTTTGAACCCGGCAGGCTTGGCCTTCCTGAAAACATCTATCGCCCACTCCGCTGTAATCAGAGGCTCGTTATAACTCGTCCCAACCATCGACGCCCCGCACGCCCGCGCCATCGTCACCAAACGCTCCGCCGACACCACCCTCGGCTCCACGCCCGCCGCATCGTCTCTCAAGGTCTGCGATGTCAGCCAGTTCTGGCAGTTCGAGACGAGAAAGAAGCCCGCAAGGTAGTTGTGCTCTTCCTCCACCTCCATGTTGTACACGTCGCCTTCGTAGTCGTTGAACTTGATGCTGCGAAGCGGCACGAGACAGTAATCTTCTGTTTCAATTACTTTACGTGACGCGCATAGCTCTTTCATCAAATCTGCTATCTGCGTGGAGGAGAAAGCGTAGTGGCGTGGAATCGCAAGGTAGTGATTTTCAGTCAGGCGCTCGGCATGGATGGGCGCGGGCGGCGCGGCGGGGTCGTCTGTCGCGTAGACGCGGTGGTCTGGCGTGCAGCGCAGTTCCGGCAGGTAAAAAGGTTTGACGATGGCGAGGCGTCCGCGATAGGAGTGTTTGAAAATTCCGCGCACCTTCCGAAGCTCGCCCGATGCGGCCACCGCGCTGAGGTCGTCGTGAAAGGCGATTTCGGCGTCCGGGTGCTGCTCTACTCGCGGAGCGGAGCGAAACAATTCCTCTAAGCTGATGGGGCCGCGATGGGTTGTGACGAGCGTGTCACCGGTGAAGCAGTAGGCGCAGTGCAGGTCGCAGCCGAGCATGCCGAAGGTGAGGGTGTCGGAGCCGGGGAGGGCGTGGAAGAAGGGTTTCTTTTCGGTGGGGTCGCAGGCGAGGGCGGCGACGTAGCCTTTGGGGACAAGCAGGCGTCCACGCTCGTTGTAGCGGACTTTGCAGATGCCGCGTTTGCCTTCGCGGATAAGGCAACGGTGACCGCAGGCGTAGCAGCGCAGGTCTTGTGTGCCCGCGAGATGCTCGGTCAGCTCGGGCGCGGCTTCGGCCGTCATCTCGTCTAAAATTTCGGCGAGCGAAGCCGCCTTCCTACTCATCGGCATAAGTCTTAAAACCTCTTCTCGAAATGTGTCGCGTGTTGGCGCAAAGGCTCGTGAGCGAATTATACTCTCTACAGCTATCAGCGTTCAGCCAGTCAGCAATCAGCCAAGCTGTGTTTCGTTAGATTGTTAGATGCGAAAAAATGGCTGGCTGATTGCTGACAGGCTGACGGGCTGACGAGCTTTCTTCTTATGATTATCGAACAACTAACGCTGAGTTCGTTTCAGCAGCACACGCGCCTCGTCGGCTGCGAAGAGACGCGGCGCGCCGTCTGCATCGACCCGGCCGAAGATTCCGATTCAATCGTCGCGGCGCTCGACCGCCTCGGCCTTGAGCTTCAGGCCATCGCGCTAACGCACGCGCACATGGATCACGTCGGCGGCGTGGCCGCGCTCAAAAGGCGCAAGCCCGAGGCCGAAGTGATTCTTCACGAGGCCGACGAGCCGCTCTACCGCGCCCTGCCCGAGCAGCCCGCATGGATAGGCATTCCGCGCTCGCACTGGACGGCCTACGGCTTTCAGTATGAGACGCCGCCGCCCGTCGATAGATACTGGACGGACGGGGAGACCTACGCGGTCGGCAAGCTCGCGTTCAGGGTCATACATTGTCCGGGGCACACGCCCGGCCACGTCGTACTCTTCGAGCCGCAGGAGAGAAAGGTCTTTGTCGGCGATTGCCTGTTCGCGGGCTCAATCGGGAGGACGGATTTACCCGGAGGCTCAGGCGAACAGTTGATGGATTCGCTGCTCAACAGAATCGTCCCGCTCGGCGACGACGTGGAGGTTTACTCCGGTCACGGCCCTCAAACCACCATCGGGCGCGAACGCCGCACCAATCCCTTCCTCACAGGCGGCCACACGCTCGGTCGATACCTGTAAAAGCCGTAAATGGTAAATCGTAAATCGTGAATAGATAAGAACTGTCTTTCACTATTTACGATTTACGATTCACGATTTACTAATCATTTCTTGCCTTCGGCGGGGTCGTGGAGGCGGCTGTTTTTGAGTTTCTCCCACTTCTCTCTGGCGTCGCCGGTGAGGTCGCTGGGGAGCGTTTCGACGGGGACGTTGTTTTCGGAGCAGAAGGCACGCCAAAGCAGGAAGCGCATGTCGTACTGGCCGGTCTGCTCGTCAATCTCGTTGGTCAATTTCGTCTTTCCTTTATCCTTCGCATCGGGCACGTTACCTGTTCCTCGCTCTCTCCTGGGTCTACAGCCGCCGACGCTTTCGGGGCGGCAAAGCTATTTTATAACAGGTCGGCGCATTTGAAACCCTCGGCGCTGCGACTGGCCTGAGCGTCGCAGCGCGGGCGGACGAGCAGGCGGAGCAGAAGAGCACGGTCGCCGTTTTTGAAGAGAAGGGCAGGCGTGAGAAAAAAAGCGGAAGCGACGGAATCGTGGCAGGTGATTCGGTCGTTTCCGCTTCGCTGCGCGCGCGGCATCCGTCGGGGGATGCCGGTTGGGGGAATTGTCGCCCGCAGCTTTTGTCGTGAAAGGGGCTTGCTCCTCGAAAGTTGTTTCTCGCGGATGAGCGAAGCTCAACCGGCGGCAGTTTGATTCCCAGGGAAATGATTCGGGGCGAGGCCGTTTATCTCTGACCTTCGATTAGCGGCGAAGCTCAAAAAATATCTACGAGCGAGATGGGGAATACGGATTTCAAACTTGAAGACAGTGCTAAACGTGCGTCGGCGAGCGCTCGTGAAGAGGGGGGAAGGCTCAGGAATCGTTGCCGAGCAGGATTTTGTCGCCGGTGGGCGCGGCGACGCCCTGCGCCGGTTCAAGCGTGACGGCGAAGACGGTGACGCGCGCGGCTTCGGCGGGCATCTGGTCGCGCATCATTACGTGTCCGGCGGCGTCGGTCGTGAAGACCTTGCCGGGCATCGGCGGGCGACCCGCCTCGATGAACCAGAGCTGATAAGCTTTGCCTGCGGGCGCGGGCGGCAGCTCGTCGGCGAGCAGGAGGGCACGCCCGGTGCGCCGGTCGTAGACGATTGTCGCCTGAGCGCGCGGCGCGGCCTCGGTTCCGGCCAAAACCGTCAAATTCATCTCGGGCGCGGTCAGAAGCTCTCTCGTCTCGCGCTCGCGCACAAGCTCCGTTTGCGCCTCGGTCGTGCGCCGCGAAAGCTCTTCGGCGCGCGCCGACGCCTGCGCAAGCTCCTGACGCAACTGGTTGTTTCGCGTCCAGAGCGTGAAGAGCGTGGCGGCGAGGGCGACGACGACGAGCGAGGCGGCAATCGCGCCGAAGGCGAAGGCCGACCTGCTCAAAACAACCTTCCGCCCCTCGCGCCCCGACTCGAACGACAGGACTTTCGACGAAGCGGAAGCGCCGCCGCCCGTCCGCGTCTCGTCTTCCGCAGGCTCGCCGCGCGGGTCGGGCGCGGACTCAAAGGAGCGCTTCGCGGAATCGTGCGTGAGCGCCGGGCGCTGGTTTCGTTCTGTCGCGGCCTCGGCGCTTGTGATGGTTTCGAGCAGGCGTGCGCGCAGGGCGACGGGCGGCGCGACGGGCGCGACCGTGTGGACTAGCATCCCTGCTAGGTCGCGCATCTCGCGGGCTTCGCCGCGACACTCGGCGCACGTCCGCAGGTGCTCGGCGAGGGCGTTTTTGTCTGCCTCTTCGAGCACGCCGAGGGCGTCGAGCGCCAGCATCTCTTTGTAGACTTCGTGTTCCATCACATACCCGGAAGCATGTCACGCGCCTTTTCGCTCAACAACTCTCTGAGCTTGCGCATGCCCGAACGCATGCGCGTCTTGATGGTGCCGAGCGGCTCGCGCAGCTCGTCGGCAATCTCGGTCTGCGTCAATCCTCCGAAGTAGGCCAGTAGCAGCGTTCGCCTCTGGTCTTCGGGGATGGCTTCGAGAGCGCGCCGCACGATGTCGCTCTGCTCGGAGCGGAACGTCTCTTCGACGGCGTCAGCCGCCTCATCGGTTGCATCGACGGAGGTGGCGACGACGTTGGCCGTGCGCTCGCGCGATTCGTTCAGACGCAGCCGGTCGATGGCACGGCTGCGCGCCAGAGTCACCAGCCAGGTGAACGGACGACCGCGCTCCGCCTTGTAATTCGACGCCTGCTGCCAGACTTGCAGGAAGACCTCCTGCAAAACGTCTTCCGCCTCGGGGCGGCTATGTAAGATACGAAGCAGGAGGCCGAAAAGGATGGAACTATAAGCGTCGTAAAGCTGGGCGAAGGCTTTCTGGTCTCCGCCCGCGACGGCGCGCAGCAGCGCGACTTCCCTTGCATCTGACAACTCGCGTTCGGGGGACAAACGAATTCGCACCTCTCACTTTGGAAGCGGCTGTCGGCTGGCTGCATACGACATCTGTTTCCAGACTAAAATACGCAAACCGGCGGCGCGGCGGATTTCTTTCGACTGCTGGGCTTTCGAGCGTCTATCCTAGCATGAAAGTTCGACGGGCGGACGCTTTCGCCGTCTCATAAGGACTTCAGTCAGCCGGACGTAAAACGAGAGCCGCCCGTGAGTCTCTCGAAGAAAACTGGCGGGCGGCGCTCTTTTTCGTGCCGGAAAACTGGTTTCAGGCGACCGTGATTTCGTCGGCGAGATAAACGTCCTGAATGGCGTTCAGAAGCGCAACGCCTTCCTGCATCGGGCGCTGGAAGGCTTTCCGTCCCGAGATGAGTCCCATGCCGCCGCCGCGCTTGTTGATGACGGCGGTGCGTACGGCCTCGGCCATGTCACTCTGTCCCTTCGACTCGCCGCCCGAGTTAATCAGCCCGCAGCGTCCCATGTAGCAGTTCGCCACTTGATAGCGCACGAGGTCGATGGGGTTGTCGCTCGTTAAATCGGTGTAGATTTTCTTGCTGGTCTTGCCGTAGGCGCTTTCGATGCTGAGGGCGTTGTAGCCGCCGTTTCGTTCGGGAAGCTTCTGCTTGATGATGTCGGCCTGGATAGTGACGCCGAGATGGTTGGCCTGCCCCGAAAGGTCAGCCGAGGTGTGCATGTCTCCTTCCGTCACCTTGAACTTCGGGTTACGCAGGTAGCACCAGAGAATCGTCGCCATGCCAAGCTCGTGAGCGAGAGCGAAGGCTTCGCTGATTTCGGTTATCTGGCGGGTGGATTCCTCGGAGCCGAAGTAGACGGTCGCGCCGACAGCCACCGCGCCCATGTTGTAAGCCTGCTCGACGGTGCCGAAGAGCACCTGGTCGAAACGGTTCGGGTAGGTCAAAAGCTCGTTATGGTTAATCTTGACGATGAAGGGAATCTTGTGCGCGTAGCGGCGCGCGACGACGCCGAGCACGCCGAAGGTCGAAGCGACGGCGTTGCAGCCGCCCTCGATGGCGAGGCGGACGATGTTTTCGGGGTCGAAGTATTGCGGGTTGGGAGCGAACGACGCGCCCGCCGAATGCTCGATACCCTGATCGACGGGAAGAATCGAGAGATAGCCTGTGCCTGCGAGCCTGCCGCTATTGAAGAGCGTTTCGAGCGAGCGCAGCACGCGCGGGTTTCTGTCGGATGCAGCCCAGACGCGGTCAACGAAATCGGGGCCGGGAATTTGAATCTGCTCTTTCGGGATAGTCTTAGTCGTATGTTCGAGCAGCGTGCGCGCGTCGCCGCCCAGAAGCTCTTCAACCCTGCCGAGAGCCGTCCCCTCGCGTTTGAGTTCGGTAGCCATAATTCTCCTTCATCCTCCTGTCATAAATAGGTGTCGGCGTCAGATAAACGTGGCGAATCAGGGCACGAATTATAGCACGAAGAGAGCCGCGCCCCTGAGAGGCCACAAGCCGCCGCGCTCAGACGCGCGCAGGCTGCTCCTTCCCCATGCTTCTTTCAAAGAGAAATTTCCAAAGCGAGGAAAAATCCCGATTGACGGGACGGAAGAAATTTTCGGTCTATGGGTTATGTCGCGGCTGGTCGTGATGGACTTCGTAGCTTTCGGGCGCGACGATGAGAAGCAGCGCGCCCTGCTCGGTGGTGAGTTCGTCGTGAACGGTGCCGGGCTGTGCGCAGAGGAAATCGCCGGAGACGTTGACCGCGTCGATCGTGCGCAAATCGCCTTCGAGGACGAAGCACTGCTCGACGCCCGTGTGCCTGTGACGAGGGATGCGCGCGCCGGGCGACATGCGTACCAGTCTTGTGTATACGCCGATTGCCTCGTCGCTGAAGAGCATCTTGACGAAGACGCCCGCATCTTCCGTCTCCTGCCATTCGCCTTCGCTTGCGCGAATCGTCAAGATGCCGGGAACGGGCGATACGGAAGCAGACGGCGACGACTGAAACGGCTGCGACGACATCGTGTGCGCGGCTGGAAGCGGCGCGGTCTCTCCTTCTCCGACCTTCGAGGGCGTGGCTTCGAGCGCGATGCGCGTCAGAAGTTTTTCGCGCAGCTCCACAGGAGGCCGAGCGACGATGCTCGCCCAAGCCAGTTGCTCCAGCACAGAATCGAAAGAGCGCACCTCTGCGGCGCACACCTCGCAGCCCTCGTCGAGGTGGCGCTCGAACTCTCCGGCTTCGGCCATGTCGAGGCTGCCGAGCGCGTAGAGCGAGGCCAGCTCTCTCATCTCTTCGCTATGGCTGTCCGTCATTTCTCACCTCCGCGCCGACTCCGCCCAGCACCTCGCGCAGCCTCATCATCGCCGAACGCACGCGCGTCTTCACCGTGCCCAGAGGCAGCGAGAGCCTCGACGCGATTTCGCTATGACTCATCCCCGAATAGTAGGCCAACTCGATGACCTCGCGCTGCTCGGCGGGGAGCGTTCCCAGAGCGCGCCGCACTCGCGCCTGTACCTCGCGCACGGCCAGAGCCTCTTCCAGATTTTCCGTGTTAGCGGTCTGAATGCTCAGGTCGAGCGGAGCGGTGCGCTGCTGCTCTGTGCGGCCTGCGCGCAGGCGGTCGATAGCGCGGCTGCGCGCGATGGTCGTCAGCCATGCGAGCGGCGTCCCGCGCGCTTCGTGGTAACGCTCCGCCTGACGCCAGACCTGTGTATAAACGTCGAGCAGAACCTCTTCAGCCGCGCCCGTGTCGTTCAGGATTCCGAGCACCAACCCGTAGAGCAGACGGCTCGTCGAGTCGTAGAGCGCGGAGAGAGCCTGCTGGTCGCCGCCCGCGATGCTCCTGATGAGCAACGCCTGTTCGAGCGCCGGAGCGCCGGAGGATGTCGTGAGGTTTCGGGCTAGTGTCACAGCCTCCTGCACTCTCCTTTTGATACTACGTCTTGACGAACGCTAACGGATTTCGACGCGCGGATTCATCCGGGAGACGCGCGAGGACAAAGCCAGACTTCCAAACCTGCCACCTAATATACATTGAACAGGCCGCTCAAATAAAACCAAGCGGTATTGGAGTAGAAAACGACTTACTTAAGGGATGAATTTTACTGCTTAATGCTTAGTTTGTGTCCCTCTTTAGCTTCCTTTTCCAATGTCTCCAACAAAGCATGTTCCTTTGCTAAATTCTGTTTGTCTCCCACTGCCTTCAGAATTTCAACCGCTTGCTTTACAAAATCAATGGCACTTTCAATGTCCCCTTGATCTATACGTAATAAGGCTAAGTTGTGAAGTATTTTCGGCACGATTTTACGATTATCAAGTTGTCGGAAGATATTTAGAGCTTGCTGGTATGCTCTATCAGCTTCTGAGCGTCTTCCCTGCTTTTTATACAAAAAGCCAAGACCATGTAGATTTGCTCCCAGAAGGGAATAGATATCGTGCTCGCGAGCAATGTCAAAGCTCTGCTTATACACTTCTTCAGCTTCAGGGAGCTGTCCTTGTTCTGTAAGAACTAGAGCAAGATGATAAAGAGATAATCCCTCTTCCACCGTCTTGCCAAGCTTATGTCTAATCTCGACACTTTGTTCATAAGCCTTCTTAGCATCATCCCATCTCCTCAAGGCTGCGTATAAGTTACCTAAATTCGCAAGCGCGTAGGCTACATATTCATGGTTATTGCTCTCATAAAACATCTCAATGCTTTTTTGAAAGGCTTCCTCCGCTTCAGGAAACCGGCGTTTATCAAGATATATAACGCCGATACTAATCAAGGCCGCCGCTTTATATGGTCGATCACTTAACTCATTAGCTAATGTTAATATCTGCTGATAATGGGATTCAGCAGCATCGTATGACGCCAACATCGCCAGCAGATTACCAACCCGCAAATGCAATCTCATCTCGGCATACAAATCTCGCTGGTCGGCGGGCAACGCTTCATAATCCGCCAGTAAATTCTCAATCGCTCTAATACGCTCAAGCTTTTCTGCATGCGTTAAATCATAGAGCGTAAATTCAGCCCCAGAAGTTAGGGAGTCGGCAACCTCCATAGTCTCTCCGGGTGTAGCGGCGAAGAAGTAGACGCCGGAGCGGATGGAGAAGAAGTCGGGGGCGGCGAGGATGATGGCGTTGAGGACGTATTCGGGTATCCAGAGGACGAGGGGGTAGGGGATGACTTCGGGGAAGGAGTTGCGTGAGGCGTTGAGGTTGGCGATGAAGGGCGTGGTGGGAGCTTCGGCGGCGACGGGGAGGGAGTATTCGAGGCCGGAGACCAAGAGCGCGTCGGGGGCGCTTGAGGGGAGGCGTTCTCGCAGGGCGTCGAGCAGATGTGTGACGGGCTCGGTGAGGTGAACCTCTGAGATGTTCTGCTCAGGCAGGCGTGTGCGCAGGATTTCGACGAGGCGCTTGCGATGTTCGGGCTGGTTGCAGCGGACGAAGATGAGCTTGAAGCCTTCGGAGAACTGAAGCGCCTGTTGGAGAGCGCGCAGCTCGGTCTCCTCGTCGAGCGCGGTCGAGCTGAAGGGGTCGGCGGTGGCGGCAATCGTGTCGTCGCTCATGGCGCGGCTTGGTCGGGAGAATTGTCAGTTGCAGGCTGCGGCTTTCGGGCATCGTCTTCGAGTTTACGTGCAGCAGCTTTGAATTTCTGTAGCTGGCGCACGATAGGGTTGACGGCGTACCAGGTTTCGGCGACGGCGAAGGGGTCATCTCCGCCGCCGTTGACGTATTCAAGCACGCTCAGGTTTTCCAGCATTACCAGATAATCAGGGTCGCCGTTGGGTATTTTCTGGTCGGGCGAGCGGTCGAGGCGTGCGAGCTTTTCCCAGTGTTCCTCGGGTATGGCCGTACTGTAGGTGCGAACCGTCTGCTGTATCGCTTTCTGCGCTGCGAGAAGAGGAATCGGGATGTTGTCGGCGTAAGTGCAGGCGTTTTGCACGAAGGTCATTAGATTACGCACGTGGCCGCCGCTATAGGTAAGCAGAAATTCGAGCGCGTCAGACGCAAAAGCCTCGTCCAGCTTGAGACCGCCGAGCCGTTTGCCTAACAACCCAAGCATGGAATCTATCCCCGCCTGATACGGTCGGCGCGTGCCGCGTTCGATAACCTTAATCATCGGCAACACGAAGAGAGGGCCGTAACGCTGTTCTAATTGCGGGCTGTCGGGCGAACGCACGAGGCGCAGAGGAACGGTGTAGATGAAATGCGCCTTCAGGCTCGCCAGTTGAGTATAGCGTTCAAGAAAAAGCTCGCGCTGTGAGGATAGCCCTTCTTCGAGCCCGGAGATTCGCCGAATCTTTTCCAGATTATCCACAATCACCACGATGTCGTTGCAGGCGCGGCTACTCTCACCGACTTTCCGCGTCTTAATAGCCAGGCGAGCCTCGTCGAAGATGAGGTTAATCTCCTCCAACATCGTAGACATTCTCGGCTCAAGCACGGCACGCACCTGATGACGCGCCGTCGGGTCTTTCTTTAGTCGCTGGATTTTCGCTTTGGCGAAGCCGAGGGACAATTCACCTTCATTAAGCTCGACATCGCTCAAAAAGTAGCTCTTAACTTCGTTGAGCCGCTTAGTGAAATACGTGTCTGTCAGCTCGATATTTGCTTGCGTGCGCAGCGTGTCGGCCAATTCAGTGACGATAGCGAGCAGAATATCGGTCGGAGTGGCGTCGTAGTCGTCAAGGTAATCGCTGACGTTGAGTAGGATTGGAAAGTAACATGCATGAGGAGGCGCTGCATGCATTAGGGAGCGTTTGAGTTGTCCAAGCTCAGAAGACTTACCGCAGCCGATGTGTCCCGAGAAAAGGAAGTAGATATGATCGTTGGCGAGAGCAAGGTGACGCTGAAATTCCAGCGCCAGCGCGCTTCCGCCGCGAGCGATGGCGCAATCACAGTAAAACTCTGCGGTGGCTGGCGCGTAGGGGTCGCAGGCGTTGTAAATGCTTTTCAAAGCATCGCTCATCTATTCCAGAGCCTCCAGACTGATGGCATGATTATATCATGCGAAAATTAGAGTCTCACCGGTAGCTCCTAATCTGGCTGAAGAGTCAACTGGCGGAAGGCTTCGTGCAGGCGCAGGGCGACGCTGCCGGCGGGGACGGTGTAGCGGTGGAAGTCGAAGGTGGTGGTGATGGCGACGCCGAAGCTTGAGGAGGAGAGAAAGATTTCGTCGGCGTCGCCGAGGTCGGAGAGGTCGTAGACGCCTTCGACGAGGGGGAAGGAAAGCTCGGAGGCGAGCGAGATGAGGCGGGCACGAGTCGTGCCGGCAATCGCGCCGGTCGAGAGCGCCGGGGTGTGGAGCGTGCCGTTTTTGACCCAGAAGAGATTGGCCGTCGTCGTCGAGACTATCTCGCCGCGCTCGTTTAAGACGACTGCCTCGTCGAAATCTCTCCGCCGGGCTTCTTCCCACGAAAGGATGTGTTCCAGGTAGTTGATGCTCTTCAGACCCGCGAGCGGCGAATGCGTGTTAGTGCGAAAGGGCGAGACGGTGAGGGCGAGGCCGCCTTCCGGAACGGCGCGCGCGTCGCCGGTCAGCATCAGAAGGTCGGTCGCAGTCTCCGGGCTCGAAGGCTTCACTTTCCAGACGCCGCCGACGGCGCGCGCCAGAAGCATCACGCGCGCCCTCCCCGCCTCGACCTTGTTCGCTTCAATCAGCCGCCGGAGAGATGCGCCGACGGTCTCGGCGTCGAAGCCGCTTCGGTCGATGCCGAGACGGTCGGCGTGCGCCGCGAGACGCACCCAATGCTCAGGCCACATGAAGGGGCGAGAGTTGTACACGGCCGGCGCGGTGAAGACGCCGCGCCCGTCGAGCGTCGTCCACGTCACGCCGGGCAGGCGCGCCTTCGTCGCTGCGAGCAGTCGCTCGTTGTGAATGATGTAGGGGTGCATCCTCGTGTCTCTCTTCCGCGAGGGCTCGATTCGGACGGGGCAAGGCTTCGGCGCGAAGCATACATGAACAGCTTCGCTCCGAGCTATCGGAAAAACGCACGTCCTCGGCGAAGACCGAAATGAAGACCGAAATTCCATCAAGCTTCGCCCTCGGTCAGCCTCAGCCTCGCCTTCCATCAGTCGGACGAATCTTCGCGGCAACATAATAGTTTCTGTTTGCGTACAATGTTCGACGCCGAAGGGCAGCAGCAGCCGACGCTCACGCCTCGCGTCCCGTAGCATCTTCTTCAAGCTTCCGACGCGAAAGAAGTCTCCGATGGGATTAGCACATCTGAACGGGCAGGTGCTCGACGGGAAGTACCGCATCGAGAAAGAACTCGGCAAGGGCGGGATGGGCGCGGTCTATCTTGCGACGCACCTGGGCACGGAGCGACCCGTCGCCCTCAAGGTCATCGCGCCGCAGTTTATGAAGCACGAGGAGTTCGTCGAGCGCTTCAAAAGGGAGGCGCGCGCGGCGGGGCGCTTGCGCCATCCGAACGTCGTGGACGTGACCGACTTCGGCTTCGCGCGCACGCCGGAGCAGGAGCGCGTCGCCTATCTCGTGATGGAATACCTCGACGGCTGTACCCTGGCAGAGATTCTGAGCGAAGAGTCGCGCCTGCCGCTCGCGTGGGTGATTGATATTCTGGAGCAGGTTTGCTCGGCGGTGGACGAGGCGCACCAGCAGGGCATCATCCATCGAGACCTCAAGCCCGACAACATCTGGCTCGAACCCAACCGTCGTGGCGGCTACACCGTCAAGGTGCTCGACTTCGGCATCGCCAAACTGGCCGACGCTTCCGTCTCAGTCGCATCGAGCACGTCGGCGTCTGAATCGAAGCGCGACTCGGAAGTCGAATCTTCGTCGAACGGCGATTCAGAGGTTGAGTCCGACGCAGGGCCTACGCGCCTGCTCGGCGTCTCGACCGAAGCCGACACGCAGATTCGAGCAGCGCCGCGCACACGTCAGGAGACAGCCACGTCCGAAGCTTCGACGCTCATGCAGACGCCCGAGCCGAGAGTCGGAGAAGACGAGCGCACGCGCATGCTCGCCGACTCGACGACGAGCGAGCGCGCCGCCTCGAAGACCGCCTCGACCGAGAGCCTGACGCGCGTCGGCTCGATTCTCGGCACACCGCTCTACATGTCGCCCGAACAGTGTCGCGGCGCGTCGCTCGACGCACGCTCCGACATCTACAACCTCGGCGTCATCGCCTACCAGATGCTCTCGGGGCGCACGCCCTTCGCCGGAGACTTCGACTCCGTCATGCGCCAGCACGCCGCCGCCGAGCCTCCGCCGCTCAGGGAGAAGAAGATTCCGCGCAAGGTGGCCGCCGTCGTGATGTCGGCGCTGGCGAAGAATCCTTCGGAGCGCCCGCCTTCGGCGACCGCTTTCTCCAGCGCGCTTCGCGCCCACTCCGAAGGCGCGAGCGTACTTCTGCGCCGTGCCCTCGCGCTCTACAGCGAGCACCTGCCAATCTTCCTGCGCACGGCCTTCATCTGCTACGCGCCGCTTCTGTGCATCACGACTCTGCAACTCGTCGTCAACGCCCTCAACCCGCGCCGTTACCTGCCGGTCTCGGCGAGCATCGTCCTGAGCATCGCGCTCAGTTTAATCTCGATGCTGGTTTCGATGGTGATGTCGGCGGTGCTCATGGGCGTCACGACGCGACTCGTCACACAACTGCTCGCCGCCCCCTTGCGACCGATTAACCTGCGCTCAGCCTTCGACGCCCTGCGCCGGCGCTGGCGTCCCTTCATCTTCACGGCCACTTCGGCCAGTCTGCTTATCTTCCTCGGTCTCTTCCTCGGCGTCGTGCCCGGCCTCGTCCTGATGGTCAACTACTCCCTGATAGCTCCGGCGCTGATGATGGAGAACGTCAGGGGACGAGCCGCCATGCGACGCGCACGCCAGCTTGCGGCGAGAGCCCGCCGGACGGTCGTCCTGATTATCCTGATACAGGTCTTCGCCCCGATACTCATCTCCGGCGTCATCGCTTTCAGCATCATCTCTCTGCTCAGGATGATGGGCCCGCTCGGCGGCAGAGCCAATCTTTTCGCAAGCATCTACCAGTTCATCTCCATGCCCATCCTCGTCGTCGTCAGCTCGCTCAGCACCATCATCAGCGCCCTGCTCTATCTCAAGACCCGGCAGGCCGGAGGCGAAACTCTCAAAGACGCCCTCGGCGAGTTTGCAGACGAAGAGCGCCCGCGCCGACGCTGGCAGATACGCATGCGCGAGCGCCTCCACCTGACGACGCGCCTCAGCCGGTAAAGAAAAAAGAAATGAGGAATGATGAATGATGAATGCGGAATGAGAGACAAACTGCTTTCTGGTTTTAATTCATCATTCATCGTTCATCATTCTTCCTGTGTGACGATTATGAATGATGCAACCGGGCGTTTCTCGAATCGAGTCGAGCATTACATCAGATACAGGCCGGGTTATCCGGCGGGCGTCGTCGAGCTTCTGGAGCAGGAGTGCGGGCTGAGGGAAAGCTCTGTGGTGGCCGATATAGGGTCGGGGACGGGGATTCTGTCGGAGATGTTTCTGCGGCGCGGATGCGAGGTTTTAGGCGTCGAGCCGAACGCCGAGATGCGCGAAGCGGGCGAGCGGCTGCTCAGAGCCTACCCGCGCTTCCGAAGCATCGCCGCCGCCGCCGAAGCGACGACGCTTCCCCGTCGCAGCGTCGATTTCATCACCGCCGGGCAGGCGTTTCACTGGTTCAGGCGCGAAGAGGCGCGCAGGGAGTTTGCGCGCATCCTCAAAGACGCGGGCTGGGTCGTCCTCGTCTGGAACGAACGCCGCACCGATTCGACGCCCTTTCTCGTCGCCTACGAACACTTGCTCCAAACCTACGGGACTGACTACCCGGAGGTCGGCGCGCAGGTCAGCCGCGAAAGCGTCTCGTCCTTCTTCGGCGCGCACAGGTTTCACCTGCGCAGCTTCGACAACCGGCAGGTCTTCGACTTCGACGGCCTTCGCGGACGAGTTCTCTCAACTTCCTACACGCCCGCGCCCGGCCATCCGCGTCACCAGCCCATGCTCGAACAACTACAGGCCATCTTCGACGCGCACCAGCAGCATGGCACGGTCGCCTTTGAATACGACACGCGCGTCTTCTACGGGCACCTCTCGGCGGCGCAGCCGTAGCAGCCTCTCGACCGAGCGGCAGCTTCAAATCACAACTTCCGGACTTACTCTAATGCTTCGAGCGTTATTCCGCCGCCGCGGCGATGGCTTCGGCGCTGAGCTTTCGCGCGAGCGAGGTGCGCCATTCGGATTCAAGCTCGTCGATGCGCGCGTCGATGAGAGTTTCGCCGTCGGCGGAGATTCGGAGCGCGTTGCCGCCGACGCGACCGAGGACTTGGAAGGGTGCGCCGTGCGATTCGGCGATTGATTGGAGGCGCGGAAGCGCGGCTTCGTCGAAGCTGACGATGATGCGCGAGGGCGTTTCGGCGAAGAGTTGAGCGGCGGGTGAGAGCGCGGCTTCGGCGTCGCTGTTTGAAGTGAGTGCTATTTGAGCGCCGAGGCTTCGGCGGTTGAGCGTGGAGAAGCAGCTTTCGGCGAGGGCGACGGCGAGGCCGCCGTCGGAGCAGTCGTGAGCCGAGCGGAGCAAGCCTTCTTCGGCGGCGGCGAGCGTCGTGCGCTGCACGGACAGCTCGCGCGCGAGGTCGAGCGCGGGCAGGCGTCCGTGCGCGAACATCTCTTCGGCGGCGCGTCCCTCGACGATGGATGCATACTCGCTGATGGAGAGGTCGTCGCCGGTCGTGCCCAGGAGGGCAACGATGTCGCCTTCGCGTTTGAAGCCGGGCTGGATGATACGTCGCACGTCTTCGACGAGGCCGACCATGCCGACGACGGGCGTCGGATGAATGCCGCGCCCTTCGGTCTCGTTATAGAAGGAGACGTTGCCGCTAATGACCGGCGTCTGAAAGGCGCGGCAGGCTTCGGCCATCCCGTCGATGACTTCGGAGAACGACCACATCACTTCGGGGCGCTCGGGCGAAGCGAAGTTGAGACAGTTGGTGATAGCCAGAGGGCGTGCGCCGACGCAGACGACGTTTCGCGCCGCTTCGGCGACGACGAGCTTCGCGCCTTCGCGCGGGTTTGCGGCGCAGTAACGACCGTTGCCGTCGAGACACATCGCCAGCGCCCGACGCGTCTCCTTGATACGCACCACCGCCGCGTCTGCGCCCGGCAACACCGCCGTATTCGTCCTCACCATATGGTCGTACTGCGTGTAGACCCACTGCTTCGACGCGATGTTCGGCGCAGCGAGCAGACGCCGAAGCGACTCGTTGAAATCGAGTCTGGAGTCTGGAGTCTGGAGTCTGGAGTCTGTGCGCTGAAGCTCGGAGGCTGTTGTCGAAAGGTCGAGGTCGTTTAGCCCTTCCGCCTTTTGACTGGAGACTCCAGACTCCGGACTCCTGACTTTCTTTTGACTGAAGACTCCAGACTCCCGACTCCAGACTTTGGGTTTCATCGGTCGTTCGTAGCGCGGGGCTTCGTCGGTGAGAAACGTGCTCGGGATGTCGGCGACGCGCTCGGCGCGTTCGAGGACGACGACGCGGCCTGTGTCCGTGACGCGACCGATGACGACGGCGTCCAAATCCCAGTTGCGGAAGATGTCTACGACCTGACGCTCGCGCCCCCGGTGCGCGACGATGAGCATGCGCTCCTGCGATTCGGAGAGCATGATTTCGTAGGGCGTCATTCCCTCTTCGCGTTGAGGGACGAGCGCGACATCAATCTCGATGCCTGTTCCGGCTCGCGCCGCCATCTCGCAGGAAGAGGAAGTGAGACCGGCAGCGCCCATGTCCTGAATACCCGCGACCGCGCCGCTTCGCATGGCTTCGAGGCAGGCTTCGAGCAGGAGCTTTTCGAGGAACGGGTCGCCGACCTGCACGGTCGGACGTTTCTCCAGAGCCTCTTCGTCAAACTCGGCGGAGGCCATCGTCGCGCCGTGAATGCCGTCTCTTCCGGTCTTCGCGCCGACGTAGAGCACGGGGTTTCCTACGCCTTCGGCCTTGCCGAAAAATATCTGGTCGCGGCGCACGAGTCCGAGCGCGAAGGCGTTGACCAGTGGATTCAAAGCGTAAGCATCGTCGAAGGCGACTTCGCCGCCGACCGTCGCCACGCCGAACGCGTTTCCGTAATGCGCAATCCCGGCCACGACTCCGGCCAAAAGCGCGCGATTGCGCCGCCCGTGCTCACTGTGTTCGAGCGAGCCGAAGCGAAGGCTGTTCATCGAGGCGATGGGACGCGCGCCCATCGTGAAGATGTCGCGCAGGATGCCGCCGACGCCCGTCGCCGCGCCCTGAAAAGGCTCGATGAACGAGGGATGATTGTGAGATTCGACCTTGAAAGCGGCGCACCACCCGTCGCCGACATCCACGACGCCCGCGTTTTCGCCCGGCGGCACGATGACGCGCTCGCCCGTCACGGGCAGACGCTTCAAGTGTACCCTCGACGACTTATACGAGCAGTGCTCCGACCACATCACAGAGAAGATGCCCAGCTCGACGAACGTCGGCTCGCGTCCCAAAAGCTCTTTAATGCGTGCGAACTCTTCTTCGGTGAGGTTGTGCGCGGAGACTACTTCGGGTGTGATATTCATAGGAAACGATGAACGCGGAACGCGGAACGATGAATGATAAAGAAAAGGCTCTTGTTTTTCAATTCATCGTTCATCGTTCCGCGTTCATCGTTTCGTCTAACGCTTTGCGCAGCTCTTTGGGCTTGATGCGTCCCATGTGGCGGAAGACGATTTGACCCTGCCGGTTGAAGAGGAAGGTGGCGGGCAGCTCGCCGCGCCACTGTTTATCGACGGCGCTGATGGCCGTTTCCGCGTCTTTGACGTTGAGCAGGTAGGCCGGAATCGCGCTCGCGCCCATCTTGAGGATGAAGCGCGGGACTTGATTGTTGATTTCGCTCACGTCGTCGAGCGAGATGGTGACGAAATCGAGGCCGCGCGAGCGGTAGTCTTTGTCGATTTTGACGAGGTCTGGAAACTCTTCGCGGCAGGGGTCGCACCATGTCGCCCAGAAGTTGACGAGCAGAGGGCGCGCGTTCTGCTGCGACGACACGCCCTCGCGCTGCAAGAGCCTGGCGAGCCCGGCCTCGTCCAATTCCTGCACCGTCGTCAGGTCATTCGCGGCGGGCGCATTGACTTTCAGCTCGACGCTCGGCGGCCTGTTCTTGGTCTCACCTTGCGCCGACCGGGCGCGGCTGCCGAACGGCGTTGGAGCGAGCGCGCCCGCGACGACGACCAGGAGGATGGAGAATGCGCTGAGGCTTCGTCTCGACATAACTTCAGGAAGCTCTCTTGATGGAACAACCGAAGGCGCGCGCTTCCGATTTGGCGATGGGCTTTCCGGCGAGCAGGGCGTCGATGCTCTCGCGCAGCTCGCTCGAAGTAATCGAATCGCCGTTGCGCGAGTTGTCGATGCGGCCTCGGTAGACGAGCTTGCCGGAGGCGTCGAGCAGGTAGGCTTCAGGCGTGACGAGCGCGCCGAGGCGGTCGGCAATCTTGTTGCCGTTGTCCTTCAGAATGGGGAAGCTCAGACCCTTCTCAAGGGCGTGCTCCGCGACGGCTTCCGTAGTCTCGGTCGCATTCGAGTTGATGCCGACGACGTTGATGCCGCGCGCCTTATACTCCTGCGCGAGCTTCTCCATCCGCTCGTTGTATGCGTTCGAGACCGGACACTGCACCGAAACGAAAATGAGCACCGTGCCGTTTTTGCCGCGCAGCGAAGCCAGAGTGCGCTCCGCGCCCTTCGCGTCCGGCAGCTTGAAGTCGGCCACCTTCTCGCCGATAGCGCCGCCCGCGCCGTCACCCAGTCCGGAGGCCGTCGCCCCCGCCGTCAAAACCAACGTCAGCGCCGCGACGAGCGCGCCCGCGTAGAACTTTTTCATCACGAAAATCAAACTCCTTTCAGGGGAATCACAATCTGTCCGGGGAGAAGCGCCAGATTAACAGCACAGCGAAAAGGCGACAAGCGACGGGATGTAAAAGATTCGTAAATCGTGAATCGTCAATCGTGAATCGTTTGCGCCTGATGAAGCTCGAAGATGAAAGAGAAAGCGGCGAGAAGATTCGCCCTCCAGCCTCTATTTACGATTTACGATTCACGATTTACTCGCTTGAGTGTGAACCACCAGAGCATCCGGTTTTCGCTTTGGTCGAAGCGGTGCGAGGCGTCGATGACGCGCCAGAAGCCCATGTGCTGCCAGCGCCCCGTGCCGAGCTTGTTGAAGAGCGGGACGGCGTGGCCGCTTTCGATTGCGGCGAGCAGCGCACGGTTGCCGGGGCTCAGGTGTTGGTCGCCGCGTCGGCCTTCGCCCGTGTAGTGGATGGTGTCGGGCGCATCGGCCGGGCGGTCTGGATAGCAGGGGTTGATGCGCCCGAAATCTGTCAAAAGGGAGACGAGGCGACCGCCGCGTTGATAGACGCCGTTGCGGATTCGATGCGTGCGGTTGACTTCAGCCCAGGAAAGAATCTCGTCCGAGAGAGGCTCAGGCTGCGTTTGTGAGGTCGGCGCGGGCGCTTCGTTTCTTCTGCGAGATGCGCGCAAGCTGATTCGCATCATTTGAAAAGGTCTGACTCGCCGTGCCGGTTCACTGCTGGCGCGATTCTCGCTTGCCGATGATGATTAACACGACTCCGACGACCGTGCCGATGGGCACGATGAGCAGCGCCATAACCAACAGAAGGTGTATCAGCCCGCCGCCGACTCCGGCGACGAGGCCGATGAGCCAGACGATAATCAGCAGCCCTCCCGCGCCGAGCGTCGCAACCAGAGTGATGATGCCAGCTTTATTCATAAATTTAAGAGGAAAAATGAAGAAAGCTGTTGACGGTTTGCTCTCCCTTTTCCTGCTCCTTTCATACGGCTGCAAGGGTGGAGGCGAGCGAGCGGAAGATGTCGCGCCCGTCGGATGAGCCGAGGAGGTCTTCGCAGGCTCGCTCGGGGTGCGGCATGAGTCCGAGCACGTTGCGCTCGCGGTTGCAGATACCGGCGATGTAGTCGCGCGAGCCGTTGGAGTTGGCCTCTTCGGAGAGTTCGCCTCGCTCGTCGCAGTAGCGAAAGACGATGCGGTCTTCGCCCTGAAGCTCCCGGAGCGTTTCGTCGTCGCAGACGTAGTTGCCCTCTGCGTGCGCGATGGGCAGATGCAGCGCTCGCCCGCGCTCCAGCTCGTTTGTGAAAGGCGTGTCGGCGGATTCGACGCGCACGTAGACGTGCTTGCAGATGAAATGCAGCTCGCGGTTGCGTATCAGCGCGCCGGGCAAAAGTCCTGACTCGCAGAGAATCTGGAAGCCGTTGCAGATGCCTAAGACGAAGCCGCCGCGCGCGGCAAACTCTTTGACCGCGCTCATCACGGGCGAGAAACGCGCGAGCGCACCGGCTCTCAGGTAGTCACCGTAGGAGAAGCCGCCGGGGATGATGACGGCATCGTAGTCGCCGAGGTCGGTCTCACGATGCCAGATGAAATTGACGGGCTGCCCGACGTGCTTCGAGATGACGTGATAAGCGTCGTGGTCGCAGTTCGAGCCCGGAAAAACAATCACGCCGAATTTCATGCTTCCGTTATCTCCACTCTGTAATCTTCAATCACCGGATTCGACAAAACCTCGCGCGCCATCCGCTCCGCCGTCGCGCGCGCGCCCGCCTCGTCGAGAGCGCCGTCGAGCGCAATCTCGAAATACTTCCCCTGCCGCACGTCGGCGATGCCGTCGTAACCCAGGAGCCCTACCGAATGCTGGATGGCCTTGCCCTGCGGGTCGAGCACGCCCTGTTTGAGTGTCACGTAAACTTTTGCTTTCACAATATCCACTCCGTCAAGTTTAGTCTGGAGTCTAAAGTCTGGAGTCTGGAGTCAAAGACAAATGCTTTCTGGTTTTGACTCCAGACTTCAGACTCCAGACTTTAGACTTTCGGTGAACACGCGCGCAAAGATAGCATCGACGTTTCGCATGTAGGTGTCGAGCGAGAAGACGCGTTCGATGGCTTCGCGCGCGAGCTTACTGCTGATGTCCGCGTCGTCGAGGACGAGGGCGCGGAAGTCGCCGCCTTCGTCCCATGTTCGCATGGCGTTGCGCTGCACCCATTCGTAGGCCATCTCGCGCGAGACCCCGGCCTGCGTCAGCGCGAGCAGAAGTTGGCCGCTAAAGACGAGGCCGCGAGTGGCGTTCAAGTTCTCAAGCATCCGCTCGGGGTGAACGACGAGGCCGTCGATGAGCGAGGCGGTTTTATGCAGCATGTAGTCGAGCGCGATGGATGAATCGGGGAGGACGACGCGCTCGGCGGAAGAATGCGAGATGTCGCGCTCGTGCCAGAGGGCGACGGATTCGAGACCGGCGACGGCGTTGCCGCGAACCACGCGCGCCATGCCGCAGATGCGCTCTGAGAGAATCGGATTGCGCTTGTGCGGCATCGCCGAAGAGCCCTTCTGCCCCGCACGGAAACGCTCCTCGGCTTCGCGTACTTCGGTGCGCTGCCAGTGGCGCACCTGCAAGGCGATGCGGTCGAGCGAAGAGGCGACGATGGCGAGCGTCGAGAGATATTCGGCGTAGATGTCTCGCCCGATGATTTGCGTCGAGACCGGGGCGGCGCGCAAGCCCAGACGCGCGCAGACTCTCTCTTCAACCTCCGGGTCGAGATGCGCGAACGCCCCGACCGCGCCGCTGATTTTCCCGACCGCGACGGCCTCGCGCGCACGCTCCATGCGCTGTCGGTTACGCCGCATCTCATCAAAGGAGAGCGCGAAGAAGAGACCGAACGAGGTCGGCTCGGCGTGGACGCCGTGAGTCCGACCAATCTGAGGCGTGTGCCTGAACTCGAAGGCGCGTCGGCTGAGGACAGCCAGGAGAGCGTCAATCTTTTCGAGCAGCAGGTCGCAGGCGTCGCGCAGCAGAAGGGCGTTGGCCGTATCGACCACGTCGGAGGATGTCAGCCCGTAGTGAACGAAGCGCGCGGCCTCGCCGATGTTTTCCGCGAGCGCCGTCGTAAAGGCGATGACATCGTGGTCGGTCGTCCGCTCAATCTCGTTGATGCGCTCGACCGTAAAACTCGCACGCGCCTTTATCTCTTCCAGCGCCTCGCGCGGAATCGTCCCCATCTCGGCGTGGACTTCGCACACGGCCAGCTCCACCTCAAGCCACTTCTCAAACTTCGCGCCCTCCGACCAGAGCGCGCCCATCTCGGGCAATGTGTAACGAGGAATCATTTCGTCAATAGTAAATCGTAAATCGTGAAATAGATTAAGAACTGTCGAATCGTCAGCCGTGAATTCATAGAAACCAGTTTTAACTATTCACGATTTACGATTCACGATTTACCAGCTTTTCACTGCTTTCCAGCATTGACGGAATAGCGCGCGAGCAGCCAGCGACCGTCGCGCTTGACGAGCGTGAAGGTCTCCATGCCACTGGCGCGCTGGAAGGTTGTTTCGTAACGGAGGTCGAGCGTGTGGCCGTCGATGGCGCTGGTGCCGTACTGGCGCTCGATGCCCGTCTGGTAAGTTCGGCTCTCGACTTTGCCGAGACGCCGCACGCCTTCGAGTATCTCGGCGTTCTGTTCGGGCGTCACCGCCTGACGCCACTCGTCGGCAGCCTCTCGATAAATCAATTCGTCGCGCCCGGCGGCGATGTGCTCGGTCAATTGGTCGATAGCGGCCTGCGCGTCCGTCGGGATGCCGCTTCGTCGCTCATCGACGCTGCAAGCTGCGCCGAAGAATGATGCTGAGACGAAGAGGGCGAGCGCGACGAGTCGTGCAGCGACGACGACTGCTGAGAGCGGACGTGAAAAGCCGTCCTCGCGCGTCCGCCGCGCAGGTGCGCGCGTGTGTTTGCGTCTCAGAGTTCTATCCACGGCGTCGGCTCTTTGGCGGAAGAGAGCGTGATTTCGGTCGTCGTTTGAAAGAGCGAGCCGCGCTCTTGGAGCGCCGTCTCGGCCGAGAGCTTGGCGACGAAGGGGTTGTTGGCGCGCTGCGAGAGATGCGCGAGCACGATGTGCGCCGCGCCGCCGTCGTAGTCGCCGCGCAGCCACTCGGCGACATCTTCGTTCGAGAGATGGCCGGTGCGCGAAAGGATGCGCTGCTTGAGTTCCCAGGGGTAGACGCTGCACGCCTTGAGCATGTCGCGGCTATGGTTCGACTCGATGATGATGGCGGCGCAGCCTCGCAGGTGTTCGTTAATCAGCGTCGTGATGTGGCCGAAGTCCATGAGCGTCGCAAGGCAGACGCCGTCGTGCCGGGCGGTGAAGCCGAAGTTATCGACCGCATCGTGCGGGATGGTGAAGGGATGAAAGTCTATCTCGCCGATGCGGAAATCCTCACTCGAAGAAATCTCGACCGTGCGGTCGCGCAAAACATCGGCGCGACGTCGCGGCTCGTCGGAAGATGCGCCGTGTGCGCGCTCGCGTATGTAGGCGTCGCGCGTCGCGCCCGAGATATAGACAGGGCAGTCGAGACTTTTAAGAAGCACCCGCAAGCCGCCCGCATGGTCGCCGTGCTCGTGCGTGATGATGACGCCGTCGAGGCGCGCGAGGTCTTCGCCCATCAAGGCCATGCGCCGCGCCGTCTCCCGCGCGCTCATCCCGGCATCGACGAGCACACGCGTCTCGCCCGCGCAAATCAGCACGGCGTTGCCCGTCGAACCGCTCCCTAAAACCGTGAACCTCATACCGTATTGCTTAGATGAACCTCCCGCCCTTCCGGTACGTCGCGCAGAACATCGTACTTTCGTCGCTTAACTTTCAGACCCTTCGTTTCGCCCTTCGCTAAAGTAGCGGTCGGCAATGGCAATCAGATTTTTCAGGGCTTCGTTTGTCTGCTCCTGTGCCTCGGCGAGAGCCGCTAACTTCGTATCCGTTTTTAGCTGTGCGTCAACCAGAGCGTTGTAGCGGTCGCGCATATCGACGTAAGAATTTGCCACAATCTTTTCAAGTCGCGTCAATCTTTCTTCGGCCTTCTCCTGATTAGAGACAAACTGCGATTGCTGTTCGAGAATGAATTCTATGCGCTTTTGAAAACGCCCTTCCATCTGCTGTAAATCATCTTGTAAGTCATCTTTGATGCCGACCCGCAGACGCTCGTCTCTTGAGACGAGCTTGTTTAGTTCTGCCTTTGTCGGAGTTTTGCGAGGCTTCTTTTTGTCGTCGGTCATTGGTCGGTCAACCTCCCTTTCGTTTGAGGCGAGTTTCAAATCTCCAGTCGGGCGCGGTCGGCGCGGAAGCCGTTGAGGTCGCCGAGGACGGCGAGGGCGAGCGTGTCGGTGTTGAAGTAAGTTTCGGCGACGCGGCGGAGGTCTTCGGGGGTGACGGCTTCGAGGCGGCGGATAATCTCATCGGGCGAAGTGTATTGGCCGTGAGTAATCTCCTGCCGGGCGAGCGTGCCGGCGCGCGTGGAGGTCGATTCCAAGCCGAGCAGGATGGAGGAGATTGACTGGTCTTTGGCGAGTCGAAGCTCCTCTTCGCCGACGGTCTCGCGCAGGGGGCGACGAAGCTCTGCGAGCGAAAGGTCGAGCACTTCGTCGAGCTGTTCGGGCGAGGTTCCGGCGTAGATTTGGAAGATGCCCGTGTCGGTGAAGGCGCTGGCCGCCGCGCCGATGGAGTAGGCGAGGCCGCGCTCTTCGCGTACCGACTGCCAGAGTCGGCTCGAAGTTCCGCCGCCGATGATGGAGCCGAGAAGGCTGGCGGCGTAGCGGTCGGCGTCGCGCGCCGAAGGCCAGGGCGAAGCGAGTATCAGGTGCGCCTGTTCAAGCTCTTTTTTGTGTTGAATGAGAATCGGAGCGGCGGGCGCGGGAGCGGCGGCGGCGCTGCCTGAAGCGTCGGACTCTTCAAAGAGGCGCTCGCTCGCAGTCGTTCGCTTGGAAGACTTCGGTGAACTATCGAAGGCGCGCTCGGCCAGCTCGACCATCTGCTCGTGTTCGACGTGTCCGGCGGCGGCGACGACGAGGTTCTGCGGCGCGTAGGCGTGCGAGTGAAAGCTCGACGTGCGTTTGTGATTGAAGGAAGAGACGGTTTCGGGGACGCCTTCGATGGGACGACCGAGTGAATGGCCGGGAAAATAGGCGGCGACGAAAAGCTCCGCGAGCAATTCGTCGGGCGTATCTTCGACCATCTTCATCTCTTCGATGATGACCTTCTGCTCGCGCTCAAGCTCGGCGTCGTCGAAGCGCGGTCGGGTGAGCATGTCGGAGAGCAGGTCGAAGGCTTGCGGCACGGCGCGGTCAACGACTTTGAGGGCGAAGCCCGTCATTTCGTGCGACGTGTAGGCGTCGAAATGACCGCCCAGGCGGTCTGACTCGACGGCGATGTCGAGTGCCGTGCGCCGCTCTGTGCCTTTGAAGACGGCGTGCTCGATGAAGTGGCAGATGCCGTTCATCGGTGCGGATTCGTGGCGCGAGCCGCGCCTGACCCAGATGCCGATTGTCGCCGAGCGCAGACCCGGCATCTGTTCGGTCAGGACGATTGCGCCGTTCGGGAGTCTGGTCGATCTAACCTGTTGGGACATTATTTCTTAAAGCTTCTGGATTTCACGTTTGGATGGTGCGACGGGCTTTTGGGCTGTAGCACCGGGCATCCTAGCACGCCGCCGCGAAGCGGGCAAACCATCCCCCCTCCGAGCAGCATCGAAGCAGCACACGCGTTTGTACCCTACTTGACATTGTTCGTGAAAAGGGCAGAAAATGGCCTCCTCGCTCAAGCGGGTTAGAATGGGTCGGCGTGTCGCTTGTCGCCGGAGACCTTTGGAGACGGAAGCGCAAAACCTCGCGCGCCGCCGCGAAACGAAGACATCTGAAGAGCAGTTTCGCTTGAGGGCATGCCTCTGCCGTGAGCTTTAGGCGAGGGGTGGATGCCGGGAGGTTCGGTCGTTATGAAGAAAGCCTATTGGCGCATGAGTGGGCTGTTGCTCGTGGCGCTCGTCGTGTCGAGCGCGGCGGGCGTGCCGCGCGCCTATGCGGCGGGCGGGCGTAAAAGCTTCGGCACGGTGACGGGCTCGGTGCGCGATAGTCGCGGGAATCCCCTAGCGGGCGCGCTCGTCACGCTTCTGCGCGACGGAGCCGAAGAGGTCGTCAGGCAGACGAGAAGCGCCGCCGACGGCAGCTTCGTCGCACGCGTCGCGCCGGGTCGTTACCTGCTTCGAGCCGTCGCCGAAGGCTTCAACTCGGCCACCTTCTCCGCAGTCAGCGTTAAATCCTCGGACGAATTAGTCTACCGCTTCAACCTCGAACCCGCAGGGCAGGGACGCACCGTGCCCGAGCGCCGCGCCGACCGCAACGACCCGAAATTCCGCCTCCGTGCAAACCAGTCGCGCCGCTCCATCTTCCAGATTGAAGAGGGCGACGACGAGATTATCCGCGCGACGCAGGCGGCCATCGAGGCCGAAGAGGCGCACGCTTCGGCGGCAGAGACGGAAGTGCTCGGCGTCGGTAATCAATCAGGCGAGAAGGCGGAGACGGGCGGAGGCGTGGGTCGCACGCAGGGCGTCGTCGAAACTTTCTACACGGCTTCGAGCGGCCTTCCGACAGACGGCTTCGGGCTCAACTTCGCCGTGGCCAGTCCCGTCAACGAAGACCTCGATTTAATCTTCGCCGGACAACTCGGCACGCTCGACCGCCTGGAAGCGACGGCGCGCATACGCGCGGGCGCGCGTCATCGCCTGAGCGCGACGGTGGGCGGCGCGCGTCTCTCGATGCTGCCGACGAGAGGCGGAGCGTTTCATCGAGACGCGCTCGGCCAGCTTTCGCTGCGAGCGGTCGATGAGTGGGTCGTGAGAGACGGCGTGGTGCTCGTGCTCGGTCTGGATTATTCGCGTTTCCTCGGTGCAAGCCGCGCCAAATCTCTCACGCCGCGCGTCGGCTTGCAGTTCGACGCCAATGCACGGACGCGCGTGAGGGCGGCTTATGCGCCGGGCGGCAGGGAGACGCGCATCGAGAGCGTGGCTCTGTTTGAAGATGCGCCGGTCGTCGCCTTTGAGGAACAGGAGAGCGAGGCTATCGCGCTCGTCGATGGCAAAGCCGTGCTTGAGCGCAGCCGCCGCTTCGAGTTCGGCGTAGAAAGACTGTTAGACGAAAGCTCAAGCATCGAAGCGACGGCCTTCATCGACACGACGGACGGGCGCGGCGTCGGGCTCTTCAATGCGCCGCTCGCCTCCTTCTCGGGCGAAAGCGGCGAGGCGCTTTTGAGCGTCGCAAACCAGCAGGGCGGGGCGCGCGGCCTGAGAGTCGTCTACACGCGTCGCATCAGCAGCTCCCTGAAGGCTTCCGCCGGTTACGCCTTCGGTCGCGGGCAGAAGCTTTCGACTGAAGCCCTGACGAGCCCCGAACAGATTTTCGAGGACGGCTTCTTCCAGACCGCCGCCGCGCAGCTCGACGCAGACATCCTCGAAGGCACGCGCGTCAGAACCGTTCTGCGCTTCTCGCCGCGCGCCTCGGTCTTCGCCATCGACCCGTTCGCCGGACGCCTCGCCGTCTACGACCCTTCCCTGAGCATTCAGGTTACGCAGGAGCTTCCGAACTTCGGCCTGCCCCTGCGCGCCGAGGCCGTGCTCGACGCGCGCAACCTGCTCGACTCTCTGACCTGCGTCGAAGACGGCGATAGTCTCCTGTCGGTCGCCGCGACGCGGCGGATGTTGCGCGGAGGCATCTCCGTCAGATTCTAAAAGCAGGCTCGCACGAACCGCCCATCCACGTTTTCATTGATTCAATGAAAATATGGATGGCCGCAATCAAACCACACGTCTCCCCGCGTCGCTTTTCGCCGAAAAGCTTCCGACGCGGGGCTTTTCTCTACAGGACGGTTTTCTCCAAGTTTTCGTGTTTTTATCCAAAAACTTGGATAGTGAGCGCCCGTCTTTCAAGCAAAAGCGTGCGCGCTGAGATGCGAAGCCGGGCGGAAAAAGCGGCGCGAGCGCGGCGGGCGGGCGAGGCCGAGCGTCGAGGCTCGACGGCGTTTGAAGGCCGTGCTGGCTGGAACATCGTTTGCTTTTTATATCTTGATTTATCAAGGCGCGGGTGAGCGGAAAGGAGGGCGGTCGGCGAGTTGAAGAATTCGGTGCTGACAACGCGGACGTGGGTGCTCCTGATTGCGGCGGGTCTGCTCGTCGCGGCGGGCACGCTCAACTTCGCGCAGCGCCTGACGCACACCGCCCCGCCGACAGACGGCGTCTACTGGACGCAGACGCCGAAGGGAGTCGTTGCCCGCTCGGTCGAGCCCGACTCGGCGGCTGGCCGCCTCGGCATCCTCGGCGTGCTGCCGGGCGACCGCCTCGTCGCCGTCAGCCTCGACGAGACGCGCGACGAAGAGATTGTCTCTGCCGCCGACGTGCAGATGTATCTGGAGATGGTTGGCGTCGGCGGACACCTGCGCTACCTCGTCGCGCGCCCCTTCGCAGACGAGACGCGCTTCTACTACGTCCCCATAGAAAACCTGACCGCGCCGACCACGCTGACGCGTCGAGATTTCTACGTCAACTTCGTCGGCATCGTCTACCTGCTCGTCGGCCTCTTCGTGCTCTTCAAGCAGGGCGGGCGCGCGCCCTTCGTCCTGCACTTTGCGACGCTCTGCCTCGCAGCCTTCGTCTTCCACTTCTACAAGCCCTTCGGCAGCTACGAGGATTTAGACATCGTCGTCGCCTTCCTCGACGACGCGGCGCTCGCCCTCTTCGCGCCGCTCTTCCTGCACTTCTGCGCCATCTATCCCGCTCGCTATCGTCTCTCGGAGCGAAGGCCGTGGCTAGCCGTGCTGCTTTATCTTCCCGCCGCCGCCATCATCGCGCTCACGGCCATCTCTTACCTGCCGAGCATCTCGGCGAAGCTCAACTTCGTCGGCGCGCTCTTTCCGCAGGAGTCGAGCGCGTGGCTTTGGTCGGCTGAGATAGCTTCTCTGTCTCTCGCGCTCGGCACGGGCGCTTGTCTGCTCGTGCGCCGCTTCTGGAAGAGCGACGCGGCGGTCGTCCGACAGCAGTTGAAGTGGGTCGTGTGGGGCTCGGCTCTGGCCGTCGCGCCGTTCACGCTGCTCTACGCGCTCGGCTACCTGTTCGACGCGAGCGTCGCCGGAGAAATCTTCGGCGCGGCTGCAACCAACGGCGACCACTGGCTGACCGACGCGGCCATCCTGCCGCTCATCCTGATTCCACTAACCTTCGGCAACTCCGTCGTCCGCTATCGACTGATGGACGTTGACATGGTCGTGCGCCGCACGGCGACTTACGCTCTGACGACGCTCGCCATCTCGCTCGCGCTCGGCGCGGTCGTCTACATCGGCGGCCTCATCGCTCTCGGCGGCGAGTCCATCACGCCGGGCGAGGTGACGCTGCGTTTCATCGTCGCCGTGATGGCGATGGCCGTCATCGTGATGACCGCTGCGCCGCTCAAGAATTTCTTACAGGAACAGATAGACCGCTTCTTCTACGGCGAGCGCTACGACATGCGCAACGGCCTGCTCGACTTCGGTCGCACGCTCTCGGCCACCACCACGCTCGACCCGCTGCTCGATGCGCTCGTCAGCCGCTTGCAGCAGGTCTTGGGAGTGGAGCGCATCGCCATCTTCATCGAAGACGCGCGCGCCGCTTCCGGCTATCGCGTGGCGCGCTCGGTCGGGCTTTCGAGCGAGGTCATCGTGCCGCCCGATTTCCGAGAGATGATACGCACGCGCTCCGCGGAGACCGGCATCGTGCGCGCCGACGACCTCGACCTCCAGCCCGAAATGACGGGCTTCGTGCGCCGCGCGCTGCATTACTACGTGCCCTGCGTCGTTCGCGGGCGGCTCGTCGCCGTCATCGGATTGGGGCGCTCGGTCGGCGGGGCGCTCCTCTCGTCCGAGGATTTGGAAATCCTTCGCACCATCTCCGGCTACGTCGCGGTGGCGATTGAGAACAGCCTGCTCTACCAGGAACAGCAGGAACGCGCCGCAGAGCTTGAGCTATTGAAGGAGTTCAACGAGTCAATCGTCGAATCCATCAACGTCGGATTGCTGGCAATCGACCACGAGGGACGCGTCACGGGCTGCAACTCCGCGCTCGAACAGATACTCGGCGTCGAGCGCGACGAGGCGACGGGCAAGAGCGTCGAAGATTTGTTCGCCGAGGATTTCTCCGAAACGCTTGAGCACGTCCTCGGCGACGCGGGCTGGCAGCTCACGGAGCTTCGCAACATCTACAAGCTTCACACCGCCACGCGCACAGGCCGCACGCTGATTCTCAACATCGCGCTCGCCCCGCTTCGCCCCGCCGACTCGACCGAAGCGCACAAGGGCGCTCTCATGGTGCTCGAAGACGTGACGGGGCGCGTGCGTCTCGAAGAGCAGTTGCAGCAGCGCGAGAAGCTTTCCTCCATCGGTCTTTTGGCGGCAGGCGTCGCGCACGAAATCAACACGCCGCTCACGGGCGTCTCTTCCTACACGCAGATGCTTCTCGGCATGCTCTCCGAGACCGACCCGAAGCACGCGCTCTTGCAGAAGATTCACAAGCAGACCGACCGCGCCACAGGCATCGTCGCCAACCTCCTGAATTTCTCGCGCACGGGCGGCGTCACGGAATTGACCGAAGTCGATATCAACCGCGTGCTCGACGACACGCTGCAACTCTTAGAGCCGCAGCTCCGGCAGAGCCGCATCGAGATTGAGCGTGCCTACGACGGCGAGCTGCCGCACGCCTTCGGCAACGCCGGAAAGCTGCAACAGGTCTTCACCAATCTGCTCCTGAATGCGCGCGATGCCATTCCCGATAGCGGGCGCATCACTATCCGCACCGCGAGCGAGACGGACGACGCCGTCACCGTCGAGATAGCCGACACAGGCATCGGCATCGCGCCCGAAAACGTCGCGCGCATCTACGACCCGTTCTATACGACGAAGGGCGTCGGGCGCGGCACGGGGCTCGGCCTCGCCGTCTCCTACGGCATCGTGCAGGAACACTCCGGCCACATCAGCGTCGAGAGCGCGCCCGGCAGAGGCACGACCTTCCGCATCACCATCCCGACCGCACAGGCACGCCTGCGCCTGCAAGCCGCCAGCGACTAAGAAAAGCAATTCAAACAGGGATGGACAGGGTAAAGAGCAACCATGAAACAGTTTTCAGTTTTCGGTTTTAAGTTTCCAGCAGAAGACATCTTTTCTGAAAACTGAAAACCGAAAACTGAAAACTGCCTTCTGCTTTTCATTCCGCGTTCATCGTTTGCTTTTCCACAGGTCGGTGTTAATCTCGCAGGCGTTCTACAGATAATTTTCTCTACGGGTTTTTCTCCATGATAAAGAGCGTATCGAGGCGGTCGATTCGAGGGCGCGCGGCCTTCGCGTCGTTGGTGTTTGCGTTGCTGGCGGTGCCGACGCTGCTGTGCATTCAGTCGAGTTCGGCGAGCTTCGGCGGGCTTCGGCCTGTGAATCGGCAGGACGAAGAGCAGGCGGATATTCGGATGCGTTCGTTTGCGCCGGGCGCGAGCGGGCGTCTGCGCATCGACGCGACGACGGGCGGCGGTCGCGCGCGCCTGACGGCGCTCAAGCTGCCGCGTCCCGGCAACTTCGCTTCGACGGCGAACAGTTACGTCGTCTGGGCTGTCAGCGAAGGGCGCTTCGTGCGTCTCGGCCACTTGGAGACGGACGCAAACGGCAACGGCGGCCTTGAGTTTACCCGACCGGCTGAGTTCGATAGCTACAGCGTCATCGTCACCGCCGAGCCGACGGCGCAGGCAGAGCGTCCCGCAGGCTCGCCCGTCCTCTCGACCCGCGCCGCCGAAGCGCGCGCCCTCTTCTCTTCCGACAAAGATGCCGACCGCACAGCCCGGCAGCAATCGGCCTCCACGACGAGCGGGGGCGGCGGCGCGAGCAAAAGAACGTCGAAGAGCGCAAGGCTGGTGGATAAGAGCCCCTGGCCGCGCAGCAGCCGCGCCGGAGATTTCTACAGCGACGTGGAGAACGCGCTCGACGCACAGGGCGGCGGCCAACTGCTTGAGCTATTCGGTACGGACGTGACGCCCGGCGCGGAGGGCGCGGCGCGCGTCGCCGTGCGGACGGGCACAGGCTTCGCGCGTGCGCGCTTCCTCTCGCTTCCCGCTCCCTCGACGCTCGGCGCGAACGTCTACGTCATGTGGGGCGTGCAGCCCGACGGGCGCATCATCTACATGGGCAGCCTCCCGACCGACCTCAACCTCGACGTGCAGGAAATCTACCTCCGCACCGCAGGCTTCACCGCCGACGAATACAGCCTCTACCTCACCGCCGAGCGACAGCGCCCCGTCCACCAGCCCTCAAACGTCCGCGTCCTCGAAACCAGATACCACGTCAAATAGAGTCAAACTCAGCAGCGCACACAGAAGAGAGAAAATCTGAGAAAGAAGAGAGCGCGCAAGCCAGAGTCGCCGCGCCCGCCCGCTCTCTTTCTCTCTCTCTCTGCACCCCCGCGCGCATTCGGATGAAAAGCCCGATTCGTTATACAATATCCGCGTAAATCGTAAATCGTGAATCGTAAATAGAAAGAGCTGCATCTTATCTATTTACGATTCACGATTTACGATTCACGGTTTTTATTATGGCGAAAAAGGGTTCAGTGCTCGTCGTCGACGACGAGGAGATAATGCGCGATGTGCTGGAGACGCTTCTGGCGGCTGAAGGCTATCGCGTCGATTTGGCGAAGACGGGCGAGGAAGGTCTGGAGGCTTACGGGCGGCGGGCTTATGATGTCGTGCTGCTCGACGTGTCGATGCCGGGCATGGGCGGCCTGCGTGCGCTCGAAGAATTGCTGAAGGCCGACTCGAACGCCGTCGTCGTGATGATTACGGCTTACGCCACTTTCGACACGGCCATCGGCGCTTGGGAGCGCGGGGCTATCGGCTGTATCCGCAAGCCGTTTCAGAACGAGCAGATTCTCTCGACGGTGGCGGCTGGAATAGTCAGGCGTCGCAAAGAGGAGGAGCGGCAGACGCTGCGGCGCGCGATGAGCCGGAGCGTGGAGCGCGGCTCAATCATCGGTCGCTCCGAGCGGATGCAGGCCATCTTCAATTTAGTTGACCAGGTCGCGCCCGCGCGCTCGACCGTTTTGATAACAGGCGAGTCGGGCACAGGCAAAGAACTCATCGCCAAAGCGATTCACGAGCAGAGCCCGCGCGCGCCGCGTCCCTTCGTCACCGTCAACTCGTCGAACATCCCTTCGGAGCTTCTCGAATCCGAGCTGTTCGGCCACACGCGCGGCGCGTTCACCGGCGCTGTCGCCGCCAAGAAGGGACTCTTCGAGGTGGCCGACGGCGGCTCCATCTTCCTCGACGAAATCGGCGACATCCCGCCCGAGACACAGGCGCGACTTCTGCGCGTCATACAGGAGCGCGAGTTCACGCCGCTCGGCGATACGACTCCGCGCCGCGTCGATGTCCGCATCATCGCCGCCACCAACATCGACCTCAAAGAAGCCGTCCGACAGGGCACGTTCCGCGAAGACCTCTACTATCGTCTCGCCGTCGTGCCCATCGAGCTTCCACCTTTGCGCGAGCGGCGAGAAGACATCCTTCAGCTCGCGCAGCATTTCATACACAAGTACAACGAAGAGAACGGGCGCGCCATCTCCGACCAGCTCGCGCCCGACGTGCTCGCCCTCCTCGAAGCCTATTCGTGGCCGGGAAACGTCCGCCAGCTTGAGAACATCATCGAGCGCGCCGTCGTGATTGCGCCCGGCAACGAAGTCACCAGGCAGTGTCTGCCGACCGATGTCACAGACCCGCAGAAGGTCTTGGAGATGTCGCACAGTCCTGCGGGCGCAAGCGTCGATATCGCGCGCGGCGTCAACTTCTACGACGAAGTGCGCCGCTTTGAAATCGACCTCATCCGTCGCGCTCTTGAGCAGACCGGCGGCCACCAGTCGCGCGCCGCCCGTCTCTTAGGCATGAACGCCACGACGCTCAACTCCAAAATCAAGACCTACAACATTCAACTGCGCTCGTCCTGAACGACGGGCGACCCACACGGCGCGCACCCTGACTGCTCTTGAGAGAGATGGAGAGAAGCGTCGAGATTGTCGAGCAGGTGAGCGAGCGAGAGGCGCGCTTCGAGCGCGTGCGTCGCGTGGTGGGGCTCGTGCTCGCGCCGGTCGTATTCGCGGTCGTGTGGCTTTTGCCGCTCGAAGGTTTGAAGCCGGAGGCGCACAGGCTGGCGGCGGTGATGTCGAGCGTGGTGGTGCTGTGGGTGACGGAGGCGCTGCCTCTTCCGGCGTCGGCGCTTCTGGGCGCGGCGGCCTGCGTGGTGGTGCGCGTCGCTCCGGCGCGCGAGGTGTTCGCGCCGTTCGCAGACCCTTTGATGTTTCTCTTCATCGGCTCGTTCATCCTCGCGCGCGCAATCTTCCTGCATAGGCTCGACCGCCGTCTGGCCTTCGGCGTGTTGTCGATACGCTGGGTCGGCGCGCGCCCGTCGAGAATCCTCTTCGCCTTCGGCGCGGTGACGGCCTTCATCTCGGCGTGGATTTCCAACACGGCGACGACCGCCATGATGTTCGCCATCGGCATGGCGATACTCGCCTTTCTCTTCGACCAGGAGCGCGAGGGCGGAACAATCATCAGCCGCCGCTACGCGACGGGGTTGATGTTGATGACTTCGTTCGCCGCTTCAATCGGCGGACTGGCGACGCCCATCGGCACGCCGCCCAACGTCATCGGCCTCGGCTTCATACGCCAGCTCGTCGGCGTCGAGTTCTCCTTCTTCAAGTGGACGATGATTGGCGCGCCCATCGTCGTCGTGCTCTTCCTCTGGCTCTACTTCTATCTCAACAGGTTGTGCCGCGCGGGCGTCCCCGTCATCGAGGGCAGCGACGAGATGCTCAGGCGCGAGCGCGAACGCCTCGGCGCCTGGACGCGCGGGCAGAAATCGACGCTCGCGGCTTTTCTGGTGACGGTTGCTCTATGGGTCGTGCCGGGAATCATCGCGCTCGTGGCGGGCGACCAGAGCGCCGTCTATCAGTCTGTGAACCGGAGTGTGCCCGAGGCGGTGGCGGCTGTCGTCGGCGCGGTGCTGCTGTTCCTGCTGCCGGGAGACGCGCGACGAAGAGATGAGAGCAAGGAGAGAGCGGGAGAGGAAGAGACAGGAGGCGACGAGGCGGGGACGGGACGCGTGGAGGCCGAAACAAACGGGATGAGCCCGAGAGCTATCACCTGGGACGAGGCGGTGAAGATTGATTGGGGAGTGGTTTTGCTCTACGGCGGCGGCTTCGCGCTCGGCGTGCTTTCGTTTCAGACGGGGCTCGCGGAAGCGGTCGGCAGAAGCTTGACGGGACTGCTGCCGGTCTCGGGCGGGCTCGGCCTGCTCTTCGCTTCGACGCTCGTCGCCGTCGTCGTCTCCGAAGCGACCTCGAACACGGCTTCGGCCAACATGGTCGTGCCCGTCGTCATCGCCATCGCACGCGCACAAGGGGCAGACCCGCTTGAGCCCGCTTTGGGCGCAACCTTCGGCGCGAGCCTCGGCTTCATGCTTCCGGTCTCCACGCCCTGCAACGCCATCGTCTACGGCTCAGGCTACGTGCCGCTCGCGCGCATGATTCGCTACGGACTCCTGCTCGACATCGTCGGCCTCTTCGTCGTCGTCGCCCTCGTTCGCCTGCTCGTCCCCTTCCTGCGCTGAGGTGTTCGACCCGAATCCGAAGCAGAGTCGTTTTCACACACCCGTCGGTGTTACTATACGCAGCCTCGCCGAGCCTTCGCGCATGGAAGGGGATTGAAGATGAGCCTTGCCGTCAAAATCAGCCTCGCGGCTTCGGGCATCTACCTGCTTGTGGGGATGCTGATTGGCGTTCTCAAGTATCAACGGACGATGAAGAGCCCCGCGCATCGCTCGCCCGTCTACGTGGACATCGCGCATCGCGCCGCCTTCATGTACAGCTTCGCCGCGCTCGTCATGGCACGTCTTCTCGAATACAGCCCCTACTCCGAGCGCGTGCAGCTAGGCGCGACGGGGCTCGTCCTTCTCTTCCTGACCCTGACCATCTTCGGCTATCTCTCGCACGGCATCCGCGACGACACCGAAAACATCTTCGCCGAACGCAACTTCACTACAACGTGGTATATGTACCTGCTCATCGCGGGCGAAATCGGCGGCCTCGCCGTCATCCTCTGGGGCTTCCTCTCGACGCAGTTCTTCGCAGGCTGAAGCCGCATTCGCTTCCAGACCATTTCACTTTCAGACCGCTTCACTTTGCCAGACCATGCACCGGATAGTTTTCCTCGACCGCGACTCTCTACAGGCCGACATACGCAAGCCCCGCTTCGCGCACGAGTGGATTGATTACGGCGAGACGCGTCCCGAAGAGGTGGTCGAGCGGCTGCGGGGCGCGGAGATTGCCGTCGTCAACAAGGTGCGGCTCGGCGAAGAAGAGCTGAAGCAACTGCCGGAGTTGCGCTTCGTCTTCGTCGCCGCGACGGGGATGGACAACGTCGATTTGGACTATTGCCGACGGCGCGGCATCTCAGTCTCCAACGTGCGCGGCTACGCCGAGCACACCGTCCCGGAACACGTCCTCATGCTCGCGCTCGCGCTTCGTCGGAATCTTCTCGCCTACCGCGCAGACCTCCGGCGCGGCGAGTGGCAAAGAGCCGCGCACTTCTGTCTCTTCACGCATCCGATTCGGGATTTGCATGAGACGACGCTCGGCATCGTCGGCTACGGCTCGATTGGGCGCGGCGTGGCGCGTCTGGCCTCGGCCTTCGGGATGCGCGTCCTCGTCGCCGAGCACAAAGATGCGCAGGAGACGCGCGAGGGACGCACGCCCTTCGAGGAAGTCATCGAAGAGAGCGACATCCTCACCCTTCACGCCCCGCTCAAGCCCGAGACGCGTCATCTCATCGGGCGCGATGAACTCTCCCGAATGCGACCCACTGCTCTTTTGATTAACTGTGCGCGCGGCGGCCTCGTTGACGAGGCGGCGCTCGTAGAAGCTCTCAAGGCGGGCGAAATCGCGGGCGCTGGAATCGACGTGCTCGGCAGCGAGCCGCCCCGCGAAGGCAACCCCCTGCTCGACCTCCAACTACCCAACCTGATAGTCACACCCCACGTCGCATGGGCAAGCCTCCAGGCCATGCAGGCGCTCGCCGACCGGCTCGTCGATAACATCGAAAGACTCGTAAATGGTAAATCGTAAATCGTGAATAGAAAGAGAACTGATTTTCACTATTCACGATTGACGATTTACGTCTTTTTATGTTCCCTGCGTTGAGTGTTCTTCGTGATGCTCGGCGGTGTAGAGGCGTAGGATTTCCTGTCCCTGTCGGGAGCGCGGGTCGATGGTGCGGAGGTGTTTGCGTCCCTGCATCTCCCAGATGGCCGTGACTTGTCCGTCTTTCTCGACGGCGTGGTAGGTAATCTCTTCGACGCTCTCGGTCTGAGGCGCGGCTGCTTGCTCCGGCGACGCGCCCGCCTCCTGATTATCTGCTCCCGATGCATCGGTCGGCGCGTTATCGTTCTCTGACATACGAATTTCCTCTCCGGCTTTTTATTCTGATTCGTGCTGAAATGGATTGCCCGCGATTGTGGCACACGCCCGCCGCGCCTGTCCAGAAGAACGGACGATGGACAATCGACGATAAACGACTGACTCTGCGCTTAGTGCCTTGAGAGTCTGCGTGTATCGTCGCTCGTCTATCGTCTCTGTAGAACGACCTTATTTTAGAGACGAAGGGGGGCGGCGCAAATGACGTTTGCGCCGCCCCTTTGTGTCTCGCGCCTCTCAGGAGGCGCGGTTGATGCTTCTTAGATTCGCTCCTGAATTTCCGGCGTCAGGGTTTTTGAATCCAGAAGTTGTAGCTGCCGCTGCCGCTGTAGGAGTAGACCTCCCATTGGTAGTAGCCGGCCGTGCCGTTGTAGACCACATCTTCGTTGGAGGTGGCAGTCTCTCCGCGTGCGACGATGACCCAGGCCGAGCCGTTCCACTTCTGCAAGTAGAGGTCGAAGTCAGCGCCGGAGGAGGGGCCTCTCAACCATCCTCTGTGATAGCCGGAGACGCTGCTGTAGTAGTAAGTTCCGTTCGGGTGGATGTCGTAGTCGCCCGTGCCGGAGAGCGTGCCGGTGTAGAGCGTGCAGTTTGTGCAGGGCGCGGTCGTGCCGCCTCCGCCGGTGGTCAGAAGCGAGTAGAGCAGGCGGTTGGGCGAGCCCGTGCCGATGCCGGTGAGCTTGCCCGTCGATGAGGTGTTGATGATTTGACTGGCGACTGTGGCGGGCGTGGCGCTCGGATTGTTTTGCAGGTAGAGCGCGGCCACGCCCGCGACGTGCGGCGTCGCCATCGAAGTGCCGCTGATGGTGTTAGTCGCCGTGTCGGAAGTGTACCAGGCCGAGAGAATGCTTGAGCCGGGCGCGAAGATATCGAGGCACGAACCGATGTTAGAGAAGTCGGACTTGGCATCGGTCGAGGTGGTGGAGCCGACGGTGATGGCTGCGGCCACGCGCGCGGGCGAATAGTTGCAGGCGTTCTGACCGTAGTCGTTTCCGGCGGCGACGGCGTAGGTGACGCCCGCGTTGATGGAGTTCTGAACGGCCGTGTCGAGCGCGGAGGATGCTCCGCCGCCGAGGCTCATGTTGGCGACAGCCGGAGTGATGCGGTTGGCCGTCACCCAATCGACGCCCTGTATGACGGTCGAGTCAGTGCCGTTGCCCGCGCAGTCGAGCACGCGCACGGCATGAAGCGAGACGCCTTTGGCGACGCCGTAAGTCGAGCCGCCGACCGTGCCCGCGACGTGTGTGCCGTGTCCGTTGCAATCGTTACCGCCCTGTCCGTCGCCGATGGAGTCGAAAACCTTGTTGGCGCGTCCGCCGAACTGCGCGTGAGTTGTGCGAATGCCGGTGTCGATGACGTAGACGTGGACGCCCGCGCCGGTCGGTGTGTAGTTATACTGCGAGTTGAGCGGGCGGTCGCGCTGGTCGATGCGGTCGAGACCCCAGGGCGGATTGCTCTGCGTCGTCGAAGCCGTGACGACGCCGTCCTCTTCGACGTAGGCGACGCGCGGGTCACGGCTGAGAGCGATAGCAGCCTCTTCCGACATCTTGACGGAGAAGCCGAGCAGGGCGTGCTGGTAAAGCTTATCGACGCGACCGCCATGCGCGGCGGCCAAATCTGCGGCGACGAAGGGCACGAAAGAGTTTTCGCCCTTGGGCTCGGCGGCCCAGTCTTCGAGCACGACGATGTACTGGTTGGCAACCGCGCGTGCCTTTCTGTGAAGCTTACCCTTTTCTGAATTCTGACCGCTGACACTGTTGGAGGCGAGGGCGGCGGCTGCGAGCGTTATCGCCGCCAGTAAAAGCATAAATTTCTTCATCGAAAATCTCCTGAATAGTTAGGTGGGATGGTGGGATTTCGGCAACAAAGGGGGGCGCGCCCGCACGAGCGCCTCGGCTGCACATAGCTGGACTGATGTCAGGAAAGCACACTTCGGCTGACCTTCGTGATACGGTGAAGACGACAGGCACTAACACGGCGCGTGAGACTTTGAGAGGATGTCTCGGACGGCCTGGCCTGCCGACGAAGCCACTATGTTTAAAGGAGCGAGGGCAAGAGGCACTGCTCTGGAATGAATTTCTGCGCTTGGGGGAACGGCAATATAGCACGTTTCCCAAAATGTGCAAACCGCCAAGAGGGGGTTTGAGCGGGCTGGCTCTGTTCGTGAAGAATTGAGCGTCGGGCGCGTCGGTTATTAACGCGGAGAACGTAGAAGGCGCAGAGAAAGAGAGAGAAGACTTCGGCGTCCTCCCGCGTCTCTCTCTGTGTTCCTCTGCGGTAAATTCCTCGCCGAGTGCGCAATCAACAGGGCGTAGTTTCTATTTCCGACGCTCCCTTAAACGCTTGAGCATCTGGGGCGAGAGGCGGAGGGTTTGGAGGAGCGAGCCGGTGGAGAAGCGCCGGGCGAGGCCGCGAAAGAGTGTGTGTGCCTGGGGCGTGTAGTTGAACCACCAGAGGTCTCGGAAGCGCGCGAGGCGGTTGACGTGGATGTGCTGCGGGACGACCATTTCGAGCAGGCCGAGTCGTCCGTGAGTCCTGCCCATGCCGCTGTGTTTGAGGCCGCCCCAGGGCGTCTGCGCGATGCCGTGCGTGTAGAGCACTTCGTTGACCATCACCGTCCCGGCTTCGATGCGCCGGGCAAGCCGGAGCCCGCGCCGGAGGTCTTTCGTCCAGACGCTCGCCGTCAGTCCGAAGGGGCTGTCGTTGGCGAGGCGGACTGCTTCCTCTTCCGTTCGGAAAGTCATCAGGGGAAGGACAGGCCCGAAGGTCTCTTCGCGCATGACGGTCATGGTGTGATTGACGCCGTCGAGCACGGTCGGCTCGTGAAAGTGTCCGGCGGCGAGCGAGCCCGCGCTCGCACGCGCGCCGCCTGTGAGCACACGCGCGCCGCGCTCGACCGCATCGCTCAAATGCTCTTCGACGATGCGTAGCTGTCGCTCGGAGGACATCGAGCCGATGTCTACATCTTCGCGCGTGCCCGCGTCCTGCCGGAGCGTGCGCGTTATGGCGACGACGCGTGCGCTGAAATCTTCTGCCACCCCTTCCTGCACGTAGCAGCGCTCGACCGAGGCGCACGCCTGCCCGGAGTTGGCGAACGCGCCCCAGACGGCTGCGCGCGCCGCCGCTTCCAAATCCGAATCCTCGAAGACAATCATCGGGTCTTTGCCGCCAAGCTCAAGCACGACGGGCGTAAGCCTTCGCGCCGCCGCTTCGGCCACGCGCCTACCCGTCTCGACGCTCCCCGTGAACATAATCTTATCGACGCCCGCCTCGACGAGCGCCGCGCCCGTCGAGCCGTCGCCGGTGACAATCTCCAGAAGTCCTTCGGCGAGTCCGGCGCGGCGGAAGACCTCGCCGATTTTCAGGCCGACCAGAGGCGTCAGCTCGCTCGGCTTGAGGACGACGGCGTTTCCGGCCATCAGCGCCATCACGACTTCGCCGAGCGGTGTCGCCCAGGGGAAGTTCCAGGGCGAGATGATGCCGACGACGCCGTGCGGGCGATAGTGTATGCGCGAGGTGCGACCCAAGAGACCGTAGAGGCCGATGTCAATTTTCTCGTCGCGCAGCAGCCGCGCAGTTCTTCGCGCGAAGAACTGCATCAGGTCGAGCGTCGGCGTCAGTTCCATCGAGATGGCTTCGGCCACGGGCTTCCCCGACTCGCGCGCGATAAGCTCGGCAATCGCGTCCAACTCTTCGAGCACAATCGCGCGCGCGCGCATCACCACTCGCCCGCGCTCGGCGTAAGAGAGAGCGCCCCACTGCTTCTGCGCCGCACGCGCGCGTGCGAGCGCACCCCTCACGTCCTCTGCCGAACAGAGCCGAACGCGCCCAAGCTCTTCGCCCGTCGCCGGGTCGCGCGAAAGGATTTCGCGCGAGTGTTTCTCAGTCGTCGCTTCGTGCAAAACTTCGGTCGTCATGGAAAACTTCCGCCTTCGTCTCTACAGTCTCACTGGCGCGGATTATCGCGCGAAAGCGAGGCGTTTGGAAGCTTCAGAGCAAATTTCGGTCGGATAAATAGAACCGTCCGACGAGCCCTCGAAAGGGGCTCGTCGAGTCTGTTTTCGCATCGATGGCTCCGGTCGGTTACAATCAATCGAGAGGGAGAGAGGGCGGCGAGCCGCCCTGTCGAGATAGAGGGGAGAGGGAATGATACGAAGGCAGCTTACGGAGTTTATGAGCCGGATGGAAGAGAACTCCGTCGCCATCATTTCGAGCGCGCGCGAGGCGACGCGCTCGCACGACACCGAATACCGTTTTCGTCAGGACTCCGACTTCTTCTACCTGACCGGCTTCAACGAGCCTGAAGCAATCGCCGTCGTCGCGCCCTCGCACGAGGAGCATCGCTACACTCTGTTCGTGCGCCCGCGCGACCCCGAACGCGAGGTTTGGAACGGTCGGCGCGCCGGCGTCGAAGGCGCGAAAAGCGAGTACGGCGCGGATGCCGCCTTCAACATCGGCGAGTTTCCCGAAAAGCTCGGCGAACTCATCGGAGGCGCGCGCAATCTCTATTACCGCCTCGGCTCGGACGCCGAGCTTGACGAGATAATCGTCAAACAGCTTCGACACATGCGCCTGCGTGGGCAGCGCGCCGCGCCCACGCCGCAGTCCGTCACCGACCCCGGCGTGATTCTCCACGAGATGCGCCTCTTCAAAACCGAAGACGAAATCGCGCTCATGCAGCGCGCCGCCGACATCAGCGCCGAAGCGCACCGCGAGGCCATGCGCGAGGCGCGTCCCGGCATGAAAGAGTACGAGATAGAGGCTCTCATCGAGTACATCTTCCGCCGCAACGGCGCGTCCGCGCCCGCCTACTCGACCATCGTCGGCGGCGGCGCAAACGCAACCATTCTTCACTACGTCAACAACGATGCGGCCTTGAACGAAGGCGAGCTGCTGCTCATCGACGCGGGCGCGGAATACGCTGGCTACGCCGCCGACATCACTCGAACTTTCCCCGTCTCCGGTCGGTTCACGCCCGCACAGCGCGATGTCTATAGCCTCGTCCTCGCGGCGCAGCAGGAGTGCATCCGAATGGTCAAGCCCGGCGTCACTCTGGACGAGCTGCACAAACGGTCGGTGGAAATCCTCGTCGAAGGGATGCTCAGTCTGGCCTTGCTCGAAGGCGACGCGGCGAAGCTCATCGAGGAAGAGACTTACAAACGCTTCTACATGCACCGGCTCGGCCACTATCTCGGCATGGACGTGCACGACGTTGGCCTCTACCAGCTCGAAGGTCAGCCCCGCCCGCTCGCCGCCGGAATGGTGACGACTATCGAGCCCGGCCTCTACATCGCAACGGACGCCGAAGGCGTGCCCGACAAGTACAGAGGCATCGGCGTCCGCATCGAAGACGACTTGCTCGTCACGCCCGAAGGTCATCTGGTGTTGACCGACAAAGCCCCTAAGCAGATTGAAGAGATAGAAGAACTGACCGCGCGGCGTTAAAGAAGAGAGCGACGGGAAAAGAATCGAGCAGCAGGAAAAGAATCGAGCAGCAGGAAAAGAAGCGGCGGGCAATTCTCCATCGAATTGCTCGCCGCTTTCGTCTTTCACTCGTCACCCGCCGCTTTCGTCTTTCATTCGTAGCCTTCCGACAACTCGGCGACGATTTCGCGTGCGGCCTGGCGCGCTCGCTCTACTTCGTCGGGCGCAAACGAGACCGCGCCGACGACGGCGTGGCCGCCGCCGCCGTAGCGTTCGCAGATGGAGGCGATGTTGTGTCGGCGCGGGCGCGGGCTGAAGGGGTTCGAGCCGACGGAGATTTTGGTGCGCTTAGCCCCGCGCGTGACGGCGACCGAGTAAGTGGTTTCGGGGCGGACGTAGTAGGGGATGAACTTGTTGAAGCCTTCGATGCCTTCGTCGGCGAGGTCGAAGTTGACGACGCCGCGCGCGTAAGAAGCCCTGCGCCGAATGGCCTCTAAGGTTTTGAGATGCTGCTCGTAGATGGGCTGGAAGCGTCGTTGCACTTCCGAGTCGTTCGCCACTTCATCGAGCGTGCGCGCGGTCAGCTCGCGGATTATCCGCTCGATGAAGTCGTCTTCGGGCACGCTCTCGATGACCTGCATGAGTTGTAGGGCGGGCGCTCGAAGCTCTACGACCTGCGCCGCCGATTCGTAGAACGCGCCGTCGATAATGTGCGCCCAGTGAACGAGCGGGTCGAGGCGAGGGTCGCGGAAGTTGAAATGCTGTTCGGCGACGCGCGCGATGAACTCCGTACAGGATTTGCTCTCGGCGTCCCAGAATTTTTTGCCCGAACGGTCGGCGCGAAAATGGGCTTCGTCATCAGTCGTCAGGAAAGCGGATTGGTGATGATCGAACCACCACGTCAGGCGCTCGGAGGGCGAATACTTGAAATCGACGATGGCGTTCTCGTCGCCGTCGAACATCTCTTCATCGAAGAGGGAGCCGGGGCGATGCAGCAGCGCGGCGTATTGCACGTCGGCGTCGTCGCGCACACTCCGGCGATAGAAGCAGGTGAAGAGAGCGGCGGAGGCCACGCCGTCGAAACAATGGCCGTGATAGAGAAGACGAAGTTTCATCGAGTCAGTCGGCGAACAAAACGGGTTGATGAAAAACAGGCCATCATAGCAGCAGTATCGAGATATTCCCAAAAGCCGAGCGGCTCGCCGGCGACGATTGGCGAAGAGAGATACAGGCGAGCGTTGAAGAGAGAGGTTGAGCGGCGCTTAGAGAGAGCCGCGACGGCGACTCACGCGCCGTCGCGGCTCTTTTCGTGTGCCGCAGCGAGACTGGAAGAGCGGCCTGCTTTAGTGCTGCTGAGCGAACCTCTGCCGGTACTCGCCGGAGGTGATGAAGGCTTTGACCATCTCGGCTGAGATGTAGTTGCCGCCGAAGTCGTTGAGCTTTTTGAGCCAGAAGTTGTAGCCGGAGAAGTCTGTGTCGGGCGCGTCGTCGGGGTTGCGCCTGAGATAGCCGAAGTATTGCATGAGCACGAAGGCGTTGTTGGTTTCGCGTGCGCGAAGCACCGGGTTTTCGGCTACGCGGCGCAGCGCCTGCGAGCGCGTCAGCGTGCCGTTCGTGAGCTTTGTGATGATTTCGTCGCGCTCGGTTTGCGAGAGCGTGCCGCCGGTGTTGGCGTTGAGCGCATCGACGAAGGCGTCGGGAAGCATGTTCGAGGGGTAACGCTCGATGAAGGCCGGCCTCATGGCGAAGGTGAGGGCGTAAAACTGCTTGTTGCTTTCAAGCTGCGACTGCCAGCCGGACTGCCCGACGACGACGCCGCGACCGACCGTTTGCATGTCGGGCATGAACTCATGGTAGCGCGGGATGCGACCGTAGGCGGTTTTGTAGATGAGATAGACGAGATAGCCTGTCTCCTGAAATTCTATCGAGCGGAAGTAGGCTGCGGAGACGTTGATGCGCCGTATCTCGATGCAGGCCGTGTTCGAGCCGCACTCGGTTATCTGGTTCGTCCAGAAGTTGAGCCCATCCTGGTCGGGCTCGCGGTTGAAAAAGTCCGTGTAGTGCTGGCGGACGAAGAAGGCCGCGTCGTCGAGGGCGTTGCCGGTCGGCGCGTCGTTGTCTTTGATGATGACAGTGGCGAAAGGTTTGGTGACCTCAGCGCCGGAAGTGAAGGAGAGGGAGACCTGGAGCGTCTCGTGATTTTCAATCAGAGCATCGTCGATGATGGGAACCTGAAAGCTCTTCGAGGTCTCGCCCGGCGCGAAGTCGAGCCTGCCGTTGACGGGCGTATAGTCAACCGAAGGCGTAGCCGTGAAGAGGCTTGTGTATGATGTCGAATACAGGACAGAGGCCGGCGTGGGTTTGGCGTTCGAGCGCATGACTTTGATGGTGGCGAAGCCGCCGCTTTCGGAGACTTCGTAAGCGGCGGATGAGAAGTGAATCGTGTCGGCGGGCGGCGGCAGGTTCAGGATAGTGTAGACGGCGGTTGAAACCGGACTCGAAGTCCAGCCGTCTCTCCAGGCCTTCGCCTTGATGGTCATATTCCGGTCAACCTTCACCATCACGCCGGAACGCTCCCAGGGGTCATCGACGGTCGGCTCGCGCCCGTCGGTCGTGTAGCGGATGGTATGGCTGACGTCGGCGGCATGAATCTGGACGAACATGGGCTCGTCATAAGTTCCGCCGGGCACAGAGAAGGTCGGCGCAGGCAGAATCATATCCTGACGGATTTCGGTCGAGGCCGTCGCGGTGTTGTCCGAAGGGTTCGGGTCAGTGCGTGGGCTGGAGACGGTCGCCGTGTTTTTGAGGATGCCGACCGGAGCCGTCGTCACGCGGACGACGATGGTGTTGGTCGCGACCATGCTCGGCGGGAGATTAGCTATCGTGAAGGTGACGGTGCCGTGAGCGCCGGGCGCGGGCGCGACGCAGTTGTAGCCGCTACAGGAAACGAAGACGGTGCCTTCGGGCAGAGTGTCGGTGATGACGACGTTCGACGTGCCGAGCGGCCCACGATTGCCAACGTCGAGCGTGTACGTAATCTGCTGCCCCGGCGTACCGACCTCGGTGGCACGCTTGGTTATGTAGAGGTCGGCCTGAGCGGTCGAGGGGCCGGGCTCGCGCCGGGTGAAGGTGACGGTCGGAGCATCGGTCAAATCTTTGAGAGACGACTCGGAGGTGTGTGAATCGACGACGTACGAGTCCGGCTCGCCGCCGGAGAGGCCGACGACGGGCTTGAGTTTTCTGTTGCCTTCGCCGTAGCGATAGATAATCGTGCCATCGCGCCTGAGTTCAATCTCGAAGCTGACGGGATTCTCGCCGCGCGAAGTGCCGTCGGCGAGCAGGCTGTCGTAGGTGACGGCCTGCCAACGAAAGATGATGCGGTCGTCGTCCGGGCGGACGACGTAGATGTCGTCGCCGGGGCGGCGGTCTGTGCGCAGGTCGTCCCAGAGACCGGCGATGGTGGCGTAGGAGTTGAGTCTATCGACGGAGCTGAAGGGGTCGTCTCCGTTGCCGTTGGGGAGCTGCGGCGGCGGGCTTGCGAAGTAGAGCGCGCCGTTGGTCGAGATGGTGACGGTGTTTGACTGCCCGTCGAAGAAGGGGATGGTGAAGGGCAGAGGGTAATCCTTCTGAAGCTTATCGTCGCCGACGAGGCCGAGCGGCGTGCCGCCCGTCGAGAGCGCGCTCGCGCCCGACTGGGAAACGACGTAAGGGTCAGCCACCTTCACGTCGAGAGAGATGGCGAGCTTCGCAATCGAGCTTTTGTTACCGGTGTTGTCTAGGGCGCGTATGCCGACGAAGCCTGATGGGTGTCGGAAGGGAATCCTGACAACGGCGCTCTGGAGGGTTCCAGCCGACTCGGGAAGCGGCGCGACGAGACGACGGCCTGCGTCGAACTGCGAGCCGACGGAAGGGTCTGTGTCGGAGAAGCGAATCTCGTAGAGCGAAGCGCGGCCAGAGTCGGCGTCGTCGCCGGGCGCAATCCATTCGAGCGTGAGACGCATGCCGTCCTGCGACGTGATGCGCAGGTTGCGCGGCTCGGAGGGCGGCGTCGAGTCAGTCTCCGAAGCGTTCTGCAAGGCTCTGAGCGCGTTCAGACGCTTGCCGCCGAGTGTCATGTTGTATGCGCCGAACTGCTCGCCGCTATAGATGAGCGCGGCGCGCAGGCGTTCGAGAGAGATGTTCGGGTGCGCGGCGCAAAGAAGCGCCGCCGCGCCCGAGACGTGCGGCGCGGCCATCGAAGTGCCGTTCATCGTGCCGTACTGGCCTTCGGGAAGAGTGCTGAGGATATTTTCGCCGGGCGCGGCCATGTGAACCGTTCGCTTGCCGTAGTTCGAGAAGTGCGACGAGAGCGAATTGCTGTGGCCGGTCGAAGCGACGGCGATGACGTTGGGCAGCTCGTAGTTTGAAGGGTAGTGTGGGAAGCGGTCGTTGTCGCGGGCGTTGTTGCCCGCCGAGGCGACGAAGAGGATGCCCGCGTCGGCGAGCGCGCCGATGGCTTCAATCTCGGCCTGCGAGCGCCCGCCTCCGCCGTAGCTGTTATTAAGGATGCGCAGGTTCGCGCCGCGCGTCCCGCCGGAACTCAGGTAGAGGTCGCGCATCTGCTTCGCGTAGTTGTAGGCGCGCACGGTGACGGCGACGCTGCTCGGCGCTTCGGCGTCGTCGTCGAGAATCTTCAGAGACATGAGACTGACTTGCCAGTTGACGCCCGCGACGCCCACGCCGTTGTTGCCCACCGCGCCGATTGTGCCCGCGACGTGCGTGCCGTGAAAATCTCCACTGCCGCCCATGCTCGCACCATCGTAGACGGAAGCATCGTTGTGATGGAAGTCCCAGCCGTTAAGGTCGTCCGCGTAGCCGTTACCGTCGTCGTCGATGCCGTTGGCGGCGGTCTCGCCGGGGTTGCGCCAGATGTTCGCGTGCAGGTCTGGATGATTGATGTCGATGCCTTCGTCAATCACGCCGACGACTACCGAGCGGCTGCCGGTGGTCGTGTCCCAGGCGGCTTCGGCGTCGATGTCCGAGTTGGGCGTCGCCGCGTTTCTGAGCGCCCAAAGCTCCGGGAAGCGCGGGTCGTTCGGCGTCGTAGAATCCTTGCGACGGACGTAGTTCGGCTCGGCGTAGAGCACGTCTGCGCGCTCGCGCAGTTTTTCTATTGCTTCGAGCGTATCTCCGGCGGGCACGCGCGCAAGGCGCAGCCCTTCGACCAAATCCGAGCCGTCGAAGCGTTCGACGACCACACGGATTTCACGACCGCCGCCCTCTCCTTCGTTCAAGGCTAAAACTCTCTGCTGCTCGCCCTTCCGCGCAGCCCCGAGAGCCTCCGCTCCCTTGCGAAAACGAACCAGCACAACTCCGGGCACAAACTCCGCACCCGAAGCTTTGCTTTCAACACTCGAAGCGAAAGCGCCCTGCTGGCCGATCATGTGCGCGCCCGCGCGCGGCAGGACGAAAGAGGCGGCGACGATGGTTGAAAGAATGAGAAGAAGGGAGAAGAGGGGACTTGACGCCCTGCGGCGACGGCGATGGCGGCGCACAGGTCTCCCGTTTGTCTGCGAGGCGGTAGACATAAAGGAAACTCTCTGGAAACTCTGTTCCGTTGATAAACCGAAGTGAGAGTGACTGGCTAACGCTATCGAGCGCAAGCTTTCGCGCGCCCGAAGGGAGAAGTTAAATCATTAATGCGGAAATGAAAGACTCGGTGCTTTCAGTGTCAGCCCTGTGGCGTTTGCAGCCTTCGTATTCTAACACTAAAGGGTCTTCTGCTCACACTGCTCGACGCTGGCCTGCGCGGCCAACCCGAGACGCTGGCGGATGAACTGCTCTGCGTCCTTCTCTATCAACTCGCCGCCGACGATGAGAGCTTTCTCCGCGAGCACGTCGCCGGTCTTCTTGAGCGTGGCGGGTTCGAGAAAGATGTTGAAGGGCGAGCCCCAGCGACGCGGGTCGCCCGAAGCCTGCCGGTAGGTGTAATGCGCGGTCTGCTCGCGCGCCTCGCGCCCTTCGGATTCGACGACCACCGTGTAGGGAGCGCCCGCCGCGCCGAAGAAGGCTTTGGCCTCTTCCTGCGAGCCGTACTCGTTGACGGCAATCACGTCGAAGCCGTGCGCCTTGTATTTCTCGTAGAGACGCGCGACGACAGGCGCTTCCATCTTCCAGTTGCCGCACCAGGGCGCGTAGTAGACGACGAGGACGAGCTTTTTGCCTTTCGCCCACTGGCGAAGATTGACGGGCGAGCCGTCCTTCAGGCTCTTGAGCGTCCAGTCTTTGTAGTTGAGCGTCTTCTCAAGTATCGGCGCGTACTCGTGGCCGTCGGCCGTGCGCGTCAACATCGTGCCGGTCTGCGCCGGTGCTGTGGTGGCGGCGACCGTCGGCGCGGGCGCGGGCGTGGGCGTCTTCTGCTGCGCGTTCTGCGCGCGGACTATCACGGCGCTCGTCAACGAGAAGGCGAAAGCGAGAGCGAAAATCAGGGCGAGCTTCTTAGACATCGAATCAACTCCAATCAGAACCAACGTGGAGGGCTTTGACAGTTATCGAGCGCCTTTTCAGGGCTGCGATGCGCCCGTTGCGCCCTGCGCCTCTTCAAGCAGCGGCAGGACGGCGGATTCAAAACCGGCGCGGTTGCGCTCGCCGATTATCTTTTCGCGGACGCGACCCTCGCGGTCGATGACGAATGTGGTCGGCAATCCGACGACGGCGAACTTCGAGGCCGCGCCCTCGTCGCCGAGCACGATGTTGTAATCCTGCGGGATGTCTTTCCAGAAATTCCTGACATCTTCCGCCGTGTCGTAGGTCGAGACGCCGACAATCGAGAGGCCGCGCGCTTCGAGGTCGCGCTTCATGGCGTTCAGCTCCGGAATCTCCGAGCGGCAGGGGCCGCACCACGTCGCCCAGAAATTCAGGAGCACGACTCGCCCGCGAAGGTCGCTCACGCGAAACGGCTGCCCGTCCAAAGTCTTCAGCTCCACGTCGGGCGCGGGCGCGAAGGAGTTTGATGCAGCCGCAGTCGTCGTCTGTGCGGGCGCTCCGGCAGTAGTCTTGCCTGTCGCCGCCTGCTGCTGCTGCTGCGTCGCGCGCTCTTTGCTTAACGATTGCACCCAGCCTTCGGCGTTCGGGATGTAACGCGCGAAGAAAGTCGCCATGCGCGCCACGTTGTTACTCATCACGAGCAGGCCGATGGCGATGAGCATGATGCCGGAGACGACTTCTACCTTGTGCAGGTGGCGTCGAAACCACGTGTAGAAGCCGAGGAACTGATTGAGCAGAATGCCCGTGACGAGGAAAGGGACGGCGAGCCCTGCCGAATAGAAGGCCGAGAGAATGAGACCGCTTTGCCAGCCGCCGCTCGTCGCCGCGAGCCCGATGATGCCGCCGAGGATGGGGCCGATGCAGGGCGTCCACCCGGCGGCGAAGGCCATCCCCAGAGTCAGCGCGCCGAGCGGGCCGCGCGGCTTCTCGCTTGAGAACTTGCGCGTGTCGCTGTAGAGCGCGCGGATTTTCAGAATGCCTATCAACTGCAAGCCGAAGGCGATGATGACGAGCCCGCCGATGATACGCACGTAAGGGTTCGAGAGCACCGCCGCGCCAATCCAGCCAGCCGCCGCGCCGAGCGCGAGGAAGATGATGGAGAGCCCCGCGTTGAAGGCCAGCGAGTTGACGACGACCGCGCGCCGCGCAGCCCTCTGCGACCCGTCCTCGCCCTTCAGGTGCTCGATGCTCACGCCGGAAATCAGAGAGATATAACCCGGCACGAGCGGCAGCACGCACGGCGACAGAAACGACGCCAGCCCCGCCACGAACGCCAAAGCAACAGTAATATTTGAACCTTCCATAACAGCTTAGAGATTACAACAAAACGACGAAAAGCCGTAAATCGTGAATCGTGAATCGTGAATAGAAAGACCGGGGGAATGGTGAATGGTCAAACGTAAATAGCTCAGACCTGTCTTTCACTATTTACGATTTACGATTCACGATTTACGGCTTTTACGATTTACGGTTCTTGAATCAGTCTCTTAATCATCGAGGCGAGTTCTTCGTCGCTGCCGGGATAGACGCCGGTGATGATGTGGCGGACTGAGCCTCGCTTGTCGATGAGGACGGCGGTCGGGAGGGCGGAGACGCCGAAGGCGTCGCGGTTCTCCTCAGCGTCGGCGATGACGAAGCCGTAGCCGATGCCGTAGCGCTTCTTGAACTGGCGCAGAAATTCAAGCTCCTCGGTGGTGTTCAACGGACGCCCGCCGCCTTCGCCGTAGAAGCGCGTCAGTCCGAGGATTGTGAGTCCTTTGTCCTTGTACTTTTTGTGCAGGCTGTTGAGCTTCGGAATCGTCAACTGGCAGGGGCCGCACCACGTCGCCCAGAAGTCGAGAAGCACGACCTGACCGCGAAGGTCTGAGAGCTTCAGGGGCTGCTGGTCAATCCATTGTGTGGCGACGAAGTCGGGCGCGGGCACGGTGTTTCGCGGCAGCGCGGCGTCGGCCTTTGCGGGGTCAACCGTCTCGCCGTAGCGTTCGAGCATGCCGGTGGCTTTGCTGTAAAGCTCTGCGGAAGGATAGGAGAGACCGAGCGTGCGCAACTCCTGCATCGTTTGGACGGCCTCGTCGCGCCGCTTGAGTTTCAAATGGATGTCGGCGACGACCAGCCCTGCGTTGTAGAGCACTTCGTCGCGCTGCTGAAAGTTGGTGGCTTTGGCGTAGGCGAGCTTGGCGTATTTGTACGACTCAACGGCGTGCGGCGCGGCGCGCTCGAACTCGCGCTTGCGGTAGTAAGCTCCGGCCAGAGCGTTTTCCAGACGGTAGCGCTCGTTCGCCTTCTGCGGCTCAAGACGCGCGTAGGCCGCGAGTGACTTCTCCGCTTCTTCAATCAGCCCTACCTTGACGGCCTGCGCGATGAGCACGCGATGCGCGCTCTGCAAGATTTCGGGCGCGGCGTCCGCATTCTCGGCGACGAAGCGGCGCATCGAATCGACCGCGCCTTCGGGTCTATCCGAAAGCTGGTAGAGCATGCCGAGGTAATAGAGGTCAGAGCCTTTGAGCGGCCCGCGAGCGGCGAGCACGGCGGCGTTTCTGAGAGCGAGGTCTCGTTCCTCCTGCATGGTCTTGTCGTGCAGCTTCTGGTCGAAGGGCACGTTCTTCTCCCTGAACTCCGCGAACTTCCTGCGCGAATAACCGGCGGCCTCTTCATAGAGCGCAAGCGCGTTTGAGCCTCCCGCGTTGGGCTGCGACGAGGAAGATGCAGCCTCGGCGGCGACGACTCTTTGCGGCCTCGCCTGCGCGCGAACAATCGGAGCGGACGCGAAGGCGAACGCTACGGCTGCTGCGACTGCGACTGCTGCCGGAGCGCCTGCGCCTATACGTCGTGCAGAGAGGACGAGGGATAAAAGCATTCTCATAGAAGACTTACTCTCCGTGTGAAACGAAGACTTATGCTCCGTCTGAAACTGTGGCGGCGTGTTGGAAACGCTGGGGAGTAAAAGCGTCGAGCAAGGGCGACGTGCGGCCATCGACAATCATCTCCGCCAGAAGCTTGCCCGTCAAGGGCGCGAGCAGGATGCCGTTGCGGTAGTGTGCGGTGGCGTAGAAGAGGCCGCGCGCTTCCGCAGACGCGCCGATGAGCGGCTGCTCGTCCTCGGCGCACGGACGAAGGCCAGCCCACGTCGCTTGCAGGCTCAGGTCGGCGATGCCGGGCGCAATCTCAAGCGCCTGCTCGACGAGCGCTTGAAGACCCGCGCCCGTCACAGACTTGTCGAACCCGACGCGCTCTGTAGTCGAACCGGCGAGCAGTCGCCCGTCGCGTCGCGGCACGACGTAGCCTCGACGCGTGTAGACGACGTGGCCGTTTCGCATCAGTTGAATAATCGACGGGCGCGGATTGAAGCAGAGCATCTGCCCGCGCACGGGCTCGACTCGCGGGTGCTGCAAACGCTCGGCGGCGACGCCCGCAATCCTTTCGCCCGCGCCTTCGGCGAACGGAATCCGCGAACTCCACGCACCGGCCGCCAGGACGACCGTGCGTGTCGAAAGATAGCCGTTCAAAACTCTGACGCCCGCGATGCGCCCGCCTTCGACGTGCAGCGCCGCCGCCGGAGTGTCAGCCCAGGCGCGCACGCCGTAGACCTTCAGCGACTCGGCGAGCGCCGTCGTGAGCCGCCTGTTCTCCACCTGCCAGTCGTTCGGAAACCTGAGCGCGAAGCGCACGCGCGGCGAAAGAGCGGGCTCAAGCAGGCGCGCATTCTCCGTCGTCAGCCGCTCGACCGAAAGCCCCGCCGCCGTCTGCCACGCGAAACGTCTTTCAAGCTCTTCTTCGTCCTTATCTGTGAGCGCGAGATAGAGCGTGCCCGTCTGGTCAAGTTCGATGTCGCAGAACGTCTCTTCGCGGAGGGCTTGGGCGAAGGTCGGATAGAAGTCGCGGCCTGTCGCCTGGAGTCGGAAGAAATCGTCGGCACAATCGGCCTCGGCCTGCGGCGCGAGCATCCCTGCGGCGGCGTGCGAAGCCTCTTCGCCGAGCTTCCCGCGCTCAACCACGACGACGCTCAAACCCCTCAGTCCAAGCTCGCGCGCCACCGCCAGACCAATCGCGCCCCCGCCGACGACGACCGCATCAGCCGTATCCCTGAACTCTTCCCTGTTTCGCATTCGGAAAACTGCTGGTATGATGCAACAAATTCAAAAGCGGTTAGCCCGTTAGCAATCAGCTTTCAGCCGGAAGCTGGCTGCTTAATCTTCAAGCAGTACTGGCTGACTGCTGAAAAGCTGAAAGCTGATTGCTAATATGAAACATACTATCACACTCATTCCGGGCGACGGCATCGGCCCCGAAGTCTCTTCGGCGGTGGTGCGAATCATCGAGGCGGCGGGCGCGCAGGTCGAGTGGGAGACCCACTACGCGGGCGCGCAGGCTCTGGAGAAGTACGGGACGACGCTGCCCGACGACCTGCTCGAATCCATCAAGCGCAACAAGGTCGCTCTCAAAGGGCCTATCACGACGCCGGTCGGCAAGGGCTTCACCTCCGTCAACGTCGGCCTGCGTAAAGCGCTCGACCTCTACGCCAACCTTCGACCCGTCCGCGCTCTGCCGAACGTCCCCTCGCGCTACCCGGAGCTTGACCTCGTCGTCGTGCGCGAAAACACGGAAGACCTCTATTCGGGCATCGAGCACGTAGTCGTGCCCGGCGTGGTCGAGAGCATCAAAATCATCACGGAGAAAGCCTCGACGCGCGTCGCGCATTTTGCCTTCGAGTACGCGCGGCGCGAAGGCCGAAAGAAAGTCACCGCCGTTCATAAGGCCAACATCATGAAGCTCTCGGACGGCCTGTTTCTCGAATGCTTCTACAAGATGTCGAAGAATTACCCGGAGATTGAGGCCGACGACAAGATTGTCGATAACGCCTGCATGCAGCTCGTCATGCGACCCGAGCAGTTCGACATCATGCTGCTCGAAAACCTCTACGGCGACATCGTCTCGGATTTGTGCGCCGGTCTCATCGGCGGACTCGGCCTTGTGCCCGGCGCGAACATCGGCGAGCAGGGTGCGGTCTTCGAGGCCGTGCACGGCTCAGCGCCCGACATCGCCGGACAGGGCATCGCCAACCCGACCGCGCTTCTCCAATCCGGCATCCTCATGCTGCGCTACCTCGACGAGCGCGAAGCCGCCGACCGCATCGAGCGTGCGATGCTCAAGGTCTTCACCGAGGGCAAAGTGCGCACGCGCGACATCGGCGGCGAGGCCAAGACGATGGAGTTCGCTGAAGCCATCATAGCTGCTTTTGAAGGCTGAGCGCGGAAGCGGCGCGCACACAGCAGTAGCGCGGAAGTGAAAGTTGTCTGCCGTGCGAAGTGAAAGTTTGGGTGCGACGCTTCAGGAAGCGTCGCACCTTTTCGCGTGAGGCGGGCAGCCGGAGCGCGCCCGGCTCGGAAAAATCTTGACAGTGCCAGTCGCATGGGCATAGATTCGTGCCCTCTTCCCGCAGTAGAAGCGTCCCGAAGGGTATACGGAAGTTCGCAATCTTTCACCTGCGCATAGCTCTCTCTTGCAATCGCGCCCGTGCGCGATTACCTCTCGACGGAGAGCTTTCCCGGCCCCGTGTCAGGTGTTTCGGCTCATTCATCTAACGCGCTATTCGGCTCGCCGTCGCCGCCCTCGAAGTAGCCAACGCCGCCAGGGGCGACGACCCGAAAAGTCTAACGCAAGCTTTTAGAGGAGAACTCCAATGATTCACCTGCGCTCCGCCAAAAGTCGCGCCCGGAGGCTCACGAGCTTTGTGCTCGCCGGCCTGTTGTGTACGCTCGGTCTATCAGTCCTTCCATCGAACGTCGCCGCCAGGAGAGCTTCAGCCGCGAGCCGCTCTGAAGACACGGCGAGCGTCGTCTCTTCACAGTCTGCCGCCGCCACGCCCTACCGGCAAACCAACCTCGTCTCCGACTGGCCGGGCATCGCCCTCATCGAAGACCCCCTGCTCGTCAATCCCTGGGGCATCTCGATGACGGCGACGAGCCCCTTCTGGATTGCCAACACCGGCACCAGCACCTCGACGCTCTACAGGGGCGACGTGGGCGGCGCGCCCCTCATCAGGAATCCGGGGCTCTCGTCCATCAAGATTGAGGGAGGGCTGCCGACGGGCACGGTCGCCAATACGACGAGCGATTTCGTCGTCACGTCCGGCTCGGCGTCGGGCGCGGCGCGCTTCATCTTCGCCTCTCTTTCAGGCAACATCACGGCCTGGAATCCGAACGTCCCGGCGGCGGGCTCGACTACGGCCATCATCGTGGCGACTCACACAGGCCACGTCTACACAGGTCTTGCCATCGGCACGAGCAACTCGAACAACTATCTCTACGCCGCCGATGTCGCCAACGGCAAGATAGATGTCTTCGACAAAAACTTCGCGCTCACCACGCTCGCGGGCAGCTTCACAGACCCGGCGCTGCCAGCCGGTTATCGTCCCTTCAACATCCAGAATCTCGGCGGCAAGCTCTACGTCGCCTACGCGCTCGTCAACCCTTCGACCGGGCAGACGTTGCCCGGCGCGGGCAACGGCATCGTCAGCCGCTTCAACACCGACGGCACGTTCGATGCGCGCCTCGTCACGGGCGGCACACTCAGCGCGCCCTGGGGCATGGTGATTGCGCCCGCCTCTTTCGGCACTTACGGCGGCGCGCTCCTCGTCGGCAACTTCGACGAGCAAGGCCACATCAACGCCTTCAACTCGACGACCGGCGCGCACCTCGGCACGCTCACGGACGAGAGCGGCCAGCCCGTGGAGAACGACCACCTCTGGGCGCTCACCTTCGGCAACGGCGGAAACGGCGGCGACCCGAACACGCTCTATTTCACCGCCGGTATCGGCAACGAGCAGCATGGCCTCTTCGGCTCGCTCAAGGCGCTCGCGGCTCCTTCCGCCGCGCTCATCCAGTTCGGCTCGGCCAACTACGTCATCGGCGAGGGCGGCGGCAGCATCCAGATTACAGTCACGCGCGGCGGCGACGTGTCCGGCACGTCCACCGTCAACTATGCGACCTTCGACCAGAGCGGCACGGGGCACGCCTCGCAGAAGTCCGACTACGAAATCGCGCTCGGCAAGCTCACCTTCGCGCCCGGCGAAACCAGCAAGACTTTCCGCATTCTGCTCGTTGACGACGCCTACGTCGAAGGCAGCGAAACGGTCGAGCTTATCCTGAGCAACCCGACGGGCGCGGGGCTCGGCGCGCAGGACAAAGCCACGCTGACGATTGCCGACAACGACACAACCACCTCCACCTCTAACCCGATTGACCAGGCGCAGTTCTTCGTCCGCCAGCAATATCTCGATTTCCTCAACCGCGAGCCCGACCCCGCAGGCTTCAATTTCTGGGTCAACCAGATTACCGAGTGCGGCACGAATCAGGCTTGCATCGAGGTTCGTCGCATCAACGTCTCGGCGGCCTTCTTCCTCTCCATCGAGTTTCAGGAGACGGGCTTCCTCGTCTATCGCGCGCACAAGGCGGCCTTCGGCACGCTCCCGCGCTACGGCCAGTTCATGCGCGACCTGCAAGAGATTTCGCGCGGCGTCGTCATCGGCCAGCCCGGCGCGCTCGAACAGCTCGAAGCCAACAAGCAGGCTTACTTCAACGAATTGGTCACGCGGCCTGAGTTCGTCGGCGAGTACCCGTCCACGCAGACCAACGAGCAATACGTCGATAAGCTTTTGACGAACGCCGGAATCACTCCGGCACAGGTCAGGCTCTTCGTCGTCCAGATGACGAACGGGCAGGAGAACCCGCCCGCCACACCGCTCACCACCACGACGGGCGCTCCCAGGCCAACCTCGTTCGGCACGGCTCGCCTGCGCTTCAACGACGCGCAGACAGCCATGACCCTGACCGCCACCGTCAACAACATCGACTTCACCGGCTCGCAGACCGCCGACACGAACGACAACCTCACCAACGCGCACATCCACGCCAGCGCGACCCTTACACCGACCACCAACGCACCCGTAGTCTGGGGCTTCATCGGCACTCCGTTCAACGACAACAACCCGAACGATGCGGTCGTCACACCCTTCTCGTCCGGCGTCGGCGGCACGGTCAGCGCCAAGTGGGACGCGCCCGAGGGTCAGAACACGACGCTCGCCGCGCAGTTGTCGAATCTCCGAGAGGGACGCGCCTACATCAATTTCCACACGAGGCAATTCCCCGGCGGCGAGATTCGCGGCAACATCCCCGCAGCCTCGGCCTTCCGCGATTCGCTCGTCGCCGGTTTGAACGCGAGCACGGAGACTCGCGCCACCGTCCTGCGCAAAATCGCCGAGAACGAAGAGTTCTCGCAGAAGGAGTTCAACGCGGCCTTCGTCCTCATGCAGTACTTTGGCTACCTCCGAAGGAATCCGAACGACCCGCCGGACTCTGACCTGTCCGGCTACAATTTCTGGCTCAATAAGCTCAACCAGTTTGGCGGTAACTACATCGCCGCCGAGATGGTCAAAGCCTTCATCACCTCCGGCGAGTACCGGCGGAGGTTCGGCCCTAACTAGAGCCGGGAAGGATTGAGACAGGCTCAAGCCCGTCGAAAGGCGTGGCACTAAACTTGAGAGGCTCGCTCTCCGAAACTTCGGAGAGCGAGCCTCTCATCATATAGACGAGCGATGCGCCGTCTCTCAGCTCTGTGCAGTCGCACCCGTCGGTTTTTGAGTTTGAGTGTCACCGGCCATGACGACGGTGAGGTGGTCTGGACGAAAGTATTTGCGAATGGCGGCGTTGACCTCTTCGACCGTGACGGCCTCGATGAGTTGCGGGTAGCGGTCGAGATAGTCGATGCCGAGGCGGTAGAACTCCGCGTTCCAGAGCGCTTCGGCGAGCCCGGCGTTGGTCGAGAGCGAGACTTTGAAAGAGCCTATGGCGGAAGATTTCTCGTCGGCAAGCTCTTCGGGACGGATACCGTTTTCGACGTAGTCGCGCAGCACGCTCAAGGCCGAGTCGATGGCACGCTCGACGTTCTGCGGGTTGACGGAGACGGCGATGTACCAGGGGCCTGCGGCGAGCGAGGGCGAGCGGAAGCGCGAGCCGATGCCGTAGGTCAAGCCCTCCACGTCGCGCACCTGTAGGCCGAGACGAGATGAGAGCGTCGATTCGCCGAGCGCGCTGTTGGCGAGCGTGGCGGCGTAGTAGTCTCGCGCCTCGCGTCTCAGAGGCGCAGCCAAGCCGATGTAAATATCGACGTTGGCCTTCTCTTTGAGAAGCACCAAGTCGCGCCGCGCCTCTCCCTGCGGCCGCGGGTCTTCGACGCGTATCTCGACGCTTCCAGTCCCGTCGAATCCGCCGAACGCTTCGCGGAACTGCCGCTCGACCTTCGCCGCTTCGACATCTCCGACGATTGAGAGAATCAGCGACCGACCGCCGTAACGCTCCTCATAGAAGCTTCGCACGTCTTCGACCGTGAGAGAGCCGATGCTGCTGATGAGTTGTTCGCCCGTCGGGCGATGAAAGGGGTTGGTGCGCTCGAAGAGAAGCTGTGTGAGTCGCTCGTAAGCCCTGTAGCCGGTGTGCGCCTGCTGCTCCTGAATCGAGGCGATGGTCTGCTGCTTCAGCTTCTCAAGCTCTTCGGCGGGGAAGGATGGCTCGCGCAATTCTTCTGCGAGCAGGGAGATTAGGAGCGGCAGGTCTTTCGAGAGCGAGCGAGCCGAGATATTGACGGCGAAGGGGTCTGCGTCGAAGCTCATCTCAGCGCCGACGCGTTCGAGCGCGGAGGCCAGCTCCAGCTTGCTTCGACTGAGCGTGCCGCGCTCCAGCATCTCGGCGGTAATGCGCGCGAGGCCGGGTTTCTCTCCCGGCTCGAAATACGAACCGGCGCGCAGACTCCCCCGAACCGAGACGGTCGGAGTAGCATGATTCTCAAGCACAAGGAGCGTCGCGCCGTTCTCCAACTCGGTGCGCTCGACGCGCGCGGCGAAGTTGGAACGCCGGACGCTCGCGGAGGTGTTCGCCTCCACAGCCTCGGAGGATTTGTCGCCGCGCGCGAGACCGGCCGATTGCTCAACTGCTTCCTCATTCCCGCCCGAAGCGCCGTCCTCTTCCGGCTCCTGATAATACTTCCAGCCGTGCGGCGCGGCGGCGCTCTTCAGTTTAGGCGCACGCTCTGCAAGCTCGCTCACGCCCGCGCCGCTTCCATCCTCGATGTCACCTGCTCCAGCTTCTTCGTCCTGTTCCTCGTCGCCGCCTGCGCCCGCGCCGTCCGACTGCTTCGGGATGAAATGGCCGACCGTGCGGTTATCCTCCGTGAAATACTCGGCGGCGACGCGGCGTATGTCTGCCGCCGCGACGCGCGAGATGTTCGCGGCGTAGTCTTTATAGAAACGCCAGTCGGCGACTGCTTCGGCCTCTGACATCTGCGAGGCGACGTTGAACGTGCCGTCGCGGTTGTAGGCCACCTGAGCCAGAATCTGCTGTTTCGCCTTGTCCAATTCCTCTTCGCTCAAACCCTCTTCGCCGATGCGCCGCAGCTCTTCGAGCACGACCTCTTCAACCTGCCTCGGCTCGACGCCCGGATGCACCGTGACGTAGACGTTGAAGAGGCCGGGGTCGCGGAACTGGTCTGCGCTGGTGTGAACGCCGACGGCAAGCTGCGTCTCGACGAGCGATTGATAGAGGCGACTGGTGACGCCGCTCGACAGCGCCGCCGAGAGGACGACGAGCGGATAGATGTCGTTCTGCTCGGGCGGCGCGGCGGCACGCGCGGCCAGCTCCGCGTTTGAAAGGACGTTCATCTGCCCGAGCACCGCCGGGATGTGAAAAGCGATTTGCACGAGCGGCACTTCGCCCGCGCGCCTGACGACTATCCGGCGCTCGCCCTGCTGCTCGGGCTCGTCCGTGTAGACTTCGGGTATCGGCTCGGTCGTCGCCGCGTAGTGGCCGAAATACCTGTTGACCAGCTCGATTGCTTCGGCGTGGTCGAAGTCGCCGACGACGATGGCGCTCGCGTTGTTCGGATGATAGAAGGTGTCGTAGAAAGCCTTGAGTCGCGCCGTCGGCACATGCTCCACGTCCGAGCGCCAGCCGATGGTGGGATGATGGTAAGGGTGCTCACGAAAGGCCGTCGCATAGACCCACTCGTCTAAGACCATCTGCGGCTCGTTCTGCCCTCGCTCAAGCTCGTTTCGGACGACCGTCATCTCCGACTGGCGGTCGGCGTCGGCGATGAAAGAGTTGCGCATGCGGTCGGCTTCCATTCGGACGGCAAGCTCAAGCTTGTCCGAGGGCACGGTCTCGTAGTAGTTCGTGCGGTCGTACCATGTCGTGGCGTTGAAGTCTGCGCCGATTTTCTGAAGCGTCGCGGCTATCTGCGTGTTCCGCTCCTTGTTGAAGGAGGGCGTGCCCTTGAACATCATGTGTTCGAGCAGGTGCGTCGAGCCGGTGTAGCCGACGGCCTCGTTGCGCGAGCCGACCTTGTAGAGCACGCAGAAGGTCACGACCGGGGCGACCGGATTTTCAACCAGAAGCAACTTCAACTCGTTTGCCAGACGATACTCGCGTATCCCGTCCGCCTCGGCGACGAACCTGACGCCGCCCGGCAACTGCTCATTCTCCACGTCTTCCATCTCCCCTTCGATAATTCCAGCTCAAGCCTCCTCCAGGCACACTGCTCTCTTCGGTCGGGCCGACTCTTTCTGAAGCAAAGCATCTAAACGATTGCCTGTGGAAGAAGCTGTTCAAGCGTCATGTTAGCAAATCGAACGGCTTCTAAGGAAGCGAGCCGTCTTCTCCGTCGTGCGTCGGAGAGGCGCTTCGCTTCGACGATTAAAGGCGACGGAAAAGCTCTGCGTCTGTTGATGGAAAAGCTCTTCGTGTCTTTGCAGTACAAAGTACTTGACAAAAGTCGATGCGGGTTGTATCGTCCGTGACATGGCTGTCGTCCGCCAGCTTGATGCAAGACCAATTCAGGAAGAGCCGCCCGCGCTCCACGACCGCGCGATGGATAATCTGCGCTTCATCCGCGAGACGATGGAGCGCGCCTCGTCGTTTACGGCTGTGCCGGGATGGGGGCAGTTCTGTATCGGTCTGACGGCGCTCGCGGCCTCGTGGGCGGCGTCGCAGCAGGTGAGGCCGGGCTCTTGGATAAGGGTCTGGCTCTGCGAAGCGATACTCTCTTGCGGCATCGCGGGCTGGGCGATGTACAGGAAGGCGCGCGCCGTGCAGACGCCGCTTCTCTCAAAACCGGGGCGGAAGTTAGCGATTAACTTCTCGCCCCCGATGTTTGTCGGGGCGCTTCTAACAATTGTGCTGTACAAAGCGGGGCTAGCCGGAATCCTTCCGGGCGTCTGGCTTCTGCTTTACGGCGCGGGAGTGGTGACGGGCGGCGCGTTCTCGGTCAGGCTGGTTCCGGTGATGGGGCTGTGCTTTATGATTCTGGGAGCGATCGCTCTTTTCAGTCCGGCGACATGGGGCGACGCGCTGATGGCCGCAGGCTTCGGCGGCCTCCACATCGTCTTCGGACTGCTGATTGCGAGGAGTTACGGTGGCTAAACAGAGCGCGCTCAAGAAAGAGAACACACGCAAAGCGCACGACGAACGGCGCGGAACTCTGCGCGACGTGCGCAGGGGCACAACCCAGAGCGACCAGGCTCAGATGCGCGGCGCAGCCGAAAGCGCCGCAGACCTCGACCGACTCATACACGAACGCATCCGCCTCGCCATTGTCAGCGCCCTCGCCGTCAACGAATCGCTCACCTTCAACGACCTCAAAGTCCTGCTCAATACGACCGATGGAAACCTGAGCGTCCACGCGCGCAAGCTCGAAGAGGCCGAGTACGTCACCTGTAACAAGTTTTTCGACGGGCGGACGCCCAGAACCGAGTATCGTTTGACCGCCGCCGGACGCCGCGCCCTCGAACGTTACCTCAATCACATGGAGACGCTGATACGCGCCACCCGCTCACGTTAGACGGGCTCGGCGCTTAAATTTTTTTTGGACGTTCCCTTTATGTTGCAAAGGGCTTTACAAAACTCGGAAACGTCGAAATTGCACGTCGCCGTCATCATGGACGGAAACGGGCGCTGGGCTGAGGCGCGCGGTCTGCCGCGCACGGCCGGACACCGTGCCGGAGTCGAAGCCGTCAGGCGCATCGTGGAAGCAGCGCCGGGCTGCGGCGTCAGGACGCTGACGCTCTTCGCCTTCTCTTCGGACAACTGGCGTCGCCCGCGCCGCGAAGTCTGGTCGCTGATGCGGCTCATGCATCATTACCTGCGAAGCGAAACGGAAGAGTGCTTGAAGCAGGGAATTCGCGTCGAGGTCGTGGGGCGGCGCGACAGGCTTTCGCCGCCTCTTCGCGCGCGTATCGAAGAGACCGAGCGGCTGACGGCTGGCGGCCAGACTTTGCACCTGCGGCTCGCCGTCGATTACTCGGCGCGCGATGCGATTCTGAGCGCGGCGGAGGCTCTGCTGCGCCTGAAGGGGACAATCTCGCGGGAGACGTTTGCGCGGCTGTTAGGGAGTGCCGGTCGAGAGAACGAAGACAGCCTGCGCGCGTCTCCCGCGCCCGACGTTGATTTGCTCATACGCACGGGCGGCGAGCAGCGCCTCAGCGATTTTCTTCTCTGGGAGAGCGCCTACGCCGAACTCTATTTCACGCGTCGGATGTGGCCTGATTTCAAAGCGACGGATTTGGAGGCGGCGGTGCAGGAATTCTACGGGCGCGAGCGGCGCTTCGGCTGTGTGCTCAAGGCCGTCGGCGCGAAGAGCGAGGCGCTCGGCGTCGTCGGCAGGATGAAAGGTTTGTGAGAATGAACCTCTTTGAGCAAAAGCTTGTGTGCGAGAACCTCATTTCGTTTGAAGACGCGAGAAGCCGGAGGCATTGCAAACGTCGGGGACGACGCTTCGGATGCGCGCGTGCAGCTTGAAAGACGAACTGAAAGAGATTCGAGGCTTGAGCCTTCGCTCCGGCTTCGACGAGGGGACATGTGAGATGAGAGATAGAACGAAACTCGGATTGGGTGTGCTGGAAGCGGCGCTTATCTTAGGCGTGCTGGGAGACGCGCTGCTGCGCGCGACGCCCTGGGGCTTGAATGTTTTGCTCTGGATGTCGGCGTTTGCGCTGGCGCTCTTGGCTCTGGTGCGACGCAAAGGGCTCGCGCTGTCGGCTGAAGGCGGCTGGCTCCTGCCTTCGGCGCTCTTCTTCGCGGCCTGCTTCGCCTGGCGCGATTCGCCGACGCTGATGGCGCTGGACGTGCTGACGATACTCACGCTCACGTCACTTGCGGCGCTCGTAGCGCGCGGCCAGACGGTGTGGGTGGCGGGTGTGACGCGATACGCGCTTTCGCTGCTCACGGCGGGCTTCAACGCGGCGTTCGGAAGCTTTGCGCTGCTTTTGTCCGACATCGGCTGGAAGGAGATTCCGCGAAAGGGTTGGGCGAAGCACGCGTTGGCTGTGGCGTGCGGTCTCTTGATTGCCGTTCCGCTGCTGGTCGTCTTCGGCGCGCTCTTCATGGCGGCTGACGCCGTCTTCGAAGGCATCGTCGTCAAAACCCTCCGAATCGATTTCGAGGCTGTCGTCACGCACGCCGTCCTCATCTGCTTCGTGGCATGGACGACCGGAGGTTACTTGCGCGGCGCGGTGCTCTCGGCGGAGAAGACCGTCACGGCTCGCGCCGCCGACACGCTCAAGACCGCGTTCGGCTTTTCGTCAGGCGAGAGCCTGAGCGTGATTGTGCCGAGCGTGACCGCGCCGCCTATTGCGGAGTTCGACGAACGAAAGACCGAGAGCCCGTCGGCGACGACCGGCGCAGAAGTGAGAGACGCAACGCCCGGCTCGACTACGAGCGACGCGAAATCAAGCGCGACTCGAAGCGACGCGAAGGCTTCGGCGTCGCGGCTCGAACGGATGATGCCTTCGCTCGGCATCATCGAGATTGGGACGGTGCTCGGCCTCGTCAACCTTCTCTTCTTCTGCTTCGTCGCCGTGCAGATTCGATACTTCTTCGGCGGGGCGGAATGGGTCGCAAGCTCTGCCGGGATGACCTACTCGGAATATGCGCGGCGCGGCTTCTTCGAGCTGGTCTGGGTGGCGGCGCTCGTGCTGCCTCTGCTGCTCGCCTCTCACTGGCTTTTGCGCAAAGAGAACCCGGCGCACGAGCGTATCTTTCGAGGGCTGGCGGGCGTGCTCGTCGTGCTGCTCTTCGTCATCATGGTCTCGGCTGTCCGGCGCATGCGCCTCTACCAGTTCGAGTACGGCTTGACGGAGCTGAGGCTCTACACGACCGCCTTCATGCTCTGGCTCGCGGTCGTCTTTGGCTGGTTCGCGGCGACAGTTTTGCGCGGGCGACGCGAGCGCTTCGCCTCCGGCGCGCTCATCTCTGCTCTCGGCCTGCTCGCCGCGCTTCACCTGCTCAACCCCGACGACTTCATCGTTCGCAACAACGCGGAGCTTCTCAGTCGCGGTCGCGCATTCGACGCATCTTACGCCGCCTCGCTCAGCGCCGACGCCGCGCCCGCGCTCGTCGAAGTGTTGCCGCACCTCAACGCCGACGAGCAGCGCCGAGCAGCCGCCACGCGCCTGCTCGACCAACTGGCCGAGACGCGGGAATCCGACTGGCGCTCATGGAACTGGTCACGCGCAGAGGCGCGCAGGGCTCTGAAGGAAAACGAGGCGTCGCTGCGCGAGACGGCGCGCGACCCGAAGAAGGAGTTGGAGGTCAAGCTATCGAACGAGGCTCTGCGCGAGATGGAAGGAAAATGAGCGAAGATACAACCCTAAAGCGCCATGCCGGCTTGAAGCATAGAGCGCGCGGAGATGAGCGATGGACGAACTCAGCATCAACTACAACCGACGGGCGAGCGCAGAGGTAAAGAGGCCGTCAAGAGGCTGGCTGCGAGAATTCTGGCGAAGACAGTTTCGCCAGCCGGCGACACGGGAGCAGACGGTGTTCGATGTCGTCTTCGGCGTTCTGCTTCCCGTCGTCTGTGTCGTCATCGACCCGTTTGTGTTTCGCAGCTTCTCAGACGAGACCGGACTTCTCGAAGACTATCAATTCTTCTCTTACAGCATCATCGCGCTTGAGATACCGGCGCTCGTCCTCTGGCTCACGCTTCGAGAGCGCGTCAGCACATGGTCGCGCGCACTCGGAGGCGTTCTGCTGGCGGGCGGACTCTTCTCTGCGACCATCGGAGTCTTGCTCCTGCCCTTCAGCATCATCGGTCTGGTTTTTCTCATCGGAGCGCTCGGCTTCACCCCCTTCTGTAGCGCGCTCGTCTACCTGCGCAACGGCCTCAGAGCCCTCGACCTCCCCGACGCCGAAGCAGAAGTCCAATCCCGCCGCGCGTCGAACGCCCCCGCGATTGTGCTCGGCATCGCTTTCGTCATGGGCGCTACGGCGACTGCTCAGTGGGGCATCAGCCTGCGCGTCTCAAGCGTGCTCGCCGAGATAATCGAGCAGCAGTCCGAGCCCTCCGAAGCGAAGATACAGGAACTCAAGTATGCCCACTGGCTCGTCGGCAATCAATTCGACCCCGTGGTCTGGGCTTACAATAATGAGCCTAACCCGGCGCGCAAAGCGCGGCTCGCAAACATCTACGAGCGAGCTACCGGAAAAGACATCGAACACAGATTGTCGATTCTGCTCGACTAATCAGGCAGCCAAAAGTTTTCTGACAAGTAGAGCGTCGGCGCCAGGATGGCGGCTCCTTATTGATTCTCAAAGATTCTCAGGCAAAGACGCTACGGAGATAAGAGAACATCGGCTTTGCAGGCTCGGTATCTTATTCTTGCCCCCGAATTTATATGCAAAGCTACCGGTCGGGAACGATAAGGCCAGCATTCTCTCTTGCAATATGTTTGACATATTTTCTCCAAAAAATTGTCATTTGACACGGAGGGTTTTTTAATTTTATTCTGCGGGCGCAATCTATCTACAACATAGTTGCAATAATCAGTCAGAGTTTAACCCCAAAAACTCAAAAAATCCCTAACACAGGTTAACGCACGCAGCCTCCCTCGCCGCTGTGATAGCCTTTTCATCAGGAGCACTGCCCATTGCTCTCTGGGCGCGAGCTTCGTCTCAAGTTTTGAAGATGTGTTTGTAGTTCCTACCGAACCAGACACAAAGTCCGTCGTTACCTGCAAGTAACGACGGACTTTGCAAACAACGCAGAATCCCGTCGCATATTTAGCGCAGAGAATGCATCGCTTGGCAGCCTGTATCTTAGCGCAGAGTGTGTGGCGGTTCAATAGGAGATAACACTATGATCCGCACCTCGCGCTTCAGGTTTGTCCTGCTCATCAGCCTGTTCTGTTTTATCAGTTTTCAAAGCGTCGCCTTCGCACGAAACGCGGGCAGCAGCTCCTACGCAGCCAGCGCCGACTTTCAGGAGCAAGCCTGGGCGAGCGACGATTACACTACGACATCCTCACCCAATTCTGAGACTGACATCACCGCCACACACGAGACGCCGCCGATAGCGGCCGCCACGCCTAATCCCTGCGATTTCCGTAGGTGTGAGCCGCCGATTGACCCATGCGAAGTGGCGCGGTGTGACTCCGAGATTCCCGACCCTAACCAGATTCTCCCGACGCCGCCTCCGCCTCCGCCGATGCCGTCGGCTCCCGTCTGTCTGAACACGGTGACGGCCAACGTCGTCGCCTTCGACCAGATTTATACCTACAACCGTTTCGGGGCTTATAACCCGGCGGGGATGATTTACGCGCTGCGTCGCGACGTGATTGGCTCAGCGCCGGGCAGCGTTCGTCTCCGGGCTGACAAGCGCCCGCGTCCAATCGTGCTGCGCGTCAACGAAGGCGACTGCTTGCAGGTCAACTTCACCAACATGCTCAGTCCGAGCCGGACGGACAATAATTCTACTTTTACGCGCTCCGCCTCGGTTCACGTCAACGGACTCGATTATGTGGGCAGCATCGCTTCCGACGGAGCGAACGTCGGGCGCAATCCTTCGTCTCTGGCCGCGCCGGGCGAAACCCGCTCCTACAAATGGTATGCGGCCAAGCAGGGTCAGTACCTGATGTACTCGATGGGAGCACCGGCGGGCGCTGAGGGCGATAACGGCCAGCCGGGTCTCGGCCTCTTCGGGTCGGTCAACGTCGAGCCGAAAGGTGCGAAGTGGTATCGCTCGCAGGTGACGGCGGCGCAGCTTCAGGCCGCGACCACCGGCAGAAATCAGAACGGCACGCCGCAGATTAACTACGAGGCGACCGATGCCAACGGCGACCCCGTCCTCAACATACTCGGGCGCGGAAACGAGATTATCCACACAGACCTCAACGCCATCATCACCGATTTCGTAGAGGAATGCACCGATGCCCCGCCCTCAAGCATCTGCGGCCAGCCCTTCCGCGAGTTCACCGTCGTCTTCCATGATGAAATCAAAGCTGTACAGGCGTTCGGCGAACTCGACAAGGAGTTGTTTCACGGCGTACGCGACGGCTTCGCCGTCAATTACGGCGCATCGGGCATGGGTTCTATCCTGCTCGCCAACCGCAAGGGTATCGGCCCTTCAAAGAACTGTAAGGAATGCAAGTTCGAGGATTTCTTCCTGACCTCCTGGACGAACGGCGACCCTGCCCTGCTCGTCAGGAAGGATTCGACCGGAAAGGTCGTCGATGCTCTCTACCCGGACGACCCGTCGAACGTTCATCATTCCTATCTCAACGACCCCGTGCGCTACCGCAACCTGCACGTCGGCAAAGAGACGCACGTCTTTCACCTTCACGCGCATCAATGGCTACAGAGTCCGCGCGATGAAAACTCAACCTATCTCGACTCGCAAACCATCTCGCCCGGCGGCTCCTTCACGTACGAAATCAACTACGGCGGCTCCGGCAATCGCAACCTGACGCCCGGCGACGCCATCTTCCATTGCCACCTCTACCCGCACTTCGCGCAGGGCATGTGGGAACTCTGGCGCGTCCACGACACTTTCGAGTCGGGCACGGCTGACCGCAACCTGCCCGACGCAGAGATTGCCAAAGGCATCCCGACGCCTGCGCTCGTACCGCTCAAAGACCGCGCGATGCCGCCCATGCCTTCGCCCGAATTTCCGGGCTATCCGTTCTACGTCGGAGGAAAGAACGGCAGGTCGGGCGTGGCCGGGCATCGTCCGCCGCAGCCGCCGCTCGACATGGAGTGGGACGGAGGCTTGCCGCGTCACCGCGTTCTGAGCGCGACGGTCGTCGATGGCGAACCGGCCATCGAGCCGCACCTTTTGACCGACCCCGTCGCCAAGCGCGTGCTCGACACTTACGACGCGAGCGACCCCGACCCCTTAGCTCCCGAATTTCCGAGCGCGCTCGACCGTCGCAACACGCTCCTACAGTTCGCGCGCAAGCTGACCACCGCGAAACTGGAATTTCTCCCGCAGGGCGGCACGCCGGAAGAAATCCGTGCGATGAAGTTTCACGAGGGCACAATTCAAACCCTGAGCGTCAACGTGCCGGAGGAAATTCCTTGTAAGTATTGCACTACGATTGACCTGCCTATGCAGTGCGTGACGGAGCCGTGTAATAACGAAATCACCATCCGGCCACCGCCATCGAACCCTGCGGGCGGGCAGTACACGCAGGAAGTGATGACCGTGCCGGTCACGACGAGGTACGGCTGGCTCGCGCGCGGTTATCCGTCTTTCAGGCCGACGGGCGTGCCCGACCTTTTCCTCGTCAACGGTCAAGCGCCGAAGGGGGGCGCTCCGTTCGCAGACCCGTGCTCGCCCGGCTCTCCTGAGCGCAACTACCGCGCCGCCTACATACAGTTCGACATGCCGGTCAACCGCGCGGGCTGGCACGACCGGCAGGCGCGCATCACCACGCTTGAGGACGACGCCCTTGCGACGCGCGACGGCGCGCGCAAGCCCGAGCCGCTCTACTTCCGCGCCAATTCCGGCGACTGCATCAACTTCAGCGCCACCAACCTGATTCCGCACGTCCTCAACATCGACGACTTCCAGATTTTCACGCCGACCGACACCATCGGCCAGCACATCCATCTGGTGAAGTTCGACGTGACCTCTTCCGACGGTTCCGGCAACGGCTGGAACTACGAGGACGGCACTTTCTCGCCGGGCGAGGTGCAGGAGCGCATCGACGCCAACAACGCTTTTGCCGGAAGCACGCGTCTGACGGCGAGGCCGCATCCGAAGTTCGGCACAGGCCCCGACCTGGATCGCAACGGGCACGGCGATTATCTCGGAGCGCAAACCACCGTCCAGCGTTGGTGGGCTGACACTCTGCTCAACAGCGCGGGCACTGACCGAACCATCCGCACCGCCTTCACGCACGACCACTTCGGCCCCAGCTCGCACCAGCATCACGGCCTCTACGCCGCGCTCGTCGTCGAGCCTACGGGGTCGCAGTGGCAGACGCTCGACGGCAAACCGATGGGCACACGTGCCGACGGAGGCCCGACCTCCTACGCGGCCAACATCATCACGGCGGGGCCGGGAAGCTACCGCGAGTTCAACCTCTCGTTCGCCGACTTCGCCATCGTCTACACGCCGGACTTGCAGCCCGTGAATCCTCCGGGACGCAAAGAGGCCGCGCTGCCAATCGGCATCGAGCCGACGCAGATGCCGCACCCGGAAGCCATCTCGGCTGCCGACCCCGGCACACAGTTAATCAACTATCGCAACGAGCCGATTCCGCTGCGCGTCGCGCAGCTCGACGCGCAGGGTAACTTCGTGCGCGACGCCAACGGCTTCGTCAAGCAGAAGACAGACCCTTCGGGCGACATCTCGAACGTCTTCAACTCGCACCTTCACGGCGACCCCTACACGCCTTTCATCGCGGCCTACGAGCGCGACCGCGTGCAGGTTCGTCTCGTGCAGGGAGCGCAGGAGGAGCAGCACGTCTTCAACCTTCACGGCTTCAAGTGGCTCTTCGAGCCTTCCGCGCCCAACTCCGGCTACCGCAACGCTCAGCAGATAGGCATCTCCGAGCACTTCGAGTTCGAGATTGACCCGATGCCCGTGCCGGACATAGACGTGCCCGGCATCGGCAGAGGCTTCAGAGACCACCTCTACTCGTCGGCTGCGACCGACAATCTCTGGGACGGCCAGTGGGGCATCATGCGCGTCTACAACCCTGATGTCGGCGTCGGCACTTTCCCCGGCCAGGACGGAAAGCCCGCCCCGCTCGCGCCGCTTCCCGTCGCGGGAAATCCGAACAAGTCGGCGGTCAGCTTCCCGAACGGCGTCTGTCCTCCGGGTGCGCCGTCGCGCGTCTACTCGGTCGAGGCGCACCTGGCGCGCGACCTGCTGCCCGGCGGCGCGCTCGTCTACAACAACCGCCTCGGCATCAAAGACCCGAACGCCATTCTCTTCGTCGAAAGCTCCGACTATTGGAATCTCAAGTACGGCTACAAGAAGCCGGAGCCTTTGATACTGAGAGCGGCGGCTGGCGAGTGCATACAGGTCACGCTCTTCAACAGTTTGCCGACGACTCTGCCCGAGGCGAACAGTTGGAACCTGATGCCGATGATCGTCAACAAATTCAACTTCAACCAGTTGAAGACCTCGAACCGCGTCAGCCTGCATCCGCAGCTCGTCTCCTACGACCCGGCCATTCACGACGGCTCGAAGGTCGGCTTCAATAGAGACTCGACGGTCGGCCCCGGCGAATACATCACCTATCGCTGGTACGCCGGCGACAAGCTGCACAACAACACGACGGGCGAGCTTGTGCCCGCTCCCATCGAGTTCGGCGCGACCAACCTGAGAGACATGGGCGATGTCATCAAGCATGCCTCTCATGCCGCTATCGGCTCGCTCATCATCGAGCCGGAAGGGTCAACCTGGATTACCGACTACGACAGCAAAGCCAAAGCCTACGTGACGCTGCCGAACGGCACAATCCTCTTCCGCGAGTTCGTCGTGCATTACCAGGACGATTTGAGCGTGCAGAGAAACGGTGCGCCGCTTCCGAACATAGGCGAGGAGGACGACTCGGAAGATTCGGGGATGAAGGCGTTTAACTACCGCAACGAGCCGCTCTGGGGGCGTCTCGGCGTCGGCATCGAGCAAGTGCCCGACGGCCTGAACGACAAAGACCTGACCAACGTGCTCAGCTCGACGCGCACCAATCCGGGCTGCGGCGGCGCGTGCGGCGACCCCGAGACGCCGGTCTTTACGGCGAGGGCGGGCGAGCCCGTGCGCTTCCGCGTCCTTCATCCGGCGGGACATCCGCGCCAGCACGCCTTCACCGTTCACGGCCATCACTGGAACTTCGAGCCCTGGATTCTCAACTCGACGAAGCAGGGTAACAATCCCTTCACCTTCGAGATTGGCTCGGAGGGCGGCATCGGGCCGACGCGCCACGTCAACATCCTGACGACGGCGGGCGGACTCTTCAGTCTGCCGGGCGATTATCTCTATCGCACGCAGGAGAGCTTCCAGTTCAGCGGCGGCGGGCTGTGGGGCATCTTCCGCGTCCTTCCCAGATAGCCGGACGCGCTTCAACCGAGGCCGGACTCAAATGGTTGAGTCCGGCCTCGGCTTCAGCAACCAGCTCACGAATAACTGTAGACCTGCAAAGCTAATTATGAGACGACACTTTTACCCTTCGATTTTTTCCATGCTGAGAGCCTTAATTTTATCTCTGGCGGCGGCGGCAACTGTGAGTGCACAGACCGTCGGGCCGAAAGACCTGAAGCGCAAGGCAGCGCGAAAAGAGGCGTCGGAGGCGAAAGCCGATGCGCCCTCATCCGTCTCGCAGTCGTTTGAAAAAGAGGGCGTGCGGGTTGATTTCACCGTGCAGGCGCTCGCCTCGGAGAAGGGGCAGGGCGGCAAGCTCATCGCCGGTGCGGACGCCGCCGCGACTTTCCGTGTGACCGATGCACGCACAGGGCAGCCCATCACGGGGCTGCATCCGAACGCGTGGATTAGCTCGCGCCCGTCCGACAGCGACGGGAGCGAAGCCGAATGCAAAGACAAGATTCGCTCGTTCATGGGCGGGCTGCTCAGCGTGCGCGCCGACATCGACCTCAACAGCTACTACGCTCTGACTCTCAATCACGACAACACTATCTCAATCATCAACCCGCAGGTCGCCTTCAGCAGAACCAAGCTCGAAAGCATCATCCCTCTGCCTGGTCGCGGCGTCGATTGGGCGCTCTCGAAGAACAGAGACTTCCTCTACGTCACGCTGCCCGAACAGTCTCTGGTCGTGGTCGTCAGCACCGTCAGCAGGAAAATCGTCAACACCATCCCGACCGGCGAAAAGACCAGACCCACGCGCATCGCCCTCGACCCTGACGAACGCCTCGTCTGGGTCGGACTCGACGGCTCGCCGCAGGTGGCCGTCATCGACACGGCTAACAACAAACTGGTCAGGAGCGTCGCCGTCGGCGAAGGGCTGCACAACTTCGCTTTCACCGCCGACGGGCGCTTCGCCTACGTCACCAACAGCGCCTCCGACACCGTCTCGGCCATCGACGCGCAAACACTCACCAAAGTCGCAGACATCCCTGTCGGCAAGACGCCCGTTCCTATCGCCTACAGCGCAGCCGGGCGACACATCTACGCGGCGTCGATTAACGGCGCGAGCGTCAGCGTCATCGACCCGGCGAGGCAGCAGGTGACGGCGACTATTCCGGTCAAGCGCGGCGTGGTCGCGTTGCGCTTCGAGCCCGAAGGTCGCTACGGCTTCGCCGTCAATCAAATCGAGGACGCGGTCTTCGTCATCGACGCCGCGACAAATTCAATCGTCGGCTCAAGCAAAGTAGTCAAAGGGCCTGATCAGGTGAGCTTCACCAGACGCTACGCGTACGTGCGCGGCACGGGCTCGGAGAAGTTCTCTCTTATCGAATTGAATGAGGTTGCGAGGGGCAAGGTTGCGCCCGTCGATATTCAGGCGGGACAGAAACCGCCGAGCGCGCTGCCCGCCGACATCGGAGTGTCGGACATGATTGCGCCGACGCCGGAGGGAAACGCCGCCGTCATCGCCAATGCGCCGGACATGATGCTCTATTACTACGTCGAAGGGATGATGGCTCCCGTCGGCACGCTCAGCAACTACAAGCGTCGGCCGCACGCGCTCATGCTGCTCGACCGCAGCCTCTCGGAGATTGCGCCCGGCGTCTACTCGTCGCCCATCCGGCTCAAGAACGCCGGTCGCTTCGACGTTCCACTGCTCATCGGTCAACCGCGCTTCGTCAATTGCTTTCAGCTCGATGTCGCCGACTCTCCCGAATCCGAAAAGCAGCGTAAGGGCGCTTCAGTCGCGGTCGAAGCTCTCTTCAAGGGCGGGCAATTCAAGCCGGGCGAGGCGGTCAGGCTGCGTTTCAAACTCACCGACCCGGAGACGGGCAAACCAATCGAAGGTCTTGAGAGCGTGCGCGTGCTCGTCTTCGAGCCGCCCGGTCTCTGGCAGGAGCGGCAGTGGGCTAGAGCAGTCGATGCCGGAACTTACGAGGTGACGCAGGTTTTCCCGCACGCCGGTCTCTATCACGTCCTCATCGGCATCGCCTCACACGGCATCAACCCGGGTGATTTGCCGTTCACCGCCGTATCGGTCGTGGAAGCTCAAAAGGGGTCGAAATAAAGGGTCGCGGCGCACGAGCTGCTCGCCGAACGAGGGCTTTACTGTGCAGCTATCTTCCTGCCGAAAGGCACGGTGAACAATGAAGACCGGAGAAATGAAGGGGTTGGGAATTGCTGCCAACTCCAATCTCACCACGCGCTGACCCCGCAACATTCGGCTCGTATCATCTCGACAACGTTCTAACACCTATAGCGTTAAATCTAACCCCAAACATCCTACCTGCACATCTTCTGACTTTGAGTGCTGCTCGCAGGCGGCAATTATGGTCGCCATCCATTATCAGCAGCATCAGGCGCGCTAAATCCTGACGCGCAAACTAAAGGGTCGTTCGAGCCGATAGTTTCAGGGCTGAAGCCGCACAGAAATTCCGCCCGCGCATGGCGAGGTTTACCAATAGCCGGTTACATGCCGGGGCGATGAAGCGTATACGCACGCTATGAGCACATTACTCGGGCTTTAGACTTTTGAGCGCAAAATTTATCTGTCAGTTGGCGCAGTATGGAGGGGCGAGGGGCTTGGATTTCAAGTTGAAATGCAATGTTAGTTTCGGATTCGGGCGCGGCGCGCGGGTTGCTATTAGAGGATGGGCTGGCGTGCAGTGGCGCGGCGCGTTTGTCGGCGCGGCTTGAGAATTAAAGTCTGAGGGGTTTGCTGTTTATGATTGCGACATCGAAGCTGCCGGGAAAGGGAGCGCAGTTTGCGGGAGCGAGCAAGACGAACACGTCCTGGCTCGTGCCTCTGGAGAGGCGTCTTGCGCCCCTTGTGCTGCCGAGAATCCCCGCGTGGCTTGAAACCTATCACCTGACTTGCCTGACGCTTCTCTGGTGCGCAGGGATAGTCTTCTTCAGTTGGCTCGCGGCGAGCGACCTGCGCTGGCTCTGGATGGTCTCCGTGATGATTGCCCTGCAATATCTGACCGACCACTTCGACGGCAAAATCGGCAAGTACAGAGACACGGGGCTCGTCAAGTGGGGCTTCTACATGGATCACCTGCTTGACTACGCCTTTCTATGCTCGGTGCTCATCGGCTACACGATGATTCTCCCCGAAGGCTCGCGCTCAAGGATGCTGCCGGTACTGGCCGTCTTCGGCGCGTTTATGGTCAACTCGTTTCTCTCCTTCTCCATCACGTCCGACTTCAAAATCAGCTATCTCAAGTTCGGCCCGACGGAGTTTCGCCTCGCCCTCATCATCATCAACGCGCTCATCATCCTCTTCGGCACGCGCCCGTTGGCGAAGGCGCTCCCTTACGTCGCCGTCGGCGGACTCCTGTTCCTCTGCCTGCTCGTCTATCGCACGCAGAAGAAAATCTGGGAGATAGACATGGAGCACAAGCGACTCACCTCCGACGCCTGAAGCTGCGCCGCCTTGGAAGCGGAGACAAAACTTTAAGCGTCCGCTCGACAAACTCGCCGCCCGTCTACTCTTCGACAAACTCGCTGCCTTCGCCCTTTCGACTTCGCACGCTGGCCGTGTGGCACTTCGGGAAGATTTGCTCTAAGATTCCTTTCGTTCCGAAAGCCCCTGAAAACATTCGACCCCCGACCGGCCTTCTTCGAGGGAGAAGGTCAAAGACTGTGCAGAAGTCTTCGGGTGCAGGCGCGTCGTTTGGAAGGACGGAGGAGAGCACGGATGACGAAACAGGGTGGGCGGCTTTTGCGTGCGGCGCTGGCGGCGTTTTTGATTGCGCAGTTGGCTTGCGGCGGGATGCTTTCGGGCAGGTCGGGCGACGCGGGCACTACGGGCAGCGCGCGTCCCGCGCCGCACTTCCGACCCGGCTTCAATCTCTTCAGTCCGGCGCAGGACGTGGAGATTGGAAGGCAATCGGCGGCGGAGATAGCGCAGCAGGTTCCGCTTCTCAAAGACGAGGCCATCGTCGCTTACGTCCGCAACCTCGGCGCACGCCTCGCCGCCAAAGCGCCGGGCGAAGAGTTCCCCTACCAGTTCAACGTCATCGCCACGCGCGAGATAAACGCTTTCGCCTTGCCGGGCGGCTTCATCTTCGTCAACGCCGGAACTATCGCGTCGGCCAAAAACGAGGGCGAGCTGGCCGGAGTCGTCGCGCATGAAATCGCGCACGTCGCGCTCAGGCACGGCACGAATCAGGCGTCGAAGGCGTATCTGGCGAAGGCCGGCCTCGGAGTGCTCGGAGCCATCGCCGGAAGCAGCGAAGACTCGAAGCTCGGCGACATCGTGGAATCAATCGGCGGCGCGGGCGCAAACATGCTCTTTCTCAAGTTCGGGCGCACGGCCGAGCGGCAGGCCGACCTCGAAGGCGCGCGCATGATGGCCGACGCCGGCTACGACCCGCGCGACATGGCGGGCTTCTTCAAGACGCTCGAAGCGCAGGGCGGACAGCGCGGCCCCGAGTTCCTGAGCGACCATCCAGACCCCGGCAATCGCGTCGCTTCGATTAACGAAATCCTGCCCTCGCTTCAACTGAAGTCGCAGCCCGTCAGAAACTCGCAGGAGTTTCAGCAGGCGAAGGCGCGACTGACCGGCGCATCGCTCACGAAATCCGACGAGCCCGAGCGCATCGGCCCCGGCGACCCCAACGACATGAAGCCCTCGACGCGTCCGCCCGCGCCCGACGCCGGCTACAAACAATACCAGTCGAGCGACGGCTCTTTTGCCTTCCAGTTTCCGCAGAACTGGGACGGCCTCAGCGCCGGTCAGGACGAAACGAACCTCATCTTCGCCCCCAAAGGCGCTTACGGCGAGCGCGAAAGCGCCGTCTACGTCACGCACGGCATCTTCGTCGGCACGCTCCCTGCCAGCTCAAACGACCTCGCTTCGGCGAGCGAGGCTTTCATCCGCCAGCAGCTCGAAGTCAACCCCGACTTCCGTCTCCAACGCTCGCCCCAGCGTATCAGCCTCAACAATCGGACGGCCTTCGCAACAGTCGTCGCAGGCCCCTCGCCCGTCACCGGCGTCGTCGAAGTAGATGTCATCTACACGACGGCTACGTCGGACGGTCGCCTCTTCTATCTCATCACCATCGCGCCCGAAGACGAATACCAGAGCTACCAGCCCACCTTCGAGCGCATCATCGGCAGCCTCCAACTGAAATAGAGGTTAATCGAAACGTACGAACGATAAGGAGAATTCTCATGCAAGGGCCTCTGCGCGGAATCATCGCCGGTATCGCGGCCTGGAAACTGGGTGGCGGGTGCATCTCGACCATCCTCATCTTTCTGGTGGTCTTCTACCTGCTCGGCTACGTCAACTGCTAAAAGCAGCAGACAAATCTAGAGCATGATGTCGAAGTCGCCTTCGAGGACGCGGTCGAGGCGGCCTGTGCGCCATTGGCGACGGCTGTCGCGCACGAGCGGCGAGGGCTCTTCGCGGTAGCGGCGGACGATGGTCGAATTAGTCGGGAGCGTGGGGTGCGCGTTCGCGGCATTGGTGGAAGATGTTTGACTGTCGAAGGCGAGCATGCGGGCGGCCTGTGCGCGGAGCGCGCCGGGCGTGTGTCCGGCGGGCTCTTCGGGCTGCGCGACGACGCGCACCTCGACGCGTGCGCGGTTGAAGGATTTTTCGTCCTGCGGCGTCTCAAGGACGTGGAGGCCGGATTCGGGTTCGAGAACAGGGAAGGCGGCGAAGCCGGAGACAGCCATCACGATTCGATAAGGCTCGCTTGAGTCGCCGCCTCCGGTCTCTTCCAGCACCTCAAGCTGCATCCGTCGCTTCTTCGCCCAGCTTTTGTACATCTCTGCGAGGCGCGAGGCGAAGGCGTTGCAGACGGTCGCATCCGTGCCCGCATCGCAGCAGGCGCGAACCTGTAGGAAGGCGTCGCGGGGCTGACTGTTGGCCAAGCCGCGACAGGCCGAGTCGATGAGATAGAGCTGCTCTGCGAGACGCGCGACGAGGTCGGCGGGGAAGTGCTTGCGGTCGCGCGGGCGCGAGCCGGTCAGGCGTCTCAGGAGTGAGCCTGCGGTGTCGAGCCCGGCCTCGATGCGATCCATGTATTCGGCGAGGCCGAGCACACTAAAGCGTTCGGGCAAGTTCCAGAAGTCGGGCTCGGTCGTGCGCTGAAGGGCAACCTCCTTACGCTGCCGCCACTCTTCGGCCAACACCTGCTCTTCCACCTGCCGGAAACTCTCTCGCAGAAACTCGACCTCACCGAGCGTCCCGCGCGCGTCGAGCACGATGCTCTGAAGACTCAGCTCCGCTGTTTCAAATCGCTCTTCAAATGTTTCGCGCGGCGCTTCGGCGACTGATGAAGATGATGCTGTTGAAGACTCTTCTGAGTCGGGCGTCTCTTCGGGCGCGTCGGGGTCTACGAAGACCACGTCGAGGCGTTCGGAGTCGAAGGAGCGGACGAAGAGGAACTGGTCGCCTTCGGGGAACTGGTGGTTGACGATGGTGATGGCGAGAGGGGCGAGGAGATACCGCTCGATGGCACGCTTGAGGGGACGCGCGCCGAGGTCGGGCGTAAACCCGCGCTGCAAGAGAAACTCGATGGCCGATTCGTCCCACTCGACAGCCCACGCGCGCGTGCGCAAGCCCCGGCGTCGCAGCACGTCGTTCAGCTCCTTACGCAAAAGCTCGCGCATCACTGCGCGCCCCAGAGGGCGAAAGACGACGACGCGGTCGATGCGGTTGATGAACTCGCTGCGGAAGGTGCGCGCGACGGCGCGCTCGACGCTCGCCGAGGCGAAGCCGGTTTGCTCCTGCGAGAATCCTATCCCTGCGCCGTGCGGCAGCGTCGCGCCGAGGTTGGAGGTCATAATCACGACGCAGTGGCGGAAGTCTGCCGTGTTGCCGCGTCGGTCTGTCAGTCGCCCGTCGTCGAAGACCTGTAGGAACAAGTCCCAGACGTTCGGGTTGGCCTTCTCGAACTCGTCCAAAAGGACGACGGAGAAGGGCTGCTTGCGGATGGCGTTGACGAGAGCGGTGCTATCCGAAGTCTCTTTGGTATCGCCGAGGATGCGGTCGAGCGAGTCGGGCGTTTGAAACTCGCTCATGTCGAGTCGAATCATTCGCTCGGACGAGCCGAAGAGAAACTCCGCAAGCGTCTTGGCAATCTCGGTCTTGCCCGTGCCCGTCGGGCCGACGAAGAGAAAGACGCCTTGCGGGCGCGTCGGGTCGGTCAAACCCGCCTTGATCATCGCCACGCGTTCCACTAGACACTCGACCGCTTCGGGCTGTCCGAGCACGCGCGACTCGAAGAAGCCGCGCAAATCTTTCAGGTCAAGCCCCGCGCGCTCGTCGAGGATGC
>DASWNP010000024.1:0-11772 GCA_036399175.1 Pyrinomonadaceae bacterium | reverse complement strand
AACGCATGTTCTGTCCGAAATGCGGGAGAGATGATTCTCACGGGTACAAGTTCTGCCCCGCCTGCGGCGCCAACCTTGACGTGGTCACTATCGCCCTCTCGACCGGGGAAGATAGCGTCTTCACCAAAGTCAATAAGCATCTCGACCGCTCCGTCGCGCGCTACGCCGACCACCTCTTCGAGAGTGCTACCACGACGGCCCGTGAGGGCCGGGTCGGCAGTTCATGGCGGCTCGTGGGTAAAGGGGTGCTCACTTTCTTTCTCGACCTCGCCCTGCTCCCGGTGATGTTTTTCTTCCTTCCCGTCAGGCTTCTGATGCTGCTGTTGTATACGCCTCTGGGTTTGTTGCAGGAGCGGAGTGAGCGAAAGCGAAGTGGCGTGCCCGCTGTCGGCGGGGCGAGTGAATCATCCAAGCGGGGGTTGCCGGAAGCAGTGGGTTGGCGGGTCGGGTCGGTTGGGAGTGTGACTGAAAATACAACGGTGCATTTAGAACTTGCCGAAGCCTCAGAAGGGCGGAGCAAGACCTCAGACGATATCGGCGGCAAGGCGCGCATAACAAACAGATGAACCGGACTCGCTCCCGGCACACCTGCTAAAGGTCAGGGCTTATGCTCGCCTGTTATCTGTAGCGTTAGGCACGCCTGACAGTTGCGGCACGAAGCAAGCAGAAAGGAATCTGCTGGCGTTCGTGCCGCAACCAAGAGGCGGTCTAACAAGCGGCTGAAGCTGACCGCCAATGAGCAGCTCTTTTATCATCGAAGGCAGCAGGCGGCAGCTTAGCCGCAGCGTTGGGCATCTCGGTAGCACCATGTAAGCTAAAGGAATGAAAAATGCTCTCGCTGTCGGCTTAGGTGGCTTCCTCGGTTGCATTGCTCGTTATCTTACGAGTGTCCTTGTCATCCGCCTCTTCGACGCGCCTTTTTTCCCTTATGCAACTCTAATTGTTAATGTCGTTGGATGCTTTCTGATTGGTGTGCTTGGCGGGCTGGCCGAAAATACACAGGTAATCTCGCCGGAGATGCAGTTATTTCTCATTGTCGGAGTATTGGGAGGGTTTACCACATATTCGGCCTTTGGCTATCAAACCTTAAGGCTGGCTCACGAGGGGCAAATATTTTCAGCCATATTGAATGTCGCAGCACATATAGTTTTGGGTTTGGGTGCGGTATGGCTGGGAGCATTGATAGTAAGAAATGTTTAAAGGTTGAGTGGTCTGAGATGCCCAATAAGTCATTGAACCGGACGCGCAATTAGCAAGCCTCTCATCGAGAACTTGGATTGTCTCCGCGGTCTGGGCGCGGCGGGTGGTGCCGGGCGTTAGGTGCTTTTAGTTATTCTCGGATAACTGAGGCTCAAGCACAGGCATAAAAAACAACTGGGCAACAAAGTCATTAAATACCAGGAGGATTACTATGATGAACGTAAAGGCATACGGAACGGAAGCGACGGAAGCGCCGCTGAAACAACTTAATATCCCGCGAAGAGACGTTACGCCGCACGACGTTGAGATCGAAATTCTTTTCTGCGGCGTCTGTCACTCAGATCTGCACACGGCTCGAAACGAATGGCACAGTACCGTTTACCCTGTCGTTCCCGGTCATGAAATCGTCGGGAGGGTGAGTAAGGTCGGCAATGAAGTTACTAAATTTAAAATAGGTGACATTGCTGCCGTCGGCTGCCTGGTGGACTCATGCCGTGAATGCGAATACTGCCGGCAGGGGCTAGAGCAGTATTGCGAGCAGGGCAACATTCTAACCTACAACTCGCCAGACAAATATTTGAACACGCAGACCTATGGCGGCTATTCGGAAAGCATCGTCGTTGACGAACATTTCGTCCTGCGCGTGCCCGAAAGTTTAGACCCCGCTTCAGCCGCGCCGCTGCTCTGCGCCGGAATTACTACTTATTCACCGCTCAGGCACTGGCAGGTCAGCCCCGGGAGAAAAGTGGGCATTGTTGGCATCGGCGGTCTCGGACACATGGCCGTCAAACTCGCCAAAGCAATGGGAGCCCATGTGGTCGTATTTACAACCTCACCTTCAAAGACGGAAGACGCGAAACGATTGGGCGCGGATGAGGTGGTTGTATCTATCGACGAAGAACAAATGAACGCGAACGCCAGAAGCCTCGATTTGATTCTTGATAATGTTTCTGCCCGGCACGACATTAACGCTTATCTCAATTTGCTTAAAGTTGACGGCACTTTGATCCTCGTCGGCGCGCCCGAAGAGCCGCTTCCCGTAGCAGCGTTTAGCCTCATTCCTACGAGAAGGAGCTTTGCCGGTTCGACGATCGGCAGCATCGCGGAGACGCAGGAGATGTTGGACTTTTGTGCTGAACACAACATCACAGCGGACATCGAACTGATTAACATACAGCAGATCAACGAAGCCTACGAACGATTATTAAAAAGCGACGTGCGCTACCGCTTCGTAATTGATATTGCTTCGTTGAAGTCGCCGGGAAACAGGGGCTGAACCACCAACCGAGCGAAAAGTGGATGAGCGTGAAGATGTTCTCTGACCTTCACAGACCGTGCAGCGTTTGTGGCTGGAGCCGCGAGCGGCATTGGCCGCGCGGCCTCTATCTCTCCAAGTGTGAAGGATGCCAGGTTCTCGCCTTTATATGAACGCATTTTGACGCTCTCGCCGTTCGAGACTTCCGTCCCGGGATTCCCAAGCGGCTCGACGTTGATGCGCCGCCGCCGCAGCTCACGCGCGGACGCCGAGTCTGAATCCGCGAGCAAGTTGCGCACGGGCGGCACAGAATCGACGCGCTTGCGTTCGTAGAATTTGACGCCGGGCTCGAAGGTAGAGGGCAGCGGGCGACCTTGCCGAGGCGCGCGGCCTCTTCGGGGAAGGTGGCGAGGATGTGGCGCACGGCGGCCAGATGATTCTTGACCACCGCCAGTTCGTCAACGTCCGTCGTCCGGCTCACGCCGGCGGCGAAGCGGGCGAGTTTCTCCTCCAACTCGATTAGTTCTTTGCGCCGCTCTTTGATGCCCGCCGCGAGGTTGCGCTCGCGTGTGACTCGCTCGATGTCTACTTCGCTGCGCCTTTGTTCGGCGGCGCGCTCGCGCGGTGTGTGAAACAACCTTCGTTAAAATCCTCTCAAATCAAATCAGTCCCTTCGGGCTTAACCCGAGAAGTCGAAATCGTGCTCGTCAGTTATGCATGAGCGATTCGTGCTCGGCACAATGCTTTAATCACGACCGACTTTTCGGGTTAAGCGAGCGCGCCTGAAGTTCGGCGCGACTATTCGTGCTTGTGCTGCTGCTGTTGCCCGGCGGGCTGGCCTTGCGGTGCCTCGACGATGCCTTCTCTGACTCTTCGCATCACTTCGTCGTACAGCTCGGGCGGGAGCACCCTGACCATCGTCATCATGCCCATAAACGAGCCCGTCCAGCCGGGCGGCAGCCCGTAGGTCTGAGGCTTCGCCACCTCCTTGTCCATGAACATCACCATGTCCTGCGGATAGCCGGGCACGCTCTTGCGCCGCCTTTCGTCGTTCGGGTTGCTGACCTGGCCGAGCCGCTCGGTCTGGCCGGGCTGCACCTCAGAGCCTTTGCCCTGCGCGGGCGACGGCTGCTGAGCGTGTCCCTGATGCTGCTCCTGCGAGCCGACGAGGTTCGAAACGTTTCGCTCCTGCGTGCTCATGCCCATGCCGCGCCCCATGCCGGGGCCGAGGTCTTCCGAAAGAGCATGACCCTGCGTGACGACGCCCATGCCTTCTTCCATACCTTTACCGGTCTGCGAGCCGTGACCGGCGTGCGCCATCGGCCCGACCATCGAGACCATCTGGTTCATCATGTGGTGCGGCAGGTGGCAATGGAGCATCCAGTCGCCGATGGAGACGGCGTCGAACTCGATGTCTCTGGCCTGCGCGACGCCGACGAGCACGGTGTTTCCGGGATACCAAGCCGTTTCAGGGATGCGCCCGCCCTCCGTGCCGGTGACGTAGAACTGGTAGCCGTGTATGTGCATCGGGTGGTGATCCATGCCCATGTTAATCATGCGAATGCGCACGCGCTCGCCCTGGCGGACGAGCATCGGGGTTGCGTGCGGGCCGGAACGACCGTTGACGGTTAGCCAGTTGAACTCCATCGCCAGAGTGTTCGGAATGGGGTTGTTGGGCAGGAGCGCCCACTCCTGAAGCACGAGGCCGAAGTCTTTATCGACCTTCGGCGCGTATGGTCGCTTCGGGTGGACGATGAAGAAGCCAATCATGCCCATCATCTCCTGCATCGCCATGTGCGAGTGGTAGAAGAAAGTGCCGTTCTGGTGAACGGTGAACTCGTAGGTGAAGGTCTGACCCGGCTCGATGAGCGGCTGGTTGAGGAAGGGCACGCCGTCCTGTTCGGGCGGAACTTCGAGGCCGTGCCAGTGCATCGAAGTTCCTTCGGGCAGTTTGTTCGTGACGTGGATGCGCACGCGGTCGCCCTCGTTTATCTCGATGGTCGGGCCGGGGACGCTCCCGTTGTAGCCCCAGCCGATGATGTCTTTGCCGGGGATGAGCTGCCACTTGACGACTTCGGGGATGAGATGAAAAACCTTTACGCCGCCTTCCAGAGTGAAGGGAAGACGCGGCACGTCCGGCACTTCGACGGGGACAACCTGACCTGCGGAGATGCGCGAGCGATTGTCGGTCTTGGGCGGAGCCTGCGGCTGCGGCGCGGTGTGGCTTTCGTGCTGAGCACGCGCGCTCTGAGAGCTTGCCGCGAGCGCGCCCGCTGCTCCGACGAAGGAAGCGCGCCTCAGAAAATTGCGTCTGCTGTTATTCATTTCTTAACTCCTGTCTTTGAAAAAATCTGTTCGTCTGCGGTCTGGCCTTAACGGTCGTCAGAATCGCCGGAGGCGTCGCTCGCCGACCGCAGCCTGAATCCTTCGGTTCGTTCGCCTGCCTCGCCCGCTCGCCCCACGGCATCGAGGCCGCCTTCGAGCAGGAAGCCGCGCAAGCCGGCAGCGCTGCGTCTCAGCTCGACGAGCGCACGCGCGTATTCGACTTCGACCTGAAAGAGCGTCCGTTGCGCGATGAGCACCTGCGGATAGGAGGCGGCCATCTGGCGGAAGTTGCCGAGATACATCTCGTAAGCCTGACGCGCTCGCGGGATGACCTGCGTGCGATACTTCTCGACCATCGTCCGCGCGCTGCGATACTCGCGGAAGCGCGAGGCCATGCGCGCGCGCAGAGAGAGCTGAAGGCGCTCAAGCTCGCGCTCGGCTATCCCTAGCTCAGCCTCGGCTGCGGCGATGCCGCCCCGGTTGCGATTGAAGATAGGCACGCCCACGCCCACCTCGATGCGTCCCTCGGCTCCCGTCTTCCTGCCGTCGCGCTCCAGCGTCTCGTTGTTGTAGCCGACGCCGCCGCTCACGAAGAGGTCTGGGATGCGCTCGGCCTTCTGGCGCGAAAGCTCGGCGCGTGCGCGCTCGACGCCGGCGCGCGCCGCCCTGACTTCGGGGCTGTCGCGCAAGATGGTCGTGAGTAACTGCTCCTGTTCGAGCGCGGCTTCGCCCGCGTCGAGGCTCCCGGCGAGGCGCGCGGGTCGCAGCTCAGGGTTTCCCACCATCGCGCCTATCGCGCGCCACGCCTGCTCCCAATCGCCCTGCGCGCGAAGCATCTCTATCTCGGCGCGCTCGGCCTCAATCTCTATCTCCAACTGGTCGGGGCGGTCGGCCTGCCCGACGTTGTAAAGCTCCTTCGTAATCTCGACGGCCTCGCGCGCGAGGTCTGCGAGGTCTGCGCGCAGCTCGACTAACTGCTGTGCGCCGAGCGCCTCGAAGTAGAGAGCGCGAACCGAGTTCGTGACGCGCATGCGCTGCGCGTCGGCGATGGCCTCGGCCTGCTCGCGCTGACGCTCGAAGACGCGCCTGGCTTTGCCGAGCTTTCCGCCGAGCGGAATCGTCTGCTCGACGAAGACGCCGTGCACGCTTCTTTCGCCGGGAGCACGAAAGGCCAGCTCTTCGCCGAAGTAGCCGACGACCGGATTCGGGAATGCGCCCGCCTGACGGCGACGCCCTTCGGCAGCGCGGACGGAGGCCAGAGCCTGCGCGAGCGTCGGATTTCGCTCGGCGGCCATCCTCTCCAGCTCTTCGAGCGTCACGATGGGACTTTCCGGGATGAGACCTCTACGCGCTCGCCTTCTCGAAGATGCTTGAGGAGCGGCGGGCGTGTGCATGCTGTGGTCAACCGTCGTCGCCGGTTGTTGCTGAGTGCTCGGCGCAGGCGTCGCGCCCGTTGGCATGACGTGCCCTACGTGCGGGTCGGGCGTCGGCGCAGGCGTCGGCGTCGGCGCGGAATGTTGCCCGTGCCCTGCATGTGGGTCGGGTGTTGCGGCGGGCGTCGGCGCAGGTGTTGCGCGTTGCATGTGTCCGGCGTGAGGGTCAACTGATTGCTGACGGTTGGTCTGTTGTGTGCTCGCCGGTCGGGCTGTGTTGCGTCGCGGAGTGCGCTGTCGGCTGCTACGGCGCGTCGGTGTTCTTCTCTGTGTCTGTTTCCTTGCTGCTTTAGCTTTTGGCCTCGTCGTAGGTGCGGGCATCGTGTGTCCCTCGTGCTGCGCCGAAAGCGCGTGAGGCGCAGCCGAGACGAGCAGAGATGCGACGACGAGTGTGTCGAATAGTTTGCGAACGAGCGCCCTCAAGCGCCGAGAGTGATTCATAGCATTCCTCTCCTTTGGTAAAAAAAGCAGACCAGCCTGTGGCGCAACGGAAATCGGCGCGCGAGCGGCATGGCTACCGAAATGCAGTTTTATCGAGAGACGAAGTCGGCAGAGGCTAAGGCACACTTCAGCCGTAGCCCGTGGGCGGGTCTAAATGCGGAAGACGCTGTGGAGCAGATGCCTGTCCGACCGGCCGGGCGGAGCATGCTGTGAAGGGGTAATCTGGCGAACGTAGGTGCGTGCGTCAGCTAAGGTTTGTAGAGAGGCGTGAGGGGGCGCTTCTTTTCCCGCGTTCCTGACGGTGTTGGTCTGCGGCTCTAATTTCGGCGACGGCGGCGCGTCAGGCCGACCAATGCAGTGAGAACAGGAGGGGACGCTTGAGCCGGAGAAGAAACGCTTCAAATCCAGAGACTCAAACGCGGTTTGCTTTTCGACGGGCAGCTCGGCGGCGTGCCCCTGATGCGCTTTCGTTTGAGCGGAGTGCTCTTCGGCGTCGTCCGAGTTGTGACATTCGCCCGACGAATGTTCGTCTTGAGAAGGATTCCCGCCGGGCGCGGCGGCGTCCGTCTCGCAGCCCAGGTGAGGGCAGACGGCAGCCGCGAGCACCCCGCCCCAGCCGAAGCCCAGGACGAGAGCCCACGCGAGACAAAAATTTACCAGCCGACGCGCCACAGTTTTCACTTTGCCCGGTTAATTAACACACGCCGAAGCATCCTGTCCATGCGTCGGCGCACACTCTCGAAGTATTCAAGACCTCCGATTGGATGCTCAGAGCACGCGACACGTCGCACGCCATTTAACAGCCTTCATCTGAAGGCGCTCACGTCGGCAGCCGCCGTGCGAATCTGAGAAGGCTTGCCGAACTGCGTCCATGCGAAATAGACGGTGTCGCCCTGCCTCGCCATACGCGGGAAGCCGCTCGAACGCAAGACATTGGTCTGGGCGATAATCGAAACGGGGCTGAGCGTGCCGTCTGCTGCGACCCGGCGCACCTTATTCGCGCCGACTTCGTCGCCGCTCGCCATCCAACTCACCAGCGCCGAGCCGTCGGCCAGCATCACGATATCGACACGGCCTATCGCGTCGCCTTCGTCAACCCGCACGGGCGCTCCGAACGTCGCCCCGGCATCGACTGAGAAGGCCACCTGCACGCGCGGCGAGTCGCCCTCGTTCGTGAACCACGCGAGCGCCACGCGCTTTCCATCAGACGCGACCGAAGGCCCGTTGACGGGGCAGCCTTTTATCTTCCAGTTGTCGGCGTGCACGGGGCGCGGGCTGCTCCAGCCTTCGGGCTGTCTCCGCACGAAATGGATGTCGCGCACCTCCTGCTCGGAACGGTCGCGGTAGGCGGCTATCAGTCCTTCCGAGGTCAACGCCGCAGAGGTCTGGCAGCACTCGCAGATACGCTCGTCGAGCACGGCTTCATCGGAGAGTTTGCCTTCGGCGTCGATGGCCGCGTAGCGCAACTGCATGCTGACGGGAAGCGGCGCTTCCTCTTCGTCGTGCCCTTCCTTCAAGTCCTTCGTGGCGCGTCCGTCCACCCACACCGCTCCGATGCGTCCGTCCTGAAGCGGGAGAAGTGAGACGAAACCGTGTTCGGTTTGCGTGGCGTCCGTGTGCGGGATGATGGGCTTGCTCCAGGTCTCTCCACCGTCCTTCGAGCGCGAGATGCGCACGTCGTAGGCGTAGGTGCCCGAACCGCTTTTGACGAGCCAGTGTGCGGCGAGCGAGCCGTCGGACAACTGGATAACAGAAGGGAAGTCAGCCCAATTGACGAACCAGTCGTCGCCCTCTGCGACGGTGTGCGTCTCCGACCAGCCAGCCCCGTCGCGCAACGCGAACCGCAGTGCGTAACGCTTCTCGCCGACTTTTTCAATCCAGCTCAGAATGACCCGACCGTCGGCTGTCGAGAAAAGCTCGGGCTCGCGGCTATCCGAACCGGCGGGCGAGTTGATTTCCTGCACGACCAGCGCCCGCGCCGGCGTATGTTGCGGGCCCGGCGTCTGCTCCGAATGGGGAGCGTTCGTCGTGCCCTGTTGGCAACTGCCGACAAGGAAGAGCGAGAGCATCAGAGACGAGTACTTGAAAATTGTCACTTGAAATTGACTCACCTTTTTACTCGAACATTATACCAGCCCAAATGCTCATTCTGCCGCGTCGCTCGTTTGCTCTGGAGGCGAGGTCTACTCAAAGCTTCTCCGGAGCAGCGAGATTCTTTTGAGTGGCCGCCCGCTTCCCATCTGTCAGCACGAAAAAAGTTGACACGACCCGCGTTGTTGACATACAAACGGCATCCTCACCGATATAAACATCCTCCTGCTCAATAGAGGTTTCGATGAAGAGATTCACTTTGCTGTGCGCGTCGGCGTGCTTCTGTTTTTTCTCCACAGGGGCGACGGCACAGATACAACCCTACAGCGCCGCGCGCGTCGTCCCGAACGCCAGCGCAGCTCAATGGTTCCGGACGAACGACGGCATCGTCATCGGCGGCCATCTCTATCTCGACAGCTTGAGGATGAAACCGGGTGGCAGCGGCGCTTTCGCCTTCGCCGTCGATGGCATCTCTCTGTAGCCCGATGAGTTGCTGATTAGCTACAACGTCAACACGTTCAATTTCGGAGAGCATTTCCAGTACGCCGATATTTACCGTCTGAGGTTTACACGCCTGTCGTCGAATTGAGGCGCGCGGGCATAAAGTTTAAGATGTCGTCCGCAATCTGCGGCGGCTGCTTTCGTCGTAGTCTCATTGTGCAGACCGTCTCTTCATTTCGAGACAGGGAGAAGCCCACTTTAGTTCTAAGATTTTAGACCGCACGCAAAGGAGGAATAACAAGATGCCTGAAGTTCGAGGCAAACAGGCAACGCCCGAAATCAAAGCCGAATGGAAGCGCGCCTACGCTTTCTACCAGCGCGCTCCGGGTGACCCTTACAATAAGAAAAACGACCGCACCGAACGCATCAACTACGTCGCCGAGCAGATGAAACTCACACGCAAGCAGGCCAAGCGCCGTGTCAAAAACTACGAAGCATGGCAGCGCAACATCAAGAAGGGACTGGTTGAAGAATAGATTCTCACCTCGCACTCACGGCGAGCCTGGAAGGTGCATGATAATCCTTACCGCACTTTTTTATCTGAATGGAATCAAATAGACCTCGCCGCGCATTCCTCTAAAGATTTTCCATGTCGGTTCTCACAAAGCTCCCTGAACGCTATTAACAGGCTTCTTAAATTCCTTCCTGTCATCGCGTTCAGGGACTTTCCGGCATCGCTTCTGCTAAACTCCACCTCAGAATATTTCTATGCAGAGTTTGAGTCTTCATCCAACGGCCAACACGGATGCGCCCGCCGACCCGCGCTTAGAGGTCGAGCGCCTCGAAGCGACGCTCGAAGAGCGGAGCAGGGAACTCTCCGCGCTTCAGGAAGAGTTTCGCCGCTTCAGGCTGCGCTATACGCAGGTAGTCGGGAGTCGTCTCGCAGAGCTTGCCGAGGTCGAGCGCGAGATAAAGCTGGCCGAGCGACGCCTGCTCGGACTTGAAGACCAATCTTCGGACGAAGAAGAGGAGGAACCTGACGAAGCTTCGACGGCGACGCAAGCGTCCGCGCCGTTTAAGAAAACCCTGCGCGGCCTCTTCTGGTCGGTCGCAAGGATGTTTCATCCAGACCACGCGGCGGACGAGCGCGAGGCGCGGCGTCGCCATTCGATTATGGCCGAGGCCAACCGCGCCTATCGTGAGGGCGATGTCGAAAGCCTGCACACGCTTTTAGGCGACGAAGAGCTGCAATCCTACTGCGTCAGCGCCTCTGCCGAGGACGACCCGGAAGATTTCGCCGCGCGCCTCCTGCATCTCAGAGAAGAACTGCTCACAATCGAGTTCGGACTCAGGCGCATCCGACAGGACACCCTCTACCGTCTCATGCTCACCGCCGATGAAGAAGCCGGACAGGGGCGCGACGCGCTCGCCGCGATGGCCCAACGCATCGAGCGGCAGATAGTCAAAGCCCGCCACCGCCTCGCCCATCTCGCCTGACATCGAAAGCCTACAGCCGTTTGCAGATGTGTGTCGCTGACCCGACACTCGTTGAGAGAGCCTCGGATGAAGAGAAACGTCCGATAACGTCTCTCTTCAAACTGAAACAACGGTCTGAGCTAAAGAGGGTGAAGTTTTAGAGAAGGGAACTGAAGGGAGTTTCACGCCGACAAGCCTTGCCGATTGTCACGAGCGCGAAAACGTCCGGTGGTCAACCATCAGGCAGCGATTCTGCACCACCTTGATTCCGGCCTTCGCAAACTGCTCGGCGGCATCGTCGTTTCGTATCCCCGACTGAAACCAGACTGCCTTCGGATGTTTCGCCAGAATCTCTTCGACGTGCCCGTCAATATCCTCCGGACGCCGAAAGACATCGACGAGGTCTATCTCGAAGGGAATTTCCGTCAGCTTTCGATAAACCTTCTGCCCGAGAATCTGCGTCACGTTCGGGTAATAAACCGGCACAGGGATAACCTCAAACCCCGCCGCCGCCAGATACTGCGGCACGTAGAAAGCCGGTTGAAAAGCCTGCGCCTCCGTCTTGATGCCGAGCACCGCGATGCGCTTCGTCTGAGCCAGCAGCTCCGCGATGCCTTGACCGGTCTCGATAAGATTCTCTCGCCAGTTCATCCGTCTCTCCCTCTCAGGTCGGAATCGTCCTCGCGCCACATTGTATAGGAGATTAAGACGCGACAGAAGACCTCTGGGCGACGAACACTCTCAAGTCAGACGCCCCATAAAGCAAAAGCCGTCGAAGAAAAATCTTCGACGGCTTTTACCTTCTGTTCGATCTTTCAAAACCAGATAGAGAATGTCTCGCGTCTTCTTTCCCTCCGTGCAGAGTTTCTCCTGCTCTCTTTGGGTCGGACATTGTTTGAGTCTGCTCTCTTTGTAACCTTGTTAGATTACTTTACTCTTTCGAGTCTTTCCGAGCAGCCTCTCTTCTTGTGTCCTTTAGAAAGGAGGTGATCCAGCCACAGGTTCTCCTACAGCTACCTTGTTACGACTTCACCCCAATCATGGATCATACCGTTACGACATGCCTCCCGAGTGTTACCTCAGGTTAGCCCTGCCGCTTCTAGTACAACC
>DASWNP010000023.1:0-15467 GCA_036399175.1 Pyrinomonadaceae bacterium | reverse complement strand
ACGTCGAGGTCGTCTGAGCGGGTGGGGGCGACTGAGCGCGCGTTGAGGTCGGGCGAAGCCTGCGCGTAGCGGGACGGCGGCGCGGCGGCGGCCGCGTGCGTCGTGGTGCCGACCTCGGACATGTCCTTGTCGAAGCCGGTGGCGATGACGGTGATCTTCATCTCGTCGCGCAGGGACTCGTCGATCACCGCGCCGAAGATGATGTTGGCGTCGTCGTCCGCCGACTCGCGGATGATCGAGGAAGCCTCGTTGACCTCGTAGAGCGTGAGGTCAGAGCCGCCCGTGATGTTGATGAGCACGCCCTTCGCGCCCTCAATCGTCGCCTCTTCGAGGAGCGGCGAGCTGATGGCCTGCTGCGTCGCTTCGAGCGCGCGGTTCTCGCCCGACGCGCGGCCGGCGCCCATCAGGGCGAGGCCCATCCCGGCCATGATCGTCTTCACGTCGGCGAAGTCGAGGTTGATGAGGCCGGGGACGATGATGAGGTCGCTGATGCCCTGCACGGCCTGGCGCAGCACGTCGTCGGCCAGCTTGAAGGAGTCCTGTAGAGAGACGCTTCTATCCACCGTATTCAGCAGTCGCTCGTTCGGAATCGTAATCACCGTATCGACGCACTCGCGCAGTTCTCTCAAGCCCTGGTCGGCCTGTATCATCCTGCGCTTGCCCTCGAAGTGAAACGGCTTGGTGACGACGGCGACCGTGAGCGCGTTTAACTCCGTCGCCAAACTGGCGATAATCGGGGCCGCGCCCGTGCCCGTGCCGCCGCCCAGGCCCGTCGTCACAAAGACCATGTCGGCACCTTCGAGCGCCTCGATAATCTTCTCCGTATCTTCGAGCGCGGCGTTACGCCCCATCTCGGGATTAGCGCCCGCGCCGAGCCCCTTCGTCAGCTTGCTGCCGAGCTGAATCTTAATCGGCGCGCGCGAACGCTTCAGAGCCTGCAAGTCTGTGTTGGCGACGAGGAACTCGATGCCCTCGATGCCTGCCTCAATCATGCGGTTGACGGCATTGCCGCCGCCCCCGCCGACGCCGATTACCTTGATGCGCGCGCCTGTAATCGGCGGATCATCGTCGATAAAAATATTGATGCCGCTGCCCGGTTGACGGCCTTCCGGTGTCATATCAAATAATTCCTCTCTCGCTCATAACTTCCGGCTTCGTGAGCGCCTCGCGGTTATCTTGGGCTGTGCGCGCCGACCACACCAATATATTGCGGACTACATCTTGTGCCGGCTGGCGCGGCAGCATACAACAACTTGTCAGAAAATACTACTAAAACGATTGCGAAATTTTGAGACGAGCGCCGTCAGGCCGCCCGTCGTGCCGCGACGCGCGCTCCCCGAGCGCATTTCGGCGTTTTGTGCGCGCTGCGCCACGAGACAAAGCCCTGCGGCGGCAGCCCAGGCCGGGCTCTGTATATCCTCGATAAGTCCGCCGAAGCGGTCTCTTTCGGGATAGCCGAGACGGACGGGCGCTTCAAAAACCTGCTCGGCCATCTCGACCATGCCCTTGAGGAGCGCGCCTCCGCCCGTCAGGATGATGCCGCTCGATAGCTGCCGCTCCCAACCTGATTCGCGTATCTCGTCGGCAACGTGCATCAGAACCTCTTCGGCGCGCGGCTGCAAAATGTCGCAGAGGATTTGCCTGGAAAGCTGGCGGGGCTGGCGTCCGCCGACCGAAGGCACTTCGACCAGCTCGCCGCGCTCCATCTCGCCGAGAGCGGTGCTACAGGCGTTTCCGGCGAGGCGTTTGATTTTCTCGGCCTCGGGGATGGGCGTGCGCAGGCCGAAGGCAATGTCGTTGGTGAAATGCGAGCCGCCGAGGGCGAAGACGGCTGTGTGCTGCACTGCGCCGCGCTGGTAGATAATCAGGCCGGTCGTCTCCGCGCCGATATCGACGAGTGCCGAGCCGAACTCCTTATCCTCTTCGGTCAGAGAAGCTTCGGCGGCGGCGAGTTGTTCGAGCACCATGTCGGCGACGAAGAGATGCGCGCGGTTGACGGCGTTGATGGCGTTCTGGCGCGCGGTGACGGGGCTGGTGACGATGTGGACTTTGACGGCGAGGCGCGCTCCGAGCATGCCGACGGGGTCGTTGATGCCGTCCTGATCGTCAACGATGAACTCCTGCGGGAGACGGTCAACGATTTCGCGCCCGGCGGGAAGCTGGATGGCGCAGGCCGAATCTATCGCGCGGCGCACGTCGTCGGGCGTAATCTCGCGGTCGCGCCCTGAGACGGCGACGATGGCCTGACCGTTGAAGCCCATGATGTGCGAGCCGGCGAGGTTGACAGTCACTTCTTCGGCTTCGAGGCCGCTCATGCGCTCGGCCTCTTCGACGGCGCGCACGATGGCCTCCACCGCCACGTCCGGCTTGACGATAACGCCTTTACGCAGGCCGCGCGCTTCGGCCTCGCCGATGCCGACGATAGAGACCTGGCCGCCGTCGCCCGGCTCGCCGATGATACACGTCACCCGGCTCGTCCCGATGTCCAAGCCGACTGTATGCGACGCGCGTTTAGCCATGCCTGCTTACTCCTCTAACCAGCCAAAGTTTGCCGCCGAAGCTTCACCCGACGCGGCGCGGTCTTTCGCCCGGAGGGGCGACGGGTCGCGCCGACGTTTTATCCGTCTGCGTGCGATTGGGCGTCTGTTTCTCCGCCCGCGACTCGCGCCTCGCTTCGCGCTGAGCCTCTTGCCGCTCGGCAGCCCGCCGCGTCGCGCGCGCGACGCGCTGCCCAGCCTCGTCTCTCCTCTTCGCATCGCTCGCTTCGTTTCGCGCCGGGGCGCTCGTGGAAGCGCCGCCGCCGCTTTGTCCCTGCGCTTCAGAGCTACTCTTCGGCGCGGCGGCGGCGTTCGGCTCGTCCGAAGATTTCGCGCCCGTGCCGAAGCCGACGATGACGCGCTTCTCCTGCGTCGCGTCGAGACGAACGACCTCGCCGCGCGGCGAGTCGCGCAAATCGTCGAGCACTTTCAGAGCCCGTCCGAGTCGTTTGCCGAAATCCTCTTTTCCGAGTCGGACTTCAATCTGCGAATCGTTGCCGGAGAGCTGCGCCCGCACGTCGCGCAAATCGTCCAGATTGACTTCGCTGACGCGGTTGGCCACTCCAGCCGCCTCCCACTCGCGCGCCATCTCCAGCGCCCGACGGATGCGCTCGCGGTTATCGGTGCGCGCCGCGTCGGTCGGCGCTTCGTCGAGGCCGCGTATGAAGAAGGGCGGCATCTTGTCAGAAGGCTGCGCCGCGCCGAGCAGCACTCCTTCTTCGTCCATCCAGACGAAACGACCGGCAGTAGTTCTGACGACCATGCGCGGCTCGCGCTCCGTAACGCGGACGCGCACGCCCGAAGGCAGCACGCGCGAGACTACAGCCGCGCGCACCCAGGGTTGATTCTTCACCTCCGCGCCGATGGCCGCGAGGTCTGCCTGCCACACGCCGCGCCCGCCGACCTGTCGGCGCACAATCGCCTTGATTTCCTCTCTCGAAGCCCTCGACGTGCCTTCAATCTCAATCGCGCTCAGACGAAAGAAGGAGGCCGACGCGGCGGAGCGATAAGCGTAGAAGAGCGCGAGGCCGATGGCGACGGCGAGCGCGAACTTCAAGAGAAACGGCACGTATCGAACGAGGCTGCGCCACGTCGCGCCGCCCGCGACGCTACCGCTTCCGCCGCGCGTATTACGCTGCGCGGGTCGCTGCTGCACGACGCCCGATGCGCGTCCTTTCTCGCTGCGTCCGCCCGTCGCGCGCCCGCCGCGCGGTGTGATGACCTGTTCCTTCAGCACTTCCTGCCTCCCGAAAGGCACATATGAAAGATGAGCACGAAGAGATGAAAACTCGGCCTGCGAAGACTGATTCTCTTTTTCATTCCTGCTCCAGTCCTTTCTCATCCTTCGTCGGCGCGACTTCCGCGCCCCACAGCTCTACCTCATACTCAAGCTCGATGCCGTGCTCGCGCCGGAAGCGTTCGCGTATCTCTTCGGCGAGCGCGAGCGCGTCCGAAGCACGCGCTTCCGTCCCTTCCGTGACGATGAAGTTGGCGTGGACGGGAGAGACCAGAGCGCCGCCGCGCCGCTCACCCTTCAAGCCCATCTCGTCAATCATCTTGCCCGTGCTCAGCCCAGAGCCCGGCGGATTCTTGAAGAAGCAACCGGCGGAACGCGCGCCGTGCGGCTGCGTCGAAAAACGTTTCTGCTTGGCCTCTTCCATACGGGCTTTTATCTTCTCAGGGTCGTCGGCTCTGAGCCTGAGCGTCGCGCCGAGCAACAGCTCGCCCTCACGAAAAGAGGTGTGCCGGTAGTTCCACTCCACTTCACTGCCGGGCACTTCTACGACTTTGCCGCCGCGCGCAACTCTCACCGTCTCCGTCACCATCCCGATTTCGTGACCGTATGCGCCCGCGTTCATCCAGAGCGCGCCGCCGACCGTGCCCGGAATGCCGCCCAAGCCCTCGATGCCCGAAAGCCCCTGCCGTGCCGCCTCGACGCACAGGCGCGGCAGCGAATAACCAGCGCTCACCCTCACGCGCTCGCCCTCGAAACTCGCCTCGCCCTTCACCTCTCTCATGCTCAACAAAACGTAGCGATGCTCGGCATCGTCCGCCAGTACGTTGCTGCCAGCGCCCAGCACACGCCAAACTACGCCCGCATCATCGAGCGCACCCGCCAGCGCCGCCGCCGCTTCTTCCGTCTCCGGCAACAGAAGCCAATCCACTCGCCCGCCCACGCGCAGACTCGTCAACTCAGCGAAGCGCCGCCCGCGCTCGGCGCGCACGCCCAGACGCGCAGCGATTTTTTCCACCGCCGCGTCGCGCGCTTCCAGGTCGAGTCTGCTCTTCATAAGTATGGAGTCTGGAGTCTGGAGTCCGGAGTCTGGAGTCAAAGACAAATGCTTTTTGTTTTGACTTGAGACTCCAGACTTCAGACTCCAGACTGTTTCCTCAGCTTTTCAACCAACTGTTCGCTCGCGCGGTAGACGTTGCCCGCGCCGAGGGTGATAACCATGTCGCCTGCGTGCGCTTCGTCGAGCAGCGCCTCGACCGCTTCGTCGAGCGTGCCGACGTAGCGGACGTTTTTATGGCCGTAACGCTGGATGGCTTCGACGAGCGTTTCAGAAGTGATGCCTTCAATCGGGTCTTCGCTGGCGGCGTAGATGTCCGTCAGGAGCACCACGTCGGCGTTGTTGAAAGAGCGCGCAAACTCGTCGAGCTGGTCTTTGGTGCGCGTGTAGCGATGCGGCTGAAAGAGCACGACCATACGCCGCCCGCGCGAGCCGACTTTGGCGGCGGCGAGCGTCGCTTTTATCTCGGTCGGGTGGTGGCCGTAGTCGTCGATGACGAGGATGCCGCCCACGTCGCCTTTCGTCTGAAAGCGACGGTTGACGCCGTTGAAATCTCCGAGGCCGCGCGCTATTACGTCGAAGGCCACTTCCAGCTCGAAGCCTGTGGCGATGGCCGCCAGCGCGTTATAGACGTTGTGCAAACCCGGCACGCGCAGGTTCACTTCGCCGACTACCGTCTCTGCTCGCCGCACGGTGAAGCGCGAGCCGAACTCCTGGTCGTAGCGCACCTCTCGGGCGGAAACGTCGGCCTGCGCGCTCAAGCCGTAAGTTATCCTGCGCCGCTTCACCTCCGGGATAATCTCCTGCACGTGCGGGTCGTCCAGACACAGAATCGACGCGCCGTAGAAAGGCACTTTGTTGACGAAATCGGTGAAGCACTTCCGCACGTCGGCCATGTCGCTGTAGTAGTCCATGTGCTCGCGGTCGATGTTGGTGACGATGGCGAAGGTCGGCGTCAGCATCAGGAAAGAGCGGTCGCTTTCGTCTGCCTCGACCACCATCAAATCGCTCTTGCCCATCCGCGCGTTCGAGCCGAACGCGCCGACCACGCCGCCCACCACCATCGTCGGGTCTAAGCCCGCGTGTCCGAGCACGGTGGCAATCATCGAAGTGGTCGTCGTCTTGCCGTGCGAGCCCGCGACGGCGATGGTGTGCGGCTTGAGCCGCATCAGCTCCGCCAGCATCTCGGCGCGAGCGACGACCGGAATAGAACGCCTGCGCGCCTCCACGACCTCCGGATTATCGTCGCGCACGGCGGTCGAGCGCACGACCACGTGTGCGTCGCCCACTCTCTCCGCCGTGTGCCCCTCGAAGAACTCCACGCCCGCGCTCTCCAAATGCTCCGTCACACTCGAACGCCGCAAGTCCGACCCCGACACCCGAAAGCCCATGTTGACCAGCACCTCCGCGATGCCGGACATACCGATGCCCCCGATGCCGACCAGATGCACATGTTGAATGCGGCGAAACATAAAGTCGTTTCAGACGATGGACGATGGACGATGGACGATGGCGGCTGCGCGCATCCTGCGTCGCTCGTCTCTGTGCATGATGTTTTTATCGTCCATCGTCTATGGTCTATCGTCTAACCAGCTTCTCCATCAAATCGACGCTCGCTTCGGCGGCGTCGCGGCGTGCGAGCTTGCGGCTCGCGTGTTCCATCTCGTCGATGCGTTCGGGGGCGGCGGCGAGGGCGGCGATTTCGGATGCGAGTCGTTCGCCCGTCAGTTCTTCCTGCAAAATCATGCGCGCGGCTCCGGCCTGCTGCATGGCCTCGGCGTTGCGACGCTGTTCGAGCTGGCCGGGCAAAGGAATCATCAACGCCGACTTGCCCGCCGCCATCAGCTCGAAGCTCGTCGTCGCTCCGGCGCGAGAGATAATCAAATCGGCGGCGGCGAAGGCCGCGAACATGTCGTCGATGTACTCGCGCACGTCCGCTTGCGTCTCCCAGCCTGCGGCGCGGTAGCCCTCTTTGACCTTCTCGAAATCGAGCTTGCCCGTCTGGTGCGTGACGGCGAGCAGGCTCTTTTGCGCTTCGAGGTGCGGGAGCGCGGCTATCATCGCCTCGTTGATGGCGCGCGCGCCCTGCGAGCCTCCGAAGAGCAGCAGGGAGAAGCGCGCGGGGTCGCGCGGCTTCGGCGGAATATCAAAGAACTCGCGGCGGACGGGGTTTCCTGTGACGACCGCTTTGCCGCGAAAGTACGGGAGCGCCACGTCGAACGAAACGGCGGCGCGGTCAACGAAGCGCGCCAGCGTCCGGTTCGTAAAACCGGGGACTGCGTTCGACTCCATCACGAGCGTCGGCACTCTCATCAGCGCCGCCGTCAGAAGCACAGGGCCGGAGACGTAGCCGCCCGCGCCGACGACGATGTCGGGCTTGAACTCGCGTATCAAACGCCGCGCCGCCAGAAAACTCTTCGGCAGAACGGCGAGCCCCTTAATGCGCTCGACGAGGCTCATGTTCACCAGCCCCGCGCTTTCAATGAGCGAAAGCTCAAAACCGGCCTGCGGCACGAGCCGCGTCTCAAGTCCGCGCGCCGTGCCGACGAAGCGCACCACCGACGAAGCGTCGCGGCGCACCACTTCCTTCGCCACCGCTATCCCCGGATAGATGTGCCCGCCCGTTCCTCCGGCGGCAATCAGCACGCGCATCACTTGCGCCCTCAGCCTCGCACCTGCCTGACAGGCCAACGCTGCGGCGGCACGCGCGAGCCCGCAGCAGTTTGCGGGGGAGCGGGACGCGAACTCGCTTGGGCGGCGCGACGGCGCGGGGAAGTGGGAACAGCCGCCGCGTCTTCGCCGTAGGCGGTTCGCGTCGCCGCGAGACTTCCGCGTGCGGTCGCCTGCTGCGAGATGTTCAAAAGCACGCCGACGGCAAAGAGCGTCGGCACGAGCGAAGAGCCGCCGTAGGAGATGAACGGCAGAGGGATGCCCTTCGTCGGTACGAGCGAGAGCGTCACGCTGATATTGAAAAGAGCCTGCGCGACAATCCCTGTCACGATTCCCAAACCGAGCAGCATCCCGAACCTATCCGGCGCACGAAGCGCCGCGCGCATCCCGCGCCAGAGGAAAACTCCGAAGACCGCGACCACCGCCAGCGCGCCCAAAAGTCCAAGCTCTTCGCCCACCACCGCGAAGATAAAATCCGAATGCGCGAACGGCAGAAAGAACATCTTCTGCCTGCCCTCTGTAAAGCCGAGCCCGTTGACGCCGCCCGAGCCGACGGCGAGGAGCGACTGCACGACCTGATAGCCCGCGCCCTGCGGGTCAGCCCACGGGTCTAAAAAAGTCTCCAGCCGCTTCAAACGCCAGGGCACGAAGACGAGCATCGCGGCGAGCCCGACCAGCACCGGAGCCAGCATCATTCCGAGATGAAGCACGCGCGCCCCCGCCGTGTAGAGCACTACTCCCGTCACGACCGCCAGCATCAACGCCGTCCCCAAATCAGGCTCGACGATAACCAGCCCGACGAGCAATCCGGCCACTCCGACGCACGGAACGAAGGTTCGCCAGAGAGCGCTCTCTTCGCCCGCGCGACGTTCGAGAAAGCGCGCCAGGAAGAGGACGAGCGCCAGCTTCGCCAGTTCCGAAGGCTGAAGCGTGAAGCCCTGAAAGCGAATCCAGCGACGCGCGCCGTTGATGGGCGGAAACGCGAAGACCGCCAGGAGCAGCACCAGCGTCAGGCCGAGCAGCCCGTAGACCAGGTATTGATTCCTCAGTCGCCGGTAATCGAAATTCATCGCCGCCCACATCACGCCCAAGCCCACCAGCGTCCACACCGCCTGCCTGACGAAATAGTGATACTGAGTTCCGTTCTGCCGCGCCGCCACCACGCCCGACGCGCTGTAGACCATCACCACGCCGAAGAGCGCCAGCCCCACCGTCGCCGCAAACAACCACTCGTCCGCCTGTAGCTTCCTTGCCATAACAAAGCTAATGATGAATTAGGAATGATGAATGATGAATTAAGAGACAACCGCTCTATTCTTTTCATTCATCATTCCGCGTTCATCATTCATCATTTCCCTCACTGCTTCCTTGAAGACCCGACCGCGATGCTCGTAGCTGTCGAACATGTCGAAACTGGCGCAGGCCGGGGCGAGCAGCACCGTGTCGCCGGGCTGAGCCGCCCCGTGTGCGAGCCGAACGGCGTCCTGCATGTCTGCGGCGCGCAAGACCTCGGGCGCAAAACGCTTCAACTCGCTCTCAATCCGCACGGCATCCTCGCCGACGAGGACGAGCGCACGCGCTTTCTTTTCGACGAGCGGCGCGAGCGGCGCATACGGCGCGTTCTTGCCGCGCCCGCCGAGAATCAGAACGATGCTGCCTTCCGCATCCTCGAAGGCTTCGAGCGCCTTGAGCGCCGCATCGACGTTGGTCGCCTTCGAGTCGTTGTAGAAACTGACGCCGCCAATCTCCGCCACGTGCTCAAGCCGATGCTCGACCGGCGAGAAGCGCCTCACCGTCTCTCGCATCGACTCGGGCGACGCGCCGCAGGCCAGGCCGACCGCCAGCGCGGCCAAGACGTTCTGCACGTTATGCAGCCCGCGCAGGCGTATGTCGTCGCGGGTCAGGAGCACTCGCTCGCCGTCCTTCGTGCGCGAGACGATTTCGCGTCCGCGCAGAAACAGTCCCTCTTCCAGCTCGCGCGCGATGCTGAAGCGAACCACGTGCGCGCTCAACCCTCGCGCCCAGGAAGCGATAACCTCGTCGTCGGCGTTTAAGACCGCCACGTCCTCCGCCGTCTGGTTGCGAAAGATTCGGTGCTTGGCCGCCGCGTAGTCCTGAAAAGACTCGTACCTGTCCATGTGGTCGGGCATCAGGTTGAGGACGACGGCCACCGTCGGGCGGAAATCGACGATGGTCTCCAACTGGTAGCTCGAAAGCTCGGCCACCGTCCAGCCGTCTTCACGCGAAGCTTCGACCAGCGAGATGAGCGGCCTGCCGATGTTGCCGCCGACCTGAGTCCTGATTCCCGCGTCGCGCAGAAGCTCTCCCGTGAGCGTCGTCGTCGTCGTCTTGCCGTTCGTCCCCGTGATGCCGACCACGCGCCCGCGCATGAAACGCCAGGCCAACTCCACCTCGCCGATAACTTCTGCGCCCGCCCGCTCCGCATACCTCACGGGGATAATCTTCGACGGCACGCCCGGACTCAAAACCACCAGCTCAACCTGATCCAAAAGCCAAGAAGGAACATCGCCCGGCACAACGCCGACGCCGTAACTTCTGAGCGCGACGGCTTCCTCCGACCACTCCACTAAGGGCTTCTTATCGTTCAAAGCCACGACCGCCCCGCGTCCTACCAGAAATCGCGCCGCCGCCACGCCGCTCCGCGCCGCGCCGATAACCAGAACTTTTCGTCCCTCAACCTTCAAAGCGCTCCTGAAGCGGACGCTGGACGATAGACGATGGACGATGGACGATTAAAGCAATCATCATCATTCGTCCCTCATCCTTTCGTCGGTCGCGCCTGTCGTTTTCATACATCATCGTTTTCGTCGCTCGTCCATCGTCTATGGTCTATCGTCCAGCGTCCGCTTCACCGCAGCTTCAGCGTCGAGAGGCTAAGCAGGGCAAAGAGGATGGCGATAATCAGAAACCGGAAGACGATTTTCGATTCCTTCCAGCCGTGCTCGCCGACCTCGAAGTGATGATGCAGCGGAGCCATTCGGAAGATGCGCCGCCGCGTCAGCTTGAAGGAGGCCACCTGCAACATCACGGACAAGCCTTCGATGACGAAGACGCCGCCGACTATCAAAAGGATAAATTCCTGCTTCGTTAGAATGCCGATGGTTCCGATTGCCCCGCCGATGGCGAGGCTTCCAACGTCGCCCATGAAAACTTCGGCGGGCGGCGCGTTGTACCACAGAAAGCCGAGGCTTGCTCCGACCATCGCCCCGCAGAAAATCGTCAGCTCGCTGATTTCCGGTCGGTGGTCGAGGGCGAGCATGCCGGCGAATCGCGCGTCGCCCGTGACGTAGGTAAAAGTCGTCAGCGCCGACATCGCTACGACCGTCACGCTGATTGCCAGCCCGTCCAATCCGTCGGTCAGGTTCACGGCGTTCGACGTGAACATCAGCACCAGGATGATGAACGGCAGGTAGAGGTAAGGCCCAATCTTCGTGATGTTCGAGAGCGCGGTCTGCTTGAAGAAGGGCAGGCTCACGTTCCAGGTGTAGTCGGTCAGAAAGTAGAGCGCCGCCCAGACGCCGAGGGCGATGAGAAACTGCGCGAGCAGCTTCTTTCTGCCCGTCAGCCCGAGGCTCTGCTTGCGCGCCACCTTCTCGTAATCATCGACGAAGCCGATGGCCGCAAAGAGCGTCGTCGAAATCAGGATAATCCAGACGTAGAGGTTCGACAGGCGAGCCCACAAAAGCGTCGAGATTAAGACCGAGCCGATGATGAGCACGCCGCCCATCGTCGGCGTCCCGCGCTTCGCCATGTGCGCCTGCGGCCCCTCTTCGCGGATTTGCTGCCCGACGTTCCAGTTCCGCAGCGCGCGGATAACCCGACCGCCGAAGACGAGCGAGATTAAGAGAGCCGTGATAGTGGCGTAGGCCGTGCGGAACGTGACGTACTGAAAGACGTTCAGAGCCTTGACGAAGACGGACTCCTCGCCGCCCACCGAAAGGCTCTTGTACAGCCATTCATAAAAGAGGTAATAGATCATCGCTTTGAAATGATGAATTAGGAATGATGAATGATGAATTAAAGAAGAACTGCTTTCTGCTTTTCATTCATCGTTCCGCATTCATCATTCATCATTTAGTTCGTGTCTTTCCCGCAACAGTTTGACCACCTTGTCGGTCTGGACGCCGCGCGAGCCTTTGACGAGGACGAGGTCGCCCTCGCGTATCTCTGAGGCGAGCGCGTCGGCGGCCTCTTCCGAAGAGTCGAAGAAGCGCGTGGCTTCGACGCTCATTCCGGCCTCGCGTGCGCCTTCGATAAGCTCGCGCGCAAGCCCCCTCACGCCCCAAAGCATCTCGACGCCGAGCGAGCCAAGCTCGCGTCCCGCTTCGCGGTGAAGCTCGGGCGCGTCCGCTCCCAGCTCAAGCATCTCGCCCGCGACGATGATGCGTCGCTTCGTCTCTTCCCCGCCCTGCGCGACGGCCTCGGCCATACTCACCAGAGAGCGCGGGTTCGAGTTGTAAGAGTCGTCAACGAGGACGAAGCCCGCGCGGAAGCGAAGCACCTCGCCGCGCATCTGCGAAGGGGCGGCGGTCTTCAGAGCCTCTCCAATCGCTTCGGGCGAAAGCTCGAAGCAGGTGGCGACGGCAGCAGCCGCCAGCGCGTTCATCAGGTTATGACGGCCGGGCATCGGCAGCTCCATGCGCGCGGAGCCCAGAGGCGTGCGCAGTGTGAAACGGCTGAGGCCGAGGCCGACCGTCTCAATCTCCGTGGCCGATATGTCGGACGGATTACTGATGCCGAACGTCAGAGTCCGACCCGTCTTGTGTTTCTCTCGCATGGCGGCGACGCGCTCGTCGTCAGCGTTGAGAATGGCAGTTCCGCCCGGCTTGAGTCCTTCGACCAGTTGCGCCTTCGAGGCCGCGATTCGCTCAATCGAGCCGAAGAACTCCAGATGAACCGGCGCGACCAGAAGCTCGACCGCGATGTCGGGCGGCGCAATCTCGCAGAGACGAGCAATCTCCTTCGGCGTTGACATGCCCATCTCAAGGACGGCCACGTCGTAATCGTCCGGCCTCACCCCTTCCGTCTCCATTTGCAGGATGGAGAGCGGCAGACCAAGCTCGTTGTTGTAGTTCTTCTTGCTGCGGAGCACGCGGCGGCGACCGGCGACGCCGAGCACATGAGCGGTCAGGTCTTTGGTCGTCGTCTTGCCTGCGCTCCCCGTGATGCCGACGACGGGCTGACCCCAGTCTTCGAGCACTTGATGAGCGAGCGCCTGCAAAGCCTCGATGCAATCATCGACGACGAGCAGCCGCTCGCGCATCGCGCGAAGCGCCGCGTCCTCTTCGACCCGACTGGCGAGCGCGACGGCTGCCACCGCGCCCGTCTCGAACGCCTGCCCGATGAACTGGTGAGCGTCGGCGAAAGACGTGCCCGTGAAGCCGTGACGCGCGTAGTCCTCGGGCGAGAGGGCGAAGAAAAGCTCGCCCTCCGTAATCGAACGCGAGTCGATGGAAAAAGCTTTTATTTCTTTGTCAAAGAACTGCTCCCCCGGCTCGCCCGCAAAACTCGCGCGCATCAGTCGCGCCGCCTCGCCTATGTTCACGCCTCCGCCTCTTTCTCCGCGCCGCAAGCCAGCAGAAGCAACTCGGAATCCGTCCCTTCTTCCGCAGATGAATCATTCACGAAAGAAGCCGTCGGAACGTCTGCCGCCCGCCGCCGCCGCTCGTCATCCTCCGTCGCGTCGCACACGAAAGCCTCGCTCAACTCCAAAGCTCGCGGACGCGTTGTTGACCTTGTGGCGCGTTCCTCTATTCTCCGCGTTGTTCGCGTCCGGCGCAAACGCTCACGACAGCCCGCGATTCTCCGCCTCAATTCGCCCGGATGCTCCATACGATTCGATGTCGCGGCCATAATCTTCGATAGGGGTCAGAGGTCAGAGGTCAGTTAAAAACCGAAGCTTCAGGTTTTGTCTTTTGTCTTTCACTGACCTCTGACCTCTTCTCTTCAATCGCTTCTGCCAAATTCGACGCGAACGGTTTGTCCGGCTTCGACGCTTTCGCCAGCCGCCGGACTCTGTTTGAGCGCGCGACCTTCGCCGCGAGCTTCCAGTTCGAGACCTAGCTGCGCGCAGATGCGAGCCGCGTCGCGGACACTCACGCCGCGCAGGTTCGGCATCAAGAGGGCGCGCTGCCCCGCCTCCGCGTAAACTATCTCGGCTCCGCCCGCTTCGCGCGCCGCTACTTCGGGCAGATGTTCGGGCGTCGCAGCCGCAGCACCGCGCGTCTCGCCTTGAGCGTTCGCGCCCTGTTCCTGTTGCGCGTTCTGACTGTTCGGCGAAGAAGCTCGCGCAACCAGTGGCTCGTTCGCCGTCGCTTCTTCGGGCTTGATTTCCACGTCGGGCAGGACGTTCATGTAGGGGAGCACCTGCTCGGCGATTTCGCGGAAGATGGGGGCGGCCACGTCGCCGCCGTGATACGCCCCGGCAGGCTCATCGACGACGACGATGATGACCACCGCAGGCCGCTCGACCGGCGCGAAGCCGACGAAGGAGGCGACATGTTTCGTCTTTGAATAGGTGCGCGTCTTCGGGTCAATCTTCTGCGCCGTGCCGGTCTTGCCCGCCGCCGTGTAACCTTCGAGCTGCGCGGCTTTGGCCGTGCCCTTGACCGTCACGCTCTCAAGCATGTTTCGCACGACTCGCGCCGTCTCCGCGCTCAGCACGCGCCGCTCTTCCGGCTTCGTCTGCGTGACGAGCGCGCCGTCTGCATCGCGCAATTCTTTGACGAGATGCGGCTGGACGCGCACGCCGTCGTTTGCGAGCGCGGCGAAGGCCGAGGCCACCTGCAAGGGCGTGACGCCTATTTCCTGCCCGATGGCGATTGAGCCCATCGAAGAAGCCTGCCAGCGCGCGACGGGTCGGAGCAGTCCCGCCGTCTCGCCCGGAAGCTCGACGCCCGTGCGCGAGCCGAAGCCGAACCGAGTGATGTATTCGTGCATCCGCCGGTCGCCGACTCTCAGGCCGAGCTTGATGGCGGCGACGTTCGACGACTTGGCGAGCGCTTCTGTGAGCGTCAGCGTGCCGAAGGCCGTGTGGTCGCGCACGGTTCGACCGGCGACGTTGATGCTGCCCATCTGGCAGTCGATGCGGTCTTCGGGTCGCGCCAGCTTCTCTTCAAGCGCGGCGGAGAAGGCGACGATTTTGAAGGTCGAGCCCGGCTCGTAGATGTTCTGTAGCGCCTCATTCCTGCGCGCCTGCGCCGTCGCCTTGCCTGCTTCGTTCGGGTCGAAGGTCGGCGCGTTGGCGAGCGCGAGAATCTCCCCTGTGTGCGGCTCAAGCACGATGGCGGTGGCGGACTTGGCGCGCGTGCGTTCGAGGGCTGAAGCGAGCGCGCGCTCGGCGTGATACTGAATGCTCTGGTCGATGGTCAGCACCACCGACTGGCCTGCGCGCGGATTAATCTCGACGCTCTCGTAAGAGCGGCGACGCGCGTCGCGGTCTACGACGACGTTGCCCGCCTCGCCTTCGAGCGACGCGTTGTGAAACTGTTCGACGCCGCCAAGCCCCTCGTCGTCGAGTCCGACGAAGCCGACGACGTGCGCCGCCAGAGCCTTGCTCGGATAACGACGCTGCGGCTCTTCGACCGTGTGGACGCCCTTGATGCCGAGAGCGCGAATCGCCGCCCCGTGCTGCGGGTCTAGCTTGCGCGCCAGCCAGACAAACTGCCTGCCCGCCTGCTTCGCCTCTCGCAGACGCTCGGCCAGCTTTGTTCTCTCCGTCCCGACGAGCGGCGCGAGAAGCTTCGAGACTTCCGCCGGGTCTTCTATCTCGCCCGGCGCGGCGAAGAAAGACTCGACCTCGACCGTACACGCAAGCTCGCGCCCTTCGCGGTCGAGGATGCGTCCGCGAGCGGCGTTCTCTTCCTGTCGCGCCTGTTGTTGAAGACGGGCGCGTGCGAGCAGACGCTCGTGCTGCGAAGTTTGCAGATGGACGAGGCGCGCGCCGATG
>DASWNP010000022.1:0-22502 GCA_036399175.1 Pyrinomonadaceae bacterium | reverse complement strand
GCAAGTCTCTTCTCCGCCATCCGACCCCGAAGACCCCAACTCGATGACGGGCCGGCGCATCGGCGCATATCAAATCGTCCGCGAAGTAGGCAGGGGCGGCATGGGCGCGGTCTACCTGGCCGAGCGCGCCGACAGCGAGTTTCGACGCAACGTCGCCATCAAGCTCATCAAGCGCGGGATGGACACCGATTTCATCATCCGGCGCTTCCGCAACGAGCGACAGATTCTCGCCGCCCTCGAACACCCGAACATCGCCTGTCTCTTAGACGGCGGCACGACCGAAGACGGCCTTCCCTATTTCGTCATGGAATACATCGAAGGCCGACCGCTCTATCAATACTGCGACTCGGAGAAGCTCTCGATACGCGAGCGCCTGCGCCTCTTCCGGCAGGTCTGCGCGGCTGTCGCTTACGCGCATCAGAAACACGTCGTCCACCGCGACATCAAGCCCTCGAACATCCTCGTCACGCGCGACGGCGTGCCGAAGCTTTTAGACTTCGGCATCGCCAAGCTCTTGAACCCCGAGCTTGCGCCCGACACGCTCGTCCCGACCGAGACGGCCATGCGCCTGATGACGCCCGAATACGCCAGCCCCGAACAGGTGCAGGGCTTGACGATGACGCCCTCTTCAGACATCTACGGCCTCGGCGTGCTGCTCTACGAATTGATGACCGGCCATCGCCCCTACAGCATTCGCAGCCGCATGCCTTACGAGATAGCGCGCGTCATCTGCGAAGAGAGCCCCGAGAAGCCGAGCATCGCGCTTTCGCGTCCGAACGAGGTGCTGCCCTTCAGTTATTCGGGCGTCTCGATTGCGAGCCTGGCGGCGCTCTACGAAGCGCGCGGAGGTCGCCCCGAATCTCTCAGGCGCGAGTTGATGGGAAGTCTCGACAACGTCATCCTCAAGGCTTTGCAGAAAGAGGCGCGTCTGCGCTACGAGTCGGTCGAGCAGTTCAGCGAAGACATCTCGCGCTACCTCGAAGGCCGTCCCGTGCTCGCCCAGGCTTATCACTTCCGACCCGTCAAAGTTCTGCGTCCATCCACTTTCGAGCCTGTCGCGGGCGGCGGGGAGACGGTCGCCATCCTTCCGCTGCGGGTGCTGCACATGGCGCAGGGCGTCGGCGGCGCGAGCGCCGACAACTACCTGAGCATCGGATTGGCCGACGCGCTGATTACGCGCCTGAGCGGCCTGCGCCGCTTCGCCGTGCGCCCGACCGGCTCGGTTCTGCGCTACCAGCAGAGCGACACAGACCCTTTCGACGCAGGCCACGAGCTACGCGCCAACTACGTCCTCGACGGGCGCATCACGCTCGCAGGAGAGCGCATCCGCGTCACCGTCCAACTGCTCGACGTGTCGCGCCGCGCCGCCGTCTGGGCTGGACAGTTCGACGAAAAGCTGACCGACGTCATCGGCATTCAGGACACCATCTCGCTGCGCGTCGCCGAAGCCATCATCCCGCAACTGACGGGGAACGAGCGCCAGCGCCTCGCCAAACGCTCGACCGACAGCCCGCAAGCCTTCGAGGCTTACATGCGCGGGCGTCACCACTGGAACAGCTTCGACGAAGAGGGGTTCAGTAAAGCCATCGAGTTTTACCGTCAGGCCGTCGCCTTAGACCCGAACTATGCCGAAGCTCACGCCGGCATCGCCGACTACTTTATCTGGCTCGGCATCTACGGCATGCGCCCCTCCCTCGAATGCTACGAGGCAGCGAAGGATTCGGCGCAGCGCGCCATCAAGCTCGATGACTCTTTGGCCGAAGCCTACAGCTCGCTCGGTTTTGCCTCCCTCGCCTACGATTTCGACTGGACAGCAGCCGAAGACTTGCACCGTCGCGCCCTCGACCTCAACCCGAACTACGCGACAGGGCATCTATGGTATTCGCTCCTGCTGATGATGGAGGGACGCTTCGAGGAAGGCATCGGCGAAGCGCGTCGCGCGCTTGAGATAGACCCTCTGAACCTCTTCGCTCAACATCATCTCGCGTGGTGCTTCTATCACGCGCGCCGCTACGACGAGAGCATCGCGCAGTTTCGCAAGCTCCTCTCCGAGCACCCCGACTACATCCTTTCGCGCTTCTCCATCGCCTGGGCGCTCAGAGAGCGAGGCTTTTATGAAGAGGCTGTGAGCGAGGCGCAGAAGGCCGTCGAGCAGAGCGGCGAACTGCCCTTCTTTCAGGCCAGCCTCGCCTCGGCCTACGCCCGCGCCGGACGGCTACAGGAAGCTCGCGCGCTGCTGCGCGAATTGACCGAACTGCCGCCTGAGCGAAAGGTTTCGCCTTTTCACCTCGCGCTCGTGCATTGCAATCTGGGCGAGTACGAGCAGGCCGTCACGCGGCTCGAACAGGGCTTGCAGGAGCGCGACGCATGGATGGTCTGGCTCGGCGTCGAGCCGCAGTTCGACCGGCTTCGCGCCGACGCGCGTTTCAAAGATATTCTGCGCCGGACGGAGAACCCAATCGTCGAGCTGCGCGAAGGCAGACAGGGCGGCGGCGTCGGCGTCTCGCCCGCCGACCGGACGGAGCTGAACAGGCCGGGCGCGAGCCCGCTCGCCACACAGCCCGCGCAAAGCGGCGGCTCGGCGGGCAGCATCTCGCCTTCGGTCGAGCAGCGCCACACCGACAACGAAGAGGCGCACAAGCTCTACGTCGCCGGGCGCTACTATTCGACCAAGCGCACGGCGGAAGGGCTCAGGCAAGCCATCGAACGCTTCGAGCGCGCCGTCGAGCGCGACCCGAACTTCGCGCTCGCCTATTCGGAGATGGCCGATTGCTACGCTCTTTTGAACTGGTACGTCGAGCCGCCGCCCGTCGGAGCTTTCGAGCGCGCCAAGCAGGCGGCCTTGAAGGCAGTCGAAGCCAACGAGCATCTGGCCGAAGCTCACGCCTCGCTCGGCTTCGTCAAGTTTCACTACGACCGCGACTGGGCGGGCGCACAGGCCGAATACCGTCGCGCCATCGAGCTGAAACCGGAGAACGCCCCGGCTCATCGCTGGTACGCCTTCAGTCTGTCGGCGATGGGGCATCACGAAAAGGCCATCGAAGAGATTCGACGCGCACAGGAGATTTCGCCCCGCTCGCCCGTGATAGCGACGGCGGTCGCCAACGTCCTCTTCTTCGCGCGCCGCTACGGCGAGGGCGTCGAGCAGTGCCAGCGCGCCCTTGAGCTTGACCCCGGCTCTATCCCGACGCACATCATTCTCCGTTGGTGCTACGAGCGCATGGGCATGTGCGAAGAGGCTCTGGCCGTGCTCGAACAGGAGCGCGCCTTCGTCGGCGACACGGCCACGACGCGCACGAAGCACGCGCACGTGCTCGCCTCCTGCGGCCGCACGGATGAAGCCCGCGCGATAATCGCCGACATCGTCGCCAAGCGCGACCAGGAGTGGGTGACGGGCTTCGAGATAGCCGTCGTCTATTCGCTGCTCGGCGAAATCGACGAGGCTTTCCGTTGGATTGCGCAGGCCGAGAGCGAGAACGCCGTCGGCCTCACCTACGTTCTTGTTGACCCGCGCATCGACAACCTGCGCTCCGACCCGCGCTACGAACAATTCCTGCTTCGCACCGGCATCACGAGCTGACGCGAGCGAGCCCTCGCCCCGCGCTTTGTCCGGCTTCTAATCCAGCACACCTCTCCGACCATCGAACATTCCCTCCCGCCCATCTCTGACAGCAGAGACGCGACCGAGACCGTTCGAGAACCTCTTTTCGTTCGAGAAAACTCTTTTGTGGGTTTGGTTGAGGCTTTAGGCCAGCTCGAAGCCGATTTCCTGAAGCTCGCGCCCGGCGTGGCGGGGGTCGCCTTCTTCGACGATGCGCCCGTCGAAAAGATAGAAGACGCGTTGGGACATCTGCGCGAAGCGCGGGTCGTGCGTGACGACGCAGATGGTCGCCCCGCCTCGGTGCAGGTCGTCGAGCAGTTGCATGACGCTCTCGCCGTTTTTGGAATCGAGGTTGCCGGTCGGCTCGTCGGCCAGAAGGATGAGCGGGCGACCGGCGACGGCGCGAGCGACTGCGACTCGCTGCTGCTGCCCGCCCGAAAGCTGCCCCGGCAGATACCCCGCGCGACTGAGCATCCCGACCTTCTCAAGCGCCTCCACGACAAGCTCTTTGCGCTGCGCGGCCTTCATGCCGCGATAGGTCAGAGGCAGCTCGACGTTCTCGTAGACTGTCAGGTCGCCGATGAGATTGAAGCTCTGAAAGATGAAGCCGATTTGAAGATTGCGTATGTGCGCCCGCTCGGCGAGCGATAGCCGAGCGACCGATTTTCCGTCGAAGAGATAGCTGCCCCCGGTCGGAGTATCGAGCAGGCCGAGGATGGAGAGCAGCGTCGATTTGCCGCAGCCCGAGGGGCCTGCAATGGAGACGTACTCGCCCCGGCTGATGTCGAGATTGATGCCCGAAAGAGCGTGCAGCTCAACCTCGTCGTTGAGGAAGACTTTCGTCACACCTTCGAGGCGGATGAGTTGCTGCCGCCGGTCTGTCTCGCTCATTTCATCTGCTCCAACTCAAAGAGCGCGCGGGCGAAGCCGTCAGACGGACGCGCGCACGACTGCCTCGTGCAGCTCCGTGTGAAGCGAGCGGAGCAGAGTCTGCTGATGGCTCTGCAAGAAGAAGTGGCGGCCGGGCAGCATGCGCAGCGTGAAACTGCCTCGCGTCTGTTCGCGCCACGCTTCGAGGTTTTCGCGGCTGACTTCGTGATCCTGCAAGCCGCCGTAGGCCGTGATTCCGCAGTCGAGCGGCGGCTCCGGAAAGTATTCGTAAGTATCGACTATCGAAAAGTCGGCGCGCAGCAGAGGCATCATCAACTCCATCAGCTCGGGATGCTCAAGGACTTCGGCGGGAGTGCCGTCGAGGCGTCGAAGCTCTTCGATGAACTCGTCGTGCGGCAGGTTATAGATGGGCGGCTCGCCTTTCGGCACTTGCGGCGCGCGCCGACCCGAAACGAATAGGTGCTGCGGCAAAACACTTCGCGTTCTTCTCAAGTAACGCGCCAGCTCGAAGGCTATCGACGCGCCCATGCTGTGGCCGAAGAAGGCGAAAGGCTTTTCGAGGCGCGGGCTCATAGCCTCGGCCAAGCTCTCGACGAGCGGCGGGAGAGCCGTGAAGGGCTTTTCGCGCAGGCGCGTGCCGCGACCCGGCAGTTGAGCGGCGCAGACCTCGACCGTCGCGGGCAAGTGCTTGCTCCAATTATGAAAGAGAGCGTGATTGCCGCCCGCATAAGGAAAGCAGAAGAGGCGCAGCGCGGCCTGCGGGTTGGGCTTATTGACGGCGAACCAGCTCTTGTCGGACGGACGGCTCGCGTTCGGGGTCTCTCGGCTCGGAGTCAAACTATCAAAATCCTCCTTGAAATATCGCCGCACGATTTTCGACGTGCGCGCGTCGAAGAGAACATAAAGGCTAACAACGGTCAGAGACTATCGTCGCCGGTTGCTCAACGTCAAGCATCTCTTCCGAGGCTCGTTCTCACTCGTACCTGAGCGCGACCATCGGGTCGATTTTCGTCGCGCGCCTCGCCGGGATGAAGCTCGACAGGAGCGCGACTGTGACGAGCGCGAGCGCGATGAGGCCGAAGGTAGTCGGGTCGGTCGTGCTGACGCCGTAGAGCAGGCTCTCGATGATGCGCGTGAGGGCGAAAGCTCCGAAGAGGCCGATGGCGACGCCGACGAGAGCCAGCCTCAAACCGTGTCCGACAATCAGCCTGAGAATGTCGCTCTGCTGCGCGCCGAGAGCCATGCGAATGCCTATCTCGTGCGTGCGCTGCGTGACGGAGTAGGCGATGACGCCGTAGAGCCCGACTGCGGCGAGGATGGACGCCACCAACGCGAAGCACGTCATCAAAAGCATGCTGAAACGCTGTTTCGCCAGCGAAGCGTCGAGTATTTCTTCCATCGACCTGATGCTGTAAATCGGCTGGTCTTTATCGAGCGCCGTCGCTTCTCGCAGGACGGGCGCGCTCAAGTTTTTCGGCTCGCCCGTCGTGCGCACGACGAGGAAGGTGGCCTGAAAGGGGAACTGGTCTTGAGAGACGTACATCTCCGGCTTCGGGTCGGCGTCGAGGCCGAAATTCCTGACGTTGCCGGCGACGCCGACAATCTCTCGCGCGAGTCCCCGGTCGTAGTCGATTCTGATGCGCTGTCCGATAGGGTCTTCGTTCGGCCAGAACTCGCGCGCCATCGCCTCGTTGATAATGACGACGGGCGCGCTCTGCTTCGTGTCCTGCTCAGTGAACTCGCGTCCCTTGAGCACGGGGACGCGCATCGTCCTGAAGTAGTCGGCGAAGATGCCGACGTGCTCGGCGAGAAGGAACTGGCCGGGCGGCTGCGGCGGACGCCCTTCAATCTCGAACGAAGTGTAGTTGCTCGCCTTGCCGAGCGGCAGCACCGTCGTTCCGCTTACCGCCTCGACGCCGGGTAGCGCCTGCACGCGCTCGATGAGCTGCCGGTTGTAGGCGATGACTTCGGGGTCGTCCGGGTATTTCGAGGCCGAGAGCGTGTATTGGAGCGTGAGAAGGTTCTTCGGCTCGAATCCGGGACTCACGTTCTCCAGCCGTACGAAGCTCCTGACCATCAGCCCCGCGCCCACGAGCAAAACGACAGCGAGCGCGATTTCGGCAATCACCAGCACGTCGCGCACGCGCTTGCCGCTTCCAGACGATGAGCGCCCGCCGCCCTCTTTAATCGTTTCGTTCAAGTCAACTCTGGAAGCTTGCAGCGCCGGAACGAGCCCGAAGATAACGGCCGTCAGGCAGGAGACCGAAAGCGTGAAGGCGACGACGCGCGCGTCGAGTCCGAACTGCGACGGCAGAGGGATATTCTGCGGGCTAATGGAAATCAGGACGCCCGCGCCCCAGATTGCCAGCAGGAGTCCTAAGAGACCGCCCGCCAGCGCGAGGATGAAACTCTCGGTCAGCAACTGCCTGACGAGGCGTGCGCGTCCCGCGCCGAGCGCGACTCGAATCGCAATCTCCTTCTGCCGCGTGGCGGCTCGCGCCAGCAAAAGGTTCGCCACGTTGGCGCACGCGATGAGCAGCACGAAGCCGACCGCGCCGAAGAGGACGAGCAACGCGAGCTTTATCGAGCCCGTCATCGCTTCCTGAAGCGAGACGACTTTGCCGCCCCAACCCATGTTCTGTTTGTACTGCTCGGCGAGGCGTCCGGCGATGCTGTTCAAATCGGCGTTGGCCTGCTCAATCGAGACGCCCGGCTTCAAGCGTCCGAGCGCATACATAAAGCGCGAGCCGCGCGCCGTCCAGTCCGCGTCCGGTATCGAAAGCGGAACCCATGCCTCGACCGGCTGTTGCAAAGTCTGCAAGGCGGGCAGCACGTCTTTGGTCGGAAACTGAAAATCTTTCGGCATGACGCCGACTACCACGTAGCCGAAGCCGTTGATTTGGATGGTCTGGCCGACGATTGAGGGGTCGCCTCCGAAGCGACGCTGCCAGAGCGCGTGACCGAGCATGACGGAGCGGTGGTTGCCCTGCTTCTGCTCTTCGGGTCGAAAGTGTCGTCCGTGAATCGGATTAACGCCGAGCGTGGAGAAGAAGTTGGCGGAGACGTTTGCGCTCGTCACGCGTTCGGGGTCGCCCGCGCCGCCGAGGTTAAAGCCGGAGCGCGCCGTCATCGAAAAAGCGGCGAGGCTCTCGAAGCTCTGATTGTCGTCGCGGTAGTCGAGGTAGTTGGCCGGAGAGATGCCGATTTGTTCCTCCGCGCCCTTCTGGTTATTGTTGACCTCGCCGACGAGCATCAAGCGCTCCGGGTCTGCGAAAGGCAGAGGTCGGAGCAAAACGGCATTGACGACGCTGAAGATGGCCGCGTTTGCGCCGATGCCGAGCGCGAGCGCCAGCACCGCGACGACAGTAAAGCCGGGAGTCCTGAGCAGCATCCGAACGCCGTATTGTAAATCCTGCCAAAGAGTTTCCATTCCTGCACCTCTCTGATTGTCTACCTGAAATTCGCCTGCCTTAAGGAGAAGATATTCGCTTCCGTAAACTGTCTTCGCCCCTTTGTTCCTGAACCTCTCAAGTCTCGGCCGTCGAGGCGAGACTCGGCGGTTTTCATCTCCCCTCACAGTCTCACTAAAAAGTGAAGGACTTGCTGACGAGCGTCGAATCGCTGAGGGGATGGGGCGAGGCCATCGCCGAGTCCGGCCTCGGCCTGATGGGAGAGCCGGGAAGCGTCGGAAGCTCGTAGCTCTGGTCTACAGCCTTTATCCTGACGGGCTGCTGCGACTTCGTCGTGAGCGTCAGCTCGATGCCTTCGGGCGGCGGCGCGTAAAATCGAAGCGCCCAGACGCCCCCCGCCTCCCGTCGCGCCGCCGCTCCTTCATCTCCTAACGCTTTGCCGTTGACAGTCGTGCCGCGCGCTTCCGCGTCGCCCTCCACGTAGAGCGAAAGCACCTGCGCGCGGCGAGGCGAACCGGCGCGCAGGCGCAGGGTGCGCCCCGTCTCGTTCCTTTCGTCCGAGAGCAGCTCGACCTGCGGAGCGGCGAGCGCGGTCATGGGCGCTTCGCTCGTCAGAAATCGCCACTGTCGATGCGGAAAGAAGGCGGGCATCAAGGCCGGCTCCGTCTTCGCCGAAAAGAACTGCGATGTCCAATCGTCTGCGCGCAGGCTCGTGCTCGCCCAGAACGCGCGCCCCGCGTCTGCTTCCAGCGCGTAGAAGAGATTGTCCCTGCGCGGGCGGCTCGCGTCGAAACGCGAAGTCAACGCCGCCGCCACGAGAAAGGCCACGCACACGACGAGCGAGGCCAGAGGCAGCAGCCAACCGTTCGCGCCTCCGACGAGCTTGAGCTGCGGGATGACGAGCGCGAGCACCAGCGCGACGACCAACATCACCAGCGCCGACGACCCGACCGTCAGCCCGACGAAGAGCGTCTCAATCAAAGGGCTAAAGAGCACGACCGCCGGAATCGCTCCGATAAAGAGCGCCGCTATCCGTCTGCCGGTCGAAGCCTGCGTGCCGCCGGAGAGTATGACGACGAGCAGCGCCACGAGAGCGGCCAGAAGCGTCCACGTAAACAGGTAGCTCGCGCCGGGCACAAACAGCGTCGTCAACAGAAGCGCCAGCGCCCACCAGACCGACGCTCCGGCCAGAAGGCTCAGCGCGCTTACGCGCTTGCCGAACAGAAGATAGAGCGCGGAGGTGAACGACAAAGTGAGAGCGATGAAAGCCGCGAGGTAAAGCTTGCTGTTGTAGGTGTCGCCGAAGCTCATCCCGATGTATTCGGGATAGAGCGAGCCGAAGAGACGCCAGACCAGCATCGTGAGCAGATACGCGCCGAGCAGGACGACGAGCAGAGCCACGAGCCCGGCTGCCATCCCGCCCACAGTCAAACGCCTTCTCCTGAAACCGAGAACGATAACCGCCACGAAGAAGAGAAGTGTCAGGACGGTGAGCACGAGCGCCCACGACGCGGGATAACGAACGACGAACGCGCCGAACAAATCGAAGTAGACCGCATCGTCGCCGCTTCCTGAAACGGCTGCCAGGTCGAGATTGCCGAAGTGTCGCGCGAGCGCGAGCGCGTAAGAGCCCTGATGCTGGAGGCTTCTCTGGTCGATGGTGCGCGCGTCGTCGAGGCGCGTGTGATAGTTGGTCGATTGGTCGATGTAGGCGAAGTTGAGCCCTTTGAGTCCGGCGCGTTTGAAGACCGAGAGGTCTGTGTCGTTCGGCAGCAGCTTGTAGACTTCGTAGAGCAGCGAGTTAGTCACGGGACGCGGCGCAGCTTCGGCGAACTCCTGAATCAGACGGCGATTCCCCGTGCTCGTCTCATACATGTAGGCGGGGCCGGAGCTGCCGCGCGCCTCGAAGTTGAGCACGAGTCCCACGTCGCGCGCCGAAGGGTGCTCGGCGACGAACGCCTGCGCTCCGAGCAAGCCCATCTCTTCGCCATCGGTGAAGAGAAAAATCACGTCGTTCCTGAGGGGCGCGGCAGACTTCAAAGCTCTCAGCGTTTCGAGCAGCGTGGCGACGCCCGAGCCGTCGTCGCTCGCGCCCGGCCCCGCCGGAACCGAATCGTAATGCGCCGCGAGCATCAGGGCTTTTGTGTTGCCCGTTCCCTTCAGCCTGCCGACGATGTTTTCGACGCTGCCCGCAACCCTCGGCACTCCTTCAGCCGCGCCCACGATTGTCGTCCTTTGAGTTTCGGGCGCGAGCCCCTGCGCCGTCAGCTCCCCGAGGATATAAGCTCTCACCGCCGCATGCTCCGCCGAGCCGATTGGGTGAGGTCTCCGTGCGACAGTCTCGACGTGCTTCATCGCACGACCGGAAGCGAACTCTGCTGCGGGCGCGCTCGCGGGCGACGCAGGCGGCGGGCTCTGACGATAAACCGCCAGCGCCGCGCACAGCGCCACTATCAGCAAGGCCGCCAGACCGGCGAAGCGGCTTATGCTTTTCAAGCTCGCCGACGGTGAGGAGCGTTCGATTCTTTGCGTCGCGGTATCAGCCATCTTTTGACCTCACTTTTTCATGTGCTGAGCAGAGCTTTTATCCATGTCAGGAAAAAGTTTTTTGCGCCGGACGACCCGCGCTCCTTACAGGCGAGAGCCGCAGGGCGTGCCGGGCGAGGTTTCTCGAAAATTCTCCGGCTCGTCAGACGCATCTCGAAGACGCGCGAAGCACAGTTCAGGTCTTCGTCAGCTTTCGTCCGAGAGGGGAAGGTGAAGGCGCGCGAGACAGCCCTGCCGGTTCGGTCTGTTCTCAAGCGTCAGGCTGCCTCCGTGCGCCTCTGCAATCTGCCGACTCAAGACGAGGCCGATGCCTGACCCTCCCTGCTTGGTGGTGAAGAAAGGGACGAAGAGATTGCCGACGTTCGCAAATCCGAGCCCCTCGTCTTCTATCCAGACCTCAAGGTGAGCAGCCCGTTTGCCCCAACCGACGCGGACGCCGCCGCCCGTCTCCAGAGCCGCATCGACGGCGTTGCGCAGCAGGTTGATGAGAAGCTGTTCCAACTGGTCGGCGTCGGCATGTATCGTCACTACGTCGCCACCTGCGACGCTTACCTTCATTCGTGTTTCGAGCTTGATGACGTGTCGAACTAGGGCGCTTACTTCGAGCGGGCTTCGGCGCGGCGGGGGAAGCCGCGCGAGGCGCGCGTAAGATTTCATAAAGCGGCTCAGGGCTTCGGCGCGCGACGAGATGACGGCGAGGCCGCTCGCCATGTCTTCGCGCCAGTCGGCGGGCACAGACTCGCGCGCGACGAGGCTTGAGAGACTACCCGCGATGGACATAATCGGAGTCAAAGAGTTGTTAAGCTCGTGGCCTAAGACTCGCACGAGCGATTGCCAGGCTTTGAGTTCTTCTTCGCGCAGCGTTCGGCTGAGGTCAGTGAGCACGAGCAGGCGGTGAGGCATACCGCGCTCGCGGAAGCGTCGGCGGCGGATGCCCCAGCGCCCTGCGCCGCCCGAGAAGGTTATCTGCATCGTACGCGGAGCGCCGCTCTCTTCGCCGCGCAGGCACTCGGAGAGACCAAGCTCTCCGGCGCGGCGTCCGAGCAGGCGCGGCGCGCTCTGCGAAAGCAGACGCTCGCCCGCACGGTTGACCAGACGCAGACGCTCGTCCGCATCGAAAGCGAAGACGGCGACATCAATCTCCGACATCACCGTGCGCAAAAGCGCCGTCGCTTCCATCGCGCCGAGACGTTGCTCGTAGAGAGTCTCGGCCAGCGCGTTTATCTCGCGCATCACCTCTTCGAGAGCGTCGGCCTGCTGTCCGGCGTGCGCGCGCATCGAGTAGTCGCCTTCGCGCAGGGCGGCGACGAGATTCGAGAGGGTTTGCAGAGGGCGCACGACGCGGCCTCGGAGAACGAAGAGAAGGCCGAGCCAGACGGCGACTATCAGCGCCGAGAGAGCCCAGACCGCCCCGCGCGGATAGTCGCTTTTGAAGAGAAGCGTGAGCGAGACGAGGACGCCGGGCAGCGCGGAGGCGAGCGCCGTCAGGACGATTCGATGCTCGTAGCCCAAGCGCCACTTTCGTCTCAACGCGGTCGCGGAAGACGCAGCCGAAACGATGCTCTCACGCATTTCCCGACTCCTTCTCCACCAAACCATCATAACCCATACTTTTGGATTCGACGGTAGAGGGCGCTGCGGCTCAGGCCGAGAGCTTCGGCGGCTCGAACGGCGTTGCCCTCGTAGCGCGCGAGCGTCTTTTGAATGAGCAGGCGCTCGACTTCTTCAAGGCTCATCTCTTCCAGACGCGCCTCAGCCGTCCGAGCGCCCTGCGACGCTTCCAGGCCGAGGTCGGCGCTTCTCACGCTCTCGCCCTGCGACATCAGAACCGCGCGCTCGACGACGTGGCTCAGCTCGCGCACGTTTCCCGGCCACGCGTGCTTCAGTAAAACTTCGGTTGCCGCCGGTTCAAACGACTTCAGGGCGCGCTTGTAGCGGCGCGCGTAGAGACGCTGAAAGTGTTCGGCGAGCACGGGGATGTCTTCGCGCCGCTCGCGCAAGGGCGGCAGGTGAATCTCGACCGTGTTGAGACGAAAGAGCAGGTCTTGACGAAAACGTCGCTCTTCGACCTCTCTGTTCAAATCGACGTTCGTCGCCGAGAGCACGCGCACATCGACGCGCCGCGTTTTGGAAGAGCCGACGCGCTCGAACTCGCCCGTCTCAAGCACGCGCAGAAGCTTCGCCTGCAAGCTCAGAGGGGCGTTGGCGATTTCGTCGAGAAAGAGCGTGCCGCCGTCGGCCAGTTCGAAGCGCCCGACGCGGTCGCTCTTCGCATCGGTGAAAGCTCCCCGGACGTGCCCGAACAACTCCGACTCGATGACGTTCTCCGAGAGCGCTCCGGCGTTGATGGTGATGAGTGGCCGGGCGCTTCGCGGCGAGAGCGCGTAGAGCGTCCGCGCGACGACCTCTTTGCCCGTGCCGTTCTCGCCCGTTATCAGCACGTTGGCTTCCGAAGGAGCGATGCGCTCGACGAGCGCGAGGACGCGTTGCATGGCCGGAGAGCGTGCGATGAGTGTCGGCTGGTCGCCGTCGCCGCCGCCGCTACCATCGCGGCGCAGGAGATTGTTTTCGGCTTCGAGGCGCTGGCCTCGTCGCAGCGCGCTGCCAAGCTCGACCTGCGTGCGGAGCACGGAGAGCAGGCGCGCGTTGTCCCAGGGTTTCTGGATGAAGTCGCGCGCGCCGCGCCGCATCGCTTCGACCGCCAGCTCGACGCTGCTCCATGCCGTCATCACGACGACGGGCAGCGTCGCGTCCAGAGTCCGAATGCGCGAGAGAAGGTCTAAGCCTTCCTGCCCGGAGGTGGTGTCGCGCGCGTAGTTGAGGTCGATGAGCAGCACGTCGAAGTCTCCGGCTTCGAGGGCGCAGAGGACTTCCTGCGGAGAGCCGACGGCTTCGCTCTGGTAGCTCTCACTTTTGAGCAGGAGGCGCAGCGCCTCCAGCACGTCGGGCTGGTCGTCGGCAATTAAGATTCGCGGCATAGCTTACGCGGCGCTGGTGCTGATACGAACAGACGGGCAGTGTAACGACCGCCGACTCCAAATAGCAAACACTTCACACAGGGACAATTCTTCCATCCCGAACCTTCCCGCCGCGCGCCTTCCGTTCAGACCTGCCGAACGCTGCCGCCGAGCGACTGCGGCGGCGGCTGCTGCTGCCCGATGCCGGCGTGCTTCGTCTCTTCAAGCTCTTTCTTATCGACCAGATGCCCGTCCATGATGTGGACGATGCGGTCGCTGTGCTGCGCGTAGCGTGGGTCGTGCGTCACCATGCAGATGGTCGCGCCGCCCCGATGCAGCTCGCGCAGCAACTCCATGACGGCTTCGCCGTTGGTCGAATCGAGATTGCCGGTCGGCTCGTCTGCCAGAAGAATGCTCGGACGACCGGCGACGGCGCGTGCGACCGCTACGCGCTGCTGCTGCCCGCCCGAAAGCTGGCTCGGCAGATGCTTTGCGCGATGTGCCATGCCGACTTTTTCCAGCGCGTCGCTCACGCGCTTTCTGCGCTGCGCCGCAGTGAAGCCGCGATAGGTGAGCGGCAGCTCGACGTTCTCGTAGACTGTCAAATCGCCGATGAGATTGAAGCTCTGAAAGATGAAGCCGACTTCGCGGTTACGTATGCGCGCTCGCTCGGCGTACGAGAGATTGCCGACGGGCTCGCCCTTGAGCAGATAGTTGCCTTCGGTCGGCGCATCGAGCAGGCCGAGGATGGAGAGCAGCGTCGATTTGCCGCCGCCTGAAGGGCCTGAGATGGAGAGATATTCGCCGTCGTTAATCTGTAGGTCGATGTTCGAGAGGGCGTGCGTCTCCACTTCGTCGGTGTAGAAAACCTTGCTTATCCGTTCGAGGCGGATGAGCGGCTGAGCCGGTGCGTTCATCTTTTCTCCTTCGCTGTCGTGCTCGCAAAAAATCTACTTCAGGACGATGCGGTCGTGTTTGTCCCAGGCGGAGGTGTCGGAGACGATGACCTCGTCGCCTTCACGCAGGCCGTCGAGGACTTCGATGGCCGTCACCGAGCCGCGACCGAGCCTGACCTGCGTGCGGACGGCGCTCTTGCCGCCATCTTCCAGCTTGAACATGCCGACGGTGCTCTGCCCCTGTCCGAAGGAGGGTCGGCGCACGTAGAGCACGTCGCTCAGACGCTCAAGCTCGACGATGCCATCGACGCTCAGGTCGGGACGCGCGCCCTGCGGCAGCGTGCCTTCGAGCGCCACGTCCACCGTTACCGTCCCATCTTTGATTGAAGGGTCGATGCGCGCCACCCGGCCGACGACCGTGCCGTTGCGCGTATCAATCGTCGCCCTCTGGCCGAGCGTGATGTCTTTGGCCTGCGTCTGCTCGATTTTCAGCTCGGCCTTGAGGCTCGAAGGGTCAACTACTCTGGCGAGATTCATTCCGGGCGTGACCTGCTGCCCCACTTCGACGGCCACCTGCTGCAAGACGCCCGACGTGCCCGCGAGCACTCGGAGCGAAGCGACCTCGGTTCGCCTGAGCGCCGAGAGCGCGCGAAGCTGTTCGATGCGCGTCTGTTGCGAGGCGAGTTGCGCTCTGGTTGACTGAGTGCCGATTGAGAGACGCTGCCGCTCGATGTTCAGGCGATTGGCAAGCTCCTGCACCCTGACGCGCGAGAGCTTCAGGTTGAGCGCCGGAATCAATCCTTCTCTGGCGAGTTCTTCGTCGGTGTCGAGTTGCAGCCTGGCCTGACTGTATTCCGACTGGATGGTGGCCGTCCCGGCCTCCTGCGCCATCTTTTCGCTGTCGAGGCGCACGCGCAGATTCGTGTAGTCGGCCTCGGCGGCCTTTATCTGATACTCGATGTCGGTGGCTTCCTGTAGAAGCTGCGGGTTGACGAGTTCCGCGATGAGCGTGCCCGGCCTGACCTGCTGACCGGGCTCGACCAGTATGCGCTCGACGCGTCCTTCGACCGGAGCAGGAATCAAACGCACCTGCTCTGTGACGAGCGCGCCCGCGCCGCGCACCTGCCTGAGCATCGACCCGCGCCTGACCGTATCGACGAGGATGGTTGAGCGGTCAACGCTGGCCGAGGCCGGTTTCAGACGCGACAGTCCGTAGGTGACGAGCGCGACGCAGGCGAGCAGGCCGAGTCCGTAGGCGACGTAGCGAATCTTCTTTCTGTGTGAGGACTTTTTTGTGCGCGGTATGTCCATGCCTGTTCTCCGTCGCCGGAGGTATTTCAAACGCTGTACCAACGAGCGGCGGAAAAAGTAAGTGCTGATAGATGCAGGGTTGGCCGGCGCGGCGTGCGCGGACGAGGGGCTCGGCGGCGCGCGTTTGCGGGACTGCGAATCCCGATTTCGGGATTGCCGCCAAAGCGACCCGGCGGCGAGCGGTTTCCCAATCCGCCGGATTTAATGGATAATGGACGAAATCAAAAACAGACGACACGGGGGATGAGATAAGACGTGAGTGTAGCCGAGATTGAGAAATCGCAACCGGGTGATGTGGAGTTGGCGCGGAAGTCTGCCGAGGGCGACATCGAAGCTTTCGAGCAGCTTTACCGTCGCCACTTTCGACGCGTCTATTCTCTATGCCTGCGCATGCTGAGCAACCCGACCGAAGCCGAGGACATGACGCAGGAAGTCTTCATCCAGCTCTTCAACAAAATCGGGAGCTTTCGCGGCGAGTCGGCCTTCACCACCTGGCTGCACCGTATGACGGTCAATCAGGTCTTGATGCATTTTCGCAAACGCAGCACTCGCTCCGAGATGTTGACCGAAGAGGGAGAGACGCCCGTCCAGATTGTCACCGGCACGGAGAACCCGAACGCCATGCCGGTCGTGGACAAAATCGCTCTGGAGCGCGCCATCTCGGAATTGCCTCAAGGCTACCGCACCGTTTTCGTCCTGCACGACGTGGAAGGCTACGACCATCAGGAGATTGCGCAGATGCTCGGTTTCGCCGAAGGCACGAGCAAATCGCAGTTGCACAAGGCGCGTCTGAAATTAAGGCAGATGCTCAGGCAACAGGCCGCCCTCAATTAGCTTCAAATATGTTTAAGTGAACTCTCGAAACCTCAGAGGGAAAGAAATGGACTGCTCGAAAAGCCTTCAACTACTCAGCGACCTGCACGACGGCGCACTGGAAGATGCCGAAGTCGTCGCCGTGCGCTCTCACCTGTCGAAGTGTCCGCCCTGCAACGGCGTTTTTCTCGACCTCGATTCGATAGTCACGACGGCCAGCGTGCTTCGCAACAGCGAAGCCCCCTCATTTCCCAGCGAGGAAGCCATCTGGCAGCGCATGGCTCTCGCGAAACGCACCATCCACTGAGCCTTCTTCAAAATCAAAATTTTCAGAGCGCGCACGAAAGTCGGGCGCGCACATCGCTCTACCCCACGCTCATCGAGCCGAAGAGGTCGGAGCGAAAGAAGAAATATCTTTAGAGGTGAAGCTATGTCTTCAAGCGAAAGAATCCGTCGTTCAGCAGTCGCCTTATCCGTCGCTTTAACCTTCGTCCTGAGCATGGGTCTCTCCGCGCCAGCGCTCGCCGTCCGGCAGGAGAAAGAGAAGAAGAAGGAGAGCGTGCAGGGAACGCCCGTGCTCTGGCGCGACCCCGGCGATGTCTCCACGTTCGACCTGTACGCGGGGCCCGGCGGCGAGGCGTCGAAGCCGGACTTGAGCCGCGTCACCTTCATCAAGGATGAGACGGGCGGCTACTCGAAGAAGTATCGCGTGCGCGATGCGAGCGGGCGCGTATGGGTGGCGAAAATCGGCAAGGAGGCGCAGCCCGAGACGGCGGCGGCGCGTTTGCTCTGGGCTGCCGGTTACATCCCCGAGATTTCGTACCTCGCCCCGCGCGTGACCATCGAAGGCAAGGGCACGTTTGAGAACGTCCGCTTCGAGGCGCGACCCGAGGACGTGAAGCGTCTCAAAGAGTGGCGCTGGGAGAGCAACCCGTTCACGGGCACGCGAGAGTTTCAGGGGCTCAAGATTTTGATGGCGCTCATCGAGAACTGGGACTTGAAGGACGCCAACAACCGCATCCTCGCGGTGAGCCGCGAGGGCACAAACGAGCTGCACTACATCGTCAGCGACCTCGGCGCAACCTTCGGCAAAACCGGCGGGCAGAACTCGCCGATGTCGTTCCTCAGAAACGTCAAGGGCAGCCGCAACGAGCCGGAGGATTATGCGTCGGACAAGTTCGTCGAGGGCGTCGAAGGCGGGCAGGTGCGCCTCAACTTCAGTGGCAAGAATAGCGGGCTGATGCGCGGCATCACGGTCGATGACGCGAAGTGGCTCGGCGGCCTGCTCTCGCGCCTGAGCGACCAGCAGTTGGACGACGCCTTCCGCGCGGCCAATTACACGCCCGAAGAGATACGAATGCTGACAGGTGCGGTTCGCAAAAGAATTAACGAGCTGGTCGCCCTTCAAGGCGGGCAGCAGGAAGCAGCCCCGAAGACGAATTGACCGGCACGTCAATTCTTAGAAGCTGTTTGAAAAGTCCCGCAAGGGACTTTTGCTAATAGCCAGAGCGTTTATCGCTGGGACTGCAGGCCATAGCATTTCGCAGTCCCGTAGGGACGACTGAGCCTCATTCAGCCGTCCCTACGGGACTGCGATGATAATACACTTCCACCCAGCGATAAATCGCTGGGCTATTTTCATTTTGTCCCTAACGGGACAAGAAAGCTCACAGTCTTCCTCTAAACAGCTTCGTCAAAAGTTCTCACGTCAAGCTAAAGATTACTCACAGGCTCAGGTCGGCGTTCGTCGAAAACTTCGGCGGGTGACGATGTTTCGTCGCCTGCTCGAAGGCGTAGGCCAGACGGATGAGCACGGGCTCGCTGTAGGCTCTGCCGAAGAAGGAGATGCCGACGGGCAGGCCGTAGATGTAACCGGCAGGGACGTTGATGTTCGGATAACCGGCGACGGCTGCCGGGCTGGAGCTTCCACCGGAGAAGTGGTCTCCGTTGACGAGGTCGGTCGTCCAGGGCGGCCCGCCCGTCGGCGCGACGATAGCGTCCAGACGATGTTTGAGTATCGTTCGGTCTATCCCTTCAGTTCTTGAGAGCCGACGATTCTTCGTCAGCGCAGCCAGGTATTCCCTGCTTCGGAGTCCGCCTTTGGCCTCGGCGCGCAGAAAGATTTCCTGACCGAAGTAGGGCATCTCACGCTCGCGGTTGCGCTCGTTGAAGTCGATAATCTCTTTGAGCGTGCGGACGGGAGCACGCGCGCCGAGCCCTGCGAGGTAGGCGTTTAAGTCTGCCTTGAATTCGTAGAGCAGAACTTCAAACTCGGAATCGCCGAACTTGTTGGCCGTCTCGATATTCGCCGGGTCAACCACGACTGCGCCCTGTCGCTTCAAAACGTCGATGGCAGAAGACATCAACTTGTCTACCTTGTCGTTGAAGCCGAAAAAGTTTCGCGCCACGCCGATGCGCGCACCGCGCAGGCCGTTCGGGTCGAGAAAGCGCGTGTAGTCCGTGTGCGCTTTGGCGCGGCTCTGCTGTGTGACGGGGTCGCGCGGGTCGAGGCCGGTGAGCGCGCCGAGCAGGAGGGCGGCGTCGGCGACGGTGCGCGCCATCGGCCCGGCTGTGTCCTGGCTGTGTGAGATGGGGATGATGCCGGAACGGCTGACGAGGCCGAGCGTCGGCTTGATGCCGACGATTGCGTTAGCCGAAGAGGGACAGACGATAGAGCCGTCGGTTTCCGTGCCGACGGCGAGAGCGCCGAAGTTGGCCGAGACGACGACCGCCGAGCCGGAGCTTGAGCCGCAGGGGTTTCTATCGAGCGCGTAGGGGTTGCGGGTCTGTCCGCCGCGCGCGCTCCAGCCGCTCGTCGAACGCGTCGAGCGAAAGTTCGCCCACTCGCTCAGGTTGGTCTTGCCGATGATGACTGCGCCTGCGGCGCGCAGGCGTTCGGCGACGAAAGCGTCGCGCGCCGGACGAGAGCCGACGAGCGCGAGCGAGCCTGCCGTCGTCTGCATGCGGTCGGCGGTGTCGATATTGTCTTTGACGAAGACGGGTACGCCGTGCAGGGGGCTTCGCGCGCCTCTCGTCTTGCGCTCGCGGTCGAGGGCTTCGGCGATAGCCAGCGCGTCGGGGTTGAGTTCGATGACGGAGTTGATGCCCACTCCGCTCCGGTCGTACCGCTCGATGCGGTCGAGATACTTCTCCGTGATGGAGCGTGCGCTCATTCTGCCAGACCGCATCGCCTCCTGTAGCTCCGCGACGGTCGCCTCTTCAAGCTCGAAGGTGCGCGCGCTCTGAGGATAAACGGCGCTCGCCGGAGAAGCCGACGCCGCGCGCCTGCGCGCCGTCGAACCGAGCAGAGCCGCCGCGCCCGCGAGCGCCCCGCAACGCAGAAACGCGCGCCGCTTCATCTTCGATTCCTCGCCCTCGCCTTTTTTGTTTCGTCTCATCTCAAACCTCTCCCACATCGTCGCGTTGATAGCGAATTGAAAGCTGCTCTCGGAGTCGTGCTCGTCTTAGCCGTCGTGTCCGACGGCGACTGAAAGCTCGTCGCGGTCTGCGGCAGCGAAGCTTCGCAGCAGGCCGCGAAGCTCCTTTGGGTCGGAGAGACAGAACTGCGCACGCGTGCGTCTGGAGCCGATGTGGACAGTCCACGCGTCTTCGGGCAGACGCGCGAAGAGGTCTTCGTCGGTGCGGTCGTCGCCCGCCGCGAGGCAGAAGGCGGCTCTCGGCGTGGCCTGTTCGAGACGCGCGAGCACTTCGCCCTTGTTCGCCCAGACGAGTTTCACCTCGACCGACTTCTGCCCGCGAAAAGCGCGCAGCTCGGTTTCTGCCAGCAGTTGTTCCAGATTCGAGACCAGCTCGTTTGCCAGCCACTCGCCGAACTGCGGGTCGGCCATCCGGTAGTGCCAGACGATGGAAAACTCCTTCGCCTCGATGAAGCTTCCGGGCGTGCGGTCAACGAAGTGTTCGAGAACTGGAAGGACTTGCGACTTCCACTCGTCGGAATAGTTCGTGCGGTAAAGCTCCCACTTCAGAGTTTCGGGCGAGCGCATCACCGCGCCGTGCTCGGCGGCGAGCCAGAGACCGCGCACGTCGCCGAACCATCCGTCGAGGTCATCTCTCGACCTGCCGGAGATGACGGCGATAGTGTTGGCCGGGTCGCTCGCAAGCTGCGCGAGCAGCTCTATCAACTCGGGCGGCGGCACGGCGTCCTGCGGCCTGTTGGCGTAGGGAACGAGCGTGCCGTCGTAGTCCAAGAGCAAGCGGCGATGCTCGGCCTGTCGAAAAGCCGGGACGACGCGCTCTATGGGTAGCCTTTGAGGTTTTTCCGTCGGGCGGTCGGTGCTCGCGGAGGCGGCGGCGTTCAGGTTTGCGAGGAAGCGTTTGCCCCACGCGAAGACGTTGTTGCGAACGACGCGACGGTAGAGCGCGGCCATGCGGTCGCGCTTCTCGTCGGCGGGCAAAAGCAAAGCGCGCTCGATGGTCTCGGCGGTGCGCTCCTCGTCGTATGGGTTGACGAGGAAAGCCTCGCCCATCTCGGCCGCCGCGCCCGCGAACTCGCTCAGGACGAGCACTCCCTCGCCCGCACTCTGGCATGCGACGTACTCTTTGGCGACGAGGTTGAGGCCGTCTCTGAGCGGCGTGACGAGCGCCATGTCGGCGGCGGCGTAGAGCGCCGTCAACTCTTTGGGCGGCAGCCCTCGACGGATGTAGACGATGGGCGTCCAGTCGGGCGTCGAAAACTCGCCGTTGATTTTTCCGACCAGCTCGTCCACCTCCTGCCGAAGCTCCTTGTACATCGGTATCACTTCGCGCGAAGGCACGGCCACCTGTATGAGCACGACCTTACCGCGCAGCTCCGCGTTCTGCCGGAGCAGTCGGCGGAAGGTGCGCATCCGATGCGGGATGCCTTTCGTGTAATCGAGGCGGTCAACGCCGAGCAGAAGTTGTCGGTCGGCGAAACGCGCTTTCAAGTCGGCGAGTCGCGCCCGCGTCTCGTCGTCTTTCTGCAAAAGCTCCGTGAAGTCTTCGGGAGCGATGCCGATGGGCAGCGCGTCGAGGCGGACGGAGCGCCCGCCGTACTCGACACGATCCATCTGGCTATCGACGCCGATGATGCGCAAGGTCGAAGCGCGAAAGTTTTGCAGGTAGCCGTAGGTATGGAAGGCGATATAGTCAGCGCCGAGCAGTCCGTGCAGAAGCTCTTCGCGGCGCGGGAGCAGCCGGAAGACTGCTGAAGAGGGAAAAGGGATGTGCAGGAAGAAGCCTATGCGCGCGTCGGGCACGGCTTCGCGGAGCAACTGCGGCAGAAGCATCAACTGGTAGTCGTGAATCCAGAGCAGGTCGCCGGGGCGCAAGCTGCGGACGACCGTATCGCGGAAGCGACGGTTGGCGTCGATGTAAGCCTGCCAGTGTTCGGGATTGAATTTAACGAGTTCGGGGAAATAGTGAAAGAGCGGCCAGAGCGTCTGATTCGAGTAGCCTTCGTAGAAGCCCTCGGCCATCTCCTTCGGTAGCTCGACGGCGAAATAACGGTCGCGCTCCGCCCAACGCTCAAGGAGCTTCTGCCGCCGCTCGTCCTCTTCCCCGCCCGCCTCCGACGAGTCGCCCGACCATCCAATCCAGATGCCGCGACGCTGTTCGAGCAGAGGCTTCATGGCCGTCGCCAGCCCGCCCGCGCTGCGCTCGGTTCGCCAACCGTCGCCCGCGCGCTTCAAAGTAAAAGGCAGACGGTTCGAGACCACCACCAAACGCTGTTCGCCGTTGTTCCCTTCAGACATCAATCAAACTCCCCCTGCACGAAAGTAGGAACGCGGAACGATGAACGATGAATGAAAAGCAAACTGCTTTCAGTTCATCGTTCATCGTTCCGCGTTCATCGTTTGTCTTTCCCTTCCGTTTCTTTGAGCAGAAACCAGTAAAAGCCCCAGGGCGCGAAGGCGAGCTGGTAGGGCGCTCTGCTGATTCGGGGAAACGTCGTCTCGCCGAGCATCTCGACGGGCGTGCGCCCCTCGAACTCGCTGAGGTCAAGCTCGACGGGCTGCGCCGTGTTCGAGAGGTTGAAAACGCAGAGCGCCGTCTCGCTTTCGTAAGAGCGCGTGAAGGCGAAGATTTTTCGGTTCTC
>DASWNP010000021.1:0-78435 GCA_036399175.1 Pyrinomonadaceae bacterium | reverse complement strand
TCGCTGCCGGCGTCGTTTACGGAATAGGCATGATATTTCTAGGGTGGCCGGAGGAGCCGCCGGCGGTCGTCACACTGCTCTTTTATGTCGTATCGCTGGCCGCCGCCATCGGTTCGTTTACGCTCGCCCGGCGCGTCCTCTACGGGAAGTCCGCCAACCCGCTCGACTCCAGAGACCCGTTACTCCAACCGCCGCCCCCGCCGCCGCAATTCTAAACGAACACGCGCGCACGCCGCGCCTCACGCACGGCTGCTCTGCTTGACACTGCCGACAGGCATCTTTTAGGATGGGTCTCGCTTCGGAACAACAAACGTCAGGGTCTGTTTTTCAAACGGAGCGTCGGTCTTTGAAGCGGGCGTGAGAAGAGTTCGAAGGAGTTCAAGGGGCTGCCTGACCTAAGGGCACGCGTCGAGAACAAGATCAAGGTGAGATGCCGGAGTTTCGCGCATCTTCACTAGAGGCACGTACTGTCAATGGTAGACGACCGCCCTTACAAGGCGGGGGTTGTGGGTTCGAGTCCCACCGTGCCTACCATCAGCGATGAGATGCCGAAAGCTTCAACGCCCGCCGCGTTAGTTTAAGTTTTGAAGTTTTTGCGGAGTCGTAGTTCAGTTGGTTAGAACGCCGGCCTGTCACGTCGGAGGTCGCGGGTTCGAGTCCCGTCGGCTCCGCCACTTCAAACCGAAGCGGTTGTCTCTCATCGAAAAATGAGGGGCAGCCGCTTCCGTGTTTGCGCCCTCAGATTTTCGTTCCGAACGTATGATTTCCGTCGCCGAAGCCATCCGAATCGTGCTCAGAGAGACAGCGTCGCTCGCGTCTGAGCGCGTCGCGCTCGAAGATGCGCTGGGGCGCATCTTGGCCGCAAGTATCGTCGCCGACACAGACCTTCCGCCCTTCGACCGCGCGCAGATGGACGGCTACGCCGTGCGCTCAAGCGATACCAGTCAAGCGCCCGCGCGTTTGTCGATAGTCGGCGAAGCGGCGGCGGGCGAGGGCTGGCGAGGGCGTCTTCGCGCGGGCGAGGCCGTGCGGATTATGACGGGCGCGCCTCTGCCTTCGGGCGCAGACAGCGTTCAGCAGGTGGAGCTGACGCGCGAGTCGGAGGGCGGCGAGGGCGTAGAGATTCTGAAGCCGACCGCGCCGGGGCAGTTTTTCATCAAGCGTGCGAGCGAGGTCGAGGCCGGCTCAATCGTGCTCGGCGCGGGCACGCAGATAAACGCGGCGATGACGGCTGCTCTGGCTTCGTTCGGTTACTCGCAGGTCGAAGTCGTGCGGCGTCCGCGCGTCTCGGTGCTGGCGACGGGCACGGAGCTTGTCCGCGTCGAAGACCAGCCGGGGCGAGACCAGATACGCGACTCGAACAGCTATTCGCTATCGGCCTACGCCTCGCTCGCGGGCGCGAGCGTCGAGCGGCTGCCGCTTGCGGGCGACGAGCCCGTTCTGTTAGAGCGTTTGATTTCCGAAGCGGCGGCGCGCTCGGACGCTTTGATTCTCTCGGGCGGCGTTTCGATGGGCGTCTACGATTTCACGAAGACGGCTCTGCGTGCGCTCGGCGCGGAGATTTTTTTCGAGCGCGTGCGGCTCAGACCGGGCAAGCCGACGGTCTTCGCGCGTCTGGGTCAAACGCTCGTCTTCGGTCTGCCGGGCAATCCCGTCTCCGTCTCGGTCACTTTCAATCTGTTCGCGCGCACGGCCTTGAGAGCGATGCAGGGCTGCGGCGCGGATTCGCCGATGCGCGAAGAGCGCGCCCTGCTTTCGCGCGCAGTGAAGGGCTCGATTGAGCGCATGAGCTACCTGCCCGCAGAGCTTCGCACGGACGAAGAAGGGCATCTCCTGGCTGTGCCGCTTAAGTGGGGCGGCTCGTCGGATTTCGTCGCCTTCGCACGCGCCGACGCGCTCCTGATTGTCCCCGAAGGCATCGGGGCGCTCGAAGCGGGCGCGCGCGTCGCGGTCGTGCGCCTGCCCGGCTGAGCGTTGTAGAATCCCCGTAGCATGAAGAAGCTGACACACGTCGATGAAGAGGGGCGCGTCTCGATGGTCGATACGAGCGCGAAGCCTTCGACGGCGCGCAGGGCTGTGGCCTCGGCGCGCGTTTTGATGTCGAGGGAAACCCTCGAAGCCGTCCGGGCGCACCGGACGCCGAAGGGCGACCCAATCGAGACGGCGCGCATCGCCGGAATCATGGCCGCCAAGCGCACCGCCGAACTCATCCCCCTCTGCCATCCACTCCCGCTCACACACATCGACGTGCGCGCCGAAATTCAGGACACAGGCGTCTACATCGAAGCCGAAGCCTCGACCGCCGCGCAAACCGGCGTCGAGATGGAAGCCCTCACAGCCGCCAGCGTCGCCGCCCTCACCGTCTACGACATGTGCAAAGCCATCGACAAGAGCATGACCATCACCGACCTTCGGCTCGAACTCAAGACCGGCGGCAAGTCAGGCGAATACAAAAGGCAAAGGTAAAAAGGCACAGGGCAAAGTAAGGCCGAAGCCTTTCGGTTTGATTTTCACCCTCGCCATTTACCTTTGCCTTCTTTCAGCCAGCCTTTTTACTTTTGTCTTTTGAACTCTTCGCAGTAGAATGTCGTATCAGGCATGGAGAGGTTGAAGTAAAGCGTTTGGAGTGGAGAATTCAAGGATGAAGATACAAATTGCTCGTGATGCGCGCCCGCAGGTTCGCACGCTTCTGATGGCGACGGCGCTCGCCGTCGCGCTGTGGTTTATTCCCTTCGCAGAGATTCTGACCTACCCGTTCAGAATCTTCGTCACGTTTATACACGAAGGCGGACACGCGCTGGCCGCGCTGCTGACGGGCAACGAAGTGCACAGCCTGAGCGTTTCGATGAACGGAAGCGGCGAGGTCTACTCTCAGAACGGCGGGCTGCTCTCGCAACTCTTCGTTTCGAGCGCGGGCTATCTGGGCGCGATGTCTTTCGGCGCGCTGCTCCTGCTGCTGATTCGTCGGGCGTTCGCCGCGCGGATGGTGCTCGTCGGCTCGGCGGCTCTGATTCTGGTTTTGACGGTCGTCTACGGCTTCTTCAGCCCGCTCGCGCACGGCGCGATGTTCAGCCCGTTTACAATCGTCGCGGGCGGGGCGCTCTTCGTCGGCCTCGTCGCGCTGGCGCGCTACTCTTCGCCGCGACTCGCCGCGTTTCTCGTCAGCTTCCTCGCCGTCCAGTGCGTCCTGAACGCCATCTTCGACCTGAAGAACGTGCTCTTTCTCTCGACGCCGTTTGCGCCCGGCGTGCAGACCGACGCCGTCAACATGGCGAACGCCACGGGCATCCCCGCCTTCTTCTGGGCGCTCATCTGGATTGGCCTCGCCTTCCTGATTCTCTCGATGACGCTGCGCGCCTACGCCGTCAGCAAGGGCAGCCCGAGCCAGCAGGATTTGCCCTTCGAGGATTCTCCGCTCGAAGTTTAGAAACCGCACCCGACGTGAGCACCAACGCACCCGAGAGGTCGCCGGACGCGCTGCCCCCTGTAGCAGCCATTTCATCCGGCGACCTCGACGCTTCTCCGGCCTCCGAATCTTCTTCCGCGTCCGAATCTTCTCCGACCGACAAATACTCTCCCGCGCCCGTCGAATCCTTCTCCCCGACCGACGAATCTTCTTCCCCAACTGAGCAGACGCCACTCACGCTCGCCGCGCTTCCCCTCGGCGCACACCTCATTCTCCGTTGCCGCAAAGACTGGCGCGACGCAACGGTCGTCGCCCACGCGCCCGACTGCGTCACGCTCTCCGTCGGCTCTCCCAAAGGCCGCACCTACCGCGTCCGACGCACGCCCGACGCCGCGCTTTTCCTCGACGGCTCAATCCCCATCCTCGGCGAATCAAAAACTCTCTCCTGGCGCTGTGGCCTCGCCCGCTACGATGTGCGCTGGTAGTTGAATCTCTTTCTGTCTAAAATAGAATTTGCTTTGGTGTTCAACTTGTATATTAGGAACATCACCGAGCAATCCAAATGGCGGAAGATAATAGAAGCATACATCCCTATGCTTTACCGCAGTATTGGCGCGCAACTATCCCACGCGAGAAACTTGAAAGGTATGTTCTCGACCCGACAAATGAAGAGGGTAAACATAAAGCCCGTGTCTTCAAAAGTGCTCTTGGTTTTGAGCAATCCGACTGGGAATCACTAAAAGAAAGCATTCTAGAGGAATTACCCTATCACGAAGCACTGGCTGACGAGGTGAGTTAGTGGGGGAAATCGTACATTGTGGTTTTACCTATCAGAGGGCTAAATGGAAAGACTGCTAAGGTTCGTACGGTTTGGCTATTCAAGCATGGCATAGACTTCCCAACATTGATTACCTGCTATGTTCTTCCGAAGAGGTGAATCATGCTCGACACAAAGAAAGCCCATGAACTAGACATCGTCGAACTTGCAGAAGACCTGCCGGAGTATGGCGTCAAACGCGGAGAGCGCGGAGTAGTGGTTGAAGTCTTCGACGAGCCGGAGGAGGCTTACATTCTTGAGTTTGTAGACAAGTCGGGAAAAGCATCAAGGCTTGCTTATTGGGTCAAACCAAACCAGATAATAAACACAAGCGCCCCCACCAGGGCACTCCTTACGCAGAATGTGAGAAAGAGCCCCTGGCATTCCATCAACCAATCTGTCCATCACGATAACGATGCGTGCCAGACTGGGAGTAACATTGATTCCGAATGCTTTCGGCAAGGAACTGGCGGCAGACCTCTTTGCCAAGAGTGTGCCATGCTTGACGGAGTAAATCAGCGGTAGCCGCTTGAATTACCGCTACATTAAAGGAATAGAGGTTGAACTCACTTCTTAGCTGGCTCTAAACACTAAACAGGGCAGCCCTGCCTTTCTGCATTTCGCCTCTGCCAAAAATCGGGTTATCATCTGTGTTTCGCCGCAGGCTCCCGAAGTCTACCGTGTGCGGCGGAGTGTGTTTTGAGACATGACAGAAGAAGCCATCACCGTGCGCGGGGCGCGCGTTAACAATCTAAAGAACGTCACCTTTTCCGTGCCCATCGAGAGCTTGACGGTGGTGACGGGCGTGAGCGGCTCGGGCAAGTCGTCGCTGGCGTTCGACACGGTTTACGCCGAGGGGCAGCGGCGCTACGTCGAATCGCTGTCGGCCTACGCGCGCCAGTTTCTGGAGCGGATGGATAAGCCGGACGTGGACGAAGTGCGCGGCATCCCTCCGGCCATCGCCATCCGGCAGAAGAACTCGACGCGCAACCCGCGCTCGACCGTCGGCACGCAGACCGAGATTTACGACTACCTGCGTCTGCTCTACGCGCGCGCCGGGACGACCGTCTGCCGCGTCTGCGGCCGCACGGTGCAACGCGACTCGCCGGAATCCGCCGCGCAGGAAGTGCTCTCGGCTCTGGCGGAAGGGACGCGTTTCTACGTGCTCTTTCCCGCCGAAGCCGGGATGCGTGCGACGGCAGCCGCGTCGAACGGTGAAGGAAAGACGAAGAAGGGCGCTGCCGGCAAGCGTCGGAAAGCCGAGTCAAACAGCGTGAACGATGCGCGCGCCGTCACGGCTCACGTGATGAGCCTGATGCAGCGCGGCTTCACTCGCCTCTACAGTCGCGGCGAAGTCATCGAGCTGCGCACGCCCGACGATTATCGTCGCGCCGACTTCGAGGGCGTCTACGTGCTCATAGACCGTCTCGTCGCGCGCGCAGATGTGCGCGAGCGTCTGGTCGATTCCTTCGAGACCTGCTTCGTCGAGGGACACGGCACGGGCGTCGTCGAGACGGCGGAAGCCGAGCCGCGCCGTCTCAGCTTTTCCGAGCGCTTCGAGTGCAAGTACGACGGCACGGTCTACGCCATCCCTGAGCCGCGCCTCTTCAGCTTCAACAGCCCATACGGCGCGTGCCCGACCTGCCAGGGCTTCGGCAATACCATCGGCCTCGACCTCGACCTCGTCATTCCCAACCCCACTCTCTCGCTCAGTCAGGGCGCGATTGAGCCCTGGACGAAACCGCAGCACGACTGGGCGCGAAACGAGCTGCGACAGTTCTGCCGCTCGGAAGGCATCCCCGTGGATGTGCCCTACAGCGCACTCACGCGCGCGCAGCAGCGCGCCATCGTCGAGGGCAAAGGAAGCTGGAGCGGCGTGCGCGGCTTCTTCGAGTGGCTGGAGACGAAGAAGTACAAGCTGCACGTCCGCGTTTTTCTCTCGAAGTATCGAGGCTATACCCTGTGCCCTGATTGCGGCGGCGGGCGTTTGCGTCAGGAAGCGAGAGACGTTCGCGTCGGCGACAGGACGCTGCCGCAGGTCTGCTCCCTTTCGATAAAGGATGCGGCGACGTTTTTCGAGATGCTTGAGCTATCGCCCGAAGAGATGGCTATCGCCGACAAGGTGCTTCTGGAAATTCGCAGGCGCTTGAGATTTCTCGTCGATGTCGGGCTGGACTATCTGACGCTCGACCGCCTCGCTTCGACTCTCTCGGGCGGCGAAGCGCAGCGCATCCAACTCGCCACGAGCCTCGGCTCGTCGCTCGTCGGCGCGCTCTACGTCCTGGACGAGCCATCCATCGGTCTGCACCCGCGCGACTCCGCGCGACTCATCATGCTGCTTCATCGCCTGCGCGACATCGGTAACACCGTGCTCGTCGTCGAGCACGACGAAGAGATGATGCGCGCCGCCGACCACATCCTCGACATCGGCCCGGCGGCGGGCGAGCTTGGCGGGCGCGTCGTCTACGAAGGCGACTTCGAGGGTCTGCTCAAAGACGCTTCGACCCTGACGGGCAAATACCTGCGCGGCGAAGTCGAAATCAAGGCCAGCCGTCGCGCGCCCGTGCAGAAGAAGAAGCGTCTGCTGGTTCGCGGCGCGAGCGAGCATAATCTCAAAAGCATCGACATAGATATTCCTCTTGAGATGCTCGTCTGCGTGACGGGCGTGAGCGGCTCAGGGAAATCGACGCTGGTGCACGATGTCGTCTTCGCCGGTTTGAAGAAGCAGCGCGGCGAATGGCAGGGACACGTCGGCGCGTTTCAGAAGCTCGAAGGCGCGCAGCATCTGGACGACGTGATTCTCGTCGATCAGTCGCCGATTGGCCGCACGCCGCGCTCGAATCCCGTCACCTACATCAAGGTCTACGACGCGATTCGAGAGGTCTTTTCGCAGACGCGCGACGCGCAGTCTCGCGGCTTCGACCCGTCATATTTCTCCTTCAACGTGCCGGGCGGGCGCTGCGACGTGTGCGAAGGCGACGGCACGGTGACGGTCGAGATGCAGTTTCTCGCCGATGTCGAGCTAATCTGCGAAGAGTGCAAGGGCACGCGCTTCAAGCCGCAGATTCTGGACGTGCGTTTTCGCGGCAAGAACATCAACGACGTGCTCGGTATGACGGTGCGCGAGGCGATGTCGTTCTTCCGCGACGTGACGAAAATCAGCAATCGCCTGCGCGTGCTCGACGATGTGGGGCTCGGCTACCTGCGTCTCGGCCAGTCGGCGACTACTCTGTCGGGCGGCGAAGCGCAGCGCGTCAAGCTGGCCGCGCATCTCTCCAAGCGCACCGGCGCGAAGACACTCTACATTTTCGATGAGCCGACCACCGGCCTCCACTTCGACGACATCAACAAGCTGCTCGCGGCCTTCCGCACGCTCGTCGAAGCCGGTGGCTCGCTCCTCATCATCGAGCATAACCTCGACGTGATTAAGACCGCCGACTATCTCATCGACCTCGGCCCCGAAGGCGGCGACATGGGCGGTCGCGTCGTCTCCACAGGCACGCCCGAAGAGTTGATGCAGGTCGCGGAGTCGCACACGGGTCGTTTCCTCAAAGAGCATCTGGCGCGCTCGAACGGTCACGGGAAGAGTTGAAACGAGCGTCGGGCGGGAGTCGTTTCAGTGAGTATCCGAAGTGCCGAAACCGAAGCCGTCGGGCGAGCGCTGCCCGGCGGCTTCTCATAAAGGAGAATTCCCTCTTGATTAGAATGCTGCGCAGAATCTCGTCTCCCGCGCTCGTCCTCTCGCTCTGCCTCTGTCTCTTCGCCCCGACGACGTTTGCTCAGCGCCGCTCTCAAACGCCTGCGCTGAATCGAAGCCTCTCCGAGCGTTCGTACGCGCGGGCGCGGCAGGTCTTGCTCGCAGGGCTCGACGCGCTCGGCGGCCTCGAAGCGATGCGCGAGGCTGCCGACGTGTCGGTCAAAGTTCGCGGACATTCCTTAGCGCGCAATCAGAGCCTTCGCGTCAATCCGCCTTACGACCGGATGACGCGCGATGAAGACCTCTACATCGACGTGCGCAACCGCCGCTACATCATCGAGACGCGCGACCCTTTGCCCGGCGGCTTCGTCTTCGGCGGTCGTCAGGTCATCACGGGCGGGCAGGGCTTCTTCGCCAACCCGCGCGACAAAACCGTCACGCCGCTCAATCTCACGAACTTCAACAACATCGGAATCCTGCGTCGTCTTCCACACCTCCTTCTGCTCGCCGCCTACGAGAATCAGCCTTCGACGCTGCGCTGGCTCGGACAGGAGCCGCACGACGGGCGCATGCACAACGTCGTCGCCTTCGCTTCCTCGAACGGCGTCCAGTGGACTCTCTTCTTCGACGCGCAGACGAATCTTCTGAGCAAGTATGAACAGATGGTGAGCGACAATCTGGCGGGCGATGCGGTGCAGGAGACAATCTTTCCCGGCTATCGAACAATTGGCAGACTGAAAGTGCCGACCGGACGGCAGACGAAAAGGGCGGGCGAGCTTATCGAAGACGTGAAGTACGAAGAGGTGCGCTTCAACGTGCGCCCGCCGGAGAGCACCTTCGCCAAGCCGGAGGGCTACGAAGACCTGCCGCAGCCGACGCCGCCCGCCATCAAGGAGACGAAGCTGGCCGACGGCGTCTATCTCTTCGAGAGCGCGGTGAACTCTCTGGTCGTCGAGTTCAACGACTACGTCTTAGTGGTCGAGCCCCCGGTCGGCGGGCGCGGGGCGAAGCCGACCATCGACAAAGCCAGAGAGATGTTCCCCGGCAAGCCCCTCCGCTACGTCGTCGTGACGCATCATCACGACGATCATTCGGGAGGCGTTCGCAGCTACGTCGCCGAAGGCGTCACCGTCGTCACCACTCCGGCCAACCGTCGCTACTTTGAACGCATGACGACGAGCACTTTCAACATCAATCCCGACAACCAGACGCGCAAGCCTCGTCCCATCACTTTCGAGTTTATACAGAACAAGCGACGCATCTTTGAAGACTCGAAGCAGAGAGTCGAGGTCATCGACATCGGCCCCAGCCCACACGCCGAAGAGATGCTCGTCGTCTATCTGCCGAAGGAGAAACTGGTCTTTCAGGGCGACCTCGTCAACCTGACTAACGACGGCAAGTACGCGCCCTCGACCGTCAACGAGGCGACGATTCATTTCGCCGACGCCATCACCCGCCTCGGTCTCGACGTGAAGCGCATCGCCGCCGTTCACGGGCCCACCACGACGCTCGAAGATTTGCGCGAAGCGATTGAGAAACAGCGTCGCGCGGCGCGTTAGCGACGACGATGGACGGACGCCTGAGCGCGGACGACGGGGCGCGCTTCCGTCCGGTCAATCTTTTTGCAGAAGGATTAAAACGGTGAAGCTATGAGTCTGAAAGAACGAATCGTGAGCGAGATGACAGCCGCCATGAAGGCCAAAGACGCCGAGCGCACTTCGACGCTGCGGATGGTCAAGGCCGCGCTGATGAACCGCGAGATAGAGAAGGGCGGCGAGCTGACCGAAGACGAATTGACGAAGCTGCTGCGCTCCCTCGTCAAACAGCGACGCGATTCCGTCGAGCAGTACGAAAAGGCCGGGCGCGTGGAGCTGGCCGAGAAGGAGCGCGCCGAAATCATTGTCATCGAATCCTACCTGCCGCAGGCTGCCACGCGCGAAGAGATAGAGCGCGTCGTCGCCGAAGTCGTACAGGAGACGGGCGCGTCCTCGATGCGCGACATGGGCGCGGTGATGAAAGCCGCGCAGGCGCGTCTCGCCGAACGCAACGCCGACGGTCGCACCCTGAGCGAAATCGTCAAAGCCAAACTGGGGTAAAGGGGAAAGGGTAAAGGGTAAAGGGGAAAAGCACGTCTGCCGAACGCTTCCTTTCCCCTTTACCCCTTGCCCCTTTCCCTTGTCTTTTGCCCTTTCCGCGTCGCTGCTTGCCTAGTGCTAATCGTTCCCGTATAATTCGTAGCTTGCTCGGAGCGCGCCGGTTCCGTCCTGTGGGTTCGCGCCCACTTTTTCTTTTGCGCGCGAGAGCATTTTCGGAGGGAAACGAGGGGTTCGGATGGACGGCAACTCGATTGAGGAGAAGGTGCGCGAGATAGCGGCGCGGGTGGCTTCGGAGCACGGGCTCGAATTCGTTCACGCGGAGGTCGGGGCATCGGGTCGGACGGCTGCGGTGCGTATCTTCATCGACAAGCCGGGCGGCGTCACCCACGAGGATTGCTCCGCAGTCAGCCATCACGTCGGCACGATTTTCGACGTGGAAGACTTCATCAATTCCTCCTATACGCTGGAAGTATCCTCGCCCGGCCTTGAGCGCGGCCTCTACAAGCTGGAGGATTACACTCGCTTCGCAGGCCAGCTCGCACGTCTCAAGTCGCGCGACGCCATTAACGGCCAGCGCAACTTTCGCGGGCGCATCGAGGGACTCGAAGGCGAGACGGTGATTTTTGAAGATAAGACGAACGGGCGCGTTCGGATTCCCTTTCGCAGCATCGCCAAAGCGAATCTGGAAATCGACGTTGAGGAAGAATTTCGTCGCGCCCAGGAGCGCGAAAGACAGAAAGCCGCCGGAGGCGGCGACGGTACAACTGAATAGAGAGGTCGTTTGCAGGAGGTCAGATGTCAGTTCAGAACTGATTTCAACTGACCTCCGAAGCTTCGACCTCTGACCTCTGAATTTATGAGTGCATCCATCCCGCAAAGCATCGACGCTCTCTGCAAAGAGCACGGCATTGACCGCGAACTGGTTATCGAAGCCATGAAAGAAGCCGTGCGCGCGGCGGCGCGCAAGCAGTTCAAGTCGGGCGAGGAGATACAGGTCGAGTGGACGCCCGAGGGCGGCCTTGAGCTTTTCTCCTCGAAGGTGGTCGTCGAAGAAGTGACGAACCCCGGCAAAGAGCTTTCGCTCGAAGAGGCCAGAGAGCTTGCGGGCGACGAGGTGGACGTCGGCGACGAATTGCAGCTTCCGATGCCGATGGAGGACATGGGACGCATCGCCGCGCAGACGGCCAAGCAGATTCTCGTCCAGAAGGTACGCGATGCGGTTCGCGCCAACATCTACGAGCAGTACATCGACAAGACGGGCGACCTCGTCAACGGCTACGTCAAGCGTTTCGAGCGCGGCGACATCATCGTCGATTTGGGAAACGTCGAATCCATCCTGCCCCGGCAGCAGCAGTCGCGCGGCGAGCAGTGGGCGCAGGGCGAGAGAATCCGCGTCGTCATCAACGACGTATCGAAAGACTCGAAAGGGCCGCAGGTCGAAGTCTCGCGCACGAGCCCGGAGCTTCTGCGCCGTCTCTTCGAGATGGAAGTGCCGGAGATTTACGACGGCACGGTCGTCATCAAGTCGGCCGTGCGCGAGCCGGGTGAGCGCGCCAAGATTGCCGTCGCCTCCACCGAGCGCGACGTTGACCCTGTGGGCGCGTGCGTCGGCATGAAGGGCTCGCGCGTGCAGGCCATCATCCGCGAGCTTCGTGGAGAGAAAATCGACATCATCGAATGGTCGGACGAGCCCTCGGTCTTTGCGGCTAACGCCCTGTCGCCCGCGAAGGTGAATCAGGTTCGCATCACGGACATCGAGCGGCGGCAGATGGAAGTCATCGTCAACGAAGACCAGCTCAGCTTAGCCATCGGCAAGCGCGGGCAGAACGTCCGCCTGGCGACGAAGCTCGTCGGCTGGAACATAGACATTCGCAGCGAGGAAGAACTCAAGCGCGAAGTGGCTCAGCAGATGGGCGCGCTCATCGCTTCGGGCGAGCCCGTGCCGCTCGAAGCTCTGCAAGGCGTGACGGCGGCCACCACCGCCGCGCTCGCCGAGCACGGCATCAACGACATCGCCACGCTCGCCGAGACCTCCATCGACGACCTCGTCGAATATCTCGACATCAGTCTCGACGAGGCCGAGCAGATTCTCTCTTCGGCGCAGGCCGTCATGGCCGCAGGCAATACCGGACAGCCCGGCGACGAAGCGGGCGAGGCGGGAACAGAATCGACCGAGGGAGCATCTCTGACCGAAGATGCGGGAGCATCGGAAGGCGCGTCGGCGACGGAAGCCTCGGAGGTTTACGGCGGCGACGGCGAGCCCGTCGAACAGCACGCCGTCTCGGCGGAGTTCGACCCCGATGCCGAAGCGCGCGAGGTCGAGCCTTCGGAAGCGATGATTGCCGAGGGCTACGACGAGGCAGTCGAGCGCGGGACGCCGTTTCGCGCCGAAGCAGAGATTCTCGCGGGCGAGTCGGCTGACCCGGTTGCGATGACCGAGATTGAGCCGATGTCGGCTGACGAGCTGCTCTTGCAGGGAGCGGGGCGAGACCTGCGTCCAGATACCATCACGCCCGCGCCCGACATCACTTCCGCCGAAGCGGCGGTCTATGAGACGAGCGGCGCGTTGATGGACGAGACCGAGCGCGGCGACGCGGGCGACGACCTCGACGGCGGTGACGACCGAGACGATTCGTCCATCTCGCCCAGAGCCGACCTCGGCGTCGAAGCCTCCGCACCGGAGATACAGGGCGGCTCCGCCTACGCGTCGGAAGACGCCGAAGCCTCCGCCCCCGGTCGAACAGACGCTGCTGACAGCGAGCCGAACGATGCTTCCGGCAGCGAGACAGTGTAGGCGCGGCGGTGTGCGCGCAGAGGGTCGAGGAGAGACCCGAGCGCGTGCATGCGTCGCCCGCCCTGAAAATTCTTCCTGAGAGCCGCGCTCATAAAAGTTTCGAGCGTCGCCGCTTTGAGAGAAGAGGGTTCGGAGCGGGAAAGTCCCCTTTAACCTTAGAAGCGCGCGACGCCGTTTTTTGTTCCAAAGCGTCGAAGAAGGAGTGCATGACCTCGTCCAAGGTTCGTATTTACGATTTAGCCAGAGAACTGAAGCAGGAATCCAAGCGCATTCTCGAAGACGCGCGGCGCGAGGGCGTGGATGTCAGCGTGCCCTCGAATACTATCTCGAAAGAACTCGCCGAGAAGATTCGCAACAAGTACTTTCCGAAGAAAGAGACCACCGCGCCGCGCACCGTCCGCGTCGTCAAGAAGGCCGTCCGCCATCTCGAACACGAAGAAGGCGCGGACGCCCACGCAGAGAGCCCCGAAACGGCTCAGCACCTCCCGTCGCAGCCGGGCGCACATGCAGCGCACGCCGCGACTGATGAGGCTGACGCGGCAACGTCCCGTCAGGAGAGCGCTGCTTCCTCTACTTTCTCTACGCCCTCGACCACTCGCCCACTGACCGCGCGCCTCGTCAAGAAAGTGCTCCCGCCCGCCGAGCGCGCCGAGCAACCCGTATCTCAAACGTCGCCGACAACCGAGGACGCCGAGCCGCAAGTCTACGCCGAGCCTTCGCCGGGCGAAGACGCGGGCGCATCCGCTCCTTTGAGTTTCGACGCCGCGATAGAACCTTCCGTAGATTTCAGAGAGGCCACAGACATCATCTCGCACACAACCCAGGGCGCGCCCGAAAGCTTCGACGCGCCACAGACCGGCGTGACGACGCCCGTTCCTTCGCCCGTCGAAGCACCGCGCGCTCCGAGCGTCACCGCTTCGCCCACCGCGTCTCCCTTGCAGCCCGCACGCCAGGTCAAAGCACTGCGCCCGACGGCTGCTGCCATCAACGCAGGGATTCGTCACGGCGAGCGCGCGCCCGCGCCCGTCGCACCGCCGCCGCCCGTCGCACCGCCCGGCTCTCAGCGTGAGCGCGACCGTCGAGGCGGCGGAGCAGCAGCAACAGGGCGACCCGAAGAGCGCGGCGCACGCGGAGGCAATGGCGGCGCGCGACGCGACTTTCGCAGCGACGCCGGAATGGAGCGCACCCCGCGCGGCACGCCCGGCGAAACCGCCACGCCGCAGACTACCTACATTCCGCCTGCCGACTCGCGCCGTCCGCGCGGCGGTCGCGGCGGCACGCGTCGCGGAGGTGCTGCCGGTGGCGGCGGCCACGCGCATGGCAGAGACGCGCGCGGCGGGCGCTTCGATCGCGATTTCATCGCACCGCCCCGTGCTCTCTCGCGCGAGGAGCGCATCGCGCAGTCGCTCAACGTCCCGGCGGGGCAGGGCGGCGCGCTCGCGCCCGTGCGTCTCGTCGAAGGCTCGACCGTCAAGGAGTTCGCCGAAAAGCTCGGCATCAAGCCGAAAGACGTGGTGGCGCTGCTGCTTCAACGCGGCGTCTTCGCTACCATCAACCAGCCTTTGAACGACGACGTGGCCGTTGACCTCGGTCGTCGCTTCGGCTTTGAAATCTCGTTCGTCGATTTCGAGGAAGCGGTCGTCGAAGACGAGTTCGAGGATTTGATTGCCAGAGACGCCGACGACGTTGAGTTGCCGCGCGCGCCCGTCGTGACCGTCATGGGACACGTCGATCACGGCAAGACCAGTCTGCTCGACGCGATTCGCACGACCGACGTGGCGAGCGGCGAGGCCGGCGGCATCACGCAGCACATCGGCGCTTACAGCGTCAACGTGCCCAACCCCGACAACCGCGCGGAGATGCGCCGCGTCGTCTTCATCGACACGCCCGGCCACGAAGCCTTCACCATGATGCGCGCGCGCGGCGCGAAGGCGACGGACATCGTCGTCCTCGTCGTCGCCGCCGACGACGGAGTGATGCCGCAGACCGTCGAAGCCATCGAGCATTCGCGCGCGGCGGGTGTGCCTATCGTTGTGGCGATTAACAAAATCGACCGACCGGACTCGAACCCCGACCGCGTCAAGCAGGAGCTTTCCGGTCACGGCTTGCAGCCGGTCGAATGGGGCGGCGATACGGAGATGGTTCTGGTCTCGGCCAAGAAGCGTGAGAACCTCGACGCCCTGCTCGAAACTATCCTTCTCACGGCAGACCTCCTGAACCTGCGCGCGAGCCCGACGCGTCTCGCTTCCGGCGTCGTCCTCGAAGTCAAGAAGGACAAGCGCGGAGCGGTCGCCACCGTGCTCGTCCAGCAGGGCACGCTGCACGTCACAGACCCTTTCATCGTCGGTCAGGTGTCGGGCAAGGTGCGAGCGATGTTCAACGACCGGGGCGAGAAGATTAAAGAGGCGGGGCCTGCGATGCCCGTCGAAGTCCTCGGGCTCGACGGCGACCCGCAGGCGGGCGACACTTTTCAGGTCGTCGCCGACATCACGCGCGCTCAGACCATCTCCGAGCACCGTCAGGAAGTCTCGCGCACCAACTCGCTTCTGCAAACCACCAAGCGCGGCATCGAAGCTCTCGGCGAGCGCGAGGTCAAGGAACTGCTCGTCGTCATCAAGGCCGACGCGCACGGCTCGGTCGAAGTCTTGAAGAGCACCTTGCAGAAGCTTTCGACCGAAGCGGTGAAGGTCAAGGTGATTCGCTCCGGCGTCGGCGCGATAACGGAATCCGACGTGCTTCTGGCTTCGGCCACACAGGCCGGGTCGGCGCAGACGGCGGTCGTCATCATCGGCTTCAACGTCCGACCGGAAGTTCGCGGCGCAGAGCTTGCCAAGCGCGAGGCCGTCGATATCCGCCTCCACTCGATTATCTACAAGGTCGAGGAAGAGATTCGAGCGGCGATGATTGGCATGCTCGAAGCCGTCGAGCGCGAGCGCATTCTCGGCACGGCGCAGGTGCGCGAGGTCTTCCGCGTGCCCCGCGCCGGCGTGGTCGCAGGCTGCATGGTGCAGAACGGCACGGTGCGTCGCAACGCCCGCGCACGTCTGATACGCGACGGCGTCGTCGCATGGGAGGGCGGCATCGCTTCTCTCCGGCGCTTCAAGGACGATGTCTCCGAAGTCCGCGAAGGCTTCGAGTGCGGCATCGGCCTCGAAAACTTCAACGACGTGAAGGTCAACGACCAAATCGAAGCCTACGTCGTCGAGAAGGTCGCAGCCACAGAACTATAGAAATGATGAATGCGGAATGATGAATGATGAATGAAAAGCAGAGAGCCTTTTGTCTTTCATTCCGCATTCCGCATTCATCATTCATCATTTGCTTTTACTATGCGTCGCCCTGAGAAAGTTGCGGAGCTTGTCCGCGAGGAGATTATCCAGATTGTCGGCTACGAGCTTGACGATCCGCGCGTGGCCTCGGTGACGGTCACAGAGGTGCGGATGAGCGACAATCTGCGCGACGCGCGCGTTTACGTGACCGTTCTCGGCACGGAAGAGGAAAAGAAGGCCGCGCTCGTGGCTCTCAAGAAGGCCGCGCCTTACGTGCGGCGGCAGCTCGGCACGGCCTTGAGCCTGCGCCACACGCCCGAGATTCACTTCATGCGCGACACGGTCGAGGAATCGGCCACCCGCGTCGCAGAGCTGCTCGCGGAAATCGGCAAGGACGCCAGTCCTCAAGCTCCCCCTGTCGGCGAGGACGGTGAAACAGAAGAAAGGACAAAAGAAGTGATGAGTGATGAGTGACGAGTGATGAGTTTAAAGCATGGTCTTGAACTCGTCACTCGTCACTCGTCACTCATCACTTTCTTGATTTGAAATGCTCAGTCAGGTAGTGGAGTTGATAGAATCGAAGCGTCGCTTCGGGATTACCTCCCACGTGCGCCCCGACGGTGATGCTTTGGGCTCGTCGCTCGGTCTCTACTGGCTCTTGCGCGCGCTCGACAAAGAGCCCGAAGTGATTATGCGCGACCCCGTGCCGCACGCTTACCAGAAGCTTCCCGGAGCCGACGACGTGCGCGTCACCCGGGCGGTTGACCGGCAGTACGACGCCGTCTTCGTCATCGAGTGCTCGGACATCACACGCCCCGGCCTCGCCGACCTGGAAAATCAGTTAGTCGTCAACATCGACCACCATTCGACCACCTCGCTCTTCGGCACCATCAACTGGATCGACTCGACCGCTTCCGCCGTTGGCGAGATGATTTACAACCTCTGCAAAGCCATCGGCGTCCGCCCCACCAGAGAGCTTGCCGAGTGCGTCTACACTGCTCTCGTCACCGACACCGGCTCGTTTCATTACTCGAACACGACGGAGCGCACCTTCAAGGTGGCATCCGAGCTGGTGCGCGCTGGGGTCAAACCGGCGAAGGTTTCGCAGGCCGTCTACAGCAACTATCCCTGGAGTAAGATTGAATTGATGAGCCGCGTATTGGGGACGGCGCGGCGCGATACGACAGGCCGCGTCGCAGTGCTCAGGCAGACTTTGGAGATGCAGGAAGAGACTGCTGCTTCGGATGAAGACAGCGACGGTTTCGTCAACTACCCGCTCAGTTGCGGCAAGGTCGAGGCCGTCGCATTTCTCAAGGAGAGCGCGCCGGGAGTTTATCGAACCTCTCTGCGCTCGAAGGGCGAGGTCAACGTCGCGCGCATCGCCGAACGCTTTGGCGGCGGCGGCCATCGCAACGCCGCAGGCTGCACGATGCAGGGCGACTGGGACGAAGTCGAAAGTCTCATCATGAGTCTCTTGCAGGAGGCCGTCGAGCGTCGCACCAACGGCGGCGCACCGCCCCTCGAAGGAAGCGCCCAACCGAAGCGCCCCGAAGCGGTCGTTTGAAACGATGAACGCGGAACGATGAACGATGAATGAAAGCGACAGCCGTGATTTACGTGCTCGAACTAAATCATTCGCTTTGCGAATCATTCATCTGTATGCTTCGCTTCCGAAAGCAACAGAGGCTCAGGTGATAGGCAAGCAGGTATTGCGAAGTGGGACTTCGGTCGGCGCGCATTACAGAGAAGCTAAGCGGGCGAGATCGACTCCTGAATTTATCAGCAAAATCGAAGGCGGTTTGCAAGAGCTTGAAGAAACCACCTACTGGCTTGAATTGTTAGCTGATAGTGGGATTGTACCTGCGGGACGGCTGGCGGATTTGCACCATGAAGCTGAAGAGTTAACTGCAATTCTGGTGGCTTCAGCTAAAACCGCCAAGCAACGGAAATAAAATAGAGTTCATCGTTCATCGTTCCGCGTTCATCGTTTACTTTTTATGTCTTTCTTTCGTAAAAAGAAACAGAAGATAGAGGCTGTTCCGGCTGATGAGCGGCGGGTTAAGGCCGAGGGCGTCTTCGAGAAATGTAGCGGCTGCGCGGCGCACGTCTACAAGCGAGAGTGGGAAGAGTCGCTTCAGGTCTGCCCGCATTGTAGTCATCATTCCCGCATCGGGGCGCGCGAGCGTCTGGCAATGCTCTACGACGAGGGCAAGTATGACGAACTCGACAGCGAAGTTATCTCTTCCGACCCTCTCCAGTTCGTCGATACGAAGCCTTACCCGCAACGACTCGAACAGGCGCGCCGCTCGACGGGCTTGCCCGAAGCGGTGATTAACGCGCGCGGGCGCATCGGCGGCCACATAGTTCTGGCGGCGGCGATGGACTTCGGCTTTCTCGGCGGCTCGATGGGCTCAGCCGTCGGAGAAAAAATCACGCGCCTCATCGAGCGCGCTATCGAAGAGCGAGCGGCGGTCGTCACCATCACCTCTTCGGGCGGCGCGCGCATGCAGGAGGGCACTCTCTCTCTGATGCAGATGGCGAAGATTTCCGCCGCGCTCGCCCTGCTCGGCGAAGCGCGGCTGCCCTTCGTCTCGATTCTCACCGACCCGACTACGGGCGGCGTCACGGCCAGCTTCGCCATGCTCGGCGACATCCAGATAGCCGAGCCGAAGGCGCTCATCGGTTTCGCGGGGCCGCGCGTCATCGAGCAGACCATCCGCCAGAAGCTTCCCGAGGGTTTTCAGACCGCAGAGTATCTGGTCGAGCACGGCATGCTCGACGCCGTCATTGACCGCCGCGAGATGCGAGAGTTTCTGATAAAGACTCTGGCCTTTTTGATTAACCCGGAGGCGCAGCCTCGCGTTGCTATCCCCGACTCGCCCGACGGCAACGGCAACAGCGCGTCTCCGGTTTCGGGTCTCAAGTCGCAGGTTAAGACCGAGCTGAATTGAGGCTCGCGGCCTCGCAAGCTCGAAGCTTATGAATTTTGAAGAGGCGCTCGGCTATCTTCTGAGTCTGGGGCACGAAACCCTCGCCATCAAGCTCGGCCTCGACAACACCGAGCGACTGCTCGCCTCGCTCGGGCATCCAGAAAGCTCCTACCCTTCAATTCAAATCGCAGGCACGAACGGCAAAGGCTCGACCGCCTCCATGCTCGAAGCTATCTTTCGCGCCGCAGGCATCAAGACCGGCCTCTACACCTCCCCGCATCTCGTCTCCATCACCGAGCGCATACGCATCGACGGCTCTGAGATTTCCACACAGGAGTTCGCCCAACTGGCGACGCTCGTGCGCGATGCCTCGGCCGAGCTTGAGAAGACGACGGGCGCGCTCCCGACCTTCTTCGAGCAGGTGACGGCGATTGCGCTTCTGGCCTTTCGCACGGCGCGCGTCGAGCTGAGCATCCTTGAGACGGGGCTCGGCGGACGCCTCGACGCTACGACTGCTGTCGGCGCTGCCGTCGCCGCCATCACGCCCATCGCCTTCGACCATCAGGAATATCTCGGCCACACTCTGGCCGAAATCGCCGCCGAGAAAGCAGCCATCATTCGCGCAAGGATAACGCGCGCCGTCGTCCTCGCCCTGCCACAGCAGCCCGAAGCCGAAGAGATAATCCTGCGTCGCTGTGCCGAGGCCGGCGTCGTGCCGCGCCTCGCCACGCGCGACATCAGGGTCGAAGGCGTTTGCGACACGGGACGCCTGCGCGCCACTTTCGTCACGCCTTCGGCTGTTTACGAAAACGTCTGCCTCGCCCTACGCGGTCGGCATCAGTTAACGAACGCCGCGCTCGCCGTCGCGCTCGCCGAAACGCTCGCCGAGCGCGGCTTCACCCTCTCGCACGAACACATCGTCGAAGGTCTCGAAGGGGCGCGCCATGCCGGACGCCTTGAGCTACACACAGACAAGACGCCGCCCATTCTCTTCGACGGCGCGCACAACCCCGAAGGCGCGCGCGCCCTGCGCCAGTACCTCGACGAGTTTGTCACAAGCCCTCTGACGCTCGTCTTCGGCGCGATGCGCGACAAAGAACTCTCCGCTATTGCTGAGACGCTCTTTCCCGCCGCCCGCCTCCTGATTCTGACTCAGCCCGACAACCCTCGCGCCGCCTCGCCCGAAAGCCTTCTGAGCATCGTTCCATCCACGCTCGAATCGTGTAAAATCACGCTCGCGCCTTCAGCCCTCGAAGCCCTGAGCCTCGCGCGCCGCGAGACGCCCCCCAACGGGCTCATCTGTGTCACAGGCTCGCTCTACCTCGTGGGCGAAATGTTAAAAGCAGTGACGAGTGACGAGTGACGAGTGACAAGTAAAAGCAAGTGATGAGTAATGAGTAATGAGGGCTGAGATAAAAGCTCTTCGCCTTTCACTCATTACTCATCACCCATCACTCATCACTTTTCTCTTATTCTTGCTCGTCACTTGTCACTCGTCACTTGTCACTACGCATATGGATACATCAAGCAAAGAGTCGCCTGAAGTTCTCGCTAGCGAGGAGATTTACCGGGGGCGTGTTTTCGATGTCGCGGTCGATACGGTGCGCGAGGGCGAGGCCGTCTACAAGCGGGAGGTCGTGCGTCATGCGGGCGGGGCTGGCGTGGTCGCAGTTTTCGACGATGAGACGGTGGCGCTCGTCAGGCAATATCGGCATCCGGCGGCGGGCTACGTTTTGGAGATTCCGGCGGGGAGGCTCGAAGCGGGCGAAAGTCCGCAGGAGAGCGCGGCGCGCGAGCTTGAAGAAGAATTGGGCGTGGTGGCGGCGCGCATGGAGCAGCTTTCGGAGTTTTTCACGACGCCCGGCTTCTGCGCCGAGAAGCTCTGGGTCTATCTCGCCACGGGCTTGACCGAGACGGCGCAGAATCTCGAAGGCGACGAGTTTATAGAGATTGTCCGGCTGCCCTTCCGTCGTGCGCTTGCGATGATTACCTCGCGCGAAATCGAAGACGCCAAGACCATCATCGGGCTGATGCTCGCCGCGCCGCGACTCGGCATCCGCGTCGCCGATGCGAACGAAAAGACAATCTGAGAAGCCTTGAATAGAAACCTCTTCAACGCGCAGACCGACGCGCGCGTCGCCGCAAGCCCTGAGAGCGCGCCGCCTGAACACGCGCCGCCGCCGGCTCATACGCCGACGCCTGCGGCCTCCGCGCCGCACGTCTCCGTCGCAGCGCCGCCCACGCGCACGCCCGCCCCGAAACCTCCCACGCTCGTCAACTATCTACACTCGGCGCTCGCCATCCCGCTCATCTATCTCTATACCATCGTGATGGGCACGCTTTCGCTCGTCGTCTCCTTTTTCGACCCGCGCGGTCGCAGGCAGCATGCTTGCGCGCAAGTGTGGTCGCGGATGATTGCGCGCACGGCGGGGGCGCGCGTCCGCGTTCACGGCGCGGAGCAGATTCGCCCGGGCGTCTCCTACGTCTTTCTCTCGACGCATCAGAGCTACATGGACATTCCCGCCATGCTCGGCTATCTTCCCGCGCAGCTTCGCATCGCCGCCAAGAAGGAGGTCTTCCAGATTCCCTTTCTCGGTTGGCACATGCGACGCGCCGGGCACATCTCGATTGACCGAAGCTCGACCGCCGACGCCGTCGAATCCCTGCGCCGCGCTTCGAGCGGAATCCGCGAAGGCATCTGCGCCTTCATCTATCCGGAAGGCACGCGCTCGCGCGACGGCTCGCTTCAATCCTTCAAGAAGGGCGGCTTCAAGCTCGCCATGCAGGCCAAAGTTCCCGTCGTTCCCATCACCATCGTCGGCTCAAGACAAGTGCTGCCGCGCGACTCCATCATCTTTCGTCCCGGTCGAATAGAGATGTACGTCGATGCTCCGATGCCGACCGACGGGCTCGACGAAGGAGACTTGCCCCGCCTGATGGACGAGGTTCGCGCCGCCATGCTTCGACACTTCGACGGTTCACAGACCGACGCCGCCGCCCCTTCTGCCGAAGACTCGGCACACGCCTGAGCCGCTTTCCTCTCTGCTTCAGAAGATGGAAGACTTGCTGAATCAGACTCCGACGCTCGTCCTGCTGGCGCTGCTCGTGCTCTTCATCTCGACTTTCATCCGCTCGGCCATCGGCTTTGGCGACGCGCTCGTGGCGATGCCGCTTCTGGCGTTGCTCTTCGGCATTCGTACGGCAACACCGCTCGTCGCCTTCGTCGCTTCGACCATCGCCCTCACGATTCTTGCCACCGACTGGCGAAGCGTCGAGCTGCGCGCCGCGTGGCGTCTGATTCTCACTTCACTCGTCGGCATCCCCTTCGGGCTCGTGCTGCTTAAAGTCGCGCCCGAGCCTCTGGTCAAATCCATCCTCGGCGTGCTGCTCGTCCTCTACGGCCTTTACGGGCTCGTCGCGCCGCGCCTGCCCTTCGTCGCCAGCGAAAATCTCTCGTACCTCTTCGGCTTCATCTCCGGCCTGCTCGGCGGCGCTTACAACACCAACGGGCCGCCCGTCGTCATCTACGCCGCGCTTCGACGCTGGTCGCCCGAACACTTCCGCGCGACCCTTCAGGGCTGCTTCTTCGTCACAGGGCTTCTCATCCTCGCCGGACACGGCCTCGCCGGACTCTGGACGACGTTCGTCCTCAAGCTCTATCTCTACTCGCTGCCCTTCGTCCTGCTCGCCGTCTATCTTGGCGGCAAGCTCCACCGACGCATCCCCAAAGAGAGCTTCAGCCGAATCGTCTATGCCTTCCTCGTCATCATCGGCGCGCTCTTCCTGCTTTAATTGACCGCTTCGGTCAAACTCTCTTACACTCGTCTGCATCGTGAGCACACCGATTAGCCCTCTGCCGCAGCAGTCGTTCGCGGAGTTTGCGCCTGAGACACCGGCGCACCTTTCGTCCATCGACCCGGACAATCCGCCCTGGGGCATCATCTCGGCGGTGCTCATGTGGCTGGCGAGCATCTTCGTGCTCGGACTGATTCCGTTCTTCGGTGTCTATTCGTATCTCGCCTATCGAGGCATCTCCGCCACGCCCGAAGCCTTCAACCGCGCTGTGACGGTTGACCCGCAGGGCATTCTCGTCTCAATCGTGAGCGTCATTCCGTCGCACCTCGTCACCATCGCGCTCGCGTGGGCGTTCATCACGGGATTCGGCAGTCGTCCGTTCTGGCAGACGCTCGGCTGGCGCTTCGGCCAGAGGTTCGGGCTCTGGACGAGCGCGGGGCTGTCGATACTTCTGTTCATGCTGGGCGGCGTCATCCTGCGCTTCGTCGGCGGCGCGGAGACAGACATCGACAACATCATCACCAGCTCGACGCCCGCGCGCTTCACGACCGCCTTTCTGGCGACGGCCACTGCGCCGCTCGTCGAAGAGTTGATTTACAGGGGCGTGCTCTATCCGGCTTTGCGGCGCGCGATGGGCGCGGCGCTGGCGATTATCGGCGTCTCGGCGCTGTTCGCGCTCGTTCACGCGTGGCAGTACAGAAACAACCTCGGCGTCATCGTCACCATCACGATTCTCAGCTTCACGCTGACATACGTCCGCGCGCGCACGGGGCGTTTGCTTCCCTGCTTCATCATCCACCTCGTCTTCAACGGCATCCAGTCCGTCTTCATCGTTTTGCAATACTTCTACCCGCAGCTCTCCGACCCGGCGAAGTCCGGCTCGCTTCTGCTCGCGCCGCTTCTGCCGCACACGACAGTTCTCATCTGCTGAAGGCTTCCGATGGCTTACGAAGTGGTTGTGGTCGGCGGAGGCGTCGGCGGGTTGACGACGGCGGCGCTTCTGGCGGCGCGCGGCGTGCGGGTCTGTTTGTTGGAGAGAGAGTCGCGCGCAGGGGGGTGCGTCGCGGGCTTCGAGCGTTTCGGCTATCGCTTCGAGCAGACGGCCTCGCTCTATGCCTCGTGGCAGCCGGGCGAGATACACGAGCGCGTCTTCGCGGAGCTTCCGGTCGAAGCGCCGGAGACTCAGCCGCTCTCGACCGCATACGTCGTGCGCCTGCCGGATTCGACCGACATTCGCGTCGGGACGAAGCGCGACGAGTTCGACGAAGACCTTCGCAGAGCTTTCCCCGAATGCGCCGGAGCGGCCATCGACTTCTACAGCGAGATAGACGCAATCGCCGACGCTCTGCTTCGCGCCGCGCGTCGCGTGCCCGGCCTGACGACTGCTTCGAGACTCCAACGCATGAAGCTCATCGCCAGTGAGCCGCGCATTTCGGCGCGGATTCTCTCCGCGATGAATCACACCGCAGCCGAACATCTCGCTCGCACGTCGGAGCGCTTTCGCCGCTTCGTAGACGCGCAGCTCCAAATTTTCGCCCAGCGCGCGAGCGACCAGTGCGCCTATCTCTACGCGGCCGTCGCCCTCTGCCAACCCTTACGTGGGATGCACGCTCTCAGGGGCGGCGCGGCGTCGCTCGTCGATGCGCTCGTCGAGTCAATCAGGAAGAGCGGCGGCGAGGTTCGCTTCGACACGACCGCGCTGCGGCTGGCTTACGATTCGAGCGGAAGGGCGACGGGCGTCGAGCTTTTGAGCGGCGAGCGCATCGAGGCGACGCGCGCCGTCGTCAGCAATCTCACGGTCTGGGACACCTACGGAAGACTCGTCGGCCTGAGTCGCACGCCGCAAAGCCTGCGCGAGCGTTTGAAGCGCGTGCGCGGCTGGGGCGCGTATCTGCTTTACGTAGGCGTGGACGAAGAGGCCGCGGCGCGTCTCGCTTCAGAGCGCATGCTTGCGCTCACAGACTGGCAGACCGGACAGGAGTTCGACGCCGACGGCGCGCTCTTCACGTTGAGCGTCGCGCCCTCGGACGACGCGCGTGCGCCCGAAGGCAAGCGTGCCGCGACCGTCTGCGCTTTCACAGAGCCAGAGCAGTGGTTCGCCTTTCATGAAGACGAAAGCGAGCACGAAGCTCAAGACCAGTCGGCGCTCGAAGCTCTCTGGCGACGTTTACACGGCGCGCTCCCCGAGCTTGGCGCGGGCGTCGAAGTGATTGAGACGGCCACGCCGCGCACCTTCTACGAACAGACTCGCCGCAGGCTCGGCATGGTCGGCGGCCTCGGCCAGTCGCTCGACGTGTTCGGCGCGAACGCCTTCACTCACAGAACCTTTCTCCCCAACCTCTACATGGTCGGCGACACGGTTTTTCCCGGCAACGGCATCGCCGCCGTCACCCACTCGGCGCTCATCGTCGCCAACGAAATCGCCCCGCCGACGCGCTAGCTCAAAGGGCGTCGGCAGGGCTCGATTGTGAAACTCTCGCCGGGTTCGTCTGTATCCTCCGGCGCTCAGTCAACGTTTGTTTATTAGTCCTGGTCTCTCCCGGGGAGGCGCGCATTGGGTCTCTCGACGGCGCGTGGCCCGTCAGAGACCGAGCGCGGCATCGACATTTCGACCTGTCGAACCGGAGCGCTCGGCGAGGACACGCCACCTCCGCCGCTTGAGCCCGCGCCCGCGCCGAGGCCGCCTCCGCCCTGTCCGGCGGCAATCGAGCTGCCGTTGTTGAAGATGGTCTGCTGTTGCGGCTGGCAGTTCGGACAGAAGCGCGCGGTGTCTCTGAGCAGGAGCGTGTTGCCGTAGCCGTGACCGTAGGGCGAGCCCCAGCCGTAATAGAGGGGCACGAAGGTATACATGCCCATGCGGGGGTTGAAGCACCAGATGCCGACGAGGCGACGGCTGGCGATTCCATCTCCCATCTGCGTGCCCCACCAATCGTTGAAGCGGTCGCTCGACAGAAACGCGTTCATGTTGCGGGCTGAGAGCTTGTCGTTGGCCTGAGCCAGAAGCTTGCCGCGCTCGCGGCTCCAGAGGTCGAAGGCGTCGCGGTTCTTCTTGTCGAGCTTCGCAAGCTCCACTCCCGCGCCGCCCACGCGTGCGCTCTTGCCGCCCTTGACCGTCATCTCACGCAGACGACCGACGAGCGCGCGCCCCTTCTCGACCGAAACTTCCGTCACGTTCGCCTCTGTGACGTTCAGACGATAGATGCCGCTCCTGATAATCGAGACCTGCGTCTGCGGAGTCTCAATCTCAATCGTCACCTGTAGCTCGTCGAAGCCTGTGGCCTCGACGACGGCGCTGCCCTTCGCCAGCTTGAGCTGAAGATTATCGAGCGCGTCGTCTTTCAGCGTGAACTCGGAATGCTCGCCGAGACGAAAATATGTTCCGGGGTTCAAAAGCACTTCGACCTGCCCGCCCGCGCCCGTCCGCAGCACGTCGCCGACGCCGAGGTTGTCTTTCGCCGACAGCGTCCGCCATTCAGTCTCGCCCGCGCGCTGCACGCGACAATCGCCGGAGACGTAGTTGACGCCCCCTGCCTGCGCCGAGATGACGTGCGCCTCGCGGTTCTGCGCCTGCGCGCTCAAGGCGGCGATTCCGGTCAGCACGAGGACGAAGAGAGAGTGCGCGAAACCTCTTGACACTATTCTCACGGTAGGGTTTCTCCTTTTCGGGAAAGCAAGGCTCAGATGCTCAATCGAGCGGTCGTCGGCTAATCTGCTTTCTGACAGCATACTCCCAACTTTTTATAACGGCAAGAAGACTGTGAGGACGCCTTTTCGAGACGCCGACGATGCCTCTTCAAGCGCCGCCCCGGTTCAGGATTGAGAGATTGAGCGTTTTTGTTATCGCGTCATTTCAGCAGTTCGAGGGCTTGCGCGCTGTCGGCCTCGGCGGCTCGGAGGATGAGCACGGTATCGGCGGATTGGCGCAGCAGGGTGAGCATCGCGCCTTCGCGCCAGACGAGCGAGTAGTCGCCGCCGACGTTGAGCGCGTCTGTCGCCTCTGTTCCTGTGCGCCGACGCAGGAGCGCGGCGTAGGCGCGGGAGAATTCCTGCGCGTCTTCGCGCCTGTCCCAGCTTGTTTTCCAGACGAAGAGGGGCGCGCTCGCGTTGCGCTCGAAGACTGCGGCGCGGTCGCCGCCCCACCCGGCAGCCGCGCGCGTTGCCTCCGCGCGCCCGACTCCCGCGAGAAGCAGTCCGCGCACGCCTATCTCGCCGAGCGGAGTCGCAGAGACCATCTGCCAGCCCGCCGCCGCGAAGCCTTCTTCATTCAGTGCCACCTCGCGCGCCGCTTCGTTCGAGAGATATTTTTCGGGATGAAGCACCTGCTCGCTCGTCGCGGGCGGGCGTCGAAAGATGTCGTCCACGCTGACTGCGGGGCGATTGCGCCGCATCGTTTCGACGAAGCGCGCGCCGTCGCGGTAGCGGAAGATGAAAGTCTCCGTGAGGAGCGGCGGAAAGAGCGCGCCGAGGCCGCGACGGTATTCGCCGAAGCGCTCGTCCTCCTGCCGCGCGATGTCTTCGAGCGACCGACGCGCCCATGCGTCGGTGCTCTCGCGCCGGCGCTGCACGTTCATCGCGTCGCCTTCGACGAGAGCGAAGACGGCCTCCGTGCGGTCGAAGTTATACGGGCGCACTAGCAGGAGTTTCAGCAAATCGAAGTGCTGGTCTTGCAGGGCGTGAACGAACTCGTGCGTCAGCAGCGAGCGGTCGCGCGCCGCGTCGTTCTTGGCATTGCCGGACGTGGCCGTCTCGCTTTGAAGCAGCAAGACCTGCTTGTCGAGCGGCGAGTAGGTTGCGCCCGCCGTCGCGGCTGTGAAGCTGACGGCGAGCGTCGCCAAATCCGTCCCCGTCGGCAGAATCCCTCCGGCCACCGCCAGCTTACTCAGAGCCTTGAGGTCTTCGCCGCCGAGTATCTCCGCCACTTCTTTCGTGCGCGTGCCATACTCCCAGCCCGACAACTCCGTCATCCCGACCGCGCCCCTCCACTCAAGGCCGCGCGCCTCGGCCGTCTCGCGCATCACCTCACCGCGCACAGCCTCCAGCCTCGGCGAAAGCGGGCGCACCGGCAGAGGCGAAAGAGTCCGCACGACCGGCACGACAGCGCCCGCCTGCACTCCGCCCCGCCGCGACGCGCGCTTACTCCCGCACCCCGATACAAGCAGCCCGCCAATCATCAAGCCGACAACGACGACGAATAAAAGCCTGTTTCTCCCGCCTGTTCGCATAAGAAGCTTAGACGCAAAAACCGCCCCGAGCGATGCCGCTTGGAAAGTCTGGAGTCTGGAGTCGAGAGTCTGGAGTCAAAACCAAAACAGTCTGGAGTCAAAGACAAAAGCTTTTTGTTTTGACTCCAGACTCCAGACTTTAGACTCCAGACTATTTCGCGAAGTATCCGCGTTTGGCGCGGGCGACGGCGTTGGGGAGGTTTGGGAGAGTGAGACGGATTGCGCGCCAGCGTCCGTCGCGCGTTTTGTTGGTCGGTTTGTAGGAGAGACTGTAGAGCGTGCCGAGGTCTGCGACGACGCGCTCGTATGTGCCCGCGAGGTCTTCGAGCCGTTCCACGTCGTAGAAGACGCCGCCGCCCGCTTCGGCCAACTCCTGCATTCGCTTGTTCACCAGGTCGAAGGTTTCGGGCTGGATGTCTTCGGGGCTGAAGGCTTCGTATTCGGTGCTCGTCCAGATGCTGTAGAGCACGCCGTCGAACTCCGCGACGCGGGAGCGCAGCTCTTCAAAAGAGAGCGTCGAGCCGACGCCCGTGACGTTCGGCAGAGTGCTGTCGAGCCCGTCGCTCATCAGGACGACGGCGCGGCGTCGCGTCGGCGCGGCATCTCTTTCGAGAAAACTCATGGCGAAGCCGAGGGCGTCGTAGAGACGCGTGTCGCCTTTGGGCGACTCCATCGCGCCGATGGCGACGCGCAGCGCCTCGCGGTCGGTCGTGAGCGGCGAGACGATGCTCGTCGCAGATGCGAAGGTGACGACGCCGATGCGGTCTTGCGTGCGCGCGGCGTTGACGAAACGAAGCGCCGCCGCGCGTATCAAATTCGTCACCGGCACGGTCGAGCCCGAGAGGTCTATCAGCAAAAGCAAATCGAACGGCGCTGACGAAGACTGAAAGTGCGCAATCTGCTGCGCCGCTCCGTCCTCGTACAATCTGAAATCGTTCTGCGAAAGACCGGCCAACCCGCGCCCACTGCTTCTGTCAATCACGCTCGCGTTGAGCGTCACAAGCTCCGTCTCGACGCGCACGACCTCGCCCTCGTCAACCTCCTCGGGCTCATCCGCAGGCCGACTCGACTGAGCGACGCTCGCGCCGCGACCTTCGACGCCGATGCCCGAGCCGAGCATCGCAGGCGTCCGACCGGGTCTCGGGTTAGCATCGACTTCAAGCGCCTGCGCTCCCGCCGCGCGCTCGCCCGTCGCGCCCATGCGTGCGCCGCTCGCCGCAGTCCGCGCCGACGCAGGCGACGATTCCGCGAGCGCTCCTATCCGAATCTGTCCGCGCCCCGAAAAGAGTCTCACCGCGCGAGCGCCCGCGCCGAGACGCGCCTGAAACTTCTTTCGGAGAGGCTGCTCGACCGTCGCCGCGCCGACCAAACCGGCGAGGCCGCTTTTGAAGAGGACGCTGCCGTTCAGCGAGTGCGCGGTCAGTTCGGCGTCGGGCGGCGCGGGAAGGTCTAGACGGATGTCGCCCGAAACGGTCTGCGCGTCGAGCGAAGCGAGCGCGCCCGACACCTCTATCGCGCCGCCTCCTGTAAAGATTTTGGCGCGCGCGTGCGCCGGTAGTCGAAGCTTCAAATCGACTCGGGGCGTCGTCGTCGTCGCCGTTCTCGTCGCCCTCCTGCCCGCGACGCTAGTCACGCCGATTGACAGAAGACTCTCCGACCTCTCCAGCCGCACGGGCGAGCTGCGCCCCGACGCGGACGCCGATTCCCCTTCCGTCACAGCCGAGACTGAAACATACTGCTCATCCCAAACCTCTATGCTCACGCCGCCGCGCCGGTTCTCGATTAGCACCTCCGCGTTAGCCGGAAGGTCAACGCGCAAATCTGCGGGCTGAAACGCATACGACGGTCGCAACGACGTACAGCAGAGCGCCGCGGTCGCGACGAGCGCGAAGGCACGCACCGAGGCCGAGCGCCTGATTTTCGCTGTTTGAAATGGATTCTGTTGAAACGTCCGTCGTCTCATCCTGAAACCTTTGATGCCTGTCGCGCGTGCGCGCGGTTGCCGGGACAAAAAGAAAAGAGTCCGACCCTCGGACGGCAATCGGCGCACGTCGCTTCAAATCTTCGCTCGACTCGAAGCGACGAGGATACTCAAAGGGGAAAGATGAGAAAAGCGCGGGCGGTTACTCAATCATGTCGAGCATCGAGCCGCCGCCGTCGCCGGGCGAGCCCTGCTTGGCGGGCGGCGTCGAGCCGTCGCCGCCGCTCGCGCTGCCGAAGTCGGCGAGGCGAAGCATGAGGTTGTTCTTGTTGGTTGCGTAGTTGAGACCCTCTTCCCTGTTGACCGTTCCCTCACGAATCATCTTTTCGAGCACGCCGTCGAAGGTCTGCATGCCTTCCAGCTCGCCCTGCTCCATCGCGTCAATCATCGACTTGCCTTCCGCCTCGCCCCGCTCCATGTACTCGCGCGTGCGCGACGTTGACTTGAGAATCTCGATGGCCGCGATTCTGCCCTTTTTGTCAGCGCGGGGAATCAGCCTTTGCGAGATGATGAAACGGAAGGTCTGCGAGAGACGTGTGCGGATGGACTGCTCTTCGTTTTTGGGGAAGACGCCGATGATGCGGTCGATGGTCTTGGAGGCATCGATGGTGTGGAGCGTAGACAGGACGAGATGCCCGGTTTCGGAGGCTTCGAGGGCGACTTCGATGGTCTCTCGGTCGCGCATCTCGCCGACGAGTATGACCTTCGGCGCTTGCCGCAGCGCGGCTCTCAGGGCGAGCGCGAAACTGGGCGTGTCGGAATGAAGCTCGCGCTGGTGGATGGTCGAGCTCTTGTGCGTGTGCAGAAACTCGATGGGGTCTTCGATGGTGATGACGTGGTAGTGCTTTGTCTCGTTGATGAGGTCGATGATGGCGGCGAGCGTGGTGGATTTGCCGCTCCCCGTAGGGCCTGTGACAAGGACGATGCCGTTCTTGATGTCGGCTATCTCTTTGAGCTGCGGCGGGAGGTTGAAGTCGCTGAAGCGCGGCGGGCGCGTGGGGATAACGCGCATGACGATGGCATGTGTGCCGCGCTGCATGAAGATGTTGACGCGAAAGCGCGCGAGGCCGGGGGCGCTGAAGGAAACGTCGGTCGAGCCGTTCTTCTCAAGATTTTGCGCGGAGGCGAGGTGATGTCCGGCGCGCAGGTGGCTGCCGACGATGAGCTTCGAGATGTCGGCGGTGTGCGCGGGCGTCAGCTTCTCCAGTCCCGGCACGGGGACGGCTTGCAGTTTTCCGAGAAGCTCGACCTGGGGGGGCCGACCGGGCGAGAAAATCAGGTCACTCACCTTATCCGAGACGTTCAGCATGCGTTGCAGGACGTTGACGAAATTGAGCGGCGGCGGCGCGGGCGTCGCTCCTTGCGGCGCGGAGGCTGAAGCGGCGGGCGGCGCGTTTGGCGTCTGTGGCGTAGTCATAGGGAATTATGGCAAACGTTAAAGAAAAAAAGGGCTGCCGGTCTTTCGCCTGTTATGGCTTACGGCGGCGACGCGGGACGGAAATCTTCGACGCATCGCTTCGCAGCTTCGGCGTCCCGGCTCAGTCTATCAAAGCTTCTGGGGGTGGTGTGTGTCGCTCGGACGGCACACTCTTTCGGCGGCCTTAGTGTAGCAAATTTCGAGTCGCGGAAACCTGGGCTCGGGGAGGCGAACGCACAGTTTCTATACCTTTGTAACCGAAAATATATGCGGAGCGCAAACAACCGGGCGACTTTCGGCGTACATCACAGTGAGCAGCGCGGGAGAGCGCTCCGAAAGGCAGGAGGCGTCCCGCGAGAACGAGGGGAAAAGGAGGCGCTGTATCATGGCAACCTATAGAGACCCGGTGCGCGTCTTTGCGCCGTTGGAAGTAATCGAGCGCCTGCTGGAAATTCGCGCTGATGCGGGCTACGCTCCGACCGTCTACCTTCGCGCCGCCGACGATTTGGCAGCCTATTTTGACGCCTACGGTTTCGACGTTTACGCTTTCTCCGACGCCCGGGCCGAGTTTAACTACGGTCGTTACCGCGCGCCGCTCGCGCCCGGCGGCGACCACGCACACAACTCGCTGACAACACACTAAAAAGAAACGCGGAAGTAGGAACGCGGACCGATGAACTTCAAAGTCTGACAGTTCATCGTTCCGCGTTCCTACTTCCGCGTTTAGCTCAGAGGGCTTTGATGACGACGAAGGTCACGTCGTCGCCGGAGCCGCGTCCGGCTGTCCATTCGAGCAGGTCGGCGTAGATGTAGTCTATCAGCTCGCGCGCTCCGCGCTCGCGCCCTTCGCGCACAGCCTTCTCCAGACGCTCGCGTCCGTACTCCTCCTCGTTTTCGTTTGTCGCCTCCGTCGCGCCGTCCGTGTAGAGCAGGAGCGTCTGGCCGGATTCGAGCGGGAGGTAGTATTCGTAGTAGCGCGTGTCGCGGAACATGCCGAGCGGGAGGCCGCCGCGCTCGATGAAGCGTGCGTTGCCCTCTTTGTCCATGAGAAGCGGCGGGTTGTGTCCGGCGTTGGCGTAGGCGAGCGTCTTGTTTGTGGCGTCGAGCACGCCGTAGAAGGCCGTGACGAACTGGTTGCTCTCGACCGATTCCCAGAGCAGGTAGTTGACCTTCGCCATCGAGATGTTGGGCGCGTAGCCGATGTGGATGGCGGCGCGCAGGGAGGCGCGCAGGAAAGCCATCAAAAGCGCCGCCGGGACGCCTTTGCCGGAAACGTCGGCGATGACGAGGCCGAGGTGGTCGTCGTAGATGTTGACGAAGTCGTAGTAGTCGCCGGAGACCTCTTCGGTCGAGAAGTTGTAGGCGGAGATGTCGAAGCCTTCGAGCTGCGGGTCGCGCGGCGGAAGCAGGCTGAGCTGGACGTGACGCGCCACTTCGAGCTGCGCTTCCATGCGCTTCTTCGCCACCAGATGCTCGTGCAGCATCGCCTTCTCGATGATGATTGCGACCTGCGACGCCAGAAGCATCAAGACCTGCCGGTCGTCTTCCGTGTAAGCGTTGAGGTGGTCGCTTTCGAGGTCGAAGACGCCGATGACTTCGTCGTTCGAGATAATCGGGGCGACCATCTCGGAGCGCGTCTCCTTGCGGGCGTTGACGTATCGAGGGTCGTGGCGCACGTCGGGGACGATGATGGCTTCGCCCGTCTGCGCCACGTAACCGATGATGCCCTCGCCCGCGCGCAGGCGCAGCTCCAACATCTCTTCGAGGTCGTAGCCGCGCACGGCTTCCGCATGAAAAAGAATCTCGCCCGAGGCGTCTTCGGTCTGCGGCACACCCTCGCGCGGCTTCGCACACTTGATGATATAGATGCCCGCCGCGTCGTAAGGCAGAAGCGAGTCGAGCGTGTTCATCACCTGCACGAGCACTTCTTCGAGGTTGAGCGAGCGGCTGATTTTTTTCGTGATGTCGAGCAGCAGACGCAGCTTATCCGTCACGGTCAGCCCGGCGGTCGGCGCAATCGCTTTGCTCAGGTCGTCAGCCATAAAACGGATTATAACAGGGATTGAATCATTGAATCATTGGTTCATTGAATCAATGAAGAAATGAATCAATCTTCCAGAGCCGCTTCGGTCAGCAGTGTGAATTCGAGGGCGGCGGAAGGATGCTGGCGGAAGAAGTCGTTGACATCGCAGGGCAGATTGATGGAGGCGAGGCGCAGGCCGCGAGATGCGAAAAGCTCTTCGTAGCGGGCGGCGGCGCGGCGTCCGGCCGTGTCCGGGTCGAGCGCGGCGACGACTCGAAAGCGTCCGAGCGGCGCGAGCCATTCCTCTTTGAGTCCGCCAGCGCCGACGAGCCCGACCGCCGGAAAGCCGTAGGCCGCGAGCGTGAGAGTGTCAGTGAAGCCCTCGACCAGATAGACGACCGCATCGCTCGCTAAGGGTTCGAGCGCATCGACGTTGTAGAGGGCGGGCACGCCGCCGCGCATGTTGTGCCAGCGCGGCTCGACCCCGGCGGCGGTCGTGCGCGCCTGCAAGTAGAGGGCGCGCCGCTCGACGTAGAAGGGAAACAGAAGTCGATGCCTGTAAAACGTCAGGCGCTCGCGCGCGTTGAAAAGCCCGCTCTGCCGCAATTCTTCGAGCGAGAACGCCTCGCGCATCTGCCGCATCACGCGTCGATATGCGCGCCTCGGAAAGTACGTGATGCCTGCGCGCTTCACCGTCCGCGAGTCGATGCCGCGCCGCGCAAGGTAGTTCAAGCCTTCCAGTTGGTCTTCCGTGCGGCAGACGCTCAGAAAAGCCTCGCAGACCGCGTTCATGCGCTCGGGCTCAAGCGGCGTCCAGTTTTCCGTCTCACCGGTATCGGCGTCGGGCGCGGCGGAGAGAGCCAGCGAGCGCTGCCCGCGTGCGCCCTTGCCGCTTCTGCCGATGCCGAGTTCGCGCGCCATCTCGCGCACGGCGCGTGCGAACGAGACGCCGTGCATCAACTCGTAGAAGCTGATGCAGTCGCCGCCCTCTTCGCGCGAGAAGCAATGAAAGAGCCCGCGCTGTAAATCTATCGACAGGCTCGGATGGCCTTTGCCGCTATGGTTGTGCGCGGGGATGGGGCAGAGCGATTGCAGACGCGCGCCCGACTGCCTGGCATCGCTCGGAAGATAGCGTTGGTAAAAGGTGCGATAGTCGATGCGGCGTTTGATTTCGTCGCGCATCTCGCGCAACTGCTCCGGCGGCGCGTAGTCTCGCTTCATGTTCGGCTACGAGCGACAGGCGTCGAAAATCGGAAGACGAAGAAAAGGGGGAGACGAAGCGCGCCGCCTGCGACGTGAGGCATTTGATAGATGAAGTCCGACCCTGCGCCGCGCGTCTTCATTCTCAATCGCCCTCCGCGCCGCGCTCGCCCGCCGTCGCCGCCTGCTGGCGTCTGTACTCCATCTGCGCGTGATAACGCGCCGCGCGCGCCGCGTCCTCCTCCGGATGCCGCTTCCTGTATTCATTCCACAGCCGCGAAACCTTCATTCGGTATTCGACCAACTCACGACTCACGTTGAAATGGCGCGCAATCTCGATAGAACTCTTCCCCGCCCGCACGAACTCGGCGAGCGCGCTATAGGGAACGAGCGCCGCTGCGCCTACCGCATAAGCCGCCTCTTCATCCGCCTCGTTATAATCGCGCGCCACTGTCTTCCCCTGCTTATTCTGCGCGACGATTGAGAGACGATTCGCCTTATGCCCCAAAAAGACGTGACAGACCTCCTCCATCAACGTCGCATTATTGCGCTGCCGCCCGTGCTTCGGATTGAGAATCACAAGCCTCCAACCGTTCGGCAGCGGACGCGAGCACGTCCCGCCCGACCACATGTTCGACCCCGTCCCCAACAGATGCTCCCGCGTCTCTTCCGACAGACCCTGAATCTGCTCAAAATCCACCACCATCAGCTTCGCAAAATCGGCCAAAGCGAACGGGTCGAGCGCGTCCGTATCCCGACGCAGCCCCGCGAAATCGCGCAGCCCCATCGCCCGCAACTCATACTGCCTCCCCTTAAATGTCGGCGGCAAAAGCTTATCGTCCACGACTCTGTCTCTATCTAGTCTGATTTGGGTACTATCTCTTCTCCTATCTTTTCCTGCACCCACTCGTTCAAAAGACGCTCAGGAGCAACGCCTCGCTTTTCTGCTATCGAACGAATTTTGGCCGAGAGAGCCGTTTCAACCGGATAGTAAGTAGTCTCACCCTCAATCTCCACCTCGAACTTAACCGCCTCGCTCTTGTCCCAATGCTCGCTCAGGTCATGGTTATCCCAAAACTCGCCAATCTCTCTATATGAGCCAGCCTTTGAAACAGAACTCCTATTTCTTCGCATATCTTCTCCGTTCCGCATCGCTCATATTACGCGCTGACACAATCAATGCCCGTCCATCCCGCTTATGAACAAAGAAGCAAATCAAATACCTGCCAGCATCCGTTTGCCCCAACGCCGCGTAAACATTCTCGCCCCGTCGATGTCCTTTCTCAACAAAACCGAAACGCGGCGAATTGCCGAAAACTTCCACGACCTCTCACTGACTGACACTATGCTTCCACAAAAGCTTTTGCACAATGTCTTCAAGCCAGATGAAGCCGGAAATCTTCAAATTTCATTCCCTGACAGGACGACTCATTTCGTCTCGCTGCTTTGATTATACCTATCCCGGCGGGTTGTTTCACTCTTCAGTAGCGCGGCTATCAGGTTGCCTTGTCATAGACAGCAGCGAGCCCAAGCTCACATTCTACCGATGGAAGCAAGACTCTTCCTTCTAATCCGCTCACCTTCGTATAAAGCCAGTTCTCGTCACCCTGTCTGAGATAGTGCTCAATCAGAAACTCGTCCTGCGAGACGAGCAGGTATTCTTGCAGCGACGGAATTTGCTGATACGACAGGAATTTCTTCCCTCTATCAAAACCAGCCGTGCTTTCGGATAAAACCTCGACAATCAGAACGGGGTTGAGCACCACGTCCCTCTCTTCATCAGCAAAAAGAGTTTCCCCGCACACGACCGACACGTCCGGATAGAAAAATCTCGTCGAGTTGGGCACTCTCACCTTCAAATCACTCGGATAGATGCGACACGGTCTGCCCCTCAACTGTCCGCCAATCTCGATGATGATATTTGCCGCAATCAGATTATGGCGCTCGCTCCCGCCCGCCATCGCATACGCCGCGCCGTCAACATACTCGCTCTTGAACTCAGCCCGACGCTCAAGCGCCAGATACTCTTCAGGAGTGAGGTAATAGACAGGCTGCGTTGACATGCTACGGGATAAACACATCGACCGGAATCTTCCAGCCCAGCAAGGCTGGCTCTGCTTCTGCTATATCACCTTTACGATAGATTGTCGGAGTATCAGGATTATCAGAGCGATAGACCCGGACAAGCTTCTCTCTCAGGACATCGACATCCCAGACCACCCGTGTTCCGCAGGCGAAATAATCCGCGCGCTTCTGCGCTATCGCAAGCTCTGCCCTTTCCCCGTAATCATTCTTGCTTCTCACCTCGACGGCAAAGATAGGAGCGCCTTCGAGAAACTCTCCACCTTTCAGCTCTCCGACATAAAATGCCGCATCAGGGCTAAAGGATTTGCGATGCGGCAGATTAACGGCGAATCCCACATTATCCGGAAACGCATAACCCGCCTTCGTACTCTGCTCATAACCATCCAAGCTGAGATAAATCTTACCGCCCGCGCGCCCAGACACACCGCCAGTCGGTGGCATTTCTATAATTTCTCCATTAACCAGTTCAGCCTTGCCATTCTCCGGCACGTCGTACAAATCCTCAATCGTCGCCTCAGTTCCGGTGCTCATAATATGCTCTCTTTACCAAGCGACTTGATCTTACGCCCTCCCAAATTGAATTAACAATAGGGAGAAACAATCGCGTAGCGCTGGAATTGCTCTCGCCCAAGCATAAGTATTCAGCACAAGAGGGCAAAACAACAATAAAGATAGGCTGCTGAGGCGTCGCGTTGAGTGAGGTACTAGGCTTAGTACAGAGAAGTGAATTAATAAGCCTAAGATTCTTTTAAGCGGTCTGACCATCTGAGATAAAACAGCAAATATGGATTAGGAATATCTAATACTTGCTTCTGTTCGTCCCAATCTATAACTCTCTCGCTCGGGAATCTTTCCTGTGCCAATTTAGACATATGTAAACAACTTCCTGTTACGCTAGAGCCTACAGGAGCATCCCCGATGCAAATTTGTTTTGTTCGACGTACAATTTCATCATAATCAAACGATAATTGAGGTGGGTCTGATGCTATAGCTGTGAGCACACAGCGGTAAACATCTCCATGAACGCCATTTCTAAACTTATAAGTATTCCGTTCTGTGCCGCGAGTCTTTGGGCCACTATCTAAAACATCCACGAGTGAACGAAAATCAGTGGCGGTAGCTGCGCGCTCGAAGATTAGCTTACATTGATTGTCTGTTGGGTCTAACCATTTATAATCAACAAGCTCCTCACGAATTCCTAATTCAAAGCAACTCTGCAAGCAGATTAACTGCATTAGTTGTGGTGACCCTGCAGCCTCAGATGTGAATTTATTTATAGTTTTATCATTTAAGCCAACATTTAGCTTTTTGTAGCCTTCTAAAGCAATCTTCTTTAAATCGCCCTTTTTCCAATATTTTATATCTAAGGTACGCACCCGTCCTCTTAACTCAGGATTAGCCCTAAGAACATCATCAGCACGGTGTAACACAGCGGCTGTGCAAATTTTCAACCCTAACCGGACTCCCTCCTTCAAGCCTTTAGCAACCTCAGCCTGAACTGTCTTGGTCATATAATGAAAATCATCTAAGAGAATGACAAAATCACTATTTCCAATCTCCTCTACAACCTGCGGCAATCCTCTCCTACGTTTGATTGTAGATTTTCCTCTTTCATAGCCAACTGAAGCACCTAAAGAGGCTTCACCTGATGTAGATTTAGACTTTGCTTCCTCTGCTGGTAAATCCATCCAATCTAAAACACGCTCCCATACCTGATCTAGGTTTTGGATACTTGTGCCTTGAATTGGGATGAGATTATCGCGGCCAACAACTTTCTCTACAAGCACAGTCTTACCCGACTTTGACGGGCCGGCTAAAGAAACAATCTGGCCGGGTGTATCTAATCCATCACGTAAATCTCTTTCAAGATGCTCGCCACTTCTTTCAACATATGTATATTCTGGAAATGCTCCAGGAGTAAAAACCTTTGTAGCCTTAATCATCATAGACGTCCTCCAAAATAAGGGGAATTACAACTGCTAACAAATATCTCACTGAGTTTTATTTTACTCCTAAGCAATCATTCAACAGAAGCCTAACTATAAATTAGGCGCTCAACCCGTTGGAGTCGAGCGCCTGATGAAGTTCTGAACCGAAGCTGGTCGCCTGCCTACTTGCGTCGGTTGCGCCCGCGTGTTTCTTCGCCGGGGTGGCTGAACTGGGCGTAGGCGACGCGGAAGAGTTCGGAGAGGGCTTTGGCGGTTTCGGGCGTGAGGGAGCGGTCGGCGCGCAGGTGCGCTTCGACGATGTCGGGCGTGGCTTCCTGCGGGAAATAGACGACCGGCTTGGCCTCGTCGCCTTCGAGTTGGCGGCCTGACATGACGCGCTCCATAGGCATGTTGAGCCAGCCGGTGAGACGCGCGATGTTGTCGGCGTCGGGCTTGCCCGTGCCGTTCTCGATGCGCGAGAGCGTCGAGGCGGAGACGCCTGTTTCATCCGCGACATCGCGCAGGCTGAGTCCAGCCTCCTCGCGTTTGCGGCGGATAGCGCGTCCGAGTTCGATGGTGTTGACTAAGCTTCTTGTTGATTCTGCCATGTTTTTGGCCTCCTTTTTGGCGCGCAACACTAGCCGGAGGGCGGTGCGCGCCTGACCCTCCTTGCCAGAGAACATATCACAGGAAAATCCCAGATGCAAGATGTTGTTTTATGCTTGCAACAAACCGGGAACGGTGGTACACTGTTTCACGTATGAAACAGAGCGGATTAACGACAGGCCGCTCTCGCAAGGGTCGGCGGAAGGAAAAAGAGCAAATGAGCACGGAATATATCTGGGAAACATTCGACAGCCTGTTCAAGACGGTTCACCGGCAGGGTCGGCGCGTCGAGGAATTGGAGGCGCGCGTGGCCGAGCTTGAGAAGCGTTTGCAGGAGCGTCCTGCGGCGGCAGCAGCCAGCAGCGCATCGCAGCCTTCCAGGAAGTCGGAGCAACTCGTGAGCGAGATGCCCGCCGAGCGTGCGGCCTGAAGTTTTTAGGAGTTTGACGGAGGATTTTTAAGCCATGACGACAGCAACAGCCACGACCGACAAAAAAGTGATTATGCGCGACAAACGCGCGCAGGGCATCGCCGCGATGGGACTGGTCAACCGCGAGGGCGACCGCTTTCGCGTGACCACGCCCAGTTTGCGCGGACGCCGCACGAGCTACGAGGTTTGGCGCGACGAGAGCGGAAAGGTGCGCTGCTCCTGCCTTGAGTTCGAGGAACAGTCGGGCGCGGACGCGGGCTTTCGCTGCGAACACATCCTCGCCGTCAAGCACGCGCTCCTGAACAAGAATTCGGAGGCTGCGACCAAGCAGCCAGCCGTCACACCCGTCGTCGCCGCCGAAGGCGTAGCGGCGAATCCGGCGGTCAACTTTGAGACGCCCATCAACCTAGACAACAACGCATCCGAGAAGCGCGCGGAAGAGGCTGCGGCGGCCACCATCAAGCCTGCCGCCCGTCGCGCCCCGCGTTTCGTACGGGAGCAGAACGAACCGGCGTTCGAGACGAAGACGGAGATTGCGCCTGTGCAATCTGTTTCGGAAGTCGCACAGCCGGGTTCGCTCGCGGAACACATAAACGAGAAGGAGCTTACGGAAATGACAAAGCAGAGACAGACCGCGACGGCGGTCGAAGAGCCGGAGAATCTGGAATTCGTGACGGCGGAAGAGCACGCCGCGATGACTGCGACGAGCGCGCCGGTGGTGCCGCTCGCCTTCACCAACACTTTGCGCACGTTGCGCCAGCCCATCGACCCCAAGTTCGTCAAGACGCGCGAGGGCTGGACTGACCGGCAGGGCAACCGCCACATGGTCGAATACGTCGAGTGGCACACGGTCGCAGATTTGCTCGACCGCGTCGCGCCCACCTGGTCGCACTCGGTTCGAGGCATCGTCCAGATTGGCGACATGGTCGCCGTCACAGCCGCCATCACAATTGACGGCGTAACGCGCGAAGGCGTCGGCACGGGCACGGCTGACAACGAGACCGGCATCAAGAAGGCCGAGCACGACGCCTTGAAGCGCGCCGCCATTAAGTTCGGCATCGCGCGCGAGCTTTACCAGCGCGAGTCGGACGTGATTGAGACGCAGGGCTCTGCGCCGCAGACGAACGAGTTTCCGCGCGACCCGCTCGCCAAGTCGATGGCCGACCTCGTCACGCCCAAACAGCTCGGCATGATTCGCGCTCTGGCGCGTGAAGCCGGAGTGGACGTGGAAGAGGAGTGCCAGTCGGTTTTGCGCTGCCGCACGGAGGAATTGTCGAAGAAGGCCGCTTCGAGCTTCATCGACCATCTCAAGAACATGCAACAGGAAGCGGCGGGCGGCATGCGCCGGGCGAGCTAAGGGAAAGTAAGCAGTAAGCGGTGAGCAGTGAGCAGAAGGGACGAAAGCATAGTTCTGATTTTACTGCTCACTGCTTACGGCTCACGGCTCACTGGCAAGGAGGTTTGAAAGATGACGACAGAAGAGTTGATTCAGGAGCACTCGCAGCCGCTCTCGCTTGAGCTGGAATATGCGAACGAGCCGGAGTCGAACGCAAGCGTCGAGACTTCCGTCGAAGAGGGAGAGCGAATCCATCTTCCCTTCTCGAAGAAGGATCAGATTCTCGACATCTACGAGTCGGGCACGACCGACATCGCGGAGATTGTCCGGCAGGTGAAGGCGCGTCCGTCCTACGTCGCGCAGGTCTTACAGGCTGCCGGTTACATTCAAGGTTACTTCGACCTTTACACGACGACTGGCGCGGAGCAGAACGTCTACTCGCGTTTCTTCCGCAACGTGCTGTCGTTCAAGACGGTGGAGACGGCGCGCGAGTCTGTGCAGAAAATCGACCGTCTCTACAACTACTTCGAGCGGCTCGGCGACCGCGCCGGGCAGCATCACGCGATGGTTTTGGCACTGACCGGCAAGAACCGCGCGCGCTGGAGCGGGAAGCAGGAGGAGTCGCAGCTTTTCCACGAGTGGCTCGTCGCACACTAAGAGCCGAACGAACTATCAAAGGGAACACATCGCAGCCCTCGCAAACGACATTTACGAGCAAGGGGTAGGTTTGAAAGGTGAGCTTTCGTTTTGAATGCCTCACCTTTTTTCTTTCCTGAAGAGCAGCCGCGCCCGAACATCACGCGGACGCTCGGAGGGGATGCTCTGAAAAACTCTCTACTCGAAAAAAGGAGACACTTGCGATGGCGGAAAAAGTGATTTCACCGCACGGCACATTCTGCTGGACGGAGCTTGCGACGACCGATACGCAGGCCGCGAAGAAGTTTTACGCGGAGCTTCTGGGCTGGCAGTTGAAAGAGGGACAGGTGTTGCCGGGAGGCTATTCAGAGATTATGGCGGCGGGCGAGGCGGTCGGCGGCATCTACCAGATGAACGAGGAGTACGGCCGGATGTCGTCTCACTGGATGTCTTACGTGGCGGTTGACGATGTCGATGCTTCGGCGCGGCGCGTCGAAGAGCTTGGCGGCAAGGTCTGCGTGCCGCCGACCGACATCCCGGCCGTCGGGCGCTTCTGCGTCATCAACGACCCGACGGGCGCAACCCTCTCGCTCATCACCCTCGCAGGAGAACACTGATAACGCTCGACCTGAACGGAGAAGCTTCGAGCGAGACTTACGCGCGCTTTTAGACGCCTTCCCTTTCTCGATGCCCTCACGCCTGCCAGCGTCGATCGGAGCAACAAACGAGGTGAGCTTCGCCTGAGCCTGGCGAAGCTCACCTTTCTTCTTCTCGCGCGCGTGGCAGAACCGAAAGAACAGGGCGCTCAGGGCGGTCTTCGTCGTCGCTCAAAGAGTCCGCGTCGCGGCTCAGTCAAACGGAGCGTTGTTTTTTCCGCGCGCAGCAATCATAATCCGTTGCATTCCTTTTCCGTCGAGCCTTAATCAAGCTGAATTATTTCCGGAGAGTGAGCCGCCCGATGCCCGCGAAGAATGAAGATTTGCACGGCAATGTGCCCGACAAAGCAGACCTCGCGCTGCTTCTGATTGATGTCATCAACGATTTAGAGTTCGATAGCGGAGAGCAGCTTCTCAAACATGCGCTGCCGATGGCCGAGCATCTGGCCGCGCTCAAGCGCAGGGCGAAGCAGTCGGGCATCCCCGTCATCTACGTCAACGACAACTTCGGCAGATGGCAGTCTGACTTCAACAAGCTGCTCAGCCATTGCCTCGACGAAGGCGTGCGCGGGCGACCCGTCGCAGAGCTTTTGCGCCCCGACGAAGAGAACGACTACTTCGTCCTCAAGCCCAAGCACTCCGGCTTCTTCTCCACGACGCTCGACACGCTGCTCGAATACCTACAGGTCAAGACGCTGATTCTGACGGGTCTGACCGGCGACATCTGCGTGCTCTTTACGGCCAACGACGCCTACATGCGCGACTTCCACCTGATAGTCCCCTCGGACTGCGTCGCCTCCAGCGACCCGGAGGAGAACCGCCACGCCATCGAGCACATGCAGCGCGTGCTCAAGGCCGACACCACGCCCTCGACCGAGCTTGACCTCGAAAAGCTGAAGCGCGCTGCTTCGGGCGACGACGAGCCGAACCCACAGCCGCAGCCCTTCCAGTTCTCGAATAAAGATTGAATAAGGCTGGAGTCTGGGGTCTGGAGTCTGGAGTCAGAAATGAGTAGTTTGGAGTCTCTGGGTTTGAAGTGAGCTTGCCGTTCGATTGTGGACGTTCTACCAACTTTCGATTCGCGGGGGATGTTAAATGCGGAGCTTCTTTCGTAACAACGGCCTCTCAATCGTCCTGCTCGGGATGTTCTTCATCACCTTTATCTTCGGCCAGAGTTTGGCCGGTCAGCGAGAGTACAACGCAGACCAGAAGGAGCACGGCCAGCCCGTCGCGAGCTACGTCGAGTATCTCGGCAGCAGCCACTTCGTCGAAGCCACGATGGAGAACTGGGAGAGCGAATTTTTGCAGATGTTCATCTATGTCGTGCTGACGATTTTTCTCTACCAGAAGGGTTCGGCGGAATCGAAAGACCCGGAGAAGGAAGAGGCGGTCGATAGAGACCCGCGAGGCTCGCGCGATAAAAAGGATGCCCCCTGGCCTGTACGCGCGGGGGGCCTCGTGCTCAAGCTCTACGAAAACTCGCTGAGCCTCGCCTTCCTCCTGCTCTTCATCGGCTCGTTCTTTCTGCACGCGGCGGGCGGCGCGCGGGTGTATAACGAAGACCAGAAAGCGCACGGGGGCGGAGAGCAGGTTTCCACCATCGGCTATATCGGCACTTCGCGTTTCTGGTTTGAATCTTTTCAGAACTGGCAGAGCGAGTTTCTGTCGATGGGCGCGATGGTCTTGCTGACCGTCTGGCTCAGGCAGAAGGGCTCGTCTGAATCCAAGCCGGTCGATAGCCCGCACGACCAGACCGGCAGCGAGTGATTCGATTTGAACGAGTGAGTCGATTTAAAACAGCGACGCGGGCTCGCTCGACCAAAACTCAAAACCCATCGCCAGCACTAAAACCGAAGAGGCCGCCTCTCACGTCAGAGAAGCAGCCTCTTCATCTTTGGAGCGAGGGCGTCTGCGAGAGTTTTATTCGTATTACTCGTAGGACTTCTGCTGCGGGTTGCGACCGCGCATGGCCGAGGCGGCCAGCTCGCGCGCGCGCGGCAGCACCTCGATGCCTTTGGCGACCTGCGGGTCGTCAACGGTCAGAACCTGCTGAGCGGTCGTCGTGCCGTAGGCGGCGGTGACGATGTCGTAGCGCATCTGGCGTGCGATGAATTCGCGGCTGCGGTCGAGCTGCGCCGGGGTGAACTTGTACTCGGGGTGAGCGGCGACGAACTCCTTGAAGGCTTTGAAGAGCGCGTCGGTGACGGGGAATTCGGTCGTCTCAAGCTGGTGCTTGAAGTCGATGGCGCGTTGAACTTTGTAGTCGGCGAAGCCGTTGATGCGACCGTTGACCAGCTCGCGCGTGAAGGCGAAGATGGGATCGACGAGGCGCTGCTGAGCGGGCTCGATGAGGCGCGGCTTGACGGCCTCGTCGGGCGCGATGCCGCCGCCGCCGTAGACGGGTCGCCCCGTGTCGGTGCGGCTCTCAGGCCCTGCGGGCTGGACGGGCTGTTGTGGCGCGGACTCCTTCTCGTTCTCTTCGTCCTGACGGCCTAAGCCGCCGCGCGTGTAGTAGTCGTAGAGCCCGGTGTTGGAATAGTCGCGTTGAAGCAGCCGCCCCGAAGGAGTCACATACTTGGTGGTCGTGAGCGTCAGCGCCGTGCCGTATTCGAGCGGGAGCAAACTTTGAACCAGCCCCTTGCCGAAGGTTGTTTCGCCGACGATGAGAGCGCGGTCGTGATCCTGCAAAGCGCCCGCGACGATTTCCGAGGCCGAGGCCGAATTGCGATTGACGAGCACGACGAGCGGCGTCGTATCGGGCGAGCGGTTTTCAGACTTGTAGGTCTTATCGCCGCCGCCGCGCATGCCGCGCCCCTTCTGGCTGAGAATCACCTGCTCGCGCTGCAAGAACTGCTGCGCGACTTTGACGGCCTGGTCGAGCAGTCCGCCCGGATTGTTCCTCAGGTCGATGACGAGCGAGTTCATGCCCTTTTCGCGCAGGGCTTCGAGCGCCTTTTCAAACTCTTCCGCGGTGTCGTAGTTGAAGCCGCGCGTCATGTCGATGTAGCCGACGCCGGGGCGAATCAGGTAGGCGTCGGGCACGGTCGGCTGATTGACGGCGTCGCGCGTGATTTCGACCTTCTCCTTGTTGCCATTCGCGGCGCGCTCGACCGTGAGCCTGACGACCGAGCCTTTCGGGCCGCGCAGCTTGTCGCGCACCTCTGCCGATGGCTTGCCCAGCACGGATTGGCCGTCTATCTCGACGAGGCGGTCGCCGAAGCGAAGGCCGGCGCGTGCGGCCGGAGTGTCGGGCAGCGCGGCGAGGATGTAGGTGTTGGAGCTATCGCCGATGCGGCGGTCGCTGATGAGCGCGCCAATGCCGTAATACTCCGAGCGCCAGTCGGCGCGCAGCTCCTCGAACTCTTTGGCGTCGTAGAAATTCGAGTGCGGGTCGAGCGAGCGCAGCATGCCGATGATGGACGACTTGAAGACGTTGTTGTATTCAAGCTTGTTGCCATCGACATAATTCTCTTGAATCACGGTGAGGGCTTCGGCAAAATCACCCTCGACGCCCTCGGTGGCCGCCGGAGCCGGATTTGTCCGGCGCGTGCGAGCTTCGGGAGCGGGCTGGCCGGAGCGCGGGCTGCTTCGGTCAACGTCGCCGCGCTTGGTAGTGGGCGGCGTCGTCTCCTGCTGTTGTTGCGCAAGGACGAAAGTCGGAATCAGCAGCGCGAGAATAAGCAGCGTTGCGAGCGCGTTGATGGGTCTGTTCTTCACTGAGAAAACCTCGTCTGAAACCGTTTCACGAGACAGGCCGAACCGCTTTTGGAGGCGACTCTGGCCTGCGCTCTTAAATATCGCCGAAAGGCCGGTTGGTGTAGTTTAATGGATGAGAACGTGCGCGGCAAGGTTGCCGTGAGAGCGGACGATGGACGGGTAGACCATTGACGATGGACGATAGACCATAGACGATAGCCAAGCCGTCTCTTTGGCCTCGTCCTGGCTTTCAGCTATTGTCTATCTTCAACAAAGCGTCTTCGGTCTATCGTCCATCGCTCGTCGTCCATCGTTTGTTCTGTCGTCCATCGTCTATGGTCTATCGTCCATCGTCTGTTCTTTCGTCCATCGTCCATCTTCTAAAACCATGAAAACTCGAAAGAGGGCGGCGCTTCCAGCCGCCTCGAAGAAAAAGGGAGCGGCGAAGCGAAGCGGCGCGTCGGCGTCGGTTGCTGCTTCGTCGCCGCGACGGTCGAAGAGCGAGGAAGCCTCGCTGGAGGAGCGTCTGCTGAAGGTCGTGAGCACGGTCGATGTGGCCTACGCTCTGACGATGCCTCTGATTCGTTCCATCGAGAATCTGCTCTACATCGCGGCGCGCGCGCTCGGCTCGGGCGAGGCTTCTGTCCTGGTGCGCGACGGCGAGCGCGGCGGCTTGCGGTTTCTGGTGGCTATCGGCGCGGTGGCCGACAAGCTTTTGAAAGTTCGGATTCCGCCGGGCAAAGGCATCGCGGGCTTCGTCTTCGCCAGCGGCCAGCCGATGGTCGTCGCCGACGTGCATCGTGAGAGCGCCTTCTACGAAGAGGTTGACCGCATGACCGGCTACACGACGCAGACCATCCTCGCCACGCCGCTTCAGGTCAACGGCGAAACGGTCGGCGTGCTCGAATTCATCAACCGGCTGGGACGCGCTCCTTACGAGCCATTCTCGCCGAACGAGATGGATTGGGCGGCGCGCTTCGCAGACGCCATCGCCACGCTCGTCGATGCGCACGAGACCGCCGGGCTCGTCGAGATGCTCTTCCGCCGGACGATGCAGAGCATGAGCGAAGAAGTATCGACGGCTGTGAGGCCGACCGTGCGCCGGGGGAAGCGGGCGAGCGGGAAGCGTCGCGCGGCGAGCGAGACGGAAGACTTGCAGCGCTGGCTCTCGAAGGTGCGCGCCGCGCCCGAGCATCGAGAGCTACTCTCTCTGGCCGTCTCGCTGCGCGAGGTAGCGAGTCGCGGCGACGCGGAAAGACGTTTGTGCCGCGACATCCTTAACGGCCTCGCGCGCTGGACTGAAGAGCGACGCGCCGCCACGCCGGGCGCAAGCTACTTCCAGTGAGCCGAGCCGGAGAGACGAGCAGATGAAGAAGGATTCGGCGCTTGAAGCGGCGCGAATGCTCGAAGAGCTTTGGGCAAGCATCAGGCCGGAGAAAATCTGGCAGGGACGCACGGGGCGCGGCGTCCGAGTCGCCATCGTCGATAGCGGCATCGACGCGGCGCACCCTGACTTGGCCGGACGCGTCGAGGATTCGGTCGAAGCCTACCGCGACGCTCGCGGTCGCATCGCCTTCCGAAAGTCCCTGACGGGCGACGAGGCCGGACACGGCACGGCCTGCGCCGGCATCATCAAGGGCATCGCGCCCGAAGTCTCGCTCTACAGCATCAAGGTTCTGGGGCCGAACGCCTCTGGCTCGGGCGAGATGTTTCTCGCCGGTCTCGACTACGCCATCGCGCGCCGCATGCAGATTATCAACCTCTCGCTCGGCACGACCAAGCCCGAGCTATCGCTTCCCCTGCACGACCTGCTCGACCGCGCCTATCACGCAGGCTCAATCGTCGTCGCCGCCGCCAACAACCTGCCGCAACCGAGCTTTCCTTCAATCTTCTCTTCTTCGCTCGTCTCCGTCAGCAAGCAGGCTTCGCCCGACCCCTTCGACTTCACCTTCCGCTTCGGCGAAGTCATCGAGCTGCTCGCGCCCGGCGTGCAGGTGAGAACCACCTGGCCGGGCGGCGGCTACCGCCAACTGACCGGCAACAGCTTCGCCTGCCCCCACATCGTCGGCATCATCGCCCTCATCCTCGAAGCCTATCCGGAGCTGACGCCCTTCCAGGTCAAAACCATCCTCCACGCCATCGCCCTGCGCAACCAGACGGGAAACGTCCGATAGGCTTTCGACGAAAAAACTCGCGCCGACCTTTCAAATAGCATCCATTTCAAACGCCTCCCGAACGTCGCCCGCCGCCCTTTCGCTTTTCCCGTTGCTTGACGCTTCTTTCGGCGCATCCGTAGAATACTCTTAGCATCTCATACCGAACACGGATAGCAAGCGGCCTTCGGCCCCGTCTCTCTCCCTTGCGTAGCCGGGCGAGGCTTGAAGACTATGGCCTGAGATAGCAGAAGGAGGCTTAAAGAATGAGCAACCCTTACGACCCGCAAGACCCCGGGCGTCCGACCGAGCCGATTGACGACCTGATGCTGCGCGAAGAAGACGAGCACGACGACGAGAAGCATGGCGAGCGCTTCTCTTCCTCCGTGCGCGACATCGCCTCGCGCATCCCCGAATCGCTCTCCTCCATCGGCAGAGACATCAGCCGCACCATCGAGCGCGCCATCTCCGCGAAGGACGACTACGTCGTCGCCGTCAAGGTCTCGCACGAATCGCAGGAGCGACTCGAACAGCTCGTGCAGGCCGGAGTCTTTCGCAGCCGCGCCGAAGCCGCAGCCTTCCTCATCGACGAAGGCATCAAGGCGCAGACCGCGCTCTTCGACCGCGTCGGCCAGAAGCTCTCCGAAATCGAACGCCTCCGCGCCGAGCTGCGCGGCATGATTAACCGCGAAACGACGTAAAGAAAACGCGGAAGGATGAACGCGGAACGATGAACTGAAAAGCGAAAAGCTTTTGTCTTCTCATTCAGCGTTCAGCGTTCATCGTTCATCGTTTAGGAGTCTCTAGTTTGTCAACAACCTTCACTTTGCCGCAGCTTTCAGTCGAGCAGTTCACTCTGGAGAACGGGCTGAGGGTCGTCCTGAGCGAAGACCATTCCGTGCCGGTGGTGAGCGTGGCGGTCTATTACGATGTCGGCTCGCGCAACGAGCGGCAGGGGCGCACCGGCTTCGCGCATCTCTTCGAGCACATGATGTTTCAGGGCTCGGAGAACGTGCCGAAGGCCGCGCACTTCCAGTATATCTTCCACTCCGGCGGCACTCTGAACGGCACGACTTCGAGCGAGCGCACCAACTATTTCGAGACGCTTCCCGCAAACCAGCTTCCGCTCGCCCTCTGGCTGGAGAGCGACCGCATGCGCTCGCTCAAGGTGACGCAGGAGAATCTGGACAACCAGCGCGAGGCCGTCAAAGAAGAGAAGCGTCTCAACTACGACAACCGCCCTTACTCCGAAGCCTTCCTGCGCTTGAACGAGCTGATTTTCGTCAACCCGGCCAACGCCCATTCGACCATCGGCTCGATGGACGACCTCGACGCCGCCACCATCGACGACGTGCGCGAGTTCTTTCGCATCTACTACGCGCCCAACAACGCTGTGCTGACCATCGTCGGCGACTTCGACGCCGAAGAAGCGCGCCGCCTCGTCTACAAATATTTCGACTCTATCCCGCGCCAGAGCGCGCCGCCGCCCGTCGATGTCGCCGAGCCGCCCCACGTCGCCGCGCGCCGGGAGGTTTACTACGACCGCTTCGCGCAGCTTCCCGCGCTCATGCTCGGCTGGAAAGCGCCCGCGCGGCGCGAGCCCGATTTCTACGCGCTCTCGCTGGCAAGCCTTCTGCTCTTCGACGGCGACAGCTCGCGCATGTATCAGCGAATGGTGAAGGGCGACGAGTCGGTCATACTCGTGCAGGGCGGAATGGGCGAGCGGCGCGGCCCTTCCTCGCTCTACATCTTCGCCATCCCTAAGCCCGGCCACACGCACTCGGAGATTCAGGCGACGATTCAGGAAGAGATAAAGCGTCTCGCCGAAGAAGGGCCGACGATGGAAGAGATGGAGAAACTGAGAAACAGCGTCGTCAACGATACGATACGCGGTCGGCAATCGACGCAGTTTCGCGCGCAGCGCCTCGCCGAATACACGCTCTACGACGGCGACCCGCATTTCATCAACACCGAAGTCGAGCATTACCTGCGCGTCACGTCCGAAGAAGTCAAACAGGTGGTCGCGCGTTATTTGTTGACGGACAACCTCGCGGCCATCGAAATCGTGCCCGCGCCGCAAACGCCGGAGCGCGCAGCCGCCCCCGCCGCCCGCGAAGGCGAGGCAGAGCAGCCCGGCGCGCCGCCTCCGCAAGTGCCGCCGCGCCAGCCCGCTCAAGCCCCGGCCTCGACCGAGCCACCCCCGACGCCCGTCGCTCAAGACGACGCGCACCCCGAGAAACCGCAGCAACCGGCGGACGCGCCGAAAGTAAAAGGATGAGGGTGAAAGGATGAACGCGGAACGTGGAACGATGAATAAGAAGACAAAGCTTTGGGTCTTTCAGTTCATCGTTCCGCGTTCCGTGTTCATCGTTTAATGTGATGTCTGACCGAACAGAAGAGTTTCGCAAACAGCCACCCGCGCCGCTTGCTCCGCGCCCGCTCAATTTGCCCGTGCCCGAAGAGACGGCGCTGGCAAACGGCCTGCGCGTCGTGATAGTCGAAGCGCCGCGCCTGCCGCTCGTCAGCTTTCGTCTCGCCTTTCGCACCGGCGACGCCTTCGACCCGCCCGAGCTTTCCGGCCTGACAGACATCCTGACCAGCATGCTCACAGAGGGCACTGAGACTCTCGACAGTCGCCAGATTGCCGACGAGGTGGCGCGCCTCGGCGCGACGCTGACAGCCGGAGCCAACGCCGACTATACGACCGTCGCCGCCTCTTCGCTCTCTTACTACGGCGAGCGCGTGCTTGAGCTGCTCGCAGATGTCGCGCTCAATCCGTCGTTTCCAGAAGACGAGCTTGAGCTGACGAAGCAGAACGTTCAGCAGAACCTCATCGCGCAGCGCGCACAGGCGTCGTTTCTCGCAACCGAGATGGTCGCGCGCGTGCTCTTCGGCGAGCACCCTTACGCCGTCGTCTCGCCCACGCCCGAATCCATCGAGCGCATGACGCGCGAGCACCTGTCGAGCTTCCATCGCTCGATGCTCATCCCGAATAACGCCGTGCTCTTCATCGCGGGCGACGTGCGACGCGAAGAGATGCTCGCGCGCATCGAAGAACTCTTCGGCGGATGGCAGCCCGGCGAACTGCCCACCTCGCAGTTCCCCTCTCTGCCCGCGCGCACCTCGCGCGTCGTCTATCTCGTTGACCGCCCCGACTCGGCTCAGTCAAATATCGTCATCGCCAACCCCGGCATCACGCGCACCGACCCCGATTACTTCCCCCTGCTCGTCATGCACACCATCCTCGGCGCGACCGCCTCCTCGCGCCTCTTTATGAATCTGCGCGAAGAGAAGGGCTACACCTACGGCGCATATACGAGCCTCGACGCGCGCCGGCTGGCCGGAACTTTCCGCGCATCGGCGGAAGTCCGCACAGCCGTCACGGGCGCGTCGCTCAAAGAGTTTTTCTACGAGCTTGAGCGCATCCGCGAGGAGGATGTCGCCGAGAAGGAACTTGGAGATGCGAAGTCTTACCTGACCGGCATCTTTCCCATTCGCCTTGAGACGCAGGAGGGGCTCATCGACCAGCTCGTGCAGATAAAGATGCACGACCTGCCCGAAGACTACCTGCAAACCTACCGCGAGCGCATCAGCGCCGTCACACGCGAAGACGTGCGACGCGTCGCACGCGCGCACATCCAGCCTGAGCGTGCGGCCATCGTCGTCGTCGGCGATGCTGCGGCGCTCGGCGAGCAGGTCGCGCCCTACGCGCAGGAGATAGAAGTCTACGACAGCGCGGGTCAGCGCAAAGGTTTGAGCAGCAACGGCGGCGACGGCGACGAAGCGGCGACGATTGTCGCCGACCGAGGCCACGACTCGGAGACGGTCGCGCCCGACAAGCGAAAAACGAACGGAGGGAATCGACAGATGGACGGCATTTGGAATCTGGAAGTCAACACGCCTTTCGGCACACACCCCGCCACGCTCACCTTCGAGCGCACCAACGGCGCGCTCACCGGCCACATGAACTCGCGCCTCGGCAACGTCCCTTTAACCGACCTCAAGACGACCGACGAGGGCTTCGACGCGCGCGTCGCGCTCGACTTTCAGGGACGCACCTTCGAGGCAGACATCAACGGGCGCGTCGATGACGACCGGCTCGACGGCACAATCAAAATCGGCTTCCCGATGGCTCCCACCATCCGCTTCACCGGCACGCGCTCAAGCTGAAAAGGATTTCCCTTTAGCATCCATTTCATCGAACGCCCGTCCACCAAACAAAAAGCCGCCCGGCGCGTGGTCAGCACACCGGGCGGAAATCACAGGAGAACCATCTTCACCCCGGAGCCGCTTCCCCGAGCGTCCCCTGGGGTTTCTGCTATGCTAACCCATTCGGATGCGGCGTCTGCGCGCCGCGTTGTCCCGAAATTTTTAGACGAAAATCCATTTATTTAAACGTCGGCGGACGATGCCTCGGATTTTCGTCCAAAGAGGCTGGAGACGGCTCAAAGACAGGCCAAATTTCGTCGCCGGATGAAACAATTTGGCGGGTCTCGCGTAAATTGTGTGTGCAAAGAGACAGCGTGTGAAGAAGCCCTTCGGCGGGCGCGCCGACCGAAGGCACAGCCCTCAGACCGGAGCGCCGCCGCGCTCCTCTTTTCGCACTTGTCGATTCCAGACTTTCGCCAGTAGTAACCGCAAGCCCGACGAGTCGCCCTCAACGCTTCACAGGCGACCGCACGGGCATCTCAGGCTGCCAAAGCTTTGTTCGCTTCAAAATCTCGGACGGAGGTTCTATGAGAAATCAGTTTCGCCGCAGTCTCGCTGCGGCTCTCGCGTTGGCGCTCTGCTTCGTCGCCGTCGAATCGGCGCGCGGCGCGGGCGTCGTCGCTCTAGCAGACAGCAAAGATAGTTTTAGCGTTCCCGTCACCTATTACAAACTGCCGAACGGCCTGCGCGTCGTGCTCTCGCCCGACGCGACCGCGCCGACCGTCGCCGTCGCCGTCTATTACAAGATTGGCTTTCGCGTCGAGCCGAAGGACAGAACCGGCTTCGCACACCTCTTCGAGCACATGATGTTTCAGGGCTCGCAGAATCTGGGCAAGATGGAGTTCATCAAGCTCGTTCAGCAGAACGGCGGCGTGCTGAACGGCTCGACCCGCTTCGACTTCACCAACTACTTCGAGATTATGCCCTCGCACAAGCTGGAAACGGCGCTCTGGGCTGAGGCCGACCGCATGCGCGGTCTCAACATCACGCAGGAGAACCTGACGAACCAGCAGGGCGTCGTCTCGAACGAGGTCAAGGTCAACGTCATCAACACGCCCTACGGCGGCTTCCCCTGGCTCGACATGCCGCAGTACGCCAACACCAACTGGTACAACGCGCACAACTTCTACGGCGAACTCAAAGACCTCGAAGCCGCCACGCTCAAAGACGTGCAGGACTTCTTCAACACCTACTACGCGCCCAACAACGCCGTGCTCGCCGTCGTCGGCGATTTCGACACGGCGCAGGCGCGCAAAATGATTGACAAGTATTTCGCCGCCATCCCCGCCGTCAAGCAGCCCGCGCAGCCCGACCTGACCGAGCCTCGACAGGAGAAGGAAAAGCGCCACAGCAAGAAAGACGCGCTCGCCAGGCGTCCAGCGCTCGCCTTCGCCTATCACATGCCCGAGCGCAACACGCCCGAGTATTACGCGATGGGCTTGCTCGACCAGATTCTCTTGCAGGGCGAAGACAGCCTTCTGCATCAGGAGCTAGTCAAGAAGCGCGGCCTGACGGCGAGCGTTCCGGGCGGCATCAACCTGCTCGGCAACATGTTCAACTACAACGGCCCGATGCTCTGGATGGGTTATCTCTTCTACGACAACAACAAGACGGCGGATGAGATTCTGGCGGGCGTCGATACGGTCGTCGCGGGCGTGCAGTCGAAGCCGCTCGACCAGAAGGCGCTCGACCGAGCCATCGTCAAGCTGCGCTCCGATTTCTACGACACACTCTCGACCCTGGGCGGCTTCGGTCGCGCAGACCTGCTGGCGAGCTTCGCCCTCTTCGACGACAACCCGGCGCGCATCAACATGCTCGAAGCCGAGTTTCGCAAAGTGACGCCCGAGCTTTTGCAGCGCACGGCGCGAGAGTACCTGCGCCCGACCAATCGCACCGTGCTCGTCGTCGAGCCGGGCGGCGCTCAACCGGCCACGCCCACTGCCGCGCGTCCTTCGGGCGGTCGTTAAAACAGTCCTGCTTCCGAGCTGGAGAGATGGAGAAAATATGTATCTGAAGAAGCTTTTAATCGCAGTTTGCACCCTCGCCCTCGGGCTCTTCAGCACTGTCGGCGCGCTCGCTCAACAACAGCAGCCGCCCGCCAAACAGTTGCCGCCCGAAGGCGGGACGCCGAAGCCTTTCACGCTTCCACAAAAACAGACCTTCACGCTCAAGAACGGCATGAAGGTAACGCTCGTCCCCTACGGCTCGCTTCCTAAAGTGACGGTCAGGGCGGCGATGCGCACCGGCAACCTCAACGAGACCGCCGAGCAGGTCTGGCTCGCAGACCTCACCGGCGACATGCTCAAAGAGGGCACGACCACCCGCACGGGCGAGCAGATTGCCGAGGAGGCCGCGCGCATGGGCGGGCAGCTCACCGTCACGGTCGGCGAAGACCTGACGAACGTCACGGGCGACGTGCTCTCCGAGTTCGGGACTGACATGGTCGCCCTCATCGCCGACGTGCTTCGTAATCCGTCGATGCCCGCCGCAGAGCTTCAGCGTTTGAAGAACGACCGCGTCCGGCAGCTCACCATCGCGCGCACGCAGCCCGGCCAGCTCGCCCTCGAACGCTTCCGTAAGCTGCTCTACCCGAATCATCCTTACGGCCGTCTTTTCCCGTCCGAAGAGATGATTACCCGCTACACCATCGCCGACGTGCAGAATTTCTACAAGAACAACTTCGGCGCGGCGCGCACGAATCTCTACGTCGCCGGGCGCTTCGACGCGAACGCTATGCGCAAGGCCATCACGCAAGCCTTCGAGGGATGGGCAACCGGGTCTGCGCCCGTCATCAACGTGCCGAAGACGGTCGCCGCGCGCTCTCTGCACCTCATCGACCGTCCCGGCGCGGCACAGTCAACCATCTATCTCGGCCTGCCCGTCGTCGACCCGAGCAGCCAGGACTACATCGCCTTTCAGGTGATGAACTCGCTTCTGGGCGGCTCGTTCGGCTCGCGCATCACCTCGAACATACGCGAGCAGAAGGGCTACACCTACTCGCCCTTCAGCCAGCATTCGACGCGCTACCGCGACGCCTACTGGGTGGAAATCGCCGACGTGACGACAGCCGTCACAGGCCCTTCGCTCAAGGAGATTTTCTACGAGATAGACCGGCTCCAGAAAGAGCCGCCGACAGCGGAAGAGATGCGCGGCATCAAGAACTACCTGGCGGGCATCTTCGTCTTGCAGAACTCTTCGCGGCAGGGCGTCATCGGCCAGCTCGTCTTCCTCGACCTGCACGGCCTCTCGGACGACTACCTGACCAACTACGTTCAGCGCGTCATGGCCATCACCCCGCAGGACGTACAGCGCATCGCGCGCCAGTACCTCCTCAGCGACAAGATGACGGTCGTCGTCGTCGGCGACCGAAGCAAAATCGCCGACCAGCTCACCACCTTCGGCACCATTACCGAAGACACGAAATAACTCAAAACAGGTAAATGGTAAATGGTGAATGGTAAATAGAAAAGACCGGTTCTTCTCTATTCACCATTTACCATTTACCATTTACTTCTCTGCTTATCTCTCGTATTGCAGGATTGTTCCGTCGCCGCCGACAGCCCAGCCGTTCTTTTTGTCCATGAAGAGGGCGTAGATGTTCTGGCGGGTTTTGCTGTCCTGTCTGAGCCAGGTCTGGCCGCCGTCTTCGGAGCGGAGGATGACGCCGCCGCGCCCGACTATCCAGCCTTCCTCGTCGTTGACGAACTGCACGCTCAAAAGCGTCGAGCGAAGCTGTGAGACGTTGATTGCCGACCAGTTTTCGCCGCCGTCCGAAGTGCGCAGGATTGTGCCGCGCTCGCCCACCGCCCAGCCCGCCCGCTCGTTGCGAAAATCGACGTGGTAGAGCGTCGCGTTGGTTTTTGAAGCCTGCGCTTTCCAGTTCTGCCCGCCGTCGGACGTGTGCAGGACGACGCCCGAAGCGCCGACTATCCAGCCTCGCTTCTCGCTGGCAAAGTCGAGATGTATCAACTCTTCTTTGGTCGGGACGCGCTGTCGCACCCAGGATGCGCCGCCGTCGCTCGTGTAGAGCACGAGGCTATCGACCACGTTGTCGCGCCGGCTCACAGAGCCGACAATCCAGCCCTTCTTCTTCGACGTGAAACGCACGCTGTAAAGCTCAGGCATCGCGCCGCCGAAGTTGGCCGGCATAAAGCGGCTCGACTCGCGCCACGTCCGCCCGCCGTCGTCCGTGCCGTAGATGCGATTGCCGGAGAGCACGTAGCCGTCTTCTTTGTCTCTGAAATAGATATCGTTGATGGCTTCGGCGGTATCGATAGTCTGTCTCGTCCATGCGCGCCCGCCGTCTTCGGTGCGCAGAACGAGGCCGCCGTCGCCGCCCGCCCAGCCGCGTTTTGAATCGACGAAGTAGACCGTGTTCAAATCCTTACCGGCCAGACCGCGCCGAGCTGCCGCCCAGCCGCTACCGTCCTGAGCATGCGACAAACCGGACGCCGCGCTTAAACCCGCCGCCAACGCCAACGTCAACACCAGCCCACGAACAACGCGCCCCTGCCCCTTCACAACGCTACGCTCCGCTCTCATCTCGCACTCGTCTCCAACGACAAAGTTTAACTTCTCGACAATCTCTCCCCTTTGCTCGTTCTTCCTGCTTCCTCATTCGTTGTACACGAACACCCGCCCCGGACACAAGAAGGCAAAGGGCAAAGGGCAAAAGGCAAAGGTGAAGAGGAAATCAATTCTTCTTCACCTTTGCCTTTTACCTTTTTACTTTTGCCCTTCAGCTCGTGACGCGGTAGACGCGCCCCTTGTAGACGACGAGGACGCGCTCGCCGAGGGCGAAGTAGTCTGCGAGTTTGGGCTCGCGTTTGAGCAGGGCGAAGTATTCGTCGCTGCCGAAAGTGAGCGCGGTCTGCGGCAGGCGGGCGTCTTCCTTGAATTCGGAATCGACCCAGACGCCTTCGCGCAGGTAGAAGGTCTTACCGCCGACCTTGCGCACCGTCTCCGACCGCTCGGCCTCGACGCTCAAGACTTCCTGTTGAGCGCGCGCCCTCTTGCTCTCTTTGACGGCCATCTCGCCGGTGGTCGTCTTCGCCGCTTCGAGCGCCAGAGGTGCGGGAGGCGCGGGAGGTGCGCCGGCGCCGCTTCCGCCGACGCCGCTGCTCATCGGACGCGCGGCGATGCTGTCTCTGGCCCCTCGCTGGCGTGCGACGCGATTGCCCGATGTCACGGGGGCTGGAGGCGGCGCATCGTCCGAATCGACAGTCACCGCCCCCGGCTCAAGCGCGAGATAAGAGGTGTAGGGCGTGACGATGCCGTAGCGCGTTCCCAAATCGACGATTTCGTCGCGCAGCTCCTTCTGCTCGCCGTTGGTGCGTACCTGCTCCATGAGCCAGCCGACGCGCCGCGTCGCCCACAGGCGCGGGAGAAAATCGTTGTCGCTTTCCTTGAAGGGAAAACGCAGGTTGTCGTATGTGTAGGTTCTGGTCTGGCGTCCCATGCGTCCCGAGAGACGCATGCGAACCTGATTCAAGTCACTGGCATTGCGATAGCGACCGATGAGCGTGAGCTGCGTGCCGCGAAAGAGGTCGGGCATGGCGCGCGGGTAGACGAGGTCGGTTTCGACGCCGCCCAGGTCGAGCTGCAAATCGGTCAGGACGGGATAGTTGACCTTCGTGAAGAAGCCGGAGACTTTGACCTCGATGTCCTCCTTGGGCTCGACGTAATCGGCGACGCCGCCGTTTTCTGCCGCGAGCTTGTCCAGGAGAGCCGTGTTCACGTCGTAGCCGACGCCGAAGGTGAACAGTCGCGTGCCCGCCGTGCGCGCCGTGCGGGCGCTCTCGATGATGCGCTGGATGTTGGTTTCGCCGACGGTGGGCCGCCCGTCGGTCATAAAGACGAGCATGCGCGGGCGCTCGCTCTGGTCGAAGAGGCGGAGAGCGGCGACGAGCGAGTCGCGTATGTTCGTGCCGCCCGCAGGGCTTAGCGACTGGACGAACTCGACGCCGCGCGCACGTCCCGCCTCGTCTGCGTTGATGAGCCCGGTAGTCATCAGGTGCTCTTCGCCTGAGAAGGAGACGATGTTGAAGCGGTCGGCGGGCCGAAGCGTCCTGACGCCGAAGAGAAGCGCCGCTCGCGCCTTCTCCATCTTCCCTTCTTCGGCCATCGAGCCCGACGTATCGAGCACGAAGACGATGTCTTTGCCCGTCGCTTCTTCTTCCGAGAGGTTCTCTTTCGGCGAGAGCATCAGCAGGAAGTAGCCGTGCTTGCCGGGCTCTCGGTGCGTAAGGAGCGAGAGGCCGAAGTCCTCTTTCGAGAGCGTGTAGAAGAGCTGAAAGTCCTGCGGCTCGCTTCCCCGAGACGACTCGAACGAGATGCGCGCGCGACTATCGCCCGTGCGCGCCACGTCAATCGAATGGCTCGGCGAATAGATGTTGCGCAAAGGGTCTCTGCCCTCGACTTCGACGCGGCCTGAGACCGTGCCGATGTCGGCGAGGTTTCTGCCCGTGCCGAGCGGGTAGCGATAAGAGACGGTGGCTGTCTCGGCGCGGAGCACCTGCGTATAGGTCAGCTCCAATTTCTTGTCGGAGCGCGCGGGGATGGGAAAGATGCTGGCCTGAAATAAATCCTTGCCCGCGTATTCCAGCAGGCCGGGGTCGCGCTGTCGGCGGACAATCTCGTCGTAGATGCGGCGCGCCTCTTCGCGCGAGCGCACTTCGCCGACGAGCCTTCGGTCGCCGTCCCAGATGGCAAACTCGGAGATGGAAGCGGATTCAGGGATTGGGAAAAAGTACGTGCCTTCGAGAACGGCGTCCGTGTCGTTGCGAAAGATTTGTTCGACGTGAGTGGTCGCCACCTGCTCGTTGATGCGTGTGTCTATCCTGATTGATTTGATGGGAAGCGCGCGCGGCAGAGGGATGGGGCGCGGCAGTGGCACGGGCTGCGGACAGCGCCCGCAAGGGCGCGGCACGATGACGCCCTGCGCCCGAACGACGCCCAAATGCGACGCGCCCGCCCAAAGGCTCAACAGCAATCCACCAACAAGGCAAAGCAGAACTCTTCTGGCTCGCATATCTTTCTCCTCAACATTTTAGAATGGCGCTCAGCCGCGATTCCGCGTCTCTCCCGAAATACTTGCGCGCGACGCGTCCAATCCTTAGAACGCGCACGCCGCGCTTTCCTTGCGCGCCCACCGCCCGCGAACGCTCCCTGCAACTTCGCCGGGGAAGCCTCGCCGACGTTTCGGCACTGGAACAAAGGCAGGCCGGGCGGTGTCTAAACCTGCGTCCGATGCTCTATTCGACTCGAAAGGGATGCCGGAGGTCGCATCACCTTCGGAAAGGTCTGGCGGAGCGACGATGAGAACGCCTGTCAAATTCTACCTCAAGAGCGCATGGCTGCTGCTCTGGCTGTTCATGCTCACCGTGTATCAGATGGACAAAGTGAGGGCTCTGCCGGACACAGCAGTTTTAATGTCCAACTTCTATCTCTCGCATGAATGGCTTGAGCCGCTCATGTTCTTCTCCTGCTTCCCCGCCAGTCTGTTTTACGCCGTCGTCGCCGACTCGGCGCTCTGCTCTTCGAGCCACGGTTGCAGTCTCGAAAACGAGCCGATGTTCTGGATGGGTTTGTTCGCCTTCGGCACTCTCCAGTGGTTCAAGCTCGTGCCCTATTTTTTTCGGAAGGTGAGAATCACGACGCTCGACCTCCCGACCCTGACGAGCCCGGTTATAAACGGCGCGGCGGCCTTAGAAGCGACTTCACATGTGCCGCCGTCCGAGCTTGCAACGACGCCTCCGCGCAGACAGGAGGCGTGCGGTCAAGAGTCGCAGAAGCAGGAGCCGCAGGGGCGAGAGCCGTCCTTCTCTCATTTCGACGAGCGAGGACGCACGCCGCTCGAAAGAGTTTTCGACGATTCGGATTGGCGAGAGGATGCGGCCTCGCGTCGTTCAGCCTCCGTTTCGCACGGGAGCGAAAGCGGCTCTCGCCTGCCGTAGCCAGTCTCTTCAAAGCTCGCCGAGGCGCGCGTTGCGTAGGCTGACGAAGACGACGAAGACGAGGATGATGAGGCCGCCGACGGCGAGCGTCCATTGAGCGCCGAAGCGCTCGGCGGCTGCTCCGGCGACGAGGCTGCCGATGGGCATCGAGCCGATGAAGGAGAGAATCCACATGCTCATCACGCGGCCTCGCATCTGGTCTTGAACGAGCTGCTGCAAGAGCGTGTTCGTCACCGAGAAGAAGTTGACCATCGCAAAGCCGAGCGCGAAGAGCATCAAAAGCGACACCAGCCAGTGAGACGAGAGCGCGAAGGCTATCAGGCAGATGGCCGCCGCGAAGACCGAGCCCAGCACGAACCAGCCCTTGTTTTTGAAATCGCCCAGGTAAGCCACCATCATCGCGCCCAGGAATGCGCCCGCGCCCGACGTGCCCATCATCAAAGAGAGCCCCGTCTCGCCCCAGCCCATCACGTTTCGCGCGAAGAGGGGAATCATCGTGATGTAGGGCGAGCCGAAGAGACTCGTCACGGCTGTCGCCAGCAGAAGCATCAGCACGCGCGGGCGGCCTCGCACGTAACGAAACCCTTCGAGCAGGTCTTGCCAGAGCGAGCCGTGCTCGGCGGGCGCGACTTTGAGCGTCGATGCTCCTGCTTCGGCCGCCGTCGTTTCGCCTTCCGTCTTATCTTCAAATCTGACCCGCGAGAGCGCCGCGACAATCGCCACGTATGAGAGGCCGTTGACGAGGAAACAGCCCGCGAGGCCGAATATCTGGATGGTGACTCCGGCCAGAAGCGGGCCGATGACGCGCGAGAGCTGAAACTGCGCCGAGTTGAGCGCGACGGCGTTGGCTAAGTCTTCGCGCCCGACCATGTCGAAGGTGATAGCCTGAAACGAAGGGCCGCCAATCGCCATGCAGCAGCCCGTAGCGAACGAGAGCAGGAGAATCATCCACACGTCGGAAGCATCGTTGAGGATGCCGGCGGCCATCAGGGCGAAGAGCACGAGCGCGGTGAGTCCCGCCCCGACCTGCGTATAGATGAGCAGCCGCTTGCGGTCAACGAGGTCTGCGAACACTCCGCCGACGAGCGTCAGAAGCAGTCCGGGCAGCATCGCCATGAAGCCGTCGAAGCCGAGCCAGAAGGGCGAATTCGTCAGCTTCAGAACCAGCCACCCCTGCGCGACAGACTGCATCCACGTCCCGGCGTTCGAGAGAAAAGCGCCCGCCCAGAACAGTCTGAAGTTGCGATGCGAGAGCGCGCGAAACATCCCCGCCGCCCGGCTCCGGCTACTCGTCTGCCCCTCTGCCTCTGCTACCATATGCCCTGTCCGAAGCTCTCGCCGAAGCGCCCCGGCGTTGAGCGTCGGCCACCTTGAAAAAGTTCTTGCCAGGCGCGACTCTCATCGCCTTTAATCTAGCGCGCCCGTGTTCGCGTGCCGGATGCTCGCACTTTCCGACACGGTAACACAGCAGCTTGGCCGACGACGAACCGCGAAGGAGCGAGGATGATTCGAGAAAAACTTCTGGATAGAGAAAGACACGTCGTTAAAGGCTTTCGCTGGCGCGGCGTCGGCGAGGTGTCGCGCATCGAGGCTTTGAGCGACGGCGTCATCGCCTTCGCCGTCACGCTTCTGGTCGTCTCGCTCGAAGTGCCGAGAACCTTCGACCAACTGCTCGTCACGATGCGCGGCTTCGTCGCCTTCGCCATCACCTTCTTCATGCTCTTCCACGTCTGGTTCGTGCAGTACAAGTTCTTCCGCCGCTACGGTCTCAACGACAACTTCACCATCTGGACGAACGCCTTCCTGCTCTTCGTCGTCCTCTTCTACGTCTACCCGCTCAAGTTCGTCTGGACGCTCACGGTCAACATGATGATGGGTTTGCCGGTGGGCAGGCTCGCGCCCGACGGGACGATAGAGCCGCCCATCAGGCGCGAGCAGGTTCCGCAGATGATGGCTATCTTCGGCCTCGGCTTCGCCGCGGTCTTCACCGTCTTCACGCTGCTCTACCACCATGCCTACCGCAAACGCGTCGAGCTGGAGTTGAACGAGCTGGAAATCCACGACACGCGCACACGATGCAGGACAACGCCTGCAACGTCCTCATCGGCCTGCTCTCCATCCTCGTCGCCTACGTCACGCGGAGCGGACTGGCCGGGCTTGTCTACTGGCTCATCGGCCCCGTCCAATTCCTCAACGGCTGGCTCATGGGTAAACGCCGCATCAGGCTCGAAGCACGCCTGGCCGCCGAGACGAGTGACGGCAATAGCGGCGTCGAAGCCTCGCGCGCCTCGCGTGTCGATTGATTGACGCGGATTTTATCTTCGGACAGATTTTATCTTCAGACAAACGTGCGGGAACTCTTCGACGCAAGGAAAGCTTCCGCGAGCTTCGGCGTCGAGCCTTCTACGAGCTTCGGCGTCGCCACTCGGAGAGCGGCGCGCCCGTGCCGCCGCGACGCCCGGCCACCATCTCCGCCAGAATCGAGAGCGCCACCTCTTCCGGGGAGACCGCACCGATGTCCAATCCCACCGGCGCGCGAACTTCTCTGAGTAACGCTTCGTCAAACCCGCTCTCACGCAGGCGTTCGAGCACGATGTTCGTCCGCCGACGGCTGCCTATCATCCCGACATAAGCGGGACGCTTCGCCAGCGCCGCCCTCATGCACTCTTCGTCTTCGTTGTGCCCGCGCGTCACGACGGCGACCGAGACGCCGCGCCCCGTGCCGATGGCCGCGTCGAGCGCATCAGTCCAGCTCTCGGCGGCGACAAGCTCGATGCCTTCTTCCGGGAAACGCGCGCGCGTGACGAAATCCGCGCGGTCGTCCACCAGCGTCACGCGATAGCCGACCGCGAGCGCCAGACGCGCCAGCGCCGCCCCCACGTGCCCCGCCCCACACACCACCAGGCGCGGCTCCGTCTCCACGCGTTCAAACAACACACGCGCCCCGCGCCACCTCTCGCCGAAACTTTCAGCGCCTCCCAATTCCTCCAGCGTGTACGTGCGCGCCTCCGCTCGCGAGGCCAGAAACACGGAAGCGAAGGCCGCGAGCGATGCGTCGAGCGACGTGTCCCCTGTGCTCCCCTCGCTCGCGCCCGATTCCTCCAGGAGCACCTTCGCGCCCACCCTCGCCGCATCGGCCGGAACTTCGACGAGCGTGGCGAGAGCGGCGAGCCCGCCCCCTTCGAGGACGCGCGCCACCGCTCCCGTTATCCCTGCGTAGCTCTTTTCCTCGCCGCCCTTCTTCATGCTCTCAAGGCGCGCGCTTCGTCGTGACCGATTTCGCGCTCGTCGTCCGGTTGAAACCAAAAACGCCGACGGCGCGACGCACGAGCCACATGGGGCCGACTATCAGGTAGACCGGATTGCGAAAGAAAGCGGGCTGATTGCCTTCGATGGCGTGCCCGACGAATTGCAGAATCCAGCCGACGACGAAGAGCGCCAGCGCCCAGCGCCAGTTGAAAAAAAACATCGGCAGCGAAACGACTATCATCGGAATGCCGATGCTGTGCGTCAACCTGTTCAACGGATGCCGGTGCTTCGCCTTGTAATTCTCCATGAAAGATTCAGACATACTCGTCTCACTCCTTCCGCCGGACGCCAGGCTTCAAGACTTCCCGTTGCGCCCCTCGTCGATATGACGTTCGATAACTGTCATCAAGTTGTTCAGGCGAATATCGGTCTCAGCTCCAATCTCGGCAAGCTCGGCTAGTCTGGCCTGCGTCTTGGCTTGCTCTTCGGCAAGGCGGTTCATTCTCTCGTCAAAAGCGGTGACTCTGTTTTCAGTCTGATTGGCAAGACGCAAAATAACATCTTCGATTTTCGCCATGCGAGCATCGGACTGCTCTCGCGTCTCTTTCAACTGTTCTTTCAGTTGTTGAATGCCAGCCGTGAACTGCGCCTGATGCTCGACGATGAAATCCATCTTTCGCTGCCATTCCTCTTCGGTCATCATCCTGCTCCTTCCCGGCCAGCAGGCCATACGTCGATGAAAATTTCCATCGTGCCGCCGCAGACCATTCCTTCTTCGCTGGCCTCGTCGGCGGTGAGGCTGAAACGTTGGAGGGCGGGAGTACCGCTTCTCAAGGCTTCGCGCGCTTCCGCCCAGACCTCGGCCTCGATGCAGCCGCCGCCGACCGTGCCCGCCACCTCGCCCGACTCGAAGAAGAGCATCTTCGCGCCGCGACGCTGCGGAGTTGAGCCGCGAGTGTGCGCTACCGTCGCCACGACGACGCGCTCGCCGCGCTCGTTGGCCTCGGCTATCAGACGATAAATCTCTGACTGCGAAATCGTCCCCATCGACTGTTCGACCTGTTCTCCCCTCGCGTCCGTCCCTGTTCCCTATCTTCTATCAGAACCGGGGCGCAGATTCCAAACTCTTATTGACGCCAAACTCTCTTTCAACGTTGAGGCCGTGCGCTCTCTATCGCCGCCGTCATCTCGTCGAGGAGTTCTCTTTCTTTGAGAGGAATCCAGCAGTGGCCTTCGCGCCTGCCGTAGGTGATGCGGCCTTCGTAGGCGGGGCGCGCTTTGGAGAGAAAATCGTCGAGCAGGTAGAGGCCGTTGTTGAGAAAGTAGCTGTCGGCATCGCCCATCCAGATGCGAAGCTTGCCGCGCAGTTTCGGCGCGAGCTTCGGCCAGTTGTTCTCAAGGACGAGACGCAAATCGTAACGCTTCCAGTGTTCGACCGCAGCGCGGTCTATCTCGCCGGTCTGCGGATTCCAAAGGGGACGCGGGCGACCCGTCGCGGCGTCGCGCTCGCCGTAGACGGCGTTCCAGGCGCCCCACTGCTCGCCCGACATCGTCCAGCTATCGCCCAAGCCCTTGACGTTCTCCATCTGGCATTCGTGCCGGATGGTGAAGCGCGTATCGCCGTCGCGGTCGCGGGCGCTCGGGCGCTCGAAGCCGTGCTCGTTCCGGTAGGCGTTACGGTCGGCGTAGATGTCTATGAGCTGGAATGCGCGAAAGTCGGGGCTGTCGGGGCAGAACGACCACGCGCCGCCGAAGAAATCGGGATAGAAGATTTGCAGCGCGAGCGAGACCCAGCCGCCGGTCGAGCCGCCGTCGAGCACGCGCGCGTAAGGTTCTCCGACGGCGCGAAACTTCTCTTCGACGTGAGGGATGAGTTCCTGCGTGATGGCGTCGCCGTAGGGACCGTTGTTGTCGGAGTTGACCTGATAGGGGTCGCCGAAGGGGCCGTCGCCGTCGAGGTGCAGAAGAATCATGCGCGGCGCATCCGTCGCTTCCCACGCGCGCCTGAACTCGGAGCCCGCGCGCATCATTCGCTCGACGCCGTCGAAGCGCGCGCCGTAGCCGCCGATGTGGATGCGCAGAGGGTAGCGAGCGCCCCGGTCGCTCGCGTGCCCGCGCGGCAGGATGATTCCGGCGCGCAGGTAGATGGGTCTTTTGTGAAAGGCGCTCAGAAGCTTCGATTGAAGACGAACGTATTTGACGTACTCCGTCTCAGCCGGCAACTCTTCGGGCAGCACGCGCCGCGCAAGCTCAAGCCTGACAGTCGCGCCCCTCGACGCGTCGAGCCTGACGCTTTGAACGTCGCTGTAGAGATTGCCCGGCGCGTTCACCGATTTCAAATCGACGTTGGAATCGAAGAGCGCCTGCACGAAATACTCTCCGGCGGGCAGTTGCGAGAGCGTCTCTAACGGAAAGATGGCGGCGCTTGCATCAAGCAGGCCGACCGCATCAGGCGCGAGGCGTTCGAGGTCGCGCGCCAGCACGACCGGCGCGTCCATGCCCGTCTCGCCGACGGTCGTGCGAGGCTCAGGTTCTCGCCGACGGCTGAGGACGACGAAGAGTCGCCCCTTCGTCTGCGCCGCAACCGTCAAACCGCGAGCCAGTTTCACCTCAAACCTCAAAGCGCCTGAGCTTTGAGAGGCGCGCGTCTGACCCGCCGAGTCCGAAGCATTTGAGAGAATCAGCGCGACAGCGAAAAGAATCGGCGCGAAGACCGAAGAGAAAAATTTCCTGCTCATTTAGGATGCCTGAAAAATTATCGAGAGTTGAAACTGCAAGAAAGAAATTAACACGGACAGAATGAGAAAAGGCAAAAGGAAAAGGGAAAAGGCAAAGGCGAGGCAGAGACTGGCTCCTCTTCACTTTTGCCCTTTGCCTTTTCCTTTTGCCTTTTGTTAATGCGGGATGTTGTTCGGCTCGGCCTGCGTCGGCGTGGGCGTCGGGCGCGGGGTGGCCGGGCGGATGATGTCTTGAGTGGGTGTGTTCTGGTTGGGGTTCGTTCCGGCCTCGGCTTCGCGCCGTTCGTTCTCCTGCATGCGCGCGCGTAGGCGTTCGACTTCCGCGTCGGCGCTGACGATGGCCGCTTCGAGGCGGGCGCGGCTCGTCGTGAGAAGTTCGAGCTGTTGCTGCGTGCGCCGTTTCTCGCTTTCGAGCTGGCGACGAATCTGGTCGCGCAGGGCTGCGGGGTTGAGCGTGCCGGTCATGGCGGCGCGGCGCTCGACCTGCTCGGGCTGCATTTCGTAGTCGAGCTGCTCGGAGCGAGCCTGCTGCGCCAGCTCCTTTTCGAGCACGTCGCGCAGTTGCGCGCGGAAGCCTTCGGCGCGCTGCTCGGCGCGCGAGAGGCGCTCCAAATCGACGAGCGTGCGCTGTTGGTCTGCGATGGTGCGCTGCTGTTCTTTAAGCTCGCTGAGGTCTTCGGAGAGGGTTCTGACCTGCGTCGAGAGACGGTTGACCGTGCGGCGCAAGCTCTCTTCCTCCGACTCCTGCTCGCCGCGACGCGAGCGACTCGAACGCCGCGCCGGTCGAGTCTCTTCGGCGGGCGTCTCCTGGTCGGCGCTGCTGACGAGCGTCACGTCGTCGGTCGTGCGCGTCGTCGTCGTGCGCGCGGCGGGCGAAGGGAGCGGCGAAGGCAGGGGCACGGCGGACTGCGGAGCGACCGGATTAGTGATGCGGCGCGAAGGACGACGCTGTCTCTCCTGCGCGCTCACGTCCGGCCAAAGCAAAGCTGCCCCGGCGAGCGCAAACGTCGCCAACGTTATCAACCCGAACCAGCGATTTCGCATAACCGAACCCTCCGAAAAGCAAGTAGGAAGTAGGAAGGATGAAGGAGGAATTTAAAGCCGGGGGCATCTTTAAATAGCTCCGTCCGTATCAGTCGCCGAAGTTCTTACACGCCCGGCGCAGCGCGGCGTTCCATTCCGCGCCGCTTCAGATGCGCGCTCTTTCCATCGCGCTTATCCCGGTTGAATCTTGAAGCTGATGTCCATTGCGCGCGCCGAATGTGTGAGCGCGCCGACGCTGATGAGATTGACGCCCGCCTCGGCGTAGGCGCGCACGTTCTCAAGCGTGATGCCGCCGGAGGATTCGAGCAGGATGTCGGGCTTCAGCTCGCGCGCGAGTTCGACCGCCGCTCGCGTCTCTTCGGGCGAGAGGTTGTCGAGCAGAAGAATGTCCGCGCCGCTTCTGACGGCTTCGCGCACCTCTTCGTGCGTCGAGACCTCGACTTCGATGCGATGCAGATGCCCGACCGCCGCGCGTGCTCGCTCGACCGCCGTCGCCACGCCGCCCGCTAAGGCGATGTGGTTGTCTTTAATCAACACGCCGTCGTCCAGACCGAAACGATGATTGCGACCGCCGCCCGCGACGACCGCGTACTTCTCAAGCATCCGCAGCCCCGGCGCGGTCTTTCTCGTATCGACTATCTGCGCCTCCGTGCCTTCGACGGCGCGGGCGAAACGTCGCGTCAACGTGGCGATTCCCGAAAGACGCTGCAAGAGATTCAAAGCGACGCGCTCGCCCGCCAGCAGCACGTCGGCGAAGCCGCTCGTGCGCGCGATGACCTTGCCCGCCTCGACCTCGTCGCCGTCCGAGACGAAGGCTTCGAGCTGCTGCTGCGCGTCGAGCGTCGAGAAGACAGCTTCGGCGGCTTCGAGTCCGGCGACGACCATCGGCTCTTTGGCGAGGAAGCGCCCGCGCGCGCGCTGCTGTCGCATCACGGTCGATTGCGTCGTGATGTCGCCGCGCCCCAAGTCTTCGTTTAAGAATGCGCCTATCTGCGAAAAGAGCGCGCCTTCGTCGAGCCAGTTCATTCCGCCAGCGCCTCCAGCATTTGTTCGATAGCCACTATTCGTTGCGCGATGTCGGCGACTCGTTGCCGCAGCTCCGAAACCTTCTCTTCGGGCGCGCGCTCGACGAACTGCGGGTTCGAGAGCTGCTTCTCCAGCCGCTCCGCCTCGCCGCGCAGCTTGTCCTGTTCTTTGCCGAGCCGCGCGCGCTCCTGCGCGAAATCTATCAACCCTTCGAGCGGCACGGCCACCTCCGCGCCGTTGCCTAACGCCGCACGCGCCGACGCGCGCGGCACGCTCAGCTGCGCGCCGACGCTGGTATCCGAGGCGCGCGTCAGGCGGGCTATCTGCGCCGTCTGCGTTTCAAAAAGAGCGCGGCTCTGCTCTTCGGGCGCGCTAATCAGAAGGCTCACCGCCTCGCCGGGTTTGATGCCCAGCTCGGAGCGAATGTTTCGCACGCGCGAGATAAGCTCGATTAGAGCCTGCACGTCTGATTCGGCCTGCTCGTCAATCTTTTTATAATCGAACTTTTCGCTGAAGCGCGGATAGCTCGTCAGCATAATCGTCGGCTCAGCGCCGCGATACGCGTCGTGCAGCATCTCTGCGCCGACGCCGGGCAGACGCAGCCAGAGTTCTTCCGTGATGTATGGCATGAACGGGTGCAGCAGCCGGAGCGATTGTTCGAGCACGGTGAGAAGGCGGCTGCGCGCGCCGCGCCGCGCCGGAGTATCTTCGGCGAGCGTGACCTCGGCTTTGGTCAGCTCGATATACCAATCGCAGAAGTCGTCCCAGAAGAAATGATAGAGGGTCTGGACGGCCTCGTAGAACTGGTAGTTCTCAATCGCCTGGCTGACGGCGCGCGTGGTCTTGAAGAAGCGCGAGCGTATCCACCTGTCGGCGAGAGACAAATCTTTGTCGTGCGCCCAGCCGATGCCGGTCGCCGCGTTCGCGCCTTCGGAGTTCATCAAACAGAAGCGCGCGGCGTTCCAGATTTTGTTGGCGAAGTTTCGATAGGATTCGACCTGATTGTCGTTCCAGCGCGTGTCGGTGCTGCCGACCGAGGCGAGCACCAGCCGCGTGGCATCGACTCCGTACTTGTCGAACACGTCGAGCGGGTCGATGCCGTTCTGCTTGGTCTTCGACATACGCTGCCCGTGCTTATCGAAAATCGTGCCGGTGATGTAAACGTCGTCGAAGGCGCGCTCTCCCCTGAATTTCACTCCGGTCATCATCATGCGCGAGACCCAGAGAAAGATGATGTCGCGCGCCGTGACGAGGACGGAGGTCGGGTAGAAAGTCTTGAGGTCTTCGGTCTCATCAGGCCAGCCGAGCGTCGAGATAGGCCAGAGGGCGGACGAAAACCACGTGTCGAGCACGTCGGGGTCTTGCGTGAGCTTGTCCGTGCCCGCCTGCCGTCGCGCCTCTTCTTCCGTGCGCGCGACGTAAACTCTACCCTCTTCGTCGTACCACGCGGGGATGCGATGCCCCCACCAGAGTTGGCGCGAGAGCGTCCAGTCGTGCAGGTTTTCGAGCCAGTTGATGTAGACCTTCTCGTAGGGCGTCTCGGGGACGAAGCGCGGCTCGCGCCGCTCGCGCATCAGCTCCAGAGGCGCACGCCCAAGCTCCGCCTGCTTCAAGAACCACTGCGTCGAAATCAGGGGCTCGATGACCGTGCGACAGCGCCCGCACTTCGTAATCGAAAACTCGTAATCGACCACCTTCTCAAGCAAGCCCAGCTCTTCAAACTTTTGGACGACAAGCTCGCGCGCTGCGTAGCGGTCTAAGCCCTCGAACTCCGCGCCCGCCTCCGTCGTCATGCGCGCGTGCGGGTCTATGACTTTGACCTGCGGCAGATTGTGTCTCTGCCCCATCGCGTAGTCGTTCGGGTCGTGCGCGGGCGTCACCTTGACCGCGCCGGTGCCGAACGCGGGGTCAACGAACTCGTCTGCGACGACCGGAATCTCCCGCCCCATGAGTGGCAGTTCAAGCGTTGCGCCGAGCAAATCTCCGTAGCGCTCGTCGTCGGGGTTGACGGCGACTGCCGTATCGCCGAGCATCGTCTCGGGGCGGGTGGTGGCAACGGTCACGCGCCGCCCGCCGTCGCCCTTCAGAGGATATTGCAGGTAGTAGAGCTTCCCCGCCTGCGACTCTTTCTCGACTTCGAGGTCGGAGAGCGCCGTCTGGTCTTTCGGGCACCAGTTAATCATTCCGTCGCCGTGATAGATGAGCCCCTCTTCGTAGCAGCGCACGAAAAACTCACGGACGGCGCGCGTCAGCTTCTCGTCGAGGGTGAAACGCTCGCGCGACCAATCGACGCTCGCGCCCTCGCGCCGCATCTGCATCCTAATCTCGCCGCCGTACTGCCGGTTCCATTCCCAGACGCGCTCGACAAACTTCTCGCGCCCGAGGTCGTGGCGCGTCAGCCCCTGCTCTTTCTTCAACTGCCGCTCGACCATAATCTGCGTCGAGATGCCTGCGTGGTCGAAGCCCGGCAGCCAGAGCGTGCGGAAGCCTTGCATACGTTTGTAGCGCGCGAGCACGTCCATGATGGTGTGCTGCAAGGCGTGACCCATGTGGAGCGAGCCGGTCACGTTCGGCGGAGGGATGGCGATGGAATAGACGGGCGCAGACGCGTCACGGTTGGTCTCAGGCTTGAAGCACCCGGCCGACTCCCAGCGCGCGTAGTGGCTCTCCTCGGCCTGTTTCGGGTCGTAGGTTTTCGGAATCTCCATAGGCGACAAGTATAGTCAAGGCGAAGGCAAAAAGGAAAAAGACAGACTAAAGAAGGCACAGGGCAAACGGAAAAAGGCAAAGGTGAAGAAGAATTGATTTCCTCTTCACCTTTGCCTTTTTCCGTTTTACTTTTGCCTTATCTTCGCCCTTCTTCTTCGAGTTGTCGCTTGATGAGCCGCTCGGCCAGGTCGGGGACGACCTCCCAGGCTACCTGCTCGACGACCCGCGCCGAGAGCAGCTCGACCGCTCGACGCGCAATCGCGTCGATGACTTCGGGCGACAACTGCTCAAGACTTATCTGTCCTCCCGTCGATGCACCCGACGCAACCGTCGGCGACGTTTCGGACGCGCCTGTCGGCGACGCCGCCGACTCGTGCTCAGCTCCGGTAGCATTCATTTCATCAAGCGACGCGGAAGCGGCGGGCGCGTCGAATCCTGTGGCCGCGCCCTGAGCTGCGAGCATGGGAGCTTCGGCGATAATGGTCGGCATGTCATCGTCGTCGTCCCAGGCGCCAGTGTAGGCGGTCTCTCTCTCGCCGTGCGCGGCTTCGGCCAGAGAGGACGAAGCATCGGCGCTCGTTCCAAACTGCTCGCCGCTCATGTCAAAGCGCGCCGACGCTCCTCCGGTCTCAAATTGCGATGAAGCCGCTTGAGTGTCGAGCGTCGCCGAGTCGGCTTCCGGGTCAAACCACGTCGAAGCCTGCGCAGACGGCGCGTGCGCTTCTTCCGAGGGAGCTTGCACCCCCATCGTCCCGACGGCTTGAGGGGCGACGTGCGCGGCGGCGTCGAAGGTGTTTGAGAAGGATGCTGAACGAGCGTCGCTCGTCTCTTCGTCGTCGAGGTCGAGGATGAACTCGTCTTCGTCGATGTTCGGGGCGGGCGCGGAGGGCGTCGGGGCGAAGACTTCCAGGTCGAGCAGGGAGTCGTCGGTCGTGGTCGTGCGGGTCGGTGGCATCGTCGCGGGCATCGTAGCTGACATGGTCGGTGGCTGCATGGTCGCCGTCGGCGTCGTCGGTGTGTCCATCGTCGTCGGCGTCGGCTCGTCGGTCGCCTGCATCGTCGAGTCCGCGTCGTGTGCGCCGGAGGAAGGCTGTGCGCTTCGCCTCAAATTCTCCCACTCAGCCGTCATGCCGCCCTGCGCGGACAGCTCGGGCGTCGAACGCCAGGAGGGCGATTCTTCCTGTCGCGCGGATGCGTCCATCTCTCTCGACGCCGCGCCGCGCATCGGCGCTTCGTCGAGCGGCGATGCTTCGACCGGCCTCGCCTCTATCATCTGGTCGTCCATCTCGATGTCGTCGAAGGAGACTTCGGAGCGCGTCGAAGAGGCTGCGGGCGTCGCGGCGTGTGCGGCGTAGTCTCCCGTAGAGTCGGCGCGGGCGCTCGCATGATGGGCAGCTTCGCGGCTCGACGCGTGCGCCGCGTCCTGCCGCTGCGTCTCGCTCGCGCGCGTCTGTGAAGGCGGCGTCAGGTCTCCGGTGTCCTGCTCGTCCTCTTCGGCGCGACCGCCGCCGAGCAGCGAGCCGACCTTGTTCACGAGGTCTCGGATTGATTGAAAAGGTTTGGTCAAAACATCATCCGCGCCAACTCTGCGCGCCTCCGCTTCATTGAAAGGTTCAAACGTGCCGACAAGGAGAATGACGGGTGTGCGTCGAAAACGCGGGTCGCCCTTGATGCGCTCGCATAGCTCGTAGCCGTTGGGCGAAGGCATGAAGACATCGGCGAGCACGATGTCGAACGGCGCGCCCTCTTCAAGACGACGCACGGCCTGAGCGCCGTCACTCACGGCGACGACCTCGATGCCCTCGTCCGAGAAGGTCAAATCGACGACCTTCTGGATGGTGAGCGAGTCGTCTGCCAGCAGAAGTCTCCGGCCTCTCGTGACCAACACCGTTCTCCTTTGAGGGTTAAGCGTGCGTCCGCAGGGGGCTCAATCAAGCGCGCGTCCGACGCGCAAAGTGAGGGGACGACGCGGGGCTCGTGCGCGGCGCTCTTTTCGTCTGCGCTCTTGCAATAGAGGCCGCATTTGAAACCTAACACCCGCCGTCGCGGCGCGTCAAGATGAATTTCAAGGACGGACGATGGACGATAGACGATGGACGATGGACGGCAGACTATAGACGAGCATCGGTGATGAATGATGCACGACGGGCGACCGCGAAGGCAGACGACGGGAAAGCAGCTCGGCTGTCATCCGTCCATCGTCCATCGTCCATCGTCTATGGTCTATCGTCCGTCCGGTGTTACGTCGTCGGGGGTGGCTTGTTTGCCGTCTGCGCCGTCGGAGGCGAGGGTGTAGGCGTCGCGCGTTCCTCTGTACCTGTAGGGTCTGTGCCAGGGGTCGAAGCGGATGATGCGTTGCAGGTAACGCGGGCTGAGGTGGTCTACGAGGACGGTTTCGTCTTCGGCGACGACGTAGAAGCCGCGCTCGCGTCGGAAAGCTTCGAGGGCGGCGCGAAGGGTTTGCAACTCTGCTCGCGCACGCGCGTTCTTCTCGGCGTTCAACGCCGAGGCAATCGCATCGACGCTCTGCCAGGCTCCCTCGCCGACTCGCAGCGAATCGACGCGCCAGCGCCCTCCCGCGCGTGTGAAACGAAAAGCCGTTTCGACTTCGGTCTCCAGCGTCGCAGACGCGAGCAGCGCCGAGAAAAGCTTCGCCGTCAAAGCCCCGCGGCGGGGCTCTTTCTGTTCTTCAGACTGTCGGCTCTGCGCCTCTCGCTCCGCACGCCCGGCCTCCTGTTTCTCGCCCCCCGGCTCGGCGCGTTCTTTGCCCTCTGCGGCCTTCGCGGTTCGCGCCGCCATCTCGGCGGCCAGCGCTTCGAGGTCGGCGACGAACGGCGCATCGCGCTCCGCCTTCAACGCGCGCGCGATTAAATCCAGCTCTTCCCACTGCCTGTCGCCGGTTCTGACTTCGACGGCCACCCAGCGCCCCCCCGCGCCCTCCTTGAAACGAAACGCCGTCCGCACCCCTGCAAACGCCTGCGCAGAATCGCCCTCGGTGGAAACCTCCCGCACGTTCAACGCGCTCTTATTCAACTGAAGCCCCGGCACGCGCAGAATCAGGTCGCGCGCCTGCTTGGCGCTCAATCCCTTCGGCGTCTTGCCGGAAACCGAAGGCGCAAGCGACACGACGACCATAGCCGCCGCGCAGATGACGACCCAGACGCGCCGCCGCGACGGAAAGAAGGAAAGGGCAGAAGGAGAAAGGGCGAAGAAGAGAGACGCCTTTGTTCTTTCCCTTTTACCCATTTCTTCTTTCACCCATTTCTCCTTTGAATCTGTACGCATCTCTTTTTGGCGTCTGCGAGTCGGGGAGACTAATCGGGCGAGCGCAGGTGAAAGGCGGCGAGCACGCGGTCGGCGGCGTCGCGTCCGGCCTGCTCGAAGATGTATTCGACGGGAACGCGCCGCGAGGTGGGCATGGGCAGAGGCAAACTGACGCCGCCGACTCTTCTCGTCGGCTGGTAAGGCCGCATGTAGACTTGCCCCTGATGCTTCAAAGTCGCGGACGAAGGCTCGTAGACGAAGTACCTGACTATCAGGTTCGACAAATCGGTCGAGCCGCGACCGCCGCCGCCCATCTCCTCGTCCACCTGCAAGAGAATCGTATAGACGCTCTTCTCCGTCTTCGCGTGCTCGCGCGCGCGCCTGCGGTCGCTCCTTCCGCCCGAAGAGACGGAGACGCCGGGAGCGTCGCCGAGCCGAGTGGCGAAGCTGTTGACGACGATGCTGATGGTTGACGCCGGCAGGTTCAGAAAGCTGCTCCTGCTGTCGTCCTCGTAAACGATGAAGGAGACGGCGGCCTCTGCGCCCGTCGAGGTCTGCGAAGGGCGACGGGCATCGGAATCCGAATAGCCGCCACTTGATGAAGAAGAATCGGAGGAATCCGAGGCGGGCGTCGGCGTCGCGGACGGAGGGACGGGACTGCGCGGCGCTGGCTGGCGGCGTCCCGACTGCGCCCCTGCGGCGGTGGCAACGGCGACGCAAACCGCCAGAGCGCAAAAGACGAGCGCGCAAAGGGGCGTCGCCCTGAAGCGTCGGCGCGAAGGCTCAAACCGAGACGAAAAGCCTCTCAGTCGTCTCATAAAAAATCTTTCCCTCTGAACTCTGACTCGGACGAAAGTTTTACCTGAGATTGATGCCCGGCCTCGATTGGTTGCCAGAGGAACGGGCGCGGCGAGCCCTCGGAGGCCACAGGCGCGCGGCGTCGCTTCAGGAACCGCCTTTGCTGACGAGCATGCGCAGCATGATTTGAAGCTGCGAGGTGGTGAAAGGCTTCGGGAGAAAAACGACCGCGCCTGCCGCGAAGCTGTCGGAGGAGAGTTTCGGATTCTGCTCGGCCGTCATCATCATCACGGGAATACGCATCAGGCGCTTCTCTGTTCGCATGTAGCGCACAAGCTCCGGCCCCTGTATGTGCGGCATGACGACATCGAAGATGCCCGCCAGAAAGTCGGAATCGGCTTGCAGAAGCCTGTAAGCCTCGCGCCCGTCGCGCGCCGTCACGACCGTATAGCCTTCCTTCTCGACGATGGTCGTCACCAGACGCAGAATCGCCGGGTCGTCATCCGCCACCAGAATACGACGTGAGGTCGAAGTAGTCATAATCGAAAGTATGAACGCGAAACGATGAACGATGAAGTATAAAGCTTTTGGCTCTTCATTCCGCGTTCATCGTTCCTCGTTCCTCGTTTCCTTTAGACTTCTACCGCTTTGCCGCTACCGTCGGCGAGGGCGAGCCGCGCGGCGAGGCGGATGGCGGCCACCATGCTCGAATGCTCGGCGATGCCTTTGCCGGCGATGTCGAAGGCCGTCCCGTGATCGACCGACGTGCGGATGAACGGCAAGCCCAGCGTGACGTTGACGGCCTCGCCGAACGAAAGGCACTTGACCGGAATCATCGCCTGGTCATGGTAGCACGAAACGACGGCATCGAACTCGCCGCGCGAGGCGCGCAGGAAGACCGTGTCGGCCGAGTAAGGGCCGCTCACGTCGATGCCCTCCTGCTCGCGGCACGCCTCGACGGCAGGCACAATCTCAGCCGATTCCTCCAGCCCGAAGAGCCCGCCCTCCGCGCCGTGAGGATTGAGAGCCGCCATAGCGATGCGCGGGTTCTCGATGCCCCAACGCTTCAATTCGCGGTCGGTCAGGCGGATGACGCGCATGATGCGGTCGCGCTCGACGAGGCGAATCGCTTCGGCTAAGGGGACGTGCGTCGAGATGAGCACGATGCGGAGGTTGGCGGCGACGAAAGCCATCGCCGATTCCTCCGAGCGCGTCAGGTGCGCGAGGAATTCCGTGTGTCCGGGGAAACTGTAGCCGCCGAGGAAGAGAGCGCGTTTGTTTATCGGCGCGGTCGAGATGGCATCGACTGCGCCCGCCGCGCACAAACCGACCGCCGCCTCGATGTACTCGGCGGCAGCGCGTCCGGCCTCGCCCGACTCGACGCCGGGCTCAATCGATGCGCCGATGTTGTCGAGATGAAAGATGATTGGAGCTTCGAAGGTTTCGGGCAGAGGCTCGTCGTGGCGCACGATTTCGTAGCCGCACTGAAGGTCGAGCGTGCGCGCCGTGTGGGCGAGCAGTTGCGCGTCGCCGACGATGACGGGCAGGCAGTCGCCGAGCACTTCAGGCTCGGCGACTGCCTTGAGTACGACCTCGGGGCCTATGCCCGAAGGGTCGCCGATGGTGATAGCGATGCGGGGCAGCCCTGCGCGGCGCACGAAGCGGCGACGAGCCCCGTCGGTTGAATCTTGCGAAGCGTCAGTCATTGTCCGATGCCACCAGAACAGGTGAGGAGGGATGAGGAGTTCCAGAGGGGGCGCGTGCGTCTTTTGGGGAAAGCGTGACGGACGAGCCTCTCAGCTTTCGCCTTCGTCGTCGTCGTCGCCGTCGTCGCCGTCGTCATCCGAATCGCGGTCTTCGGCCTTGTACATGTACTTGATGTTGTGCTTGAGCAGCATGATGTTCGGCTCGCCGCGACGGTTGATTTTGAGCGCCGAGCGGTCGTACCACTCGATTGTGCCCTCTACCTCTTCGCCGTCCTGAAGCACGATGACCATCAGCGTGTGCGCGTCCATCTGCTTCTTGTAGTAGAAAATCTCGGCGTTGGTCTCGGCCGGAGGAATGCGTTTGCGACCCATCGCCGCGCCGGAGCCTGAAGCGGATGAGGAAGAATCTTTGCGGTCGGACGAAGAGGCAGAGCCGCCGCTTCGATGTGGCACGTGCGACGGGCGATGAGGCGCATCGCTGCCGCCGCCACTGCTGCTGCCCACGCGTTCTCTCGGCGGCGCGCTGTTGCTGTCGCCGCGACCTTTAACTTCTGCAAGTGTCGTTCTGATAAGTTTGCGGTTCACCTTCGTTACCTTCCCTCCAAAGCGTTCTCGCGGGAAATTTTTCAGCGCGAGAGTGGAAGCGCTCGCGCCACCTTTCAGGCGAGGCTCGCCACACGGATGTTCAAAACAACAGCGTGGCTGACCGGCCTTTAACTGCGGCAGGCGAAATCAATAAACGCGAAATGTTCGAGACCGGTAGTTAATTTGGCAATCCTGTCAGGAATGGGCGACATGCTACACGACAAAAAGAAAAAACGCAAAAGGAAAAGGGCAAAAGTAAAAGGCGGCGCTCGCGCCTCTTACCCTTGCCCTTTTGTCGTTCTACTTTGGCCCTGTCCTTTTAGTCTGCTTTCTTGCGGATAAAGGTCGGCACGTCCAAATCGTCTGCGCGAGTCTGGCCTGTGGGCGGACGCGCCGGGATGTCGTCGCCGGGGCGTTGAGTGTATCGCTGCGGTGGCGGCGGCGGCTGCGCCGTCACGCCGGGCGCGTTCGTGCCGATGCCGGGCATCTCCTTGTCGAAGCCGGTGGCGATAACGGTAATCTTCATCTCGTCGCGCATCGACTCGTCGATGACCGCGCCGAAGATGATGTTGGCGTCGTCGTCTGCGGCTTCGCGGATTAAAGTCGAAGCTTCGTTGACTTCAAAGAGCGTCAGGTCTGAGCCGCCGGTGATGTTGATGAGCACGCCCTTCGCGCCCTCAATCGTGGCTTCTTCCAGAAGCGGCGAAGAGATGGCCTGCTGCGTCGCTTCCAGAGCGCGCCGCTCGCCGCTCGCTCGCCCCGCGCCCATCAAAGCCAGTCCCATTCCGGCCATAATCGCCTTCACGTCGGCGAAATCGAGGTTGATGAGGCCGGGCACGGTGATCAGATCGGAGATGCCCTGCACCGCTTGGCGCAGCACGTCGTCGGCGAGCTTGAAGGCGTCGGCCAGAGAGACGCCGCGGTCAACGGTTCCGAGCAGCCGCTCGTTCGGGATCGTGATGACCGTGTCCACGCACTC